>CAWARE010000035.1:0-312602 GCA_963784345.1 uncultured Actinomycetota bacterium
CGGTCTTCGCGGCGCAGGCGGCGACCGCGGCGACCGCGGGGAACGTCGCGTTGGCCGTCTTCGCCCTGGCGCTCATCGCCGCCGTGGACCGGGTGCGGTGGTGGCTCACCCTGCTGGTCGCCTGGATCTGCGTCCTGATCACCGACGTCGCCTGTCGCTGGTCGCGGTGCCGTCCGTGCTGGCCCTGGTGGCCGCCCTGATCGCCCTGCACGGCGTCCAGCTGGTCCTCCGGCGGCAGACCACCGCCACCGTGGTGCCGCCCCGGTCGCCCTGGTGGGACCTGCCGGCGCGGCGGTGGCGACGGCGGCCCTGGTGCTGCTGGTCACCGGCTCGGCGGCGGCACTGGGGCCGAGCTGTCCGGGGTGCTTGCCCCGTTCCCCATCGCCTTGAGCGTGGTGTGCGCCTTCGCCGCCGCCCAGTCGGGACGGGGCGGCGTCATCGCCCTGCTGCGGGGGATCGTGCCGGGGCTGGACGGTTTCGCCCTGTTCTGCTTCACCGTCGCCGAGACCATCGACCGCCTCCCCGGGTGGGCGTCGTTCACGCTGGCGACGACGGTGAACGTCGTCTTCGCCGCGATCTTGATCATGGTCGGCGGCCGGGATCTTCACGACGGGCGGGATCGTCCCGACGGGCGGGACGTGACCGACTGACTCCGGGGCGACGTCGATCAGCCGCGCCGGGGCAGGTTGCGGTGTCGACGACCAGGCTGGTCATCGACCCCTCGACCGGGCGAGACAGCCTGGCCCTCGGGCAGCCGGTGCCGGCCGTGCCGGTCAGAGGCGCGGCGGCAGCCCGGCCCGCTGGGAGGCGGCCAGCACGCTGCTCATCGCGGAAGGTGCTGCTCGAAGCGGCGGCCACGGCGCGCTGCAGGCTCTGTCCGGAGCGCTGGGTGCGACGGGCCTCACGGCGCGTGCGGAAGGACGAGATGAACGACATGACGAGATCCTAAAACGTGCTGGTGGTGCGGGTGGGCGATCTTCGTCGTCGAAGCCTTCAGGGCAACCTCGGGCGGCCTGCGGTTTATTCCCGTCGGATCGAGCGGGTGGGCCGGGCGGCTCCCGGGGTCAGTCGCCGGTGGCGCCGGGTGCCGGGCCGAGCAGCGCGCGCTCCAGCTCGACCGGAAGTCCGTGCGTGGGCCGGTCGTCGCGTTGGGGTGGTCGACCCTCGGCCTGCAGCCACGCCCAGGTGTCGGCGACGGTCGCCTCGACCGGGCGGCACTGCAGACCCGTCGCGGCGGCCCGAGAGGTGTCGGACTCGAGGAAGCCGGCGAACTCCCCGCCCTCGGGCACCCAGCACGGCAGCTGGGTCCACGGCTGGAGCAGCGGCTTCCACGGTGGTGTCGCCGACCCAGTGGAACTCGGCGTCGGATCCGGTGGCGGTTCGGCAGGCGGTCAGCAGCCCCTCGGTGGTCGTGTGGCCGGATCGGCTGATCACGTCCACCGGACCGCTGACCCCGGTGCCGACGGCGGCCAGCATCCAGGCCGCCACGTCACGTGCGTCGACGTACTGCAGCGGACGTTGCGGACGACCGGGGGCGACCACGCGACCGCCGCGGGCTATCCGGTCCAGCCACCAGGGCAGCCGTCCGATGTCCTCGTACGGACCGAGGATCAGCCCCGCCCGGGCCAGAACCGCCTCGGGGAACGAGGCGACGATCCCGAGCCGGACCCACGCTTCAGCGCCGCGTAGTCGCCGTCCACAGCTGCAGGATCCCCGTCCACCACGGGAGAGTCCTCGTCCTCGTGCCGACCCCAGACGTAGACCGAGCTGCTGGAGACGTAGGCGTAGCGCTCGACGGACCCGGCCAGCACGGCTGCGGCGGTCGTCGCCACCAGCGGCGCTCCCGACCACGTGTCGATCACGGCGTCGAACGTCCGTCCGGCGAGCACCGTACGCAGCTGCTCCTCGTCGGAGCGATCGGCCAGCAGCTGGGTCACCGCCGACGGCAGCTCCCCGGTGACGCCACGGTGGAGCGCCGTCACCTGCCAGCCACGGGTCAGCGCCTCGGCGACGACGGCCCGACCCACGAAGCGCGTCCCACCCAGCACGAGGAGATCCACGCCACCAGTCTGACCAGGTGCCACCCAAACCCGCGCGTCGGCGCTCGACCTCACCGTCGGTGCTCGACCTGTCGGCCGTCCGAGTCCTGCTCGACCACCCGGAGCTGGGCGTCCTGACGGTACGGGCTGGGCCTTCCGGGTGGGTCCTCGCCGACCCGCCCGTCCACCGCTTCACGCAGCAGGTCCGCGTGTCCGGTGTGGCGCCCGTACTCCTCGATCATGTCCACCAGCAGTCGGCGCAGGCTCACGCTCTGGCCGTGGACCCGGAAGGTGTGGGCGGGTCCGGCCGTCGTGAGGGCCGCGGCGACAGCAGTCCGGGACGATCCACGGCCTCGTCCCACAGCCGGTACAGCATCGTGGGAGGGTCGAGATCGGCCGAGGTCAACGCCCAGGTGCTGCGGGTCTCGACGTCCTGGTCCGACCACGGGGGTGGCAGCGCGCCGCCGCCCAGATCACGGTGGAAGTTGAGATCCTCCAGGTACGCGAGGTGTTCAGCAGCCGCCCCAGGGTGAGTGCGGACGCGCCGAGGCGCTGGGACAGCCCTGCCTCATCGAGGTCGGCGACCTTCCACCGGAAGGTGGCTCGCTGCCGCTCCAGCGAACCCAGCAGGGTCTCGGTCTCGCTTCCCGCCAGCGGCGGTTCGGGAAAGGTCTGCTCACCCATGACGTCGACCCTACGGTGGAACCGGGGAGAGGGCTGGGTGCCGATCGGGCTGCCGAGCCGGTCTCGGGGCTCCGACAGCCCGTCTGCGTCAGAGGCGATCCACCGTCCCACGGCAGCCAGGGCACGCCGCTCGACTCGTGGACGCCGGCAGCTCGACGTACGCGGTGCCGAACGCCGCTAGCGTGCTCGGCGTGAGCGTCCCACCGCCCGGAGCCGCCGCGGCGGCGAGCGCTGCTGTGCTGCGCGAGGTGAACCTCGCCCACGCTGGCACCTACCAGCTGGTGCGGCCCCTGCAGGGTGGCCGTCAGTCCGGGGCCTGGTTGATCGCTGACGGCGAGGGTCGAGAGGCTGTTCTGAAGTGGACGTCCGACCCGACGTGGGCGACGCAGATCCAACGGGCGAGTCGAGCGATCCCGCGGATCCGGTCGGCTGGGTACCCGACACCTGCGTGGCTCGCGGTGGGGCATCACCCGTCGCGGTCAGGGCTACCAGGTGCAGGAGCACCTGAGAGGTGCGCCGCGCGAGCAGCTGACGGAGGAGACGGCCCGTCGCCTGATCGAGGTTCTGGAGCTGCACGCAGACCTTGATCCGGATCCGGGCCGTTCCTGGTCGGACCACCTGGCGGCCTCGGTGTCGGGCGGACGGGCGTCGATGAGCGCCGAGGTCGCGAGCACCGGTCCCGGCGGCGTCCGGCTCGCGGCGGCTGCAGCCGAGGTGGTCAGCGGTCACGGGATCCCGTCGATCCCGAGGAACGACCTGGTGCACGGAGACTTCCGCCTGGCCAACATCGTGTTCGCCGACGACGTCGGTGCACGGTGTCGTCGACATCGAGGCGCTCGGGAGCGGAACCCGCGTGTTCGACTACGCCACCCTCCTTGATCATGATCACGCCGAGGACGCCGCTGTGGGCTGCGGTCGCGGCCGGCAGCCAGGTGGCCGGTCCCGCGGTGCTGGCCCACTGCCTGGCGCACGTCGTGCTCGACCTCGCCCAGTTCATGCGGCGGCACCAGCCACCCGACCCGATCGACCGCGTCGACGGCCGGGCCAGATCCCTGGCGGACCGCGTTTCGCTCGTCTCCCGCCTGCTCACCTGAGGGGGGCGTCCCGTCGGCGCCGACAGCGCTATTTGACCTCCAGCCTTCTCCGGATGCACCGCTCTGGACCGGCTCGTTCACCGCTCCGGGGACTTCGTCGCTCGACCCTGCGGGTAAGATCCTCCGGCCCTCAGCGTGGGGCTTGATCACCAGGGGCGCGCGGGTCTGAGGTCAGCTCAGCCAGGGAGGCGTGGGCGAATCTGGCCGGGGTGGTGCCGAGCACCCGACGGAAGTGGCGGGTCAGGTGGGCCTGGTCGTGGAAGCCGGCCTGCGCGGCGACGGTGGCGGGCGAGACCCCGTCGAGCAGCAGCCGCCGGGCGAGATCGACGCGTCGACCGGTGACGTAGCGGTGCGGCGGGAGCCCGAACGCGGCGGCGAAGGCACGGGAGAGGTGGCTGGGGTGTGCACCCAGCGACCGACCCGCCTCGGCGAGCGTGATCCCCACCGTCAGCCGCGCCTCCAACAGCTGACGCAGGCGGTGCGCGATGGCGTCATCCCGCCGCGCGCGATGCTGCCGGCCACCGGCCAGGCCGGCCGCGACCCGGTCGGCGACCGCGAGCAGGGCGGCTTCCGCGGAGACTCCTCGCCCGGCACCGCCAGGGCCCGATGCGCGCGGTGAGCGTCGGCGACGAGGTCGGCGCGGGTCGGCTGATCCACCACGCGACCCGCCAGGGCCTCCGACATCCAGGAGGCGTCGAGGTAGGCGACGCGCTTGCGGAAGCCGGTGCTGCGCGGTGCGGCGCGGCCGTCGTGCGCCACGTTGGGGGGCAGCAGCGTCACCGCCGAGGCGTCGGCGACGCGCGCCCGGCCACCCAGGTCGTAGGTGACGGCGCCCTCGTCGACGAGCATCAGGGCCCAGTCGCCGTGGGCGTGCAGGGGGTAGACGTGGTCGGTCATCTGGGCGTGCAGGACCTCGCGGACGCCGGGCACGGTCGGGTGCCAGGCCCTCATCGAGGTGGCGTCGACCATGAGAGGAACGTACAAGACGCTTCTGCGGCCGGCGGCCGATCATCGACGGGTGGCTGATGAACCCGTGCGCTTTCCCACCCGTGTCGCCCTCGTGCTCCGCGACGATCTCGAACCGTGGCAGGCGGCGAACGTGGCCGCTTTCCTGGCCAGTGGCATCGCCGCCGATCAGCAGCTGCTCGGCGACCCGTACGTCGACGCGGACGGCACCAGCTACCTGCGGCTACTCGGGCAGCCGATCGTGGTGCTGCAGGGCGATGCCGCCTCCTTGCAGGGCATCAGGACCAAGGCCACGGCGCGCGAGCTCCGGGTCGCCGTCTTCGACCGGGGCATGTTCGCCACCGGCCACGACGCCGCGAACCGGGAGGTGGTGGCCGCGTCGCCCGGTGCCGAGCTGGATCTGGTCGGGGTCGCCGTGCACGGAGCGAAGAACGCCGTCGACCGGGTCCTCAAGGGAGTGCCGCTCTACCGTTGAGCCCGCCGGCGGTGCGCCGAGCTGAGCCCGCCGCCGTCCCTCAGCTTCCTGGTCTGACCGAGGCTGCCTCGCCTCTCGTACGCTGTCGGCGTGGGTCGCAGGAACTACCTGATCGAAGGCGTCTCGGGCACCGGCAAGACGTCGGTCTGCCGCGAGCTGCAGCGCCGGGGCCACCACGCGATCAACGGCGACACCGAGCTGGCCTACCAGGGGGACCCCGTCACCGGCGAACCCCTCCCCGGCGCCAGCCACGAGAACCACCTGTGGCACGTCGACCAGGTGGAGTCCCTGGTCGCCGACGCGAGCCGACCGGTCACGTACTTCTGCGGCGGCTCCCGGAACTTCTCCCGGTTCCTGCACCTGTTCGACGGGGTCTTCGTGCTGGACGTCGACGCGGAGACGCTGGACCGGCGGTTGGCGGCCCGACCCGAGGACGAGTTCGGCGGCACCGACGAGCAGCGAAGGTTCGTGGCCGAGCTCCACCGCACCGGCCGGGACACGCCGTCGACCGGTGTGGTGATCGATGCGACGGCGCCGCTCGAGGACGTGGTGGACGAGATCCTGCGTCTCAGCCGCGGGGGATCCGACTAGCCGACCGGCCTCACCCGGCGGCGAGGTCCCGGACCGCCAGCTCGGCCAGCAACCGGGCGCAGTCGCCGAGGACGCTGTCGTCGAACCGGGCGCCGGGGGCGTGGTTGCCCGGGGCGGTCTCCGGGTCGGTGGGGCAGGCGCCGACGAACAGGTAGCACCCCGGCACCTCGGCCAGCACCCGGCTGAAGTCCTCCGACCCCAGCAGCGGGTTGGCCAGACGGTGGACCCGTTCGGCCCCGAACAGGTCGGCGGCCACCCCGAGGGCGAACGTGGTGGCGTCGCCGTCGTTGACGGTCAGCGGGTACTCCCGTTCGAACCGGGCCTCGGCCCGGCAGCCGTGCGCCGCCGCGATCTGCTCGGCCAGCCGCACCGACGCCCGCTCGACGGCGTCCAGGTGCTCCGGCGACAGCGTCCGCACGGTCGCCTCGAAGGTCGCGGTCTCGGGGATGATGTTGCGCCGGGTGCCGGCGTGGAAGGTGCCGACGGTGATCACCACCGGGTCGAACAGGTCGAACTGCCGGGTGGCCATGGTCTGCAGGGCGGTGACGATCTCGGCCGCCACCACGATCGGGTCGGCTGCCGCGTGCGGTCGGGAGCCGTGACCGCCGGCGCCGCGGACCGTGACGAAGAGCCCGGACGACGCGGCCATCAGCGGACCCGGTCGGCTGGCGACGACGCCCTTGGGCAGCATGTTGGAGAAGACGTGCAACCCGTACGCGGCGTCGGCCCGACGACCGGCGGCATCCAGCACGCCCTCGCCGATCATCGCCCCGGCGCCGTCCCAGCCCTCCTCGCCCGGCTGGAACATGAAGACGACGTCACCGCGCAGCTCGGCCCGCCGCGCGACCAGGAGGCGGACGGCACCGACCAGGCCGGCGGTGTGCAGGTCGTGTCCGCAGGCGTGCATGGTGTCGCCGGTGGCCGCGAAGGGCTCGCCGCTGGCCTCGACCACCGGCAGCCCGTCCATGTCCCCGCGCAGCAGCACCACCCGACCGGTGTGGTCGGGTGCGGTGCCGCGCAGCACGGCCACCACCGACGAGACCGACGTCCCGGTGCTGATCTCGAGCGGCTCGTCGGCCAGCGCCTCCAGCACGATCGCCTGGGTCTGCGGCAGCTCCAGTCCCACCTCGGGGACCTGGTGCAGCCGCCGTCGCAGGCTGATCAGGTCGTCCTCGACACCTGACGTCATGGTCGCGTCGCCCGGCTCAGGAACCACTGGCGACGCCGGCCACCACGGCGATGATGATGAAGATGATGCCGATCACGATCCCGATGATCGCCAGGATGGAGAGCACCATGCCGATGATCTTGCCGATGGCGATGTTCTGCTCGTTGGCGTAGCGGACCCCGCTGGCGGCGATCTCCTTCTGGGCCTTGCTGCCCATGTACCAGGCGATCGGGGCGCAGATCGTCACGAACAGACCGACGATGCCGAGCACCAGGATGGTGGTGCCCTGCGGGTGCTCCGGCAGTGCCCCGTACGGCTGGGCCACCACGTAGCCGGACTGTCCGGCCGGCGGGTAACCCGGCTGCTGGTAGCCGCCCGGCACCTCCGACGCCGACCCGTAGGACGAGGCCGATCCGTAGGAGGAGGCCGACCCGTAGGACTGGGTCTGCCCGTAGGGAGCGCTCTGTCCGTAGCCCGGGTTCTGGTCCGCGGGCTGCGTCTGCTCGTAGGCCTGCGTCTGCTCGTAGGACTGGGTCGGCTCGGCGGACGGGGCCGAGTCGTAGGACCGGGCCGGATCGTCCGCCCGGTTGGGATCCCAGGGCTGCTGGTTGGGGTCCCACGCCGGCTTGCTCGGGTCCTGCGGCTGGTTCGGGTTGCTGTCGCTCATGGTGATCTTCCTTGTGTGGTGGGAGTGTGGGGGATCGAGGTCAGCTGCTGCTGACGGCCACGACCCCGAGGACGACGACGTAGACCAGGACCAGGGCCGCGTACACGATCGCGATGATGCCGAGCACCCAGCCGGCGGTGGCCACGCCACGACCGGACCACTGGCCCGGCGAGGCGTCGATCTCGCGGCGGGCGCGGCCACCGAGGACGAAGCCGCCGATGCCGACGAACGGGCACAGAGCCAGACCGACGATGCCGAGGATGAGGGCCGTGGTGGCCTGGGGGTGGTTGGGCAGGACGTAACCGGCGCCGTAGACCGGCTGCTGGTAGGGGTTCACCCCGTAGCCGGGCTGCTGACCGTAGCGGGCTGTTGCCCGTAGCGGGCTGCTGCCCGTACGCAGGCTGCTGTCCGTAGTCGGGCTCTTGACCGTAGGTCGGCTGCTGCCCGTACGCGGTGGGCTGGCCGTAGGCGCTCGGGTCCGGCGGCGGCGGGGGATAGGCAGCCGGTTGGCCGTAGCCACTCGGCGTGCCGTAGCCGGTCGAGGCCCCGTAGCCCGGCTCCGACCGGTCGTCGGGCTCTGGATAGGTGGGCCAGGGTCCCTCCGCGCCAGGAGCGGCGGGCGGGGAAGCCGAGGCTCCCGGGTCGGCGGGCTGCTCGGCCGCCGAGGAGCCGGAGGCAGCCGTGCCGGAGGCAGCTGTTCCGGACGACCGGGGCGGCGCCCACGGGCTCTCGTACGGCGTCGTGTTCTCCCAGCTGCTGCCCCGGCTGGTCTCCCAGGACGCGGACGGCGTGTAGCCGTCCCCGGAAGCCGACCCGGACCCGTCGCTCGCTCCCGTGCGGTCATCGGGTCGGCCGTCACGCTGGCCCGCTCCACTGTCAGTCATGGCACCCAGTCTTCCCTAACCCGGGTGCCATCCGGGGGTCGTCCACGCAGATCGGCCCCGAGAAGCGCCCACCAGGCCCGAGCTGCGAAGCGCCGACCGGTAGGTCAGTCGACCAGTCCGAGCGAACGGACGGCCTCGCGCTCCTCCTGCAGCTCGGCCACGCTGGCGTCGATCTTGCTCTGGGAGAACTCGTTGATCTCCAGACCCTGGACGATGCTGTAGCTCCCGCCGGACGTGGTGCACGGGAAGCTGGTGATGATGCCCTCGGCGATCCCGTACGAGCCGTCGGACGGCACCGACATCGAGACCCAGTCGCCCTCCGGGGTGCCGAGCACCCAGTCGCGCATGTGGTCGACGGTGGCGTTGGCGGCACTGGCCGCGGAGCTGGCCCCGCGGGCCTCGATGATCGCCGCACCCCGCTGCTGCACGGTCGGGATGAAGGTCGACTCCAGCCAGCTCTGGTCGACCAGCTCGGATGCTGCCTGGCCGTTGACCTCGGCGTGGAAGACGTCCGGGTACTGGGTGGCGGAGTGGTTGCCCCAGATGGTCAGGTGCTTGATGTCGTTGACGGTGGTGCCGGTCTTGGCCGCCAGCTGGGCCAGCGCCCGGTTGTGGTCCAACCGGGTCAAGGCGTTGAAGCGCTCGGCGGGGATGTCGGGGGCGTTGCTCTTGGCGATCAGGGCGTTGGTGTTGGCCGGGTTGCCGGTCACCAGCACCTTGATGTCGTCGGCGGCGTGCGCGTTGAGCGCCGCGCCCTGAGGCTTGAAGATGGCCCCGTTGGCCTCCAGCAGGTCGCCGCGCTCCATCCCCTTGCTCCGCGGTCGGGCACCGACCAGCAGGGCGATGTTCGCGCCGTCGAACACGACGTTCGCGTCGTCGCCGATCTCCACCCCGGCCAGCAGCGGGAAGGCGCAGTCGTCCAGCTCCATCACCACACCCTCCAGCGCCTTGAGCGCCGGGGTGATCTCCAGCAGCCGCAGCTGGACCGGGGTGTCCGGTCCCAGCAGGGAACCGCTGGCGATCCGGAACAGCAGGCTGTATCCGATCTGGCCGGCGGCTCCGGTGACGGCGACCTTGACGGGTGTGCTCACGCGATCTCCTCGGAACTCATCGACTGTCGCCGGCGACCGGCTCTCGTAGGGTGACGCTAGCAAGGTCTGGCGGGTCCCGGCACGGTGAGTCCGTCAGCGGGGCGGTCGGGGAGTCCTGACGGTGAGCCGCGTCAGCGGGGGAGGTCGGCGGTGCCCGTGATCGATCCGGTGGCGGCCGTGGTCACCGCTCTGGCCGGGCGGACGGGCACCCGCTGGGTCGGTGTCGACGGCTTCGGCGCCGCCGGCAAGACCACCCTGGCCGCCCGGATCGCGGCCGCGCTGCCAGGGGCCGTCGTGATCCACAACGACGACTTCGCCCGCCCTGACCTGCCCGGCTGGGACCGGGACCGGTTCGTCCGCCAGGTGGTGCAGCCGCTGCTGGCCGGCCGCCCTGCCCGCTACCAGCGCTGGGACTTCGAGGCCGACGTCGGGGCCGAGTGGCACCAGGTGCCGGTCGGGGTCCCGGTGGTCGTCGAAGGCGTCTCGGCCACCGACGACCGGCTGCCGGTGCCGTGGGACTTCACCATCTGGGTCCAGGTGCCGACCGCCGTCCGGCGCCGCCGGATCGCCGATCGCGACGGCCCGGCCCTGGCTGAGCGCTGGGCGAGCGACTGGATCCCGATGGAGGAGGCGTACGCCGCCGCCCAGCGCCCCTGGGAGCGGGTCGATCTCGTCCACGTTCCCGAACCCGAGCCCGGAGAGCCTGCGCTCTGACGCGTCCGCCCGAGGGGTCGGTGGACCCGTCCGAGGCCGCTCGGGCAGACTGAAGCGCGGCAGAGACGGTGGGCCAACCCGTCTCGACCGCGATATCTTGATGTCAAGAAAGACGGCCGCGCCGGTCCTCGGACGGGTGCGCGCCGAGTCCGTTCCCCCCAGGCCAAGGAGTTGCCGCATGGTCCAGCCGTCCGCCCGGATCATCTACACCCGAACCGACGAGGCGCCGCTGCTGGCGACGTACTCCCTGCTGCCGGTCATCGCCGCGTACGCCGCCAAGGCAGGGGTGGACGTGGAGAGCCGGGACATCTCGCTGGCCGGCCGGATCCTCGCCCTGTTCCCCGAGCGGCTGACCGAGGACCAGCAGGTCGCCGACGCCCTGGCCGAGCTCGGCGAGCTGGCCAAGACGCCCGAGGCCAACATCATCAAGCTGCCCAACGTGTCCGCGTCGATCCCGCAGCTCAAGGCAGCGATCCGCGAGCTGCAGCAGCAGGGCTTCGACCTGCCGGACTACCCCGACGACCCGCAGGACGACGACGCGCGGGCCGTGCGCTCCCGCTACGACAAGGTCAAGGGCTCCGCGGTCAACCCCGTGCTGCGGGAGGGCAACTCCGACCGCCGCGCGCCGCTGTCGGTGAAGAACTACGCCCGCAAGCACCCGCACTCGATGGGCGCCTGGAGCAGCGACTCCAAGACCAACGTCGCGCACATGACCGCCGACGACTTCCGGTCCAACGAGAAGTCGGTCGTGATCCCGGCCGACACCACGCTGACGATCACCCTGGTCGACGACGCCGGTGCCGAGACGGTGCTGCGCGCGTCGGTGCCCGTTCTGGCCGGCGAGGTCGTCGACTCGACGGTGATGCGGGTGGCCGCGTTGCAGGAGTTCCTGACCGCGCAGATCGCCCGGGCCAAGGCCGAGGGCGTGCTGCTGTCGGTCCACCTCAAGGCCACCATGATGAAGGTGTCGGACCCGATCATCTTCGGCCACGCGGTGAAGGCCTTCCTGCCCGAGGTGTTCGCGACGTACGGGCCCACGCTGGCCGCCGCGGGACTGTCGCCCAACGACGGTCTCGGCGGCATCCTGGCCGGCCTCGACGCGCTGCCGGAGGGGGCCGAGATCAAGGCCGCCATCGACAGCGGTCTGGCCGAGGGCCCGGCGCTGGCCATGGTCGACTCCGACCGAGGCATCACCAACCTGCACGTGCCGTCCGACGTCATCGTGGACGCCTCGATGCCGGCCATGATCAGGACCTCGGGCCACATGTGGGGACCGGACGGCCAGGAGGCCGACACCCTGGCGGTGCTGCCCGACTCCTCGTACGCCGGGATCTACCAGGTCGTCATCGACGACTGCCGCGCCCACGGGGCGTACGACCCGTCGACCATGGGCTCGGTCTCCAACGTCGGGCTGATGGCCCAGGCGGCCGAGGAGTACGGCTCGCACGACAAGACCTTCGAGATCGCCAGCTCGGGCACCGTCCGGGTCACCGACAGCGCCGGCACCGTGGTCCTGGAGCACCAGGTGGAGCCGGGAGACATCTGGCGGATGTGCCAGACCAAGGACGTCCCGATCCGCGACTGGATCAAGCTGGCCGTCACCCGGGCCCGGGCCACCGGTCTGCCCGCCGTGTTCTGGCTGGACGAGACCCGGGCGCACGACGCGAACCTGATCGCCAAGATCAACGAGACGCTGCCCGAGCACGACACCACCGGGCTGGACATCTCCATCCTGGCGCCGGAGCAGGCGATCGCCTTCTCGCTGGAGCGCATCCGGCGTGGGGAGGACACGATCTCGGTCACCGGCAACGTGCTCCGCGACTACCTGACCGACCTGTTCCCGATCCTGGAGCTGGGCACCTCGGCCAAGATGCTGTCGGTGGTGCCGCTGATCAACGGGGGCGGTCTGTTCGAGACCGGCGCCGGCGGCTCGGCTCCCAAGCACGTCCAGCAGCTGGTCAAGGAGAACTACCTGCGCTGGGACAGCCTGGGCGAGTTCCTGGCGCTGGCGGTGTCGCTGGAGCACCTGGCCCAGACCACCGGCAACCAGCGGGCGCAGGTGCTGGCCGACACGCTGGACCGGGCGACCGGGACGTTCCTGGACGAGAACAAGTCGCCGGCCCGCCGGGTGGGCTCGATCGACAACCGCGGCTCGCACTTCTACCTGGCGCTGTTCTGGGCCGAGGAGCTGGCCGCGCAGACCGAGGACGCTGAGCTCGCCGCCGACTTCGGCGCCCTGGCCCGGGCCCTGCGGGAGCAGGAGACGGTGATCACCGACGAGCTGCTCGCCGTCCAGGGATCGCCGGCCGAGATCGGGGGGTACTACCGCCCCGACGACGAGCTGGCCACGGCCGTGATGCGGCCGTCGGCCACGTTCAACGCCACCCTCGCCTCGCTCTGAGGACCCCGATAGCCTGACTATGTGCTGTCGGCGCTTCTCTGGGGTGCGGTAGCGGCGTCGTCGCTGGTCGTCGGCGCCGCGCTGGCGCTCGCCCGCCGGTGGTCGCCAGCGATCATCGGCGGGGTGCTCGCCTTCGGGGCCGGGGCGCTGGTCTCCAGCGTGGCCTTCGAGCTGAGCGAGGAGGGCGCCAGGACCTCTGGCCTTCTCGCGGTGGCGATCGGGATGGCGTTCGGCGCCCTGTGCTTCTACGGGGCGAACAAGCTGATCGAGCGGTTCACCCAGCAGAGCTCCGCCGGGCTGCCGCTCGCCCTCGGCGCCCTGCTGGACGGCATCCCCGAGCAGGCGGTGCTCGGCATCGGGCTGGCGTCCGGCCAGGGCATCAGCGTGGCCCTGCTGGTCGCCGTCTTCGTCTCGAACCTGCCCGAAGGCATCGGCTCGGCCAGCGACATGCTGCACGGCGGTCGCTCCCGCCGGTCGGTCCTCGGGCTCTGGGCCGTCGTCGCCGTGCTCTGCACCCTGGCCACCGCCGGTGGGTTCGCCGTCGCCCAGGTCGCCGGGAAGAACCTGGCCGGGGTCGTCGACGGGTTCGCCGCCGGGGCCCTGCTGGTGATGCTGGTCGACTCGATGATCCCCGAGGCCCGCGACAAGGGCGGGGAGAAGGCGGGGCTGCTCACCGTCCTCGGTTTCGCCGTGGCGGCCGGTCTGTCCGCCCTGGGCTGAGCCGTCCGGTCGGCGGCCCGGCGTCCCCTTGGTGTCCGTCTGGGGGCCGGTCCGTCTCCGGGCGGTCCGTCTGTGGGGGGTCAGGCCGAGTCGCGCAGGAGCAGGCGGTGGCGGACCTTCCGCCGGACCGCGGGCCCGGTCAGGGGCAGCTCGCCGGCGCGCATGCCCAGCACCAGCTCGGTGGCCAGCCGACCGACCTCCGCCATGTCCAGGGCGAGGGTGGTCAACCGGGGGGCCACCAGCTCGCCGATGCTGAGTCCGTCGATCCCCACCACGGCGACGTCGTCGGGGACCCGGCGGCCGCGGTCCCGCAGCGCCCCGAGCACCCCGAGGGCCAGCAGGTCGTTGTAGACCAGCACCACATCGGCGTCGGGGTGCGCGTCGAGCGCGGCACCGATGGCGGCCAGATCGCCGGCGGTGGACCCGGTGGCGATGCTGACGTGGTCGCAGGTCAGCCCGGTGCGGTCCAGCTCGGAGGCGAAGACCTTGGCCCGACCCGAGCGCTGGCCGGGTGGGGCCTGGTCGACCATCAGCGGACGCCGGGCCCCCCGGCCCACGAGGTGCCGGACGAGGTCGCGCATCGCCGGTCGCAGGTCGAAGGTCACCGCGCCGTTCAGCGGCTGCCGCCGGGTGGGGTCGATCTCCACCACCGGAACACCCGCGAACAGCCGGCCCTGGACGGCCGGGTCGAGCCAGAGGTAGCCGATCACCGCGTCGACCTGCCGGGACAGGTCGGCCAGCAGGGCCTCCCGGTCGCCGGCGTGGGTGGCGTCGGTGAGCACCACGTTCCAGCCCGCCCGGCCCGCCGCCCCGGTGACCGCCGAGGCCAGCTGCGGGTAGAACGGGTTGGTCAGGTCGTCCAGCACCAGCCCCAGCATCCGGTGGTCGGCCTTGACCAGACCACGACCGAACCGCGACGGCCGGTAGCTGAGCCGGTGGGCGGCCGCCAGCACCCGCTCGCGGGTGTCCACGCTGATTCCCGGCATGGCGTTCATCGCCCGGGTCACCGTCTGCCGGGACACCCCCGCCGCCGCGGCGACGTCGTGGATGGTGGCCGCCCGCTGCATCGCGCCGGCCTAGGGCCGCTGCTCGCGGCGCAGGTCCAACCAGGCCACCTGCTCCGGGGTCAGCTCGACGGCCAGACCGGCCATCGACGAGGCGGTCTCGGCGATGCTGCGCGGACCGATCAGGGGGAAGGTCGGGAACGGCTGGTGCAGCACGAAGGCCAGGGCGATCGCCGTCGGCGCCACCCCCAGCGTCTCGCCCAGCTCGGTGGCCCGGCGGAGGCGCTCGAAGTTGTCGTCGCTGTAGTAGCAGCGGACCAGCTCGGCGTCGCTGCGGTCATCGGGTCGGGCCCGGCCGGTGAAGAAGCCGCGGGCCTGGGAGGACCAGGGGAACAGCGGGATCTGCCGTTCGGTCAGCCACTGCTTCGAGGCCGGGTCGGTGACGTGCTCGCAGCCCGCCCACGGGACGTCGTACGCCTCGGCCAGACCGAAGTGGTTGCTGAGCACGGAGAAGCCCTGCTTGCCGGTCCGCTCGGCGTACGCGTTCGCCGCGTCGAGTCGGGCCGGGGTCCAGTTGGAGCCCCCGAAGACCCGGATCCGACCGCGTCGCACCTCGGCGTCGAGCACGTCGACGAACTCCTCGACAGCGATCTCGGGGTTGTCCCGGTGCATCAGGTAGAGATCGGCGTGGTCGGTGCCCAACCGGTCCAGCGACTCGGTCAGCTGACGGCTGATCGAGTCGGGGTCGCAGTGCGGGGTGTGGGCGCCCTTGACCAGGATCGCCACCTGGTCGCGGATCCCACGGTTGGCGATCCACCGGCCGAGCAGCCGCTCCTGCAGACCGCCGCCGTAGATGTAGCCGGTGTCGAAGGCGTTGCCCCCCGCGGCGAAGAAGTGGTCGAACATCGCCGAGGCGTGCGCCAGGGTCTGCTGGTTGTCGCAGCCCATCACCAGCCGGGAGACCGGCAGGTCGAGACCGTCGATCTTTCCGTACGGCATCAGGGCGTCGTCGCGAACCGTCAGCGGGCGGCCGGAGACGGTCGGCAGGTCGCTGTCGTCGGCCTCGAACGGGTAGCGCAGACCGATCTGCTCCCGCCAGGTGTCCAGCACGGCGGCGTTGCCCAGCGAGTCGGCCAGGCTCATCTGCGGCACTGACGTCCCGGGGTCCCCGGCGGTGGCCCGGGCCAGACCCTCGGCCTCCAACGCGTACGGCAGGTCGCCACCGAACTCGAAGACCTGCTCGTCGTCGGTGGTGCTGACCACGATCCGCTGCTCGGTGCCCAGCGTCCACGGGTCGCTGAGGTGCAGGGTGCCGCGGGAGCCGTACACCGTGACGGTGGTCGGGTCGGCCAACCGCACCCCGGTGCGCACCGAGGCGGTCCGGCCGCCGGCGAAGGTCAGGTCGGCGACCGCCCACTCGTCCACGCCGGTCGGACCCACCGAACCCCGCGCGGTGACCGCCGTCGGCTCCAGCACGGGACGTCCGTCGGCCGCGCCGACGATGGCCCGGGCGTAGGAGACGGGGTAGCCACCGACGTCCAGGATGCCGCCGCCGGCGGTGGCCGGGTCGAACAGCCGCCCGGAGCGCTCGCCGGACCGGAAGGCGAACGAGGCGTCGACGTGCGCCACCTCGCCGACCGCCCCGGCGGCCACCAGCTCGAGCACCTTCTGCGTCTGCGGGTGGAAGCGGTACATGTAGGCCTCCAGCAGCACCCGTCCGGTGCGCCGGGCGACCTCGGCCATCGTCATGACGGCGGCGCGGTTGGCCCCCAACGGCTTCTCGCAGAGCACGTGCTTGCCGGCCTCCAGGGCGGCGATGGCCAGCTGCGGGTGGGTCGTGTGCACGGTGGAGAGGTAGACCGCGTCCACTGACCTGTCGGCCAGGACGTCGTCGTAGGACCCGGTGCGGACCGACAGGTCGGGCACCTGCTCGGCGGCGAACCGGGCGGCGCGCTGCGGATCGGAGCTGCCGATCGACACCAGGCTGGCACCGGGGCAGCCGGGCAGCTGGGAGACGAACCGCCGGGCGATGGAGCCGGGTCCGAGGACGGCCCAGCGGATCGGTGGCACGGTGGACGTCGACATCGCAGTGGTTCCCTTCGCGGGGGTGGGCGTTCGGAGTGCTGCCGGTGAACCGTGAACGTTCACCATCACGGATCGAGGCTAGACGCCCACGACCGGGCAGGTCAATGCCTCCGGCCCAGCGAACGTCCTGTCCACACAGGAAGAACAGCGCTCGTCCCGACCCCGGGGGTTGACAGCTTCTGAGACTCGATGGTCTCCTGAGGGCCGTACGTGAACGCTCACGTACCTCGGGGGGTTCCATCGTCATCGTCGACGAAAGGTGACCCAGATGCTGTTCCCGCCTGGCCGGCTGAATCGCCGCCAGCTGCTCGCGGCGGCGGCCGGACTCGGACTGGCCGCCTCGGTCGGACCGCTCACCGGCTGCAGCCGCAACGTCTCGATCTCGGCCGATCCCGCCGAGCTGGTGCTCTGGTACTGGAACCGGTCGATCAGCCCGAAGCTGCTCGCCCGAGCCGCCGAGCAGATCCCCGACACCGCCAAGCGGCTACGAGCCGACGTGATCGGCGGCACCTTCGACACCAAGCTGCGCACCAGTCTCGCGGGCAAGGCCTACATCCCCGACATCACCGCGGTGAACTCCAACTGCGCCCTCTACTTCACCAACGAGGACCAGTTCGTGGACCTCAACACCCTCGGGGCGGAGGACGTTCAAGAAGAACTTCTTCGACTGGAAGTGGCAGCTGGGCACCACCCCCACCGGTCGCTTCTGCTTCTGGCCGATGGACACCGGGCCGACCGGGCTCTACTACCGCTCCGACCTGTTCGAGGCGGCCGGTCTGCCCACCGAACCCGACGAGGTGGGGGCGGCGGTCCGCACCTGGGACCAGCTGATCGAGCTCGGGACGAAGCTGCGGGCCGACAGCGGCATCGCCCTGATCGCCAACGCCACGATGATCTTCACCCAGTTCCTCAACGCCAGCACCGAGCGCTACTTCGACTCCGGCGACCGGCCGCTCTACGCCCGGTCGGGCAGTGCGGTCCGGCAGGCGTGGGACACCGCGGTGGCCGCCATCGAGGCCAAGATCACCGGGAACCTGCAGATCGCCACCGACCAGAACTCGGGCTGGGTGTCGGGCAAGGTGGCCGGTCACATCGAGGCGGTCTGGTGGGCCGAGATCCTGGCCGACACCGCCCCGGACACCACGGGGAAGTGGCGGCTGGCCGACCAGCCCGGCAAGCCCGGCAACAGCGGCGGCTCGTTCCTGGCCGTGCCGGCCACCTGCAAGGACCCCGAAGCCGCCTTCGCCTTCCTCAGCTGGCTGACCACTCCGGCGAACCAGGCGGTCACCTTCAACGACGTGCAGCTGTTCCCGTCCACCCCGGCCAGCTTCACCGGCGGGCAGATGACCAGCGAGAGCGGCTTCTTCGGACCGCAGGACCCGCTGGCCTTCTTCGCCCGGGCCGCGGAGGCGGTGCCGACCACCTTCGTCAGCACCTACGAGTCCCAGACGTCAGCCTTCACCACCGAGCTGGCCAACGTGGAGGCCGGCGGCAAGGACCCCGAGCAGGCCTGGGACGAGGCAGTCACCCTGACCGACAAGATCCTGGCCAAGAGAGGGGTGCTGGCATGAGCGTCACGGCTCCCGAGGTCCCCGCCTCCACCACGTCGGCAGCGGAGGAGACCCCGCGTCGTCGACGGTCCTGGCGCAGCTACTGGCCGCAGTACGTCGCGGTCGCCCCCTTCTACCTGCTGTTCCTGGTGTTCGGTCTGTTCCCGATCGTCTTCTCCATCGTGCTGTCGTTCACCGACTGGGACGGCATCGGTGAGATCCGCTTCGTCGGGCTCGCCCAGTACCAGTACCTGATCACCGACAGCCGCTTCTGGAACGCCGTCGGCAACACGTTCATCATCTGGTTCCTGTCCACCGTCCCGATGCTGGTCCTGGCGCTGGTGATCGCCTTCCTGCTGCACTCCAACATCCGCTTCAAGGGCGCCTACCGGGTCGCCTACTTCATCCCCAACGTGACCAGCATGGTGGCGATGACCATCGTGTTCGGCTCGGTGTTCTCCGACAGCTTCGGCCTGGTCAACTCCGCGCTGACCGCGCTGGGCGCCGAGCCGGTGTCCTGGCTGTCCACCGACTGGGGCATCAAGATCACCATCGCGGTGATGGTGATCTGGCGGTTCACCGGCTACAACGCGATCATCTACCTGGCCGGTCTGCAGTCCATCCCGACCGAGCTCTACGACGCCGCCCGGGTGGACGGGGCCAGCAGCTGGCGGATCTTCACCTCGATCACCGTCCCGCTGCTGCGGCCGGTGATCCTGTTCACGGTGATCACCTCGACCATCGGCGGTCTGAGTCTGTTCACCGAGCCTCAGGTGCTGCTGGGCAACAGCGGCGGCACCGACGAGGCGGGCATGACGATCGTGCTCTACCAGTACAACCAGGCCTTCACCCAGTTCGACTTCGGCTACGGCTCGGCGATCGCCTGGGCCCTGTTCATCCTGGCGGCGCTGTTCGCCGCCATCAACTGGCGACTGCTGCGGGAGCGGGACGGTCTGAAGACCACAGCTGACCGTACGACCGAGGAGGTGGCGGCCCGATGACCAGCCTGACCGTGCGGGACGCCCGCACCCAGCACCAGCCGCGGCGCGAGCACCATCCTGGCTACCGCAAGACCCTGGTCGGCAAGCTGGTCACGCACCTGTGCGTGCTGGTCGGGGTGCTGCTGTCGATCTTCCCGTTCTACTGGCTGCTGGTGATGTCGACCAGCACCACCGCCGACATCTTCGGCTACCCGCCGAAGCTGACCTTCGGACCCCACCTGGGCGAGAACGTCCGCAACGTGCTCGGCAACGTCGACCTGCTGGGGGCGCTGGCCAACACGGTGCTGGTGGCCGGGCTGTCGGCCCTGCTGGTGATGCTGTTCTGCTCGCTGGCCGCCTTCACCTTCGCCAAGTACGACTTCCCGGGCAAGAACGTGCTGTTCGTGATCTTGCTGGCCACCTTCCTGGTGCCGGGCAGCCTGTCGCTGGTGCCGAGCTTCGTGCTGATGTCCAGCATCGGCTGGGTGGGCGAGCTCAAGGCGCTGATCATCCCCGGGGCGGCCAACGCGTTCGGCATCTTCCTGTTGCGGCAGTTCGCGTCCGCCTCGATCCCCGACGAGCTGATCGAGTCCGCCCGGATCGACGGGGCCGGCTTCTTCCGGACCTGGTGGTCGGTGGGGGTGCCGATGCTCCGCGGTGGCCTGGCCTTCCTCGGCATCTTCACCTTCATCGGCGCCTGGAACGACTACGTCTGGCCGTTGATCGTGCTGGTCGACCCGCAGCGGCAGACCCTGCAGACCGCGCTGGCGACACTCAACTCGGTCTACGCCACCGACTACGGGATGATCATGGCCGGCGCGGTGATCAGCGTGGTGCCGCTGATCGGTGTCTTCATCATCGGATCACGCCACTTCATCGCCAACATCGCGGCCGGCGCGCTGAAGGGCTGACTCCCCGTCGCGAGCGATGGCGACACCGATCACATCTCCCGGGTGTACAGGAGGAGGTCGTCCAGCGAGCCGTCGCCCAGCGGCTCGCTGGCCGGCTGGACGCCGTGGCCGACGTAGCCGGCCGCTTCGGCGACGTGCCGGGAGGCCCGGTTGCCGGCGGCGCAGCGGATGATCACCGAGTCGGCCAGCTCGCCGGCTTCCACCAACCCCGTGACCAGCCGGACGGCGTCCGCGATCAGACCACGGCCACGGGCGTCCGGGTGGGCCCAGTAGCCGATCTCCAGCCGCCGCGCGTAGCCGCCGAAGCCCTCCAGGCTGACCTGACCGACGCAGCGGTCGGCGGCGTCGGCCACGCACCAGGCCCAACCGGTGCGCCGGGCCGCCATCTCCTGGACGGCCTCGAGGTGCTCGTGGGCGTCCCCCGGACCGTACGGCTGCGGCAGCGAGACCAGCCAGAAGGCCGTCTCGGCGTCGCCGCAGGCCTCGGCCACGCGCTCGGCGTCCGCCGTGGCGAACGGGCGCAGCGTGATCCGGCCGCTCGTGAGCACCGGCGGCGACGGCCAGGACAGGTCCACCCGGGGATCGTCGTCGGTGAGGGTGGCGTGCCAGCCGTCCAGCAGCTCACCCCGGTGGCTCAGCAGCCGCCGGATGGTGCCGTCGAACCGAAAGCCGGCGGCGGCCGCCGTCCGGCGGGAGGCCCAGTTGCCCACCGCCGCCTTCCAGCGGATCGCCTGCAGGCCCAGCACGTCGAAGCCGTGATCGCGGACGAGTCGCAGGGCCGCCGTCATGGCCCGCCGCCCCCGCGCCGCAGGATGCAACCCGAAGCCCACCTCGAAGACGCCCGGCTCCCGCGGCTGCAGGTCGATGCTGCCCGCGAACGGCACAGCTGGTGCTTCCCCGACCGCCAGCAGCTCGACCGCCCAGGAGTACGGTCCGCCGCCCTCCCAGCCGTACGGGATCACGTCCAGGAAGGCCCGGGCCTCGGTCTCGCCGTAACCGCCCGGCGGGGTGGGCACGGTGGTCCAGCGGATGGTCTCCGGGTCACGGCACTGCTCGATGATCGCCGGCACGTCGGACGCGCGGTGGGCCCGCAGCAGCACCCCCGACGCCGGATCGACGAGCACCGGGACCACATCGGGGTACTGGTGGTGGCCGGACATGCGTCCATCCAAGCGGACAGGTCGCGGGAGTTCACTACCATTGCGCCGGTGACACTGCGTGCCGGCACCGTGACCACCCGACGATGACCCCCCGACCATGACCTCCCGACGATGACCACCGATCTGATCGTCAACGCCGCCCTCATCCTGGTGTTCATCTGCGTGGGCGGGATCTTCGCCGGAGCCGAGATGGCGCTGGTCTCGCTCCGCGACAGCCAGGTCAAGCAGCTGGCCCACCGCGGTGCGCGTGGTCGGACGGTCGCCCGGCTGAACGAGAACCCCAACCGCTTCCTGTCCGCCGTGCAGATCGGCGTGACCCTGGCCGGCTTCCTGTCGGCCGCGTTCGGCGGGGCCACCCTGGCCGCGGCGCTCAGCCCGGCCCTGCAGTCCTGGTTCCCCGGGCTCCCGGACACCGCGGCGGACACGATCGCCCTGGTGATCATCACCGCGATCATCAGCTACGTCTCCATCGTCATCGGGGAGCTGACGGCCAAACGCCTCGCGCTCCAGCGGTCCGAGGCGGTGGCACTGGCCCTGGCCCCGATGGTCGACTTCATCGCCAAGCTGGCCCGGCCGGTCATCTGGTTGCTGGGCGTCTCCACCAACGTGGTGGTCCGGATCCTGGGCGGCGACCCGAACGCCGGTCGGGAGGAGGTCACCGACGAGGAGATCCGGGCCCTGGTCAGCGGGTCCTCGACGCTGGGCGACGAGGAGCGCCGGATCGTGGACGACGTCTTCGACGCCGGCTCGCGCGGACTGCGCGAGGTGATGCTGCCGCGGACCGAGGTCGACTTCCTGCCCGGTGACCTGCCGGCCTACAAGGCGGTCCGCGAGGTGCTGCAGGCCCCGCACTCCCGCTACCCGGTGATGGGGGACTCCGCCGACGACATCATCGGTTTCGTGCACGTCCGTGACCTGCTCGACCCGGAGGTGAGCAACCGCTCGACCCCGGTGTCGGACCTGGTCCGGCCGGTGATCAGCCTGCCCGACACCGTGCGGGTGCTGCGAGCCCTGTCGGACATGCGGCGGGAGAGCTCCCACCTGGCCATCGTGCTGGACGAGTACGGCGGCACCGCCGGCATCGTCACCATGGAGGACCTGGTCGAGGAGCTGGTGGGCGACATCACCGACGAGTACGACGTGGTCGTCCCGACCTCCCACCAGTCCCGACCCGACACCTTCGAGGTGGACGGCCTCAGCACCCTCGACGACGTCGCCGAGCAGACCGGGTTCGTGCTCGCCGAGGGACCGTACGACACCGTCGCGGGCTTCTTCATGGCCGCCCGTGGGCAGCTGCCGACGGCGCAGGCCAGCGTCGAGGTGGACGCCCTGGTGCCGGGGGAGGACGAGGACGAGACCGTACGGCTCGAGCTCACCGTCACCGAGCTCGACGGCCGCCGCGCCGCCCGGTTGGAGCTGAAGCGGGTGCCGGCCGAGCCGCCCACCGTCGCCGCCGAACCAGTCGCGGGCTCACCGGCGGAAGCGCCGAAAACCCGCTGACGGCGGTGGCGCGCGTGGAACAATGGCGGCCATGTCCGCCGATACCCACCGTCCCCGCGCGCTGTCCCTGGCCCAGTCGACGTCCGACTCGCTGCACCTGGGCAACTACCTGGGCGCGCTGCGGCAGTGGGTGCCGATGCAGGACGAGTTCGAGGCCTTCTACGGCATCGCCGACCTGCACGCGCTGACCCTCGACCAGGACCCGGCGCTGCGCCGGGAGCAGACCCTGCTCGGCGCGGCCCAGCTGCTGGCGGCCGGGATCGACCCCGCCCGGTCGGTGGTGTTCATCCAGTCCCACGTCCCCGAGCACACCCAGCTGGCCTGGGTGCTGAGCTGCCTGACCGGCTTCGGCCAGGCCAACCGGATGACCCAGTTCAAGGACAAGGCGGCCAAGGCGGGCGCCGACGCGGCCAACGTCGGCCTGTTCACGTACCCGATCCTGATGGCCGCCGACATCCTGCTCTACCAGGCCGACAAGGTCCCGGTCGGTGAGGACCAGCGTCAGCACCTGGAGCTCACCCGCGACCTGGCGGTCCGGTTCAACGCCCGCTACGGCCAGACGTTCACCGTGCCGGAACCGCACATCATCGCCGCGGTCGGCAAGATCCAGGACCTGGCCGATCCCACCGCGAAGATGAGCAAGTCGGCGATCTCACCCGCCGGGCTGGTCAACCTGCTGGACGAGCCCCGGGTGAACGTGAAGAAGATCAAGTCCGCGGTCACCGACTCGGACCGCTCGATCACCTTCGACGAGACCACCAAGCCGGGCGTCTCCAACCTGCTGACGATCCTGTCGGCGCTGAGCGACACCCCGGTCGAGACGCTGGTGGCCGACTTCGAGGGCCGCGGCTACGGGGACCTGAAGGGTGCGGTGGCCGACGCGGTGGCCGCCTTCGCCACCCCGTTCCGGGACCGGACGCTGGAGCTGCTGGGGGAGCGCGGCGAGCTGGAGGCGATCCTGGCCGACGGTGCCGCCCGGGCCCGTGACGTCGCGGCCAAGACCGTCGCCGACGTCTACGCGAAGGTCGGTCTGCTCCCGGCCCGCTGAGCTCCGGAGGACCCGCTCACAGGAACAGGCAGAACGGGTGCCCGCTGGGATCGAGCAGCACCCGGACGTCGTCCTGCGGCTGCACCTCGGCGAGGACGGCGCCCACCGAGACCGCCCAGGCGGTGGCCGCCTCGAGGTCCTGCACCCAGAGGTCGAGGTGCTGGGTCGCGTTCTGGCCGCCGTCGACCGACGGCCAGACCGGGCGGACGAAACGGCGTTCGCCCTCCAGGTTCAGCGTCGGCCCGGACTCGCCGTCCGGTGGCTTGAGCTGGGCCCAGCCGGGGTCGTCCCCGTCGGGCGGGTCGTCGCCGGTGATCGGCCAGCCCAGCAGCTCGGCGTAGAACTGCGCCAGGCCGTGCGGGTCGTCGGTGCCGACGGTGATCGAGGTGAGCTGCAGTCGAGGTCGGTCCATGCCCATCAGTTCTACAGCTCGGCAGCCCTACGTCGCGCGGGGCTACAGCTCGATGGTCGGGCTGACCACCGTGTGCGGCGAACCGTCGGTGTCGGTGGTGTGCAGCGCGAACTTGGCCAGCCCGGCCGGCAGGTCCTCGATCACGAACCGTCCGTCCTCGTCGGCGTGCGTACGCCGTTCCTGGTCGGCCAGCAGCACCTCCACCAGCAGACCGGCACCAGGAGCTACCCAGCCGTCCACCCGGACGGTGCCGTCGGGCTGGGGGCTGATCGTGACCATGGTGGTCACCGCATCGGCGGTGAAGGTGACGGTCCGGATGGATTCGGTGGAGGCGCCCCGGGCCCCGCTGCCGGCCAGGTCGAGCGAGGTCAGCGTGGCCACCTCGGCGTGCAGGGCGTCCAGAGTGATCTCGAACTGGATCCGCTCGACCAGCCCGTCGGGCACCGGGTCCGACCCGTCGTAGCAGGCTCGCAGGGCGGCGAGCAGGGCCTCGTCGTCGTCGGTCAGCGGCTCGGCCGCCAGCTCCAGCTCGCGGGAGTCGACGGCGGCCTCGAGGGGGCGGCGGTGGTCGTCGGTGGTCATCGTGCCTCCCAGGCAGGATCGGCGGCGAGGGCGAGCCGGAGCTTCGCCAGGCATCGGCCGCGGGTGGGTCCGATGCTGCCTTGTGGCATCCCGAGGGCGCGGGCCAGCTCGGCGTAGTCGGGTCGGTCGGCGAAGGCGATCACCCGCAGCAGGCTCTGACACCGTTCCGGCAGCTGCTGGACGTGCTGCCACAGGCGGGACTGCGTGTCGGCGGCGCAGACGTCGTCCTCCACCGACTCGGTGCTGGGGGTCTGGTCCTGCCCGATCGCGGACTCGAGGTCCTCGGGTCGCACCCGGGCGGCGGCCTTGGCCACCCGCCAGGCCTCCCGGCGGGTCGTCACCACCATCCACTGCAGCACGGCCTGCGGCTCGACGATGGTGTCGGCCTTGCGGACCAGGGTGAGCCAGACGGTCTGCAGCACGTCCTCGGCGGCGGCCGAGTCCAGCCGGACCCCGCGCACGGTGTGCCACAGGATCGGGGTGAGGGTGCGGACCAGGTCGGCCATCACGGCCTCGTCGCCGGCGCGGTAGGCCGCGAAGAGCCGACCGGCGCGGGTGGCCAGTCCGTCCTCGAGCTTTCCGGGCATCGCTGGGCTCCGTTCGTCGGACCGGTCGGACGCCGGCGGATCAGGCTGCTGACGCGGGGACCTCGGCTTCTGGCTCATGTCTCTTCGATGAGTGTGCTCCGTGCGCCGTGATACATCCAGGCCCCGACGTGCTCATCATCGCGACCGCGACGTGCTCATCATCGCGACCGCGACGTGCGAGGATCGTCCGACCGCTTGACCGATCCGTACGGCCGCTGGAGGAGCCCGACCGTGAACCCCGATCCCGACGGCTCCCTGCTGTTGACCTCCACCGACGTGGAGGAGCTGCTCCGCGCCGCGGTCGACCACGGCGGCGGCTCCTTGGTGACCTGGGCGCTGGACCACGTCGACGCCCACCCGCAGCGGTCCACCACGGCGACGTACACGGCGGTCGTGGACTGGCCGTTCGGTCGGCGCAACGAGCTGCTCGGGGCCAGCGTCCGGGTCGGCGGCCGGACCGAGACCGACGAGCGGGCAGTCATCTTCGCCGACGGGCAGCGGGAGGTGGCGGTCTGGCTCTACCCGCGCGACCCCGACCTCCCCGGGCTGGTCCGCGCGGCCTACCCCGAGCAGGTGGCCGCCCTGCTGCACGCGTACGAGATCACGCCCGAGCTGGTGGAGACCGAGCAGGTCGAGCTGGAGATGATCGGCTACCGTCCGCGCCGCCGGGCGGTGCTGCGGGCGACCGTGCCGATCGAGGGACGGCGCTCGGTCTTCTACATCAAGGTGCTGCGGCAGAAGCTGTTCGAGCCGACGCTGCGCCGGCACCAGCTGCTGCTGGGGGCGGGGCTGCCGGCGCCCCAGGTGGCGGCGGCGACCGACGACTGCCTGCTGGTGCTGCCGCAGCTCCCCGGCCGGCCGCTGGCCCAGGCCATCTTCGATCCCCAGCCGCCGTGCACGGCCGAGCAGCTGGTGGGTCTGCTGGACGCGATGCCGCGCGAGGTCGCCACCCTGCCGCGCCGGAACCCGTGGACCGACGCCATCGACCAGTACGCGGCGATGGTGGCCGCGGCCCTGCCGTCGCTGGAGAGCCGGCTGCAGTGGCTGGTCGACCAGGTCCGGGGCGGCTTGGCCGGCATCGGACCCGGCACCGAGCCGACCCACGGCGACTTCCACGAGGGGCAGCTGTTCGTCGCCGACGGCCGCGTCACCGGGCTGCTGGACATCGACACCGTCGGGCCCGGTCGGCGGGCCGACGACCTGGCCTGCCTGATCGCCCACCTGTCGACGGTGCAGCGGATGAGCACGGTCCAGGCCGCCCGGGTCAGCCAGCTGGTCCGCACCTGGATGCCCGTGTTCGACGCCCGGGTCGATCCGGTGGAGCTCCGGCTACGGGCCGCCGGGGTGGTGGTGTCCCTGGCCACCGGCCCGTACCGGGGTCAGGAGCCGCACTGGGAGGCCGAGACCGAGCAGATCGTCGACGCGGCCGAGCGGTTGGTCCGCAGCGCCGGCTGACCGACCCACCGACGTCGGCGCTCACAGATGCCGGTCGGGAAACACAGGCGCCGGTCAGCCGGAACACAGGCGCCGGTAGGGAACCACAGGCGCGGGTGGGAGAAACGTCGAGGCCCGCCTGACTCGGGGGAAGTCGGCGGGCCTCAGATCGTTCATCCTTCACCGCGGGGGATGTGCGGTGGCGCAGCGGGCAGATGGGGATCTGCTCGGTGCGTGACCGGCGGACGGGGGATCCGGCGATCTGAAGATGATCTTACGGGAGGTCCGCGGCGTTGGGTTGCGAAATAATGTCCTCTTGCGGACATGTCACAGAGTGGACATCAGGGTTGCGGTGGACATCAGGATTGCGCTGCCTCGGCCTCGAGCTCCTGCCGGCCGACGCTCCAGGTCGACCACAGCCGGTGGTAGATGCCACCGCGGGCCAGGAGCTGGTCGTGGGTCCCGCGCTCGACGATCTGGCCGCCGTCCATCACCAGGATGCAATCGGCCTGGGAGGCCTGGTCGAGCCGGTGCGCCACCACCAGGGCGGAGCGGCCCCGGGTGACTTCGTCGGCGGCGTCCTCCAGGGCTCCGGCTCCGGCGGAGCCCGCCTCGGCGGTGGCCTCGTCCATCACCACGATGGCCGGGTCGAGGAGCAGGATCCGGGCCAGGGCCAGCTGCTGCGCGGCCACCGGCTCCAGCTGGAGGCCGCGGAACCCGACGACGGTGTCCAGACCGGCGGGGAGCCGGTCGAACCACGTCCGGGCGTGGACGCGGTCCAGGGCCGAACGGAGCTCGGCGTCGGTGGCGTCCGGTCTGGCCAGGGTCAGGTCCTGGCGCAGCGTCCCGGAGAAGACGTGGACCTCCTGGCTGACGGTGGCGATCCGGGCGATCCGCTCGCGGTCGGACAACCGGGAGACCGGGTGCCCGTCGACCAGCACCTGGCCGGCGTCCGGCACCCGGAGACCGGCCACCAGAGCGGCCACGGTGGTCTTGCCAGCACCTGAGGCCCCGACGATGGCCACGGTCTCGCCCGGGTCGACGGTCAGGTCGACGTTCCGGACGGCCCAGGCCCCGCCGTAGCTGAAGCTCACGTCCCGCAGCTCGACGCGTCCCCGGGGCGCATCGGCTCCGCTGTCGGGCACCGGTGCTGGTGGGTCGGAGACGACGCCGACGACCCGGGCGAGTGAGGCGTAGCCGGACTGCACCACGTCGAGCACCCGCATCAGCATGTTCAACGGTCCGCGCGTCTGGATGATCAGCAGCACTGCTGCGGTGACCGCCCCGACCGTCAGGGCCTCGGTGGTCACCAGGTGGTACCCCACCAGCAGGGCCAGGGTGAGCATCACCAGCTCGATGACCAGGGTCCAGGTGTTGAGCACCAGCATGGTGGTCCGGGCGGTGATCGCCTTGCGGACCACGCTCCAGGACGAGTTCTCGATCTCGGTGTGCATCCGGTCCTCCATCGAGAAGGCCCGGACCGTCGCCCGACCGCGGATGGCTTCCAGCACCCGGCGGGCCCGCTCCGCCATCGCGGCCCGTTCGGCGGCGTAGCGCTGCGGGGCCCGGGCGAGGTAGAGCCGGGCAGCCAGGTAGTAGACCGGCGCGACCACGACCGGGATGACCAGGAAGTGCCAGTCCAGCGTCGACAGGGCGATCACGGTGGCGACGATCGAGAACAGCGAGGTGGACAGGGTGGGCAGGGTCTCGGTGACGGCGGCCGAGAGCTCGGCGACGTCGTCGGTGGACCGGCTGACCAGGTCGCCGGTGCCGGCGTCCTCGACCTGGTGGGTGGGCAGCCCGAGTGCGGTCCCGACCATGTCCTGGCGCAGGTTGGCGATCAGCCGCTCCGAGAGCCGCGCCACCAGGTAGAAGCCGGCGGCGCTCAGGGCCGCGCCGGCGACCGCCACCAGCACCAGCTCGCCGCCGATCAGCCACAGCGGGGCGGGATCGCCTTCACCCAGGACCAGGTCGACGATCTGTCCCATCAGCAGCGGCACCAGCACGGTGGCGTACGAGCCCAGACCCAGCAGCACAACGGCCAGGGCGAACCACCAGCGGGCGTGCCGGACCCGACCGAGCTGAGCGGCCACCTCCCGGCGGACCTGCCCGACGCCGGCCACCGGGAAACGCAGCCCCACCGGTCGGGTCGCCGGCGGCGCGCCGGGCTCAGTCATCGGAACCGCCGGGCTCACCGGAACCGCCGGGCTCTTCGGAACCGGGCTCTTCGGGGCCGCCGGGAGCCAGGTCAGCTGTGCGTTCGAGCAGGTCGTCCACGCTCAGGTGGTTCGCCGCCACCGCGTGCCAGGCCGGCGCCTCGCTGAACACGAGCGTGATCCTGCCGCCGCGAGCGCGTGACAACCGGTCGGCGATGTTCTGCTCGGTCACCGAGTCCACCGCCGTGGTCGGGTCCTGCAGGACGAGGACCTCGGGGTCGGAGGCGACGGCGCGGGCCAGGGCCACCCGCTGCCGCTGGCCGCCGGAGAGCATCCGGCCACCCTCACCGACCCGCTTGTCGGGACCCTCCGGGATGTCGTCGCAGCAGGCCACCCGCAGGGCCTCCTCCGCCACGGCTCGGGCCGGGTGCACGTTGTCGGCCACGCTGCCGTCGAACAGGTCCGAGGCGTGCGGAGCCACCACCACCCGGGTCCGGGGCAGCGTCTCGAGCCGGGAGACCACCTCGTGGCCGACGCCGCGGACCACCGTGACACCGGGGGAGAGCTGGCCGACGAAGCTGTCGGTCCGGGCGGCGTCGGCCTCGCTGCTGCGCTCGAAGTCGGCCCCGAGCACCTCGCGGATCCGTTGCCCGGAAGCCTCCGCCGAGGCCCAGCGCGAGGCCAGGTTGCGGCCCAGCATGGTCATCGGGGTGATCAGGAACTGGGTCAGCCCCACCACGGTGATCAGCTGACCGATGGTCACCGACCCCTGCAGGGCGAGGGCTCCCGCGGCGATGCCGAGTCCGCAGACGAACAACGCCCCGCAGGCCGCTGTGACGCCGTTCAGCCGGGCCTCGGCCGCGTTGGCCCGGATGGTCGTGGTGTAGGCGGTCCCGGACACCTCGTCGTAGCGGCGGCGGACGGTGAGGATCGCCCCGAGCCCCTTCAGGATGCGCAGACCCTGGACCACGTCCTCGGCGGTGGCGGCCGCCTGGGCCATCGCCTGCTGGCGGACGATCGAACGGCGCTGCAGGGGACGACCGACGCGCAGGGCGACGATGACCAGCAGCGGACCGCCGACCAGCGTCGCCACGCTGAGCCAGGGGTTGATGGTGGCCATCATCACGGCGCCGTACGTGATGGACGCCGCCTCCGCCACCGGCATCACCGTCATCATCACGATCTCGCCCACCCGCTGGGTGTCGGAGGACGCGATCAGCAGCAGACCGCCGGCCGTGCGTTCCCGACCGGCGAACCCGCGCGGGTCCTGGATCCGGTCGGTGACCATGGTGCGGAGGTCGTGGCTGACCAGCTGCTGGCTGCGGACCAGCATGTAGCGGGCGACCCAGTTCACCCCGACGGCGACCAGGTAGAGACCGGCCAGCACGAGGAGCCAGAACCACAGTCGGTTCCACGAGGACGTGGCGATGCCCTCGTCCACCGCGTGTCCCACGATCACCGGGGTCAAGCCGTTGCAGACGAAGGCACCGGCCATGGCGATGGAGGCGACGAAGCTCCAGGGACGCTGGGAGAGAGCCACCTTGAGCGTCCACGCTCGGGCGTCGAGGGCGGGCATGGCGGACTTCCGCCCGCCCGGGCCGGGCAGTGCCCCGTAGTCGACGGCGCTGTCGGGTACCCAGGTCGGTGCCGTACCGGTCACGAGGAGGTTCCCGTGGGCACCAGGGGCGGGCCGCTGTGCAGCAGCGCCGCCAGGCGCTCCAGCGCCGGTGCCGCCGCGACCAGGGTGTCGCGGTCGGTCGGGTCGAGCTCGGCCCACGCCGCTGACAGGACCTCGGTCCGCCCGCGCTGGAAGGCGTCCTGCACCCGACGGGCCCGCTCGGTGATCGTCAACCGCACCGAACGGCCGTCGGACTGCGAGCGGGTCCGGGCCAGCAGGCCGGCGGCCTGGAGGTCCTTGAGCAGGTTGCTGACGGTGGGCCGGGCCAGTCCGAGCTCCTGGGCGAGATCGGCCGGTGTCATCGACGGGTGGGAGCGCAGGGTGCGGAGCACCGCTACCTGGGCCTCCGGCAGCGCCGGTAGGCCCTGGTGTGCCCGGGTGGCCGAGACCGTCGCCCGGTTCAGCGTCCGGACGGCGTCGGCCAGGGCGAGGGCCTGCGCTGCGATCCCGGTGGTCACCGCCCGAGTATCATAGTTTTGAAACAAAACTACAAGTCGATGAGAGGTCTCTCATCGACGTCTCCCGGCTGCCTCATCCGGGGGAGGTTGTCTGGACGCATGCGCACCCGAACGAAGTGGATCGTCGCCGGCGGCGCCGCGGCGCTCGTCATCACGCCGGTGGCCGCGGTCTACGGCTCGCCCACCATCGACGGCGAGCTGGAGCAGAGCGGCCTGGTGGTCGATGCCGAGGCCGCCAACCGTGCCCGGGCCGCTCGACTCACCCCGACGCCGGCCGCCACCGCTCCGGCGGACGCCGGCGCCGGGTCGACCGCGAAACCCAGTCCGACAGCGAAACCCAGTCCGACCGCGAAGACCGGCAAGAAGAGCGAGCCCACGGGCAAGAAGACCGTCTCGGCGGCCAGCCCGATCAGCCCGAAGTCACCCAAGTCGCCCGACACCCCCGGCTGATGCCCACCTGATCTGGGGGCGGGACCGGGGCAGGGGCGGTCCGGACGTCACTCAGACCGACAGGCGGTAGCCGGCGCCCCGCACGGTGGCGATCCGGTCGCTGCCGATCTTGTTGCGCAGGTAGCGCACGTAGACGTCGACGACGTTGGAGCCGGGGTCGAAGTCGTAGCCCCACACGCGGGAGAGCAGCTGCTCGCGGCTCAGCACCTGGTTGGGGTGACGCAGGAACGTCTCCATCAGGGTGAACTCGCGGGCCGACAGCTCGACCGGCTTGCCGGCCACCGTCACCACCCGGGTCCGCAGGTCCAGACTCAGGTCGCCGTGGGTGAGGACCACCGTCTGAGCCGGCGTCGTGTCGCGCAGCCGGATCCGGACCCGGGCCAGCAGCTCCTCGAACCGGAACGGCTTGGCCATGTAGTCGTCCGCGCCGCCCTCCAGCCCGGCCACCGTGTCGGTGACGGAGTCCCGGGCGGTCAGGATGATCACCGGCATCGTCGAGCCCTGACCGCGCAGCGCCTCGAGCACCGCGAACCCGTCCATCTGGGGCAGTCCGATGTCCAGCACCATCAGGTCGAACTCGTTCGTGCAGGCGTAGTCGAGGGCATCCGGTCCGGTCCGCGCCACGGTGGTGGACAGACCGGCGGCCCGCAGACCCTTCTCCACGAAGGCGGCGATCCGCGGTTCGTCCTCGGCGATCAGGATGGCGGCCACGTGACGGTCTCCCTCGTGTGCTTGTCGTCGGGGCGTGTCGCGTCGGCAGCGGCGGTGAGGGACCGGGCCGACTCGGGTGGGGTCGGCGAGCCGACGACCGCTTCGTCGTGGTCGAACGACCTGCCCGTACGGGGCAGGCAGAGGGTGAAGCTGGAGCCGACCCCGACGTCGGAGGACAGGGCCACCCGCCCGTGGTGGGCCTGGGCGATGGCGTCGACGATGGCCAGGCCCAGGCCCGCGCCGTCGTCGCTGCCGGGTGGCTGGGCGCCGAGCGGGTCCGAGCCACGCCCGAAGCGCTCGAAGATGCGGTTCCGGTCCCCGGCGGGGATGCCGGTGCCCTCGTCCCGCACCCACAGCCGCACCTCGGGACCGTAGATCCGGCCGCCGAGGGCGATCACCGCACCGGGCTCGGTGAACTTGAGGGCGTTCGCCACCAGCTGGATCAGGGCCTGGGTGATCCGCTGCGGATCGAGCTGGACCACCTCGTTGCTGGTGGACTCGATCAGCCAGCGCCGGTCGCCCAGCGCGATCACCTTGTCCAGCACCCCGGCGAGCAGGTCGGCCACCACCACCGGCTCCGGCTGCACGAAGTCGGGCCGGCGGGCCTTGGCCAGCATCAAGATCTCGTCCACCAGCCGGCGCATCCGGTCCAGCTCCTCGATGGCCAGGTCGCGGGTCTCGATCACGTCGGTGGGGTCGTGCGGATCGACCAGCTCCAGGTGACCGCGGACGATGGTGATCGGCGTCTTCAGCTCGTGACCCGCGTCGTCCAGCAGCCGTCGCTGGTTGTCGAAGGAGGCCGACAGCCGGTCCAGCATCGCGTTCATGGTCCGGCCGAGATCGCCGACCTCGTCCTTGCTGGCCAGCTGGTCGTCGGGGATCCGGTCGCTCAGGTCGGTCTCGGTGATCCGCTGCGCGGTCCGGCGGAGGGCGCGGAGGGGGGACAGCAGCTTGCCGGCCACCTGGTAGCCGACGATGCCGATGGCGATCAGGGCCACCAGGGCGACGCCGGCGTACGTGAGGTGCGTGCGGATGATCGGCTGGAACGCGAGCCGGACGTCGACCGCGGCCACGTAGTGCCCGAGGTCGGGGGAGCCCTTGACCTGGACGGGGATGGACAGGAAGGCGATGTCGGGGTGCTCGGCGGTGGTGAGGCGCTGCAGCTGGATCGGTGTGCCCGGTCGCACCGCGGCGGCCGCGGCGATCAGCTCGGCGTCGTTCTCCAGCGACTTCTGGCTCGGCTCCTCCGAGCTGGGCACCCACTCCACCTGACCGTCGACCAGACCGATGATCGCCTCGTCGGGGTCGGGGACCGAGCTCTTGATGGCCAGCCAGAGCACGTCGCCCGGACCGGTGATGGTGCGCCCGGTCTCGCCCCGGCTGGCCAGGCTGGCCACGGTGTTGATCTCCTCGTTCTCCTGCAGCAGCGAGTTCCGGATGTTGTCCAGCGTCTGCTCGCGCGCGATCAGGTAGGAGACACCGCCGGCGCCGAGCATGCCGAGCGCGGTGGTGACCAGGACCGCAGTGAGGATGCGGGCCCGCACCGAGAGCGGCCGCCAGGGCACCGGCCGCCGGGGCGGCTGCCCGGCGCGGTCCCGGGTGCTGTCGGCGGTCATCGGACAAGCATGCCCGAGTCCGGTACGGGTCCAGATGAGCCAGCGGTGAGAATGCTCTCATCAGCCCCGGCGGGGCGACCGGTGAGGGAAGGACGACGATGCGAGGCCAGACCGAGTCGGGCACCCCGTTCGAGCCGGTCTACGGCCCCGACGCCCTCGACGACTTCGACCCCGCCACGGCGCTCGGGGCGCCGGGGGAGTTCCCGTACACGCGCGGGGTCTACCCGGGCATGTACACGTCCCGGCCCTGGACGATGCGGCAGTACGCCGGGTTCGGCACGGCGGCGGAGTCCAACGCCCGCTACCTGGAGCTGATCGGGCACGGCACCACCGGTCTGTCGGTCGCCTTCGACCTGCCCACCCAGATGGGGATGGACTCCGACGCCCCGCTGGCCGCCGGCGAGGTCGGCAAGGTGGGCGTGGCGATCGACTCGCTGGAGGACATGCGCACGCTGTTCGCCGGCATCCCGCTCGGTGAGGTGTCGACCTCGATGACCATCAACGCCCCGGCCGCTGTGCTGCTGCTGCTCTACACGCTGGTGGCCGAGGAGCAGGGGGTCGAGCTGACGGCGCTGACCGGCACCATCCAGAACGACGTCCTGAAGGAGTACATCGCCCGGGGCACCTACATCTACCCGCCGGGGCCTTCGCTGCGCCTGGTCAGCGACACGTTCGCCTGGTGCCGACAACACCTCCCGCGCTGGAACACGATCTCCATCTCCGGCTACCACATGGCCGAGGCGGGGGCGACGCCGGCGCAGGAGGTCGCCTTCACCCTGGCCGACGGGATCGCCTACGTCGAGGCGGCGCTGGCGGCCGGTCTGGGCGTCGACGACGTCGGTCCGCGGTTGTCCTTCTTCTTCGTCTCCCGCACCACCTTGTTGGAGGAGGTGGCCAAGTTCCGGGCCGCCCGGCGGATCTGGGCCCGCATCATGACCGAGCGGTTCGGTGCACAGGACCCGAAGTCGGCGATGCTGCGCTTCCACACCCAGACCGCCGGGGTCCAGCTGACCGCCCAGCAGCCCGAGGTGAACCTGGTCCGGGTGACGGTCCAGGCGCTGGCCGCGGTGCTGGGCGGGACCCAGTCGCTGCACACCAACTCCTTCGACGAGGCGATCGCGCTGCCCACCCAGAAGTCGGCCCGGCTGGCGCTGCGGACCCAGCAGGTGCTGGCGTACGAGACCGACGTGACAGCGACCGTGGACCCGTTCGCCGGCTCCTACGTGGTGGAGTCGCTGACCGACGACCTGCAGACCGAGATCGAGCGGCTGATGGGGGAGGTGGCCGACCGGGGTGGGGCGGTGGCCGCCATCGAGGAGGGCTACCAGAAGAGCGAGATCGAGCGGTCGGCGTACGACATCACGCGCGGGGTGGACAGCGGGGAGCGGGTGGTCGTCGGGGTGAACCGCTACCAGCTGGCCGAGGAGGAGCCGTACGAGCCGCTGCGGGTCGACCCGGCCATCGAGGCGGAGCAGGCCGAGCGCCTCGTCCGGGTGCGGGCCGAGCGGGACCAGTCCGCGGTGGACGCCGCTCTGGCGGCGGTCCGGGCCGCCGCCGCGGGCACGGCCAACGTGCTCGTCCCGCTGCGGGAGGCGCTCGCCCTGCGGGCCACCGTGGGCGAGGTGTGCGACGCTCTGCGCGAGGTGTGGGGCACCTACCAGCCGACCGAGCGGTTCTGAGGTCCTCGTGCCGGGCGGGGCGACCGACGGTGGACGAGGGGGGCAGATGGACGCGATCGGGTACGACACCGTCGTGATCGGCGCCGGGGTGGCCGGGCTGACCGCCGCCCGGCTGCTGACCGGGGCCGGTCAGCGGGTTCTGGTGCTGGAGGCCCGGGACCGGATCGGCGGGCGGACCTGGACCGAGCGGGGCGACGGTCGGGTCACCGACCTCGGCGCCTCCTGGATCCACGGCATCGACGACAGTCCGCTGGCCGCGGCCGCCGAGGCCTTCGGGCTGCGCACCGTCGAGTTCACCGTCGGCGCCTACCAGCCCGACAGCCGCCCGATCGCCTACTACGACCCGAGCGGTCAGCGGCTGCCGCCGAGCGAGGCGCAGCGGTTCGTGGCCGACCTGCACGCGTTCGCCGACGCCCTGACCGAGACGATCGCGGTCCTGGCGCCGGGAACCTCGCTACGCGCAGGCGGTGGAGACGACCCTCGCGCAGCTCGGCTGGGACGCCGACCGGGCGGAGCGGGTCCGGGAGTACCAGCGGCACCGCACCGAGGAGCAGTACGGCGTCTGGATCGACGACCTCGACGCCCACGGTCTCGACGACGACGCGGTCGCCGGCGACGAGGTGGTCTTCCCCGACGGCTACGACCAGCTCGCCGCCCGCTTGGCGGAGGGAGTCGACGTACGCCTGGAGCACGTCGTCCGGCGGGTGGTCTGGGGCGACGACGGGGTCGAGGTCAGCACCCTCGAGACGACCGTGAGGGCCCGGCGGGCGGTGGTCACCGTCCCGCTCGGGGTGCTCCGGGCCGGCGACCTGGTGGTCGAGCCCGCGCTGCCCGAGCCGGTGGCCGGGGCGGTGCAGCGGTTGGCCATGAACGCGTTCGAGAAGGTCTTCCTGCGCTTCGGTCGCCGGTTCTGGGACGAGGGCGTCTACGCGATCCGGCAGCAGGGACCCGAGGGTGCCTGGTGGCACTCCTTCTACGACCTGACCGCCCTGCACGGGGAGCCGACGCTGCTCACCTTCGCGGCGGGCCCGTGCGGGCAGCAGATCCGCACCTGGTCCGACGAGCGGGTGGCCGACTCCGTCCTCACCCAGCTCCGCCGCCTCTACGGTGACGCCGTGGAGGAGCCCGTGCAGGTGCACGTCACCCACTGGCAGGACGACCCGTACGCCCGCGGCTCGTACGCGTACCTGACCGTCGGAGCGACGCCGGAGGACCACGACCTGCTCGCCACGCCGGTGGGGGGTGTCCTGCACCTGGCCGGCGAGGCCACCTGGACCGACGACCCCGCCACCGTCACCGCCGCCCTGATGTCGGGTCACCGGGTGGCCGGCACGATCCTCGGGCGCTCGCTGCCGATCGAGGACCTCTGGACCGATCGGGCCACCGGATGAGTTCAGTTCAGAGCTTCATCACGTCGAAGTGAAGATATAGGCTTCACTCATGACGGTGTACGTGGTGATCGGCGACCTGGTGGGGTCGCGGCGCTCGGCCTCGCGCTCGGCGGCCCAGGCCGAGCTGGCCACGGCGCTGCGGGCCACCAGCGCGGTGGTCCCGCCGGTGGACCGGCTGGAGCCGACGGTCGGCGACGAGTTCCAGGGTGTGTACGCCGACCTCGGCAGCGCGACCTTGGCCGCCCTGCTGGTGCGCCTGACGCTGCCGGAGCCGATGGACGCCCGCTGCGGCATCGGGGTGGGGGAGCGGGAGGTCTTCGACGCCACCAAGACCCCGATGCTGCAGGACGGCGAGGCCTGGTGGAGTGCGCGCGCCGCCCTGGCGGCTCTGGACGAGCCGACCGCCCGCAGCCGCCGGACCGCCTACGACGACGAGCACGCCCCGGGGGTGGCCGGGCCGGCCGCGTTGGTCAACGCCTTCCTGCTGACCCGTGACGCGCTGGTGGACCGGCTCAACGACCGCTCCCGTCGGATGCTGCGGCGCTCCCTGGAGGGGGCCAGTCAGCACCAGATCGCCACGGAGGAGCAGATCAGCGACTCGGCCGTGTCCCAGGCCTTCGCCAAGGGTGTCAGTGCGATCCGGGATGCTCAGCGCATGCTCGCCCACCAGGATCAGCTCCCCGCCGACCCGCCCTCCGCCGAACCGGCTCCGTGACCGCGCTCGCCGTCTGGCTGCTGCTGGTGGGCGGACTGGACCTGGTCCGAGCCCGTCAGCGGTCCGGCCGCTGGGTGCTGCTGCTCGCCGGGGTGGGGGCTGTGGTGTCGCTGCTGTCCGCCGCGCTGGTGGTCCGGCCGAGCGGGGCGGGCTGGATCGCCTGGGCCGTGGCCACCCTCGGGCTGGTCGGCTGGGTGATCGGGTCGGCCGTGGCCACGACCGGCTTCGCCCGGCGTCCTGCGGCGCCGGCGCCGGCGGGTCCGACAGCTGTGCGGGCCGCCGCGCTGGCGTACGCGTCGCTGCTGGCGGGGGTGCTGGCGCTGCTGCTGGCCGGACCGGGGGCCGGCCGGGCGCCGGTCCTGCTCGCCGGTCTCGACCGGTCCGGGCTGGGTCAGCTGCCGGCGGAGCGGGTGCTGCTGGTGCTCGCGGCGATCCTGGTGCAGGTCTCGACAGCGAACCTGATCGTGCGGCTCCTGCTGGACCTGGTCGGGGTGCCGGCCAGCGACAACGAGAAGACCCTGCGGGGTGGTCGGGTGCTCGGTCCGATGGAGCGGCTGCTCATCCTCGGGCTGGGCGTCGGCGGCAGTCTCACCGGTGCCGCGGTGGTGGTGGCGGCCAAGTCGGTGCTGCGGTTCCCCGAGCTCCGGGTGCCCCGCGCCGGCGATCCCGGCTACGGCGGGGCGAGCGACATCACCGAGTACTTCCTGGTGGGCAGCTTCGCCAGCTGGCTGGTGGCGCTGAGCTCGGTCGGACTGGTGGCGCTGGCCGTGGCCGGCTGACGGCCGGGATCCTGCCGAGGTCGAGTTGAGCAGATGACTTCACTCGGATGAAGTGAAGTCAGATGCTTCACCGACCAGGTGCGACTCAGAGGCCGGCCTTCTCCAGTGCCTCCTCGTAGACCTCGAGGGCGTCACCCTCGGACAACCCTGACGCGACGGCGTTCTCGTAGACCTTCTCCAGACTCTCGCCGACCTCGTCGTAGCGGGCCATCCAGCGCTCCTTGTCCGCCCGCCAGTAGCCCAGGACGGTGAAGCGCTCCGTGGGCCAGCCCAGCTCGTGACGGACGTACTTGCGGACCGCCCGGGACTCCGCGGCCTCGCCGGCGAACCAGAGGTAGCCGGGGCCTTCGCGGCAGGTCGATGCTCTGCAGGGCCGCCAGCAGCCGGCTCGGCCCGTGACCGTTCCCGCTGCCGGGCAGCCAGGTGGTGGCCACGTCGGCGACGCTCTCGATCTCCTGCCGGTCGGTGGGCTCGGTCACCTCGGCCAGCACCACGGCACGCTGTCCGCCGGGCAGCTCCTCGAGGATGCGACCGAGGGCCGGCAGCGCTGTCATGTCGGCCATCAGCAGCTGCCAGCTCACGTCGTCCGGCGGGGAGTACCAGCCCTTGGCCGGGCTCAGGTAGACGACGTCACCCACCCGCGCCGCGACCGCCCAGGTGGCGGCCGCGCCACCCTCGTGCCGGACGAAGTCGATCACCAGCTCGCCGGTGGCGGCGTCGACCCGACGCACCGTGTAGCTGCGCATCTCGGGCTCGTCAGTCGTCGGGTAGTCCAGGGTCCCGTCCGGCTGCCGGACCGGGGCCGGGGCCGCCCGCTCTCCCGGGCGGGGGAGCACCACCACCAGCCGCTCGTCCGGGTCCCCGCTGCTGGCGAAGCGACTCAGGTCCGGTCCGCCGAAGACGATCCGGATCATGTTCGGGGTCAGTGCCACCACCTGGCGCACCTCGGCCCGGAAGTAGTCGGAGTAGTAGCCCACGAGTGGCCTTTCGCTGTCGGTGCGATGCGATCCGTTCTTGCTAAGGGCAGCCTATCCTTGCTCTTTCACCAGAGGCAAAGCGCGCCTCCTGGTGAACATCGTCACGGCAGCGCCGGGCGCAGTGAGAAACTGTCGCGGTGCAGGTGCAGACGTCCACGAGCTCGCGGCTCCAGCTGATCAGGTCGGAGACCGATCGGCTGCACGGTGACCTGGTCGCCCTCCGCCGCGACATCCACGCCCATCCCGAGATCGGCCACGAGGAGTACCGGACCACCCAGCTGGTGGTCGACACGCTGGCCCGCGCCGGGCTGCACGCCGAGGTGCTGAAGACCGGCACCGGTGCGGTCTGCGACATCCTCCCGGCCGGCGCCGGTCCCGACGACCTGGTCGGACTCCGGGCCGATCTCGACGCGCTGCCGATCCAGGACGGCAAGAACGTGCCCTACCGCTCGGTCACCGACGGCGTGTGTCACGCCTGCGGCCACGACGTGCACACCTGCGTGGTGCTCGGCGCCGGTCTGGTGCTGGCCCGGCTGCGCGAGGAGGGTCAGCTGCACCGCGGCGTCCGGCTGATCTTCCAACCGGCCGAGGAGACCAGTCCCGGGGGTGCGGTGGACGCCATCTCCTGCGGGGTGCTGGACGGCGTGAGCGAGGTGTACGCGCTGCACTGCGACCCGCGCACCGACGTGGGTCAGATCGCGCTCCGGGTCGGACCGATCACCTCCGCGGTGGACCAGGTCACCGTCACCGTCACCGGCAGCGGGGGACACACCTCCCGGCCGCACCTGACCGCCGACCTGGTCGGCGCCCTCGGGGCGCTGGCCACCGAGACCCAGCTGCTGCTGTCCCGCCGGGTCGACCCCCGCAGCGGTCTGTCGATGATGTGGGGGCGCATCCACGCCGGCTCGGTGGCCAACGCCATCCCCCAGGTCGGCGTCATCGAGGGGACCCTGCGGGCGCTGGACGAGAACGGGTGGCGGACCGCCCAGCGGCTGATCCCCGAGCTGGTCAGCCAGATCGTGCAGCCCTTCGGGGTCGGCGTCGAGGTCTCGGTCACCGCCGGCGTGCCACCGGCCGTGAACCACCCGCTGGGGGTGGAGCGGTTGACCACGTCCGCGGCCGCCGTGCTCGGCCCGGGTGGGGTGACGGTCACCGAGCAGTCGCTGGGAGGCGAGGACTTCGCCTGGATGCTGCGCCAGGTGCCGGGCGCGATGGCCCGGCTGGGCGTCCGTCCGGTCGGTCAGCCAGCGGCCGCCGACATCCACCAGCCCAGCTTCGACGTGGACGAGGAGTGCATCCGGGTCGGTGTCGCCGCTCTGGCCGCGGTGAGCAGCCGTCCGGTGGAGTCGGCTGATTGATCGGGGGGCCGAATTTCCCAGATCGTTACGCGGAATCGCAGCAATCCCTGAGGGTCCGGTTAGAGTCTGTGAGAATCAAGGGCCGGACCGACGATGCGTACGGTCACGTGTTCACCGGACAACAGATTGTTTCGTTCCCGATGCCAGGAGGCATGAGTGAAGAAGACGTTCCTGGGGCTGTGCGCCGCCGCCGCCGCAACGACCCTGGCCCTCGCAGGCTGCGCGCAGGCACCGGGCACCGAGGGCAGTGGCTCCTCGGCCGCACCGAGTGGTGGCACCAGCGCCGCGACGGGTGACTTCAAGGGCTGCATGGTCTCCGACTCCGGTGGCTTCGACGACAAGTCGTTCAACCAGACCTCGTACAAGGGTCTGACCGACGCCAAGGACCAGCTCGGCATCGCCACCGGTCAGGTCGAGTCCGCCACCACCGCCGACTTCGCCAAGAACATCCAGTCGATGGTCGACGCCAAGTGCAACATCATCGTCACGGTGGGCTTCCTGCTGGCCGACGACACCCTGGCCGCGGCCAAGAAGAACCCCGACATCAAGTTCGCCATCGTGGACTCCAACGACGCCAAGTTCGCCGGCGTGACCAACCTGAAGCCGTTGGTGTTCAACACCGCGCAGTCCAGCTTCCTGGCCGGCTACTTCGCCGCCGGGATGACGCAGACCGGCAAGGTCGGCACCTTCGGTGGTCTGAACATCCCGACCGTGACCATCTTCATGGACGGTTTCGCCCAGGGCGTCGAGTACTACAACCAGCAGAAGGGCAAGGACGTCTCGGTCCTCGGCTGGAACGCCGAGAAGCAGGACGGCACCTTCGTCCAGTCCGACAAGCCCTTCGAGGACGTCAAGGGCGGCGGCCGGGCGGCTCAGGGCCTGACCAGCCAGGGGGCTGACATCATCTTCCCGGTGGCCGGTCCGGCCGGTGAGGGCGCGCTGCAGACGGCCAAGGCCAGCGGCGGCAAGGTGAACGCCATCTGGGTCGACACCGACGGCTGCGTCAGCGCGCCGAACTACTGCGCCAACATCATGACCAGCGTCTACAAGGGCATGGACGTGGCGGTGTTCGACACGATCAAGGCCGCCCAGGACGGCTCGTTCTCGAGCGAACCGTTCGTCGGGACGCTGGAGAACGAGGGCACCGGGCTGTCCCCGTTCAACGACTTCGACGCCAAGGTGCCCGCGGAGATGAAGACCGAGCTGGACACGCTCAAGGCCGACATCGTCTCCGGCAAGATCACGATCGAGTCGAAGTCGCAGCCGACCACCTGATCGTCAGCCGACCACCGATCGTCGACTGACGTCCTGATCGCCCGAACCGACGAAGGGGGACCCGCCAGGGTCTCCCTTCGTCGCCTTTCCTGCCCACTCCTGCGAGGATCGGGCCCAGACCCGCGAGCAGCCTGTGAAGGAGGACTCGGTCGTGACTGCTGAACCCGAGTCAGACACCACCCGGTCCGACCACCCCGGGGCGAGCGACACCGAGTCCGACACCCGGGGTCTCCAGCTCCGCGGGATCACCAAGCGCTTCGGGTCGCTGGTCGCCAACGACCACATCGACCTCGACATCCGCCCCGGTGAGATCCACTGCCTGCTGGGGGAGAACGGCGCCGGCAAGTCCACGTTGATGAACGTCCTGTACGGGATGCTGCAGCCCGACGAGGGTGAGATCACCGTCGACGGCCGGCCGCACACGTCCCGGACGCCCAAGGAGGCGATGGCCGCGGGGATCGGCATGGTGCACCAGCACTTCATGCTGGTCGAGGTGTTCTCCGTGGCCGAGAACCTGATCCTGGGACGGGAGCAGACCACCGGCGGGGTGCTGAACATGCGGCAGGCCCGAGCCGCGGTCCGCGAGCTGTCGGACCGCTACCGGCTGTCAGTCGATCCCGACGCGCTGATCGAGGACCTCCCGGTGGGTGTCCAGCAGCGGGTCGAGATCTTGAAGGCGCTGGCCAACGACGCGACGTACCTGATCTTCGACGAGCCGACCGCCGTGCTCACCCCGCAGGAGATCGACGAGCTGATCGCGGTGATGCGGTCCCTGCGGGACGCGGGCAAGGCGATCGTCTTCATCACCCACAAGCTGCGCGAGGTACGGGCGATCGCCGACAAGATCACCGTCATCCGCCGGGGCAAGGTGGTGGGCACCGCCCAGCCGTCGGACTCCGAGGCCCAGCTGGCCGAGCTGATGGTGGGGCGTGAGGTCAACCTGCGGGTCGACAAGGAGCCGCCGTCGGTCAGCGACGCGCCGCGGCTGGTCCTCGCGGGTGTCTCGGTGGCCAACGGCGCCGGCGCCCTGGTGGTCGACGGACTCGACCTGGAGGTGTCGGGCGGGGAGATCGTCTGCATCGCCGGTGTGCAGGGCAACGGGCAGACCGAGCTGGTGGAGGCGCTGCTCGGGCTGATCCCGATCAGCCAGGGCACTGTCACCCTGGACGGCCGCTCGATCACCCGGCACACCCCCAAGCAGAGCATCGCCGACGGACTCGGCTACGTCCCGGAGGACCGCAAGCACGACGGCTTCGTCGGCTCCTTCTCGGTTGCCGAGAACCTCGTCCTGAACACCTTCGACGAGGCGCCGTACGCGAAGGGGCCGGCCCTGGACCTGGCCGCCATCCGCCGCAACGCCGAGGACCTGGTGGCCGAGTTCGACATCCGCACCCAGTCGGTGGATGCGCCGGTGACCTCGCTGTCCGGCGGCAACCAGCAGAAGGTGGTGCTGGCCCGTGAGCTCTCCCGGCCGCTGTCCGCCCTGATCGCCAGCCAACCGACCCGCGGGGTCGACGTCGGGGCGATCGAGTTCCTGCACCGCCGGCTGGTCACCGAGCGTGACCGCGGCACCGCCGTGGTGATCGTGTCCACCGAGCTGGACGAGGTGGTGGCCCTGGCCGACCGGGTCGCGGTGATGTACCGCGGTCGGCTGGTCGGGATCGTGCCGCCGAGCACGTCCCGCGAGGTGCTCGGTCTGATGATGGCCGGGGTGCCCACCGACGAGGCCCTCGCGGCTGCGTCGGTGACCACCTCGTCGGAGGAGGACGCCGCTCTGGACAAGGACGCGGCCGAGCGGGAGGTGGGACATGAGTGAGGTGAGCCCCGCGGCGCGACCGAGGTCACGGCGCCGGATCCCCTGGGTGGACGTGATCACCACGGTGGCCGCGATCATCCTCGCGTTCGTGGTGGGAGCGATCCTGATGATCATCTCCGACACCGACGTCCGCTCGACCTTCGCCTACTTCTTCGCCCGGCCCTCCGATGCGCTGGCCGCCAGCTGGGACAAGGTGAGCGGCGCGTACGGTGCGCTGCTGACCGGATCACTGGGCAGCTGGCAGGCGATCACCGAGACCACTGCCCAGGCCGCGCCGCTGATCTGCGCCGGACTCGGTGTCGGCTTGGCGTTCCGGGCCGGGCTGTTCAACATCGGTGCCCAGGGCCAGGCGATCTGGGGGGCCATCCTGGCTGCGTACGTCGGCTTCACCCTGCACCTGCCGCCGGGGCTGCACCTGCTGGTCGCGATCGTCGCGGGCGTGATCGGGGGCGGCATCTGGGGCGGCATCGTCGGCTGGCTGAAGGCCCGCACCGGCGCGCACGAGGTGATCGTGACGATCATGATGAACTACATCGCCGCCGGTCTGCTGGCCTACTTCCTCACCACCACGGCGTTCCAGCGGCCCGGCCGGACCGACCCGATCTCCCCGATCATCGACTGGAACGCCACCTTCCCCCGGCTGACCGGCAGCCAGCTGCACCTCGGCTTCTTCGTCGCGGTGCTGGCGGCCGTCGCGGTCTGGTGGATCCTGGACCGCTCGACCATCGGTTTCTCGATCAAGGCCGTAGGGGCCAACCCGCACGCCGCGGCCACCGCCGGGATGAGCGTCGGGACCACCACCATCATCACCATGACCCTGGCCGGGGCGCTGGCCGGACTGGCCGGCGTGCAGGCCGCGTTGGGGCCGAGCGCGTCGGGGGTGCCGGTGCCGTTGTCGGCCGGGATCGTCGGCTCGATCGGCTTCGACGCGATCACCGTGGCCCTGCTGGGCCGGTCCAAGCCACTGGGCACCGTGCTCGCCGGCCTGCTCTTCGGCGCCCTGCACGCCGGCGGACTGGCCATGCAGAGCATCGCCCAGACACCGTTGACCCTGACCACCGTGCTGCAGGCCCTGATCGTGCTGTTCGTGGCCGCACCCGCGCTGATCACCAAGATCATCCCGTTCGTGCGGACCCGCAAGATCCGACCTGTCGGACCGACGACCGAGGGAGGCCTGGCGTGAGCCGCCCCGAGACGAGCACGACCGACACCGGCACGACCGACACCGGCTCGACCGACCGACGGCCCCCGGCCGGGACCGATCTGCAGTACGTCGAGTCGGCCGAGAAGCGACGGCAGCGGCTGTCCACCGGGGTGCTGATCGCCGTCGTCGGGGTGGTGCTGCTGATCTTGCTGCCCTCGACCACCGGGTTGGCCCGGTTCGCCCTGTCCGACGCGTTCGACGAGATCCAGCTGCCCACCGTGGCGTTGCCCGGCGTGGTGACGGTGCTGGTCTGCGCGCTGCTGCTGCTGGCCGCCGCGGTCGGCTTCCTCTCCGGGCGACTCGCCGGCCGCTGGCCCGCCCTGGCCGGCACCGTGGCGGGCCTGGCCCTGGTGGTCGGCTTCCTCACCTGGGCGGCCGCCGGCCGGGACCTGCCCTTCCCGGTCAGCAACCAGTTCGCCGGCACCCTGTCGCTGGCCACCCCGCTGGTTCTCGGCGCCCTGTGCGGCGTGCTGTGCGAGCGGGCCGGGGTGGTGAACGTGTCGATCGAGGGCCAGTTCCTCGCCTCGGCGTTCGCCGCCGCCGTGGTCGGCAGCATCACCCAGTCGGTGCCGATGGCGCTGCTCGCCGCGATCATCGCCGGCGTGGCCATGGCCGCGCTGCTGGCTCTGTTCGCGATCAACTACCTGGTCAACCAGGTGGTGCTCGGCGTCGTGCTCAACCTGCTGGCCGTCGGGGTCACGGGGTTCCTGTTCGACCAGCTGGTGCAGCCGGCGTCCGCGGAGTACAACAACGCCCCGGTGCTGGAGACCATCCCCATCCCGTTGCTGTCCGACATCCCGTTCTTCGGCAAGGTGCTGTTCAACCAGAACATCCTGGCCTACCTGGCCGGGTTCGCTGTGCTGGTCGTCTGGCTGGTGCTGTTCAAGACGTCGTGGGGTCTGCGGGTCCGCTCGGTCGGCGAGCACCCCGAGGCGGCCGACACCGTGGGCATCAGCGTCCGCGGCGTCCGCTGGTCGGCGGTCCTGGCCGGTGGGGTGCTGGCTGGTCTCGGCGGCTCCTTCTTCACCCTGGCCTCCACCGGGTCGTTCAGCAAGGAGTTCACCGTCGGCAACGGCTTCATCGCCCTGGCCGCGTTGATCATGGGCCGCTGGCACCCGGGGCTGGCCGCCCTGATGGCCCTGTTCTTCGGCTTCGTCACCCAGATGGCGTCCCAGCTGCAGACCCTGAGCACCCCCATGCCCAGCCAGTTCCTGCTGATCCTGCCGTACGTCGCCACGATCATCGCCGTGGCCGGACTCGTCGGCCGCGTCCGAGCGCCGGCCGCCGACGGCATCCCGTACGAGAAGGGCTGAGGCGCTGATGACCGGCATCGACTGGGAGGGTCTGCGCAAGGTCGCCCGCGCCATCACCCGACGCGCGTACGCCCCGTACTCCTCGTTCCCGGTGGGGGCGGCGGCCATCGTCGACGACGGTCGGATCGTGGTCGGCTGCAACGTGGAGAACGCCGCCTACGGCGTGACCCTGTGCGCCGAGTGCGGTCTGGTCTCGGCCCTGCACGCGGGCGGGGGCGGGCGGCTGGTCGCCTTCACCTGCAGCAACCGGCTGGGGGAGCGGCTGATGCCGTGTGGTCGCTGCCGTCAGCTGCTGTGGGAGCATGGCGGACCCAACCTGTTGATCGACACGCCTCTGGGCATCCGGCGGATGGAGGAAGTGCTGCCGCTCGCCTTCGGCTCCGAGGATCTCGACCACGTACGGAAGGAGCACCGGTGACGGTCCCGCTCGACGTCCTGCGGGCGGCGCCCAAGGTCTCCCTGCACGATCATCTCGACGGCGGTCTGCGGCCGCAGACGATCATCGACCTGTCCGCGGAGATCGGGCACGAGCTGCCGGCCACCGACGCCGACGGACTCGCCACCTGGATCCACGAGGCCGCCAGCTCCGGGCCGCTGGAGCGGTACCTGTCGACCTTCGTGCACACGATCGCGGTGATGCAGAGCGCTGACAACCTGCAGCGGGTGGCCCGGGAGTTCGTCGAGGACCTGGCCGCCGACGGTGTCGTCTACGGCGAGACCCGGTGGGCGCCGGAGCAGCACGTCGAGGGCGGGCTGACCCCGGCCCAGGCGGTGGAGGCCGTCCGGGACGGGCTGGCCGAGGGGATGCGCACGTCCGCGGCGGCCGGGCACCCGATAGTGGTCCGGCAGCTGCTCACCGCCATGCGACACAACAGACCGTCCCGGGAGATCGCCAGCCTGGCCATCGACTACCGCGACGACGGCGTGGCCGGCTTCGACATCGCCGGCGCCGAGGCCGGCTACCCGCCCACCCGGTACCTGGACGCGTTCGACTACCTGAAGCGCAACAACGCCTTCTTCACCATCCACGCCGGCGAGGCCTTCGGGCTGCCGTCGATCTGGGAGGCCGTGCAGATCTGCGGGGCCAACCGGCTCGGCCACGGCGTCCGGATCATCGACGACATCACCCTCGGTCCGGACGGCAAGCCGAAGCTGGGCGATCTCGCCTCCTACATCCGCGACCAGCGGATCCCGCTGGAGATGTGCCCCTCGTCCAACGTGCACACGGGCGCGGCGTCCTCGATCGCCGAGCACCCGATCGGTCTGCTCCGCCAGCTCCGCTTCCGGGTGACGGTCAACAGCGACAACCAGCTGATGAGCCGGACCACGCTGTCGCAGGAGTTCGCCGCGCTGTGCGACGCCTTCGACTACACCCTGGACGACGTGCGGTGGTTCACCATCAACGCCGCCAAGAGCGCGTTCTACCCGTTCGACGTCCGGCTCCGGCTGATCGAGGACGTGATCAAGCCCGGTTTCGCCGCTCTCGGAGCCACCTGATGGGGGTCGCCCGGTGAACTGGGAGACGCTGACCGGCGACGCCGCGTCGATCGCCACCACGGTGATCACCCTGGTCCTGCTGGTCAACATCGTGCTGGCGATCATCACCATGTTCCGCGAGCGCCGGGAGCCGAGCTCGTTGTGGGCCTGGATCCTGGTGATGTTCTTCATCCCGGTCCTGGGCTTCCTGCTCTGGGTGTTCGTCGGTCGCCGGCTGACCCGGGAGAAGATCTTCGCCAAGCTCGAGGGGTCGGGGATCGACTACACCGAGCTGACCAACGAGCAGAGCCGGGCGCTGGTCACCGGCACCCTGGTGCCCACCAACGACGCCGCCCGCCGGAACTCACCGGTGGTCGAGCTGCTGGTCAGCGACGACGGGGCGCGGCTGAGCGAGGACAACGAGGTGGAGGTGTTCCACGACGGCCGGGAGAAGTTCGACCGGCTGATCGCCGACATCTACGCCGCGACCGACCACGTGCACATCTACTACTACATCTTCCGGGGCGACAAGCTGGGCCAGCGGATCATCGCCGCCCTCACCGACCGGGCCAGAGCCGGGGTCGAGGTGCTGCTGTTCTGGGACGCGCTGGGCGGGCGGACCATCTCCAAGAAGCAGACGGCGGAGCTGCGGGCCGCAGGCGGCAAGGTGGCGGTGTTCTTCAAGAGCCGGGTTCCGCTGATCAACCTCCGCGTGAACAACCGCACCCACCGCAAGCTGGCAGTGATCGACGGCAGCATCGGCTACATCGGCGGCTTCAACGTCGGCGACGAGTACCTCGGCGAGAACCCCAAGTTCGGGTACTGGCGGGACACCCACCTGCGGGTCACCGGCACCGCCGTGTCGGCCATCCAGCAGCGGCTGCTGACCGACTGGAACGCCGCTGCGGTGCCCGCCGACCGGGTCAACTGGCGCGACGGCTACTTCGTCGAGCCCGACACCGCCCCCGGCCGGGTGGCCCTGCAGATCGCCGCCAGCGGTCCGGACTCGGAGTGGGAGCGGATCAAGTTCGGCTACATCAAGATGATCGACTCCGCCCAGCGGTCGGTGTGGATCCAGACGCCGTACTTCATGCCCGACTTCGCCGTCCTCGACGCGCTCAAGATCGCCGCCCGCTCCGGGCTGGACGTGCGGCTGATGGTCCCGGACAAGCCCGACCACCTGCTGGTCTACCCGGCGACACTGAGCTACGCCGACGAGCTGGCCGAGGCCGGAGCGCGGATCTTCATCTACCGCAACGGTTTCCTGCACGCCAAGACGGTGCTGGTGGACCACGAGATGGGCTCCGTCGGCACCGCCAACATGGACTACCGCAGCTTCCGGTTGAACTTCGAGGTCAACGCCTTCTTCTACGACGCCGACCTGGGCGCCCGGCTCCGCGACATCTACCTCGACGACCTGACCCTGTGCACCCCGTTCGACCGGACCGCCGCGTTCGGCAACCGCTACGTCTGGGCGGTCAAGGAGGGCGTCTCCCGGCTGGTGTCGCCGCTGCTGTGAGGCGCTGTCGGCCCCGGCTGACGACGAGGGGGCTGTCGGCCCCGCTGACGACGAGGGGCTGTCGGGCTGGTGGCTGGGCCGCCGGGCTGGCGACTCGGCACTGCCGCGGCTGGCGGCAATTCCATCCACGGACGGAGATTGCCGGCCAGGGGCTCGGACGGCCGCGAGAAGTCGTCCGTGGATGGAATTTGCCGGCCGGGGGGCTCGGGCGGCCGCGAGAAGTCGTCCGTGGATGGAATGTTGCCGGCCGGGCGGCTCGGGCGGCCGCGAGAAGTCGTCCGTGGATGGAATTTGCCGGCCGGGCGGCTCGGACGGCCGCGAGAAGTCGTCCGTGGATGGAAATTGCCGGCCAGAGGGCTCGGACGGCCGCGAAAAGGCGCCCGTGGATGGATTGTGCGGGACTGGTCGGGCACCGAGTGCGCTGGGATCTAGGGTCGAGGAATGGACGAGTACCTCGCCTTGAACCGGGCCATGTGGGACGAGCGGGCGCCTGCGCACGCGGCGTCTCCCGACTACGCGATCGAGCGTCTGGTGGCCGATCCGGAGCGCGTGTCCGACGTGGTCCGGTTCGACCGACCGCGGTTGGGGGACCTGACCGGACTCCGCGGCGTCCACCTGCAGTGCCACATCGGCACCGACACCCTGTCGCTGGCGCGGCTCGGCGCGACCATGACCGGGCTGGACTTCTCCGCCGCCTCCGTCGAGCAGGCCCGCGCCCTGGCCGCCGCCGCGCGGACGCCGATCGACTACCACGTCGCCGACGTCTACGACGCGGTCGAGGTGCTGGGGGCGGAGTCGTACGACCTCGTCTACACCGGGATCGGCGTGCTCTGCTGGCTGCCCGACGTGGCCCGGTGGGCGCAGGTGATCGCGGCCCTGCTGAAGCCCGGCGGCCGGTTCTTCATCCGGGAGGGCCATCCGGTGCTCTGGTCGGTCGACCAGGACCGGATGGACGGGTCGCTGATCATCGACTTCCCCTACTTCGAGCGCGGTGAGCCGATCCTGTGGGACGAGCCCGGGACCTACGTCGACACCGACGCCGAGCTCGTCCAGACCCGCTCGGCCCAGTGGAACCACGGCCTCGGGGACATCATCACCGCGCTGCTCACAGCTGGTCTGACCATCACCGGCTTCGAGGAGCACCGCAGCGTTCCCTGGCAGGCGATGCCGGACATGGTGGCCGACGAGGACGGGGAGTTCCGGCTTCCCGACCGACCGGACCGGATGCCGTTGACGTACACGTTGCAGGCGGTCAAGCCGGCCTGAAACCTGGCGAACCACCGCACCCGCGCGGAGGTCCCGGATCCGACGGCCTGACCCGGATCCGACGGCCTAGCCCCGACCGGCGGCGTGGTAGGCCTCGGTGAGCTCCGCGCTCATCTGGGCGCCGTAGCGGGCCTGCCAGGAGTCGGCTTCGGCCCGCCAGTCGCTGACCGGCCGGCGACCCTGCAGGATGTCGTTCTCCAGGCTGGAGAACCGGGTCTGCGAGCCGGCGAACCGGTCGGCGACGGTCTTGGAGTAGAGGTAGACGGCGTCGTTGGCGAGGGCGTCCGGCACCAGCCGGCGGAGCAGCCCGTCGAGCTGCCGGGCAGCCGCCGGCCGACCCGGGACGAAGTTGACGATCGGCGCGTCGGTGACGAACTTGACCCCGAGCTGGCTGGCCGCACCGGTGCTGCCGGTCGGCGAGGGGTTGCCGTCGGCGAGCTCGTAGTCGGCGCGGGCACGCCGTAGCGCACGGTCAGGTACTCGGCGCTGCCGAACGGCGCGGCGAGGTAGTCGGCGATCCGCAGCATGGTCTGGACCCGGTCGGCCGCGTGCTTGGCCGACGGCGGCGAACCCGTAGGACGGGAAGCTCAGCCACAGCTTGCCGGTGCCCGCCGCCGTGGAAGGCGGGGATGGCGACAGCCGCTCATGTCGAAGCTCTCGTCCTCGACCCCGGCGTAGTACTGCGGCCAGGAGGCGAAGGCGTCGTCGGTGAAGTAGGCCTTGCCGGTGGAGAACCAGGTCTTCTTGTTGGGAGCGGCGAAGGCGTCGGGGTTGACCAGCCCGTCGGCGAACAGGCTGCGGCCGGCCTCCAGCGCCTGCTCCTGCTCCGGCGCGGTCCACCAGCTCAGCATGGTGGTGCCGTCGAAGCGCCAGAAGTTGGGGATGCGACAGCATGTTGCGGATGAACTGCAACGGCACGGCGGTCAGCGCCCAGACCCCGGCGCGGGGGTCGTTGACCTCCCGCGCAGATGCCGGCGAACTCGTTGAAGCTGGCCGACAGCTCGCCCTCGATGCCGCGCTTGGCCAGCAGGTCGTCGCGGCGGAGCAGGATCCCGCTCTGCATCGCTCCACGGGGTGACGGCAGCCCGTAGAGCCGTCCGTTGAAGCGACCGACGTCCCAGCAGGCGGTCGGCAGGTTGGCCAGGTTCGGGTAGTCCAGCATCGGCGCCGCCCGACAGGTGATCGGACAGATCGACCGCCCGGGCCGCCATCAGCTCGGGCATCCGGGGGAAGTCGGGGGAGGCGAAGAACAGGTCCGGCAGGGTGTCGCCGGCGACCACGGTGGCGAACTTGATCTTGTAGTCGGCCTGGGGAACGATCTGGATCTGCAGCGGCGACCCGAGGGCGGCGTTCAGGTTGGACCAGACCGGGTTGTCGCTGCACCGCCGGCGGGATGGGCGAGAAGGTCTGGGTCAGGACGCGAGACCGGGCCGGCCGTCGCCCGGGCGCGCCGGCGACGGTGATCACCGGGTTGCGCGGGGTAGCGCAGGTAGGTGCTGGGGATGATCCCGTCGGCGGTGCCGGCGATGACCGGCTTCGGCAGGTCGGTGCGGGCCCGGTAGGCCGGGGCGGCGCACCGGCGGACCGGCGGCGTCCAGCACCGGCGGCCGGGTCGAGCAGCCCGCTCAGCGGCGGTCAGACCGACAGCTGCGGCGCGCCAGACCGCCGGCCAGGCCGAGGAAGCTGCGCCGTGCTCATCCCTTCACCGCCCCGGTGATGACGCCCTTGGTGAAGTGCCGCTGCAGGAACGGGTACACGATCAGGATCGGGACGATCGCGATCAGCAGCATGGCCATCTGCAGGGCGGGCTGGGCCGGGAGGGACTCCGCGCCGGCGGCGACGTCGGAGGCCGACAGCTGGGTGTTGTTCAGCACGTAGGTGCGCAGCACCAGCGGCAGCGGCCACCGGCTCTGGTCGTTGAGGTAGATGAGCGCGTTGAAGAAGGAGTTCCAGTAGCCGACGGCGTAGAAGAGCCCGATCACCGCCAGCACGGCCTTGGAGAGCGGCGCCACGATCCGGGTGAAGATCTGCCAGTCGCCGGCGCCGTCGATCCGGGCGCTCTCCAGCAGCTCGGCCGGGATGGTTGAGGAAGAAGGACCGCAGCACGATCACGTTGAAGGCGCTCACCACCCCGGGCAGGATCAGCGCGGCGAAGGTGTCGATCAGACCGAAGCCGCGCACGGTCAGGTAGAGCGGGATGATGCCGGGGCTGAACAGCAGGCTGAGCAGCACGATCAGCAGGGCGGGCCGGGAGCCGAAGCTGCCCGGCCGGCTGAGACCGTACGCGAGCATCGCGCTGACCAGCACGCTGAGCACCGTGCCGACCAGCGGTGACGCCGATGCTGACCAGCAGGGCGGTGGTGACCACCCCGCCCGACAGCACGGTGCGGTAGGCGTCGAGCGTCGGTGTGTCCGGCCACAGCACGAAGCCGCCGGAAGCATCGAGGTGCTCACGGCTGGACAGGCTGGTGGAGACGATGCCGACGAACGGCACCACCACGGCCAGGCAGGCCAGGCCGAGCACGATCAGCTTGAGCAGCGACTCCGGCAGACCCGGTCGGTTCTGCGGTCCCCGGCCGACCGGTCCGGCCCGACCGGCGCCGGCGGGTGGTGGTCGCGGGCTCGGGTCAGCGGCCGACCGGCTGCTCGGGTGGCGGTTCCGGTCATGAGCGGTACACCCCGTCCTCGCCGAAGACGTGCGCCACCTTGTTGGCGCCGATGACCAGACCGTGGCGATCAGACCCTTGACCAGACCGACGGCGGCGGCGGTGCCCCAGTTGCTGCCCAGGATCCCGAAGTTGAACACGTAGGTGTCGATCACCTCACTGGCCTCGAACCCGACTGCCTGCTGCTGCAGGATGATCTGCTCGAAACCGACGTTCAGGGAGTCGCCGAGGCGGAGGATCAACAGCAGGATGATCACGCCACGCAGGGCGGGCAGGGTGACGTGCCAGAGCTGGCGGATCCGGCTGGCGCCGTCGATCGCTGAGGCCTCGTAGAGGCTCTGGTCGACCTGGGTGAGGGCGGCCAGGAACAAGATCGTGGCCCAACCGGAGTCCTTCCAGATCACCTGCGAGGTGAGCAGCCCGATGAACACGTCGGGGTTGGAGATGATGTCGACCGGGTCGGCCCCGCGGGCCCGCAGGAAGCTGTTGAGCAGCCCGCTGCCGCCGAGCAGCTGCTGGAAGATCGCCACCACCACGACCCAGGAGAGGAAGTGCGGCAGGTAGAGCACGTTCTGCACGATCCGGCGCATCCGCTCCGACAGCAGGCTGTTCAGCAGCAGGGCCAGCACGATCGGGATCGGGAAGACGAAGATCACCTGGACCACGGTCAGGATCAAGGTGTTGCGGACCGCGTTGAGGAAGTCCGGGTCGCCGTTCACGATCACGGCGAAGTTCTGCAGGCCGGTCCAGGCGCTGCCGCCGATGCCGAGGAAGGGCTGGTAGTCCTGGAAGGCGATCACGTTGCCCAGCAGCGGCAGGTAGTGGAAGGCGAGCAGGGCGGCGATGCCCGGGACGGCCATCAAGATCAGCACCCGGTCACGGCGCCACCGGGCAGCGGTGGATGTCCGCGCTCGGGTCAGGCTGGTGCTCACTGGGTCTCGTCTCCGTCGGCGTCCAGGTCGTCGTTGGGACTTTACGTTGTAAACACAAGGCTCGGTCGGCGGGGGCGATATCAGGACTCGTGACCTCGTTCGCCGCACTAGGGTGGTCGACATGAGCTCGCGCATCCTGACCGCTGTCGCGTGGCCGTACGCCAACGGCCCGCGTCACATCGGTCACGTCTCCGGTTTCGGTGTCCCTTCCGACGTCTTCTCCCGGTTCATGCGGATGAGCGGCCACGACGTGCTGATGGTCTCCGGCACCGACGAGCACGGCACCCCGATCTCGGTGCAGGCCGAGCGCGAGGGTCTGACCACCCGTGAGCTGGCGGACAAGTACAACCGGGTGATCGCCGGCGACCTGCAGGGTCTCGGGCTGTCGTACGACCTGTTCACCCGCACCGTGACCCGGAACCACTACCGGGTGGTGCAGGACGTCTTCAAGGGTCTGTTCGACAACGGGTACGTGGTGGCCAAGCGGGCCCTCGGCGCGGTCTCGCCGTCCACCGGGCGGACGCTGCCGGACCGCTACATCGAGGGGACCTGCCCGATCTGCGGCTTCGACGGCGCGCGCGGCGACCAGTGCGACAACTGCGGCAACCAGCTCGACCCGGTCGACCTGATCAACCCGCGCAGCCGGATCAACGGCGAGACCCCGAAGTTCGTGGAGACCGAGCACTTCTTCCTCGACCTGCCCGCGCTGGCCGGATCGCTGGGCAGCTGGCTGTCCGCCCGGACCGACTGGCGCCCCAACGTGCTGAAGTTCAGCCAGAACCTGCTGGCCGACCTCAAGCCGCGGGCCATCACCCGCGATCTGGACTGGGGGGTGCCGATCCCGCTGGACGGGTGGCGCGACCAGCCGATGAAGCGGCTCTACGTGTGGTTCGACGCGGTGATCGGCTACCTGTCGGCCTCGGTCGAGTGGGCCCAGCGCACCGGCGACCCGGAGGCCTGGCGGAAGTGGTGGGAGGACCCCGAGGCCCTCAGCTACTACTTCATGGGCAAGGACAACATCGTCTTCCACTCAGTCATCTGGCCGGGCATGCTGCTCGGTCACAACGGCCAGGGCGACCACGGCGGCCAGGTCGGTCCGCTGGGGGAGCTGCGACTGCCCGACGAGGTGGTCTCGAGTGAGTTCCTGACCATGAGCGGCTCGAAGTTCTCGACCTCGCGCGGGCAGGTCATCTACGTCGGTGACTTCCTGAACGAGTTCGGTCCCGACGCCCTGCGCTACTTCATCGCGGTGGCCGGACCCGAGAACCAGGACAGCGACTTCACCTGGGACGAGTTCGTGCGGCGCAACAACTTCGAGCTGGCCAACGAGTGGGGCAACCTGGTCAACCGGTCGGTCTCGATGGCGCACAAGAACGTCGGCGCGATCCCCGAGGCGCTGGATCTGCGCGACGTCGACCACGCCCTCCTGGCCTCGTCCAAGCAGGCCTTCGACACCGTCGGCGCTCTGCTGCGGCGGAACCGCTTCAAGCAGGCCATCGGCGAGGCGATGAAGGTGGTCGGCTCGGCCAACAAGTACATCTCCGACAGCGAGCCGTGGAAGCTCAAGGACGACCCGGCCCGGCGCGACACGGTGCTGCACACCGCGCTGCAGGTGGTCTCCGACGCCAACACGCTGCTCACCCCGTTCCTGCCGCACGCCAGCCAGCAGGTGCACGAGGCCCTCGGCGGCTCGGGCGTGTGGGCGGCGCAGCCGGAGATCCGTACGGTCTCGGAGGAGGGCGGCCCGGACTACCCGGTGCTGATGGGGGACTACGCCGGCGAGCAGGCCCGCTGGGAGTCCGTCCCGATCGAGGCCGGCAAGCCCCTGGCCAAGCCCAGCCCGCTGTTCGCCAAGCTGGACGAGAAGCTGGGCGAGACCGGCCCGGACTTCGCCCGTCTGACCTGATCCCCGCCTGATCCGCCCGACGTCGGCCTGCGGTCGCTGTGAGCAGCGCCGCAGCCCCGGCGGGACGTTCCGTGCTAACATTTACATAGTCAGGCTAAGTAAATGTTCGTTCTGGAGGTCCCACCCGTGTCCGCGCACGCCGCATCACCGTCCCTGCTCCGACAGCCGAAGGCCGTCTGGGCCGTCGCGTTCGCCTGCGTGATCGCCTTCATGGGGATCGGTCTGGTCGACCCGATCCTGCCGGCCATCAGCGCGGACCTCGGCGCCACCGCGGCCCAGACGATGCTGCTGTTCACCAGCTACCTGCTGGTGACCGGCTTCGCCATGTTCTTCACCAGCTACGTCTCCAGCCGGATCGGGGCGAAGAAGACGCTGCTGGCCGGCCTCGGGCTGATCGTGGTCTTCGCCGCGCTGGCGGGGGCGTCGGACTCGGTCGGCATGATCATCGGCTTCCGCGCCGGGTGGGGTCTGGGCAACGCGCTGTTCATCTCCACCGCGCTGGCCACCATCGTCGGAGCCGCCAGCGGCGGCGCCAACAGCGCGGTGATCCTGTACGAGGCGGCCCTCGGTCTGGGCATCGCGATCGGACCGCTGCTCGGGGGCGCTCTGGGCAGCATCTCCTGGCGGGGACCGTTCTTCGGCACCGCCGTGCTGATGGCGATCGCCCTGGTCGCCTTGCTGATCCTGCTGGGCAAGGGAGAGTCACGACCGGAACCGGTAGCCCTCACCGCGACCTTCCGGGCGCTGCGCCACCCGGCCCTGCTCACCCTGGGGCTGGCCGCCCTGTTCTACAACTTCGGCTTCTTCAGCCTGCTGGCCTGGAGCCCGTTCCCGCTGGAGGCGGCGGCCCAGGCCGCCGGGGTGGCGCACTTCGGCGCCCATGAGCTCGGACTGATCTTCTGCGGCTGGGGTCTCGCCCTGGCCGTCACCTCGGTCTTCGTCGCTCCGGTGCTGACCCGGCGGTTCGGTCGCCGCCGCACCCTGTACGCCATGCTCGGCGCGCTGGCGGTGGTGATGGCCGTGCTGGCCCTGAACGTCACGAACCTCACCGTCCTGATCTCAGGCATCGTGGTCGGCGGCCTCTTCCTCGGCGTGATGAACACCGTGCTCACCGAGTCGGTGATGGAAGCCACCGACCTGCCCCGCACCGTGGCCTCGTCCACCTACTCCGGTGTCCGCTTCGTCGGCGGGGCCGCCGCCCCGGCACTCGCGGGAGTCATCGCCGGCGTGCTCGGCAACGGTGCGCCCTACTGGATCGGCTGCGCCGGTCTGCTGGTCGCCGCCGGCGTGCTGTTCGTCGGCCGCAGCCACCTGGCCCGGATCGACACCCACCTGGTCGAGGAGACCGTCGACGAGGCGGTGGCCCTCACCGCCGCCGACGCCTGAGCCCCGGATCGGCGTCGCTTCCCCGGCTCTGCCTCGCTCCCCGGGCCCTGCCTCGCACCGCTCAGCGCGGGGTGACCTTGAGGATCGAGTCGCCGGTGCCGTTGGAGGTCGTGACGTAGAGCGCGCCGTCGGGACCCTGCTGCACCGTGCGGATCCGTCCGTGCCCGGTGAGGGTGGTGGCCGACAGCGTGGTCTTGCCCGATGACGACACGGTCAGCACCATCACACCCTGGCCCTTGAGCTTCGCCACCACCAGCTTGTTGTTCCAGGACTGCCAGGCCGAGCCGGACAGGAAGGTCGCTCCGCTGGTGGCGACCGTCGGCTTCCCGGAACGCCACTTGGCGCTGTAGGCCTTCGGGTAGCGCTTCTTGTCAGTCATCGACCGGCCCTCGTTGTAGCCGGGTGTGGGTGACCAGCCGTAGTTGCGCCCCTTGAGGACGCGGTTGACCTCGTCGTCGCGGGTCGGCCCGTGCTCGGCGCTGTAGAGCTTGTCGTCGCCCTTGCGGAACGCCAGGCCCTGGACGTTGCGGTGACCGTACGTCCACACGTACCTCGCGTTGCCGCCCTTGCGGAAGAACGGGTTGGTGGACGGGATCGAGCCGTCGCTGCGGACGCGGAGGACCTTGCCGCCCAGGGACTTCAGGTTCTGCGGGTTGGTGCCGTTCGCGGCGTCGCCGGTGCCGACGTAGAGCATGCTGGCCGACCGGAAGCGCAGCCGGCAGCCGGAGTGCCGGCCCGTCTTGTTCAACGGGATGCCGGTGATCAGCGCCTTGACCTTGACCGCGCTGGTGTCGGAGGTCAGCCGCCACTTCCAGACCTCGACCCCGTGCGGGGTGCCGTTGCTGTTGGCCACCGCCATGCAGGTGTAGAAGTACTTGTTCGTGGCTGCCCCCGGGTCGGCCACCACCCCGAGCATGCCGGCCTCACCCTTGGCGTAGATGCGGGGGAGCGGCATCGAGATCTTCTTCGGCGCCGCCGAGCCGCGCTTGGACCAGACCCCGCCCGGACGCTGGTCGAAGATCATCAGCGACCCCACGAAGGTGAGGTCCCAGGGCACCGACAGGCCACTGGCCACCGTGGTCACGGTGAGCTTCGGGGCCGCCGCCTCGGCGGTCGGGGCGGTGGTGGTGAGGGTGGACGCGACCACGGCGCTGACGAGAGCGGTGGTGGTGACGGCGCGGGACAGGCGTCGTAGCATGACGAACTCCAGAAGTCGTACGGCCCCGAGCCGGGATCAGACTAACCCGGTGGCCGGGAATCACGCAGCGAAGCGAGGATCCGTGGCCCATTCCAGAGCTGTCGTCGAAGCGAACAGAGGCCTGCTCTCCCAGAACAGGGCTGTTCTCCGACTGATCGGCGCCGGTCTGACAGCTGTTCTCATCCTGAGCACGGTGACGGCCCCGGTCGACGCGGCTCCCGTCCGGGGCTGGGGGGCCGGCGTCGACTCCTGGGTCACCGACCTCGGCACCGACCAGCGGCTGGAGCGCCAGCCGACGCTGCGTTGGCAACGCGGGTCCGTGGACGACGAGGCGATCCGGATCGACCCGACGCGGCGCTACCAGACGATGACCGGCTTCGGTGCCTCGATGACGGACTCGTCGGCGTACGCCCTGTCGCAGCTGCCGGCCACGGCCCGCCGGTCGATCATGACCGATCTGTTCTCCCGCTCCGACGGCATCGGCCTGTCGATGCTGCGCCAGCCGATGGGGGCGTCGGACTTCGCCGTGGGCTCGGCCTACTCCTACGACGACCAGCCGGCCGGGAAGACCGACCGCGACCTGTCCGACTTCAGCATCGCGCACGACCGCGCCTACATCCTGCCGCGGCTGCGGGAGGCGTACGCGCTCAACCCACGGCTCAGCTTCATGGCCACCCCGTGGAGCGCGCCGGGCTGGATGAAGGACAGCGACTCGCTGGTCCAGGGGTCGCTGAAGAAGACGTACGAGAAGGCGTACGCCGAGTACTTCGTGAGGTTCATCAAGGCGTACGCCAAGGCAGGCATCCCGACCGACTACGTGTCGCTGCAGAACGAGCCGCTCTACGAACCGGAGGACTACCCGGGGATGGGGGTGATGCCGGACCAGGCGGCACGGTTCCTCGGCCGCCAGCTCGGACCCGCGCTGGACCGGGCCGGCCTGGACGACACCACGATCCTGGCGTACGACCACAACTGGGACGTCACCGACTACCCGGAGGCGATCTACACCGACCGGCGGGCGGCCCGCTACGTGCCCGGCACCGCCTGGCACTGCTACGGCGGCCAGGTGTCGGCCCAGTCGGTGTCGCACAACAACTACCCGCACGCGCAGGCGTTCCTGACCGAGTGCTCGGGCGGGGAGTGGCAGGGCACCGCCGACCAGGCGTTCGACCTGACCATGGACTCCGTCATCGGTGTGCCTCGCAACTGGGGCCAGTCGGTGATCTTGTGGAACCTCGCCCTGGACCAGCGCAACGGCCCGTTCATCGGCGGGTGCACGACGTGTCGGGGCGTGGTCACGGTCAACGACGACGGCACGGTGACCAAGAACCTGGAGTACTGGGCGCTGGCCCACGCGAGCCGGTTCGTCTCCCCTGGAGCGGTCCGGATCGGGTCGTCGCAGCCGGTCGGTTCGCCGGTGAGCAACGTGGCCTACCGCAACCGGGACGGCTCGCTGGTCGTGGTGGCGCACAACCAGGGCCATCAGGCCGCTCCCGTGGAGCTCGCGGTCGGTGACCGGCACGTCTCGGCCACCCTGGCTCCCGGCGCCGCCGCCACCTACCGCTTCACCGCACCCGACCGGCTCGCGCCGGCCGGCGACCTCGGCTGGGTGGACCTCGACTACGGCCGCGGTCCGGCCGGGACCCCGGGTGGCCGGTTGACCGCCAGCGTGGGACCGGACGTGATCGCGGCGATGAGCCAGGTGAAGCTGGGCCAGGACTGGCTCGCGTACGCCGTGCCGTACGGCGCCGAGCTGCGGCGCACCGGGACCGCCACCGATCTGGACCGGTCGGACTGGACGGTGACCGCCGCCGGGGTCACGCCCACGCCCGACGACCCGCTGGCCAACCTCAGCGACGGCGACCCCGCTACCCGGTGGAGCTCCGGCGAGGGCCAGGACACCGACATGAGCCTGACCGTGGACCTCGGGTCGGCGCAGACGTTCTCCGAGGTGTCGCTCGACGTCGGCGCCAGCACCGGTGACTACCTGCGCTCCTACGTCGTCCAGGTGTCCGACGACGGGTCGAGCTGGCGTTCGGTGGCCCGCGGACCGGGGCGGACCGGCGAGATGATCATCGCGCTGCCCGCCACCACGGCCCGCTATCTCCGGATCTCCAGCGGGACCACCTCGGGCAGCTGGTGGTCGGTCGCCGAGCTGAAGCTGCGTCGGGCGGAGGTGACCAGCAGCCCCGGACCGGTCGGCCGGGACCTGGTCCGCGACAGCGCCACCCTGACCGACGGTTCCCGGGTGATCGGCTACTACAACGACGGCCGCCGGATCCAGAACGTCCCGTGGCCGGTGACCGGTTTCGGCTACGACTACCGACTGCCGCCCACCGCGGCGGCGACCTTCGTGCTGCTCGGTTCCTGATCCGGGACCCGATTCCAGGTCCCGATCCGGGGTCAGGTCAACCGGAACGGGTCGGCCGGGTAGACGCCGAGCACCTTCACCTCGGTGGTGAAGAAGGTCAGCTCCTCCAGTGCCCGGCTGAGCCCGAGGTCGTCCGGGTGGCCGTCGACCTCGGCCAGGAACTGGGTGGCGGTGAACTGGCCGTCCACCATGTACGACTCCAGCTTGGTCATGTTGACGCCGTTGGTGGCGAACCCGCCGAGCGCCTTGTAGAGCGCGGCCGGCAGGTTGCGGACGTTGAAGATGAACGACGTCACCACCGGGCCGTTGCCCGCCGGCGCCTGCACGAACTCCGGCGACAGCAGCACGAACCGGGTGGTGTTGTGCTCCTCGTCCTCGATGTCGCGGGCCAGCACCTCCAGGCCGTAGATCTCGGCGGCCAGCGGCGGGGAGATCGATGCCTGGGTGATGTCGTTCGCCTCCACGATCTCCCGGGCCGCGCCCGCGGTGTCCCCGGCGATCAGCGGCCGCCAGTGGTGCTCGGCGATGATCTTGCGGCACTGGCCGAGGGCGTGCACGTGGCTGTGCACGGTCTTGATCGTCTCCAGCGTGGTCCCGGGCACGCCCATCAGGTGGAAGCGGATCCGCAGGAAGTGCTCGGCGATGATGTGCAGCCCCGAACCGGGCAGGAAGTGGTGGATGTCGGCCACCCGACCGGCGATCGAGTTGTCGATCGGGATCAGGGCCAGATCGGCCTGACCGGAGTCCACCGCGGCGAACACGTCCTCGAACGACGCACAGGGCAGCGCCTCGGCGTCGGGGTAGTGCTGGACGCAGACGATGTGGGAGTTGGCACCGGGCTCGCCCTGGTAGGCGATCCGCAGCTGCTGGGGTTCACTCACGAGGACCTAGTGTGCATCCTCGCCTCGACCACGCGGAGGGCTTTCCGCAGGCTGACCGGTCGGCAGCCCAGTGCCAGCGCCCGGGCGCGGATCGCCGGCTCGGCCCGGAAGAGGGCCACGCCGCGGCGCAGCAGCACCCCGACCGGCTTGCGGTGCTCGCGCACGTCGCGGCCGAACCGCAGCAGCATGGTCAGCAACCGGGGCCGGTCCAGGTAGAGCGCGTCACCCAGCACCCCGGCCCGGCGGCAGGCGGCCACCAGGTCGGCGGCGAACAGGCCCTCGGCCACGACGCAGCCCGCCCCCTCCAGATCCAGCGCGTGCCGGCCGGTCCGGCGGCTGCTGGCGATGTCGTACGACGGCACCCGCGCCTCGCCAGTGGTGCACAGGGCGACGATGGCCGCCAGCGCGCCGTCGGCGTCCCAGCTGGCGATGTCGTCCCAGTCGACGATGCCCAGCGTGCGTGGGAGCCCCGGGTGGTCGAGGTCGAGGTAGAAGTCGTCCAGCCGCAGCTGGGGGCAGGTCGACAGCGCGGCCACCCGCGACTTGCCGCTGCCCGACGGACCGGCGAGCAGCACGACCTGCGCCCGGTGGGTGGCACCGGGGGAGTGCGGGACGGTCACCTCAGTAGGCGGAGCCGCCCGCGAGCGACAGGGCGCCGGTCGGGTGCCAGACGGTCTTGATCTCCAGGAACGCCCGCAACCGGCCGGTGCCGGGCGTCGCGGTGAAGTCGGGGGTGCCCTTCGGCCGGTAGACCCGCTTGATGGTGCCCGCGGCGGCGCGTTCGAGCCCGTCGCCCAGCTCGCCGTCCGCCCCGGTCAGGTCGAGGGCGTCCACGTCGGCGTGGGCGGCCAGGTGCGGACCGATCTCCGCGCTCGACCCGGTCAGCAGGTTCACCACCCCGCCGGGCACGTCGGAGGTGGCCAGCACCTCGCCGAAGGTGACGGCCACGTAGGCGTCGGCCTCGGCCGCGACCACGACGCAGGCGTTGCCGCCGGCCAGGATCGGGGCGATCACCGAGACCAGCCCGAGCAGCGGGGCACCGGTCGGGGCGAACGCGGCGACCACGCCGGTGGGTTCGGGGGCGGAGTAGGAGAAGTACGGTCCCGAGATCGGGTTGCTGGAGCCGAACACGGCGGGCAGCTTGTCGGTCCAGCCCGCGTAGTGCACCAACCGGTCGACGGCGGCGTCGACCTCGGCGCCGGCCGCCGCCTCCGCGGCTCCGCCGCTGGTCAGCAGCTCGACGAACTCGGACCGGCGGGCATCCAGCATCTCCGCGATCCGGTAGATCACCTGGCCGCGGTTGTAGGGCGTGGCCCCGGACCAGGCGGCGAAGCCCTTGCGGGCGGCGACCACGGCGTCCCGGGCGTCCTTGCGGGAGGCCCGGGCGGCGTTGGCCAGCAGCTTCCCGTCGGCGTCCCGCAGCTGGTAGGTGCGACCGGACTCCGAGCGCGGGAACTTCCCACCCAGATAGAGCTTGTACGTCTTGGGCACGGCCAGGTGGCTCATCGGCGACCCTTCCTCTCGCGGCGGGTGGGGGCGAGCACCGGTTCGTCGTCGGTGTCCAGGTAGGCCGCCATCCCGGACGGCCCACCCTCGCGGCCGAAGCCGGACTCGCCGTAGCCGCCGAAGGAGGCGGCCGGGTCGAAGCGGTTGAACGTGTTGTCCCACACCACCCCGGCCCGCAGCCCCGCGGCCATGCCCATGGCCCGGGAACCCTTCTCGGTCCACACCCCCGCCGACAGGCCGTACGGGGTGTTGTTGGCCTTGGCCAGGGCCTCGTCGGGCGTGCGGAAGGTCAGCACCGTCAGCACCGGCCCGAAGATCTCCTCCCGGGACACCCGCATCGAGGCACTGGCCGCGGTGATCAGCGTGGGCGGGAAGTACCAGCCGCGCTCGGGCAGCGGGCAGGACGCCGACCACACCTCCGCGCCCTCGTCCCGGCCGGCCTGGGTCAGCGTGGTGATCCGCTCCAGCTGGCGGGCGGAGTTGATCGCGCCCACGTCGGTGTTCTTGTCCATCGGGTCGCCGACCCGGAGGGTCTCGACCCGGGCCCGCAGCTTGGCCAGCAGCTCCTCGGCGACCGACTCCTGGACCAGCAGCCGGGAGCCGGCGCAGCAGACCTGGCCGGCGTTGAAGAAGATGCCGTTGACGATGCCCTCGACCGCCTGGTCCAGGGCGGCGTCGGCGAAGACGATGTTGGCGCCCTTGCCGCCCAGCTCCAGGGTGAGCTTGCGGCCGGTCCCGGCCAGGCTCTGCTGGATGGAGCGACCCACCCCGGTGGAGCCGGTGAAGGCGACCTTGTCCAGCCCGGGGTGGTTGACCAGGGTCGAGCCGACGTCACCCGCCCCGGGCACGATGTTGACCACGCCGGGCGGCAGGTCCGCGTCGGCGATCACCTCGGCCAGCACCAGCAGCGACAGCGGGGTGGTCTCGGCCGGCTTGATCACCACTGTGTTGCCGGCCGCCAGCGCCGGCGCGATCTTCCAGGCGGCCATCAGCAGCGGGAAGTTCCAGGGGATGACCTGACCGGCCACCCCGAGCGGACGCGGGTCCGCGCCGAGCCCCAGGTGCTGCAGCTTGTCGGCCCAGCCCGCGTGGTAGAAGAAGTGCTGCGCCGCGGTGGGCACGTCGAAGTCGCGGGTCTCCTTGATCGGCTTGCCGTTGTCGAGGGTCTCCACCACGGCCAGCTCGCGGGCCCGCTCGGCGATGCCGCGGGCGATCCGGAACAGGTACTTGCCGCGTTCGGCGCCCGACATCGGACCCCAGACGTCGTCGTACGCACGCCGGGCAGCGCGTCACCGCCCGGTCGACGTCGGCGTCGTTCACGGTGGAGACGGTCGACAGCTGCTCGGCCGTGCCCGGGCTGTGCGTGATCAGGTCCTCGCCACCGCCCTCGACGAAGGTCCCGTCGATGTACGGCAGGTAGGGTCGTCTCCGCCGCCCTCGACGAAGGTGCCGTCGATGAACGGCAGGTAGCGGTCCTTGATCGCGCCGATGGCCGCCGACTCCGGCGCGGGGGCGTACTCCCAGTCCATCAACGGTCCTTCCTGCGGTCGGTGGCCATGATCCTCAGTCCATCGTGACGTAGTCGGGGCCGGAGTAGTGCCCGGAGAGCTGGGTGCGGCGCTGCATCAGCAGGTCGTTCAGCACCGAGGAGGCGCCGAACCGGAACCAGTACGGGTCCAGCCACTCGGGACCGGCGACCTCGTGCACCGCCACCAGGTAGCGGATCGCGTCCTTGGTCGTCTTGATGCCGCCGGCCGGCTTCACCGCGCGCTGCTCGCCGGTCTGGTCGCGCCAGTCACGGACGGCCTGCAGCATGACGTGGGTGACGGGCAGGGTGGCCGCCGGCGACACCTTGCCGGTGGAGGTCTTGATGAAGTCGCCGCCGGCCAGCAGCGCCAGCCAGGAGGCCCGCCGGACGTTGTCGTAGGTGGCCAGCTCACCGGTCTCCAGGATCACCTTGAGCCGCGCGTTCCCGCAGGCCGCCTTGACCTGCTGGATCTGGTCGAAGACGACGCCGTAGCGGCCGGCCAGGTAGGCGCCCCGGTCGATCACCATGTCGATCTCGTCGGCCCCGGCCTGCACGGCCATCCGGGTGTCGGCCAGCTTCACCTCGACGCTGGAGCGACCGGACGGGAAGGCGGTGGCGACCGCGGCGACCTTGACGCCGCTGCCGCGCACCGTCTCCACCGCCGTCGCGGCCAGATCGGGATAGACGCAGACGGCCGCCGTCCGCGGCACCTCGGGGAACTCCGGGTCGGGCAGCATCGCCTTGCGGCAGAGGTTGCGGACCTTGCCCGGCGTGTCGGCGCCCTCCAGCGTGGTCAGGTCGACCATCGAGATGGCCAGGTCGATGGCGGCGAGCTTGGCGGACTTCTTGATCGACCGGGTGGCCAGGCCCGCCGCCCGCTGCTCCACCCCGACCGGGTCGACGCCGGGCAGGCCCTCCAGGAACCGGCGCAGCGAGGTCTCGCTGCGGACCGCGTCCTCCAGGTGGGCCGGCAGCGGGACCGTCGATGTCATGGCCCGATCCTAGGAGCCCGAGCCGGTTCGCACAGCCTCCCCGTGCCCGTCATTCGTACGCACGTCCGGTCGGATCGGATTGTCTAGCGAGACACTGGGCATTGCCCTGGTGACCGGACTACGTTGCTGACCATGAGCCAGAGTTGGTCCTTCGAGACCCGTCAGATCCACGCCGGTCAGGAGCCGGATCCCACGACCGGTGCCCGGGCGCTGCCGATCTACCAGACCACGTCGTACGTCTTCAACGACACCGACCACGCCGCGAACCTCTTCGCCCTGAAGGAGTTCGGCAACATCTACACCCGGATCATGAACCCGACCACCGACGTGGTGGAGAAGCGGCTGGCGTCGCTGGAGGGTGGCGTCGGGCGGGCTGCTGACCGCGTCCGGGTCAGTCCGCGGAGCTGGTGGCCCTGATGAACGTGGCCGAGACCGGGTCGCACATCGTGGCCAGCCCCAGCCTGTACGGCGGCACCTACAACCTGCTGCACTACACGTTCCCGAAGATGGGCATCGAGGTCACCTTCGTCGAGGACCCCGACGACATCGAGTCGTGGCGCTCGGCCGTCCGCCCCAACACCAAGGCGTTCTTCGGCGAGACCATCTCCAACCCCAAGCAGGACATCCTCGACATCGAGAACGTGGCCCGCGCTGGCGCACGAGGTCGGGGTGCCGCTGATCGTCGACAACACGGTGGCCACGCCGTACCTGATCCGGCCGCTGGAGTGGGGCGCCGACGTGGTCGTGCACTCCACCACCAAGTACCTCGGTGGCCACGGCACCGCCATCGGTGGCGCGATCATCGACGCCGGCCGGTTCGACTACGCCGCCGATCCGGAGCGGTTCCCGCAGTTCAACGAGCCGGACCCCAGCTACCACGGTCTCCGCTACGCACCGGACCTCGGCGTCGGCAGCGCGCTCGGCGCCAACCTGGCCTTCATCCTCAAGGCGCGGGTGCAGCTGCTCCGCGACCTCGGGCCGGCGGCGTCGCCGTTCAACTCCTTCCTGCTGGCCCAGGGCATCGAGACCCTCAGCCTGCGGATGGAGCGGCACGTCGCCAACGCGACCCGGGTCGCGGAGTGGCTGTCCGGACGCGACGAGGTCGAGAGCGTCGCGTACGCCGGGTTGCCGACCAGCAAGTGGTACGAGCTCGGCCAGAAGTACGCGCCGAAGGGGGCCGGCGCGGTGCTGGCCTTCGAGATCGCCGGCGGGCTCGAGGCCGGCAAGCGGTTCGTCAACGCCCTGGAGCTGCACAGCCACGTGGCCAACATCGGTGACGTGCGGTCGCTGGTCATCCACCCGGCCTCGACCACGCACAGCCAGCTGCAGCGAGGCGGAGCAGCGTTCGACCGGCGTGACGCCGGGCCTGGTCCGGCTGGCCGTCGGGATCGAGAACATCGACGACATCCTGGCCGATCTGGACGCCGGGTTCCGGGCCGCCAAGGAGGCCTGATCCCCGCCTGGCAACCCGGTGACCCGGTGGGCGACCGCCGGTTCGCCGACCTGGGCGCGCTGCCGTTGGAGTGGTCGACCACGGTCTGGGCCGACGGCGCGCTGCCCGGGGTCCGGCTCGCGTACGAGACCTGGGGCGAGCTGTCGCCGGCCGGCGACAACGCCGTGCTGGTCCTGCACGCCCTCACCGGCGACAGCCACGTCGTCGGTGAGGCGGGACCCGGGCACCCGACCCCCGGCTGGTGGGGACACCTGATCGGACCGGGACAGGCGCTGGACACCGACACGCTGGTTCGTCGTGGCGCCCAACATCCTCGGCGGCTGCCAGGGCTCGACCGGTCCGGCGTCGGCGGCCCCGGACGGGGAGCCGTGGGGATCGCGGTTCCCGCGGCTGACCACCCGCGACCAGGTGACCGCCGAGATCGCCCTGGCCGACCAGCTCGGGCTGGACCGCTGGGCGCTGGTGCTGGGTGGGTCGGCCGGTGGGATGCGGGCGGTCGAGTGGGCGGTCACCGCGCCGGAGCGGGTCGAGCGGTTGATGCTGCTGGCCACCACTGCCGCGGCGTCGGCCGACCAGATCGCCTGGTGCCACGCGCAGCTGCGGGCGATCACCGCCGACCCGGCGTGGGCCGGCGGTGACTTCCCGCGGGGTCTCGGTGGCACCGCCGGGCCGGGTCCCGAGGTCGGCCCGGTCGCCGGGCTGGCGGTGGCGCGGCAGATCGCCCACATCACCTACCGCTCGGCCGACGAGCTGACCACCCGCTTCGGTCGGCAGGACCAGAGCCGGGGAGTCGGTCGTCCGCCGGCGGCCGGTACGCGGTCCAGAGCTATCTCGACCACCACGGCGACAAGCTGCTCGGCCGCTTCGACGCCGGCTCGTACGTGATCTTGACCGAGGCCATGAACAGCCACGACGTGGGCCGCGGCCGGGGCGGGGTCGAGGCGGCTCTGGGCCGGGTGACCGCCCGGACGGTGGTGGCCGGCATCGACTCCGACCGGCTCTACCCGGTGGCCGAGAGCGCGCGGCTGGCCGCCGGCATCCCCACCGCCGACCCGTTGGTGATCATCCACTCCGACCACGGCCACGACGGCTTCCTGATCGAGGTCGACGCCGTCGGCGGGCTGGTCGCCGGTCTGCTGGACGACGCCCCGGATCGTCGGGTCGGCGGGATGACTCCTCAGGTGCTCTGGCTCTACGGCGCCGACGCCGTCGGGAAGTCGGCGGTCGGCTGGGAGGCGTACGAGATCCTGGCCCGAGCGGCGGAGGCCGAGGCGGGGGAGCCCGGTGGCCTACGTCGACACGGACTACCTGGGCTTCTGCGCGCCGGCATCCGGCGGACCAGGCCGAGCTGGTGGCGCACAACCTCGCGCGCGGTCTGGGCCGGGCTTCGCCGCGGCTGGCGTCCGTCGTGCTCGTCGTGTCCGGCATCGTGGTCACCGTCGAGGACCGGGCCCGGTTCGAGCAGGCGATTCCCGAGGCGAGGTTCACGCTTCTGCCGGCTGACCGGCACGGCCCGACACCGTCCGGGCGCGGATCCTGCTGCGCCGCGAGGTCGAGGAGCGCACCCGGGGCGGCGAGCTGTCGGCCGAGGTCCGGGCCGAGCTGGAGGCCTACGGTGAGCGCAGTGTCGCCTTCGCCGAGCTGCTGCGAGCGGCTCGGGTGGGAGGACTTCGCGGTGAGTCACCGACGACCGGGCTCCGGCAGTGATCGCCGAGGAGGTCGTCGACCGCTGGCGAGCGCAGGGTCACGGCTCGCCGGACGTCTGAGTGCTGGCTCGTGCCTGAGGACGGGATTCATCCAGCACGCTCCCGCGGGTGAGGATCGTCGATGACCGCCTCCTGCAGCAGACCCCAGGCGAACGTGAGTCGCAGGGTGCCGGTGTCCGTCAGCCGACGGCAGCCACAGCACGGTGCGGCTGGTGATCGTGTCGTCACGGTGATGGGCGCGCTGCGCGGCCACGTCGGCCACCACCAGCGACCACGGTTCCGGTAGTCGGTCGACGGACGGCAGGGCGGGCTCCCGGGCGCGGACCCGGACCAGCTCGCTCTGCCACACAGTGCCGTCCGGGGCGCTCAGCACGCGCCAGCGCAGCTCGGGCCACAGGTAGGGCAGCCGCCAGCGGAGCTCGCGGACCGGACCGTACGCGGTCGTCGGCCTCCACGTCGGACTCCGGCGGACCCAGGACGGCGCGCACCCCGGGGACACCGTGGTCGAAGCGGGTGGAGCGCAGCAGCTGCTGCCACCGGTGGTGCGCGGCACGCTGCTGCTCCCGGGTGGCTCCCATCGCCGGCCGCGCATCGCGGACCAGACCGGGTTGGAAGTCCTCCATCCGGCGCAGCAGCATCAGCTGGAACTCCCAGGGTCCGAAGTCGCGCACGGTCAGGCGGCCTTCTGGTTCTCGGAGGCGCGCACAGGCATGCGGAAGAGGGCCTGGACGGCTTCGTGACGGTCGTAGCGTTCGCCGCGCCAGCCAGGTTGGATCCGTTGGGCGTCGGGGTGGTGGAAGCCGGTCACGGTGCTGATCATGCTCAGCCGCTGTCGGCGTTGCTCCTCGGCGCGGTTTCGGTCGGCGTGCTGAGCGAGGAAGTTCAGCAGTCCTTCGGCGGTGTACCAGTCGCGGTGGGGTGTCCCGTCGGGCATCCAGAACTCCCACGTGGCTGGCGTCGTCGGGGTTGGTGGAATGCACCGGATGGTCATCTGGCCTTCGTGGACGGCCGTGTGGTGGAACTGGCAGAGCAGGACCAGGTTGTCCAGGTCGGTGGGTCCGCCGTCGGCCCAGTGGAGGAGGTGGTGGGCTTTGAGGTGACGGGACTGGTGGCAGCCGGTGAACTGGCAGCGTGCGCTGGTCGCGGATCATCAGGGCGCGGCGGAGGGCGCGGGTGACGAGTCGGTGGGTACGGCCGAGGGCGAGGACGTCGCGGTGGCGGTCGAGGACGGCGCCGAGGAGGTCGCTGTCGCAGGCGAGCCTGCGAGCGGTCTCGGGTTCGATGCCGCTGAGTCCCTGGACGTGGCAGGTCGGTTCCCGGGCGGGTGTGGGAGGCAGGGGTGGCGAGGCGGCCTGTGGCGGCGACGACGTTCCCGCGGGAACGTCTCCGACGGGTTCGACCACGGAGCCGACCTCGTCGCTGCTGAGCTGGTCGAGCCCCACGTGGACGACGACCAGCGTGCGATCCTCGCCCGAACGGTCCTCGGGAGCGGTCCGCAAGAACCCTCGCGCGACATCGAGGATCGCATCGGCCGAGGTGTAAGCCGGCGCGGTGTCGGTATCAGTGTCGGACCCGGTTCCAGGCTCGGATCTGGACTCGGATGTGGACCGTCGAGGTGGTGGGCTGCCGAACTGGTCCTGGGCGGCGGCGATCGCCGCCAGCAGCACGGCGGCTTCCTCTTTCGGCAGTCGGAGGCGCAGGTCGATGGTGCCGTTCTCGCGCTCGGTCCAGGTCAGGCCGCGGTCGCGCTCCTGGTGGAGCCGGGTGCCGGCGGCGGTGCGATAGCCGGAGACGGTCCTGGCGAGCTGCGCCGCCGTAGCAGTGAGAGCGAGCTCGCACAGCTCGGCGTCATCGACCAGATCGACCACTCGGGTGGCTTCGCGGACCTTCGAGTACGACAAACGGCCTTCCCAGAACGCCTGACGGATCGTGGGCATCCGACGCAGGGCGCGGGCGACGCGAACGTGTTCGCGAGCGGTGCCGGGCGACATGGAGCAGGCCCAGGACAGCCAGTGCGCGAGGGACGTGACGCCGTCCCACCAGCGGACGGCGTCGCCGGCGTCGAACTCGCCGATCAGCTCCAGCAGCTGACACTCCGACTGCGCCGCCACGGAAGCGGCCGCGCAGATCTTCCCGGCCAACGCATCCGCCGCCGACTCGTCGAGCGCCACGGCCTCCGCCTCGTCCGACATCTCCGACCACCCTTCGCCCAGAATCGATCACCTGTGCGAAACGCTACTGGCCGGCACTGACACTGCACTCCGATCGCTGACGTAGCCGGCTCACCGCCCGGGACCTCGTCAGCTGAACGCAGCGACCCCGGTCAGCGCCTGACCGATCACCAGCTGGTGCACCTCGGAGGTGCCCTCGTACGTGAGCACCGACTCCAGGTTGTTGGCGTGCCGGAGCACCGGGTACTCCAGGGTCACCCCGTTGGCGCCGAGGATCGTCCGGCACTCGCGGGCGATGGCCAGCGACTCGCGGACGCTGTTCAGCTTGCCGAGGCTGACCTGGCGCGGATCGAGCCGATGATCATCTTTCAGCCGGCCCAGGTGCAGAGCGAGCAGGAACCCCTTCTGCAGCTCGAGAGCCATGTCGGCGAGCTTGGCCTGGGTCAGCTGGAACGAGGCCAGCGGACGGTCGAACACCTCCCGGGTGGCGGCGTAGTCCAGCGCCGTCTCGAGGCAGTCGCGCGCCGCACCGAGGGCGCCGAAGATGATCCCGAACCGCGCTTCGTTCAAGCAGGACAGGGGTCCCTTGAGCCCGATCACCTCACCGGAAGACCGCGTCGGCGGGCAGCCGGACGTCCTCCAGGACCAGCTCGGAGGTGATCGACGCGCGCAGCGACAGCTTCTTGGTGATCTTGGGGGCGGAGAAACCGGGCGTGTCGGTCGGCACCACGAAGCCGCGGATGCCGGCTGGATGATCATGGTCGGCGTCGGCCTTCGCCCACACCACAGCGACGTCGGCGACCGAGCCGTTGGTGATCCACATCTTGGTGCCGTTGAGCACCCAGTCGTCACCGTCCCGCCGGGCCTGAGTCCGCATCCCGGCCGGGTTGGAACCGAAGTCGGCCTCGGTCAGCCCGAAGCAGCCGATCTTCTCCCCGGCGGCCAGGTCGGGCAACCAGGTCTGCTTCTGCTCCTCGCTGCCCCAGCGCCAGAGCGCGAACATGGCCAGCGATCCCTGCACCGACACCAGGCTGCGCACCCCGGAGTCACCGGCCTCCAGCTCCAGGCAGGCGAGACCGTACGAGACGGCGTTGGTGCCCGCGCAGCCGTAGCCCTTCCAGGTGCATGCCGAGGAGACCCAGTGAGCCGGCCTCCTTGACGATGCCGAGGTCGATGTCGCCGCGTTCGTACCAGTCGGCCACGAACGGCTTCACCCGCTGGTCCACGAACTCGCGGACCGTGGCCTGGATGTCGCGCTCGTCGGCGGACAGCAGGTGGTCGACCTTCAGCAGGTCCAGGGGAGCGGTTCCGGTCATCTGCGGTCCATTCCGGCCACCAGGTGGGCGGCCTTCTCGATGTCGTCCTCGCCCAGCAGCACGTGCTGAGCGGCGGTTCCCAACGGTACGAAGGAGTTCAGGCTCGACACCCGGCGAATCGGTCCGGTGAACCCGCGCTCGACCAGACCGGTGACGACGCCCTCGCCGACCCCACCATCATGCCGCGTCTCGTCGACCACCAGCACCCGACCGGTGAGCTGGGCCTCGACCAGCACGTCCTCGATCGGCAGCGGCGCCAGCCAGCGCAGGTCGCAGACCCGGGCGGTGATGCCCTGCGCCCGGAGTCGCTCGGCCACCCGCAGACTCAGTCGCACCCCGTTGCCGAAGGTGATCATGGTCAGGTCGGCTCCGAGCGGGCCGTGACTGCGGGCCCGGCCGATCGCGGCGTGCTCGAGCGTCGTCGACACTCAGCCAGCCCTCGTCGCCGGGCGTGTGCAGGTCACGCGTGTGGTAGAGCGCGATCGGCTCCAGCACCACGCAGACCGTCCCGTCCGTCGCGGCCGCGGCCACGCAGGTCCGCAGCAGGGCGGCGGCGTCGTCGCCGCGGCTCGGACAGGCCACCACCAGGCCGGGAACGTCGCGGAGCACGCCGACCGCGTTGTCGTTGTGGAAGTGCCCGCCGAAACCCTTCTGGTACGCCAGTCCAGCGATCCGCACCACCAGCGGGTTGCGGTAGCGGCCCGAGGAGAAGAAGGACAGCGAGGCCGCCTCACCGCGCAGCTGGTCCTCGGCGTTGTGCAGGTAGGCCAGGTACTGGATCTCCGGGATCGGCACCAGCCCCGCCAACCCGGCGCCGAGTCCGAGGCCGAGGATGGACTGCTCGTCCAGGATGGTGTCGAACACCCGGGCCCGGCCGAACCGACGGGCCAGCCCACGGGTGACGCCGTAGACCCCGCCCTTGGTGCCGACGTCCTCGCCGAACACGGTCACTCGCGGGATCGGCCTCGAGCAGCTCGGCCAGGGTCGCGTTGATCGACTCGGCCAGGGTGCGCCCTGGTGGCGGTTCCGCGTCGCCGGCGCTCGCGCGGCGCGGCACCAGGCGGGCGACCTCGCGGGCCACCTCCGCCGGGCGACGCGGGGACAGCGGCTCCATGATCTGCGCGGAGGACTGCAGCAGGGGAGCGCCGGCCAGCTCGGCCGCGGTCACCGCTCCACCTCGTCCCGTACGGCGTCGACGCCGGCCAGCAGCTCGCTCACCGCGGCGCCCCGCTGCCGGAGGGCGCGGGCGGTGCCCAGGATCGGGTCGGCGGCCAGCTCGGCCTCCACCGCCGAGGGGTTCCGGTAGGAGATCTCCACGTCGCTGCCGGCGTGCCCGAGGTAGCGCACCGTCCGCAGGTGCAGGAACACCGGCGTACGCCGCTGCCGGGCGATCGCCACCGCCTGCTCGATCACCGGCCGAGCGGCCTCGGGGTCGGCGCCGTCGACGGCCAGGTAGGTGAGACCGGGACGCGAGCCGTACGTCTGCTCGATCCAGCCGGCGGGGGTGGGCACCGAGATGCCCAGACCGTTGTCCTCACACACCAGCAGCAGCGGGACGGGCAGCCCGCGGAAGGCGGCGTTGAGGGCGCTGTTGATCGCGCCGACGGCTGTCGAGTGGTTGACCGAGGCGTCGCCGAAGGAGCAGACCACGACGCTGTCCGGCGGCCACGGCGACGCCACCCTCAGCCGCTGCGCCCGGGACAGCGACAGGGCCAGACCGACCGCCCGCGGGAGGTGCGAGGCGATGGTCGAGGTCTGCGGGATGATCGCCAGCTCCCCGTGCCCGAACACCTTGTGGCGGCCGCCGGCGATGGGCTCGTCGGCGGCCCCGAGCAGTCCCTGCAGCACGTCGCGCACCGGCGTCGAGTCGGGGACCTGACCGGCCCGGGCACAGTAGAAGCCGCCCGAGCGGTAGTGCAGCAACGCCGGGTCGGTCGGCCGCAGCGCCAGCGCCACCAGGGCGTTCGCCTCGTGCCCGGCCGAGGAGATGGTGTAGAAACCGCGACCCTGCCGCTGCAGCCGCCGGGCCGCCAGGTCGAGCTCACGGCTGCGCAGCTGGGCCCGGTAGAGCTCCCACCACCACGCCGGGTCGACGCCGTGGTCGCCGGAGCGACCACAGGCGCTGACACCTCGGCGTCCGGGAGCGCTGGGAGGGCGGCGCGCAGGTGCGCGTCGAGGGTCTCGTCGGGGGTGGTCATCAGTGCTCGAGGGGGAGAGACATCAGGGGCAGGAGATCAGGCGTCGAGCCGGAAGTCCAGCTCCGGGGTCAGCTCGACGACGTCCATCTGCGCCTTCTGCAGCCGACCGGAGAAGTCCCAGTTGACCGACTGCCAGCGGGTGACCTGGTCGAGCACCCAGATGCCGGACTGGCGCGACCCGTTGCCGGACTTGCCGTTGCCGCCGAACGGCAGGTGCGCCTCCGCGCCCGAGGTCGAGTTGTTGATCGAGACCATGCCGGCCCCGATGCCGTCGCGGAAGGCGAACGCCTCCTGCGGATCGGAGGTGTAGATGGCCGACGACAACCCGTAGCCGGGGGCGTTCGCCAGCTCGATCGCCTCGGCCAGCGACTGGTAGGTGGTCACGCCGACGATCGGGCCGAACGTCTCCTCCTCGAACAGCCGGTCCCCGCGGCGGACGCCGTCGACGACCACCGGGTGGTAGAACAGCCCGTCGCCGACCTCGCCGACGAAGCCGTGCCGCGGGTTGTCGTCGCCGATCCGGCCGACGGCGCCCTGCGGCCGGTGGTGCGGCTGCAGCCAGTCCAGGTACTCCTCGTAGCGGTCGGCGAACTTCGCGTCCAGCATCGGGCCCATCAGCACGTCCTGGGTCGGGTCGCCCACCCGGGCCGCGGAGACGGCCGCGTTGAAGCGGCGCAGGAACTCCTCGTGCACCGACGCGTGCACGATCACCGTGCCCAGGCTGGTGCAGCGTTGGCCGCCGGTGCCGAAGCCCGAGAACAGGGCACCCTCCACGGCCAGGTCGAGGTCGGCGCTCGGGGTGACGACCAGCGGGTTCTTGCCGCCCAGCTCCAGGCACGCGGTCTGCAGGTGGCGTCCGGTCAGCGCGCCGATCTCCCGCCCGACGGCCGACGAGCCGGTGAAGCCGACCTTGTCGACGAACCCGGCCTCCAGGGCGGCGTCCAGCCCGGCGAAGGTCGCCGCTCCGTCGGCGTGCACGATGTTCAGCACCCCGTCGGGCAGCCCGCCACCGCGGACGAACAGCTCGTGGAAGGCGGCGGCGCTGGCCGCGGCGTACTCGGCCGGCTTCCAGACCACCGTGTTGCCGGCCAGCAGCGCCGGCACGATGTACCAGGACGGGACAGCCACCGGGAAGTTGCCGGCGGTGATGATCGCCATCGTGCCGACCGGCTTGCGGAACGTGAACAGCTGCTTGTCCGGCATCTCGCTGGGCACTGTCTGCCCGTACAGGCGTCGACCCTCACCCAGGAAGAAGTCACAGGTGTCGACGATCTCGCGCACCTCGCCCAGCGCCTCGGCGTACGGCTTGCCGATCTCGGCGGTGACGATCCGGGCCAGGGCCTCGGCGTTGGCCTCGATCAGCCGGCCGATCTGGGCGATGGCGCGCCCGCGGACCGGCGCGGGGACCGCGGCCCAGCCGGCCTGGGCCTTGTGGGCCGACTCCGCCGCCCCGAGGAAGACCGACGCGTCGGCCAGGCTGACCTCGGCGACGACCTCGCCGGGTCGGGCGGGGTTGCTGCTGGTGATCATGGTCGAGCCGGTGACGGGCTGGCCGTCGACGACGGACGTGACCGTACGGGTGGTGCTCACTTGCTGTTCTCCTCCAGGCTCTGCTGATCCAGGACGTGGCTGACGGACCGGGCCACGGCGGACGTGGCCTCGTCGATCTCGTCGGTGGTGACCGACAGGGCGGGACGGAACCGGAGCGACCGCTCGCCGCAGGCCAGCACGATCACGTGCTCGCGATCGTGCAGGTCGGCGACCACCCGGTCGCGCAGGCTCCGGTCGGCCAGGTCGAGGGCCAGGAACAGACCCCGGCCCCGGGCGTTGGCGACCTGCTCGGGGTGGGCGTCGGCGACGGCCTGCAAGCCGGCCAGGAAGCGCGCGCCCTTGGCCGCCGCCGCCTCGATCAGCCCCTCGGTCTCGATGATCTCCAGGATCCGGCGGGACCGGACCATGTCGACCAGACCGCCGCCCCAGGTGGAGTTGATCCGTCCGGAGACGGCGAACACGTTGTCGGCGACCTCGTCCACCCGGCCGCCGGCCATCACGCCGCCGAGCTGGACCTTCTTGGAGAAGGCGACCACGTCGGGCTGCACCCCGAGCTGCTGGTAGGCCCAGGCGGTGCCGGTGGTGCCGAGTCCGGTCTGCACCTCGTCGAAGATCATCAACGCGTCGTGATCATGGACCAGCTGCGCCATCCGCTGGAAGAACTCGGGCCGGATGTGGTTGTCGCCGCCCTCGCCCTGGATGGGCTCGGCGATGAACGCGGCGATGTCGTGCGGGTGCGCCGCGAACGCCGCCTTCGCCTGCTCGTAGGCACGGTCCTCGGCCGCCTCGACCTCGGCCAGGTGCTGCTCGAGCGGGAAGGTGATCGCCGGCACGTCGATCCGCGGCCAGTCGAACATCGGGAAGCGGGCCGTCTTGATCGGCTCGGTGTTGGTCAGCGACATGGTGTAGCCGCTGCGGCCGTGGAAGGCGCGGGTCAGGTGCATGATCTTGGTGCCGAGCTGCGGGGAGCGGCCGGCGGCCTCGTTCTGCCGGCTCTTCCAGTCGAACGCGATCTTGAGCGCGTTCTCCACCGCCAGCGCGCCGCCCTCGACGAAGAACAGGTGCGGCAGGGCCGGGTCACCGACGACGCGGGTGAACGTCTCCACGAACTCCGCGTAGTGGGTCGTGTACATGTCCGGGTTGGCCGGCTTGTTGACCGCTACCTGGGCCAGCTCGGCCACGAACGCCGGGTCGTCGGCGAGGCCGTCCGGGTTCAGACCCAGCGGGGCGGACGCGAAGAACGTGTACATGTCCAGGTAGCGCTGGCCGGACCGGGCGTCGACGATGCGGGAGCCGCGGCTGGCCTGCAGGTCCAGCACCAGCTTCATCCCGTCGGTCAGCACGTGGGCTGCCAGCGACGCATGGACCTGGTCGGGACTGATCTGTACGCGTTCGGCCATCGGGCACCTCCTCGTCGGGACGGGCCACGATGCCCGCCTCAAGAACTTCGATGCCGAAGATCGTAGCGTCCACCTGCTCGGTAGCGCGAATATTCGTGGTGAACACGCGGAACAGGATCAGGGTCTCTCGCCGCGCGCCGCCTTGTCCGGCTGGTGCTCGCCGAGGACCACCAGCTGCTGGGTGGCCCGGGTCATGGCCACGTAGGTGTCGACCGCCCCCTGCACGCCGGTGCCCCACCGGGCCGGGTCGATCAGCACCACCAGGTCGAACTCCAGTCCCTTGGCCAGCTCGGGTGTGAGCACCCGGACCTGGTCCGATGCCGGCGCCGTGATCGCGGCGAGGGGGTCCGTGCCGTCGGCCGCGATGACGCAGGCGGTCCCGGTCCCGTGCTCGGCCAGCCAGGACCCCAGCACCTCGTCGAGGTCGTCGACCGCGCCGTAGCGGACGCCGACCCCGCCGGGTCGGATCGACGTCGGCACGTTGGCGTCGGGGAGCACGGCCCGGATCACCGGCTCGGCCGCGGCCATCACCTCCGCGGGCGTGCGGTAGTTGATGGTCAGCCGGGCCTGGCGGACACGGGCGAGACCGACGCGTTCCAGCCGCTCCGTCCAGCTCTCGGGGAAGCCGTGCCGGGCCTGGGCGCGGTCGCCGACGATGGTGAAGCTGCCGGACGGGCAGCGGCGCAGCAGCATCTGCCACTCGGCGTCGCTCAGCTCCTGCGCCTCGTCCACCACGACGTGGGCGAACGGACCGGCCAGGGCGTCCGGGTCGGCCTCGGTCAGCGCGTCGGTGTGGACCAGGGCCGACTGCAGGTCCTCGCCCTTGAGCATGATCAGGTCGTCACCGGGGTCCACGACGGCGTCGAGGAGGTGGCCGATGACGTCGTCGACGTAGGCGCGCTCGGCGGCCACCAGGGACTCCCGTCGGCGTGTCCGGCGGGCGGAGTCGGGGTCTCCGAGCCGCTGCCGGGCGGCATCCAGCAGCGGCAGGTCGGCGACCGTCCAGGCGTCGGCCGGATCTCGTTGCAGGCGGGCGATCTCGTCACTGCTCAGCCAGGGAGCGCACCGGCGCAGGTACGCCGGCACCGACCACAGGTCGCCGACCAGGTCGGTGGGTTCGAGCAGCGTCCAGGCGCGGGTGAACGTCGTGGTCAGCTCCTCGTCCTGGCGCAGCGCCCGCCGCAGCCCGTCGACCGAGAAGTCCTCCAGCTCCTCGGGGTCGAGCTGGTCGGTGACGATCTCCACCAGCGCGTCCCAGACCTGGTCGCGGGCCAGGTTGTGCGGCGTGCCCGGGTCCGGGGAGGCGAACGCCTCGGCCCAGTCGTCGGCCCCGATCTCGACCTCGCCCCAGGGCGTCTCCACGGTCAGCGACCGGGTGGGCGGCTCCTCGTAGAGCCGGACGGCCGGCTCGATCGCGGCGACCAGCTCCGCCGACGCCTTCAGCCGCGCCACCTCGGGGTCGGTCTCGGGTCCGGCGGTGGCGCCCTCGGGCACCAGGTCCCGCAGGGTGCAGGTCTGCACACCCTCCTCGCCCAGACCGGGCAGCACGTCGGCCACGTACGCCAGGTAGGGGCGGTGCGGGCCGACGAAGAGCACCCCGCCCCGGCGCTCGTCGACGCCGGGGTCGGCGTACAGCAGGTAGGCCGCCCGGTGCAGGGCGACCACCGTCTTGCCGGTGCCCGGTCCACCGTCGACGACGAGCGGTCCCCGCGAGCCGGCCCGGATGATCGCGTCCTGGTCGGTCTGGATGGTGGCCAGCACGTCCCGCATCTGCGGTGACCGGCTGCTGCCCAGGCTGGCGATGAACGCGGACTGGTCGTCCAGCGCGGCGCTGGCCGTCAGCCCGTCGTCGGTGAACGCCTCGTCCCAGTAGTCGGTGATCCGGCCCTGGTCCCAGCGGTACCGCCGGCGGCTGACCAGACCGAGCGGGTGGGCGGGGGTGGCGGCGAAGAACGGCTCGGCGGCGTCGGCCCGCCAGTCGATCAGGAGCCGGCGGCCGTTCTCGTCGCTCAGGCCGATCCGGCCGATGTAGACCGGCTCGGGCTCGTCGGCGTACACCAGCCGGCCGAGGCACAGATCGAGACCGAACCGGCGCAGCAGCCGCAGCCGGCCACTCAGCCGGTGGATCTCCCGGTCCCGGTCGGCGGCGGCCCGGCCGATCCCGCCCGGTTCGGCCCGGAGCGAGTCCAGGCGCTCGGTCAGCGCGGCGATCTGCGCGGCCAGGGTGGCCGTGACGGTGGCCAGGTGCTGCTGGTCACCGCCGATCAGCGTCGGATCGGCCTTGGCGGCCAGCCGAGCGGGCAGGGCGAAGGGGAACTGGGCGAAGGGGAACGAGGTCGTGGTCGTGGACGGGTGCACACGCGGCTCCTGAGGTGGTGGAGCCAGGATTCTGACGCCCGTACGGGGTCTTGCGGCAAGCCCCCGGGTGCGCTATACGTTGAGAACGGAAGGGGTCACGCCTTCCGTCAGGTCCACAGCCCCAGGGCCTGGGTCATCTCAGATCGCAACCCGGCCAGCATCTCCGCCCCCCGCGCCCGGTCGGCCGCCAGGTCGACGGAGCTCGGCCCGCGGCACCCTCGCCTCCAGGTAGCACTTGAGCTTGGGTTCGGTGCCGGACGGTCGGACCACCACCGTGACCAGCTGACCCGCCAGCAGCACCCCGTCGGTGGGCGGCAGCTCGTCGGTGCCGGCCGCGAGGTCGACCACCTGCACCGGCTGCCCGAGCAGCGTCGCCGGCGGTTGGGCCCGGAGCCGGGCCATCGCCGCGGTGATCAGTGACAGGTCCTCGACCCGGACGGAGAGCTGGTCGGTCAGGTAGACGCCGTACGTGGTGGCGATCTCGTCCAGCCGGTCGGCGATCGTGCGGCCCTCGGCCTTCAGCCCCGCGGCCAGGGTGAGGACCCGGACCAGCGCCGAGATGCCGTCCTTGTCCGGCACCGCCTGGGGATCCACGCAGTAGCCGATGGCCTCCTCGTAGCCGAAGGCCAGTCCCGGCACCCGGCCGATCCACTTGAACCCGGTCAGCGTCACCGCGTACGGCTGCCCGTGCGCCGCGGCCATGGCCGACAGCAGCGAGCTGGAGACCACCGAGCACGCGTACGTCCCCTGGACACCGCGGCGCAGGGCGTCGTCGCCGAGCAGCGCGCCCAGCTCGTCGCCGCGGAGCATCCGCCAGGCGCCGTCGACCGGGACCGCGATCGCGCAGCGGTCCGCGTCCGGGTCGTTGGCCACCACCAGGTCGGCGTCGGTGTCCGCGGCCAGCGCGAGGGCCAGGTCGATGGCGCCCGGCTCCTCGGGGTTGGGGAAGCCGACGGTGGGGAAGTCGGGGTCGGGTTCGGCCTGCTCGGGCACCACCGCCGCCCCGGTGAAGCCGGCGCGGGCCACGGCCCGGGCGACCACCGCGCCGCCCACCCCGTGCATCGGGGTGTAGACCCAGCGGAGCTCGCGAGAGGCATCGGCCGGCACCAGGGAGACGACCCGGTCCAGGTAGGCCTCGACCAGCTCGTCGCCCAGCCGGACGTAGTCGTCGCTGCGGGGGACCTCGGACAGGTCGCGGTGGGTGACCTCCTCGATCCGCGCGGCGATCTCGCCGTCGGCCGGCGGGACGATCTGCGAGCCGTCGCCCAGGTAGACCTTGTAGCCGTTGTCCTGCGGCGGGTTGTGGGAGGCGGTGACCACGATCCCGGCCACGCAGCCGAAGTGCCCGATGCCGTACGCGATCACGGGGGTGGGGGTCGGCACCGGCACCAGCAGGGTCCGAAAGCCTGCGGCGGCGAGGATCTCGGCGGAGTCCCGGGCGAAGACGTCGGACTTGTGCCGGGCGTCGTGGCCGATGATCACGGTGCCGCCGCCGAGTCCCTGCTCCTGCAGGTAGGCGGCCAGACCGGCGGCCGCCTGACCGACGACCACCCGGTTCATCCGGTTCGGGCCGGCGCCGATCGCACCGCGCAGACCAGCTGTGCCGAACTGCAGCCGCCCCGCGAAGGCGTCGGTCAGCTCGGCCAGCGACGCCTCGGAACCGGCGTTGATCTGGACGACCAGACTCGCGATCTCACCGCGGGTGTCCGGGTCGGGATCCTGCGCCGACCAGGCGGCGACCTGCTCGGCCAGCCCCGCGGGGAGCTTGCTCTCCGCCTCGGACGACCCCGGGAGCTCGCTGCTCACAGGCGCGCGGCCAGTCCGGCGAGCAGCGCCCGCAGCTTCGGGCCGGCGTGCAGACCGGCCTCGATCACCTCGGCGTGGCTGAGCGGGGTGGGCGAGATGCCGGCGGCCAGGTTGGTGACCAGCGAGATGCCGAGCACCTCCAGCCCGGCCTCCCGGGCGGCCACGGTCTCCAGCGTGGTGGACATCCCGACCAGGTCACCGCCGAGCACGCCGGCCATCCGCACCTCGGCCGGGGTCTCGTACGCGGGCCCCCGGAACTGGACGTAGACCCCCTCCGGCAGCCCCGGGTCGACGTCGCGGGCGAGATCGCGCAGCCGGGCCGAGTAGGCCTCGGTCAGGTCGATGAAGGTCGCGCCGTGCAGCGGGCTGGCCCCGGTCAGGTTGATGTGGTCCTTGATCAGCACCGGGGTGCCCGGGGCCCAGTCGCGGTTCAGACCGCCGCATCCGTTGGTCAGCACGATCACCTCGGCGCCGGCCGCTGCTGACGTCCGCACCCCGTGCACGACGGCGTCGACGCCGCGTCCCTCGTAGAAGTGGGTGCGTCCGGTGAAGACGCCGGCGACCTTGCCCGCCGGGGTCCGGACCGCCCGCAGGGTGCCGCCGTGGCCCTCGACCGCCGGGGCGGAGAAGCCGGGCAGCTCGGCCAGGGCCAGCTCGCCGAGCGTCTCGCCCAGGTCGTCGGCGGCCGCCGACCAGCCCGAGCCCAGCACCATGGCCAGGTCGATCCGGGGCAGACCCAGGCGTTCCAGCAGGGTCTGGGCGGCGTGCGTGGCGGTCGTCTTCGGATCCTCGGCGGGCGTCATCGGGTTCTCGGCAGGCGGCATTCCCGCACTCTAGCCAGGGCGGACCGCCGCGGTCAGCCGCCGGAGATCACCAACCGCCGGAGATCACCAACCGCTGGTGCAGGAGCGCGACCGCAGCTCGGTCACGTAGTCGGCCGGTGCGCCCGCCACCTCGGCGGCGTCGGCCAGGATCCCCAGGGTGCGGGCGCTCGGCACCCCGCCCTCGAAGTCGTTCAGCACGTAGACCCAGGCGGTGAGCTCGCCCTCCAGGGTCGCGACCCGGACCCGGACCTTGCGGTAGAGGCCGGAGTCGGCGCTCTCCCAGCTGTCCAGGGCGGTCTCGTCGCCCTCGGTCACGTCGTACAGGGCGACGTAGACCTGGGAGTCGGGGTCCTCGACGACCGTCGGCAGCGACCCGTCCCAGCCGTCCCCGCCGAAGGTGAGCCGCCAGCCGGTCAGCCAACCGGTGCTGCGCAGCGGCGAGTGCGGGCAGCGCGACGTCATCTGGGTGGGGTCGAGATTGCTCCCGTACGCGGCGTACTGCACGGCGACGAGGCTACCGAACGCTGCGTACGGCGCGCGGGACCGACGACGGCGCGTGGGAGGATGCGCGGGTGACCCGTGTAGTCATCATCGGCGGAGGACCCGGCGGATACGAGGCGGCGCTCGTCGCCAGCCAACTCGGAGGAGAGGTGACGCTGGTCGACACCGACGGTCTGGGTGGTTCGGCAGTGCTCACCGACTGCGTGCCCTCCAAGACGTTGATCGCCACCGCGGAGGTGATGACCGGGGTGGCGGAGTCGACCGAGCTCGGCATCCGGTTCGGCGGCAAGGACGCCTTGGACGCCGAGACCGTGGTGCACGTGGACCTGGCGGCGGTCAACAAGCGGGTGCTCGAGCTCGCGGCCCGCCAGTCCGACGACATCAACCGGCGGCTGTGCGACCAGGGGGTCACCATCCTGCTGGGCCGGGGCCGGCTCGAGGGCAAGGAGCGGGTGATCGCCGAGACCGCTGACGGCGACGTGACGCTGGACGCGGACGTGATCCTGCTCGCCACCGGCGCCCACCCCCGGGTGCTGCCGGACGCGGTGCCGGACGGGGAGCGGATCCTCACCTGGACACAGGTGTACGCCCTCGACGAGCTGCCCGAGAAGCTGATCGTGGTCGGGTCCGGGGTGACCGGGGCCGAGTTCGCCAGCGCCTACGACGCCCTCGGTGCCGAGGTGGTGCTGGTGTCCTCGCGGGACCGGGTGCTGCCGGGCGAGGACGCCGACGCCGCGCAGGTGCTGGAGGACGTGTTCGAGCGTCGGGGTCTGACCGTGCTGTCCAAGAGCCGGGCCGAGTCGGTGACCCGGGACGGCGACCGGGTGGTCGTCCGGCTGACCGACGGCCGGGAGATCGTCGGCTCGCACTGCCTGCTGGCCGTCGGGTCGATCCCGAACACCGCCGACATGGGGCTGGAGGAGGCCGGCGTCACGCTCGACAAGGGTGGCTTCATCGTCGCCGACAAGGTGTCGCGGACCTCCGCCCGCGGGGTGTACGCGGCCGGCGACTGCACCGGCGTGCTGATGCTGGCCTCGGTCGCGGCCATGCAGGGCCGGATCGCCATGTGGCACGCCCTCGGCGACGCGGTGGGCCCGCTGGATCTCAAGATCGTCTCCAGCAACGTCTTCACCGCTCCCGAGATCGCCACCGTGGGGATGAGCCAGGCCCAGGCCGATGTGGCGGTGCCCAAGGTCGCCACCGTGAAGCTGGCCCTGCAGGGCAACCCACGGGCCAAGATGCAGGGCCTGCGGGACGGCTTCGTCAAGGTGTTCTGCCTGCCGGTGACCGGCATCGTGGTCGGCGGGGTGGTGGTGGCGCCGCGGGCCAGCGAGCTCATCTACCCGCTGGCCATCGCCGTCTCCCAGCGACTCACCGTCGACCAGGTCGCCGGTTCGTTCACCGTCTACCCCTCGGTCTCGGGCTCGTTGGCCGAGGCCGCCCGCCAGCTCCACCTGCACGGAAACGACCTCGTCCCCAAGGAGTGACATGCCGTTCATCACCGTCGGCCAGGAGAACACCGCCGACATCGACCTCGCGTACAACGACCAGGGCAGCGGCCAGCCGGTCGTCCTGATCCACGGCTTCCCGCTCGACGGGGCGTCCTGGGAGAAGCAGACCCACGCGCTGCTGCAGGCCGGCTACCGGGTGATCACCTACGACCGGCGCGGCTTCGGGAGCTCCAGCCAGCCGTCGGTCGGCTACGACTACGACACCTTCGCCGCCGACCTGGCCACCGTCCTGGACGTCCTCGACCTGACCGACGTGGTGCTGGTCGGCTTCTCCATGGGCACCGGCGAGGTCGCCCGCTACCTCTCCCGCTACGGCAGCGACCGGGTGGCCAAGGCGGCGTTCCTGGCCTCGTTGGAGCCCTACCTGCTGATCACCGACGAGCACCCGGACGGCGCCGGCCCGCCCGAGTTCTTCCAGGGCATCTCCGACAGCGTGACCAAGGACCGGTACGCCTACTTCGCCGCGTTCTTCTCCGACTTCTACAACCTGGACGAGAACCTCGGCTCGCGGATCAGCGAGGAGGCGCTGCGCAACAGCTGGAACGTGGCCGCCAGCAGCGGGGCGTACGCCGCCGCCGCCGCTCCGCTGACCTGGCCGACCGACTTCCGGGCCGACATCGACGCGATCACCGTGCCGACGCTGATCGTGCACGGCACCGCGGACAACATCCTGCCCATCGACAAGACCGGCCGGAAGTTCGCCGAGCTGCTGCCGGACGCGACGTACGCCGAGATCGAGGGCGCCCCGCACGGCCTGCTCTGGACGCACGCCGACGAGGTCAACGAGCACCTGCTGGGGTTCCTGGCCAACTGAGCCTTGCAGGCGCCCGGCTGGTGGCCGAACCGGGGCGCTCAGTGGGTAGGCAATTTCCATCCACGGACGACCGTTCCGTCTCCTTCCGGGCCGATCTGCCCGCAATTTTCATCCATGGATGGAAATTGCGGACCGCCCCGACCTGCGGCCAGACCCGACCACGTTCGCGCTCAGCGGGTCATCGGCTCGCCGGGTTTGCCCGCCTGAGCAGAATCAACGTGTGAGTTCGAGGTGCGTGACGCACCACGAACTCACACGTTGTCGGCGCACCGACCTCGACGGGAGACCTCATGGCGTGGCAGGCGAGCGCGATCGACCTCGCGCCGATCTCGTGGGCCGAGGGCGCCGACGCCGTCACCGGACTGGCCGAGCTGCTGCGGGAGCGCAGCTGGACCGCGCTGACCGGGGCCGGTGCCTCGACCGACAGCGGCATCCCGGACTACCGGGGCCCGACGTCGGTCCGGGCCACCCCGATGACGTACGCGGAGTTCACCGGCTCCGCCGCGGCGCAGCAGCGCTACTGGGCCCGCTCCTACCTCGGCTGGAGCCGGATGGGCGACGCCCACCCCAACGACGGGCACCGGGCTCTGGTCGAGCTGGAGTCGTACGGCCTGATGGGGGTCGTCACCCAGAACGTCGACGGTCTGCACAGCCGGGCCGGCAGCCGGACGGTGGTCAACCTGCACGGAGAGATCGCCTGGGTGGTCTGCCTGGACTGCGGCGACCGCACCCGGCGGGCCGACGTGCAGCACCGGCTGACCGAGCTCAACCCCGGGTTGGACGGACAGCCACCGGCCGAGCACGCCGAGCTGAGACCTGACGGGGACGCGGTGGTGCAGGACTGGCACGACTTCGTGCTGGCCACCTGCACCGGGTGCGGCGGCCGGCTGAAGCCGGATGTCGTGTTCTTCGGTGAGTCCGTGCCCAAGACAGGGTCGAGTTCGCCTACGAGCTGGTCGACGCGGGTGAGGTGCTGGTCGTGCTCGGGTCGTCGTTGACGGTGATGTCGGGGCTGAGGTTCGTCCGCCACCGGGCCAAGCAGGGCCGGGAGGTGGTGATCGTCAACCGAGGCGTGACCCGCGGCGACTCGCTGGCCACGGTCAAGATCGAGGGTGGCTGCGCCGAGACGCTGGTGCCGCTGCTGGCCGCCCTGCGGTCCTGAAGGTCACGTCGAGCGAGCGGAGCGAGTGAGCCCGTCGCGAGCGGCCGTGAGCGGAGCGCCGAATCGATCTGGACTGACGAGCGAGCGACACGCTTTTCGTCGGGAGCGAGGAGGGAAGGTCGATTCCTCAGCGCGTAGTGAGCAGCGAGTGACGACTCTCAGTCCCCGAAGATGTCCCCGAACATGTCGCCGAGACCCTCGCCGAGGCCACCGATGCCCTCGCCGATGCCTTCGCCGATCTCGCCGATCCCCTCACCGATGCCGCCGAACATGTTGCCGCCGCCGCCGAACAGGAAGCCACCGATCAGCGCACCGGTGAGCAGGTCGCTGCCGTTCCACCGGCTGTAGTAGCCCTGGGCCCACGGCGCGTAGGCCTGGCCGCCCTGCCAGTAGGGCACCCGCTGGGCGCCGACCTGGACGGTGCGGATGTAGGGGTCGGCGCCGGCCAGCACCCGCTCGGCGTCGGCCGGGCAGGCCGGGACGGCACGCGGAGCGCCACCCGGTGGGGCCCAGTCGACGTCCTGGGAGGACGGTCCGTGGGCCGGGTTGAAGAAGCAGGGCGGACGCTTGGCGGGCAGCGGCTGGTCGTTCACCCGGGCCTTGACGCAGGCGATCGCGTAGCGGCCGTCCTCGAGGATCTCGGTGACGTGCTTGATCTCGTCCGGCACCCGCACCTGGTCCAGCGACATCTTGGCGTTCTCGTAGGCGTCCAGGGCGCGCTGGTAGTCCTGCTGCATGGCCTCGTCGAGGGGGTGACCCGCCACATCGGTGTCCAGGCGCTGGAGCTCCTCGCCGAACTTGGTCACGTCCTCGTCGGCGGCCCGCTTCGAGGTGGACAGCTGGTTCTCCAGCTCGGCCTGCTGCTGGTTCTCCCGCTGCTGGACCGCTTTGCGTCGGTACAGAAGCGTGCCGCCGACCACGGCGACGACGATGAGGAGGACCAGCACTTCAGTCATGGACTCCAGTCTCTCCCGTCCCACGAAGACATCGGACCACTCAGGGCCTTTCTTACTCAGTTTTTGGGGCGTTCGGGGGGACGAACGACCCGGCTCAGGCGTCCACGATCAGGCACAGCACGGAGCCGCTGGTGACGGTGGCGCCCGCTACCGCGCTGAGGTCGGTGACCACCCCGGCCCGGTGGGCGTTGAGCGGCTGCTCCATCTTCATCGCCTCCAGCACCACCACGAGGTCGCCGACCTCGACGGTGTCGCCGTCGGCGACGGCCACCTTGACGATGGTGCCCTGCATCGGCGACGTCAGGGCGTCGCCCGAGGGACCGGCGCCGCGCGCGCCCGAACCCGTACGCCGGGTGGGCTTCCGGGCCGGAGAGCGGGACCCCGCCGTCGGCGCCGTCAGACCGGCCGGGAGCACCACCTCCAGCCGCTTCCCGTCCACCTCGACCACGACCCGGGTCTTCTCGGCCGGCTCCGCGGCCTCCGGCGCAGCACCGGAGTACGGCGGGAGGTCCCCGGCGAACTCGGTCTCGATCCAGCGGGTGTGGACCCCGAAGCGTCCGTCCGGTGCGGTGAAGGCGGGGTCGTCGAGCACGGCCCGCAGGAACGGGACGACCGTCGGCATGCCCTCGACCACCAGCTCGGCCAGCGCACGGCGGCTGCGGGCGATCGCGGAGTCCCGGTCGGCGGCGGTGACGATGATCTTGGCCACCAGCGAGTCGAACGCCCCCGGCACGGTCATCCCGACGCGGTAGCCCTCGTCGACGCGCACCCCGGGGCCCGTCGGCGGCTGCCACGCGGTCAGGGTGCCCGGGGCCGGCAGGAAGGTCCGGCCGGGGTCCTCGGCGTTGATGCGGAACTCGATCGAGTGGCCGCGCAGCGCCGGGTCGTCGTAGCCGAGCGGTTCGCCCTCGGCGATCCGGAACATCTCCCGCACCAGGTCGAGGCCGGACACCTCCTCCGACACCGGGTGCTCGACCTGCAGCCGGGTGTTCACCTCCAGGAAGGAGATGGTGCCGTCCTGGCCGACCAGGAACTCACAGGTCCCCGCGCCGACGTAGCCCGCCTCGGCCAGGATGGCCTTGGACGCGCCGTAGAGCCGGTCGAGCTGGTCGGCGGACAGGAACGGCGCCGGCGCCTCCTCGACCAGCTTCTGGTGGCGGCGCTGCAGCGAGCAGTCGCGGCTGGAGACCACCACGACGTTCCCGTGCGCGTCGGCCAGGCACTGCGTCTCGACGTGCCGGGGACGGTCCAGGTAGCGCTCCACGAAGCACTCGCCCCGGCCGAAGGCGCTCACCGCCTCGCGCGTCGCCGACTCGAACAGACTCGGGATCTCGTCCAGCTCGCGGGCCACCTTGAGCCCGCGGCCGCCGCCGCCGTACGCGGCCTTGATGGCGACGGGCAGGCCGTGCTCGGTGGCGAAGGCGATGATCTCGTCGGCGTCGGCGACCGGTTCGGAGGTGCCGGGCACGAGCGGGGCGCCGACCTTCTCGGCGATGTGCCGGGCCCGGACCTTGTCGCCGAGCGCCTCGATGGCCGCCGGCGGCGGGCCGATCCAGGTGAGCCCGGCGTCGATCACCGCCTGGGCGAAGGAGCTGTTCTCGGCCAGGAAGCCGTAACCGGGGTGCACCGCGTCGGCACCGGACCGGGCGGCGACGGACAGGATCTTGGCGATGTCCAGGTAGCTGTCGGCCGGGGTCGAACCGCCCAGCGCGTACGCCTCGTCGGCCAGCCGGACGAACAGGCCGTCGGCGTCCGGGTCGGCGTAGACGGCCACGCTGACCAGGCCGGCATCGGCGGCGGCCCGGATCACCCGGACCGCGATCTCCCCGCGGTTGGCGACGAGGATCTTGGTCAGGCGCCGGTGGCTGTGAGGCACGGGGGGAGCATAGTGCGCGGTCACCCTGATCCGCGGGCCACGCAGAACCGGACCGTGTCGCCGGGCCGCAGCTGCCCCGCGCGGTCGGCGTCGGCCTCGGTCAGCACGGCGATCACCGGGTAGCCGCCCGTCACGGGGTGGTCGGGTCCGAACACCAGCGGCTGACCCGAGGCGGGCACCTGCAGGGCGCCCCGCACCATCGCCTCCGACGGCAGCTCCTCGGTCCGGCAGCGCTCGAGCGTCGGCCCGGTCAGCCGCACCGCGACCCGGTCGGCGTCGGTGGACACCTGCCAGTCCGCGGCCAGCAGGGTGCGCCAGGCGTCGTCGGTGAACCAGTCCCGCCGCGGTCCGGGCAGCACCCGCAACCTGGTCCTGGGCGGGTCGGCGTACGCGAGATCGGCGGCCGGGAGCGGCCGGTCGGTGACCCCGACGCGGAGGTCCGTCCCCGGCGCGAGCGGCGCCGGACCCAGCCCGGACAGCAGGTCGGTGGAGCGGCTGCCCAGGGTGGCGGGAGCGTCGATGCCGCCGCGGACGGCCAGGTAGCTCCGCAGCCCCCGGCCCGGCGGGGCCAGGGCCAGCGTCTGACCGGGACGCAGCGCCAGCGAGGTGTGGGAGCCCACCGACGTGCCGTCCACGGTGACGTCGGTCGGGGCCCCGGTGACCGCCACCCAGTGCAGCCGCCCGGCGGTCACGGCCAGGCCGCCGAGCAGGCACTCGACGCCGACGGCGTCCTCGGGGTTGCCGACCAGGCGGTTGGCCAGCCGGAGAGCGGCGCGGTCGGCCGCCCCCGAACCGGAGACGCCGAGATGGGCCAGACCGGGCCGCCCCAGGTCCTGCAGCAGCGCCTGCGGGCCGGTGCGCTCGACGATCAGCACGACTCAGCCGACCCGGACGAACCGGACGCTGGTGCCGGGGCTCAGCAGGGCCGGCGGCTGCCGGTCGAGATCCCAGAGGCGCTGCTCGGTGCTGCCGATCAGCTGCCAGCCGCCGGGTCCTCGGCGGGGGTAGATCCCCGACCAGACGTCGGCCAGCCCGACCGCCCCGGCCGGGACGGAGGTCCGGGGCCGGTCCCGGCGGGGGACCCGGAGGCGGTCGTCCTCGCCCAGCAGGTAGCCGAAGCCGGGGGCGAAGCCGCAGAAGCCCACCGTCCAGCGCTGGCCGGTGTGGGCGGCGATCACCTGGTCCGGGGTCAGCCCGAGGCGGTCGGCCACCTCGGCCAGGTCCTCGCCGTCGTAGCTGACCGCGATCTCCACCTGGTCGGCGGGCCGGCTGTCCGGCGGCACCGGCGGGAGGGCCAGCAGCTGCTGGTGCCGTTGCGGACTGAGGGGGGAGTCGCAGCGCAGGAAGATCGTCCGCGCCCCGGGGACCAGCTCGGACACCTCGGGCAGGTCGAGGACGTGCAGGGCTCGCAGCACCCCGGTGGTCTCGGCCAGGTCGGCGCACTCCAGCAGCAGCCCGCGATCCCCGTAGGGGAGCAGCCGTCGGGCCATCAGCCGGCGCCGACGAACGGGGCCACGACCAGCCCGGCGCCGAGCAGGGCCGCGCGCACCGCCTCACCCATGGCGACCGCGCCGGGGGAGTCGCCGTGCAGGCACAGGGAGTCGGCTGCCCCGCGCCGGGCGGCGTCGACGGCCCGCTCGGCGGCCAGGCCGACGTCGGTGATCAGGGCGTCGGGCCGGCGTCGGTCGACCAGCCGGCCGTCGGGGGTGTAGTTCCGGTCGATGAAGTACTCGGTCACGGTCCGCAGTCCCCGTCGCTCGGCCAGGTCCAGCACCACGGCTCCGGGCAGACCGAGCAGCGGCAGCCGGTCGTCGAGCGAGGCGACCGCCTCGACCACCGCGCGGGCCTGGTCCTCGTGGTCCACCACGGCGTTGTAGAGGGCGCCGTGGGGCTTGACGTAGGCGACCCGGCCACCGACCGAGCGGGCCAGGGCGTCCAGCGCCCCGATCTGGTAGACGACGGCCGCAGCAAGATCATCCGGCGCGATGTCGAGGAAGCGGCGACCGAAGCCGACCAGGTCGGGGTAGCCCACCTGGGCCCCGATGACCACACCACGCTCGACCGCCGACCGGCAGGTGCGCAGCAGTCCGGCGGGGTCGCCGGCGTGGAAACCGCAGGCGACGTTCGCGCTGGTGATCATGGTGAGCATCGCGTCGTCGTCGCCGAGTCGCCAGTGGCCGTACGACTCGCCGAGGTCGGCGTTCAGGTCCACTGGCATCTGGTCATCATGGCAGCGGGGCAGGGAAGAAAAGGGTGTGGGGCCTCGGGGGAGTATGAGTCTCCCGAGGCCCCACGGTGTGGCTCGAGTCCTGACGACTCAGGCCGATCGGTCGGGACGCGTGGTTCCGTCATGCGTCAGGCACGTCGCCGTCGGGTTTCCCCTCCGGTGGTGAACCGCATCCTGGCGTCCGATCCCGCTGCTCCGAAGAGCGGCGTAGGAGATGTCTACTCCTGTCCGTCGGTGTGGCGCAAGGGTTTCCGGCCAGGGATCCGGGTCTGATCCGGCCAGGGATCCGGCGGTCCCAGATCGGACGGGGCGTGCGCGCTAGCCTGGCGTCTGTGGAACCGGAGCCGGACAGCAAGGACTGGACCTGGACCCTCGACCGGCGCTGCGAGCAGTGCGGGCTGGCGGCGGGCGAGGTGGCCGTCGCCGACGTCCCGGAGCGCGCCTTCGTGGCCGCCGAGGAGTGGGTGGTCATCCTGCGCGAGAACCCCGCGGTGGCCGCCCGGCCGGAGCCGGGCGTCTGGTCCCCGCTGGAGTACGGGGCGCACGTCCGGGACGTCTACCGCCTGTTCGACTCCCGGCTGGCGCTGATGCTCGAGCAGGACGAGCCGACCTTCGCCAACTGGGACCAGGACGAGACGGCGCGGACGGAGCGCTACGGCGAGCAGGACCCGGAGGTGGTGGCCGAGGAGCTGGAGACCGCCGCCCTGGCGTTCGTGGCTCGGCTGCGCGGACTCCGCCCCGACCAGCTGGACCGCACCGGCACCCGGTCGAACGGCTCGCAGTTCACCGTCACCACGCTCAGCCAGTACTTCCTGCACGACGTCATCCACCACCTGTGGGACGTCACCGGGCAGACCGACGCGGCCTCCTCGCTCGAGCTCGGCTGACGTGTCCGGCGGCCACCGGCTCAGCGAGGAGCACGACGACTTCCGCGCGGTGGTGGCCGACTTCGCCGCCCAGCGGTTCGCCCCGTACGTCGCGGGCTGGAACGCCGCCGGGGGGCTGCCGCTGGAGGCGGTCCGGCAGATGGGCGAGCTGGGACTGTTCGCCCTCGGTGGTCCGGAGGAGCACGGAGGGGTGGGCGACTTCACCAGCCTGTGCATCGCCATCGAGGAGATCGGTCGGGTCGACCAGTCGCTCGGCATCACCCTGGAGGCGGGGGTGGGTCTCGGGGCCAACCCGATCGCCCAGTTCGGCACCCCCGAGCAGCAGGCGCGGTGGTTGCCGGACCTGCTGGCCGGTCGGGCCCTGGCCGCCTTCGGGCTGACCGAGGCCGAGGCCGGCTCCGATGCGTCGGCGACCCGGACCCGCGCCGAGCTGGTGGACGGCAGCTGGGTGGTCAACGGGGCCAAGCAGTTCATCACCAACTCCGGCACCGCCGATCACCTCGGTGATCACCGTCACCGCCGTCACCGGACAGCGCGACGACGGCCGACCGGAGCTCTCGGCGATCATGATCCCGGCCGGCACACCGGGCCTGACCATCGGTCCCGCGTACGACAAGCTCGGCTGGCACGCCTCCGACACCCACCCGGTGATCATGGAGGACGTCCGGGTGCCCGAAGATCATCTGCTCGGTGTGCGGGGGCGCGGCTACGCGCAGTTCCTGTCCACGTTGGACGACGGGCGGATCGCCATCGCGGCGCTGGCGCTGGGCTGCATCCGCGCCTGTCGTGATCTTGCTCGGGACTACGCGCTGGAGCGGCACTCGTTCGGTGGTCCGATCGGCCGCAAGCAGGCGGTGGCGTTCATGATCGCCGACCTCGACGTGATGGCGCACACCGGCGGTCTGCTGGTCTACTCCGCCGCCCAGCTGAAGGACGGCGGCGTCACCGGGATGGAGCTCAAGCGGTCCGCGGCCATCGCCAAGCTGGTCACCTCGGAGTCCGCGGTCACCGCCACCCGGCTGGCCACCCAGGTGCTCGGCGGCTACGGCTTCATGGAGGAGTACCCGCTGGCCCGGTTCTACCGGGACGCCAAGGTGCTGGAGATCGGTGAGGGCACCTCGGAGATCCAGCGGCTGCTGATCGCCCGCGGCCTCGGCCTGCCGGTGGAGTAGCGCTGCCGGTGGAGTGGCGCTGCCGGTGGAGTAGCGCTGCCGGTGGAGTGAGCCCTCACGGTGCCGCTACGGTGAGGTCCCATGGCGGAGGAGACGAGGGCAGCCGGCCCCACCACGGTGCTGGTGGTGATGGGTGTGTCCGGCACGGGCAAGTCCACCGTCGCCGGGCTGCTGGCCGAGCGGCTGGGCTGGGAGCTGGCCGAGGGTGACGACCTGCACCCGCCGGAGAACGTCGCCAAGATGCGCGCCGGCACCCCGTTGACCGACGAGGACCGCTGGCCCTGGCTGGACGAGGTCGCCGCCTGGATCCACGCGCGCGGCGACGCGGGAACGCCGGGGATCATCACCTGCTCGGCCCTGCGGCGGGTCTACCGCGATCGGCTGCGGGGACCTGGGGTGGTGTTCGTGCACCTGGCCGGCACCCGGGAGGAGATCGCCGCGCAGATGTCGAAGCGGTCCGGGCACTACATGCCGCTCAGCCTGCTGGACTCGCAGCTGGCCACCCTGGAGCCGCTGGAGCCCGACGAGACAGCTGTCGTGGTCGGCGTCGACCAGTCGCTGGACGACGAGGTGGCCGAGATCATCACGGCGCTGGGCGAGCGCGCGGCCTAGGTCGGGCGGTGGTGCCCCGCGGGGTGATCTTGGGCGTGGCGTCGAGGTGCACCGACGGCTCCGCGCCCTCGATGGTGGCGAACAGGCGCCGGGCCACGTGCGCTCCGTACGCGCGGACGTCGTGGCTCATGGCCGACAGCTGCGGGTAGGTCGACCGGCACAGCAGCGAGTCGTCCCAGGCCAGCAGACTGAGCTCCGACGGCACGACGATCCCCAGCTCGTGGGCGACGCCCAGCGCCAGCACGGCGCCGAGGTCGTCGTCGAAGACCAGCGCCGTCGGCCGGGGTCCGGTGGTGAGGATCTCGCGGACCGCCGAGCGGACCACCTCCATCGAGAAGTCGGTGGTCCAGGTCCGCACCTCGATGCCGGCCTCCGCCGCGGCGCGGTCGAAGGCTCGCTGCCGGACGGCGATGTGCGCGAGCTCCGACGGTCCCGCGATCCGCGCGATCTGCCGGTGACCGAGGGCGGTCAGGTAGCGGACCGCCTGGGTGACGGCGGTGTCGTCGTCGGTCCAGACGCAGGGCAGCCCGGCCGCCTGGTCCGGCGGACCGGCCACCACGACCGGGAAGCCGAAGGTGTGGGCGGCGGCGACCCTCGGGTCGGTGGCCACGATGTCGACCAGGATCGCCCCGTCCACCCGCCGGGACCGCGTCCAGGTCCGGTAGACCTCGAGCTCGGCGGCCGCGTCGGAGACGACCTGGAGCAGCAGACCGTAGCCCCGGCGGGCCAGCTCGGACTCGATCCCGGAGATGAACTCCATGAACCACGGGGCGACGCCGAAGGTGTCGGCGGTGGATCCGGGCAGCACCAGACCGATCGTCTCGCTGCGGGCACTGGCCAGTCGCCGGGCCGAGCTGTCGGGCAGCCAGCCGAGGGCGTCGGCCGCCGCCAGGATGCGGTCCCGGGTGGTCGCGGAGACGCCCGGTCGGCCGTTGAGGGCGTACGAGGCCGCGCTGATCGAGACCCCGGCACGGTCCGCCACGTCCCGGATGGTGGGTCGGCCGAGCGCCCGCGGGGTGGTCACCCGAGCAGGGTAGAGCCAACCGGCACCGGTGTGCTGCTGAAGCGCTTCGGACAGCGTCCGGGTCGTGATGAAAGCAGGTCTCCCATGATCAGGAGGGTCTTGACAGGCGCCGACTGAAGCGGTTAAGTCTGTCCTACGCACAGCAGCGCACCGTCGGGGGAGGGTTCGCGCTGCGGACACCTCCCGATCCCGTGAAGGACCCGCCATGGTGCACCGCCGCCCCGCCCTCCCGCCCCGGCCCGCCCTCCGTCGACTGACTGCCCTCCGCCGACTGACAGCCGTGGTGCTGGCCACCGCTCTGGCGGTGCTGAGCCTCGTCCTCTCCGCCGGACCAGCCCCGGCCGCCGGCCGATCGGACTTCGTGCAGCGCGACGGGACCCGGCTCACCCTGCAGGGGAAGCCGTTCCGCTTCGCCGGGCCGAACGCGTACTGGCTGGGGCTGGACGAGAACGTGGGTGGCCTCGACCCGAGTGACAAGGCCGCGGTGGACTACCCGACCTCCTTCCGGATCCGGGACGGGCTGACCACCGCCAAGGCGATGGGCGCCACGGCCGTCCGGGCGCACACGCTGGGGGTGTCCACCGGCACCGCCAAGGCGCTGGAGCCCGAGCTGGGCCGCTACAACGCCGCCGCCTTCGCCCCGATCGACTACGCGATCGCCGAAGCCGGTCGGCTCGGACTGAAGCTGATCATCCCGTTGACCGACAACTGGCGCTACTACCACGGCAGCCGCTTCGACTACCTGCAGTGGCTGGGTCTGAGCACGGCCGACGACGGGGCCGCGTTCTACACCGATCCCGACGCCCGGGCGGCCTACCAGCGCTACGTCAAGCAGCTGCTGCAGCACCGCAACCCGTACACGGGGCTGCGCTACGTCGACGACCCGACCATCATGGCCTGGGAGCTGGGCAACGAGCTGAACGGGATGACCGCCGACTGGGTGCAGACCAACGCGGCGTACGTGAAGAGGCTGGCGCCCCGCCAGCTGGTCGCCGCCGGCAAGCAGTTCGGCGTCGACCCGGCCGTGCTCGCGGCCCGTGACGTCGACATCAGCGACAGCCACTACTACCCGCCGACGGCCGCCGGGATCAGCGCCGACGCCAAGACCGTCACCGACGCCGGCAAGGTCTACCTGGCCGGCGAGTTCGGCAGCGGTTCGGCCACCGACGAGCTGCTCACGGCGGTGGCCGCGGACCCGAACGTGGCCGGGGCGACCTACTGGTCCCTGTTCCCGCACGCCGACCACTACGGCTACGTCCAGCACGACGACGGCTTCACCCTGCACCACCCGGGCGACACCCCCGAGATGCGGCAGCGGGTCGCGGCGCTGACCAGGTTCGCCTCCGCCATGAGCGGCCGGACGGTCGGCCGGGTCATCGGTGACCGTCCGCTGGTCACCGCGGTGAGCAAGGACGCCGGGCTGAACGCGGTGGCCTGGCGCGGCACCGCCGGCGCTGACGGCTACCGGGTCCAGCGCAGCGTGCTCGGCGGTGGCTGGAAGACCGTCAGCGGAGCCGATCCGGTGAGCGCGAACGACGCGCCCTGGCTGGACCGGGCGACGGTGCCGGCCAGCAGCCGCTACCGGGTGCAGGCCGTCGACGCCGCGGGACGGGTGGTGGCGACCTCGGCTCCCGCCGGCGTGGCCCGGAACACCGCCGTCCTGCTCGACCCGCTGGAGGACTGGTTCGTCACCGCCGGTCACAGCGCGAGCCTGCGCCGGACACCGACCCGCACCGGGGTCGAGGTGGCGCCCGCTGCCGGTCGGACCGGCTGGGTCTCCTACGCCGCCGACGGTCTGGTCCGGGCCGAGCTGACGCTCACCGGCGACCGCCGGCCGCGGCCCACGGTGCAGGTGACCACCGGCGGAGACCGCTGGAAGGCGGTGGTCCCCGCCGTGGCGCGGAACAGCGACGGAACCTGGTCGGTGCGCGTCGAGGGTCTGAGCGGGGTGACCGGGCTGCGGCTGCGCTGGGCGGCCACCGACCGGTTCGCGCTCAGCCAGGTCAGCCTGACCGACCGGGCCGCGATCCCGACGGCGGCACCCGGGTCGTTCACGCTCACGTCCCCCGCACCGGGGGCGGAGGGTGTGAGCACCCAGACCTCGCTCAGCTGGACGCCGGCGGCCGACACCGCCTACTACGAGCTGGTCGTCTCCGAGCACGCCGACCTCAGTGACCCGGTCGTCTCCGTCACCGGGCTGACCGGCACCTCGTACACGCCGACCAAGGCCTGGCCCGGCGGCACGACCCTGTACGTCCGGGTCCGAGCGGTCAACGGGGTGGGAGCCACAGCGGTCAGCGGGACACCGGTCTCCTTCACCACCCGGCCGGCCACGCCGGGCGTGCTGGTCGACGACTTCGACACCTACGCCACCGACGAGTCCCTGCAGGCCGCGTGGACCGCGAACAGCGGTGGTGACCCGATCACGCCCACCCTCGGTGACCCGGGGGAGGGTGCTGGTCACAGCATGGTGCTCACCTTCGGCACCGGCGCGAACGGCTACGCCGGCGTGATCCGGACCCTGCCGGGCCAGGACTGGGGCGGCACCAGCGGACTGCGGTTGTGGGTGCAGCCGGGGCGGGCCGACCAGGAGGTCGGACTCCAGTTCACCGCCAACGGCTCGTTCTGGGAGCACAAGCTGCAGCTGCCGGGGGCCGGTCCCCGGGTGGTCGTGGTGCCCTGGACCGAGTTCGCGCCGCCGCCGTGGGCTCCGCAGGACGCGAAGCTCGACCTGTCGAGTGTGACGGCGCTGGCCCTCTACCCGACCGCCACCACGACCGAGGACACCCTCACCGTGGACTCGGTCTCGGCCACGCCCTGAGGTCTACGAGCCCGTCGGCGGACATGGTCCGGTCGCAGTCGCGCCGGCCAGGAAGTCCAGCACCTTCGCCGCCGGCATCTCGCAGGGCTTGAGCACGTCGCCGGCCGCGGTGCGGTAGACGTTCGCGCTGACCACGTCGGTGCCACCGAGCTCCTCGGCGTACACGCTGCTGCTGCGCCCGCCGGTGCGGGTGGTCTTGGTCAGACCCCAGCGACGACCTGCGTACGCGACCTCGGACCAGCCCTCGGGGAGGGCGTCGAGGAGGGCACCGAGCTGGGGTGCGCGGCGGTCGCCGGTCATCGGCCGGCGTATCAGTCGACGTCGGTGAAGTGCTCCACCCGCGGCGCCTCGGCGAAGTAGGGGCCGATGGCCGAGCGCCACGCCTTGAACCGCTCGGTCTCGCGGAAGTTGCGCTCGTGCGCCTCGACCGAGTCCCACTCCACCATCAGCACGAACCGCTTCGGCGTCTCGATGCCGCGGGTCATCCGGACCGACCGGCAGCCCTCGGTGCTGGTCAGCTGCTCGCGGGCCCCGCGGTACGCCGCCTCGAACCCGTCCGCGTCCGTCACGTCGATGATCGCCACCTCGAGAACCATGGCTCGATCCTAGAGGCGGTTCCTGCCGCGGGCCGCTCCGCGGCTACAGCGGGAGCTTGCGGAACCTACAGCGGGAGCTTGCGGAACAGGGGTCGGGGCACGTGCCGCAGCCCCGACATGACCGGCCGCATGGCCGCCGGCACCCAGATCAGCTCCTTGCGGTGCTTCACCCCCGACACCACCGCGTCGGCCACGTCCTCGGGGGTGACCGCCAGCGGCGCCTCGTCCAGTCCCTCGGTCATCTTGGAGCGGACGAAGCCGGGACGGACCACGAGGACGCCGACGCCGCTGTCGCGCAGCGCCTCGCCGAGGCCGAGGAAGAACCCGTCCAGGCCCGCCTTGGTGGAGCCGTAGACGAAGTTGGACCGCCGGACCCGCTCGCCGGCCACGCTGGACAGCGCCACGATCTTGCCGTGACCCTGCGCCCGCAGCCGGTTGGCCAGCAGCACGCCCAGGTGCACCGGGGCCGTGTAGTTGACCTCGACCAGCTCCAGCGCCTCGGCCGGATCGGTCCAGGCGCGTTCGGCGTCACCGAGCAGCCCGAAGGCGAGCACGGCGATGTCGATGTCGCCGTCGGCGAAGGCGGCGTCGATGGTCGCGGCGTGCGACGCCGGGTCGCGGGCCTCCAGGTCGACCTCGGTCACGGTGCAGCCCAGGGCGGTCAGCTCGGCCGCGGACTCCGTCCGACGGGAGGTCGGCCGGGCGGCCAGCACGATCCGCAGCCGCCGTCCGATGGCGTACCGGCGGGCGATGGCCAGCGCGATGTCGGAGGTGCCGCCGAGCAGCAGCAGGGACTGGGGGTTGCCGACGGCATCGATCATCGGGTGGGCTCCTGGGTCGGTCGGGCGAGCGGGGGTCAGGGTGGGGGCGAGCCGGTGCTCACAGGCCGAGCCGGCGGGACAGGTCGGAGGTGAACATCGCGCCGGGGTCGACCCGCTTCCGGACGGCGAGGAAGTCGTCCAGCCGGGGGTACATCTGGCGGAAGGTGGCCGCGTCGAGCCGGGAGTCCTTGGCCAGGTAGCACCGACCGCCGGCCGCCACCACCTGCTCGTCCAGGCGGGTGCAGAGCCGGTCCAGGCCGTCCTCGATGGGCAGGTCGACGGTCAGCGTCCAGCCGGGCATCGGGAACGACAGCGGCGCGGAGTTGCCCGGACCGAACCGCTTGAGCACGTTGAGGCAGGACAGGTGCCCGGAGGTGACGATCATCTCCACGCAGCGCCGGAACGTCTCGTGCTCGGCGAAGGGGACGACGAACTGGTACTGCAGGAAGCCGTTCGGGCCGTAGAGCCGGTTCCACTCGGCCACGATGTCGAGCGGGTGGAAGAAGGTGGTGATGTTCTGCACCTCGCCGACCCGGCGCTTGGGGGCCTTGCGGAACCACAGGGCGCTGAACGCCTTGGCGGTGGCCAGGTTGACCATCCGGTTGGGGAAGACCTCGGGGATGGTGCCGAACGCGGGGGCGGTGAACCGCAGCGGGTCGGTGCGCAGCTTGGCCGGCAGGTCGGAGATCGTGGCCTTGTTGCCCCGGGTCAGCACCGCCCGGCCCAGGTGCTTGCCGCGGGTGACGGCGTCGAACCAGGCCACCGAGTAGGTGTAGTTCTCGTCCCCGTCGCTCATGGCCGCCATCAGCTCGTCCAGGTCGCCGCAGCGCTGGGTGTCGACGGTGAAGTAGGCGGTCTCGGTGCGCTGCACGGCGACGGTCGCCCGCACGATCACCCCGGTCAGCCCCATCCCGCCCACGGTCGCCCAGAACAGCTCCGGGTCGTCGCCGTCGGGGCCGATGGTGCGGATCTCGCCGTCGGCGGTGAGCAGGTCCAGGTCGCGTACGTGGTTGCCGAAGCTGCCCTGGGTGTGGTGGTTCTTGCCGTGCACGTCGGCCGCGATCGCGCCGCCGATGGTCACCTGGCGGGTCCCGGGCAGCACCGGCACCCACAGCCCGAAGGGCAGCAGCGCCTTCATCAGGGCGTCGATGCTGACCCCGGACTGCACGCTCACCGTCGGGCTCGTCGCCCTCCGCGTCGACCTGCAGGATCTTGTTCAGCCGGGTCAGGTCCAAGGTGGTGCCGCCGGCGTTCTGCGCGGCGTCACCGTACGAGCGGCCGAGGCCCCGCGGGACCACGCCACGGTCGCCGGCGTTCCGCAGCGCGGAGACGGCTCCGGCGATGGTGTCGATCCGGGCCAGGTGCGACCGGCTGCCGGCGGTCCGGCCCCAGCCGTGCAGCTCGACCAGTGGCTGGGGGACCTGCAGCTGGCTCTCCACCGCCGGCGACGGCTGGATCTGCGTCGCCTCGCCGCTCACGCGAACACCGCAATCGAGATCGTGGCCAACCAGATCACTCCCAGTCCCTGTAGCACCCGGTCGTGCAGCACGACCTCTTCCGGCTCGCCCGCCTGTCCGGCGTCCACCTCCAGCGCGTACTGCAGCATGCCGAGGGTGAACGGGGCGATCGAGATCGCGGTCCACGGTACGCCGAGCGGCGGGTTGTAGCGGTTCTCGAAGGCCCACAGGCTGTAGGCGGTGACCACCAGCACGGCGGCCAGCATCCAGACGAAGCGCAGGTAGGAGGCCGAGTAGCGGTCCAGCGACCTGCGGGTGCCGGCCTCGGCGCCGACCGACACCAGCTCGGAGTAGCGCTTGCCGGCCACCATGAACAGCGACCCGAAGGAGGCGACCAGCAGGAACCACTGGCTCAGCGGCACGCTGACCGCCACGCCGCCCGCGATCGCCCGCAGCAGGAAGCCGCTGGAGACCACTGCCAGGTCGATCACCGGCAGGTGCTTCAGCACCGTGGAGTAGAGGATCTGGATGACGACGTAGACCCCGAGGGTGATGGCCAGGGCGGTGTCGACGAGGTAGCCGAGGGTCAGACCACCGAGACCGAGCACGATCGCCAGCACGACGGCCACCGGCACCCCGAGCTCGCCGGCGGCGATGGGCCGGAACCGCTTCCGGGGGTGGAGGCGGTCCTCCTCGACGTCGCGGATGTCGTTGAGCAGGTAGACCGCGGAGCTGACCAGGCAGAACGCGACGAAGGCCAGGGCCACCCCTCGCAGCACCTCGGGCCGGAACAGCCAGCCGGCGGCCAGCGGCGCCAGCACGACGAGGAAGTTCTTCACCCACTGGCGTGGGCGCAGCGCTCGGATGGGGGCGGGCAGCCGGGTCACCGGGCGCTCGAGGGTCTCAGACATCGTCTGGAAGGGTATCGGCCCCGGACCCCTCCCGGCGTGAGCGCGTCAGCAGTCGATCTCGACCGGCAGCGGGTTGACCGCGAGCACGCGGACGGTGTCGCCGACCAGCCAGCGCTGCTCCGAGTTGTCCAGCGCAGCGGCGTACACGGTGGCCGCTGCGTCACCGGTCAGCTCCCCGCAGGCGAGGGCCCCGCGGACGTAGCCGCTCGGACGGTGCAGGAACGTCGTCGGGGCGGGACCGGGCCAGCGTGGCGCGGAGGACCGGTCGTCCTCGTCCGCCAGCTGCTCGAGCACCACCACCCGTGGCGGCACGTACGGCCGGCCGGCGTCCCCGACCAGCGCGCCGGCCTCCGCGATCACGGCCCGCAGCCGGCGCCGACGGCGGCGCGCGGTCCAGGGCAGGTACTCGTCGAACTGCTCGTCGAAGGCGTACGGGGTCACCTGCTGGCGCTCACCGGCTCCGTGCACCCACACGCGGGTGGAGCCGAGGTCGGTGACCTGGGGGCTGCCGAGGTCGCCCTGCAGGACCTGGCTGCGCTCGACGTCGGCCACGAAGCCGGGCCACCCGGACCGGGTCGACCTGCGCCCGGACGTAGCGCGACGGAACCGCCCGGAGCGGGCCGTCGTCGGCCCGCAGCACCAGTCCGCTGCCGTAGACGACCAGGTACGGGGACTGGAGGGCGGAGAAGATGGGCGGGCTGAACCCCGACCCACCCCCGGAGACCCCGAACACGAGTCGATCGGCCGGCAGCGGGTCCACCGGATCCGGGTCGCCGCCGGCGCCGCAACCGGCCAGCCCGCCGGCGGCCAGCACCCCGGCCCCGGCGGCCAGACCCAGCCACGCACGCCGGGTGAGCAGCTGCCGCCCGTCGTGAGCCGGCTCTGGCGGTGCCACCGGCTCGTACGCTGCGGACGGCTCCGACCCCTCAGACATGCGGCGCAGGCTAGCCGTCCAGGAGTCCAGGACGCCGCGTCCGGACGGCTAGGTTGGGCGGCATGTCTGTCGGTCGTCTTCGCCTGGTCGCCGCGGTCGCGGTGGCCGCGGCCGGGCTGACAGCGTGCGGTGCCGCACCTGGTCCGGGCGACCCGACGACCAGCGCCACCCCGAGCAGCTCCGCCACCCCCACGAGCCCCGCCAGCCCCGCCAGCCCCACGAACTCAGCCGCGAGTCCGTCGCCGACCGCCACCGGTTCCGGCTCACCGACGGCGCTGTCCGGTCTGACCCTGCGTCAGCTGGGGTTCACCAACGGTCCGGAGGAGTTCTCGCTGCCCACCGATCTGGTGCTGGCCACGCGGGTGGACCAGCCCAACGTGGTGACGCTGGTGCTGGCCCGGCCGAGTCCGCAGACGGTCGAGGACTACCTGCGGGCCACCCTGCCGGGCAGCGGTTTCACCATCGACGCGCGGGCCGATACGGGCCAGGCCATGACGTTCGTCGGCCACGGCTGGACCGGTGCGTTCACCGGGACCGGCAGCACCACGGCCATCGTGCTGCGCCCGGCCTAGGGTCAGGCTGGCTCGAGAAGGTCAGTGCCGGTCGCGCAGATCGGTCCAGGCGACGCCGAGCTCGGCCAGCAGCTCACGCAGCAGCGGCAGGCTGATGCCCACCACGTTGTGGTGATCGCCCTCGATCCGGGTGACGTAGGGACCCCCGAGCCCGTCGATGGTGAAGGCGCCGGCCACCACCAGCGGCTCGCCGGTGGCCACGTACGCGTCGATCTCGGCGTCGTCCAGGTCGGCGAAGTGCACGGTGGTCGACGCGGTGGCCGACCGGGTGGCGCCGTCGGGCAGCCGGACCAGGTGGTGGCCGGTGTGCAGCACCCCGTGCCGACCGCGCATCGACCGCCAGCGGCGGACCGCCTCGGCCGCGTCCACTGGCTTGCCCAGCCCCTGCCCGTCCAGCTCGAGCAGTGAGTCGCAGCCGATCACCAGCTGCTCAGCGGTCGGTTCGACCGCCTGCCGCCGGCGGGCGACCGCCTCGGCCTTGGCCCGGGCGAGGACGGCGACCAGGCCGGGCACGTCGTCGGCGTGCAGGGCGTCCTCGTCGACCCCGGACACGTCCACCTCAGGCCTGAGACCGGCGCTGCGGAGGGTGGCCAGACGGGCGGGGGAGGCGGAGGCCAGCACCAGACGCATCGCACTAGGTTAGGGCGATGCCTCTCAACGATGATCCCCAGTGGTGGCGCAGCGCGGTCGTCTACCAGGTCTATCCCCGCTCCTTCGCCGACGCCGACGGTGACGGCACCGGTGACGTGCAGGGGATCATCGACAAGCTGGACTACCTGGCCGACCTGGGCGTGGACGCGGTCTGGGTCAGCCCCTGGTACCCCTCGCCGCTGGCCGACGGCGGCTACGACGTCAGCGACTACCGCGGCATCCTGCCGGAGTTCGGCACCCTGGCCGACGCCGACGCTTTCGTGGCCCGCGCGCACGAGCTGGGGCTGCGGGTGCTGATCGACCTGGTCCCCAACCACAGCAGCGACGAGCACCAGTGGTTCGTCGAGGCGCTGGCGGCGGCCCCGGGCTCGGCCGAGCGTGATCTCTACCTGTTCCGCGACGGGCGCGGGGACGACGGTGAGCTGCCCCCCAACAACTGGCCCGCCATGTTCGGCGGCGGCGCCTGGGAGCGGACCACCGACGCCGACGGCACCCCCGGCCAGTGGTACCTGCACCTGTTCGACATCAAGCAGCCCGACTGGAACTGGGACAACCCGGCGGTGGTCGACGAGTTCGACGCGATCCTGCGGTTCTGGTTCGACCGCGGCGTCGACGGCTTCCGGATCGACGTGGCCAACTCGATGGCCAAGGCTCCGGGCCTGCCGGACCTCGACGTGGACCCCGCGACGGGACGCCCGGTCGCCAACACGCTGACCGGCTCGCCGTACCTCAACCAGCCCCACGTGCACGACATCCTGCGTCGCTGGCGGACCGTCGCCGACGGCTACGCCGACTCCGAGCTGGGCGCCCGGGTGTTCGTCTCCGAGGCCTGGGTGACCCCGGCCGCCGAGCTGGCCAAGTACGTCCGCGACGACGAGCTGCACACCACCTTCAACTTCGACGCGCTGATGTGCGAGTGGTCGGCGGAGTCGCAGCGCAACGTGATCAACCTGACCCTGAAGGCCACCGGCGACGTCGGCGCCCCGCCCACCTGGGTGCTGGCCAACCACGACACGACCCGGGTGGTCACCCGCTACGGCCGCTCGGTCACCGGTGCCCGGTTCACCCCGGACGGGATGGACCTGGACTCGTTCGCCGGTGTCGGGTCGGTGCCCGAGGGCGTGACCGACGTGGAGCTGGGTCGGCGCCGGGCCCGGGCCGCGGTGCTGCTGGAGCTCGCCCTGCCGGGCGGGGCGTACGTCTACCAGGGTGACGAGCTCGGCCTGGAGGAGGTCGAGGACCTTCCCGAGGAGCTGCTGCAGGACCCGACCTGGGAACGCTCGGGGCACACGGTCCGGGGTCGGGACGGCTGCCGGGTGCCGCTGCCCTGGTCGGGCAGCGAGGCACCGTACGGTTTCGGGTCCGCCGACAACCCGCCGTGGCTACCGCAGCCGTCGGGCTGGGCGGCGCTCACCGCCGACGTCCAGGACGGCGACCCGGCCAGCCACCTGAACCACTACCGGGCGGCGTTGGCCGAGCGGCGACGCCATCCCGCCCTGGGCGACGGGACGCTGGCCTGGGACGAGGACGTCCCGGCGGGCGTGCTGTCCTTCACCCGGGAGCCGGGCTTCCGCTGCGTGGTCAACTTCGGTCCCGACCCGTACGCGCTGCCCGCCGGCGCCCAGGTGCTGATCGCCTCCGGCGACGCCGCGTCCGGGACGCTGGAGGTCGACGAGGCGGTCTGGCTGCAGCTCTGATACCCGTCGTGAGCAGCGAGTCGACGACTAGCGCCGCCCTCCACCGAGGAGGCCACCGAGCATGTCGAGGATGCCGCCACCGCCCTGGTTCTGTCCCTGGGCCTGGCTGCCGCCGAGGCCGCCCAGGATCGACCCCAGCAGGTCGTTGAGCCCGCCACCGCCGGCGGCACCCGGCTGCGCGGCACCGCCGCGCATCTTCTGCGCCAGGTAGGACAGCACGATCGGCGCCAGGATGGGCAGCAGCTTCTGGACCAGGTCGGAGTTGCCGCCGAGGTTCCCGCCCAGGGTCTGGGCCACGGCGCCGCTGTTCTCACCGAACACGTGGCTGACGATCTTCTCGCCGTCGGCGGTGTCGACCTCGTCGAGGTTCACGCCACCGTCGACCAGCTTCGGGGAGTGGTGGTCCAGGGCACCGGCCAGGGAGGCCGCGCCCTGCGGATCGGCCGCGTTGGCCTGCATGCCCCCGACCAGAGCGGGCAGCGCCTCGCGGACGGCCGACTCGGCGGTCGCCGGGTCCACCCCGAGCTGGTCGGCCAGGGAGTTCATCGGGATGTTGGCCAGGATGTCGTCGATCGAGCTCATCGTCGGGCCCTTCCGGAGGTCGGGGCCCACGCCGGGCCCGGTGCTCGCAGACTACTCAGACCGACCGCGACCGGACAGGGTCCAGGCGTGGGATCCGGGCCGCAGACTTCTCCGCAATCCGTGGCGGCGATCCGACCAGCCGCTGACCGACTCCGGTGGCCCGTCAGTGGTCGGTGACGCGGTCGCCACGGTCAGGGCGATCACCAGGGCGGCCAGCTCTTCGGGCGTCGGGTGGCCGGCGACCACCTCGATCAGCGCGTCGTCGGGGAGGCTCACAGCTTCTCCGGGGCGGTCACAGTCTTCTCCGGGCGATCACAGGGGGATGTTCCCGTGCTTCTTGGGCGGCAGCGTCTCCCGCTTGGTCCGCAGCAGCCGCAGGGACCGGGTGATCTCCGCCCGGGTCTCGTGCGGCATGATCACCGCGTCCACGTAGCCGCGCTCGGCCGCCTGGTAGGGGTTGGCCAGCTCGTCGTCGTACGCGGTGATCAGCTCGGCCCGTCGGCTGTCGGGGTCGTCGTGGTCGGCGAGCTCCTTGCGGTAGAGGATGTTGACCGCCCCCTGGGCCCCCATCACCGCGATCTGCGCGGTCGGCCAGGCCAGGTTGACGTCGGCGCCCAGGTGCTTGGAACCCATCACGTCGTAGGCCCCGCCGTACGCCTTGCGGGTGATCACCGTGACCAGCGGCACGGTGGCCTCGGCGTAGGCGTAGATCAGCTTCGCCCCCCGTCGGATGATGCCGTTCCACTCCTGGTCGGTGCCGGGCAGGAAGCCGGGCACGTCCACGAACGTGATCACGGGGACGTTGAAGGCGTCGCAGGTGCGGACGAAGCGGGCGGCCTTCTCGGCCGCGTCGATGTCCAGGCAGCCGGCGAAGTGCAGCGGCTGGTTGGCCACCACCCCGACGCTGCGCCCGTCGACCCGGCCGAAGCCGACCACGATGTTGGGCGCGAACAGGCTGTGCACCTCGCAGAACTCGCCGTCGTCCAGCACCGCGGTGATCACCTCGTGCATGTCGTACGGCTGGTTCGGGGCGTCCGGGATGACGGTGTCCAGCGCCAGATCGGTGTCGTCGGTGTCGAGGTCGGCGGTGGCGTCGAAGACCGGCGGGTCCTCCAGGTTGTTCTGCGGCAGGTAGGACAGCAGGGCGCGGACGTAGTCGATGGCGTCGGCCTCGTCGGCGGCCAGGTAGTGGGAGTTGCCCGACCGGGTGTTGTGGGTGCGAGCACCGCCCAGCTCCTCCATCGAGACGTCCTCGCCGGTGACGGTCTTGATCACGTCGGGTCCGGTGATGAACATCTGCGACGTCTGGTCGACCATCACCACGAAGTCGGTGAGGGCGGGGGAGTAGACGTGGCCGCCGGCGGCGGCGCCCATGATCAGCGAGATCTGCGGGATCACCCCGGAGGCGTGGGTGTTGCGCCGGAAGATCTCCCCGTAGAGACCGAGGGAGACGACGCCCTCCTGGATCCGCGCCCCGCCGCCCTCGTTGATCCCGATCAACGGGCAGCCGGTCTTCAGGGCCACGTCGATGATCTTGACGATCTTCTCCCCGTAGACCTGGCCGAGGCTGCCGCCGAACACGGTGACGTCCTGGCTGAACACGCAGACCGGTCGGTCGTCGATCGTGCCGAAGCCGGTGACCACCCCGTCCCCGTACGGGCGCTTCTGCTCCATCCCGAACGACGTCGAGCGGTGCCGGGCCAGCTCGTCGAGCTCGGTGAAGGAGCCCTTGTCCAGCAGCAGCTCGAGTCGTTCCCGGGCGGTCTGCTTGCCGCGCGCGTGCTGGCGCTCGACGGCTGCCGCGGAGCCGGCGTGGACCGCCTCGTCGGTCCGACGCCGGAGGTCGGCGAGCTTCCCGGCGGTGGTGTGCAGATCCGGTTGGTCCATGGCAGACGACAGTAGCCCCGCCTCCGCTCAAGACCCCTCGCTAGGGTGACCGGGTGCAGCCGCCGGTGGACACCTGGTCGAGCCCGACCACCGTGTGGGCGGCCGGTCTGACCCAGCTGCCCCTGGCGGTGGCCGGACGTCGGGTCGTGCTCGTCGCCGACGAGCAGCTGACCAGCCAGATCGAGCTGGTCGCCGCGCAGGTCCCGATCACCACGCTGATCACCGTGTCCGCCGCGACAGCGGCCGGAACGCTCGTCCCGGAGCTGGCCGACGCCCTGACGGCCGACCCCACAGCCGTCCCGCTGGCCCTGGGCGGTGGCAGCGTGATGGACCTGGTCCGGTTGACGGCTCTGACCGCCCGCGACCCGCAGATCGCCGACCGGGTGGCCGCCGGCGACGGGGTGGTGGTGCTGCCCACCCGCGCGCGGAATCCCACCGTCTGCCTGCCCACGACCCTGGGCACCGCCTCCGAGGTGAGCCCGGTCGCCGTCCGCCACCGCGGCGACGGCGTGGCTCTGCTGGTCAGCCCGGGACTGCGGTCCGCCGGAGCGGTGCTCGACCCGAACCTGACCGTCTCGCTGACGCCGGCGCAGCGGGCCGCCGGACTGGTCGAGCCGTGGGCCCGAGTCTGCGTGCCGGCCGTAGTCGGTGAGCCGCTTCGGCTGCAGGACGTGCTGGCCAGGGGACTGGTCGAGGTGCTGACCGGACTCGGCGAGGAGGCCGCCGCCGGGACCACGGACGCCGACTGGCGGTTCGCCGCCGCGCAGGCCAGTGTGCAGACGCACCTCGGCCTGCTGGCGGTGGGCCGTACGCCCGCCGGGCACGTGCTCTGGCCGTTGGCCGTCGAGCTGGGACGAGCCACCGGACGGACCAAGGTCGAGGCCCTGGCGGTGCTACTGCCGGCCTGGCTGGACGGGCTGGCGAACGGTTCGTTGGGCCGGGCCTGGGGTTCGGCCGAACGGGTTCGCACGCTGCTCGACCGGCCCCCCGCCGAGGCGGCGACGGAGCTGGGACGGTGGCTCGCCGGTCTGGGCCTTGCCACCCGGGCCCCCGGCGCCGACGTCACCGCGGTGACCAACCGGGTGATCACCGGCTGGCAGGCCTCGGGTCTGTTCCTGACCGGGGCGCTGGCCGACGAGATCGCCGGCCTGCTGGGTCGCAGCACCGACGACTGACCCTGCCAACGGCAGACCGGTCAGAGCGTCTGGCGGGCCACCATGGTGGCGAAGATGCCCGGGACCGAGGCGAGGTGCTCGTAGGTTCCCTGCTGGACGACCTTGCCGGCCTCCAGCACGACCACCTTGTCGGCGTTGCGGATGGTGCCCAGCCGGTGAGCCACCACCACCCGGGTCACCTGCAGCCGGTCGAAGCTCTCCGAGACGATCGCCTGGGTCACCGAGTCCAGTGCGCTGGTGGCCTCGTCCAAGATCACCAGGCGGGGGCTGCGGGCGATCGCCGCAGCCAGCACCAGCCGCTGACGCTGCCCGCCGCTGAAGGTGACGGCGTTGTCGCCGATCATGGTCCGCATCCCCATCGGCAGCGCGCGGATGTCGTCAGCCAGACCCACCTTGGCGGCCGCCGCCCAGGCGTCCTCCTCGGTCAGCGGCCAGTCCCCGTTGATCACAGACAAGATGTCGCCGCCGGTGACCGAGGCGTTCTGCATCGCCACACCGATCTGACCCCGGACGGCCCGGGCGTCCAAAATGGCCAGGTCCTTGTCGTCATAGGTCACGGTGCCCGACTCCGGCCGGTCGAAGCCCAGGAGCAGCCGGACGACGGTCGATTTCCCCGAACCCGAGGGGCCGACCAGGGCGACGAACTCGCCGGGCTCGGCGGTGATGGAGACGTCGTGCAGGACCGGCGCATCCATTCCCGGGTAGCGGAAGGTCACCGAGGCCAGCTCGACCCGCCCCTCCAGCATGCCGGGGTCGCCGGAGCCGGGCGGCACCTCGATCGGCTCGGCCAGGATCGGCTTCATCCGGTCGAAGATGGGCAGGACGTTCAACGCGTAGCCGAAGCTGAGGTCCAGCTGGGCGGTCGCCCCGGCGATCTGCCCGAGGGCGGTGACGAAGGCCAGAAAGGCGGCCGTGGTCATGGTCTCGGGGTCGCGGGCCACGGCTGCGAACACGATCACGGTGAGCAGCGACGGCAGCATCGCATAGATCGCCGTGCGGGCCGCCGACAGCCGCTCCGAGGACAGCAGCAGCCGGGCCTGGGGAGCGAAGCGGGCGGTCCAGGCCCCGAGCGCGCGGTTCTCCGCGGCCGCCGCCCTGATCTTGTCGACGCCCTGGACGATCTGAAGCAGCACCCCCGAGGCCGCGCCCTTCGCGTCGTACATCGCCCGCAGTCGTCGGATCTGCGCCACGGTGAGGAAGGCGCTGGTGCAGACCACCACGACGGTGGCGATCAGGACCGTGGAGGCCAGCACCACGTCGTAGGCGAACAGCAGCGCGAGGCTGAAGACCAGCGTGATCACCGCCAGCAGGGTCTGCGAGGCCACCGAGGCCACGATCTGCTGGATGGCGTCGACACCGTTGACCCGCAGGCTCAGATCGGCGGCGGAGAACCGGGTGAAGAAGCTGACCGGCAGGGCGATCAGTCGGTCCCACAGGCCCGCCTGCATCCGGGTCAGCATCCGCCCCTGCAGGCGCAGCAGGGCCGAGGAGCGGGACAGCAGGAAGCCGGTGGTGGCGAAGGCGACCAGCAGCAGCAGGAGGGCGGCCACGAGCACCGGGCCCGGTTGGCCCAGGGGCACCAGCTCGCCGAGGATGGTGCCCGTCGCGACCGGCAGGGCCAGGGACAAGACGCCGACCACCAGGCTGAAGCCGAGCAGCCGGACCAGGTCGAGACCACTGCCGACGAGGCCGAAGCCGAGCAGGCCGCGGATGGTCACCGCCCCCGGCGGCATCGGCCGGTAGAGCACGTACGCCGTCGGTCGCACGAGCGGCGACGGTCGGCGATCGCCTGCTGCGAGCCGCTACGTGGGTCGACGACGCGTACGCCCCGACTCCGCGGCACCAGGACGACGGGAGCGCCGTTCGGCTCGCGGAACGCGAGCATCGGCTCGAGCCTGTTGCGCCACCACGCGCCGCACAAGTGACGGCGCGAACCCGCACCCCCGAAGCACGGGCGATGGAGCGGACGGGATCGCAGCTGAGTCGTCGGGACCAGTCCGGCGGTTTGCGGATAGCGATGCCGGCGGCTTGGCTGAGCACCTGGCAGGCGGCGAGCATGACGTCGGTGGTCGTGTCGGCCTGCCAGCGCCCGTCGGCGTCGATCTGGTCGAAGCGGGCCAGTGCGGGCCGTCGAGCGCCCTGGTCCAGCTCGCGCCGCCCTGCTCCGCGCGCGGCGGAACGGCCCGCGTGGGCGACGGCCACGTCGGCGAACGAGCGCAGCAGGATGCGATCCAGCTGGGCGAACGCAGCTCGCACCTGAGCAACCGGGACCGCAGAAGGCACGCTCGATCCGCACCGGGCCGCGGTACCGGCACCCGCTGCGAACCCGGCCCCCACGGGAGCGTTAGACAGCGTCCAGCTCGACGCCGGCGAACTGGAAGCGCACCTCGTCGTGCGGCACGACACAGCCCAGCACCGTCGGGGCGTTCAGCACCTGCCCGGCGGTGACGTCAGCGGCTGCCCCGCGGATCCGTCGCCGACAGCGACACGCGGACCGTATCGTGGGAGGCGGCGGTCACCGTCAGCGAGCGGTGCAACCCGGACGGCAGCTCGAGCCAGTCGTACAGGGAGTCGTCGCAGTCCTCGCGGACCGGCACGACGCCGGCGTCGACCCCGACGACGAGCAGCTGCCAGCCCGGCCGCCGGAGCTCGAGCGGGTCGACAGCCGAGGAGCAGCGTTCCGGCGGAGAAGAAGGCCACGTAGCTGCGGCGACCGAGGGCACCGTACGCGTCACTGCGCACCACGAACAGGTCCGCCTCCCCGGAGACGAGCAACCAGGTGCCGTCGGCGCTGAGCAGGGGCAAGGGGGTGCTGGCGTCGAGCTGCGTGGCTCCGCGGCGGTGAGCGGCAGCGGCATCGAGACTGCGAGCGTCGGCTGGCTCACTCCGCCTCCACGAGCTGCGCGTAGCGGCCGCCCTTCGGCGAGCAACGCGGCGTGGGTGCCGCGCTGCACGATCTTGCCGCGCGTCGAGCACGATGATCTCGTCGCAGTCCCGGATGGTGCTCAGCCGGTGCGCGATGATCAGGCAGCTCGCAGCCGCGCCGCCGCAGGTTGTCGTCGATGCGCTGCTCGGTCTCGGTGTCGAGTGCGCTGGTCGCCTCGTCGAGCACCAGCATGCTGGGATCGCAGCACCAGCGCACGGGCGATCTCCAGCCGCTGCCGCTGACCGCCGCTGAAGTTGCGTCCGCCCGCCTGGACCAGTCGACTCGTAGCCGCCGCTGCGGGTGGCGATGTCGTCGTGGATGCACGCGTCCCGGGCGGCGGCGATCAGCTCGTCGGCCGAGACGGTGTCGTCCCACAGCGTGAGGTTCTCGCGCACGGTGCCCTCGAAGAGCATGATCCGCTGGTCGACGAAGGCCACCGAGGTGGTGATCATGGCCCGGTCCCAGGCGTGCCGGGGTCGGCCGTCGAACAGCACGTCACCGCGCCAGGGCTGGTAGAGACCGAGGATGAGCTTGACCACAGTCGACTTGCCCGAGCCGGAAGCACCGACCAGGGCGACCCGGCTGCCCGGGTCGATACGCAGGCTGAAGTCCTGCAGCAGCGGTCGACCGACGCGGGCGTAGCCGAACTCGATGTCGCGCAGCTCCAGCGCGCCGTCCAGCCGTGGTCCGTCCAGGCGGGCGTCCTCGCCCCGGTGCCGGGTGCGCACCGCGGCCGCCGCCGCCGCGGGGACGACCGTGATGGCCGGTCCCGGCTCGTCGCGGAACTGCTCCTCCACCTCGGCGTTGAGCACGTCGTTGATCTGCAGCAGCTGTCCCTGCGCGGTCTGCGCCTGCTGCGCGAGCGCGACCAGCTGCCCGATGGGGGACAGGAAGGAGGCCATCAGGGCCTGGAAGCCGACCAGGATGCCGAGCGAGAGACCGCCCCTCATCACGTCCAGTCCACCGATGGCCAACACCAGCACCGAGATCAGACTGGCCAGGGTGGTGGGGACCACGGCCAGCCCGTTGGTGAGCCGGCCCATGTCCTGGCTGGCCAGCAGTGACCGGGCCTGGAAGCCGGCCCAGCGCTCGAAGGCGGAGTCCTCGGCGCCGGCGGTCTTGATTGCCTCGATGTTGGCCACCATGGACATCCCCAGCCCGGCCAGCCGGATGCTCTCGCGCAGCTGGAGCTGGTTGGCGGCGTCGCGCCGGCGGGAGACGTACCACAGCGCCACGATGTTGAGCAGCGAGGCGACCACGGCGAGGCCGGCCAGCAACGGGCTGTAGGCGACCATCACCACGCCGTAGATGACCAGTCCGAACGTGGCGACGCCCGCGGTGACCAGGGGGCCAGCAAGCAGCTGGGCGATGCCGTCGATCTGGTCCAGCCGGCTGACCAGCACCCCGGGGAAGCGCTGGGTGAAGTACTGCACCGGCAGCTTGAGCAGGTGGTCGACCATCCGGAACGACCCGGACACGGCCAGCCGGGTCTGCAGCCGGGCCAGGAACCACTGCTGCACCAGGGTCAGAGTGCCGATCATCAGCGAGACCACCAGCACCGCCGCCACCAGTGCCGCGGCGTTCTCGCTCGCCCCCGAGCCCAGTACGGTGTCCACGAAGACGGTGGTGAACATGGGCAGCATCACGCCGGGCACGACCAGGAACAGACCGGCCAGGGCGGCCAGCAGGAAGCCGAGCCGGGCCGGCCGGATCCGTGCCGCCAGGTCGGCCGCCCAGGACCGCCGCTTGCCGCCGCGGACGAAGTCCGGCCCGGGCGAGGCGTAGAGGGCGACCCCGCTGTAGAGCCGCTCCGCGTCGTCGGTGGTGACGGTGAGCCGGCCCTCTGCCGGGTCGTTGATGTAGACGCCGCCCTTGCCGTAGCCCTCCAGCACGACCCAGTGGGAGTAGCGCCAGAACAGGATCTGGGGCAGCAGCTCGCCCTCGGCCAGCTTCGCGTACGGGCGGCGGTAGCCCTTCGCCTCCATCCCGTACGAGCGAGCGGCCTTGAGCATCATGCTCGCGTTGGAGCCGTCGCGGGAGACCCCGCAGGCCTCCCTCAGCTCCTCCAGTGGCACCACCCGGCCGGCGTGGGCGAGCACCATGCCGAGCGAGGCCGCGCCGCACTCGGTCTCCTCCATCTGGAGCACGGTCGGCACCTTGACCCGCACCCGCGGGAAGGGTGGCGGCACCTCGGACCCGGGCAACCCGGGCACGCCGGGTGCCGGTGCTGTTCCCGTGCTCACGAGAACACCACCCGGATCGGGTGCTGCTCGCTGAGGACGACCTTCGCGGTCAGCGGCACGCCTTGGGAGATGATGAACGGCGGTCCCTGACCGACGCTCCAGGCGTAACCGGACGTGGTGGCGGCGGGCTGCAGACGAACCACCATCAGCAGGGCGGGCTGGGTGCCGAGCAGGGAGACCGCCACCTCCTCCTCGAGCTCCAGCTTGTCGGCGATCTGGGCGATCGTGTACGGGTCGGCGCTGATCTCGTCGACGGTGCCGAGCAGGTAGCCGAACTGGGTGGACGGGGCGCTGGACACCTCCATCCGGACGGTCTGACCGGGCACCACCGTGCCGGTCAGCCGGGGCGAGACCGCGGCGATGACGGTGTCCGGCTCGGCCAGGTCGGTGACCCGGACGGCTACCTTGCCCGCCCACATGACTGAGCCGTTGGACACCAGCACCGACGTCACCGCGCCGTCCTGTGGCGAAGTGAGCACAGCGCCGTCCTGCAAGGTGACCAGTCGGTCGCCCTTCTTGACGGGCTGACCGAGCTCGACCAGGACCTGGTCGACACTCGTCGCGGAGGTGGTGCTGACATCGGCGACCCCGCCCTCGTCATAGATCGCCGGGGCCGAGACGCTGGTGGTCACCTGGCCGAAGAACGCCCACACCACGGTGCCGATGACCAGCAGACCGCACGCGATCAGCACGCAGACGGTCCAGGTCGGGGCCAGCCGGACCACCCGGTCGATCGGGTCGGCCGACTGCGGCAGCGGGCCCCCCAGCGAGGAGTCCTGGCCGGGGTCCTCGGCGGCTGGGGAGTCGGGATCGGCGACGCGACCGGCGGTTTCGGTCATGAGAGCACCCTCGCAATCGGGACGGTGGGGCCGGGATCGGCGCAGAGCAGACAGAGAGCGGCCAGACCGTGCAGCGGGCTGAGCAACGTGTGGTCGGGGGCTAGGGCGGGTCCGCACCAGCGACCCGTGCGTGAGCGGCGCTCCAGGACCGTACGGGTCAGCCGGGTCCGAGCCGCGGACCAGGGCCCGAGATCGTCGCCGCCGCGGTGGGCAGCGTGACGGCCGGCGTCGACCAGGGTTGCCGCGTCCAGCAACCGGGCCAGCTCGACCGTCGGCGCCAGCGGGTCCGGCACCGCGGGCGGCCGCAGCACGGCCGCGGCCACCTCGTCGCCGGGGTGCGCCCCCGACGGGACCGCCGGGTCAGCCGTGGGGTCAGCCGGCGCCTGCCAGTCTGGCAGGCCGGCGGTGTCGGGGCTGGCGTCCCTCGTCGCCCACCGGTGCCGGGCCAGCCGCCGCCCGGTCGCGGCCGACGGCAGCGACCGAGCCCAGCGGTCGGGCGGGTCCAGGACGGCGGCGGGGCCGGGTGCCGCCAGGGGGGCGGCGAGCTCGGTGAGGGCGTCGGTCCGGGCCGAGCTGGTCGGCAGCTGGAGCAGGGCCAGAACCGCACCGGCCACCGCGTCGATGACCACCGACGGCTCGGCCCGCCGGGCCGCTCGCAGACACGGCTCGATCAGGCTCTCCGCCGCCTGCCTCAGGTCCGGATCGCCGAGCAGCACCGCGCCGGAGGCTGCGGCGTAGAGGATCCCGGCGGGACCGCCGAAGGCGTCACTCGGCCCGGTCCGGCCACTGCCCGCGCGCTCGACGGCCCCGAGCAGCGCGGCCCTGCCGGCGCCGGCCGTGCCGGCCGGCACCGCCGGTCCGCGGCTGAGCGCGGCCAGCACGAGACCGAGACCGGCTTGCCCGGACAGCCCTGGACCGACCTGTCCGTAGGTCCAGCGGTTGCGGTTCGGGTCGTGCTCCAGCCCGATCCAGGTCACCGAGCCGTCTCGCAGCGCCACGGCGGAGTCGAGCAGCAGCCGGAGCGGTTCGCCGGCCAGGTCGGCGCCGTCCCAGACCGCCGCCCCGCCGGGCGCCGGGCGTGGACCGAACCGTGCTGGCTCGGCCGTCGGCGCCAGGCTGAAGACGGTGGCGCGGAGGTCGTCGAGGTGGTCGGTCCGGGCGTCGACCGCCTCCAGCCTCTGCCGGGTCCGGTTCGCCGGGGACTGCGACAGCACTGCCGCGAGCACTGACCCCCGTTCGCTGACCAGGTCCTCGCTGTCGAACGGCACGGTGAACAGGGGGATGTCGAGCTCGCGCAGGGCCTCGATCTCGCAGGCCACCAGCCCGGCCGGGGCGTCGTCGGCGCGGTACAGCCGGTGCAGCACCAGCTCGCGCTCCACTCCGTCGGTGAGCGCGTCGGGGGCGAGACTCTGCTGCAGCAGCCGGGCGTACGTCCGGGTGGGGCGGGGCACGAACCGGACCGCCGGGGTCGGTCCGCTGCTCGTCAGCAGCCTCTCGGCGGGCAGCGAGACCAACCGTCGCTGGGCCTCGGCGAACCCGTCGAGCAGGTCCTGCTCGTGCCAGTGCAGGGCAACCGGCTGCCCACCGCGGGTGGGCAGCGCCGCACCGTTGGCCAACGGGGTGCGCTGGCTGGACACGCGGGGGCCCTCAGGTCCCGGCACCAGGCTCCGGACCGCGTACGGCGTCAGCGCGGTCACCGGACCGGCCAGGGCCCCGATGTCGACCGCGGCGCGGCCGGGCGGTCCGGTCACCACACTGGTCACCATGCTGGTCGGGCCGGGGGTGTCCGCCAGCCGCGCGGCCAGCACCGGGTCCGGCGGCTGTCCCTGCCCGGCCCGGGCCGAGCGCAGTGGACCAGGGGCCACGGCCGTCTCCAGGTCGATCAGCACCGGACCGTCCGCCGCGGGCACGAAGTTCTCGTGGTGCAGATCGGTGGCCCCCAGCGCCTGCAGCACCCGCAGCAGGGCGCCCGCCCGGTGGAAGTACGCGGTCACGGCCGCCTCGTCCCCGCAGTCGGAGGCCGCGACCTCCTCGACGAGGGCGTACCCATCGCGCTCGTGCACTGTCGGCAGCCGGAGCCCGAGGGGCTCGCCCGCGCTGTCGACCCCCTCCAGCACCGTGGCCAGCACGCGGTGCAGACCGTCGGACCGTGGCTTGAGGAACAGCGAGGTGCCGTCGGACAGCCGGAGCCGGGCCACCCCACGCCCCCGGTCGTGCTGGTCAGCCGCCGACTGGTCGATCCGCAGCACCTCCGTCGCCGGGCGCAGGTTCGGAAGGTCTGTCCGGATCCGGGCGGCGAGCTCGGCCGTGGTGGTCCGCCACTGCCGGCGGACCAGGGCGAGGAGACGCCCGACCACCGGGTGGCTGCGCCACAGCGCGGTCCAGTCGCCGCGCGGGTCGCGACCGAAGAGCGGATCGTGGGCCGACCGAGCCGCGGCCACGGCCATCAGCAGCGGTCCGCAGACCGCCAGCTGACGGCGGGCCAGGTCCAGCACCAGGTCTCGGCGGGCGGTCTCGGCGACCGGTGCCTGGCGGGTCCAGTCGGCGACGTCGGCTTCGGCCGCGGCCAGCCAGCCGGCGAAGCCCGGGTGGAACCGCCAGGGCTGGTCGCCGTCGACCCAGGACGGCAGTCCCTCGCCGGCCACCTCGCGCAGGGCCGGGGCCGGGCCGGGGTCGCTGACCGGCACCAGGTCCAGCAGCTCCCGGGCGTCTCGCAGCCACGCGGGCAGGGGAGCGCCGGGCACCACGACGACGTCAGCCAGGGCCGAGCGCCAGTCGTCGGCCGAGCACCCGTGCTCGGCCAGCAGGGCGTCGACCCGTTCCTGGTGACCGCCGGCCGCCGCGGCCACCCAGCGGTCAAGACGTCGGCGGGCGACGTCGAGATCCCCGACCGGACGCAGCCAACCGCCCTGGAGTCGTTCGCCGGGAGTCGCGGCCCGGGCCAGCGCCGTCACGAGCGGGTCGACGGTGCCCGAGGCCGGTGGGCCCTCGGGCGTGGGCGAGGCACGCGGTCCGCCGGCGACGGCGGTGGCCCTCATCTAGGTCGCCTGCCCCGACACCAGGGCCGCCATCGCCTCCGCCATCGCCTCCCGGGCAAGCTTGGCGCGGACGAGCTCGAACCGGACGTCGTAGACGTCCTTGAAACCGTTCTCGAACGCCCACACGTCCAGCGGCACTGTCGGTCGCCACCCGGTCTCCCGGGCCTGTCGGCGGATCAGGTCGACCAGCTCGGTGTCGTCGCCGCGGAAGGTGAAGTCGGGGTGGGCGGCGTCGAGCACGCTCTGCTGGTGGGCGGCCGCGTCGGCCACTGCCGGATAGCGACCGCGCAGCCGCAGCTCGTCCAGCACGTCCTCGGTCGTCCGCTCCAGGTACTTGCGGCTGACGAACCAGTTGCGCAGCGCCCGCCGACCGGCGAGCCGTCGGATCAGGTCGTCGAAGTCCTCGGTGTTGAGGTCGTTCTCCCGCCGCCAGGCGTCCAGGTCCTCCTCGGTCCGCAGCCGCCTGTCGGTCACGAACCGCTCCCGCTCGGCCGCCAGCTCGGCCTCGTCGGGCTCGACGGAGAACACCTCGGCCAGCACGTCCACCAGGGCTGCGTGCAGGGCGTGCTCGTTCACCTCGGGGAAGTCCCGTAGCTGCAGGGCCGCGTACGCTCCGATGTCGGCCAGCGGCAGGCTGGTGCCGTCACGCCGGACCCGGCGGTCGCGGTGGTAAAGCGCCTCGAACGGGTGCGAGCGGGTGACCCGCGTCGGCGGGGGCGCCTCCACCCCGTGGGCGGCGACGTGACTGAGCAGGCCGATCGCGTCGTCGCGCTTGGCGTCGACGGCGCTGGTGCGGACGAACTCCCGCAGCGCGGCCAGCACCTCGGCGGGCAGACCTGCCTGCTCCGCGTCGATCAGCAAGGTGGCGTAGGAGCGCTCCGGGAAGAAGCGCCGCTTGGCTAGGTCGACGGTCAGCGCAAGCTGGTCGGCGTCGAGCACGCCGGCCTCGTGGGCGCGCCGCAGGGTCTGACGGATGTTGACCATGGCGTCGCTGAGCGAGCGGTACTCCCACTCGGCCCCGGCGTGCGCCACGGCCACCTCGTCGTCGTCGGTCAGCTCCCCGGACGCGTACGCGTCGAAGATGGCACCGAACCCGCGGGCGCCGTACGCCGCGGTCTCGGCCACCCGCAGGGCGCCCATGCTGCTCGAGCCGTAGACCGCAACCCCACGCTCCAGGGCGTACAGGATCTCCTTGTGCCACACCGACAGCTGCTGGGTGAAGACGCCGTCCACCAGCAGGATGCCGGTGGGGGACAGCTCGTCGACGACGCTGATGATGTCGGACTGCGCAGCCGGCGGCAGGAACACCGCGTCGGGCAGGATGCGCCGGGCCTGGGACCACGGCATCGTCGGGCCGAGGTAGACGACGATCGTCATGTGAGGGCGACCTCCTGATCGCTGGCGGTGCGAGCCCAGGCTCGGGCGCGCGGTCCGGGGGTGAAGTCCTCGAGCATGTAGCCCTCCAGACCGGGCACGACGACGCGGAACACGTCCACGCCGATGTCGGGGTGGGTCAGGTCGACCGCGAGCACGCGGTCCAGTCCGATGCCGCCCAGTCGGGTCAGCAGGGTGCGGCCGTCGGCTTCGAAGCTGCGACCGGAGTCGTCGGTGACGTCGTTCAGGTCGACGGTGGCGGGTCGGCCGAGCAGGGTCTCGGTGGCCTCGGTGAAGGTCGACCGGAACCGGCGGTGGTGGCCGAACGCGTCGTCGCGGGACCCCGCGATGTAGACCAACCGGCCCTGCGCGGCCTCGCAGATCGCCCGGATCACCGCCACCTGTGGGTCCAGGTGGGTGCCGTAGCCGTGGTAGAGCCCGATGGTCGGATTGCGCAGGTCGCACAGGTAGGCGGTGAATGTCGGCACCCGGGTGTCGACGGTGCAGTCCAGCACCACCACCTCCACTCCCACGGCCCGCGCGGTGGCGACCAGCGCGCCCACGTCTGGTGAGCTCGCGGTGGACAGGTCCACCCGACGCATGGGGGCTCCGGCCTCCCAGGCCAGCTTGGTGCAGGTGGTGGCGTCGCGCTCGATCACCTCGTAGAGCGCGCCGACCAGGGCCTCGGCCTTGGTGTTGCCGGAGTTGAGTCCGTTTGAGCTGAACGCGAACGGCAGCCGGGAGGAGCGGCGGTGCCGGTAGCGCTCCAGCGCCACCATCACGGTCGGGACCGCGACCTGACCGCCGCCGACGAGGTCGTCGGCCAGCACCCACTCCTCGGTCAGGTCCGGGGAGAACAGCGAGCTGCGGGAGAGGGGCAGCTGTGCCAGGGGGATCCGCCCACCGGGATCCAGGTCCGTCCAGCGGGCGGCGAAGCGGTCCAACGGGGTGTTCTCCCCGGCGTGCCGCTCGAAGCACTCCATCGCCGCGGAGGCCATCGCGGCCGGGACGGTGAACCCCTTGCCGCCGTCCACCGACAGGTAGCCGGCCTGCGGCCGGACGGACAGGATGACCGGGATGCCGAGGCTGTCCAGCCCGGTGATGTTGGCCAACCGGGTCAGACCGATGGCAGCGAACCGGCCCCGGACGCGGTCGAGGGTCTGCTCCGGCGTACAGGCCCGTTGGGCGTCGGCGCGGTGGGCCTTGCCGGTCCGGTCGCCGACCAACAGCGAGGTCACGAGACGGTCGCCGCCTGCCGCTCGGCGTGGGCCCGCGCTCGCGAGCCGGGGCGGTAGTAGTCGAACATGTAGCCCTCGAGCCCCGGCACCACGACCCGCACGACGGGGATCTGCAGGTCGGGATCGGTCAGGTCGACCACCACCACCGACTCCAGGCCGGCGGCGAGCAGCCGCTCGAGGACGACGTGCACGTCGTCGTGGAAGGACGTGGTGGCCCCGGGGGAGTGGGCGTCGGCCGAGGCCGGGGCGGGCAGCGCGTCGAAGGTGCCGCGACGGCGGTCGCTCATCGACAGGTTCATTCGCTGGTCCCGCTGGAAGTAGTCGTCCCGCGACCCCGCGATGAGCAGCAACCGGGCCTGAGCGGCCTCGGTCAGCGCGCGGATCATGGCGATGGACGGGTCCAGGTGGGCGCCGTAGCCCCGGTAGAGACCCATCGACGGGTCCCGCCGGTCGGCCACCACCGACATGTAGGTGGGGATCCGGGTGTCGACGGTGCAGTCGAACAGGTAGGCGCTGACCTCGGCGACGTCGAACTGGTCGATCAGGGACCGGACCAGCGGATCGGTCACCGAGTCGAGGTCGACGCGCCGGGTGAGACCACCGCCGACTGCTCGCGAGCAGGCCACGGCGTCCCGCTCGACCACCTCGTAGAGCGCAGCGGCCAGTGCCTCGAGCAGGTGGTTGCCGCCGGCCAGGCCGTTGGACCCGGCGGCGAAGGGCATCCAGCGTCGGGTCGGGAAGTGGGTGGTGTTGCCCATGCTGACGATCGCGTACGGGACCGCGACCGACCGCTGGGTCATCACGTCCCAGCCGAGCACCCACGGTTCGGCCCGGTGCCGGTCGAACAGCGAGCTCGCAGTGAGCGGCAGCTGGTGCTCGGGGATGGTCAGCCCGGAGCGGTCCAGTGCGTCGAAGGAGTCGATGATCACCTCGTGCCGCACGTTCTCCGCGTGCCAGATCTCCACCGCCTCCATCCCGGCGGAGACCATGGCGGCCAGCGTGGTGAAGCCCTTGCCGCCGGAGGTGCTGAGGGTGGGCGCGTCGGGCCGGTAGCCGACGACCGTGGGGATGCCGATCCTGTCCAGGCCGGTGATGTCGGCCAGCCGCGTCAACCCGACCACCGGCGCCACCTCGCGGATGCGCGCCAGAGTCGTCTCGGGGGCAGCTGTGCGCTGAGTCCCGCGGTAGAAGCCTTTGGTCGCGACGTGGGCGACCCCGTTGATCCAGACCGGACCGGTCATTGCTGCCTTCTCCTGACCACGACGTTGTTCGACGACGTCTGCTCGACCAGGTGCCGGGCCCTGCGTGCAGAGCCCGGCACCGGCGATGTGGCGGAGGCGTCAGGTGGCGACTGCAGCCGAGGCGGCGGCGGTGACCGTGGTGGTGGTGGTGGCCGTGGTGACGGTGTCACCGCCGCCGGCCACGCTCGCCAGCTGGTCGTCGTCGATCTCCTCGACGGCCTGCGGGACGAACAGATGCGCGCTGGCGGCGACGTCGGAGGGTGAGACGTCGTCGTAGCCCAGCTCGGCGAGGATGGCGCTCCGGTCAGACTCGCTCGCCGCCGAGAGGCGGTCGCGCAGGGCCGGGTCCGAGGCGATAGAGCGCACCAGTGAGATGACGCGTTCCTGATCGGCCATGAAGGCTCCCTTCTTTGGGTGGTTGACCAGCGGCTCGGGGGAGGCGGGTCAGTGCCGTTCCGGGGTGGTTCGGCTCTCGTATGATGTCGGCTGCCCACCCGCCCGCACAAGCATCCGACGACATTCATCTCAGCAGGGAAACAATTTGGCGGACGCCGCGCGGACCGGCAGGTCAACAGCTGGTCGGCAGGGCTCCAGGACAACCCCGAGCAGGTCATCTCGGGACGACGATCCGGCGAACGGAGAGCATCATCGACACCTCACCCACAGGCCGTCTCGTGGTCGTCGGATCGGGCATCTGCTCGGTCAGCCAGCTGACGCTGGAGGCGGTCGCCTGGATCGAGGCGGCCGACGTGGTCTGCTACGTGCTGGCTGACCCACTGACCCAGCGCTGGATCCACCAGCACGCCCGGGAGACCGAGGATCTGGCCCGGCTGCACCGGCCGGACCTGCCGCGCTTGCACGCCTACCGGGCGATGAGCGACCGGCTGGTGGAGCACGCCCGTGCGGGCCGGCTGGTGGTCGCGGTGTTCTACGGACACCCCGGCGTGTTCACGTCCCCGTCGCACTGGGCGGTCGCCGCGGCTCGGGCGAACGGGATCCCGGCCCGGATGCTGGCGGCGGTGTCGGCCGAGGACTGCCTGTTCGCCGACCTGGGCGTCGACCCGGGTGACGGGGCGTGCCAGTCGTACGAGGCGACCGACATGATCATCCGTGCCCGGGTGCCGGCCACCGATGCGCACCTGATCGTCTGGCAGGTCGGAGTGGTGGCCCAGCTCGGACTCGGCGGCTCGGGCTCGCGGGTGGATGCGCTGGTGGCGTACCTGCGACGGTTCTATCCCGGTGACCACCTGGTCACCCACTACCAGGCGGCCCAGTCGGTGGCGGCCGACGCGGTGGTCCAGGTGGTGCCGTTGGCCGACCTCGCCTCGCTGCCGCTGGCGGTGACCTCGACGCTCTACGTGCCGCCGCTGACGACCCGTGACTGGGACCTGGAGCTGGCCGCCGCGCTGGGTCTGGACCAGCCGCCGGCCGAGCTCGAGGCGGCGGCCGGTCCCGGCGACCATGCTGATTCCGACACCGCGACGTCCGGGTCCGGCACGTCGCGGGTGGACGCCTCGGGTGTGGCTGCCTCGCTCACGGATGCTGACTGGTACCGCCCACTGGCGGCTGGCGGCAGTCGGTTGGCCGACCTGCTCACCACCCTCAGCACCGACCCGAGCCTGCTGGAGGCGGTCCGCGCGGACCCGCGGCCGTACCTCGGTGCCCTGGGTCTGGACGTGATCGAGGCGTGGGCGTTCCTGGCCCGGGACCAGGCCTGGATCAACGCCTGTCTGCACGCCGGGAGCGGCCCAGCGGCCGCGGTGGTCCTGGGCGCGGCCACGACCGAGGAGGAGGCCCGCGGCTTCTTCGTGCACACCGACGGCCGGCTGGTCCGGCGGACCGCGGCGGCGGGGGCGGGCGCGTGAGCACGCCCACCGATCCCCTGGACGCCGTCGCTCTGACAACCGTGCTGTCCGCCGGCGGCGACGGCTGGCGGTCGGTCGAGGTGGTGGCCGAGACCGGGTCCACCAACGCCGACCTGGCCGAGCTGGCCCGTCGGGGCGAGCCCGCCGGCTTGGTGCTGGTCACCGACCACCAGGTGGCGGGGCGGGGTCGCCTCGGCCGCACCTGGACCGCTCCCGCCGGGACCTCCGTCGCTCTCTCGGTGCTGCTGCGTCCCCAGCGGGATCCGGCGGCCTGGACGTGGTTGCCGTTGCTGGCCGGTCTGGCGGTGGCCGAGGGTCTGCGCGCGATCGCCGACGTCCCGGCTGTTCTCAAGTGGCCCAACGACGTGCTGGTCGACGACGCCAAGATCTGCGGGATCCTCGCCGAGCGGGTGGACTCGCCCATCGGCCCGGCCTGCGTCCTCGGTCTGGGCGTCAACGTCCACCTCACCGCCGAGCAGCTGCCGGTGCCCACGGCGACGTCGCTGGCGCTGCTGCGACCGGACCACCCGTGACCCGGACCCAGGTGATCAGCTCGGTGCTGGGTGAGCTGGCCCGGCTGTACCGCCGGTGGGACGAGGGGCGCGACACCGAGCTGGCTGCCGCGTACGTCGCGCGGTCGGCCACCATCGGTCGGCGGGTCACGGTGCACGGGGGCGACCAGACGAGCGTCACGGGGGAGGCGGTCGGGGTCGACGCCGCGGGGCGGCTGCGGGTGCGTACGCCGTCCGGGGTGCAGACGTTCGCGGCCGGCGACGTCCACCACCTGCGCTGACCCGGGGGCCGGGTCGGGGAGCCGGTCCGCCGGACGTCGACCCCTGACCAGGGGCCGACCGGGGTCTCCCGGAGTCGGTCTGCGGTCCGATGCCCCGATTGTCCGGCTGTGTCAGCATGGAGCGGTGGGGTTGTCGGCCAAGCTGCTGGGTGCAGACGAGCGTGTGCTGATGCACATGCGCACCCACGGCAAGGTGCTGTTCTGGCCGGCCGCCGGTCTGGTCGCCTGCGGTGCGCTGCTCGGTGTCGGCGCCGCTCTGATCCCGTACGACTACCGACCCGCCGGGCAGTTCGCGGTCGCCGTGGTGGCCGGGGTGCTGGCGACGTGGTGGACGGTGATCCCGTTCCTGCGCTGGCGGACCACCACGTACACCCTGACCAACTACCGGCTGATCACCCGCACCGGCATCCTCAACAAGTCCGGCACCAACCTGCCGCTGGCCCGGGTGAACGACGTGACCTACCAGCGCAGCCTGTCCGACCGGGTCCTCGGCTGCGGGACCCTGCGGGTGCAGACCGCCGCCGACGCCGGCCCCGTGGTGCTGGACGACGTGCCCGACGTCGAGGACGTGCACGTCACCATGAGCGAGCTCATCGGGGCGTCCGTGCGATCCTGACCGGATGGTCAGCTATCTCAGTCACCTCACCGTCGACGCCCGTGACGCGTACGCGCAGTCGGTCTGGTGGAGCCAGGTGCTCGGTTACGCCGAGGATCCCGACGACCCCAATGAGCCGGGCCACGAGGAGTGCATGATCTTCGCCCCCGACGGCTCCAGCCGGCTGCTGTTCATCGAGGTGCCCGACGCCAAGCAGGTCAAGAACCGCCTGCACCTGGATCTCCGTCCGGCCGAAGGTGACCGGGACACCGAGCTGGCCCGGTTGCTCGAGCTGGGTGCCACCGAGGTGGACGACAGGCGCCTGCCGGACGGTCGCGGCTGGGTGGTGCTGGCCGATCCCGAGGGCAACGAGTTCTGCATCCTGCGGAGCGTGGAGGAGATGACGAGCTGAGCTCGGGTCGGTCCTAAGGGTGCAAGCCCGTATCGGGATCACCCAGCTGCCAGGACGTGAAGTGGACCGTCAACCCCGCGCGCGTCGGGGCGCAACAGAACGGTCCGGCGAAGGCTGCCGCGTCCGGATCGAGGGGTGCGACGCGGACGAGCTGCCAGGGCTCGTCATCGACCCGGGCCCGTACGGTCAACGCATCGGCAGATCGGCTCGCCCTGACCGTGACCAGACGCCCGTTCCAGCTCGGCACCGGCGCGAGCGACCAGTCCGAGGATCCGCGGGTGACAACGGCACCGAGGCTTGCCAGGCCGTCGCTCTGCTCGACGCCCGCCTTGATCCAGGTGGCGTCGTCCACGCGGACGAAGACACCCGCTTGGTCGAACTGCGCGGTCAGATCGAGCCGGAAGGCGACCTCGGTCGCCGAGTCTGCCGGAAACGGGGCGAGGAGCGCGTGCTCGGTGTCGTGGACGAAGCCGTACGAGGTGATGCGCCAGGCATCGCTGCCCTCTTTCGCCGTGACGTACAACCCGTCGTCACGTTCGACAGCAGCAACGGGCTCGTGCGTCCAGGTGCCGGAAGACCATGAGACCTTCTTCATTCGACTCTCCTTGATGATCGATCCCCGTGGAGCCTGCGGGACTGAGGCTCTCACCCACCTCGGACGCCGGGGCTCGTTCGCGCCGCGCCTCGACCAATCTCTTGTCAGCCGCCACCGGGGGACTCGCCGGTGAACACGAACTTCCGGTAGGACCAGAACCGGAACAGGGTGCCGAGTCCGAGCCCGATCACGTTGCCGGAGATGTTGTCGGCCAGCGGCGAGGTGAGCCCCAGGACGTAGTGGGAGAAGGCCAGGCAGACCGCGCCGATGGCGATGGCGATCCCGTTCAGCAGCAGGAAGATCGGCAGCTCGCGGACGGGGTTGCCCTTGGCCCGGTGCTGGTAGGTCCAGTAGCGGTTGCCGAGGTAGGTGATCACGGTGGCGGCGCCGATGGCGATCACCTGCGCGGTGATCGGCTTGGGCTCCAGCACACCGACGCCGCCGGGACCGGCGTAGCGCAGCACGTTGAAGACCACGAACTGCAAGGCCACACCGGTCAACCCGACGATGCCGAACCTGATCGCCTCGGGTCCCAGGTGAGCGATCGTGTCCCAGAGCCGCCTGAGGGGACCTGCTGCGGGGTCGTCGGCGGTCACGAAGCGGCCAGCAGGGCGCGGGCGGTGGACAGGTCTGTGATGAGCACGTTCACCCAGGAGCCGACGATCGCGGCGCGGATGGCGGCGTGCTTGCGCTCCCCGCCGGCGAGACCGATGCGACGCGGGATCCGGCGGTAGACGTCCGGGTCGATGCCGACCACCCGCGTGTCCAGGTCGGAGGCGACCAGGTGCCCGGCCGCGTCGAAGAACCTGGTGCAGACGTCGCCCACCGCCCCCAGCGCGCGGAGGGTGTCCTGGTCGGCCGGGTCGATGGCGTTGCCGCTCAGCTGCAGCAGGGGGGACGGCTGCAGGCTGCCGATCCCGACCAGCGCCATGGTCAGGTCCTGCCAGTGACCGGCGACGCCCTCCATCGCCGGGTCGGCCAGCAGACTCCGGCGCATGGCGGCACCGCCCACCAGCCCGGGAGCCGGGACGTACACCGGACCGGCGCCGATCAGGGCGGCCAGCTCCTCCAGCAGCCGGTTGGCCTGGGCCTGGACGGGCGCGACGCCGACCCCACCCACCAGCTGGACGACCGCGTCCGCCCCGGGCGTCCGCAGCGGACGCAGCCGGTCGACCACGCTCAGCAGCGTCTGGCTCCAGGACGAGACCCCGATCCGCTCGCCACCGGCCAGGGTCGCCTCCAGGTAGGCCGCGCCCGCCGAGCCGAGCCCGGCGGAGATGGCCGCCTCGTCTCCGTCGACGTCGACCACCACCGCCTCCAGCAAGCCGTAGCGCTCTTCCAGCGCCTGTTCCAGCGCGGTGTGGACGCCCTGGGAGACGACGACGACCGTCCGCACGATGCCCACCTCACCGGCCTTCTTCAGCAGCCGGGAGACCTTGGCCTGGGAGATGTGCAGCAGGGTGGCGATCTCGCTCTGGCGGAGCCGGCGCTCGTGGTAGAGGTGCGCGACCTTGGTCATCAGCCGTATCTGGGCGTCGGCGGAGACGCGGGTCACCCCTGCCGACTGCGCCACCTCGTCCTCACCTCCACCTCGCGGGGCTCGACCCTATCCGGCTGATGCCTGCCTGCTCAGCCTCGCGCACCCGTACGGAGTGAGCGCACCTGCTCCCGCCACTGCCGTCGGCGGGCCTCGCGGACGTCCTCCTCGAGCGCCGGCTCGAACACCCGACCCGTGGCCCGGGGGGCCTGGGCAGCAGCACCGTGGCGGCGCCGGGCGAGGTCGGCCACCCCGAGTGCGGAGACCTCCGGCAGGTCGGCCACCGCCACCGGTCGGCCGAGCAGGTCGGCCTGGGTCTGCATCACGAGGTCGGACGCCGTCATCCCCCCGTCGGCCCGCAGGCTGGTCAGCGGCACCGGGGTGTCGGCGTCGATCACCTCGATCACGTCGCACACCTGGTGGGCCACGGCCTCGACCGCGGCTCGGGCCAGCCTGGCCGGGTCGGTCTCGGCGTCGAGACCCGTGAGGGCCCCGCGCACCTCCCGGTCCCAGTGGGGGGCGCCGAGTCCGGTGAACGCCGGGATCAGGGTCACCCCACCGGCGTCGTCCACGGTGGCAGCCCGGTCGAGCAGGTCCGCCACGCCGCCACCCAGCAGCCGTGCCGCCCAGGCCAGGGCGGCGCCCGAGGAGAGGATGTTGCCCTCCCGGGCGTACGTCGGGGCCTCGGTCAGCCAGGCCAGGGTGGAGGGGACCGGGGAGGAGCCGGCGAAGAAGGCCGACGTCGGGGTCATCACCGAGGTGCCGGTGCCGAAGGTGGCCTTGGCCGTGCCGACGGTGGTGCACCCGTGGCCGTAGAGGGCGGCGTGCGAGTCGGCGAGCACGGCGCTGATCGGCGTCCCGTCGGGGATGCCGGGCACCGACCGGCAGGTACCGAAGTCCCCGTCGGAGGACAGGACCTGCGGGAGGGTGGTGGCGGGCACCCCGAAGAGGTCGAGCAGGGCGGGGGACCAGGCGAGGTCGACGACGTCGTAGAGCAGGGTGCGGGACGCGTTGCCGGCCTCGGTGACGTGCCTCTCGCCGCCGGTCAGCCGCCAGACCAGCCACGAGTCGACGGTGCCCACGCAGACGTCGCCGGGGTCCCGCCCGGCCGTCGCCTCCCGCAGCAGCCAGCTGATCTTGGGGGCGGAGAACATGGCGTCGACCGGCAGCCCGGTCCGGCGTCGGACCAGCTCGTCGTCGGCCGGCGTGGTCCGCTCCCGGCACCAGGCAGCCGTCCGCACGTCCTGCCAGCCGATCAGCGGAGCGAGGGGGCGCCCGGTCCGGCGGTCCCAGGCCACCACCGACTCCCGCTGCGTCGACAGCGCGACGCCGGCCACCCGGGTCGCGGCGTCGTCGGCCGCCGCCAGGCACCGGTCGATCGCGGTCAGCACGCTGGTCCAGATCTGGTCGGCATCCTGCTCGACCCACCCCGGTCGCGGGTGGGCGATCTGCACCGGAGCCGAGCCGACGGCTCGCACCGCGCCGCCCACGTCGACCAGCACCGCCTTGCTGTTGGTGGTGCCCTGGTCGATGGCCAGGATCTGGGTCACCGCTGACTCCCTTCCGGACGAGCGGACGCTATCGCTTGACGGCCGACCGTGTGACGCGAGAATATGCAGTAGCGAATAGATATGCAATGGAGGGCACCGAAGCCGTGATCACCCAGCGACGCGCCATCATCAACACCGACGCCAAGAACGAGGGCGACGACCAGTACGCCATCGTGCACGCGCTGCTCTCGCCCAGTCTGGACGTACGGGGCATCATCCCGGCTCACTTCGGCACCTGGCGCAGCGACCAGAGCATGCTCGACTCCCGGCGCGAGGTCGATCTGCTGCTGGAGCTGCTGGGTCGCGACGACCAGGTGGTGGCCGACGGAGCCGCGGTTCCGATCCCCGACGAGCTCACGCCGGTCGACTCACCGGGCGCCCGCCTGATCATCGAGGAGAGCCGGCTGGCGTCGGCGGAGGACAGGCTCTACGTGGCCTTCCTCGGACCGCTGACCGACATGGCGTCGGCGATCCTGCTCGATCCCGGCATCGTCGACCGGTCGGTGACGGTGATCTGGATCGGCGGTGAAGGTCACGGGGAGCCCGGCCTGCGTCGGACGATGGAGTTCAACCTCTCCAACGACATCGCCGCCGCGAACGTCGTGTTCGACTCGGGTATCACGGTCTGGCAGGTGCCGCGCTCGGTCTACCCGATGGTCTCGGTCTCCTACACCGAGCTGGAAGAGAAGATCGCCGGCACCAGCGAGCTCGCCGACTACCTGATCCGCCAGCTCAAGGAGTGGAACGCCGCGTACCACCCCGGTCCGATCGAGTCGCGCTCCCTGGGCGACTCACCGGCGGTCTCGCTGCTGCTCTACCCGCAGAGCGGGGTCTTCCGTACGGTGCCGGCCCCCCGGTTCGGTGCCGAAGGGCACTACGTCCCGGGCTCGGGTCACCCCCTCCAGGTCTGCGAGTCCGTCGACGTCCGCTTCCTGCTGGAGGACATGTTCGCCAAGCTCCGCCGGTTCGGTGCCGGGAAGCCGCCCGTCTCCCTCCGCTGAACGTCGTTCTACGAAAGGACTTGCATGACCGCGACCGCACTGCCTGTCTTCGGTGCCGGCATCTGGCACTTCGCCACCTACCTGGACCGCTACGCGACCGAGGGCTACGGCGAGCCGGTGGGTCTGATCGAGCAGATCGATCTCGCCGGAGCCGTCGGCGACCTGTCTGTGGTCGATCTGAACTGGCCGTTCGCGGGGTTCGACGGCACCCTGGACGACGTCCGTGCCGCCCTCGCCCGGAACAACCTCCGAGCCATCGCCATCACCCCGGAGATCTACAACAAGGACTACATCAAGGGCTCGATCACCAACCCAGATCCGGCCGTGCGGGCCCGGGCCCTCGCGTTGCTCCACGAGGCCACGGCGCTGGCCAAGGAGCTGGGCTGCGACTACGTCAAGCTCTGGTTCGGTCAGGACGGCTGGGACTACCCCTTCCAGGTGAACTACCACGACGTGTGGACCCTGGCCGTCGACGCTCTGCGTGAGCTGTGCAGCGCCCACCCCGACATCAGGTTCGTGATCGAGTACAAGCCGCGCGAACCGCGGAACAAGATCATCTTCCCGAATGCGGCCCGGACCCTGCTGGCCATCCAGCAGACCGGCTGCGACAACCTCGGAGTTCTGCTGGACTTCGGTCATTCCCTGTACGGGTTGGAGACCCCGGCCGACGCGGCCCAGCTGTGCATCGACCACGGCAAGCTGTTCGCGATCGACGTGAACGACAACTTCCGGGGTTGGGACGACGACATGGTGGTCGGTTCGGTGCACCTGGTCGAGACCTTCGAGTTCTTCCACACCCTGCGGCGCAACAACTGGCAGGGCGTCTGGCAGCTCGACCAGTTCCCGTTCCGGGAGGACTCGGTGCAGGCGGCCAAGCAGGCGATCACCTTCCTCAAGGCGATCCACCGGGCCCTCGACGCGCTGGACGAGGAGGCCCTGGCTTCGGCCCAGGCCCGACACGATGCCCTCGCCGCCCAGAAGCTGGTCCAGAAGGTCCTGCTCAGCTCGATGATCGGCGACGACTCGTGAGCACAGTGAGTGCCCTGAGCCCAGAGCACGCCACCATGCCGGTGTTCGGGCGGCTGTCTCCGTACGCGACTCGTGACGAGCAGATCGCCCACATCGCGGAGGCGGCCCGGCAGATCCGGATCCAGGACCTGCTGCTGGTGCACCACGCCGGGGCCGGGCACATCGGGGGCGACTTCTCCGCCATCGACGTGCTGGCCACCTTGTACGGGGCGGTGCTGAACGTCACCCCGGAGACGGCCGACGATCCCGAGCGGGACCGCTTCATCCTCTCCAAGGGGCACGTGGCCGGCGCTCTCTACACGACCCTGGCCGCGTTCGGCTTCCTCGAGGTGGCCGAGCTGGCCACCTTCCTGAAGCCCCTGTCCAGGCTGAACGGGCACCCCAACCGCACGAAGGTGCCGGGGGTCGAGGCCAACACCGGGCCCCTGGGTCACGGGCTACCGATCGCGGTGGGTCACGCGATCTCGGCCAGGCTCGACGTGTCGCGGCGCCGGACGTACGTGCTGACCGGTGACGGCGAGCTGCAGGAGGGCTCCAACTGGGAGGCCATGATGGCGGCCTCGCAGTACGAGCTGGATTCCTTGACGGTGATCGTCGACCGCAACCGGCTGCAGCAGGGTGCCACCACCCGCGAGACCAACGACCTCGACCCGCTGGACGCGAAGGCGGCGGCGTTCGGCTTCGCGGTGGTGGAGGTCGACGGCCACGACCACGGTGAGCTGCTCGACGTGTTGTCCGCCGCGCCGTTCCGACCGGGCAAGCCCACGTTCGTGATCGCCCACACCCACAAGGGCCATCCGATCTCGTTCATGAGCAACGACGTCGCCTGGCACCACAAGGTGCCCAGTGCGGAGCAGCTCGCCCAGGCCCTCGACGAGCTCGAGTCGACCGTCCAGCCGAGGATCTGAGGCCTTGACATGAACACCACCACGGACATCGCCGTCGAGTCGATCGCCGATCGACCCAGGTTCGACTGCCGGGACGCCTACGTGGCGACCCTGGCCGAGCTGGCCGAAGCTGATCACCGCATCGTCGGGGTGGTCAACGACTCGGTCGGCTCCTCCAAGCTCGACGCTTTCAAGAAGGCCTTCCCCGATCGGTTGATCAACGTCGGCATCGCCGAACAGGACATGGTCGGCGTCGCTGCGGGTCTGGCCAACGGCGGTCGGATTCCCTTCGTGTCTGCCGCGTCATGCTTCCTGACCGGACGTGCGCTGGAGCAGATCAAGGCCGACGTCGCCTACTCCGACCGCAACGTCAAGCTGTGCGGCATGAGTCCGGGGATGGCGTACGGCGAGCTCGGACCGACCCACCACTCGATCGAGGACATCGCCTGGCTGCGGGCGATCGACAACATGATCATCGTGGTCCCGGCCTCACCGGTGGAGACCGCTGCAGCGCTGCGTTGGGCCGCCGCCACCGAAGGACCGGCCTTCATCCGGGTGTCCCGGATGGCCGTGCCGGAGATCTACGGCGCCGACTACGAGTTCGTTCCCGGGCGAGCCCACACCGTCCGGGCCGGCGACGACGTCACCATCATCAGCAACGGCACCGTGCTCTGGCGCGCGTTGGCCGCCGCCGAGCTGCTGGCGGTCGACGGCATCTCGGCCCGGGTGGTCTCGATGCCGACGGTCAAGCCGCTCGACGTCGACGCGGTGCTCGCCGCGGCCCGGGAGACGCGCGGGATCGTCACCGCCGAGGAGGCGACCACGGCCGGCGGTCTGGGCGGTGCGGTCGCCGAGACCGTGGTGCAGCACCATCCCACCCGGATGAGGATCCTCGGCGTCCCCGAGTTCGCCCCGACGGGCTCCGCCGGGTTCCTGCTGGACCGCTACGGCATGTCCGCGTCGGGGATCGCCGACGCGGCCCGGGCTCTGGCGGCCGAGTGAGCGCCGTGATCATGAAGGCCCCGGACTTCCGGCTCGACGGCCGGACCGCGCTGGTGACCGGTGCCGCCAGCGGGATCGGCAGGGGTGTCGTCTTCGGGCTGGCCGCGTCGGGGGCGGCGGTCGCCTGCTTCGACCTGCCCGGTCCCGGCCTGCAGCAGCTGGTGGACGAGGTCGTGGTGGCCGGGGGCCGAGCCCTCGCCGTCCCGGGAGACGTGACCGAGCCCGAGGCGCTGGCCGAGGCGCTGGCGCGAGCGGACCACGAGCTGGGGCCGGTGACGTTGGCGGTGAACAGCGCCGGGATCGCGAACGCGGCGCCGGCCGAGGAGATGCCGCTCGACCAGTGGCGCCGCGTCGTCGACATCGACCTGACCGGGGTCTTCCTGTCCTGCCAGGCGGAGGGGCGGGTGATGCTCGGCCGGGGTGGCGGGTCGATCGTCAACATCGCCTCGATGTCCGCCTCGATCGTGAACCGTGGTCTGCTCCAGGCGCACTACAACGCGGCCAAGGCCGGTGTCGTGCAGCTGACCAGGAGCCTGGCGATGGAGTGGTCCGACCGCGGCATCCGGGTCAACGCGATCAGTCCGGGCTACACCGCCACCCCGATGAACACCCGGCCCGAGGTGGCCGAACGGGTACGGACCTTCGAGGCCGACACGCCGCTGGGCCGGATGGCCACCGTCGACGAGATCGTCGGGCCGGTGGTCTTCCTGCTCTCCGACGCGGCCGCCTTCTGCACCGGGATCGACCTGCTGGTGGACGGCGGTTTCACCTGCTGGTGATCATCGTGGCGTCAGGCTCAGGATCAGACCAGCGCCGGTCGGCTCCACGTCGATCAGCCACGGTGAGCCGTCCAGGTCCTGTTCGCTCTCGGTGCCCGACCACTCGTCCCCCACCGTGTACGTCCCGACGAAGCCCGGGTCCAGCTCGATCTGCCGGACTCCCGGCGGGGCGCTGATCGCCACCAGTGCGCGGCCGTCAGCCAGGGTGGCCAGCACGGTGTCGACGCTGGACGGCGTGGTGGAGATCCGGGTGATCGTCGCCGTACGGAGGTCGGCGCGCCAGACCTTGAACACGTCCGCGGCGCGGGCAAGATCGGTACGGTCCCGTTCTGACCAGGCCTCCGGGTCGTCCATCAGGACCCACGGGCCGCCGACCACGTACGGGGCGAACCGGGCCCGTCCGTGCCGGTCGTCGGTCCCCATGTAGGCGCTCTGCCAGTCCAGCGGCAGGTAGCGGCCGAGGCCGACCTTGGCCAGGCTGTTGGGATGGGTCCGGCAGTGGTCCTCGGTGATCGTGGTGTGGTGACTCCTGATCATGGCCAGGTCGAGCGGTCGGACGCCGTTCCAGCAGTTCTCCAGCACCAGCTGCGGGAAGCGAGCGGCCAGCGTACGCAGGATGTGGTGGAAGGCGGCCTCGGCGGCGTGCTCGCCGGCCCCGGGATCGTGGGTGTGGTGCGCGGCGTCGCAGCGGGCGATGGTCTCGAAGTCGTGCAGCAGCCAGTCGAGGCCGTCGTCGGTGATCATCCGGGTCAGCTCGGCCAGCACCCAGTCGCGGGCAGGGTCGTGCCCCAGGCAGAGCGCGTGGTTGTCGAAGCTGAGCACCGGGATGTGCCCCCGCCAGGTGGCCAGCCAGTCGGGGTGCTGCAGGGCGACGGGGGAGCGGGGGTCCGCGTTGCCCCAACCGCACCACACCCCGAAACCCATCCCGCGCTGCCGCGCCTCCCGGGCCAGCGACGCCAGCCCGGAGGGGAACCGGTCGTTCGCGTGCCAGTCCCCGACCGAACGCTCCCAGCCCTTGTCGACCACGAACACCTCGGCCCCGACCGTGGCGGTGGCGTCCATCATGGCCAGGATGCGCTCGGTGGAGGTGTTCTCCTGAACCCCCCAGGAGTTGGCCACCAGACAGGGGAACCCGGGCGTGCCGGGCAGGGCGGAGAGGTCGGGTCGGGTGATCATCTCGGCGGTGATCATCCGACGCAGGGCCGCGGCGCCGGCGTCCAGGTCGCCTGGCCCCACCCTGAGCCAGCCGGTCGGTCCCGGGCCGGTCCGACGATCCGGCGCCGGGGCGAACGTGTCGGCAGGCAGCAGCGTGGTGATCACCACCTCGTCGCCCACCACCGCGGCAGTCGTGATCAGGTGGCCGCTGTACTCCCAGGCCAGGCAGAGGTAGCTGTCAGCCACCCGGGCGACGAGCCAGGCAGCCGCGTCCTGGTGATCATCGTCGACACCGGGCGGAGCCACGGCGTCGGGACGATAGCGGTGCCCGTCGCCGGTCGCCGGGAAGGCCATCGGCACCCCGTCGCGGTGAGCCGCGGCGTCGGCCGTGCCGTACGGTCCGGCGTGCAGGCACAGCCGGTCGCCGGGGCCGAGCCGGCGGGTGGCGGTGATCACGCCGCGGTCGCCGTGGTCCCAGGAGAACGGGTGGAGCCACTCCACGTCCACGGCCCGGCCGGGGAGTCGGAGCTCGGCCAGGACGGTCCCCTCCGGTCCGTGCTCGGCCAGCCCGGTGGCCAGCCGGGCGAAGCCGGACGCCTCGTCGGTCGTCGTCGCGTACGAGAGCCGGACACCGGTCGGCAGGGGGGTCACAGCACGCTCCCGGCGGCTAGGTTGGACGGGTGGACAGGCACGAGGCGGCGGTGGTCACGGGTTCGGCCAACGGGATCGGCGAGGCCATCGCCCGGGTGCTGGTCGAGCGGGGCTGGTGGGTCGTGGGTCTCGACCGGGACGCGGCCGGACTCGAGCGTCTGGCCGGCGAGCTCGGCCCGGCGTTCGCCCCGGTGATCGGCGACGTCACCCAGCGGGCCGATCATGAGCGCGCCCGGGCCGCTGCCCAGCAGTCGGGCCGGCTCACCGGCTGGGTGAACAACGCCGGGATCGAGCGGCCGACCACCGCCCGGTCGCTCGACGAGGCCGACCTCCAGGCCATCGTGGGCGTCAACCTGATCGGCACCATGCTGGGCTGTGCGGTGGCCACCGAGGCCCTGCGTGACCGGGGCGGAGCCATCGTCAACCTCTCCAGCATCCACGCCCTGGTGGGCTTTCCGGAGTCCTTCGTGTACGCGGCGACCAAGGGCGGCATCGACGCGCTGACCCGCCAGCTGGCCGTCGAGGAGGGCCCGCACGGCATCCGCTGCAACGCCGTCCGGCCCGGCGCGGTGCGGACCCCGCTCACCCAGAGCTTCCTGGACGCGGCCGACGACCCGGCGGCGCTGCTGGCCGAGTACGCCGACCTGCACCCGATCCGCCGGCTGATCGAGCCGGTCGAGGTGGCCCGCGTGGTGTCGTTCCTGCTGTCCGGTGAGGCGTCCTTCGTCAACGGCGAGGCGATCACCGTGGACGGCGGGGCGACGGCCCGCTGCTACCCGTACCCCACCTGAGAGGGGGTGGGCGAGCGGGGAGATCACCGCTGCCGCCGGATCGACCACCAGCCCGACGTCACCGACCCACCGGGTGAGGTCAGCCCGACGGCCGACAGCCCGACCGACGACAGCTCGGCACCGGTGCTGGCCCCGAGCGGCTGATCGGTGTCCAGATCCCGCACCTCGTAGACGGACTCCGGCTCCAGACCGGTCGGCACGATGGGTGTCCAGTCCCACTGCGGCGGCAGCAGGAACGCGGCGACGACGTGGTCGTCGGAGGAGGACAGCTGGAAGGCCGGCTGGCGGTGACCCCTCTCCTCCCGGAGCGGCTGGTCGGTCAGCGGCCGCAGCAGCCCGTCGACCAGCAGGGGGCGGACGGACCGTTCGTAGATCCGGAGGTGGTGCCGGAGCCGTTCCCGCAGGTCGGGTCGCAGCTGGGTCAGTCGGACCGAGAGGCCGAAGCGGTGCAGCATCGCTGCTCTGATCTTGGTGTCGAACGCCGCCGTGGTGATCAGGGTGCCGGAGTAGTCGACCTTCTGGAACCGGTGCTCACCGCGCCACTCGCTCTGCGGCCAGTGCAGCAGCTGCCGCGGGGGGAGCAGACGGGACGCCCCCCACAGGCAGGTCAGGTGGTGTTCGGTCCAGTCGGGGTCGGACAGGAAGAACCCGTCCACGTGGGCGGCCAGACCGGCGTCGATCCGCAGGCCACCTGAGGAGCAGGCCTCGAACACGGTGTCGGGATGGGCCGACCGGAGGCGGTCCAGCACGGCGTACAGCCCGAGGTAGTGCCGCAGCAGACCGTCGGCGGCTCCGTGGCCGTGGTCCGTCCGCCGACACCCCGAGCCGGGGTCGAGGTTGAAGTCCCACTTGATCCACCGGGCGCCGGTCTCGGCGATCAACCGGGCGACGTGGTCGTGGACGTGGTCCCGGCCGGCGGGGGAGCCCAGGCACACGTAGCCGAGGGCCCCGCTGTCGTCACCGGCCCCGCTGTCGTCCCGGGCCACGATCTCGGGGTGCTCGGCCGCCACCGTCGCACCGGGACCGATGGCCTCCGCCTCGATCCAGATGCCGAAGTCGATGCCCGCCCGCCGGGTCTGGTCGGCCAGCCAGCTGAGCCCGTGCGGGAACCGGGCGGTGTTGACGCGGTGCCAGTCGCCGCGCTCGGCCACCCAGTCGCTGCTCGCCTCGGGACGGCCGAACCAGCCGGCGTCCAGCACGGCCACCTCGAGCCCTAGCCCGGCGGCGGCCGTCGCCTCGGCCAGGAAGGTGGCCTCGTCGATCTCGGCGTCCTCGTAGGGCCACCAGTGGTTCCACTCGGTCAGCAAACCGACGGCCGAGGAGGGGACCTGCTCGGCCAGCAGGGACGTCAGCGCGGCCGCCGCGTCGGCGACCGTGTCGCCGGTCGCGATGCTGACCGCCGGCAGCCGGAGGTCCTCGCCCTTCGCCAGCAGCACCCGCTGGCCGTCGGGGTGCAGCCCGACCGCGATCCGCAGGCCGGTGGCCGTTCCACGATGGTCGTCACCGTCCGGGGTGATCACCAGCCGCCAGTTGCCGCTCCAGTGAACGGTGATCACCACCGCGCCCGTGGCGGTGTCGACGGCCAGCCAGGGCAGGGCGCCGTTGCTGGACCGGCCGCTGGTGACCTCCCAGGTGGTCGGCCGGTCCGGGTCGAGGGAGTGCGGCTCGAACTCCAACCCCCACGAGCTGGTGACGCCGGTCAGGGCCCGGACGGCCGGGAGGTTGATGATCATCAGGTCGGGGTCGAGCCCCGCCGCCTCGGTCGGTCCGGTCAGCGTCGGCGCCCAGGTGGTCGCTCGCTCGGTCTGCCGCGCGACGACCGGGACGGCGCCGTGGGCGGCCGGCAGCACCCGGTGGCTGTGGGTCACCGTGCCGCCCCCACGGTGGCCGGGGTCGGCTCGAGCACGATCTTGCCGGCCGAGTGGCCGGCGACCAGCCGCTCGTACCAGGACTGCCCGGTCTCCAGACCGGCGTGCACGATCTCGCCGTGGAAGTCGACCTCGCCGGAGAGCAGCAGGGCCACCGCGTCGGCGAAGTCCTGTGGTGTGTAGGCGAAGCTGGTCACGCAGGCCACCTCGCGCCGGATCAGCTCGCGCACCGGCAGCATCGACTCGCCGGTGTGCAGCCCGACCAGGCACACGTCACCGCCCGGCCGGACCGCTCGGACCGCACTCTGCCGGGTCTGGCTGCTGCCGACCGCGTCGAAGACGACGTCCACCCCGTGCCCGCCCGTACGGCTGTGCACCTGGTCCACCAGCTCCTCGCCGTCGGGCAGTCGGACGCCACCACTGGCGCGACCGGCCGGCACCCGGCCGTCCATCCGCTCGGTGAACAACAGCACGTCGACTCCTCGCCCCCGCAGGATCTCCAGCAGCAGCAGCCCGATCGGCCCTGCGCCCAGCACCAGCGCCGACCCGCCCGCGGTGATCCCGGTCCGTCGCACGGCTCGCAGCGCGCAGGCGGCCGGCTCGGCCAGGATCGCCCGACCCGCTGCCCCGTCCCCGATCGGGTGCAGGGCGCCCGCGGCCACCACCACGAGCTCGGCGTTGCTGCCGTTGACGTGGCCGCCCAGCAGCCGCCGGTCCGGGCAGACGTTGGGCCGCCCCGACCGGCAGATGGGGCAGCGGCCGCAGGACCAGAGTGGGTTGACGGTGACGGCGGTGCCGGGTTCGAGCCGCTGCTCCGCCGGCACCCCCGGACCGTACGCGTCGACCACACCGATCAGCTCGTGACCGAACACCAGCCCGGGATGGCGCAGGCCGTCGGTGCCACGGAAGCCGCCGAGCTCGGAACCGCAGATCCCCGACTGGGTGACCCGCACCCGCACCTCGCCGGGTCCGGGCTGCGGGTCCGCCAGCTCGACCAGCTCGAACCGGCCGACGTCGGCGAGGACCAGGGCCCTCATCAGGTCAACAGCTTGGTGGCGCCGTCCTGCATCTTCTGGGCGGCGTCGGCCGGGGTCAGCTTGTTGTTGAACAGCTGGTCGAAGTTCGGCCCGAACACCTCGTTGAAGATCTGCTGCATGTTGCCCGTGTAGATGTCCCCGATCCGGGCGTTGGGCAGGTTCTCCATCGCCGCGGTGAACCCGTCCGGCATGCCGTTGAGCATGTCGGTGCCTCCGCGGGCGGCGTTCTGCAACGGGATCCAGTCGTGGTTCTTGGCCATCGTGGACTGGAACGTGGTGGCACTCCACAGAGCGAAGGCCTGGGCGGCCGAGATGGCCCCGGACTTGGCCGGCACGACCCAGCCACCCAGCCAGTAGGGTGCCGTGCTGTTGCCCTGGTAGAGGGGCAGCGGGGCCATCGCCCACTCGTCCTTCATCTGGGTGTAGGACGCGATGTTCCAGGTCCCGCCGGGCATCATCGAGTACGCGCCGGAGGAGAACCCGCCGTTGTTCTCGCTGACCGCCGCCCGCTCCTCGGGTCGGGGCGCCACGTGCTTGTCCCACATCAGGTCCTGGACGAACGTCATCGCCTCGACCACCTTCGGGTCGGTCATCTGGAACGCGGTCGGCTCCAGCGGCTTGTCCACGAACGCGGTGCCCGCGGCCCAGGCCAGCGTCTGGATGCCCCACCAGACGCCGAGGTCGCCGATGTCCAGACCCCACTGGGTGACCTTGCTGCCGCTGGACTTGGTCAGCTTCGGTGCGACCTCGATCACCTTGTCCCAGGTCCAGGTGGCGTCGGGGTAGTCGATGCCGGCGGCGTCGAAGTGGGTCTTGTTGTAGAACAGCGCCATCGACTGGATGTTCTCCGGCACGCAGTAGAGGTTGCTGCCGTCGAACTTCCACGGGTCGTAGAGCGTGGTCGGGTACTTCGCGGCGTCGACCATCTCGGTCGCGTCGACAGCCGGCTGCTGGTCCAGGACCAGACCCTTCTTGAAGTGCGCGTACGCCTGGACGTCCCAGTAGTAGATGTCGAACGGCTTGTTCGCCGCGTACTGCAGCTGGATCTTCTGCCAGTACTGGTCGTAGGGCAGGAAGTTGATCTTGGCGGTGAACTTGCCGGCCATCTCGGTGTTGAACTGGGCGACGCGCTTCTTGAAGTTGTCGTCGATGGTCGGGCCGTTGGTCCAGGCGAGCACCTCCAGGTCGGTGCGGCCGAGCACCTCGGTGCTGCTGGGGGCTGGCGCCTGGGCGGCGGGCTCGTCGCCGCCGGAGCAGCCGGCCAGGGTGAGGGCGGTGGCGCCGAGCAGCCCGCCGAGCAGGGTGCGACGACTGACCGGGACACGGTGGAACGGACTCGAGCTGACCATGGAAGATCCCCTTCGTTGGGTGCTGGTGGAGGCGTTGGGTGTGGTCGGGCGGGTCGCTACTTGCTGACGCCGCTGACGGCGATCCCCTTGATGAAGTAGCGCTGGGCGAGCAGGAAGACGACGATGGAGGGCAGGGCGGCGATGGTGGTCGCGGCCATCAGCAGATGGGTCTGCGGACCGATCCGGGGCGAGCCGCTGAAGTAGGACAGGGCCACCGCGATCGTGTACTTGGACTCATCCGACAGGTAGATCACCGGTCCGAAGAAGTCGTTGTAGGCCGCGACGAAGGTGAACACCGAGACGGTGGCGATCACCGGCCAGGACAGCGGCAGGAAGATCGTCCACCAGATCCGCAGGTAGCCGGCGCCGTCGATCCGGGCTGCCTCCTCGAGCTCCTTGGGGATGCCCAGGAAGAACTGCCGGAACAAGAAGATGAAGAAGGCGGAGCCGAAGAACGCCGGCAGGATGAGGGGCTTGAAGGTGTTCAGCCAGCCGAGGTGGTTGAACACGATGTAGGTCGGCACCAGGGTGACGGTGGTCGGCAGCATCAGGGTGGCCATCAGGACCAGGAAGATGGCGTTGCGACCAGGGGCCTTGAGCCGGGCGAAACCGTACGCGCAGAACGAGCAGCTGAGCAGCGTGCCGACGGTCACCAGCCCCACGATGGTGGCGGTGTTGAGGATGTAGCGCTGGAACGGCACCAGCTGCAGCACCTCGGGGTAGTTGCCCCACTGCGGCTCGAAGATCCACAGCGGCGGCATCCGGAACACCTGGTCCGGGGCCTTGAGCGAGGTGAGCACCATCCAGATCACGGGCATCAGCACGAGCAGGCAGCCCAGGGACAAGGCGATGGTGACCAGCCAGGAGCCGACGGTCATCTTCGGCCGCGACTTGCTGGCCCGGAACGGGCGGACGGCGGTGCTCACTTCTCCTCACCCGCCTCGGAGTGCACCCACATGGGCATCGACCGGAAGACCAGCAGGGTGAACACCAAGATGATGGCGAAGGTGACCCAGGCGATCGCCGAGGCGTAGCCCATCTTCAGGTACTGGAACGCGTTCTGGTAGAGGTACACCGACAGCAGCAGGGTGGAGTTGTTCGGTCCGCCCTTGGTCAGCACGAACGGCTCGGCGAACACCTGCAGGCTGGCGATGATGCCCATGATCAGGTTGAAGAAGGTGACCGGTGACAGCATCGGGACGGTGACGTGGAGGTGCTGCCGGATCCGGCTGGCGCCGTCGACCTGAGCGGCCTCGTAGAGCTCCTTGGGGACGCCCTGCAGTCCGGCCAGGTAGATCAACATGGTGCCGCCGAACCCCCACAGGCTCATGAAGATCAGCGCCCGCAGTGCCCACTGCTCGTCGGTCAGCCAGGCCGGTCCGGCGATGCCGAGGCGGGCCAGACCGGCGTTGATCAGCCCGTACTCGCCGTTGAACATCCACTTCCACAGCGTGGCCACCGCCACCCCGCTGATCACGCTCGGGCAGGTAGTAGGCGGACCGGAAGAACGGCAGGGCGGGGATCTTGGCGTTCAGCATGATGGCCAGCACCAGGGCGATCAGCATGGTGCACGGGACCGAGACCAGACCGTAGACGAGGGTGACGCTCGAGGGACTTGCGGAACAGCTCGTCGGAGAACAGGTCCGTGTAGTTCTGGGTGCCGATCCACTCCGGCGAGCTGAGCAGGTCGTAGGAGGTGAAGCTCAACCACAGCGAGGCGATCATCGGTCCGAGGGAGAACAGCAGCAGGCCCAGCACGGCCGGGGCGATGAAGACGTAGCACCACAGCGCCTGCCGGCGAGCCAGGGTGCCCCGCCGACGCGGCGGCTCCGGGACGGTCGTCGTCGACCGTGACGCCGGGGCGAGTGTGGTCATGGCCCTTCTCTCCGTAGCTCTCTGCGGATCGACCTGCGTTCCGATTATCGGAACATCTTTCCTCTGAGTGGGATGGTGTTATCGTACGACAGCAGTCGACGTGGTCAAGGGCCTGGCACAACGGATCTGTATCGGTGGGTGGTGAACGATGTCGGACGGCGGGCTGACGGGCTCGGCGCGCGTGCTGGCCATCCTGCGCTGCCTGGGCGAACGACCGGCGGGGGCTCGACTCGGTGAGGTAGCGGCCGCCGTCACGGCCCCGAAGTCCAGCGTGCACCGGGCGCTGGCCGCCCTGGTGGACAGCGGGTTCGCCCGACAGGACGCCGACGGCGTCTACCACCTCGGCTTCGACCTGCTGCAGCTCGTCTTCGGCTACCAGGAGGCGCAGCAGTCCAGCCTGACCGTCGAGCCGGTGCTGCGACGACTGGCCGACGCGACCGGGGAGACCACCCACTACGGCGTGCTGGTGGGTGGCGACATCGTCTACCAGGCGAAGGTCTCGCCGACCCGCAAGACGTTCCAGATGAGCTCGGTGATCGGCGGCGGCAACCCGGCGTACCGGACCGGTCTGGGCAAGGCCCTGCTGATGCACCGACTCACCGACCTCGCGGCGGTCCAGGACTACGTCGACCGGTACGGCCCGCTGCTGGCCAAGACCGCCCACACCCTGACCACCGCCGAGCAGCTGGACACTGCCTTCCGCGAGGGGCGGGCGCGCGGCTACGCGATGGACCTGCAGGAGAACGACCTCGGCATCGTCTGCATCGCCTTCCCGCTGTTCCTCGACTCGCCCAGTGTCCCCGCCGGAGCCCTCAGCATCAGCGCGGTGTCCAGCCGGACGTCGGCCGCCGATCTGATGGCCCAGGCCGCGATCGTGCGCGGGATCGTCAGCGAGGAGCTGGGGGAGCGGGTGCTGGTCCCCGAGCTGCTGCCGGCGGACGAGACGGTGGGACTGCCCTGGAACCGATCCCACGGCACGGCAGAGACACAGCAAGGAGCCCGGTGACATCGACCACCACCACGTCCCCACCCGTGGGGACGGATCTGACCATCACCGACGTGCAGGCCGTCTTCTGCCGGCTGGACCAGATCGACGCCGAGCGGTGCGACGGCACCCAGGACACGCTGTTGATCTTCGTCACGGCCAGCGACGGCACCGTCGGAGTCGGCGAGGTGGACTCCGCACCCCTGGTGGCCAAGGCCGTGGTGGAGGCGGAACCGTCCCACCTGATCGCCCGCGGTCTCCGCTCGATCCTGCTCGGCCGCAACCCGTTGGACGTCGACGTCTGCTGGCAGGCCATGGTGGACGGAAGCCGCTACTTCGCCGGCGGGGCGACGATGCACGCGATCAGCGGCGTCGACATCGCCCTCTGGGACCTGGCCGGTCAGGTCCTCGGGGTGCCGGTCGCCCGGCTGCTCGGTGGAGCCCGGTCGGAGTGGCTGGACGCCTACGCCAGCCTGGTGATGCCGGACACCCCCGCGCTGGCGGCCGGTGAGGCGGCGCGTTACGCCGAGCGGGGCTACCGCAAGATCAAGTTCGGGTGGGGCCCGATCGGCCAGGACCTCGCCGCCAACGAGGCCCTGGTGCGGGAGATCCGGCGGGCCGCGGGCGACGACGTGGAGATCATGATCGACGCCGGGCAGGTCTGGGACACCAAGACCGCCCTGCGGATGGCGGCGATGCTGGAGTCGTACGCGATCGGCTGGCTGGAGGAGCCGGTGGCGCCGGACAACCTGACCGGCTACCGCGCCCTGTCCGAGCGCACCGCCCTGACCATCGCCGGCGGTGAGGCCGAGAGCGACTACACCGCGTTCGAGCGGCTGATCGACGAGGGTGGCCTCGACCTCATCCAGCCCGACCTGGCCCGGTGCGGCGGACTGACCCAGGGTCGGCGGCTGGCCTGGCTCGCGCACACCCGGCACCGGCGGGTGGTGCCGCACGCCTTCAAGAGCGGCGTCCTGGTGGCCGCGTCGACCCACTTCGCGGCGGCGATCCCCAACGGCGGCCTGATCGAGCACACGGTGTCCACCTCCCCGATCGCCCGCGACCTGGTGCGCCGGGAGATCGACTTCGTCGACGGTCGGGTCCGGGTGCCGCTGGACCGGCCGGGACTGGGGATCGAGATCGACCACGACGTGCTGGAGCGCCTGCGTGTCGGCTGACGCCGCCGGGTCACCCGGTTCAGCCGGCGCGGTGAGGATCAGCACCGAGTGGTCGCTGGCCGCGCAGCCGGCGGTGGTGCTGGAGAACCGCCACCTGCGCGCCGTGCTGCTGCCCGGGCTGGGCGGCAAGATCATCAGCCTGGTGGACAAGGCGGCCGACACCGAGCTGCTGTGGCGCAACGACCGGGTGCCGGTCCGTCCGGTGCCGTTCGGGTCCGGCTACGACGACGTGTTCCTCGGCGGTTGGGACGAGCTGTTCCCCAACGACGAGCCGGAGGTCCTGGCCGGTGAGCCGATGCCGGACCACGGCGAGCTGTGGTCGGTGCCGTGGGTGGTCCGCGAGGTCGTGGAGAGCGCCGACGAGGTGGTGCTGGAGCTCACCGTCTCCACCCGCGTCTCGGCGGTCACGGTGACCAAGCGTCTGGTGCTGGGCCACGGACCCGAGCTGCGCACCGACTACCGGGTCACCAACACCGGGCGGCGGGACCTGCCGTTCCTGTGGAAGTCCCACGTGGCCGTCCGGTTGCACGGCGACACAGCGATCGACCTGGCGGCCGGTGAGGTCGACGTGCACGCGTTCGGTGAGCCGCGGGTCCGACCCGAGGGTGACACGTTCGTCTGGCCGGTCGCGGTGGTCGACGGGATCGAGCACGACTTCCGCCGGCTCCCGGACACCAGGGGCGGGGGCGTGTCGGAGTTCCTGATCGCCACCGCCCTGACCGACGGTCGCTGCGGGGTGCTCCACCCCACGGCCGCGCAGCGGACTGAGCCTGACCTGGGACCCCGCCGAGCTGCCGTCCTGCTGGACCTTCGCCTCGTACGGCGGGGGCTGGCGAGGGTTGGACGTCCTCGTTCTGGAGCCCTGCACCGGCCACCCGCTGTCAGTCCTCGACGGGGTGGCGGCCGGCACCCACCAGGTGCTGCCGGCCGGGGCCACCCGGGCGTGGTCACTCACCGCCCGGGTGGGACTGCCCCTCAGCTGATGTCGAGGCTGGAGCCGACGTCGGGGTTGTCGGTGAAGAACCCGTCCATGCCGATGGCCAGGAAGACCCGGATCTCACCGGCCAGGTCGCCGGGAGCGGCCGGATCCGGTCCGCTGCGGAACTCCACCGGCAGGAAGCTGTTCTCCCGGCGGAACGTCCAGCCGACCACTGTCAGACCGGCGGCGTGCGCATCGTCGACCGCCCGGGTCGGAGCACCGAGTCGGCCGCTCGCGTCCCGGGGGATCATCACGTCCTTGCACAGACCCACGACGTCGGCGTAGCGCGCGATCCGCCGCAGCTCGGCCGGCCGGGTCAGGTCGGCGTAGCTGCGAGGATCACCGGCGGCCACCAGGTCGTAGGGGGCGCCGCTGCAGTTGATCAGCTGGGCCAGCTGGACGTCGGTGCGCCGGTGCAGCGCCTTCAGGTTGCCGGTCTCGAAGCTCTGGATGATCACCGGAGACCGGCGCGAGTTCAGGTCGGCGGCCGTCAGGGCCTTCAGCAGGGGTGTCTCCAGCGGCTGGCCGATCGACCGGAAGTAGGTCGGGTGCTTGGTCTCCGGAGCCACGCCGACGGGCTTGCCGGAGCAGGTGCGCGAGTGCCGCGCCAGGTCGAGGACCTCGGCCAGGGTGGGAATCGGGTACCTGCCGTCGTAGGCGGTGTTGGCGGGCCGGATCCCCGGGATCCGTTCCCGGGCCCGCAGCGTCCGCAGCTCGGCCAGGGTGAAGTCCTCGGTGAACCAGCCGGTGACGGACACACCGTCGATGATCTTGGTCGTCCGCCGGGCCGCGAACTCGGTGTGCGTGGCGACGTCGGTGGTGCCGCCGATCTCGTTCTCGTGTCGAGCGACCAGCACTCCGTCCTCGGTGCTCACCACATCGGGCTCGATCACGTCGGCGCACTGCCGGATGGCCAGCGCGTAGCCCGCCAGAGTGTGCTCGGGTCGGTAGCCACTGGCTCCCCGGTGCGCGATCACCGTGTGCTCGGACTCGGTGGCCGGCACGGTCGCGGCCGGGTCCACGATGATCATCTCGGTGTCGTCCGGGGTGCCGGGTCGGCGGGCCGCGTTGCCCGGGTAGTTGTTGTCGTTGGCGATCATCAGCCGGCCGTCGGCCAAGGGGACCAGGGTCTCCACCGACTGGAAGCCGAAGCTGAAGATCTCGCCGGTGCCCCAGCCGTCGCCGGCACCGAGGTTCCGCGGGTTGTCCAGCTTCAGCAGGTCGACCACGAGTGCCTTGGCCAGCATCCCGGACCGGTCGGTCCGGTTCAGGTTCACCCGGTAGACGCGCTTGGTCACCGCGGCGTCACCGTCGAAGTCGTCGCGTTCCAGCACCAGCAGCTGGTCGCCGGTCACCACCTGTGCGTCGGCGACCAGGTTGGCGTCGGTGTCGACCCGGTAGTCCCAGGTGCGTCCGGTGTAGCGACCGCGGCGGGTGTCGAACTCGGAGATGACCCGACGGCGCGGATCGGACTCCTTGACCAGGGCCTTCTCCAGGATCGGGTAGAGGAAGCGCCCGTTCCGGCTCATCGCGGTGGCCTCGAAGCCGCCGCTGGCCTGGGTCGCGGGGGAACGCCCGTCCAGCAGCGGGTTCTGCGGCGAGCCGCCCTGCGGGAACGGCACCGGCCGGGACAGGAGCCGGCCGCGCGCGTCGACGTGCAGCAGGAAGGGCCCGAACTCCTCGCCGATCCAGAAGCTGCCGTCCGGCATCCGCTGCAGGGACTCGATGTCGAAGTCGCCGCCGGTCAGCTGACGGCGGGCGCCGGCTTCGTTGACGATCGGGAAGCCGGTACGACGGTCGGGATCGGACAGGGTCAGGTAGCGCAGGATCTGGATCGCCCCGGCGCCGCCGGTGCCGCGGTCCCAGCGCGGCTTGACCAGGTAGAGGCGCAGCAGGAAGTCGGCGGAGTTGGTCTTGGCTCCGAACCCGTTGTCCGGCATGGCCCAGAAGGTGCCGTCGCCGTTGTCGACGGCCGCGGAGAAGCCGGGGATGACCTGACCGGGGAACGGACCGGTGCGCCCGTTGGCGGGGGTGGCCTGCGCACCGGACCGCGGTCCGGGCGCCAGGTAGTCCGCCGACAGGGTGGCGCGGGCCACCACGCGCGGGGCCACCACGCGGCCGGGATCGGGAACCCCAGGGCGCTGCGGCTCGGCCTGGGCCGGCAGCAGACCGGCGGCCAGCAGGGCGAGACCGGTGGCCGCACCGACCAGCAGGCGCCGGCCAGGATCGTCGGGGGCGCTGGGGCGTCGTACGGGCGGCGGGGTGGGGCACGGCGAGCTCCTGGGGATCGGAGGCGGGAAGGGGGCAGGGGAGGGACGACACGAGGGGATGGCGCGACGTCAGGCGGCGGGAGTGCGGTGTCAGGCCTGGAGTGCCAGAGCGTGGGGTGGGGACCCCGACGCGGGGTCCCCACCCCTGGTGGACGGGTCGACGGGTCGTTCAGCGAACGGTGATCACCTGGGTGACGACCCGCTCGGACTGCTTCCCGGTGACCCGGACGGTCCAGCGGCCGGCGCTGGTCGGCGCCGTCAGGCCGGCCGTGAAGCTGCCGCCGGAGACGGCCGGCGTCGGTCCGGCGACCGTGCTGCCGCTGCGGCGGAGCTCGATCTCGACGGTGTCGTCGCCCCAGAACGCGGAGCCGTTGACGACCACGCCGGCCCCGGCGCGGACGGTCCGGGGTGCTACCTGGGCCCGGGCGTTCCGGCTCAGCTCGGCCGGCGTCTGCGGCAGCTTCAGCGCGTCCGCGACGGTGAAGAACAGGTCGGTCTGGTCGGTCAGCCCGACGACGTTCGCGGCGCGCGGACCGTAGCCCGCGATCCGCAGCTGGGTGCCGGTGTGCTGCTGGGAGCCGCCCTTGGGGGCGGTGCCGTAGCTGATGGTCATCGGCTGGTCGTCGGCGGTGAGCAGGTTGGCGGTGAGTCCGGGGGTCACGCTGCCGGCCTCCACGATCTGGCTGGTGTGGGCGTGGTCGGCCGTCACGAACACCGACGTGTTGCCGTCCCGCTTCGCGAAGGCGAGCGCCGCCTGCACCGCCTCGTCGAGGTCGACCGCCTCGCCGATCTGGCCGCAGGCGTTGGCTGCGTGATCCTGCTTGTCGATGCTGGCGCCCTCCACCTGCAGGAAGAAGCCGGGACCGGACCGCGTCCTCAGCAGGTCGATGGCCGACGTGGTCAGCTCCGACAGCGTCGGCTGGGTGGCCGGACGCGCGGGGTTGTCGGTGCAGCGCACCGCCGGCTTGCTGCCGCCGTCACTGGTGGCCTCCGGCCCGACGTAGCGGACCGGGAGGTTGCCGGGGGCGAACAGGCCGAGGACCGGCGCGTTCTGGTCGGCCCGCCGCACCCCCTGCAGACCGGCCTCGTCGGTGACCACCTGGTAGCCGCGGTCCTTGGCCTGGGCGAGCAGCGTGCGGCCCTGCCACGCACCCGCTTTCGCTGTCTCGTTGAAGGTCGTCGCGCCCCCGCCGAGGGTCACGTCGGCCCGCGTGTTCAGGATCTGCTCAGTGATGGAACCGAGCCCGCCGTTCTCCAGCGCGTTGGTGGGACAGGTGGTGCTGGTGACGGTCGGGCCGTAGCAGGACCGGGCGGTGACGTGGGCGGCCTGCACGGCCGGGGTGGCGTCCTGGATCTCGGCGGTGGAGACGTTGCCGGTCTTCAGGCCGGCCGCCTTGGCCAGCTCCAGCATCGTCCGCTGGGGAGCGCCGGTGATGTCGACCGAGATCGCCCCGTCGTAGGTCTTGGTGCCGGTGGCCCACGCGCTGCCGGTGGCGGCCGAGTCCGGTACGTAGTCCGGCTGACCCTGCTTGGTGAGCGAGTAGGTCGTGTACTGACCGGTCAGCGGGAGCGCGTCGATACCGGGCAGCCGACCCGCGGCGCCGTACTGGTAGTAGCGCGCCGAGGTGATCTCCGAGTCGCCCATGCCGTCGCCGATCAGCAGGATGACGTTCCGGGCGCGACCTCGGTCGATCGCCTGGGCGACCGTCTTCGACTGGTCACCGCTGAGTCGGCGGGCGCCGCCGTGGTCGGCCAGGTCGCCGTCCGGTGCGGCTGACGCCAACGCCGTCATCGCCACCGTCGCGAGGGCGGTCACCCCCACCACGGCGCGCAGCACCCGTCCTGATCGCTGTCGTGCTGAATCCATCCCCGACCTCTTTCGCTGTGTCTCGAGGCTCGGTGCGAGCCGGGGACAGCCGACCAGGCGGCCATGACATCCAGGCCACACCCAGCCGAACTCTCAGCGACGTCTCAGGCGGAGATCTCCATAGCCGGTCGATCTGAGCCCGTCGGCGTCCACCGTCGGGGACCGAGCGGGTTACCGGCTCACCCCCTCCCGCCCATATCCTTCGGCGGGTGACCTCGACCTCCCAGCTGACCCCGGGATCTGAGCGGCCCTTCGTGGTCGGCGTGATCGGCGGTGGTCAGCTCGCCCGGATGATGGACGAGGCGGCCACCGGCCTCGGACTCAGGCTCCGCCTGCTGGCGGAGGGTCCGGACACGTCGGCGGCGACAGTGGTGCACGACGTCACCGTCGGCGACTACACCGACCCCGCCGTGGTGTTGGCCTTCGCCGCCGAGTGCGACGTGATCACCTTCGACCACGAGCACGTGCCGACCGCCCTGCTGCACGAGCTGGTGGACGCCGGCACGGTGGTCCGGCCCGGCCCGGACGCCCTGGTGCACGCGCAGGACAAGGCGGTGATGCGCGACCGGCTGAGCGCCTTCGGGGCGCCGTGTCCGGTCTACCGGGTGGTGCCGGACCCGGCGGGCCTGATCGCCTTCGGCGACGAGATCGGCTGGCCGGTGATCGCCAAGACCTCGCGCGGCGGCTACGACGGCAAGGGCGTCTGGAAGATCGACACCGCGGCCGACGCCGCCGAGCCGTTCGCGAACCTGGCCGACGGCGTCCAGGTCGTGGCCGAGGAGCTGATCGACTTCCGCCGCGAGCTGAGCGCGCTGGTGGTCCGCTCCCCGTCGGGTCAGGCGGTCGCCTACCCGGTCTCGGAGTCGGTCCAACGAGACGGCGTCTGCGTCGAGACGACCACCCCGGCTCCCGGTCTGGACGACGACCGGGCGGTCCGGATCCAGCAGCTGGCTCTCGGCATCGCCCACGAGCTCGGTGTCATCGGGCTGCTCGCCGTCGAGCTGATGGAGCGTCGCGACGGCACCGTGGTGGTCAACGAGCTGGCCATGCGCCCCCACAACACCGGTCACTGGAGCATCGACGGTGCCCACACCTCCCAGTTCGAGAACCACCTGCGCGCCGTCGTCGACCTGCCGCTCGGCGACCCGGCCGCCCGTGACCCGCACACGGTGATGGCCAACGTGCTCGGCGGCACGGTGAGCGACCTGCCCTCGGCGCTGCTGCACTGCTTCGCCCGGGACCGGCGGCTGCGGGTCCAGCTCTACGGCAAGCAGGTCAAGCCGGGGCGCAAGGTCGGGCACGTGACCACGTACGGTCACGACCTCGACGACGTCCGCAAACGGGCCCGGCACGCGGCCGCCTACCTGATGGGAACCGACTCATGACCAGCATCCCCCGCGTCGGCATCGTGATGGGCTCGGACTCGGACTGGCCGGTGATGAGCGCCGCCGGCGTCGCCCTGACCGAGCTCGGGATCGCCTCCGAGGCCGACGTGGTGTCGGCGCACCGGATGCCGGAGGCGATGGTGGCCTACGGGCGGCAGGCGCACACCCGCGGACTGAAGGTGATCATCGCCGGCGCCGGCGGGGCCGCCCACCTGCCCGGCATGCTGGCCGCCCTGACCCCGCTACCGGTGATCGGTGTGCCGGTCCCGCTGAAGTACCTCGACGGGATGGACTCCCTGCTGTCGATCGTGCAGATGCCCAGCGGTGTCCCGGTGGCCACCGTGGCCATCGGCAACGCCCGCAACGCGGGTCTGCTGGCCGCCCGCATCCTGGCCACCGGCGACCCGGAGCTCACTGAGCGGCTGATCGCCTTCGCCGCCGATCTGCAGGCCACGGCCGAGGCGAAGGGTGCCGCCGTCCGCGACGCCGCGGGCCAGGGCTGAGCGGTGGCCGGCATGATCAGCGAGGCGGTCGGGGGAGCGGCCCTGCTGGCGAGGGGATTCCGGTTCCTGGCGGGACGGCCCCGGCTGTTCTGGCTGGGGGCGGTGCCGCCGCTGATCATGTCGGTGGTCTTCGCGGTGCTGCTGGTGCTCCTGGTCACCCGGCTGGACGCCATCGGTGACGCCATCACCCCGTTCGCCGACGGCTGGAGCGCGGGCGCCGGAGCGATCGTCCAGGTGCTGGCCGCCCTCGGCGTGCTCGGGGTGACGCTGCTGGTCATGATCATCTCCTTCAGCACCTTGACGATGGCTCTGGGCGCACCGGTCTACGACAAGATCAGCGAGGCCGTGGACGCGGAGGTGTCCGGCGGTCTGCCGGACACCGACGAGCCGTGGAGCAGCTCGCTGCCCCGGGCGCTGCGACAGTCGGCCGGTCTGATCGCGATCTCGGTGGCCGCTGCACTGCCGCTGTTCCTCGGTCAGTTCATCCCGGTGGTCGGGCAGACCGTCATCCCGGTCGTGTCCGCCTGCTTCGGTGGCTGGATGCTCTGCTTCGAGCTGATCGGGCCCAGCTTCGAGCGGCGTGGGCTGCCGACGCTGGCGCAACGCCGGGCAGCCATGCAGGGGCGCCGCTGGCGGGTGCTGGGCTTCTCGGTGCCCTGCTTCCTGCTGCTGGCCATCCCGTTCCTGGCGGTGGTGGTGTTCCCGGTGGCCACGGCGGGCGGGGTGTTCCTCACCCGCGAGCTGTTGGCCACCGCCGAGGGCGCACGCCCGGCGGCCGGCTGAGGTCAGCGGCCCGGCGGGGCGGTGCTCTCGCGTTCCACCAGCACCGGGGTGGAATCCAGGTGGGCGGCCGGCTCGGCGCCCTCCAGCAGCTCGAACAGGCGCCGTCCCACGTGGGTGCCGAACGCCATCACGTCGTGGTGCAGGGCGGACAGGGTCGGGTGGGTGATGCTGCACAGCGCCGAGTCGTCCCAGGCCAGCAGACTGACCTCGTGCGGCACCGCTATCCCCAGCTCGGACAGCGCGGAGAGCCCGGCGATGGCCATCAGGTCGTTGTCGTAGACGATCGCGGTCGGCGGTTCCGGGTCGTTCCAGAGCTCCCGGGTGGCCCGGCCGCCGGCCACGTCGGAGAAGTCGGCGTGCACGATCGTGCCGGACAGCCCCTCGGCGGCGACGGCGTGCTGGAAGGCCAGGTCGCGCACCCGGGTGTGGGACAGACCAGGGGTCCCCGCCACCCGGCCGAACCGCCGGTGACCGAGCTCGACCAGCCGACGTACGGCTGAGGCCATCGCCGTCGCGTCGTCGGTCCACACGGTGGTGAAGCCGCCGGTCATGGCCGGGTCGCCCACGAAGACCGCCGGCACGCCGAGGTCCGCGAGCGCGGCCACCCGGGGGTCGGAGACGCGGATGTCGACCACCACCACCGCGTCCACCCGGCGTTCGGACCACCACCGGGGGTAGAGCTCCAGCTCGTTCGCCGCGGTCGGGGTCAGCTGGAGCAGCAGGGCGTACCCCCGGCGGGAGAGCTCGCTCTGCAGACCGGCGACGAACTCCATGTAGAAGGGCTCCGAGCCCAGGGTGCGGGGATCGCGGGCGAGCACCAGACCGAACGTCTCCGTCCGAGACCCGCTGAGCATCCGCGCGGTCCGGTTGGGGGCCCAGCCGAGCTCCTGGGCGACGTCCAGGATCTTGCCGCGGGTCTCCTCCGAGACGCCCGGCCGGCCGTTCAGGGCGTACGAGACGGCGCCCTTCGAGACACCGGCACGACGGGCGATGTCGTTGATGGTGACGCGACTCATGGTGGGCACGAGACTAACGACTGAACCGGTTTTGCGATATGGCCGACACCGGAACGATACCGGCCTTTTCTGAACGGCCGTTTGGTGAAAGGGTGGACGTCGTCCACGAACACTCGAGCCGGTGACCCGGCTCCGTACGAGGAGAAGCATGCCCAACCCTGACCAGCTGTCGGTCCAGCTCTACACCGTGCGTGGGGCTCTCGAGGAGGACTTCGACGGCACCCTGGCCAAGATCGCCGCCTTCGGTTACACGCAGGTCGAGCCCTTCGCCTTCACCCGCTACCTGGAGGAGCTGAGGACCGGGCTGAGCGCCCACGGCCTGACCGCTCCTACCACCCACATGGGCCTGCTGGCCGCCGACGACCAGGACGAGATCCTGACCGCCGCCCGCGAGCTGGGCATCTCGACGGTCATCGTCCCCTCCAGCCCCCGGACCGCCTGGGAGACCGCCGAGGGCATCGCCGGTGTCGCGGCCGACCTCAACGCCGCGGCCGCCAAGGCCGCCGAGTACGGTCTGACCGTCGGCTACCACAACCACGAGTACGAGCTGGTTTCGAAGATCGACGGCGTGCACGGTCTCGAGGTGCTCGCCGAGCAGCTCGATGACGGTGTGGTGCTGGAGGTCGACACCTACTGGGCCCACGTCGGAGGTGCCGACGTCCCCGCGCTGCTGGAGCGGCTCGGGGATCGCGTCGTCGCCCTGCACATCAAGGACGGAGACGGATCGTTGGACAACAAGAAGCAGGTGGCGGTGGGGTCGGGCTCGGTGCCCGTCGACGACTACATGGCCGCCGCCCCGAACGCGCTCGTCGTGGTGGAGCTGGACGACTCCGAGGGTGACCTCGTGGAGGCCGTCGGCGCCAGCCGCGCGTACCTCGTGGGGGGTGCTCGCTGATGGCCGGCAAGGGACCCGTCGGCGTCGGCATCATCGGCGCGGGCGTGATCAGCGGCACCTACATCGAGAACCTGAAGTCGTTCGCCGACGTCGAGCTGCTGGCGATCGCCGACATCATCCCGGAGATCGCAGCGGCCAAGGCGGCTGAGTACGGCGTCGCGTTGCACGGTGCCAACGACGTCGTGCTGAACCACCCCGACGTCGAGCTGGTCATCAACCTGACCCCGCCCTCGGCGCACACCGAGGTCTGTGGCAGCGCCATCGCCGCCGGCAAGCACGTGTGGAGCGAGAAGCCGCTGGGCCTGACCCGGGAGAGCGGCAAGGAGCTGCTGGAGGCCGCCGAGGCGGCCGGCCTGCGGGTCGGCTGCGCGCCGGACACCTTCCTGGGCTCGGGTCTGCAGGCGGTCAACGGCGTGCTGGCCAGCGGTGCCATCGGCCGGCCGCTGAGCGCGCTGTTCCTGATGCAGCAGCCCGGTCCGGACCTGTGGCACCCGAACCCCGCCTTCCTGTTCCAGGAAGGCGCCGGACCGCTGTTCGACATCGGCCCGTACTACTTCACCGCCGCGGTGCAGATGTTCGGTCCGGTCGAGTCCGTGGCCGCCGTGGGCTCCAAGGCCCGCGAGCGCCGCACCATCCACGCCGGCCCCAAGGCCGGCGAGGAGTTCGACGTCACGGTGCCGAGCCAGACCACGGCGCTGGTGCGGTTCGAGAGCGGCCAGGTGCTGACCCTGGTGCTCAGCTTCGACTCCGCGGTGCGACGGATCCTGCTCGAGGTGACCGGCACCGAGGCGTCGCTGGAGATCCCCGATCCGAACATGTTCGACGGCGACATCAAGCTGCTCCGTCCGGACGGCGACGACTGGGAGCCGCTCGCGTCGACGGTCGCCAAGTCGCAGCGCGGCACCGGGGCACTGGACATCGCCCGGGCCATCCGGGAGGACCGTCCGCACCGGGCCACCGGCGCGCTCGCCTACCACGTGCTCGACATCATGGTCTCGATCGCCGAGGCCTCCGAGTCGGGTGAGGTGGTCGCCGTGCAGAGCACCGTGCAGCCGTCCGAGCCGCTGCCGGAGGACTGGGACCCGCTGGCCGCCACGGTCTGAGTCCCACCCCCTCCAGCGCAGAAGTCGCTCGGGTTCGACGGCTTCGCTCCCTCTGCAGATGGAGCGACGCCCTCGAACCCGAGCGACTTCGCGTCTCTGGCCCCGAGCGCGGGCGGTCGGGCCGGGACCGACGGCTCAGCGCAGGTCGTTGACGCTGCGCAGCACCGGCCTCGCGGTCAGGGCGACCTCGTCCAGACCGGAGCCGGTCACCGTGAACGTGTGGCTGTCGCCGGCGGCCAGGGTGACCAGGCAGGTGTCCACCCGAGCCGCGGCGTCGAGCCGGTCGGGGAACAGGGCCGCGTCCTTGACCAGCGCCCGCGCCGTCAATCGGACCTGGTAGCCGCCGTCGACCGGCGTCACGTCCACCGCGTACGCCTCGTCCGGCCCGACCAACCCCAGCACGGTGTCCTCCGCGAAGTAGCCGTAGGCGGTCACCGGGGCGTCGCCGCTGACCGTGGCCACCAGGAACTCCCCGGCCGCGTCGTCGGGGGTGACGACGTCGGCGTCCAGAGCCACGGTGATCGCTGCGCGGGCGTCCAGGTGCAGCGGCAGCCGCTGCTCGGCCAGCACCGGCGACCCCACCCCGGTGCCCCGGCGGGTGATCACCAGCTCACCGGTCCAGGCGGCCGCCGCGTCGTTGTGGGCGACCAGGGCCAGCACCTCGGCGCCGGTCCCGTCGAGGCTCTCCGGGTCGGTCCGGGGCTGGAAGGTGAGCAGCCGGTCGGCGTACACCCGCTGCAGCGCGTGCCACAGCGGCTTGCGGATGCCGGCGTGGTCGACGGCCGCCCAGGAGACGACCGGCCAGTTGTCGTTCAGCTGCCACACGATGGCGCCGGTGTTGCGGGGGTACAGGCTGCGGAAGTGCTCGATCCCGTACGCCACCGCGCGGGCCTGGTTGAGCGAGGTCAGCCAGTGCCAGTCGTCCATGTCGGCACCGCCGGCGGTCGACCAGGCGGGCAGGTGATCACCCAGACCCCTTTCCAGCTTGAGGTTCCCCTCGTGCGCCTTCTGGTGGACCAGCATCTGCCGGCCGTACGGATCGGCCGGTTGATCATGGACGACGGAGAACAGCGTCGACCAGGCGGCCGGGCCCTGGAAGCCGAACTCGGAGACGAAGCGCGCCGGGTAGTCGCGGTAGTGGGTGTAGTCCAGCTGGTTCCACACGTCCCAGATGTGCATGGTGCCGCTGCGCGGGTCGTTGGGGTGGTGGTAGGCGGCGTAGGAGAACGGGCTGCCGGGGGAGTACGGGGTGCGTGGGTCCAGCTCGGCCACGATCGCCGGCAGCAGCTCGGTGTAGTAGCCGTCGCCCCAGGAACGGCCCGCCAGCTGCTGGCGCCAGCCCCACTCGACGTAGCCCCAGAGGTTCTCGTTGTTGCCGTTCCAGACCACCAGGCTCGGCCGGGACGCGAGCCGGGTGACGGCCTCGCGGGCCTCGGCGATCACCTCGCCGCGCAGCGGCTCCTCCTCGCTGTAGGCCGCGCAGGCGAACAGGAAGTCCTGCCAGACCAGCACGCCGAGCTCGTCGCAGACGTCGTAGAAGTCGTCGCTCTCGTAGATCCCGCCGCCCCACACGCGCAGCAGGTTGGCGCCGGCGGCCACTGCCTGGTCGATCGAGGCGCGGTAGGTGTCCGGGGTGAGCCGGGTCAGCAGCGCGTCGTCGGGGATCCAGTTGAAGCCGCGGACGTAGACGGGGGTCCCGTTGACCACCAGCGAGAAGCCGGTCCCGTACGCGTCCGGGGTGGTGACGAGCTCGGCGGTGCGGAAGCCGACAGCGGCGGCGAAGGACTGGTCGCCCAGCTGCACGGTCACGTCGTAGCGGGTCTGCGCGCCGTAGCCGCGCGGCCACCACAGCTCCACGTCGGCCACCGCCTGCTCGACCACCACCGTCGACTGACCGGCGGCGACGGTGACGCGCTCGGTGGAACCGGCCACGGTGACCGCGAGCTCGACCGGGTTCCCCGCCTCGCCCGAGGGGTCGGCCCCGTCGGTGGCGGCCCACTCCAGCTCGACGTGGGTCTGCAGCCGGCCGGTGCGCCGTCGACCAGGGCCAGTGGGCGTACCGCCGCCAGCCGCACGCCGCTCCACGACTCGATCCCGACCGAGCGCCAGAGGCCGACCCCGGCGAGGTCGGGACCCCAGTCCCAGCCGTACCCGGCGGCCATCTTGCGGAGGGCGTTGAACGGGTGCTCGTACGCCCGCGGGCGGTCGCCGAGCTCGGCCGACAGCCGCTGGGCGGCGGTGACCGGACCCTCGAAGCGGACCTCGAGCTCGTTGGCGCCGTCGTGGAGGACGGCGGTCACGTCGAACCGGTACGAGCGGTGCTGGTTGGCGGTGCGTCCGACCTCGGTGCCGTTCAGCAGCACGGTGGCGATGGTGTCGAGGCCGCCGAAGACGAGGTCGTGGCGCTCCGCCCGCCCCGGCGCGGCGAGGGCCGGGTCGACGGTGAAGGTGGTCCGGTACGACCAGTCGGTCGACCCGATCCAGTGCAGCCGGTCCTCGTTGTCCCCGTCGAACGGGTCGGGGATCAGGCCGGCGGTCAACAGATCGGCGTACACCTCGCCCGGGACGGTGGCGGGCACCGGCGCGGAGGCGGTCTCAGACCACTCCGCCGGCACCCCGGTCAGGGGGCTCAGCTGCCAGGCGACGCCGGCGGGGGAGTCGGCGGAGTCCAGCGAGGTACGACGCAGGGTGGGCACGGAAGACGGGAGAGTCACGGCACCTGAGCCTACTTTACCGGTTAAGTAGCGACAAGGTGTCGCGTCGCCGGTCGGCAGCTGCCGACTTGTTACTGGTCAGTAGGGAGCGGGTCTATCGTGGGCACGTGAGCGCGTTCGACGAGATCTACCGACCCACCGAGGAGCACCAGGCGTTCCGGGCGGCGGTGCGCGAGGTGTGCGACGAGAAGGTCGCCCCGCACGCTGCGGAGGCCGACGAGCTGGGCGAGTTCCCCAAGGCCTCCTTCGAGGCGTTGCGGGCCGCCGACTTCCACGCCCCGCACGTGCCCGAGCAGTACGGCGGTGTCGGTGGTGACGCCCTGGCCGTGGTCATCGTGATCGAGGAGATCGCCCGGGCCTGCGCCTCGTCGTCGCTGATCCCGGCGGTGAACAAGCTGGCCTCGCTGCCGTGGCTGCTGGCCGGCTCCGACGGGCTGAAGCAGCGCTACCTGCCCGCCCTGGCCAGCGGCGACGCGATGGCCTCCTACTGCCTGTCCGAACCCGAGGCGGGCTCCGACGCCGTCAGCATGACCACCCGGGCGGTTCGCGACGGCGACGACTGGGTGCTGAACGGGACGAAGCGCTGGATCACCAACGCCGGCGTCTCCGACTTCTACACCGTCTTCGCCGTCACCGACCCGACGCTGCGCAGCAAGGGCATCAGCGCGTTCGTGGTCGAGAAGTCCGACGAGGGGGTGTCGTTCGGCGCGCCGGAGAAGAAGCTCGGCATCAAGGGCTCACCCACCCGCGAGGTCTATCTCGACAACGTCCGGATCCCCGGCGACCGGCTGATCGGCGCCGAGGGCACCGGCTTCGGGACGGCCATGAAGACCCTCGACCACACCCGGGTGACCATCGCCGCGCAGGCGGTCGGCATCGCCCAGGGGGCCCTGGACTACGCGCTCGGCTACGTGCAGCAGCGGCAGCAGTTCGGCAAGGCACTCGCGGAGTTCCAGGGGCTGCAGTTCATGCTCGCCGACATGGGGATGAAGCTGGAGGCCGCCCGCCAGCTCACCTACGCGGCCGCGGCGAAGTCGGAGCGCGGCGACGCCGACCTCACCTACTTCGGCGCCGCGGCCAAGTGCTTCGCCTCCGACGTGGCCATGGAGATCACCACCGACGCCGTCCAGCTGCTCGGGGGCTACGGCTACACCAAGGACTACCCGGTCGAGCGGATGATGCGCGACGCCAAGATCACCCAGATCTACGAGGGCACCAACCAGGTGCAGCGGATCGTGATGGCCCGCCAGCTGCTGGCCGGACTGCCCCAGGTCTAGCCCGACACGACGGATGGAGTTGTCACCGATGACGGAGACAACTCCATCCGTTGTCGAGCTCGTCGGTGGTGAGCTCATCCGTCGTGCTGGCGAGGCGCCGTGTCGGCGACCGCGCCTAGCATTCACCCGGTGGCAGCGAAGAAACGGCCCGGCTCCTGGCTGGTCGACCAGCACCCGGTCCGCCGGGTCGAGGAACGGTCCGACAAGACCTTCCCCCGCGACGTGTGGCCGGCCACCCTGCCCGCCGTTCGCCAGCTGCTGGACGACGGGCTCGATCTCGGCGGGCTGACCATCCTCGTCGGGGAGAACGGGGCCGGGAAGTCAACCATCGTCGAGGCGGTGGCGATGGCCTACGGGCTGTCGCCCGAAGGCGGCTCGACCGGCGCGCGGCACTCGACTCGTCCCTCGGAGTCAGCCCTGGCCGACCACCTGCAGCTCAGCCGGGGCGCCGGCGCGGCGCGGTGGGGCTACTTCCTGCGGGCCGAGACGATGCACGGGCTGTTCAGCTACCTGGAGGACCACCCTGGCGGGGACGACCCGGTCTTCCACGAGCTCAGTCACGGCGAGTCCTTCCTGGCCATGCTGGCGAGCCGCCGGTTCACCGACCCGGGCTTCTTCGTGCTGGACGAGCCGGAGGCCGGGTTGTCCTTCGAGAGTCTGCTGGTGCTGGTCGGTCTGCTGGCCGAGCTCGCCACCGACCCCCGTGCTCAGGTGCTGCTGGCCACCCACTCACCGGTGCTGGCGGCGATCCCGGGGGCGACCGTGCTCCAGCTGGACTCCGCCGGGATCACCCAGACCTCGTGGGAGGACCTGACGGTGGTCGACCACTACCGCCGGTTCCTGCACGCGCCGCAGCAGTACCTGCGGCATCTGACCTGACTACTTCGCGTACTTGTCCAGGTCGCTGGTGTCGCCGCGGGCGACGTCGGCGAACATCGCCTTCGCCTTGTCCTCGTCCCACAGCACCGCCGAGCCGACCGGGGTGTTGGCGCCGGGGTTGGAGACCGGGACGGTGAGGGTGAACCCGTCGCCGCCGGACACCTTGCGCATCGCGTTGGCCATCCGGGCCATCTCGACGAACGTCGTGTCGTCACCGATGGTGATGGCGTCGGCGGTCGCGGTGGCCAGGCTGAAGTAGCGGACCGGGTTGATCACGGTGGCCGGTGAGGCCGACTCCTTGGCGATCGCCGACAGCATCTGCCGCTGCCGCTGCACCCGCCCGAGATCACCCAGCGGGTCGGCCTTGCGCATCCGCACGTAGCCCAGGGCGTTCGTGCCGGACAGGGTCTGGCACCCCTTCTTCAGGTTCAGGTGCGAGTCGGCGTCCTTGATCGCCTTCGGCAGGCACATCTCGATCCCGCCGAGGGCGTCGATCACGTTCACGAAGCCACCGAAGCCGATCTCGGTGTAGGCGTCGATCCGCAGCCCGGTGTTCTGCTCGACGGTCTGCACCAGGAGCTCGGGTCCACCGAAGGCGTACGCGGCGTTGATCTTGTTGGTGCCGTTGCCGGGGATGGGCACGTAGGAGTCGCGGGGGACCGAGATCAGGGCCGGCTTCCCGCCCGGCGGGATGGACAAGATCATGATGGTGTCGGTGCGCTGGCCGGCGGTGCTGCCGGTGCCCAGCTTCTTCTTCTCGGCCTTGGTCAGGCCTTCGCGGGAGTCCGAGCCGACCAGCAGCACCGTGGTGCCGGGCTGGTTGCCGGGCCGGTCCCCGGCGGGGACGTCGTCGACCCGCTCGATCCGGCTCCAGGCGTAGACCGGGACGGCGATCAGCCACACCAGCAGCGCGGCCAGCAGGGCAGCCAGCACCGCGACCACCCGGCGGACCGGGCGCTTGCGTTTCGGCGGCTTGGCCGGGCCGCCCCCACTGGGCGGACCACCGGGCGGGCCCTGCGGGGGTGGGGCGGGCTGGGGTCGCACCGGCTGCCCGTACGGCTGCTGCCCGTACGGCTGTTGTCCGGGGGGTTGCTGGCCGTACTGCTGTTGTCCGTGCTGCTGCTGTCCGTACGCCGGCTGCTGGGCGGTGGGCCGGGGCGGCGCGTACGGCTGCTGCGGGGTGGGTGTCGGTCCGGGTGGCGCGGGTCGTCCGGGGCCCGGTGGGCGGCCGGCGGCGAGCGCCTCCGGAGGCAGCACCTGGGTCGGTTCGGGCTCGGAGCGGCGCCGATCGTCGCGACCGTACAACCAGTCCAGGTCGTCGTCGGGACTCGCAGCCATGCTGGCGAGCGTACTCGCAGGCGTTCCCGGTGGGCCCGGCGTGGCGCGCCGGGACGGCCCGCCCGCGGCGCTCATACTGGCGTGAGTTCTTCGCAGGACGCACGTTCCCGATCGACGAAAGGCTCCTCGTGCCCGACTCCGAAGTGGGCGGTACCGCTTCGTCGCAGCCGTCCCCCTCGACCTCGGCGGGATCGTCGACCTCCTCGTCGCCCCAGCTGCCGCCGCCCTCGCTGCGGACCTCGCAGCAGCGCAGCGAGCGGGTGAAGCTGCGTCGTGCCCTCGGCTTCCTCGGCATGACCCTGGTGCTGCCGGGCTCTGCTCAGGTGGCCGCCGGCAACAAGCGGGTCGGCCGCTTCGCCCTGCGCACCTGGATCACGCTCTGGGCCCTGCTGCTGGTGCTCGGGGTGGGCGCTCTGGTCTGGCGCTCGGCGGTGGTCGGGTTGTTCACCAGCGCGAGTGTGCTGGTCGTGCTGCAGGTGCTGCTCGTGGTCCTCGGTCTCGGCTGGGGTCTGCTGTTCATCGACGCCTGGCGGCTGGCCCGACCGCCGGAGCTGGCCCGCCGGCACCGGCTCGGCTTCGCGGCCATGAGCGGGGTGCTGGTGCTGGCCGTGGTCGGCGGGCTGGTGGCCTCGGCGTCGATCGTGTCGTCGCAGCGCAGCCTGATGACGTCGGTGTTCGCGGGCGGCGGCGAGACCAAGGCTCAGGCGGGGCGCTACAACATCCTGCTGCTCGGCGGCGACGCCGGGAAGGGGCGCACCGGGCTGCGGCCGGACAGCCTGACCGTGGCCAGCATCGACGCCGAGACCGGCCGTACGGTGCTGATCAGCCTTCCGCGCAACATGGAGGACGTGCCCTTCCCGGAGAGCTCGCCGATGCACAAGAAGTTCCCGAAGGGCTACGGCTGCAAGGACCACTCCTGCATGCTGAACGCGGTCTACACCTACGCCAGCACGCACCCGGGCATCTACCCCGACAGCGTGAAGGACCCAGGGGTGCAGGCCACCAAGGAAGCGGTCGAGGGCGCCATCGGGCTCAAGATCAACTACTACGCGATGGTCGACATGAAGGGCTTCGAGGCCCTGGTCGACGCCGTGGGCGGCATCCGGATCGACGTCAACCGGCGGATCCCGATCGGCGGCGGTCACGCCAAGCTCTACGGCTACGTGGAGAAGGGCAAGAACCAGCTGCTCGACGGCCGCTCGGCGCTGTGGTTCGCGCGCTCGCGGTCGGACTCCTCCGACTACGACCGGATGGCTCGCCAGAAGTGCGTGATGACCGCGATGCTCAAGCAGCTCGACCCGGTCACCGTGCTGACCAACTTCAACCAGATCGCGTCGGCCGGCAAGGAGATCGTCGAGACCGACATCCCGCCGCGCAAGATCGACACGTTGATGGAGCTCGCCCTCAAGGCGAAGGAGAAGCCGATCTCCAGCGTGGCGTTCATCCCGCCGGTGATCTACCCGGGGAGCCCCGACTTCCCCAAGATGCACGACATGGTGGCGTCCAAGATCGCCAAGGCGGAGGCCAAGGACGCTCCCAGCCCGGCACCGACCGCCACCGAGCAGCCGACCACGGTGCCCGCCGGGAACGCCGGAACATCGACCCCGAGCCCGTCGAGCAGCAAGAAGAGCAAGAAGAAGGCTGCGGCCACGCTCAAGCCGGGCCAGCAGACCGAGGACCTCGGGTCGGTCTGCTCCGCGAGCTGAGTGCCGTACCGGTGCCGGACCGCCACAATGGGCCCATGTCGTCTGCTCGGGAACCCCTGCCTTCTGCTCAGGGAACGGGGCCGTCTGTACCGGGATCGGGCGGCGCCTGGCCCGGGGTGAGCGTGGTGATGCCGATCCTCAACGAGGAGCAGCACCTGCGGGAGGCCGTGGCCGGGGTGCTCGACCAGGACTACCCGGGCGAGCTCGAGCTGATCATGGCCATCGGGCCGTGCACCGACAGGACCCACGAGATCGCCGAGGAGCTGGCCGCTTCCGACGGGCGCCTGACGGTGGTGGACAACCCCGCCGGGCGTACGCCGCACGCGCTCAACCTGGCCATCGCGACCGCCCGGCACGACATCCTGGTCCGGGTCGACGGGCACGGTGAGCTGGGCCCGCGCTACATCGCCCGGGCCGTCGAGCTGCTGGCCGAGACCGGCGCGGCCAACGTGGGCGGGGTGATGGAGGCCCGCGGTCGTACCCCGTTCGAGCAGGCCGTCGCCTTCGTCTACACCAGTCGCTACGGCCTGGGCGGGGCCGCGTTCCACCAGGGCGACGTGCCCGCCGGTCCGGCCGACACGGTGTTCCTCGGGGTGTTCGACAAGGCCGAGCTGAAGGCCGTCGGTGGGTTCGACGAGACCATGTTCCGGGCCCAGGACTGGGAGCTGAACTACCGGCTGCGGCAGTCCGGTCGGCTGGTCTGGTTCTCACCCGAGCTGCGGGTCACCTACCGGCCGCGGTCGACGCTGAAGGCGCTGATCAAGCAGATGTACGACACCGGCAAGTGGCGCCGTGAGGTCGTCCGCCGCCATCCCGACACCGCCAGCGTGCGCTATCTGGCCCCGCCCGCGGCCGTGCTGGCCATCGGGGTCGGCACCCTCGGCGCCCTGGTCGGACGCGCCACCGGCTCCCGCTTCCTGCAGCTCGGCGCCCTGGCTCCGGCCGGTTACGGCGCCTTCGTGGCGTACGCGACCTCGACCGCGCCGCGCACGCTGCCACCCGAGGCGCGCCGCTGGCTGCCTGCGGTGATCGCTGCCACCCACCTGGCCTGGGGGAGCGGGTTCCTGGTCGGGCGTCGCTAGCCGGCTCCTTGGGGGACCCGCGTCGACTGGTTGCCGGTCGGTATCTGCCTGGCTGGCTGGCTCGGCGCCGTGGGTGGTCGCGGGTGGTGTCTTGAACTTTCCGTCAGTCGACGGCTTTCGCGGTCTGGGTGGTCGTGCTGGTTTGAACTTTCCGTCAGTCGACGGCTTGCGCGGTCTGGGTGGTCGTGCTGGTTTGAACTTTCCGTCAGTCGACGGCTTGCGTAGCGCGGTGGGCAGCTGAAGATCGAACTTTCCGTCATCTGACGGAATCTTGCCCAGCGCCCGACCGGGCCGTTGAGGCACGGCGAAGCGCTCGCGGACAACATCTGGGCCGGGTCGGACAACATCGACGGTGATCGGATGACACCTTCGTCCAACGGAAGACACCACGAGCCCCCACAAGCGTCGGGGAGACCCCACGCTCGACGGCATGACCCAGCCGACGACGCCGTTGAACACCCGCAGGCCGTTCACCAGGAAGGAGGCGCTCCTGTCGGGTCTCGCCGACAACGACCTGGCCGGCCACCGCTTCCGACGCATCTTCCACGGCATCTACGTCGCCGCCGACGTCGAGCTGACCCTCGCCGTTCGGACCCGGGCGGCGCTGCTGGTGGCCTCGAGCGGGTCCTACGCCAGCCACCACACGGCCGTCCTGCTCTGGGGCGGGTGGGCCCCGGTGACCCCTGACATCCACATCAGCTCACCGCTCAGGTCGACGCGGTCGGAGCGACGGGGCATCGTCGCCCATGTGGCGGACCCGGACGTCGAGCCTCGGCGCCGCGCCGGGCTGACGGTCAGTCCACCGGCGCGAGCGTTCCTGGAGCTGGCCTCGACTCGTCCGACCATCGTCGACCTGGTGGTGGTTGGCGACTCGTTGGTGACCGCTGGAGCACTGTCGCCGAGCGATCTCATCGCGGCAGCCGATCAGTGGAACGGCCGATGGTGCCGCCTCGCGCGCCGCGCGGCGCGCCTGGTCCGTACGGGGGTGAACTCGACCATGGAGTCCCGGGTCCGGATGCTGATCGTGCTGGCTGGGCTGCCCGAACCGACCACCAACCACATCCTCCGGCACCCCGACGGTGCGTGGCGGCGCCGACTGGACCTCAGCTACGTCGGCGACCGGATCGTGATCGAGTACGACGGCCGGCACCACCTGACCACGACGCAACGCCGCTCAGACCTCCTCCGGCGGGAGGAGCTCGAACGCGAGGGTTGGCTGTTCATCGTGCTGGTGAGCGAGGACGTGTACGACGACCCCTCGGCCACGATCGAGCGCGTACGTTCTGCCCTCGCTGACCGAGGTCGGCATCTCCCGCGGCGCCGCCTGTCGCCGGAATGGTGCCGGTGCCACCCGGGCCGCTTGTCGGCGGCCTGATGCTCCCGTCCGGCTGACGGCGCAGCGATGGCGGATGTTCGGGCCTGATGCAGGCGGCGGCGGCTCCCGGAAGCCGTCGAATGACGGAATGTTCAAGTCGGACGGCGGCAGCCAGCCGGGAAGTCGTCCGATGACGGAATGTTCGAGCCCGAGAGGCCGTCCAGACCGTAGAAGCCGTCGAGTGACGGAATGTTCGAGCTGGAGGGGCCGCCCGCACCGTAGAAGCCGTCGAGTGACGGAATGTTCGAGCCCGAGGGCCGCCCGCACCGCAGAAGCCGTCGAATGACGGAATGTTCGAGCCCGAGAGGCCGCCCACACCGCAGAAGCCGTCGAATGACGGAATCTTCGACAACCCCGAGGCACCCAAGATCGCACTTGACATTATGTCCTGACAAACTATGCTGGTGGGACCCCGAGAGAAGAGGTCACCGCCATGCCCCTGGTTCGCATCGACGTCCAGCAGGGTCGGTCACCCGCCGAGCTGCGGAAGATCGCCGACGTCACGCAGGGGGTGATGCTCGACGTGTTCGCCGCGCCGCCGGGGGACCGCTACCAGATCATCACCGAGCACCCGGTGGGCCACATCATCGCCGAGGACACCGGGCTGGGCTTCGAGCGGACCGACGGCGTGGTGGTCATCCAGATCGTGCAGCAGGGTCGCACCGCCGCCCAGAAGAAGGCCGCGTACGAGCAGCTGGCCAAGCGGTTGGATGCCGAGTGCCAGGTGGCGCCCACCGACCTGATCGTCTCGGTGGTGGCCAACGGCCGGGAGGACTGGTCCTTCGGGCTCGGTCGCGCCCAGTTCCTGGAGGGTGATCTGTGAGCCAGGCGCCTGAGAATGATAATTTGTCTGTACAAATCTTGACGTCGGCCCCGACCCGCTACTACCGTCAGGCGCAGGCGTCCTCACGCCGGCCCGCACCCCTCGAAGGAGAGTGATGAGCAGCTCCGCCCCGCGCCCGTCGTCCGCCCAGTCCCCGTCGTCCACCTCGGCGGCGTCCCCCCTGGAGGTGCTGACCTTCGGTCGCAGCGGCGTGGACATCTACCCGCAGCAGATCGGCGTGGGGCTGGAGGACGTGACGTCCTTCGGCAAGTACCTCGGCGGGACCACCGCCAACGTGGCGGTGGCGGCAGCCCGGCTCGGGCGTCGGACGGGGATCATCACCGGGGTCGGCAACGACCCGTTCGGTCGCTTCGTGCGGCGGGCGCTCACCGACCTCGGGGTCGACGACCAGCACGTGGTGACCAACCACGAGTACGCCACCCCGGTCACCTTCTGCGAGATCTTCCCGCCGGACGACTTCCCGCTGTGGTTCTACCGCAAGCCCACCGCGCCGGACCTGCAGGTCCGCCCCGCCGACATCGACTTCGACGCCGTCCGCGCCACCGAGCTGATGTGGCTGTCGGTCACCGGCTTCAGCGAGGAGCCCAGCCGCGAGTCGCACTTCGCCGTGCTCGAGGCCCGCGCCCGCAAGCCGATCACCGCGCTGGACCTGGACTACCGGCCGATGTTCTGGGACAGCCCCGAGGCCGCTGGTGAGCAGGTGCGCAAGGCGCTGCCGTACGTGACAGTGGCCGTCGGCAACCGCGAGGAGTGCGAGGTAGCGGTCGGTGAGACCGATCCGGAGAAGGCGGCCGACGCGCTGCTGGAGGCCGGGGTCGAGCTGGCCATCGTCAAGCAGGGTCCCAAGGGTGTGTTGGCCAAGACCCGCACCGAGCGGGTCGTCTCGCCGCCGATCATGATCACGCCGCTGAACGGGCTGGGCGCCGGTGACTCGTTCGGCGGGTCGCTGTGCCACGGGCTGCTGGCCGGCTGGCCGCTGGAGCAGGTCCTGGCCCGGGCCAACGCCGCCGGGGCCATCGTCGCCTCCCGGCTGGAGTGCTCGACCGCCATGCCGACCTCGGAGGAGATCGAGACGCTGCTGGCCGGCGGCGACCCCAACGCGCGGTTCGACGACGCGAGCGCCGTGCACGTCCAGCCCGCCGGAGCGACCTCATGACCCAGACCCTGCCGTCGGAGCACCCCACCGCGCCCCCCGAGGCGCACCGCTTCGTGTCCTCGGTGGCCGAGATCGGCGACGTCCGCTTCTACGAGCCGGAGCGGATCGGTGAGCTGCTGGCCGCCCGACGTCGGCGCAGCATCGCCGGCAGCGACGGCCGGCTGATGATCGTGGCCTGCGACCACCCCGCCCGGGGCGCGCTCGGTGCCTCCGGCAACCCGACGGCGATGGCCGACCGGTCCGAGCTGCTCGAGCGTCTGGTCACCGCGCTGTCCCGGCCCGGTGTCGACGGTCTGCTGGCCACCGCCGACATCGCCGAGGACCTGCTGCTGCTCGGGGCCCTGGAGGGCAAGCTGGTCTTCTCCTCCATCAACCGCGGCGGTCTGCAGGGTGCGTCCTTCGAGCTCGACGACCGGGCCACCGGCTACGACGTGCGGGGGACCATCGAGTCCCGGTTCGACGGCGCCAAGATGCTGACCCGGATCGACCTGGCCGACCCCGGCACCGTCGCCACCCTGGAGATGTGCGCCCGCGCCGTCACCGACCTCAACCGGGCCGGGCGGGTCGCGATGGTGGAGCCCTTCATGTCCAGCCGGGTGAACGGCTCCGTGGTCAACGACCTGAGCGCGGACGCGGTGATCAAGTCGATCGCCATCGCCTCGGGTCTGGGTGCGTCCAGCGCGTACACCTGGATGAAGCTGCCGGTGGTCGCGGAGATGGAGCGGGTGATGGCGGCGACGACGATGCCGACCCTGTTGCTCGGCGGCGACCCGGACAACGACCCGGACGAGACGTACGCGGCCTGGCAGGCGGCCCTCGCCCTGCCCTCGGTGCGCGGTCTCGTGGTCGGCCGGACGATGCTGTACCCGGCCGACGACGACGTGGCGAAAGCCGTCGACACCGCCGTCTCCCTGGTGCGTTGAGGAGCGATCGATGACCGAGCTGTACCTGCCCGCCGGCGCGGCCGCCGGCGGCGCCTACGACCTGGAGATCACCCCGGCCTCGGCCGGTTGGGGCTACTCGAGCCTGCGGGTGATCACGCTGGCGGCCGGCGCCGAGCACGGCTTCACCTGCACCGGTGAGGAGATCATCGTGGTCCCGCTGTCCGGCGGCGCGACGGTGAGCACGGCGACGGAGAGCTTCACTCTGACCGGTCGGACCGACGTGTTCGCCGGCCCGACCGACATCGTCTACCTGCCGGCCGGCACCACCGCCACGCTGACCTCCACCGACGGCGGTCGGTACGCCCTGTGCGGCGCGAAGAGCGACGCCGAGCTGCCCGCTCACTACGGCCCCGTCGCCGAGGTCCCGGTCGAGCTGCGCGGGGCCGGGCAGTCCAGTCGCCAGGTCCGCAACTTCGGCACCCCACAGGCGCTGGCGGCCGGGGCGATCATCGCCTGCGAGGTGATCACGCCCGGTGGGAACTGGTCGTCCTACCCCGCGCACAAGCACGACGAGGCGACCGAGACCGAGTCGGAGCTGGAGGAGATCTACTACTTCGAGATCGCCGCCGGCCCGAAGGGTCGAACCGGGGTTGGGCTTCATGCGGACGTCCTCCTCGCCGGGACACGACATCGACATCTGCGAAGAGGTCCATGATCGTGACGCGGTGCTGGTGCCGTACGGCTGGCACGGGCCCTGCGTGGCCGCGCCCGGCCACGACATGTACTACCTGAACGTGATGGCCGGCCCGCCGAACCCGAACGGTGGCGAGCGGGCCTGGAAGATCTCCGACCACCCCGACCAGACCTGGATCCGGGGCACCTGGGACGACCTGCCGGTCGACCCGCGACTGACCGCGACGTCTCGAAAGGACTCCTGATCATGGCCGAGACAGTACGGCTGACCGTCGCCCAGGCGACCGTGAAGTTCCTGAGCCAGCAGTACAGCGAGTCCGACGGGGTGGAGTACAAGTTCTTCGAGGGCTGCTTCGGCATCTTCGGCCACGGCAACGTCGCGGGTCTCGGTCAGGCGCTGCTGCAGGCCGAGATCGACGAGCCGGGTGCGCTGCCGTACGTGCTGGGCCGCAACGAGCAGGCCATGGTGCACTCCGCCGTCGCCTTCGCCCGGATGCGGAACCGGCTGCAGACGTACGCCGTCTCCAGCTCGGTCGGACCGGGCGCCACCAACATGGTCACCGGGGCGGCGCTGGCCACCATCAACCGGATCCCGGTGCTGCTGCTGCCGGCCGACACCTTCGCCGACCGGGCCGCCTCGCCGCTGCTGCAGGAGCTCGAGCTCCCGTACGCCGGCGACGTCACCGTCAACGACGCCTTCCGTCCGGTCAGCAAGTACTTCGACCGGATCTGGCGGCCCGAGCAGCTGCCGGCCGCGCTGCTGTCGGCCATGCGGGTGCTCACCGACCCGGCCGAGACCGGTGCGGTCACCGTCTGCTTCCCCCAGGACGTGCAGGCGCAGGCGCACGACTGGCCGGTCGAGCTGTTCGCCAAGCGGGTCTGGCACGTCTCCCGGCCGCTGCCGGAGACCGCGGTGATCGCCCGGGCCGCGGAGATCATCCGCTCCGCGAAGCGGCCGTTGATCGTGGCCGGCGGTGGCGTGCACTACGCCGGCGCCACCGAGGCCTTGGCGGCGTTCTGCGACGGCGACCGGCATCCCGGTCGGTCAGACGCAGGCCGGCAAGGGCACGCTGCTCTACGACCACCCGCAGTGCCTGGGCGCCATCGGCTCCACCGGCACCACGGCGTCGAACGCGATCGCCGCCGAGGCCGATGTGGTGATCGGCATCGGCACCCGCTACGAGGACTTCACCACCGCCAGCCGGACCGCGTTCGCCGACGCCGGGTGTGCGGTTCGTGAACATCAACGTGGCGCCGATCGACGCGGTCAAGCACTCCGGGTTGGCCGTGCAGGCCGACGCCCGCGAGGCGCTGACGGCGTTGACCGGACCTGCTCGACGGCTTCCGGGTCGACGAGGCCTACGCCGCCCGCTACACCGAGCTCGACGCGGCCTGGGACGCCGCCGTGGCGAAGGCGTACGCGGAGGAGGAGCCGGCCCCGGGTCTGCTCTCCCAGAACTCGGTCATCGGTCTGGTCAACGAGCTGTCCGACCCGAGCGACGTGGTCGTCTGCGCGGCCGGCTCGATGCCGGGCGACCTGCACAAGCTGTGGCGGACCCGGGACCCGAAGGGCTACCACGTCGAGTACGGCTACTCCTGCATGGGCTACGAGGTCGCCGGCGGTCTCGGCGTGCGGCTGGCCTGCCCGGACCGGGACGTGTTCGTGATGGTCGGCGACGGCTCGTACCTGATGATGGCCACCGAGCTCGCCACCGCGGTGCAGGAGGACATCAAGATCATCACGGTGCTGGTGCAGAACCACGGCTTCGCCTCCATCGGCTCGCTGTCGGAATCCCTGGGCTCGCAGCGGTTCGGGACGTCCTACCGCAAGCGCAACGCCGCCAGCGGTCGGCTGGACGGGGAGAGGCTGCCGATCGACCTGGCCGCCAACGCGGCCAGCTTCGGCCTCGAGGTGATCAAGACCACCACCAGGGCGGAGTTCGCCGACGCGATCAAGGTGGCCAAGGCCTCCGAGGCTCCGGTCGTGATCTACGTGGAGACCGATCCGCTGCTGGACGCGCCCGAGCTCGCAGTCCTGGTGGGACGTGCCGGTCAGCTCGACCTCAACCCTGGCCTCGACCCAGCAGGCCAGCGAGTTCTACCAGCAGAAGAAGACCGAGCAGAAGACGTTCCTCACGCCGACGGCGTGACGACCCCGCACGACGACCACCCCGACACTCAGCAGCGCAGCAGAGAGGCAGCACGTGACTTCCACCCTCAAGATCGGAACCGCCCCGGACTCCTGGGGGGTCTGGTTCCCCAGCGACCCCGAGCAGGTGCCGGCGGAGCGCTTCCTGGCTGAGGTCGTCGAGGCCGGCTACGAGGCCATCGAGCTCGGACCGTACGGCTACCTGCCCAACGACCCGAACGAGCTGAAGGAGACGCTGGAGAAGCACCAGCTCTCGGTGCTCGCCGGCACCGTCTTCTCCCACCTGCACCAGCCGGGGTCGTGGGACGACGTCTGGAAGCAGGTCACCGACGTGGCCGCGCTGACCCAGGCCGTCGGCGGTGAGCACATCGTGGTCATCCCCGACGTGTGGCGTGACCACAAGACGGGGGAGCCCAAGGAAGAGCGCACGCTCACCGACCAGCAGTGGGGACTGCTGACCTCCGGGCACGACGAGCTCGGCCGACGGATCCTCGAGGAGTACGGCCTGCACGTGCAGTTCCACTCCCACGCCGACAGCCACGTCGGCTACCAGCCGGACATCGAGCGCTTCCTGGAGGCGACGAACCCCGACTACGTGAACCTCTGCCTGGACACCGGGCACATCGCCTACTACGGCGGCGACTGCGTGGACCTGATCACCCGCTACCCGGAGCGGATCGGCTACGTGCACCTCAAGCAGGTCGATCCGGCTGTGGTGTCCCGGGTGCTGGAGGAGGACCTGTCCTTCCCGGCCGCGGTCAAGATGGGCGCGATGATCGAGCCCCCGCTGGGTCTGCCCGACATGCCGCCGGTGCTCGAGGCGCTGGCCGGTCTGGACCGGGAGATCAAGGGCATCATCGAGCACGACCTCTACCCCTGCGCCCCGGACGTGCCGCTCCCCATCGCCAAGCGGACCAAGACCTATCTGTCCTCCTGCAGCAACGTGTCCATCGACATGGGCGCGATCGACACGGGGGCCGCGCGGTGACGCTCTCCCTCTTCCTCACCACCGCCTGAAACCCCACCACGTAAGGACACTCACATGGCAACGACGCTCCAGCACTGGACCAACGGCGCGCTCCTGGAGGGCACCAGCGGTCGCTTCTCCGACGTGACCAACCCAGCTACCGGCGAGGTGACCGCGCAGCTCGCGCTCGCTTCCGAGGCCGAGGTCGACACCGTCGTGGCCGCTGCCGCGGCGGCGTTCCCGGCCTGGCGGGACACCTCCCTGGCCAAGCGGTCGCAGGTGCTGTTCGCCTTCCGGGAGCTGCTGAACGCCCGCAAGGGCGAGCTCGCGGCGATCATCACCTCCGAGCACGGCAAGGTCCTCTCCGACGCCCTCGGGGAGGTCAGCCGAGGTCAGGAGGTGGTGGAGTTCGCCTGCGGCATCCCGCACCTGGTCAAGGGGGCGTTCACCGAGAACGCCTCGACCAAGGTCGACGTCCACTCGGTCCGCCAGCCGCTCGGGGTGGTGGGCATCATCTCCCCGTTCAACTTCCCGGCCATGGTGCCGATGTGGTTCTTCCCGATCGCCATCGCCGCCGGCAACACGGTGGTGCTGAAGCCGAGCGAGAAGGTGCCGACGGCCGCGCTGTGGATGGCGGAGCTGTGGAAGGAAGCCGGACTGCCGGACGGCGTGTTCAACGTGCTCAACGGGGACAAGGTCGCCGTCGACGGTCTGCTCACCCACCCCGACGTGCAGTCGATCTCCTTCGTCGGCTCCACCCCGATCGCCAAGTACGTCTACGAGACCGGCACCGCCCACGGCAAGCGGGTGCAGGCCCTGGGTGGGGCGAAGAACCACATGCTGGTGCTGCCCGACGCGGACCTGGACCTGGCCGCCGACCAGGCGGTCAACGCCGGCTACGGCTCGGCCGGGGAGCGCTGCATGGCGATCTCGGCGGTGCTGGCCGTGGGTGGGGTCGGCGACGAGCTGGTGGCCAAGATCAAGGACCGGACCGTCGGTCTGCGCACCGGCGACGGGACCCGGGGCTGCGACATGGGCCCGCTGGTCACCGCGGCGTCGCAGCAGCGGGTGTCGGGCTACATCGACGCCGGCGAGGCCGCCGGGGCGACCCTGGTGGTGGACGGGCGCACCGTGCAGCCGGACGCCGACGGCGAGGGCTTCTTCGTCGGCCCGACCCTGTTCGACCACGTGTCGACCGACATGAGCATCTACACCGACGAGATCTTCGGTCCGGTGCTGGCCGTGGTCCGGGTCGACACCTACGACGACGGGGTGCAGCTGATCAACGACAACCCGTACGGCAACGGCACCGCGATCTTCACCAACGACGGCGGCGCGGCCCGGCGGTTCCAGAACGAGGTGAAGGTCGGCATGATCGGCATCAACGTGCCGGTGCCGGTCCCGATGGCGTACTACTCCTTCGGTGGTTGGAAGTCCTCGCTGTTCGGCGACTCCCACGCGCACGGGATGGAGGGTGTGCACTTCTTCACCCGCGGCAAGGTCGTCACCTCCCGTTGGCTGGATCCCAGCCACGGTGGGCTCAACCTGGGCTTCCCCCAGAACAGCTGAGTCTGCTCGGCACAGCTGAGTCGTGCCAGAGCCGGCGGACGGGTGCGTCCGCCGGCTCTGTCGTCTGGTCAGCGGCGCGGGCAGAGCCGGAGACCGGTGACCGTCGTCCCGCCCGCGCAGTCCCACTGCCGGGGAGAGCAGAGCTCGGACGTCAGCGGGTTGACGGCTGGTGATGAACCACGACGTCTCGATGACCAGCCAGCGGGCGTCGGGGGCGGTGAGGCAGCCGACGTTCTCGCGGTAGCTGGCGGTCGCCCAGCGCGCGGGTTGTGACGGGTGCGCTGCAGGAACAGCGGTGAGGGATACCGGCAGCTGGTGGGGTTCTGCAGCCAGTAGGTCCACTCGCCACTGGTCAGGTAGGTGACGGCGACGTCCTGCCCGCCGATGACTCCGTGCCACCCGGGCTGCGGTGTCCCTCCGGTCGGCGCGGATCTCGAGGACGTTGCTCGGCGGCGGCCCCGTCGGGGTTCTCGGTGCGGACCAGCTGGGTCGACCAGGGTGTGGCCCCGGGGAGCAGCAGCGCGAGCGCGACCACCGCCGCCGCCGCGGACCCGCCCGCCGTACCGCCGGGTCGGCCGGCCACGAACGCGCCACGCCCAGACGAGGCGCGGCCAGGGCGAGCCGGCCAGCCCGCCGACCCAGCTGCGTTCGTGGTTCGACGGTCCAGGACGAGCCGACGGCAGACAGGCCAAGGACGCGGCCACGACAACGACCAGCACAGCGGCGCCGACCGCAGTGCCGACACCCGGTCGCGCAGCGCCCGGAAGGCCGCCACGGCCGCGACGACCACGAGCGGGATCGCGTGGTAGCCGAAGTACTGGCCCTGGGCCACGACGAGACCCGCCGTGACGACGACCGCCCCGGCCACCAGTGCCCGCTCGCGGCCACGGGCGAGCACGAGCGACCGCCGGCAGCAGGGCCAGGACGGGGCGGTCGGCGACCAGGCCGAGGGCGTACGCGGGGGCGTCGGCCAGGCCGTCGGCGGCGCTGTTCTGCACGGTACGGATGTCGAGGAGCCACTGGATCTCCCACGGCACCCAGAGGAACGGTGGCGACGACGTAGAGGACGCCGACGCCGATCGTGGCGACCAGGGCGCGAGACGGCCAGGTGCCGGTGGACGGCGAGGACGACGGCGAGGCCGATGACGGCGACGGGCAGGGTGACGATCTTCATGCCGGCGGCGGCGACGAAGGCCGCGCCGGCGAGCGTCGCGTACAGCCAGGGCCGCCGGCCATCGCCTCGGAGCGCGAGGCCGGTCCCGGCGACGGTGAACACCACGGCGAGCCAGTCGGGTTCTCCGGCGCTGGTGCCGCCCAGCAGGATCAGCGCCCCGGCCACGACCACGGCGTGCAGCCCGGGATACCTGACGTGCTGCTGGCGCAGACCCTGCTGGAGCAGCACGGCGGCGCCGAGGGCGAGCAGCGCGAGCAGGACCCGGACGGCGAGCTCGAAGGTCACCGGCCCGACCGACAGCAGATCGGCGGTGCGGAACACCGCGTCCGTCACCAGGCGGTAGGCCAGCGGCCGGTGGGAGAACGTCCCGGCGGCGGTGTCGGTGCCCGCCAGCTTGACGCCCGCCTCGTAGCGCAGGTTCGGGTTCAGCGGCGTGAGCAGGTACATCAGGGTCACCCCGACGGCACCGGCGGCCAGGACCACCACCGCGACAGTCGTCCGGGTCCGACGTCGGGTGTGGAGCACGGCGTGACGCTAGGGGCGCGGGAAGACGTTCTGGTCACCACGAGGTGTCGTGTCGGTGTCCGGCGGGTGGACCGAGGTTGCGTCAGGTGCAGGCCACCGAGAGCAGTGGTGCGACGATGCCGGTCGGCGCGTTCCACGCGCTGGAGCACGAGGCGGCCGCGGTGGTCCGCCGACGGCTGCCCCGGGTGTCGACCGTACGGCTCACCCCTCCTCCCGTTCCCGACGATCGGCGACCACCATGGCTGACGACCAGACCCCGACCCCGCACGCCGCCGAACCCCACGGCGGCGGGCTGTCGCAGCGGCTGAACTGGTTGCGGGCCGGGGTGCTCGGCGCCAACGACGGCATCGTGTCCACCGCGGCCCTGGTGGTCGGCGTGGCGGGAGCCAGCGCCGAGCGGGGCCCGATCGTGACGGCCGGTATCGCCGGTCTGGTCGCGGGTGCTGTGTCGATGGCACTGGGGGAGTACGTCTCGGTCAGCAGCCAGCGGGACAGCGAGCGGGCGTTGCTGGACAAGGAACGAGCGGAGCTGGCGACGTCGCCGGCCGAGGAGCTGGAGGAGCTCGCCGCCCTCTACGTGGCCAAGGGCGCCAGCCCGGAGACCGCCCGCCGGCTGGCCGAGGAGCTGACCGCCAAGGACGCCTTCGCCGCGCACGTGGACGTGGAGCTGGGCATCGACCCCGACGCGCTGACCAGCCCGTGGCAGGCGGCGCTGTCGTCGGGCGTGGCCTTCACGGTCGGCTCGCTGCTGCCGCTGCTGGCCATGGTGCTGTCCGGCCCCGACCTCCGCATCCCGCTCACCTTCGTCACCGTGCTGGTGGCCCTGGCGATCACCGGTGCGGTCAGCGCGCGGCTCGGTTCCGCGCGGGTCGGCCCGGCCGTCCTGCGCCTGGTGGTGGGCGGCGGACTCGCCATGGCCGCCACGTACGCCATCGGGCGGCTGCTCGGCTCCGCCGGCCTCTGACGACACCGCCCACCGGACCGCGGGCTCAGGCAGCGACCTCGGTGTCGATGTTCTCGGTCGCCCGGATCCGGTTCAGGGCCGCCTCGTCGTCCCCGACGGCGACCACCACCGAACCGCCGCCGAGCAGAGCCGCGACGATCCCGTCCCGTGCTGTCGCCCACGGGGTCGTCGGCCGCACCAGCCGTCGCCCGGCCGAGCCGTCGACAGCTGCCAGGTCGGCCTGGGTGAGACTCGCCTCCGCCGAGCGCCACGCCGGCTGGTCGGCCGGCACCCCCGGACCGGAGAACTGGTCGGGCTGGCTGCGGACCTCGAGAGAGAAGTCGGCGACCCCATCGGGCAGCTTCTCGGCGAACGGCAGGCCGAGGGGGTGCAGGCTGCAGGCCAGCAGGTCCGCGCCGAGGTCGGCGGCCCGAGCGGCGGCCGTGGCTGTAGAGCGGACCGGCCACCACCAACCGGACTCCGTCGCCCTCGACCCGCCCTCCGGCCGTCTCGCTCTCGGTCCCGGCTCCGGCCCCGTCGCCGTCGTCGGTGGCCACTGTGACGCCGAGGGTCCAGCAGGCCAGCTCCAGACAGCTGGTCACCCAGTGACCCGGGTGGGTGCGGGCGACGTCCAGGAGCACCACGTCGCCGACGTCGAGGCCGTACTCGTCGGTCAGCAGGTGACAGGTCTTGGCCACCCAGTTGGTCACGGTGATCCCGGACAGCTCGGTGCGCTCGCCGGTGACCAGGTCGTAGTAGGTGACCAGCGGGTCGGCGCCGGCCGTGGCGGTGCGCCGCCGGAGTCGCTCGGAGATCAGCTGCATGGTCGTGATGCTAGGGCTCTCCCGGGGGTCCGGCGTCCGGCGGACGCCGGGGGCGGACGGCGCCGACACGCGGCCCACCGCCCGCCGTTAGCCTGTGGCGATGCGTCACGTCCTCATCATGGCCGGCGGTTCCGGAAAACGGCTGTGGCCCCTGTCGCGACAGGACATGCCCAAGCAGCTGCTCCGCATCCTCGGCGGGCAGAGCCTGCTCCGACTCGCGTACGAGCGGCTCGACGGTGTGGTCGACCCGTCCCGGGTCTGGGTGTGCACCGGCGCCGACTACGCCCACGTGGTCGCCGCCGAGCTGCCCGAGCTGGACCCGGGGAACATCCTCGGTGAACCCGAGGGCCGGGACTCGATGAACGCCATCGCCTGGACGGCGGCCGTGCTGGCCCAGCAGGACCCCGAGGCGGTGATGGCGGTGGTCGCCTCCGACCACATCATGCGACCGACCGCCGCCTTCCAGGAGGCGCTGGAGCAGGGCTTCGAGGTGGCCGAGGCCGACCCGCACGCCCTGGTCACCTTCGGCGTGGTGCCGTCCACCCCGCACACCGGCTACGGCTACCTGCACCAGGGGGAGGCTCTGCCGGACCGGCCCGACGTCCGCCGGGTGCTGGCCTTCAAGGAGAAGCCGGACCGGCCGACCGCCGAGAGCTACCTGGAGTCGGGCGACTACTGGTGGAACTCCGGCATGTTCGTCTGGCGGGCCGGCACCGTGCTCGACATCCTCCGTCAGCTGCTGCCCGACACCCACCGGCTGGTCACCGAGCTGGCCGCCCAGCCCGAGCGGCTGACGCAGATCTACCCGATGCTGGCCAAGATCAGCGTCGACTACGCGGTGATGGAACCGGTCTCGCAGGGGCGTACGGATGCGCACGTGGTGGCGGTCCAGCTGCCGATCATCTGGCACGACGTCGGCGGCTACCCGTCACTGCGGCGCCAGCTGCCCTGGGACGAGCACGGCAACGCGGTCACCGGCACGGCGGTGGTGGTCGGGTCGCGGGACAACCTGGTGCTGAACGAGTGCGCCGACGGCCGCCTGCTGGCCGTGTTCGGGATGACCGACACCGTGATGGTGCAGACCGACCAGATCACCGTGGTCGCACCGCTGGGGGAGTCCGAGCGGATCAAGGAGCTGGTGATCGAGGTGACCGGCCGCCTGGGGCAGTCCTACGCCTGATCCCGGGCTCGATCTGACCTCGGGCTCGATCCTGAGCCCGGTGCGGCCGGTCCGGGCGGATCCGGCGGATCAGGCGCCGTTGGGCTCCGGCGAGTCGGTCGACGGGTAGGTCTGCATGAAGGAGGAGATCGCGGCCCCGCTGGCGGCGGTGCACGCCTGCCGTACGCCCAGCTGCTTGGTCGTGTCGGCCGGGTTGGTCGGGTCGGCCGTCCAGCGGGTCATCACCACGTTCTTGCCGTCCGGGAACCCGGCCCCGTCCGCGTCGGTCCAGGGGGCGGCGATGAACTTCTGGCTCGGGTCGTAGTCCTCCGAGGTGAAGGTCTTGGCGATCGCGGACAGGGCGTCCGTGTCGGCCTGCGGGGCGCTGTCGCGATACCAGACCACCGTGTAGCCGTGCTCCAGGTTGTGCACCAGGGTCTCCACGGCGGGCCGGTCGTCGGCGGTGTAGAAGCGCTTGGTGAACGGCGCCGGCGACGCGTAGTGCGGACCGGAGTCCGGCGGGGTGCGGTCGTAGGGCACCTTGGTGCCGTCCGCCACGTGGTTCTGGTTGCCCGAGGCCGGGTGGGTGGCCACGGCGTCACAGCCGGCGGCGTCGGCGGCCACCCCGAGATCGGCCAGCGCGGCGCTGCTGGCCTGGCTGTCCTTGACCACCAGGTAGATCGGGTAGGACAGCAGGGCGGCCGCCAGCACCACGCAGAGCACCAGCAGACCGACCGTGCGACGACGCTGACCGGACTTCTGCTGGTTCTGCAGCGCGGCCAGCTGCTGCCGGCGGTTGCCAGAGCCGGCGGCGGGCTGCTTGGCCACGGGATCTCCTCGGGTGCTCGGGTGCGGGTCTGCCCGAGTCGCCGGACGAACGCCTGGAGTCTATCCCGGGGGAGCAGTGGGGTCGGCCGAACCGAGGCGCTGGGCGACGTCCAGCAGCCCGCGGACGAGCTCCGCCGGATCCGCCGGGACCGTGCCCCGGGCGAGCAGGGCCTCGGCGGTTGCGGCCGGGTCGGCGCCGACCAGCTCCGCGTACGCCTCGGGCACCCCCAGGGCCCGGCAGAGCGCGGCCAGCACCGCCTCCCGGGAGCCGTGACTGAACAGGTCCTCGCGCCCCGTCCGCAGGATCGCGGCCGCCCCGGACGTGGCCGGGGGCTGCGGACCGACCAGCTCGGGCAGGCCGCGCAGCACCGCCACCGGACGCCCGGCCAGCTTGGTCTTGACCAGGTCGGCGGCGGCGGCCAGCTCGTCGGCCAGGGCCATCGTGGTCACGGCCAGCTCGTTGCCGTAGCCGTCCACCTGCCCCGCGTACGCCGCCAGCACCCGCACCCGGGCGGCGCCGATCGCGTGGTCGGTCTGACCCAGCCGCCACGGACGTCCGGCGGTGTCGGAGACGACCACGCCCACGTCGCCGCCGACCGCCGCACTCAGTCCGGCGGCCAGCCGCTCCGCTGACGCGTCCGGGTCCACCGGCAGCAGCAGGATCCGTCCGGCCTCGACGTTGGAGGTGTCCACGCCGGCCGCGGCCAGGGTGAGTCCGGTGTGGGTCCGGACGATCCGCATCGGCCCCCGCTGGGCGACGACTGTCCGGGTCTCGGCGGTGATGGCGTGCTCACGGTCGGCCGCGTCGGCGTACCGGCCCTCGGCCTTGCTGATGATCTTGGAGGTGACCACCACGACGTCGCCGGGACGGAGCGGGCCGGGGTCACCCTCGGTGACGCGCAGGATCTCGGCGACCAGGTCGGTGCCCGGCACGATCTCGCCGAGACCGGGCGGAGCGAAGAGGAGGACCATCAGGCGGGCAGGGCCTTGACCGCCAGCCGGACGAACTCGGCGGTGGCCTCCGGGGTGCTCATGATCAGACCGGTGACGGCGACCGGCAGCCCGTCCGCCTCGAGGGCGGCCGCGCTGGCCGCGTCGGCGGAGTCCATCACCCACAGGTCCAGCACGCCGTCGCTGCTCCGGGCGCCGTAGTGGCGGCCGACGGCTGCCGCGTCGACGGCCACGCCGATGGCGGGTAGCAACCGGTGCGCCATCCCGAGCACCGGGGCGCCGCCGAGGATGCCGGCGAACCCGATCACCGGGGCCGACGCGGAGCGGAGTGCGGCCCGGATGCCCGCCACCTCCAGGATCGGACCGATGGAGACCACCGGGTTGCTGGGAGCGATCAGGACCAGGTCGGCCGCGGCGACCGCCTCGGCCACCCCGGGGGCCGGACGGGCGTGCTCGATCCCGGTCCGGCGGACGGCCAGCGCATCGGGCTCGGCCCGCAGCCGGACCCAGTACTCCTGGAAGTGCAGCCAGCGGCGGCCGGCGGGGGAGTCCGGGTCCGCGATCGCGACCTCGGTCTCCACGACGTCGTCGGTCATCGGCAGCAGGGTGAGCAGCTGGTCGTGGGCCAGCCAGCGCGCGGTGATCCGGCGGGTGACCTCCGAGAGCGGCAGCCCGGCCGCCAGCAGCTGGGTCCTGACCAGGTGGGTGGCCAGGTCCAGGTCGCCGAGGCCGAACCAGCTGGGCTCCAACCCGTACGCCGCCAGCTCGTCCTTCACCCGCCAGCTCTCGCCCGACCGGCCCCAGCCGCGGTCGGCGTCGATGCCGCGGCCCAGCGTGTACGTCATGGTGTCCAGGTCCGGGCAGATCCGCAGACCGTGCAGCGTGATGTCGTCGGCGGTGTTGACCACCACGCTCAGCTGCGCCTGCGGGTAGGCCGCGCGCACCCCCGCGACGAACCGCGAACCCCCGACACCACCGGCCAGCACCACCACCTGCACGGCGCCCAGTGTTCCACGACCTCCCGCGGGGTGAATCGGTCGGCGGGGGTGAGCGGCCGTCAGCGGGGAGAGCGGCCGTTAGGGTGAGCGGCATGCAGCCCTGGCACCGGTGGCGGGAACCCCTGGCCGTCGTGCTGCTGGTCGCCCTGGCCCTGATGCTGGTGATCCGCTGTGTCGCTCTGGTCCTGAGCTTCTCGGTCGGCAACGGGGTGGGCTACGGCGGCATCCCCGGTGGCGACGACCTGCTGCTGCTGTCCACCGCGGCGGCCGTCCTCTGGTGCACCGTGCCAGTGTCAGGGCCGGTGTCAGAGCCAGTGTCAGGGTCGGCGCGCGGGGCGGAGTCCGACGGCGGGTCGACGCCGGCACCCAGCCCGCACGCCCGTGCGCTCGCCGTCGCCGGGCTGGTGGTCGTCGGCCTGTCAGTCCTGCTCTGGCTCGTCGTCTCCCTCGCCACCGTGGCCGCACTGGTCGCCTGGCCCAGCCGGGAGATCGGCTTCGTGCTGCTCGGGGCCGAGGGGGTGCTCCGGCTGGTGGTGCCCGCCGTCGCGGTGGTCGCCGTCGTGCTGGCGCTGCGCCGCACGCGTCCCGTCCGGTCGTCGACCGGCTCGCCCGAGGTGACCGCAGCCGTGCCCGGGACTCCTGCGGTGACGGCCGCTCCGGAACGACTTCCTGCTGCCTGGCAGGCCGACGAGGCGACCGGGGCGGTGTGGCTGACCGCCGACGACGCCGCCCAGGGCCAGCCCGGACTGTCGTGGTCGAACCCGGGTCCGAGCGGCGGGGCGGTGGCCGGCGGGCCCTGGGCACCGGCTCCGCCCGGCCCGATCCGCGTCTCCGCCTCTACCGGCCCCGGCTCCGTCACCCGACGGGGGAGTCGACCCAGGGTGACCCGAGCGAGCCCGCCCGACCGCCCCGACCATCAGCGTCCGCCGAGGACGACGACCTGCGCTGAGCGCGGCGGGCCGGCTCGGCGTGGCTGGCGGAGCCCGGTGAGTGCGTTGTCCGACCACTGTCGGGTTCGGCTCGACCCGGAGCCCGGTGAGTGCGTTGTCCGACCACTGTCGGGTTCGGCTCGGTCCGCAGCCCGCCTCGCGTGCGTTCTCCGCCCGCGGTCGGACAACGCACCCGAGGGGCAGTGAGGGCGCGACGTTCTCCGACCGTGGGCGGCATCTGCCGGACATCCGGCTGACCACGCGAGCCCAGAAAACGTACGCGATCCGCACGAAGTGCCGCCCTTACCTCATCGGGCACGGGGGAGCAAAACCACCCAATACCAAACTCGGCCTTGACTTGGACGCATTTACGGGCGTGTAATTTCACCCATGTTGTTCGGTCGTGACCAGCACCGACGCCACGGGGGCGCCGGGAGAGGTCGTGTGGCCGTCGCATGATGGCCGTGGGGCCGCGAACCCCTCGGCAGGCATTGAACCCCGGGGTCGAGGAGGCAACACGATGGAGCACGACGAAGCTGAGGTCGACGAAGGTGCGCTGAGCTGGCAGGAGCGAGCACTGTGCGCCCAGACCGATCCGGAGGCCTTCTTCCCCGAGAAGGGCGGCTCGACGCGGGAGGCGAAGAAGGTCTGCCTGTCCTGCGACGTGCGGTCGGAGTGCCTGGAGTACGCCCTGGGCCACGACGAGCGCTTCGGCATCTGGGGCGGACTCTCCGAGCGCGAGCGGCGCAAGCTCAAGAAGCGCGCGGTCTAACCACGCGCACCGCCGGCAGACGCACCCTCCCCAGTCGTCTGCCGAGCGGTCGGGACCGGAGTCGGGGCCCGGTCGCCGACTGCGCACCTCGGCGTGAGTTCGCCTACAGTGGTCGACGCCTTGCGCCGAGCGCAGGCCGCACCGCCTGCCGTACGACTCACGCGAGGTTCACCCGACACTCATGGACGATGACGTGAGCGAGCGGCGCCCGCACCCAGGCGAGGCGCTGGACAGCTGGGACGACCTGCGGACCCTCTCCGGTGAGGACGAGGCGGATCGCTGGGCCTGGCTGGCCGAGCACCGGGACGACGCCGCCACGCCCGACATCTCGGGCTGCACCGTCACGGCCGTCCTGGTCACCCTGGACGCCGAGGCCTGGCTGCCCGAGACGCTGGCCGCCCTGTCCCGACTCACGCACAAGCCGAACCGGCTGATCGCCGTCGACAACGGCAGCACCGACAGCACCCGGGAGCTGCTGGAGCGCGCCCAGCGTCACGGGGTGCTGGACGCGGTCGTCGCCGGACCGGCCCGGGGCGGTTTCGGCGCCGGGGTCGCCGCCGCCCTCGCCGCCGAGCCGACAGCACCCGACTCCGACGGGCGGGCCCCGGGCACCGATGCCGCCGCGCAGGAGCCGCCGCCGGCGGACCCCGACCACTGGCTCTGGCTGCTGCACGACGACGCGGTCCCGTCGGCCGACACCCTGCAGCAGCTGCTCGCCCACGTGGTCACCGATCCTGGCGTGGACATCACCGGTCCCAAGCTGGTCTTCCCCCGGCGCCGTCACGGGGCCGGCCACCAGCTCAGCGAGGTGGGCGTCACGATCGCCCGTACGGGTCGTCGCCACCTCGGTCTCGACCTGGGGGAGATCGACCAGGGTCAGCGCGACCAACCGCGGCAGCACCTCGGCGTCTCCACCTGCGGTCTGCTGATCCGCCGTCGCGACTGGGACGCCCTGGACGGGCTGGATCCCGATCTGCCGTGCTTCCGGGACGGCGTCGAGCTGGGTTGGCGCGCCACCGCCCGTGGCTTGCGGGTGGTGACCACGCCGCAGGCGCAGATGGTGCACCGCCAGGTGGGTCGCGCCGGCCTGCGACCGCGCGGCGCCGGCGGCCGGCACCCGGACCGCCTCGACCAGCAGCTCGGCCTGCTGGTGGTCGCCGGTCACGCTCCGACCTGGCGGCTCCCCTTCACCTGGTTGCGGCTGGCGCTCGACTGCCTGATCCGGGCGCTGGGCTACCTGCTGGGCAAGGCGCCCGCCCGGGCCCGGGACGAGCTCGCCACCCTCGGTTGGCTGGTCGGGCACTCCGGCCGCATCCGCGGCTACCGGCGGCGGCTGCGGCGCGCCGCGACCGAGCAACACAGGCGGATCGAGAGAGACAGGCGAACCGAGAAGGACAGGGCCGCGCTGATCGCCAGCCTGCGACCGCCGTGGTGGTCGGGTCTGCGGCTGGCGGTGGAGTCGGTCACCGGCACGGTCTCCGACCGCTACCGCGAGCTGGCCGGGGACAGCGAGGCCGCCACCACCCTGGACGAGCTGACCGGCGACGACTTCGCCACCGTGCGCGACGACCGGAGCCGGCACCCGTGGCTGGCTCCCGTGGTGGTGATCGGCGGCGCGCTCGTGCTGGCCAGCCTGGTCGCCGCCCGCACCCTCTTCGGCCTGGGTCACCTCGACGCCCCGGCCCTGCTGCCCGCCCCGGACCGGCTCGGCGAGCTGTGGCGGTCGGCCGCCACCCCGATCCCCGGTGCTCCAGGGGTCGCTCCGCCGCCCTGGCTGGCCCTGATGGCGCTCGGCTCCACGGTGCTGGCCGGTCAGCCCGAGTGGCTGGTCTCCGTCTTGATCCTGGGCATCGTCCCGCTGGCCTACCTGTCGGTCTACCCGCTGCTGCGGGCGGTCGTCGAGGACCGGCGGGTCCGCATCGTCACCGCGGTGGCGTACGCGCTGCTGCCGGTGCTGCTGGGCGGGGCCAACCAGGGCCGGCTGACGCTGAGCGTCGTCGCCGTCCTGCTGCCGCTGCTGGTCCTGGCCCTGCGCGGCCTGGTGCAGCGCCGTCCGCGCGCCCCCGAGGCCTGGCGGGGTGGCTGGGGGGCCGGCGTGGTGCTGGTCGGTCTGACCGCGTTCGAGCCCTCGATCATCGGTGTGGCCGTCGTGCTCGGCGTGGTCGGCGCGATCTGGCTGCGTCGGACACCGCGCAAGGTGGGCCGGATCGGTCTGGCCGTGGGTCTGCCGCTGCTGGTCTGGGCGCCGTGGTGGCCGGCGCTGGTCGCCTGGCCGGGCCGGTTGTTCGCCGGTCCCGATGCCGCCCTGACCGCCGCCGGTGCCGCGCCCGAGGTCTGGCACCTGCTGCTCGGTCGGGAGGTCGGTCCGGGGCTGCCGCCGCTGTGGTGGGGAGCTGTCGCCTTCGGCGTCATCTGGGTGGTCGCTCTGATCGGTCTGGCGCGCAGTCCGCGGCAGCCGGTGGTGATCGGGGCCTGGGTGGCCGCGGTCACGGCCCTGCTGGCGGCGGTGCTGCTGAGCCGGCTGGTGGTGACGGTGCCGCCCACCGGCGCCTCGGTCCGACCGTGGACCGGCGCCTACCTGCTGATCGCCTTCGCCGCGCTGCTGCTGGCCGCCGCCGCCGGGCTCGACGGGCTCGCCGCCGAGCTGCGCGTCCGCAGCTTCGGGTGGCTGCAGCCGACCAGCGTGGTGGCCGGGATCCTGGTCGTGGCCACGGTGCTCGGGTCCGCGGGCTGGTGGATCTGGGCCGGGGCCGGCGGGCCGATCGACCGGCAGCGGCTGGACGCGCTGCCGCCCTACCTGCAGAACGCGATGACCTCCGACGCCGGAGTCCGGGTGCTCGCCATCGACCTCCAGCACGCCCGACCGTCGGTGGCCGAGGCGCACTACGCCGTGGTCGCCGGCGACCAGCTCCGGCTGGGGGACGCCGACCGGGGGTTCGCCTTCGGTGGCTCGACCACCGCGCCGCAGCAGATCGGCGACCTGGTCCAGCGGATCGTGGCCGGGACCGCGGACTCCGACATCAGTCCGCAGCTGCGCAGTCTCGGCATCGGCTACGTCTGGGTGTCGGGAGCGACCACCGAGGAGATCGCCCGGATCGACAACACCCCCGCCCTGGGCACGGCCAGCGGGAGCGACGCGATCACCGTGTGGCAGCTGCAGCCCGCCGTCACCCGGGTCGTCGTCGCCGAGGGGGACCAGAGCACCGCCGTCGACGCGCTGCCGGTGACGGTCCCGCCAGGCGGGACCGGACGTGAGCTCCGGCTGGGTGAGGCGGTCGACCCGCGCTGGCGGGCCAGCGTCGACGGTACCGCCCTGCCCCCCGTCACCGCCGGCTGGCAGCAGGGCTTCACGCTGCCCGCGACCGGCGGCACGGTGAGCTACCACCTGGCCTCACCGACCCTCGGGCTGCTGATCGGCCAGGGCCTGGTGGTGGCCGCCGCCCTGGTGCTGGCCGCCCCCGGGATCCGGCGCCTCGAGCTGCGCGACCCCGTACGCTCCGCCCGGCGGGCGGCCTTCGTCGGCGGGCGGGCCCAGTGAGCCGCGGGACGCGGGGCGCCTCCGCCGGTGCTCTGCGACGGCTGCTGACCACCGGTGCCGCTCTGGCCGCCGTCGCGGTGGTCGCCGTCGGTGGCGGTCTGGTCCCGCCCCAGACCGCGCCCTTCCGGGCCAGCCAGTCGCCGCTGGTCGGTCGCACCACCACCGTCTGCACCACCTCGCCCGCCACCGACGCCACCGCCACGGTCTCCGCCGTAGCCGTCCGCAAGGCCCCCGGCCGGGAGGGTGTCCTGACGGGTGTGCCCGTGGGCAGCACGACGCCGTTGCTGTCGGTCGACCGGCAGGGGTTCGGTGACCAGCAGACCGCGCCCGAGAACTCGGTCGTGCTGACCGGCCAGGGGGTGATGGCCACCGCCGGCAGCGGCATGATCACCAGCCGGGCGACCAAGGGTGACCAGTCCGGGCTGATGGCCGCCCCGTGCGTCACCCCGGCCACCGAGCACTGGTTCGTCGGGCGTCGGGGCCACCCCGGCGTACCGGACCGACCTGGTGCTCACCAACCCCGACGCAGGTCAGGCCGAGGTCGACCTGCGCTTCTACGGCCGCAACGGTCTGGTGGTGGTGCCGGGCAGCCCGGGACTGGTGATCGAGGGCGGCAGCACCCGGACGATCTCGCTGGACACCCTGGTCACCGTCGACGGACCGCTCACCGTCTCGGTCCGGGCCAGCAGCGGACGCGTCTCCGCCGTGGCGCTGGACCGCCGCAGCGTCGACTTCGAACCCACCGGGGCCGACTGGCAGCTCTCGGCGGTGGCGCCGACGCGCTCGCTGGTGGTGCCCGGGATCCCCGAGGGAGCCGGCACCCGCACCCTGCAGGTGGCCAACCCCGGCATGGACCGGGCCACCGTGCAGGTGCAGGTGCTGGGGGTCGACGGGGCGTTCGCGCCCGGCCGGCGCCGAGCAGCTGGAGGTTGCGCCGGAGAGCACCGCGGAGGTCTCGGTGGCGGCGGGTCTGGCCGGCGCCGCCGCCGGCCTGCAGCTGACCAGCGACCAGCCGGTGACCGCCGCGGTCGTCTCGGAGGCGATCGGCACTGACGCCCTGCCGGACCTGGCCGTGCAGTCGGCCACCGCCCCCATCGTGGCGACCGGGGTGGTGCCGTTGGTCCACCTGGACAAGACCGAGGCCGAGCTGGTGCTGAGCAACGGCGGCGACACCGACGTGCCGCTGTCGTTCGAGGTGTACGGCTACGACGGCGTCAAGATCGACGACGACGACGTGCTGCTGGTCCCGCACGCCACCGCCACCCGGCGGCTGGACGCGGGGGAGCCCGCCTACCTGGTGGTCAGCGTCCCGTCGGGCGCGTCGGTGGTCGGTGGGGTGACCTTCCTGGCGTCCTGTGGGATCGCCGGTCTGGCCACCGTGCCGGTGGTCCCCGGACGTGGCCAGTCGCGCGCCGCAGGCCGAGTCGACCCGACAGTCGGTCGCTGACTCCCACGTCACAGCAGGAACGAGTGACGAACCCGTCGCGAGCGACCAGGAACGGAGCGCCGGTTCTGTCTGGAGAGACGGAGAGCGGCACGCTTTTCGTCTGCGAACGAGGAAGGAAGACAGAACCCTCACGCGGAGTGAGGAGCGAGTGACGAACCTCAGTCCTCGGGTTCCTCGGCGTCGAAGTCGCTGACCGGACGTCCGGTCAGGGCCGACAGCTGCTCCACGATGGTGCGGTAGACCAGGATCCGCAGTCCGCGCCGGCTGGCCGCCCGGTGCTCCAGCGGTCGCCGGTAGACGACGACCTGGGCCATCCGCTCGGCGTCGGCCTCGACCGCCGCGGCCAGCGGCACCCGGTCACCGGCCCAGGACGGCGGCAGGGTGGGCACGTCCTCGATCCCGAACGTGACCCCGACCAGCGCGTCCGGGCAGGAGACGGCGATCCGGTCGACAGCTGTGTGCACGGCGTCGTCGAAGAACGCCGACCGGCCCGCGGGCCGCGGCGGTCGGGCCCGGCTGCCGTACGGGTTGGGCAGGGCCAGCGGGCCACGCAGACCGCGCTGGTGCCGGTCCCTGCGGCGAGTCGACATGGCGTGCACTCTAGCCCGCGGGTAGCGTCTCGGCCGTGGTGTCACGGCGTTGTTCCCGAGCAGGCTGCCCCGGTGGCGCGGTCGCCACGCTGACCTACGTGTACGTCGACTCCACCGCCGTGCTGGGGCCGTTGGCGGCCCGCAACGAGCCGCACGGCTACGACCTCTGCCAGCAGCACGCGCAGAACCTGTCCGCCCCGCGGGGCTGGGAGGTGATCCGGCTGGAGACCTCGGTCGACGCCGAGCCGAACTCCGACGACCTGCTGGCCCTGGCCGACGCGGTCCGCGAGGTCGGCTTCTCCTACGACCAGCCGACGGCCGGTGGGCCGTCCGAGGCGCCCACCCGCGAGCAGCGGTCCGGCATCGTCGAGCTGGGGCGGCGCGGCCATCTCACCGTGCTGGCCGATCCCGACGCCTGACCGGAACGACGCCCCCTAGGATCGGCGCACCATGATCCACACCCGCATCTTCAAGGCCAACGACATCCGCGGCGTCGTCACCGGCGCGTCCCCGGAGTGGGACGCGGCCGGCGCGTACGCGATCGGGGCCGCCACCGCCGACGTCTTCGGTCTGGCCGACGGTGGCGGGGCGCTGGTGCTGGGGCGCGACATGCGCACCACCAGTCCCGAGCTGTCAGCGGCCTTCGCCGACGGGGTCCTGAGCCGGGGGGCGGACGTGGTCGACATCGGCCTGGCCAGCACCGACGGGCTGTGGTTCGCCTCCGGCTCGCTCGGCCTGGCCGGGGCCATGTTCACCGCCAGCCACAACCCGGGCGACTACAACGGGATCAAGTTCTGCCATCCCGGCGCGCAACCGGTCGAGCCGCACGAGCTGGTGGCGATCCGGGAGCGCGCCCTGGGCGATCCGGCTGCTCCGGCCGGGCGCCGGGGCACCCGGACCGAGCGGGACCTGCTGCCCGCGTACGCGGACCACCTGCTCTCCCTGGTCGACCTGTCCGGCATCCGGCGGTTGACGGTGGTCGTCGACGCCGGCAACGGGATGGGCGGTCTGACCACGCCGGCCGTGCTGGGCAGCCAGAACCTGGAGCTCGTCGGGCTCTACCTCGATCTCGACGGCAGCTTCCCCAACCACCCACCCAACCCACTGGAGCCGGCCAACCTGCTGGACGCCCAGGCCGCCGTCCGTGAGCACGGCGCCGACCTGGCGGTGGTCTTCGACGGTGACGCCGACCGCTGCTTCGTCATCGACGAGCGGGGCGAGGTCGTCTCGCCCTCGACCATCACCGGGCTGATCGCGGTCCGCGAGCTGGCCCGCGACCCGGGCGGCACCATCGTGGTCAACAAGATCACCTCGCACTCGGTGCCGGCGCTGGTGGCCGAGGCCGGCGGCCGGACGGTGGTCACCCGGGTCGGGCACACCTTCGTCAAGGCCGCGATGGCCGAGCACCACGCGGTCTTCGGCGGCGAGCACTCCGCCCACTTCTACTTCCGGGACTTCTGGGGCGCCGACACCGGCATGCTGGCGGCCCTGCACGTGCTGGCGGCGCTGGGGGAGTCGACCGAGCCGCTGTCGAGCCTGGTCGAGCGCTACAGCCTCTTCGCCGCGTCCGGGGAGATCAACTCCACGGTGGCCGACGTGGAGCCGGTCCTGGTCGCGCTGCAGGAGCGGTTCGGCGACCGGGCCACCGCCGACCGGGAGGACGGGCTGACCCTGACCGGCGACGGCTGGTGGGTCAACGTCCGCCCGAGCAACACCGAGCCGCTGCTGCGGCTCAACGTGGAGGCGCCGACCCAGGCGCAGGTCGAGGCGCTGCGCGACGAGGCGTTGACCGTCATCCGCGGCTGAGCGTGCGGTAGAACTGGACCGTCGCACCGTGACCGCCCCTGACCGCATCGCTGCCGATCCCGATCCCGCTGACGTACCCACCCCGACCTGAGGAGACCGCATGGCCATCGACCTGGCCCCCGAGCTGCTGGACATCCTGGCCTGCCCCAACTGCCACGGGTCGCTGGCGGTCGACCACGACCGCGACGAGCTGGTCTGCCTGGCCGCCGACTGCGGGCTGGCCTACCCCGTCCGACAGGGCATCCCGGTGCTGCTGATCGACGAGGCACGTCGCCCCGGCCCCGACCTGCCGTCCGGCTCCGCCGCCTCCGCGGCCAGTGCCGCCGACCCGAGCACCTCGGCCAGTGCCGCCGACCCGAGCACCTCCTCGAGCGCCGCGGCTCCGGGGACCTCGGCGAGTGCCGCGGACCCGGGCACAGCCGCCAGCGCCCCGGGGGTGCCCGGCAGCAGCAGCTCGGCGGCGGGTGCCGGCAGCAACGGTTCCGCCGCGGGACCGGCCACCGGTGCCTCGGCCACCGACACCGAGCGTCCCTGACCGATGTTCGACGACTCGTGGTTGGAGGACCAGCAGGCGCTGCGACGGGCCGACGCGGGCCTGCGTCGCCTGGCCGAGGCCGGCGCCCGGCTGCGGCGTGAGATCGGTGAGGCCGAGGAGCCGCTGCTGCAGATCGGCCAGCTGGACCGCCCCCGGGCGGTGATCGCCGCCGGCAGCGAGGCCCGCTTCATCCGGGCCATGCTGGAGCCGGTCTGCCCGGTCCCGTTCGTGGCCTGGCCGGCGTACGGTCTGCCGGGCTGGGTGGGTGCTCTCGACCTCGTCGTGGTGATGGCCAGCGAGGCGAGCTCGCCGGCCCTGGTGGCCACCGTGCACGAGGCCGTACGACGTGGGGCGCAGCTGCTGATCGCCTGCCCGCCGGCCTCCACCATCGCCGACCACGCCGGCTCCAGCTCCACCATCCTGCTGCCCACCGCGACCGCCGATCCGCTGGCCGCCGCGATCGTCTCCCTCGCCGCGCTGCACCGGATGCAGCTGGGGCCGGAGGTGGATCCGTGGCAGGTGGCCGACGCGATGGACCAGGTGGCCACCGACTGCTCGCCGTACACCGACGTGGCCGAGAACCCGGCCAAGGACCTGGCCACCGGCCTGGCCGAGGCGCAGCCCCTGGTCTGGGGCGGCTCGGTGCTCGCCTCCCGGGCCAGCCGCCGGGTGGCTGAGGCACTCCGGGCGGCCAGCGGCCGGGCCGCGCTGGCCGCTGACGCCGACGAGCTGATCCCGGTGCTGGAGTCGGCCGCTCCGCGCGACCCGTTCGCCGATCCCTTCGAGGACGCGGTGTCGGCCGACCGACGACCGGCGCTGGTGATCCTGGACGACGGCAACCCGGAGTCGCCGATCCGGACCGCCGACGCCCGGCTCAAGGCCACCGCGGAGCGCAACGACGCGCGGGTCTGCGTGATCCAGCACGCCACCGGCTCCGACGTGGAGCGCTACGCGACCCTGCTGCAGACCGGGATGTACGCCGCCGTCTACCTGGCCGTGGGACTCGGCCGCTACCTGGAGAGCTGATGAGCACCGAAGGCGGGACAGCGTGAGCACCGAGGACGGGACAGCATGAGCACCGAAGGTGGCACCAGGGCCGTCGTGGCGGCCCTGACGGCGAACCTGTTCATCGCCGTGACCAAGTTCGCCGCCTGGGCGCTGACCGGGGCGTCGTCGATGCTGGCCGAGGCCATCCACTCGGTGGCCGACTCCGGCAACCAGGCGCTGCTGCTGATCGGCGGGAAGAGCTCGCAGCGGGCCGCCACCCCCGAGCACCCGTTCGGGTTCGGCCGGGACCGCTACATCTACGCCTTCATCGTCTCCATCGTGCTGTTCTCCGTCGGCGGTCTGTTCGCGCTCTACGAGGCCTTCCACAAGTACGAGGAGGTCCGCTCCGGGCACCCCAACTCGCTGCTGGAGAGCTCCTGGTGGTGGGTGCCGCTGCTGGTGCTGGGTCTGGCCATCGTGGCCGAGTCGTTCTCCTTCCGGACCGCCATCAAGGAGTCGTCCAAGACCAAGGGCCGTCAGTCCTGGCCCCGGTTCATCAGGTCGGCCAAGGCGCCGGAGCTGCCGGTGGTGCTGCTGGAGGACTTCGCTGCCCTGCTCGGTCTGGTCTTCGCCCTGTTCGGCGTCGGTCTCACCCTGATCACCCACAACGGGATCTTCGACGTCATCGGCACGGCCATGATCGGTCTGCTGCTCGTCGCGGTGGCCATCACCTTGGCCATCGAGACCAAGAGCCTGCTGCTCGGTGAGTCAGCGACCCCGGAGGCCATCGGTCGGATCGAGACCGCGTTGAGGGGTGTGGCCGGCGTCGAGCGGGTCATCCACATGAAGACCCTGCACCTGGGACCCGAGGAGATCCTGGTCGCGGCCAAGATCGCCGTCAGCGCGACGTCGTCGGCCCAGGCGGTGGCCGACACCATCGACGCCGCCGAGGTGGCGGTCCGGGACGCCGAGCCGATGGTCACCTCGCTCTACCTGGAGCCGGACATCTTCCACGAGGACTACGTACCCGCTCCGCGTCCGGAGCGTCCCGGCGCGCCCGCCCACTGACCTGAGACCGCGGGGCGGCACCTGCTGGTGTGGCTTGCCCTGGCTGCCCGCCCCGCCTCACGCCCCGCGCCTGTGTCGAACATTCCGTCATTCGACGGAAGTTTGGCTCGCGAACGGGTTGGGGTGCGGAAGAAGCCGTCGAGTGACGGAATGTTCGGGCGCGTGCGGGGTCGCCTGCGGCGACACAGTCTGTCGAGTGACGGAATGTTCGGGCGCGTGCGGGTCGCGCTGCGGAACATGCCGTCGAGTGACGGAATGTTCGGGCGCGTACGGGGTCGCCTGCGGAACATGCCGTCGAGTGACGGAATGTTCGGGCGCGTACGGGGTCGAGCCTGCGGAACATGTCGTCGAGTGACGGAATGTTCGGGCGCGTACGGGGTCGCCTGCGGAACATGCCGTCGAGTGACGGAATGTTCGGGCGCGTGCGGGGTCGCCTGCGGAACATGCCGTCGAGTGACGGAATGTTCGGGCGCGTACGGGGTAGCCTGCGGCACATGCCGTCGAGTGACGGAATGTTCGGGCGCGTACGGGGGAGCCTGCGGCAGAAGCCGTCGATTGACGGAATGTTCGAACACGAACACGCGCGCACCGCGCACAAGCCGTCGAGTGACGGAATGTTCAAGCTCCCAAGACCCGAGCGCCGCCACGGCCCGTCTCACCCCCGCTCTGTTATTTCTTCACCTGTTGACTTTCTGCCCAGCACATATTTGGCTGGTCGCTCAGCTCGGGGACCAGACGGCCGTGCAGGTCGGACACCAGGGTGCTGCGCGGCCTCAGCCGGAAGGACTGAGGGTGAGACGACGGATGATGGCCGCCACGCTGGCGGCAGGACTGGCAGCTTCGTTGGTGCTGGTCGCGGGTAACCAGGCCGAGGCGGACCCGCCCAAGGGCGCCGGGCTGAAGGCGACGCTGGCCGCGGCGCCGGACACGCTGAAGACCCCGTTCGAGACCGTCGAACGGCGCCGCCTGGACGACCCAGCCCCAGTCCCTGCGCTTCCTGCGCGACCTGGACGCCGCCAGCGACCGCGTACGGGTGCAGACCGTCGGCCGGTCGCTGCAGAACCGACCGCTCCAGCTGGTGGCCGTCGGGGCGCCGGCGCCCGCCACCCAGGCCGACGCCGCCGGGGGGTCGGTGGCCATGTTCACCTGCTCGGTGCACGGCGACGAGAACTCCGGTCGGGAGGCGTGCCTGCAGATGGCGCGCGATCTCGCCTTCACCACCGACGCCTCCCTCACCCGCTTCCTGGAGCGCACCACCGTCCTGTTCATCAACCCCAACCCGGACGGCTGGGTGGCCGACACCCGCGGCAACGCCGAGGGGGTGGACGTGAACCGGGACTACATGGCCCTGGACACCCCGGAGGCGCGGGCCATCGTCAAGGTCATCCGCGACTGGAAGCCCGACGTCCTCAACGACCTGCACGAGTTCGGGCCGAGCGAGTTCTACGAGACCGACCTGCTGCACCTGTGGCCGCGGAACCGCAACGTCGACCCGATCATGCACGACCTGGCCCGGGAGATGAGCGAGAAGTACTCCTCGGCGCAGGTCACCAGCCTCGGCTACACCTCCGGCATCTACGGCCAGCTGGTCAAGGACGGGGAACCGTTCCGGCAGGTCGCCGGCGACGGTCAGGCCCGGATCCTGCGCAACTACGCCGGTCTGGTCAACGTGGCCGGGATGCTCTCGGAGACGGCCAACGAGCCGCTCGACGACGCGGAGGAGGCTGACGCCTCGCTGCTCAACCGGCGCCGGGTGGAGGTCAACTACGCCAGCGCGGTGGGCTCGGTGCAGATGGTGATCGAGAACCGTGACCTGCTGGCGCGTGAGACCGCGGCGGCCGCGGCGCGCAACACCGAAGCGGGTCGCACCGGGTCCGGGATCATCTACTTCGCCGGCCAGGACGACATGATCCCGACCAGTGCGTCGCAGGTGGAACCGAAGCCGATGTGCGGCTACCAGCTGTCGGCGGCCACGTTCGCGGAGGTCCGCACCACGCTGGGGCTGCACGGGATCACCAGCCGGAACAACGCCGACGGCCGTTACGTGACGCTGGGACAGCCGACCCGTGGGCTGATCCCGCTGCTGTTCGACAGCCGGTCGCAGTACAAGATCGCCGACGGTACGCCGGTCGCCTGCTGAACCGGACCGTCACCACCGGACGGGTGACGCGGCCGGGTCCGGGGTCACATGCTCCAGCGGAGCTGGTCGACCTCGGCCCCGGCCACACCCGGCAGCTGCTGGGCCGCGGCGGCGAAGTCGGTCGGCGGGTGCTGCTGCTCGTCGACGGTGGCGACCAGGACGTCCGGCAGCTCGGGTCGGGGCGGGGTGACCTCCAGGGCCCCGAGCCCGGTCAGCGCGTCGGCCACGTCCGCCGCTTCGGTGTGGGGCTGCAGGGTGACGAGCACGCGGGTCGACATGGAGTCATCGTCGGCGCAGACGGGCGTGCGGGCAAGGGTCGGAGGTCGACCGGCGACTGCGGCGGCGCGCCGACTCAGGCGGCGGTGGCAGCGTGGGTCCGCCGGCCTGCCGGAACGAGAACCGGCGGGCCGGGATGGGCCAGGCTCGGCGCCAGCGCCGGGTCGTGGCAGCGAGCCAGCGTGTACGCCACCCCGGCCACCCCGGTCAGCAGGTTCGGGGTCCGTCCGTCCCGGACACCGCAGACCCAGCCGGGACCGTCCCGGCCGGCGCGGGTCAGGTGCCGGGCCAGCAGCCGCGCCGAGGTCAGGTGCTCCCGCGCCGCCTCCGGCCACGCCTCGGCGCCGGCCAGGTGCAGCTCGACCGACCCGGTCAGACCGTGGCACAGGGTGCCGTCGAACTGGTGGTCACCGCCCGGGATGCCGTACGTCTGCACCATGGCGACGGCCCGCGCGAAGGTCCGCTGGGTCCCGTCGGGGACGCCGGCCAGGGCCCGGTAGGCGGCGGCGATCCCCACTCCGGGCGCGCCGTGGCACCAGGCCAGACCCGGAGCGTCGGCGCCGCTGCGCAGATCCGGCCAGCCGCCGGTCTCGGCGCGGAACCGGCCGTCCTCCCACTGCAGGGTCCGGGCGATCAGGTCGTCCAGGGGGATCGGGGCGGGCGCCTGGACCGAGGTGGTGAGGCCGGCGGCTCGTGCGGCGGCCAGCGCCACGGTGATGCCGGACCCGCCGTGGGCCAGCCCGATCACCGCCTGCTCGGTCCCGGCCATCGGCCAGCTCACTGGGCCGATCACCGGGGCGTCGATCCCGGCGTACGGCAGCAGCCGGGCGAGCAGGGCGGTGGCGGCGCGACGCCGTACGGGTTCGAGGTCCGGTGGCAGGTCGGCGGCCAGCACCGCGGCGAGGTGCCCGGCCCAGCCGTCCAGCAGGTCCGGGTAGTCCGGGCAGAGGTCCGGGTCCTCGGCCAGGGCGCTGACGGCCCGCCCGGCCAAGGCCACGGTCGCCGCGGCCAGCGCGTCGTCGCCGGTCCAGTGAGCCACCAGCCCGGCGGCGCGGGCGATGCCGAGCCAGCCGGTGGACCACCCCAGCCCACCGGGCTGGGGTCGGGCGGCGAGCGCGTGGTGGACGGTCGAGCGACCGACCCGGCGGGCCAGCTCGGCCCAGGAGTCCCGGCCGCCGGGCAGCCGAGCACAGACCGCCAGGGCGAGGGCGACGCCGGCCCGACCGGTGTGCAGCGAGTCGTCGAGCCGCTCGTGGGTCAGCACGACCCGCTGCGAGGTCGACCGCACCACGTCGACGTCGTCACCGGACCAGGCCGGCTCGCCGTCAGCACCGACGACGGCCAGGGACGCCAGCCGGTCGGCCAGGTGGCGGGCCGTGGCGGCGTACTCGGAATCGGTGATCACCGGGGCACCCGGTCGATCGCGTCCGCGTCCAGGCCCAGCTCGGTCAGGGTGTCGGTCAGCTCCTCGTCGGACGGCCTGCGGTCGGCGAACCGGGCCGCCATCGCGGCCACCTGACCGCACCGGAGCTGGCCGTAGCTGACCGGCCCCGACGCGGTGGGACCGGGATCCTGCGCCCGTGCCACCCCGGGCAGCAGCTGGTGGGTGCACGGGGGCACCGTCGGGCCGAGCAGCTCTGCGAGCCGGTCGGCCCGGCGTCGGAGGGCGGTCTCGGCGGCCGGCCCGGCGGCCGAGGGCAGGTAGGCGACCAGGGCGTCGCGGCGTCCGTACCCCTGGTCCACCGGCGGGCACTTGAGCGAGAGCGGGCAGCCCACCTCGGCGGCGACCTCGAGCAGCACCGGCAGCGCCCGGGCGGCGGCCTCGACGTCGTGGACGTGCAGGTACCACCGGTCCAGGCAGAGGTCGACGGTGTCCTCGGGCCGGTCGGCGTGCGCCCACCACCACGACCCGGAGGGGTCCAGACCCGAGCCGCCGTGCTGCACCGTGACCAGGTCACCGGGGCGCGGCGGGCAGCCCGGCCGGGACGACGCGGTCACCGCCTCGACAGTGGTCCGGAGCCGGCGGCGGTCCCGGTCCGACGCGGACGCGCCGATCAGCGGCGCCGCCACCAGCGCGTCCCCGGCGGTGGCCAGCACCAGCCACCCGTCCGAGGTCGGCGCCACCCCGCGTCGGGCCGCTTCCAGCCGGGCGGCTCCCCGAGCGGCGGCGTCCGGCGAAGCGGCGCGGCCCCCGGAGCGGCGGCCCCCGGAGCGGCGGCCCCCAGAGCGGCGGCCCCCAGAGCGGCGGGCCCGTCGAGTCCGTCCAGACCGCACCACCAGCGACCGTAGAGCCAGCCGGCCAGGTCACCGTCGGGATCCGGGTCCGGTCCGGTCGCGGCGCGCAGCCGGCGGGCCTCGTCGTCGGTCGCGATGAGGGCCAGCGCGCTGCGGACGTCGGCCAGGGCCCGGGTCGTGGGCGTCGAGACGGAATCGCGTAGGAGCGCGTCGCCGACCACACCGCCGAGGACTACGGCGCCCGGGCCTCCGGCGGCCGAGCGGCTGGCTGGGCTCACGAGAGGCATGCCAGGACCTCCTGGGTCAGGGTCGTCCGGGCGGACAGGACCGTCTCGGCCCGTTCGGTCAGCCGGGCCACCGCGTGACCGTCGCCGGCGTGCGGGGTGTAGGCCACCTCGAGGGCGAGCTGCACGATCCGGAGCCCAGCCGACAGCACCACCCGGTGGGCCAGGGTGGACGCGATCGCCGCCCGCGGTCGGGCGCCGTCCCGGTAGCCCTCCAGCAGTGCCCGACCGGTCGGCTCCAGGCCGGTGGCGGACGCGTCGCGGACCAGGTGCTCGGCCAGCAGGCAGCCGAGGTCCCAGGCCGGGTCGCCGGCACCGGCCAGCTCCCAGTCCAGCAGCACCGGCCGGCGGTCCGGTCCGGTCAGCACCACGTTGTCCCACTTGAGGTCGTGGTTGACCAGGCAGCCGGTCACCGGGCGTCGCAGCTCGCCCACCGCGTCGAGCACGAGCCGGCGCCGGTCCAGGTCGGCGAGGGTGGCGCGGACGTCGGTGCTGAGCTGATCGGGCACCCCCGATCCGGCGGGCCGGCCGACCAGGGCCAGAACCAGCGGTGGGGGAGCCGGTGGGAGCGGGAACCCGGCAGTGGCCCGGTGCAGCTCACCGACCGCCCGCCCCAGGTCGGTGCTGGTGGACACCGTGATGGTGCTGCCCGGTGCGCTGCGGTGGGGCGCGGCCCCACCGAGCAGGGGCGGGAAGCCGACCTGCTGAGCGAGTGACCCGTGGGTCGGTGTGCCACCGACGTCGGCCAGCACCAGCAGCTGCCGGTCCTCGTCGACCAGCAGCGGCACCGGCAGGGCCGTGGCCAGCGGCTCGCACCACCGGGTCATCCGGTAGACCAGGCACTCCACCGCCAGGTCCGGCCCGCCGTGACCGATCCCGGCCTTGACCACCAGCCGGCGGCCGTCGGGCAGCACCACCCGCCAGACCGGGTGCGCGCGGGAGATGTCCTCGACCAGCGCGCCGACCGCACCGAGCTCGTCGAGCACGCCGACCTCGAGCAGCGCGGCGACCGGCGCCGGCACCTCGCTTCGGGACAGGGGTGCGGCCGCACCCGGCCGCACGCCGGCGTCGGCGTTCGGTCGGTGTGCGGCCGCCTGCATCGGCATCGACTCAGCCCTGGAAGGGGTTCTGGCCGTACGGGTCGTAGCCGGCGTCGTCCCCGTAACCCCACTCCTGCCCGTAGCCGGGACCCGGCAGGTACGGCCCGGTGGGCGGGATCGTGGTCGTCGGCGGGATCGTCCGGGTGGTGGTGATCGGCCAGGTCACCGGGCACCAGGGCGTCCCGATGGTCTTGGGCGAGCACTGCACGAAGTTCACCGTCCGCAGCACGAAGCACTGCGGGTCGCTGACCGTTCGGGGCGGGCACACGTAGAGCCACGACCGGGGGATCGGCCGCTGCAGGTCGTCACCGGGTCCGGCCTGGACGTCCTCACCGCCGCCCTCGGTCTCGACGCCCGCGGTCCCGCCGGCAGAGGCCTCCAGCGCCTGGCTGACCTCGGCCACCGCGGCCGCGTAACCGGCTTCGTAGCCCGCCTCGTAGCTCCCGGTCGACCCGGCGTCCTGGCCGGCGGCCGTGGACTCACCGAGCACGCCGTACGGGTCGTAGCCGGCCGCGGCCGCCCGGTTGATCGGCCGGGTGGGCAGGGTGCGGATCGTCGTGGGCAGGGTGGTGGGCGGGCAGACGACGCTGACCGGCGGGCAGACGACTGTCACCGGCGGGCGGGTCAGCGTGACCGGCGGGCACAGCACCGGGATCCTGGTGATCAAGCCGCACTCGTTGATCCGCAGGGACCTGGGTGGGCAGGCGATGATCGGCGTCCGCAGCCGGATGGTGATGGTCGGGTTGATCACCGGCCCCCGGGCCTTGACCAGCGCGGCCCGGGCGTCCAGGCAGCCGTGCCCGTACGAGTTGTTCGGCACCGCACCCCCCGGCGTCTCGGGGAGCGGGCGGGCCGTGGTCCGCAGGATGTCGGCGATCTCGGCGCCGCTGGCGCTCGGCTTGACCGCCTTGATCAACGCGGCCACGCCGGCCACGTGCGGGGTGGCCATCGAGGTGCCGGACATGGTGGTGGTGCCGCCGGCCAGGTAGGTGGACAGGATGCCCACGCCCGGAGCGACCAGGCTGATGTGGGAACCGGTCTGGGAGAAGGAGGCCTTGGCGTCCGAGCTGTCGATCGCCCCGACGGCGACCACCCCGGGGTAGGCGGCCGGGTAGGACGGGTTGGCGGTCCCGTCGTTGCCCATCGCCGCCACCACCACGACGCCCTTGCCGATGGCGTACGCGATCGCGCTGCTCTCCACGCTGGTCGCCGCGTCGGAGCCGAGGCTCATGTTGATCACGTGGGCGCCGTTGTCGGCGGCCCAGCGGACCGCGGCGGCGACGTCGGCGGACGAACCCACCCCGGAGACCCGGCCGTCGCTGATGCGGACCATCCGGGTCAGCGCCTTGACCGGCATGATCTTGGTCTGCCAGCCGATCCCGGCCACCTGGGTGGCGTTGTCGGTGGCGGCGGCGATGGTGCCCGCCACGTGGGTGCCGTGCCCGACCTCGTCCTCGGGAATCGCATCCCGGCCGGAGAAGTCGCCCTCGAAGCGCCAGCCGGCCGGCGGCGTGGGGCTCGGGCCCAGGTCCACCATGTCGTAGCCGTTGACCAGCAGCGGTGCGAGCTCGGGATGATCAAGATCGCAGCCGCTGTCGATGATCCCCACGACCACCGCTGCGGAGCCGGTGCTGATGTCCCAGGCGGTCGGGGCGTTGATCTTGGTCAGCCCCCACTGGCTGCCGAACTGCGGGTCGTCGGGCGTGATCATGGTCTCCCGCCAGCGGTTCGGCTCGGCCAGCTCGACCGCGTCGACCGCCGCGAGCCGGGCCACCGCCTGCTCCACGTCGGCGCCGGGGTCGATGCGGACCCGGAAGCTGCGGCTCAGTACGTGCTGCGGACCTTCCTGCAGCCCGAGCTCACTGCCCTCCAGGGCCTGGACGCCGGCGATGCCGACGGGGGAGGGGGCGAGCCGGGTGATGTCGTGGGCGCCGAGATCGGCGAGCACGGAGTCGAGGTCGTCGACGCCGAGGGTGCCGGCGGCCCCGAACAGGCCGGCGGGGTGCAACGGCACCGAGGACGTCATGGCGTCGGCCGCGTCGGGCTGCAGGGTCAGCAGCACCTCGCCGGGGACGATGGAGTCGGCACCGTGCAGGACGGGGCCGAAGGAGGGTTCTGCGGCGGAGGCGCCGCGCTGGCGGGTCGAGCCGCTGCTGCGGCGCGAGGACCCGGACTTCGAGGTAGGCATGATTGCCCCTTCTGGGTGGACAGGTGGCGCCCCGATAGGTGCCTGCCCAGAGGACGCTCGAGGCCCCGATTCCGATACGTGCCGGTTTGGCTGTCGGCGCCGCCGGGTAGAACCGAGCCATGGACTACCGGACTCTCGGGCGCAGTGGCTGCGCCGTCTCGAACCTCTGCCTCGGCACCATGACCTTCGGTGCCGAGTCCGACGTCGCCACCTCCCACCAGCTGCTCGACACGTTCCTGGAGGCGGGCGGGACCCTCGTCGACACCGCCGACGTCTACTCCGCCGGCGTCTCGGAGGAGATCATCGGCAGCTGGTTCGCCGACCGCCCGCGCGACGTCACCGACCGGGTGGTGCTGGCCACCAAGGGGCGGTTCGGGATGGCCGACGAGCCCAACGGCCTCGGTCTGTCCCGACGGCACCTCACCCGGGCGCTGGACGACTCGCTGCGCCGGCTCGGCGTGGACCGGGTCGACCTCTACCAGGTGCACGCGTACGACCCGTGGACCCCGCTGGAGGAGACCGTGCGCACCCTCGACGACTTCGTCCGGGCCGGCAAGATCAGCTACTGGGGGCTGTCGAACTTCACCGGCTGGCAGCTGACCAAGATCGTCGACACAGCTGTCGCCCTGGGCGCCAGCCGGCCGGTCACCCTGCAGCCGCAGTACAGCCTGATCGTCCGCGAGATCGAGTGGGAGATCGTCCCGGCTGCCGCCGACGCCGGTCTCGGTCTGCTGCCCTGGAGCCCGCTCGGCGGCGGCTACCTGTCCGGCAAGTACCGGCGGGGCGAGCGGCCCACCGGCGACACCCGGCTGGGGGAGAACCCGGCGCGCGGGATGGAGGCCTGGGACCGGCGCGGCACCGACCGGACCTGGCGGATCATCGACGCGTTGACCGAGGTCGCCGACCGGGAGGGTGTCAGCATGGCCGCGGCGGCGCTGGCCTGGGTGACGGACCGGCCCGCCGTGACCTCGACCATCCTCGGCGCTCGTACGGTCGAGCAGCTGGAGGCCAACCTGGCGGCCGCCGACCTGCACCTGGACGCGGCGTCGACGGCGGCGCTGGACGAGGCCAGCGACCTGGGGGCTGCCGACTACCCGTACGGGGAGATGGGGGAAGGGCAGCGCAGCCGGACGCTGGGCTGAGCCGTCGTCACTCGCTGTTCGCTCCGCGCTCCGGACTCGGTCTTCCCTCCCTCCCTCGCAGAGGAAAAGCGTGTCTGCTCGCTCGGTCAGTCCAGACCGAGCCGCGCTCCGCTCACGGCCGCTCGCGACGGCTAGAGGGTGAAGGCCGTGCGGAAGCGTTCCAGGGCCAGGTCGGAGTCCGACGACGCGAACGCCTCGAGGGCGACCACGCCGGTGTAGCGCAGCTCGGTCAGGGCCCGGGCGACGGCCGGGTAGTGGATCTCGCCCGTGCCGGGCTCGCAGCGGCCCGGCACGTCGGCGACCTGGATCTCACCGATCGCGTCGCCGCAGCGTCGGACCAGCTCGACCAGGTTCCCCTCGCCGATCTGGGCGTGGTAGAGGTCCAGCATCAGCTTCAGGTGCGGGCTGTCGACGGCCTCCACCAGGGCGAGGCAGTCGGCAGCGGTGGCGAACGGGGTGCCGGGGTGGTCGACAGCTGTGTTGAGGTTCTCCAGCACGAAGGTGACCCCGGCGCTCTCGCCCAGCGCAGCGATCCGGCGCAGGGTGGCCGCGGCCGCCAGCCACATCGCCGGGGTCACGACCTGGACGGGCCGGACCGGGAGGCCGCCCTCACCCAACCCCGTGCCGTGCAGGTTCAGGGTGGTGATGCCGAGCCGCTCCGCGACCGGGAGCGCCTGGGCGGCGGTGGCCAGCAGCTCGTCGGCCCCGTCCGGATCGGTCAGGGTGCCGCGCAGGTAGCCGGTCATCGAGGTGAACCGGGCCCCGGTGGCCACCAGGGCGTCGATGTCCTTGGTGCTCCAGTCCCAGATCTCCACCCCGAACCCCGCTGCGTGGATCCGTTCGACCCGCTCGACCAGGTGCAGGTCGGTGAACACCATCTCCGCGCAGACCGACAGGCTGTACGAGGTGCTCATCGGGCCGCCGCCCGGCTCGCGTCGGGGCTGCCCACCCGGCCGGCCACCGGCGCCGGGGCGTGCCGGGTGACCGAGTCGATGCAGGCCATCGCGACGGCCAGCGCCCGGTGGGCGTCGATGCCGGTCACGGCCGGCGGACGGCCTTCGCGGACCGCGGCGGCGAACTCGACGAACTCGGCCGTGTAGGCGTCCAGCAGCAGCTCGGTGTCACTGCGGGCGGTGTCGTGGGCGGCGCCGTCGGCGGTGGCGAAGCGGGCGCTGGACCGGGCGCCGTCGCCGACGGTCACCATCCCGCGGGAGCCGAACACCTCGGCGCGGACGTCGTAGCCGTACGCGGCCGAGAAGCTCGCCTCCGCGACGGCCCGGGCGCCGTTGTCGTAGGTGATCACCACGACAGCGGTGTCCAGCAGACCCGCGTCGGCGTACGCGGGGGCGACCAGCGCGGCCGCCGTCGCGTACACCTCGACCGGTTCCGCTCCCGGGTTGAGCCAGTTCAGGGTGTCGAAGTCGTGGATCAGGGTCTGGGTGAAGATCGTCCACGGCGGCACCGCGGCCGGGTCGGCCAGGCCCGGGTCGCGGGTCAGGGAACGGAGCAGCTGCACCTCGCCCAGCCGACCCGCGACGACAGCTGCGTGGGCGTCGGAGAAGCCGGCGTCGAAGCGTCGGTTGAAGCCGACCTGCAGGGCCACGCCGGCCCGGTCGGCTGCTGCGACGGCCCGCTCCACCTCGGCCAGGTCCATGCCCATCGGCTTCTCGCAGAACACCGGCTTGCCGGCGTCGGCGGCCAGCTCGACCAGATCGGCGTGCACCACCGAGGCGGCGGCGATCACCACGGCGTCCACGTCGGGGGACCGCACCAGCAGGCCCGGATCCTCGTACGGGGTGCCGCCGAGGCGGTCGGTGAGCCCGGCCGCCGCCCCCGGGCGGGGGTCGGCGACCGCGGCGAGGTGCGCGCCCGGCACCCGCTGAGCGATCACCTGCGCGTGCGAGGCGCCGATCCGGCCGGCTCCGATCAGACCGATCCCGACGCTGCTGGTCATGGCTGCTCCCTGCTTCTCGAGGCGCTCTACCCTAGAGCGCTCTAAGTGTCGGTCAGATGTCCGGACAAAGTCAAGAGCCGGTGGGCGATGGGTCCACGGAGCACGCGAGAAGGAGGTTCGGGCACGCTGGTGGCCATGGCGTGCCCGAACCTCCTTGTCGGCGTCGCCGACGCCGGCGGCCGTCACGCCCTACCCTCGGCTCCATGGACGAGCCTCCGACGCCCCCCAGCGGGTCCGGCCGTCCATCCACGAACCGGCCGCCCACGAGCCGGCCGCCCACGATGGAGGACGTCGCGGCCCGTGCGGGGGTCTCCCGGGCGCTGGTGTCCATCGTGTTCCGCGAGCTGCCCGGGGCGAGCCCGGCCAACCGGGAACGGGTACGCCGGGCCGCCGCCGAGATCGGCTTCCGGCCGGATCGCCGGGCCAGCCTGCTGGGGAGCAAGCGCACCAACCTGCTCGGTGTGATGTTCGGCGTCGGCCACGAGTTCCACGCCGACCTGATCTCCGCCCTGTACGCCGCCGCCGCCCGGCACGGGCTGGAGCTGGTGCTGAGCGGGGTCACCGAGGAGCGGTCCGAGCAGCGGGCCGTGGCTGACCTGGTCGACTTCCGCTGCGACGCGCTGGTGCTGCTCGGCCCGTCACTGAGCGCGGCCGAGCTGACCGCGTACGCGTCGAGCACACCGGTGGTCGTGCTCGCCCGCGCCGTACGAGCGCCGGGTGTGGACGTGATCCGGACCGACGACGAGCTCGGGGCCCGACTGGCCACCGAGCACCTGCTGGCCCTGGGGCACCGCAGCGTGGTCCACCTCGACGGCGGACGGGCCCCCGGCGCGGCCGAGCGGCGCCGCGGCTTCCTGGCCGCGATGCGGGCCGCCGACCTGGACGACGGAGCCCACCGGTGGCCGGCCGGGCTGACCGAGGCCGACGGCGAGAACGCCGCCCACAGCTACCTGTCGCAGCTGTCGGCCGGCTCGATGGGCCCGAACCCACCGACGGCGGTGTTCGCGTTCAACGACCGCTGCGCTGTCGGCTTCCTGCAGACCGCCCGCGCCGCCGGCGTCGACGTCCCGGCCGACCTGTCGGTGGTGGGCTACGACGACAGCCGCTTGGCGCACGCGTCCTGGACCCGGTTGACCACCGTCGGGCAGGACACGGAGGCGATCTGCGCAGGGGCGGTGGCCCGGGTGCTCGCCCGCGTCCGCCCCGCCGCCGAGCCGGGGCGGGAGGCCGCCGAGCAGGACCTGCTGGTCCCGCCGAGCCTGGTCGTCCGGGCCACCTCGGGCCCGCCCGGCGGTGTGTCGCACGTCCCACTCCCGCGTGGTCTTTGATCCGCTCACCGGGGGCGCCCTAGTCTTCCTGACATGACGGTATCCACAGTCCTGTCCGCGACCGACTACAAGGTGGCCGATCTGGGCCTCGCCGAGTTCGGCCGCAAGGAGATCACGCTCGCCGAGCACGAGATGCCCGGGTTGATGGCCATGCGCACCCAGTTCGGGGAGTCCAAGCCGCTGGCCGGCGCCCGGATCGCCGGTTCGCTGCACATGACGGTGCAGACCGCCGTCCTGATCGAGACCCTGGTCGCCCTCGGCGCAGAGGTGCGCTGGGCGAGCTGCAACATCTTCTCCACCCAGGACCACGCGGCCGCGGCCATCGTCGTCGGCCCCGACGGGACCCCGGACAACCCGGCCGGTGTGCCGGTCTTCGCCTGGAAGGGCGAGACGCTGGAGGAGTACTGGTGGTGCACCGAGCAGATCCTCACCTGGCCCGGTGACGAGCTCGCGAACATGATCCTCGACGACGGCGGCGACGCCACGTTGCTGGTGCACAAGGGCGTCGAGTTCCTCAAGGCCGGCGAGGTGCCCGAGCCGACCGACGAGGATCCCGAGGAGTTCCAGGTCATCCTCGAGCTGCTCCGGCGCACGATCGCCGAGGGCTACGACTGGACCGCCGTGGCCAACGCGCTGAAGGGCGTGACCGAGGAGACCACCACCGGTGTCCACCGGCTCTACGACATGCACCGCCAGTCGGCGCTGCTGTTCCCGGCCATCAACGTCAACGACTCGGTGACCAAGTCCAAGTTCGACAACAAGTACGGCTGCCGCCACTCGCTGATCGACGGTCTGAACCGGGCCACCGACGTGCTGATCGGCGGCAAGGTCGCCGTCGTCTGCGGGTACGGCGACGTGGGCAAGGGCTGCGCGGACGCGCTCCGCGGCCAGGGCGCCCGCGTGGTCGTCACCGAGGTCGACCCGATCTGCGCGCTGCAGGCGGCGATGGACGGGTTCCAGGTGCTGACCCTCGAGGACGCCCTGCCGATCGCCGACATCTACGTCACCGCCACCGGCTGCTTCAACGTCATCTCGGCCGACCAGATGAGCCGGATGAAGCACCAGGCGATCGTGGCCAACATCGGCCACTTCGACAACGAGATCGACATGGCCGGTCTGACCAGGACCCCGGGCGTGAAGAGGACCAACATCAAGCCGCAGGTCGACCTGTGGACGTTCGACGCCGACACCGACCACGCGCACACCATCCTGGTGCTGTCCGAGGGCCGGCTGATGAACCTCGGCAACGCCACCGGTCACCCCAGCTTCGTGATGAGCAACTCCTTCACCAACCAGGTGCTGGCCCAGATCGAGCTGTTCACCAAGACCGAGCAGTACCCGGTCGGGGTCTACACGCTGCCCAAGCACCTCGACGAGGCGGTGGCCCGGCTGCACCTGGGCGCCCTCGGGGTCCGGTTGACCGAGCTGACCGAGACCCAGGCGAGCTACCTCGGGGTCCCGGTCGAGGGTCCGTACAAGACCGACGAGTACCGGTACTGATCTGTCCGTCCTCGCTCCGCTCGGACGCGGCGGAGCTCTAGGCCCCTGTTGTCGTCGCTCTTCGGGACGGACGAAGAGCACGTCGGTCCCGGCGCGCCTGCAGTCAGCAGCGCGCCGGGCCGGGTGCCAACCAGGATGGGTGATCGGATGACACGACGCACGGAAACCAGCCCGTCACACGCGTGCGGTTGGATGAGCGAATGAGCATCAAGGTCGCGTTGGAGCACCGTACGACCTACCGGTTCGACCGGCCGATCGACATCGCGCCGCACGTGATCCGGTTGCGCCCGGCGCCGCACACGCGGACGCCGATCGAGGCGTACTCGCTCACGATCTCGCCGGAGAACCACTTCCTGAACTGGCAGCAGGACCCGTTCGGGAACTACCTGGCCCGGGTGGTGTTCCCGGAGAAGGCCAGCGAGCTCGACATCACCGTGGGTCTGGTCGCCGACCTCGAGGTGATCAACCCGTTCGACTTCTTCGTCGAGGACTACGCCGAGACCTACCCGTTCACGTACGCCAGCGGGTTGCGGACCGACCTCGACCCGTACCTGGCTCCGGTGGAGGACGCGCCGGGTCTCGGCCTCGGGCCGGTGCTCAGCGGCTGGCTGGACCGGCTGCCGATCGGCAAGCCCGGTCCGGACGGGTCCCAGCCGGGGATCCCGATCGTGGACTTCCTGGTCGCCCTGAACGCCGCCGTCTACGGCGACGTGGCCTACTCCGTACGGATGGAGCCGGGCGTGCAGAGCCCGGACGAGACGCTGACCCGGGCCATCGGCTCCTGCCGGGACTCGGCCTGGCTGCTGGTCGCGGCCCTGCGCCACTTCGGCCTGGCCGCCCGGTTCGTCTCCGGCTACCTGGTCCAGCTCACCTCCGACACCGAGCCGCTGGAGGGGCCGGGCGGTCCCAAGGAGGACTTCACCGATCTGCACGCCTGGGCCGAGGTGTTCATCCCCGGGGCCGGCTGGATCGGGCTGGACCCGACGTCGGCGCTGTTCGCCGGGGAAGGCCACATCCCGCTGGCCGCCACCCCGCACCCCAGCCACGCCTCGCCGATCACCGGGGCCACCGAGCCGACCCAGGTCGAGTTCGCCTTCGCCAACACCGTCACCCGGTTCCACGAGGACCCGCGGGTGACCAAGCCCTACAGCCCCGCGCAGGTCGCGCACCTGCAGGACGTGGGCCTGTCGGTCGACAAGATCCTCGACGACCTCGGGCTGGATCTCACCATGGGCGGCGAGCCCACCTTCGTCTCCATCGACGACATGACCTCGCCGCAGTGGACGGTCGCCGCCGACGGACCGGAGAAGCGGAAGCTGGCCGACGAGCTGGCCGTCCAGCTGTTCGCCGACCTGGCGCCGGGCGGGCTGATCCAGCGCAGCCAGGGCAAGTGGTATCCCGGCGAGGCGTTGCCGCGCTGGCAGATCGCCCTGATCTGGCGGGCCGACGGCGAGCCGCTGTGGTCCGATCCCTCCTTGCTGGCCAACCCGTTCGAGGGACCGTCGGCCGACGACACCGCCGCCCAGGAGCAGGCGGCCGCGGCCGCCGAACGGCTGGCCCGACTGGTGACCGAGCGCCTCGGCCTGCCCACCGACGCCCTGCAGGCCTGCTACGAGGACCCGTTCGCCGCCCTGGCCGCGGAGGTGGCCAAGCCCGAGGGGGAGCCGCCGGCCACCGGTGACGACCCGCTGCGCACCGAGCCGGAGCTCGTCTCGGCCCTGGACGCCGATCTCTCCGTCCCGGCCGCCTGGGCGCTGCCGCTGACGCCGGCCTGGTGGGGCAACGGCTGGGCCAGCGCCCGCTGGCGGTTCCGCCGCGGTCGGCTGGTGCTGCTCTCGGGCGACTCCCCGGCCGGCGCCCGGATGCCGCTGTCCTCGGTGAACTGGAAAGAGCCCGACTTCGAGGGCGAGGAGGACTACACCGCCTCCGGTGCCGAGCTGTCGGCCAGCACCCCCGAGGCAGTGGTGGTCGACCCCGACGAGACCCCGTCGCGGACCGCCCTGGTGGTCCAGGCCCGGGACGGCATCGTCCACCTCTACCTGCCGCCGCTGGAGAAGCTGGAGAAGTTCACCGAGCTGATCGGCCTGCTCGACGACGTGGTCCGCGAGGTCGGCGTACCGGTCGTCTTCGAGGGCTACGGACCGCCACCGGACCCCCGGGCCAAGGTGCTGATGGTGACGCCCGACCCGGGCGTGATCGAGGTGAACGTCCATCCGACCTCCAGCTGGACCGAGTTCAGCGAGCTCACCGCCCACCTGTACGACACCGCCCGACGCTGCCGGCTGGGCACCGAGACCTTCGGTCTGGACGGACGGCACAGCGGCACCGGCGGGGGCAACCACATCACCCTCGGCGGGTCCGAGCCGTCCCGGTCGCCGCTGCTGAAGCGGCCCGACCTGCTGGTCAGCATGCTCACCTACTGGCAGCACCACCCGTCGCTGTCGTACCTGTTCTCGGGTCGGTTCGTCGGCCCCACCAGCCAGGCCCCGCGGGTCGACGAGGGTCGGCCGGAGACGCTGTACGAGCTGGAGATCGCCTTCTCCGAGGTCGAGCGGTTGGTCGACCGGCCCGAGGACGAGTGGGACCACCGGCCGTGGGCGGTGGACCGGGCCCTACGGCACCTGCTCACCGACATCACCGGCAACACCCACCGGGCCGAGTTCTGCATCGACAAGATGTACAGCCCGGACTCCTCCCGGGGCCGGCTCGGGCTGCTCGAGCTGCGCGGCTTCGAGATGCCGCCGCACCCCGACATGGCCCTGGTGCAGGCGCTGCTGGTCCGCTCGATCCTGGCCCGGGCCGCCCTGGACCCGTACCGGGCGCCGTTGATCCGCTGGGGGACCCGGCTGCACGAGCGCTTCCTGCTGCCGCACTTCGTGGCCAGCGACCTCGCCGACGTGGTCGCCGACCTGCGCCGGCACGGGATCGACATCGACCTGGCCTGGTTCGACCCGTACCTGGAGTTCCGCTTCCCGCGGATCGGGGTCAGCCAGATCGGTGACGCCACGCTGGAGCTGCGGTCGGCCATCGAGCCGTGGAACGTGCTCGGCGAGGAGTCCAGCTCCGGCGGCACCGCCCGCTACGTCGACTCCTCGGTGGAGCGGGTGCAGGTGCTGGTCACCGGTTTCGACACCAGCCGGTACGCGGTCACCTGCAACTCCCGACCGGTCCCGCTGCAGCCCACCGGCACCCCGGGCACGTACGTGGCCGGGGTCCGCTACAAGGCCTGGAAGCCGTGGTCGGCGCTGCACCCGACCCTGGAGATCGACAGCCCGCTGGTCTTCGACGTGGTCGATCTCGGCAACCAGCTGTCGCTGGGCGGGGCCACGTACCACGTGGTGCACCCCGGCGGTCGGTCGTACGAGCACCCGCCGGTCAACGCCAAGGAGGCCGAGGCGCGGCGCTCCCGCCGGTTCGAGGCGAGCGGTCACACCACCGGGGCGATCGACGTCGACGCCCTCAGCGAGCGGGCCACCTGGCGGGTCGGTGACGCCGACGAGTACCCGCTGACGCTGGACCTGCGGCGGCGTACGCCTCGGCGGTGGGGCCGCGGATGACGGTCCTCGAGCACTATCTGGCGCGCAAGGTCCAACCGGACATGTTCGCCGTGGGCCAGCCCGTCTACGACGAGTTCGCCGGCCCGCAGGGCGGCATCCGGGACGGCTGGGCAGGCCTGGCCGACGGGCTGCGGTCCTACGGCGGCGCGGACCTGCGTCGGGCCCAGTGGGAGGTCGCGCGCCTGCTCGAGGACGACGGCGTCACCTACACCCCGGGTCCGGCGTCGTCGGTCACCTTCGCCGACCAGAGTGCGCCACCGCTGGGGCGGCCGCCCGAGCCGCAGCCGCTGGCCGAGCAGCTGCCCTGGCGGCTGGACCCGCTGCCGCTGGTCCTGCAGGAGCGGGAGTGGTCCGCCCTGGAGGCCGGTGTGGTGCAGCGCTCGGAGCTGCTGGACGCGATCGTGGCCGACCTCTACGGCGCCCAGAAGCTGCTCGCCGGGCGGCACCTGCCGGTGCCGGCGGTGCTGGACCACGACGAGTACCTGCGGACCATGGTCGGCACAGCCGTCAGCCCGTCGCTGTTCATGGTCGCCGTCGACCTCGGCCGCGACGACGACGGTCGCTGGAAGGTGATGTCGGACCGCACCCAGGCCCCCTCAGGTGCCGGCTACGCCATGCAGAACCGGCGGGTGGTCTCCCGGGTGATGCCGGAGGTCTACCACGCCGCCCACCTGCACCGCCTGACCCCGTTCTTCCAGGCCATGCGGACCGCCCTGGTCGACGCCGCGCCCGCCCGGGTGGAGAACCCGCGGGTGGTGGTGCTCAGCCCCGGCACCCTGTCCGAGACCGCCTTCGACCAGGCCTTCCTGGCCTCGCTGCTCGGCTTCCCGCTGGTGGAGGGCCGCGACCTCACGGTCCGCGACGGCCGGGTCTGGATGCGGGTGCTGGGCAAGCTGGAGGAGGTCGACGTCATCCTCCGTCGGGTCGACTCCATCTGGACCGACCCGCTGGAGCTGCGGCCCGGCTCGCGGCTCGGGGTCGCCGGTCTGGTCGAGTGCGTCCGGCACGGCACCGTCAGCGTGGTCAACACCATCGGCTCCGGGATCGTGGAGAACCCGGCCCTGATGCCGTACCTGCCGGATCTCTGCGAGCGGCTGCTCGGCCAGCCGCTGCGGCTGCCGTCGGTGGAGACCTGGTGGTGCGGCGAGGAGGACTCGCTGCGCTACGTCACCGAGCACCTCGACGACCTGGTCATCCGGCCCACCAGCCGGGGTCGTGGTCGCAGTGTCCGGGCGATGGCCCTGTCGAAGCAGAAGCGGGAGCAGGTGCTGGCCATGATCAAGGCCGCCCCGCACCGGTTCGTCGCCCAGCAGGTGCTCAACCTCTCGTCCGCCCCGACCACCGTCGACGACCGGCTGGTGCCGAGGAACGTGGTGCTGCGGTCCTTCGCCGTCCGGGACGGGTCCTCCTACACCGCGATGCTCGGCGGCCTGGCCCGGGTCAGCGACGACACCGACGAGTCGCGGGGCGCCCTGGTCACCGCGCCCGGCGGCGGCATCGCCAAGGACGTCTGGGTGGTGAGCGAGCACCCGATCATCGCCGGCCGCGCCGCCGGCGTCCGGGTCCGCGGGGAGGGCGAGCAGCTCGCCGCCCCGGTCGACGCGGCCTCCGCGGCCATGGTCCCCCGGGTGCTGTCGGACCTGTTCTGGTTCGGTCGCTACGCCGAGCGCGCCGAGGACCTGCTGCGGCTGGTGCTGGCCACCCGGACGGTGGCCATCGAGACCGACATGGACACCACCCAGGGCCACGCGCTGGAGGTGCTCCAGCACGCGGTGACCCGGGTGTCCACCACGTACCCGGGCTTCCTGACCGCCGGCCGCCAGCTGATGCCGGAGCTGCGGTCGCTGCTGCTCGACCGGCACCGGTCGGGGACGGCGGCCCAGTCGCTGAGCGCGCTGTCGCTGGCCGCCCAGGGCGTCCGCGACCAGCTGTCCGACGACGTCTGGATGGTGCTGGCCGACATCGAGCGCGCCTCGGCGGCGCTGGCGGCCAACCCGTACGACCAGGGGCTGCAGCTGACCGACGCCAGCGAGCGGATCCTGTCCGGGCTGCTGGCCCTGGCCGGGATCGTCAGCGAGAACATGGTCCGCGACGCCGGCTGGTACATGCTCGACACCGGCCGCGGGCTGGAGCGGGCGATGCAGGTGCTGGCGCTGCTGCAGGCGACCGTGTGCGTCGACCGGCCGTGGGACACCGAGCGCCTGGTGCTCGAGGCAGTGCTCACCGCCTCGGAGTCGATCGTCACCTTCCGCCGCCGGTACCGGGGACGGGACCGGGTCGAGGCCGCCGTCGAGCTGCTCGTCACCGATGTCCGCAACCCCCGCTCGGTCGCCTACCAGGTGGAGCGGATCCTCGGCGACCTGCGGGCCATCCCGAACGCCTCGCCCACGGCCCGGCCGCTGCGGCTGGCCGACGCCCTGGCCCTGCAGGTCCGCCAGGTCGACCTGGTCGAGCTGCTCGGCTCCGGGGAGGGTCCGTCGCCGGACGGCCGGTCGGCTCTGGGGGCGTACCTGGAGGGTCTGTCGACCCAGCTGCGGGACCTGTCGGAGGCCATCCGCGACCAGTACCAGCAGCTGCCGCCCACCCTGCAGCCGATGTGGGGCAACTCGGTGGGAGGTCGCCAGTGAGCGCAGCGAGCAGGGGAGGGGTGGCGCGTTGAGATACCGGGTCCGGCACATCACCACCTACACCTACGACGACGACGTCACCGGCAGCTACGGGCAGTTCCACCTGCGGCCGCGGGACCTCGACTGGCAGCGCTGCCTGTCGCACGAGGTGACCGTCGACCCCGGTGCGGCCGACCTGTACCGGCACACCGACCTCTACGGCAACACCAAGTCCTACTTCCACGTGGTCGAGCCGCACACCGAGCTGGTGGTCACCGCGACGTCGGAGATCGAGATCGAACCGCCCGCGTACGACACCGAGGCCCTGGGCCGACCGTGGGAGCAGGCCCGGCCGCTGGTGCCCGGGACGGTGGCCGAGCAGGATCCGGACGCGTGGCAGGCGACCGACTTCGTCTTCGCCTCCACCCTGGTGGACATCCCGCCGGGGATCCGCGCGTACGCCGCGGAGTCCTTCCCGGCCGGGCGCCCGGTGGGGGAGGCCGTCACCGAGCTGATGCACCGGGTCTACGCCGACTTCACGTACAAGTCCGGTTCGACCACTGTGTCGACCCGGGTGGCCGAGCTGCTGGAGAACAAGACCGGCGTCTGCCAGGACTTCACCCACTTCATGGTCTCCGGGCTGCGCAGCCTCGGTCTGGCCGGTCGCTACGTGAGCGGCTACCTGGCCACCCGGCCGCCGCCCGGCAAGCCGCGGCTGGTCGGGGCGGACGCGTCGCACGCCTGGGTCGGCTGCTGGGTGCCGGGCAACGGCTGGATCTACCTGGACCCCACCAACAACCGGCTGATCGACGCCTCCCACGCCACAGTGGCCTGGGGCCGCGACTACGCCGACGTCACCCCGGTCAAGGGCGTCATCTTCACCGAGGCCAAGAAGTCGACCATGAAGGTCAGCGTCGACATGGCCCCGCTGGACTAGCTACCTGCGTCAAGGTCTCCTCCAGTGGGCGCCCGACCGGCGTGTCGTGCCCTTTCCGACCCGATCGGGGAGACTTTTCCGCAGCTGTCGGTTATCCACAGGATCGACTGATCCCGTCGGTCGTCCACAGATCTTCGGCGGCCCCGGTCGAATCGGGTCGACGTCCGCAGTGTCTGGAGGTGAGACACGACGACACCATCGAGCACCTGCTGGCCAACGACCACGTCATCCTGCGCCGGGAGCATCCCAGCCCTGGACGATGCCCTGACCCGCGCCTGTGCCGGCGGGAGACTCGCCCGCATCCTCCCTGGCGTCTACGCAGACCGGGCGCGGGTCGCAGATCCGGTGGTCAGGATGGCGGCAGTGACCCGTTGGGACCACGACGCCGTGATCCGCCGGCGAGGAGCGGCGAACCTGACCTACTGGCCCTCTCTGGAGGTCGGACCGACGCTGCAGGTCGCCTCGCCGGGTCGCCACCGGCCGCAGCCAGGCTTCGAGTTCACCCGCTGGCGTGTTCCGACCGACCTCGTCCAGCACTGCGGCCCGATCCCGGTGACGACGCCGTCGCTCACGGCGATCGAGCTGGCCACCCTCGACGACTCCGAAGCGATCGACCGCGCGCTCCAGACCAAGCGCGCGACGCTGGAGAGCCTGACGGCAGCACTGCGCCTGACACCGAACCGCGACGGGAACGCACATCGCTGGCAGGTGATGCTGGACTCACGGGCCGAACCCTGGTCCCGGGCCGAGCGGCTGGCGCACCGCCTCTACCGAGCGAACGGGATCTCCGGGTGGTCGACCAACCACAAGGTGCTGCTCCCGGTGGCGGGGACCTACTACCTGGACATCGCCTTCAGGCGCGAGCGGGTGGCCGTGGAGGTCGACGGCTGGCGCTACCACTGCACACCCGAGGTGTTCGAGACCGACCGCGCACGGCAGAACGCCCTGGTGCTCGACGGCTGGCTGGTGCTGCGCTTCACCTGGGCCATGCTGACGCAGGATCCGGACTACGTGCTCCGTACGACGCGCGCTGCGCTCCGCTCCCGGCGCGGGTGCTGACGGCCGGCGCAGTGCGTCAACCTCTCCTCCAGTGGACGCCGTCCCGGCGTGTCGCGGCGGATCTGCGGCACTGGAGGACACTTTTCCGCGCGGGTCAGCCGCGCGGGACCTCGAACGCCACCAGCTCGGCGGTGCCCGGGAGGGTGGCGGCCCAGGGGCCGGGGAGGCGGAGCACGGTCAGCCCCGCGGTCGGGTACTTCTCGTCCAGCCGGGCCCAGTCGTCGCGCGGTTCCGGGCGTGCCCCCAGCGTGACGGCGAGACCCGGCAGCCCCGGGCCGTGACCGATCAGCATCAGGCTGCCCACCGTCTCCGGGGTCAGCTGCACCAGCGCGAGCAGCCGGTTGGTCGACGCCTCGTAGATGGCGTCGGTCAGCTGGACCTCTCCGGCGTCGGCGCCGGCCGCCGTGGCCCGCTGCCAGGTCTGGACGGTGCGCACCGCAGTGGAGCAGAGGACCAGGTCGGGTCGCCAACCCCTGACGGCGAGCAGCCGACCGACCGCCGCTGCATCGCGGACGCCGCGGGTGGCCAACGGGCGCTCGTGATCGGTGAGCGGCTCCTCCCAGTCGGACTTCGCGTGCCGGAGCAGGTAGAGCAGGTGGTCGGTCATCGGCAGGCCTCTCGGCGTACGGGTGCGGGCACCCATCGATCAGGTGTGACCCGCACCACAGCAGCGAGCCGGCGGGTTCTAGGCTCCCCACTATGCCGACCCCCTCGCGCCGCCTCCGCGGTGGGCGCCCGTCGACGCTCCGCCGTCCGCGCCTGCTGCTGGCCGCGGCCGCCTCGCTGTCGGTGGCCCTGCTGCTGGCCGGCTGCGGTCGGGCGGATCCGCCGATGCTGCCGACCAACCCCTCCGCCACCGCCTCCGGCACGGCCTCGCCCGGCGGGTCCGGCACGGCGAGCCCGGACCTCACCGCCAGCCCGTCCGGGTCGGCCAGCCCGGGGGGCACCGCGACCCCCGGCGGGACGGCGACCCCGGGCGGTTCCGGCACCCCCAGCGTGGCCCAGGTGTCCTGCTCGAGCGTGACCCCGATCCGGATCGAGCGGTCGGCGGTCGAGCCGCGCCGGACCACCGAGGTGGTCACAGTGGTCTCCGACGGCCGCAACCTGACCCCGGGCACCCGGGAGCAGACCGACTTCGCCACCCCCGTGCTCACCGCCCCGGACGCGGTCACCACGATCGACGACGAGGCGACCATCAAGAAGATCGCCGACCTGATCGAGGGCTCGTCGAAGAACACGGTGCTGCTGACCCGGCCGGAGCCGCCGGACACCGGCACCGACGCCAACAGGCGCCCGTACAACGCCACGGGCACCTACGTGCTCTACAGCGCGTCCGGGCTGCTCAGCGCCGACGTCATCGTGGAGTGCTCGGGGCAGGAGCAGCGCTGGCGCTTCACCGCCGAGGCCGACCCGACCATCGGCACCATCAACTGCGCGGTCGAGCCACCGAAGGGCAACGCGGTCGCCCGTCAGGTGTACGGCTCCTTCTGCTGAACCCTGCTGAAAACGCTCGCGCTGCGACCCCAGCAGGGTCAGGCGTCCCCGCCCTGGCCCCCGTCGCCACCCTGACCGTCGCCGCCCTTGCCGTCGCCGCCCTTGCCCCCTTTACCGCCCTTGCCACCCTTGCCGTTGGCGGGCAGGCCCTCCCAGATGTTCTTGCACTCGGGGCAGACGGGGAACCGCTGCGGATCGCGACTGGGCACCCAGACCTTGCCGCAGAGCGCCACCACCGGCGTACCCATCACCATCGCCTCGGTGAGCTTGTCCTTGGGTACGTAGTGCGAGAAGCGCTCGTGGTCGCCGTCGTCGACGCGGAACTCGGTCCGCTCGTCGAGGATCGTCTCCGCACCGGGGCTGAGCTGCTGCTGGGTCACCCGGCCAGTCTAGGAAGCCCGGGCCGTCCGCGGTAGCCACGCGCCGCGTCGGCGTCGCCGAGCGTGCAGCAAGACCGTCCGACCAACGCCGTGGCCGCGACGGCGACACCCGATCTGACAACCGGTCCGCGGGGTGATGGGATGGGACGGATGTCCACCGAGCAGACCGAGCCGACGCCGACGGCTCCCGCCAGCGGCGCGCCCGTGTCCCGGCGCGCACTGGCCATCGGCATCTGCACGACGGTGGTGGCGATCGCCTTCGAGTCCATCGCCGTGGCCACCGCGATGCCGGTGGCGGCCCGCGACCTCAACGGCTTCGAGTACTACGCGTGGGCCTTCTCCGCCTTCGTCATCGGGATGCTGTTCGCCACCGTGGTGGCCGGTCGGTTGGCCGACCGGATCGGGCCGGCCAAGCCGCTGTTCGTCGGGATGGCGATCTTCGCGGTCGGGCTGGTGGTGGCCGGCACCGCCGAGCACATGCTGCAGCTGATCGGTGGCCGGCTGGTCCAGGGCCTGGGCAGCGGTGTGATGAACACCGCCGCGTTCGTGCTGATCGCCCACGCCTTCGACGCCCGCCAGCGGCCGCGGATGTTCACCTACATCTCCACCGCCTGGGTGCTGCCCGCCTTCGTCGGGCCGCCGATCTCGGCCTGGCTGACCGAGACCCTCAGCTGGCACTGGGTGTTCTTCGCGGTGCTGCCCCTGGTCGCCTTCGGCGCCATCGTGTCCACGCCGACGCTGCTCGTCCTGATCCGCAACTTCACCCCGCCCGAGCCGGCTCCTGAAGGCTCTGCCGCGGCGCGACCGGCGCCGCTCTGGGCGGCTGGGGTGGTGGCGCTGGCCGCAGCCGCCATCCAGCTGGCCGGACAGCGGCTGGACCTCGTCGCCATCGGGCTCCTGGTCGCCGGGTTGGTCGGTCTGGGTCTGTCCCTGCCGCGGCTGATGCCGCCGGGTTTCCTGCGCTGGCGGCCCGGCCTGACCGCGGTGATCTGGGTCCGCGCGCTGCTGCCGGGAGCGTTCTTCGGCTCGGAGGCCTTCCTGCCGCTGATGCTGGTCGAGCAGCGCCAGGTCCCGCTGGTGGTGGCCGGGGCGATGCTCACCGTCGGTGCCATCGGCTGGACGACCGCGTCGTGGCTGCAGTCCCAGTCCTGGCTCCGGGTCCGCCGGGACCGACTGATCACGTACGGGACGTTGTCGGTCACCCTCGGCATCGCGATCTGCCTGGTGGCGGCGGTCGTGCCGGCGCTGTGGTTCGGGGTGGTCGGGCTCGGCTGGCTGTTCGCCGGGTTCGGGATGGGGCTGGCCACCGCGAGCACCGGGCTGGCCGTGATGACCCTCACCCCGGCCGGGGAGCAGGGCCGCAACGGCGCATCCCTGAACGTGGGCGACGCGCTCGGCTCGGGGCTGTTCGTGGGCCTGACCGGGTCGATCTTCGCCGCCCTGCACGACAGCGGGAACCTGTCGCTGACCTTCGGTGCGCTGCTCGCCGCGATGATCGTGGTCGGGCTGGCCGCCACCGCCAGCTCGCTGCGGATCGGCGCCGTCCGCAACGACTCCTACGGCTCGTGACACCCCGAGCTGTCAGACGCTGTGGTCGCCAGGGCGACCGCTGCAGCTGACACCTCGGGGTCGGGGAGGCCGGCGTGGCGGGTGACGGGAACCGTCGGAATCCGCGACTACACTCGCGCCGGTGACCAGGCCCAACCCGTCGTTCGACGCGACCGATCTGGCGGTCACGGGACTGCCGCCGGCCTTCCCGGACCGGGCCGCCTGGGGCACCGCCACCAAGCTGCGGGCCTGGCAGACGGCCGCGCTGCACGCGTACTTCGACGAACCCCGCAAGGACTTCCTCGCCGTGGCCACCCCCGGCGCGGGCAAGACGGCCTTCGCCCTCACGGTCGCGTCCAACCTGCTGGCCAAGCGGGTGGTCGACCGGATCGTCATCGTCGCGCCGACCGAGCACCTGAAGACGCAGTGGGCCGAGGCCGCCGACCGGGTCGGCATCGCCATCGACCCGCAGTTCGGGGTCCGGCAGGGCAAGGCGGCCCGCGACTTCAACGGCATCGCCCTGACCTACGCCGGGGTCGCGGCCAACCCGCTGGCCCTGCGGATCCGGGTGGAGGGGTTCAAGACGCTGGTGATCCTGGACGAGGTCCACCACGCCGGTGACGCGCTGTCGTGGGGCGAGTCGGTGCGCGAGGCGTTCGACCCGGCCACCCGGCGGCTGATGCTGACCGGCACGCCGTTCCGGTCCGACACCAACCCGATCCCGTTCGTGCGCTACGAGCCGATGGGCGACGGCGGGCTGCGGTCGGTGGCCGACTTCACGTACGGGTACGCCCAGGCGCTGGCCGACCAGATCGTCCGGCCGGTGCTGTTCATGGCGTACTCCGGCGAGATGCAGTGGCGGACCAGCGCCGGCGACGAGGTGAACGCGCGCCTCGGCGGCCCGATGACCCGTGACCTGGCCGCGCAGGCGCTCCGCACCGCGCTGGACCCCAACGGCTCCTGGATCTCCGCGGTGCTGCAGGCCGCCGACACCCGGCTCACCGAGGTGCGCACCCACATGCCCGACGCCGGCGGTCTGGTCATCGCGACCGACCAGACCAGCGCCCGGGCGTACGCGGACCTGCTCAAGGCCATCACCGGCCGCAAACCCGTCGTCGTGCTCAGCGACGACCCGGGTTCGGGCAAGAAGATCACCGCCTTCGCCGAGGGCGACCAGCGCTGGATGGTGGCGGTCCGGATGGTCTCCGAGGGGGTGGACGTGCCCCGGCTCGCCGTCGGCGTGTACGCGACCACCACGTCGACACCGCTGTTCTTCGCCCAGGCGGTGGGCCGGTTCGTCCGGGCCCGGGCCCGCGGGGAGACGGCGTCGGTGTTCGTGCCCAGCGTGCCGCTGCTGCTGAGCTTCGCCGCCGAGATGGAACGCGAGCGCGACCACGTGCTCGCCGCCAAGTCCGAGCCGGACGAGGCGGCGCTGCTGGCCGCCGCGGAGCTGACCGAGACCGAGGCCGACCTGCCGGAGGGCACGTTCACCGCGCTGGGCAGCGAGGCCGACTTCGACCGGGTCGTCTTCGACGGGGCCGACTTCGGTCTCACCACCCAGTCCGGCAGCGCCGAGGAGCAGGACTACCTCGGGTTGCCCGGTCTGCTGGAGCCGGACCAGGTCAAGGACCTGCTGCGCCGGCGGCAGGCCGACCACGCCAGCCGGGCCCCCCGCGCCGAGCACGCCGAGCGGAGCACCCACCAGGTGCTGCGGGACCTGCGCAAGGAGCTCAACGGACTGGTGGCCGCCTGGCACCACCGCACGGAGACCCCGCACGGGGTGATCCACGCCGAGCTGCGCGCCGCGTGCGGCGGACCGCCGTCGGCGGTGGCCGGCGCGGACGAGCTGCAGCAGCGGATCGACCACATCCGGCACTGGGCCATCACCCGCAAGAAGGGCGCCTGACCGCCAGGTCCGGGCCGCCGACCGGCGCGTCGAGGGCTGACCGGGGGACCGGGTCCAGGCCCGACCGCTCAGAGGCTGACAGCGATGACGATCGCCAGGAACGCGGCGAACACCACGATCGCCAGCACCGTCATGCCCACGTAGAACACCGACGAGCGCCCGACGCGCGCCGGTTCCGGAGTGACGGGGGCGACGGGGGCCACCGGGGTGACCGGGGAGGTCCCCGGAGGAACCGGGGCCACCGGCCGCACCGGCGGGCCGGTCGGCGGGGCGAACTCGCTGCGCGGCGGACCGGATCTCCGGGATCGGGCCGGTCGGGTCGCCGAGCCCGTCAGCCGGCGACCGGTCCAGCTGGGTCGCGATCTGGTCGAACGCGTCGGCCAGCAGGGCGGCGCTCGGGGGTCGTCGGTGGGGGTCGGTGGCCAGTCCCGACCGGAACAGCCCGTCCAGGGTGGCCGGTGCTCCGAGCCGGTCCGCCACCGGCGGCGGGGCCAGCTCGGCCGGACGCCCGGTGAGGTCGGCGACCGTCCGGACCGGGAACGGCGGCTCGCCGGTCAGCAGCGCGTACGCGACCACGCACAGCGCGTAGACGTCGGCCCTCGCGTCGACGGCTCCGCCGGACGCCTGCTCCGGCGCCATCGACGACGGTGTGCCCACGATCATCGCTCCGGCCGAGGAGTCCACCACCGATCGGGCCACGCCCAGGTCGGCCACCACCACGCTGCGGGAGCCGTCCGGGCGGTGACTGAGCAGCAGGTTCCCCGGGGTGACGTCGCGGTGCACGATGTGGTGCCGGTGCAGCACCTCCAACCCGCGCGCCGCCTCGGCGCACAGGCGCAGCGCCTCCGCCGGGGCCACCCCCGACCGGCGCAGATCCTCCAGCGTCCCGCCGTCCAGGTGGTCCATCACGAAGTAGGGGCGACCGTCAGCGAGGGTGCCGATGTCGTAGACGTGCACGACCCGGCGGTCCCGGATCCGCCGCAGCAGCTTCGCCTCGGTGCTGAAGCGCTCCCGGATCGCCGGGTCGGCCGCCCAGTTGTCGGCCAGCACCTTGATGGCCACGTCGACGTCGAACTCGGTGTCGCGGGCCAGCCAGACCGTCGCGAACGCTCCGGCCCCGAGCCGCCGGATCACCGGGTAGCGACCGATGGCCGCCGGTGTCGGGGGTGGTGGGGGTGCCGGTGGTCCGGGGACCGTCATGACGGCTCGGGCACGGCGGCGGCGACCAGCGGCCCGGTCCGGTAGGGGATGGCCTCGGACAACCCGATCAGGGTGGAGGAGCGGACCACCCGGTCCTCGCTCACCATCAGGTCGATCACCCGCTGCAGGTCGGCGTTGCTGTGGGCCACGATCCGGCACCACAGGTCGCCGCTGCCGGTGATCGTCCAGCACTCCAGCACCTCGGGGATGTCCTCCAGCCGCCGGGTCAGCGCCTCCCGCCCGGAGTGCTGCGCGATCTGGATGGTGACGAAGGCGGTCACCCCGTAGCCGATCGCCGCCGGCGAGATGTCCGGTCCCCACCCGGTGACCACGCCCGTCCGCTCCAGCCGGTCCAGCCGGGCCTGGACGGTGCCGCGAGCCACCTTGAGCCGGCGGCTGGCTTCCAGCACCCCGATCCGGGGCTCGGCGGCGAACAGGGCGACGATGGCGCGGTCGAGACGATCCAGTGTGATCGGTGTCTCAGTGGTCATGGTGTCCCTTCGCCGTCGAAGCCGATCACGGTCCGATGATCAGGTTGTCCAGTCTGTCATGGCCTGATTGCGCACATTGTCCCGATCTCCGCATCCTCAGGTCATGACCGATGTGCTGACCGACGCCGTGCTGACCAACGAGGAGAAGCTCGCCCACCTGGATGCCGAGCAGCTGCGCCAGCTGATCGGGCTGGTGGAGTACGACGCCTCCCACGACCCGTTCCCCGTCACCGGGTGGGACGCCGTGGTCTGGGTGGTCGGCAACGCGACCCAGACGGCGCTGCACTACCGGACCACGTACGGGATGCGGCTGGTCGCCTACGCCGGACCGGAGACCGGACAGCGCGACCACAAGGCGTACGTGCTGACCTCGGGCAGCTGCCGGTTCGTGATCATGGGCGGGGTGGCCCCGGACAGCCGGCTGCTGGACCACCACCGCAAGCACGGTGACGGGGTGTCCGACATCAGCCTGGAGGTGCCCGACGTGGACGCCTGCGTCGACCACGCCCGGTCGGTCGGCGCGCAGGTGCTGGTCGAGCCGCACGACGTCTCCGACGAGCACGGCACCGTCCGCACGGCCACCCTCGCCGCGTACGGCGACACCACGCACAGCCTGGTCGACCGGTCGCGCTACACCGGGCCCTACCTGCCCGGTTACGTCGCCCAACGCCGACGCGCCTGGCCGCTGCCGCCGACGGCGAGAAGCCGGTGTTCTGGGCCCTGGACCACGTGGTCGGCAACGTCGAGCTCGGCCGGATGGACGCGTGGGTGGACTTCTACCACCGGGTGATGGGCTTCACGAACATGGCCGAGTTCATCGGCGACGACATCGCCACCGACTACTCGGCGCTGATGAGCAAGGTGGTGGCCAGCGGCAACCACCGGGTGAAGTTCCCCCTGAACGAGCCGGCCGATCGCGAGGAAGAAGAGCCAGATCGACGAGTTCCTGGAGTTCTACGACGGCCCCGGCGCCCAGCACCTGGCCCTGGCCACCGACGACATCGTGGCCGCGGTGGACCGGCTGCGGGCCGCCGGTGTGCAGTTCCTGGACACCCCCGACTCCTACTACACCGACCCCGAGCTGCGGAGCCGGATCGGCGAGGTCCGGGTGCCGATCGAGACCCTGCAGCAGCGCGGCATCCTGGTGGACCGGGACGAGGACGGCTACCTGCTGCAGATCTTCACAGCACCTGTCGGGGACCGGCCGACGGTGTTCTTCGAGCTGATCGAGCGGCACGGCTCGCTCGGCTTCGGCAAGGGCAACTTCAAGGCGCTGTTCCAGGCCATCGAGCGGGAGCAGGAGCGGCGCGGCAACCTCTGAGCCTGCTGGCGCGTGATTCTGCTGGCGAGACCGTGACACCACCTAGATTGGGACCGTGTCGTCCGAGATCCCCGTAGGTTCGCCCCCGGCCCCGCCGGGCCGCCACGCCGCCCCGAGCGGCTGGTACCCCGACCCCATCAACCGGGCCAACGAGCGCTACTGGGACGGCTGGCAGTGGTCCCGGACCACGCGTCCGAACGAGAACGCCGCGCCGCCGGCCCCGCCGGCCGCACAGGGGTGGGGCTCGATGCCGCAGAACCCGGCGGCGGCCAGGCCCAGGGTCAGCAGCCCTACAGCAGCAGTCCAGCAGCCGTACGGCCAGCAGCCGTACGGGCAGCAGCCGTACGGGCAGCAGCCGTACGGGCAGCAGCAGCCCTACCCGGGCACCGCGTACGGGGCCAAGCCGGTGCCGCTGACCGAGGACGGCGTGCCGCTGGCGGGGTGGTGGTGGCGGGCGCTGGCGATCGTGATCGACGCGCTGATCGTGGGGGTGACGTCCTCCTTGCTGGCGCTCCCGATCTACCTGCGGCTGGCCACCGCCCTGGGCGACTACTTCCAGACCGCGATGGACGCCGCCCAGCGCGGTCTGCCGATGCCGGCGCAGCCGGACGTCAGCGCGCTGATCAGCAGCTCCGACCAGATGATCCTGCTGGCCGTCGGGTTCGTGGTGCACACCCTCTACCTGGTGCTGTTCCTGCGCTGGCGGTCGGCCACCCCGGGCAAGCTGGTGACCGGTCTGCGGGTGGTGCCGGTCGACCGGGGCCGCAGCACCGAGAAGCTCGGCTGGTCGAGCGTGGTCGTCCGCGCCCTGGTCTGGACGGTGCCCAACCTCCAGACCCTGCTCATCGTCGTCCGGCATCATCGACATCGCCATGCCGTTGTGGAACCCGAAGAAGCAGGCGCTGCACGACACGGCCGCGAAGACCCAGGTCGTCAAGATCCGCTGACTGCCCCAGGTGGAGCTAGGTGGGGATTTCTCACCGACGTCGGTGCAGAATCCCCACCTAGCTGCGCGCTGACCTCCTAGGTGACCGGCGCCGGCTCGATCACGCCCGTCACCGCGCCCAGCGCCACGGTCCCGCCGGCCAGGCCGGGCGCCCGGCCACGGAGCACCACCTCGTCGCCGTCGGCCAGGAACGTCCGCTCCTCGCCGTCCAGCAGCAGCGGCTGGGAGCCGTTCCAGGTCAGCTCCAGCAGGGAACCGCGCTGGTCCAGCGCCGGTCCGGAGATGGTGCCGGAGCCGAGCAGGTCCCCGGTGCGGAGCGACGCCCCGTTGCTGGTCAGGTGGGCCACCATCTGGGCCGGGGCGTAGTACATCGCGGCGTACGGGCAGGTGCTGACCAGGAACCCGTTCAGCCAGACCTCCACCTCGATCGCGTAGCCGTGCAGGTCACCCTGCAGATAGGGCAGCAGCGGCGGGTCCTGCGGCGGCAGCGGGCGCCGGGCCGCCTCCAGAGCGGCCAGCGGCAGCACCCAGGCCGAGATCGAGGTGGCGAAGCTCTTGCCCAGGAACGGCCCGAGCGGGACGTACTCCCAGGCCTGCAGGTCGCGGGCCGACCAGTCGTTGAGCAGCACCACGCCGAACACGTGCTCGGCGAAGGCGTCCACGCCCACCGGCGTCCCCTGCCGCGACCCGACCCCGACCACGAAGCCGAGCTCGGCCTCGATGTCCAGCCGCCGGCTCGGCCCGAAGTCGGGCACCTCCTCGTCGGGGGCCTTGCGCTGACCGTTCGGTCGGACCACCGGTGTCCCGCTGGCCACCACGGTGCCGGCGCGGCCGTGGTAGCCGATCGGCTGGTGCTTCCAGTTCGGGGTCAGCGGCGGACCGCCGGGCCGGAAGATCGCCCCGACGTTGGCGGCGTGGTGCTCGCTGGCGTAGAAGTCGACGTAGTCGGCCACCTCGATCGGCAGGTGCAGCGTCACCGCGTCGAGTGGATGCAGGTGCGGCTCGACCACGTCCCGGCCCGACTCGTCGTCGTCGAGCAGCGCCTGCAGCAGCCCGCGACCCTCGGCCCAGGCGACCGGGTCCGAGACTCATCAGCGGGTTGAGGCTGGGCTGCTCGGAACACGTCAGCCTCCAGCCCGGCCGCCTCGGCCACCGCCGCCAGGTCGAGCACCCGGTCGCCGACGGCCACCCCGACCCGACGGGGGGAGTCGGCGGTGGAGAAGATCCCGTACGGCAGCTCCTCGGTCCCGAACGGCGCGCCGGCCGGCACCTCGAACCAGCTCATCGCGGCTGCTCCGGCGGCGTGAGCAGTCCCAGGGCGACCAGGTCGTCCACCGGTTCGGTGACACCGCAGCAGCCGAAGCTGCGGAACCGGCGGCGGACCCGGGCGGCGGCCGGCTCGTCCCAGCCCTGCAGGGCGGTGTAGATCCGGCCGGGATCGTCGAGCTGCAACAGGTCGACGGCGGCGTCGGTGCCGGCTCCGTCGATCAGCGCCTCGATGGCCATCAGCAGGGTGACGAACCCGTGCTGGTGGAGGGTCTGCCCGCTGTCGTCGGTGACCCGGTTGGGCCAGGCCCGGTGCAGACCGGCGGTGGCCTTGAACGGCAGGTCGGCCTCGATCAGCCCCGACAGCTGCTGGGCCAGCTGGTCGGCGGTCGGGAAGGCGTCCGGTTCCAGGCCGCCGGTGCGGATCTTGCCCAGCAGCCCGGCCGCTTCGATGACCTCGACGGCGCCCAGCCAGCCGGGCCCGAACGGCACCTCGACGAACACGCTGACGTCGTCGGGATCGAGCTCCTCGGCGGCCGCCACCACCCGCTGCGCGTTCCCGGTCAGGTCGTCCAGGTCGCGCAGGGCGACCTCCGCGGCCACCACCCGCAGCCCGGGCAGGTCCCGTCGGGCCAGGGCCACCAGGCCGCCGGCGCCGGTGCCGATCACCACGCTGACCGCCAGCGGGTCGTCGCCGGAGTCGGCCACCGCCCGCGACACCTGGGCCAGCTCGGCGTCCGGCACCACCAGCGGTCCGATCAGCGGCGCGTACCAGCCGGCTCGGTGCTCCCGGTGCCGGCGTACGGCGTCGGGCACGCTCGCGTTGCCGGGCGGGAAGACCGCGGCGTCGTCGACCAGTCCGGCGAACAGGGCATCCATCGCGTCCACGCCCTGCACAATAGGCCCGTGCCCCCGCAGGCCCGCAGCGATGCCGCCGACGACGCCGCCGAGGACGTCGACGCCCAGCTGGCCCGACTCCGCTCGGCCTGCCTGGCGCTGCCGCAGACGTCGGAGCGACCCAGCCACGGCGGTCCCGCCTTCTTCATCCGGGACAAGAAGTGCTTCGTGATGTTCCTCGACGACCACCACGGCGACGGCCGGTTGGCCATCTGGTGCGCCGCCCCCGACGGGGTGCAGGTCGAGCTGGTGGAGACCGATCCGGAGCGCTTCTTCCGCCCTCCCTACGTCGGGCACCGCGGCTGGCTCGGGGTGCAGCTGAGGACGGTTGACGACCGCGAGCTGACCGCGATCGTCACCGAGGCGTTCCGGACGGTGGCGCCACCGACGGTGCTGCGGGAGCTGGACGCCGGCTGACCGGACCTCAGCGGCGCGTGCCGAAGTTCGCGACCGCCGAGGCCACGTCGTTCCAGCCGAAGTCCGACAGCCGGTTGTAGGTCCGGCCCGCGCGGAGGAACAGTCGCGCACCGCCGTAGCCGACGTGCTCGTAGAGCATCAGGTCCCAGCGGCACCAGTCGACGGCGGAGATGATGTCGTTCCAGTTGCCCAACCCGAGGAAGCCTCGCCGGACCTGCGTCAGGTCCCGCCAGGCGCGCCCGGGGTTGTTGCTGAGCTGGTCACCGCCCTGGTCGGCGTGCTCGAAGTAGCGGGAGACGCCGGACAGCGAGTCCGGGTTGGTGGTGCCGATGTCCTCGGCCACCGTGTCGGAGAGCGGTTCTGCCACAGCGAGGTGCTGGGTCAGACCGCTGGGGGACGTGAACGCGTACAGCACGGGCTCACGCTTCGCGTCGACGCCTGGCGTGTAGGTGAGTCCCTGGCCGGCGAGCTCGCGGTGGACGTGCGCGTCGTGGCGGTCGCCGTCGATGATCAGGTCGACGACTGGCGTCCCCATCGGCTTCGGCGCCGGGGTCGCTGTCGTGCCTGGTTCGGTGTCGGGCAGGACGTCCTCGGTGGCCGCCCGAGCGCCGACGCCGTCGGTGCGCAGTCGGCGCAGCAACCCGTCGAGATCGGAGATGCCGGCACGGTCGAGCTCGTGCCGGAGGTCGGAGAGATCCAGCTGGTCGGTCATGGGTGACCTTTCGGTGGGTGGGTGCCTAGAGGTGGCCCGAGCCGTCCTCCAGATACCTCGTCACGGTGCTCTCACCCGCCCACCTCCGAGCCGTAGGAGGGTCCGGATCTCAGATCACCCGGCCGAGCACCGGGATCACGACCACCAGCACCGCCACGGCGACCACCCGTGGCAGCCAGTGACGCGCAGGCGAGGGTGGGCTCACCGGCGGGGCCAGGGGGCCGACCGGGGCCGGCGTGCGGGGTTCGCTCACCCAGGCGGCCAGGCCCGGACCGAGGAAGGCGGTGCCGGCGTTCGGGCTCCCGTCACCCAGCAGCACGGGAGCCGCGACGAAGGCGACGGTCAGGGCGGCGCACCACAGGCCGAGCCGGTAGCGGCGCGTCCACAGCGGCAGCGTGACCACCGCCACCACGGCCGCGAACAGCATCCCGTAGACGAACCAGCCCAGGCAGCGGAAGCCCTCGCTGGTGCACTGGCTGGCCGCGAACCAACCGCCGACCAGGACCGGCAGACCGCACAGCACCGCGCACGCGACGCTCAGGTAGGTCAGCAGCACCCGCTGCAGGTCGCGCGGGGCGACGTGTCGCTGTGCGGGGTCGGCCAGGGGTTCCGGTGACGACATGCGTCCCATCCTCGGTCACGGACGGTCCGGGCCGGCGTTCCCCGGTGCCCGGACCGTGACGACCTCCCCGGCCGGGGCCGCCGAGGCTACTGTGAGGCATGGCCTTCTACCGCAGCGTGGGGGAGATCCCGCCGAAGCGTCACACCGTGTTCCGTCAGCTCGACGGGACCCTGTACGCCGAGGAGCTGATGGGCGAGGAGGGCTTCTCCTCGGACTCCTCGCTGCTCTACCACCGGGGTGTCCCGTCGGCCATGAGCGGCGCCCGGGAGTGGGTGCTGCCGGACCTGACCACCGTGGCCAACCACCCGCTGCGGCCGCTGCACCTGCGGCTGCCGGACCTGTTCGCCGGCCGCGATCCCGCCGAGACCGACCTGGTCACCGGGCGGGTGCTGGTGCTGGGCAACGCCGACGTCCGGATCAGCTACGCGGTCGGCTCGGCCCCCTCACCGCTCTACCGCAACGCCACCGGCGACGAGTGCGTCTACATCGAGTCCGGTTCCGGCACGGTGGAGACGGTCTTCGGCGCCCTCACCTTCCGCGACCGCGACTACGTGATGCTGCCGCGGGCCACCGTCCACCGGTGGTTGCCCGACGGTGAGGTCAAGGCGTACGCGATCGAGGCGAACTCCCACATCGGACCGCCGAAGCGCTACCTGCGCAAGTACGGGCAGCTGCTGGAGCACAGCCCCTACTGCGAACGCGACCTGCACGGGCCGATCGGAGCCGCTGCTGGCCGAGGGAACCGACGTCGAGATCTACACCAAGCACCGCGGCCGTGGGCCCAGCGGCATCGTCGGCTCGGTCGTGGTGGCCAGCACGCACCCGTTCGACGTGGTCGGCTGGGACGGCTGCCTCTACCCGTACACGTTCAACGTCGACGACTTCGAACCGATCACCGGGCGGGTCCACCAGCCGCCGCCGGTGCACCAGGTGTTCGAGGGCAGCAACTTCGTGATCTGCAACTTCGTGCCGCGCAAGGTCGACTACCACCCGCTGGCCATCCCGGTGCCGTACTACCACTCCAACGTCGACTCCGACGAGGTGATGTTCTACTGCGGCGGGGACTACGAGGCGCGCAAGGGATCGGGGATCGCGATCGGGTCGATCACGCTGCACCCCGGCGGCCACAGCCACGGACCGCAGCCCGGCGCGGCGGAGGCCTCGATCGGCAAGCACTTCTTCGACGAGCTGGCCGTCATGGTGGACACCTTCCGGCCGCTCGAGCTCGGTCCCGGCGCAGTGGCCAGCGACGACGGCCGTTACGCCGGCAGCTGGGACCGGGCGCTGCGTCGCTGAAACCCCTGGTGGTCAGCCGCGGTGGTCGCCTGAGCCGCCACCGCGTCCGACAGGTCTGAGATGTCAGAGCGGGAAGTCGACCCCGGTCAGGGCGGCCGACGCCGTCCACAGCTGCTGGGCCATCGCGACGTCGCTGGCTTCGGGGGTCCGGCCCACCAGCTGCGGGATCCCGCGCGTCTCGGCGAACCCGCCCGGGCCCGCGTACGAGCCGCCGGGCAGGTCCTCGGTGGCGGCGAACAGGGTCGGCCAGGCACCTGCGGCCGCCGACTGACCCACCACCTTGGTCACCATCAAGGTGGCGCGGTCGGCCCACGCGTTGCCGCTGTGACCCTGCAGGTTGGTGCGGGCGAACCCCGGGTGGGCGGCCATCGCCCGGACGTCGGAACCGGCCGCGGTCAGCCGGCGTTCCAGCTCCAGCACGAACAGCAGGTTGGCCAGCTTCGACTGCCCGTACGCCGCCCACTGCTTGTACGGGCGACGCTCCCAGTTCAGGTCGGTGAGGTCGATCCGCCCCACCTTGTGGGCGGTCGAGCTGAGGCACACCACCCGGTCGGTGAGCTGCGGCAGCAGCAGGTTGGTGAGGGCGAAGTGGCCCAGGTGGTTCGTGCCGAGCTGCAGCTCGAAGCCCTCGGCGGTGCGACCGAGCGGGACGGCCATCACGCCGGCGTTGTTGATCAAGATGTCGACCGGGTCCTGCCAGCCCTCGGCGAAGGCCCGGACCGACCCCAGATCGGCGAGATCGAGCGACCGGAGCTCGGCACGACCACCCAGGCGGGCCACCGCGTCGGCGCCCTTGGTCTGGTTGCGGACCGCCAGCACCACCCGGGCCCCCTTGTCGGCGAGCACCTGGGCGGCGGCGAACCCGATGCCGCTGGTGGCACCGGTGATGATCACCGTGCGACCGGTCTGGGAGGGGATGGCGTCCGTGGACCAACGTGTCATGGGCCCACCGTAGGTCCAGCCCGGTAGGACGAGCGGGCCACGACGCCGGCGCGAGGGTCGCCGTCAGATGGCCTCGGCCAGGATCAGGACGGGGGCGAGCAGACCGGCTCGGGTGGCCGCGATGTTGTTGCCGATCCGCTCGACGAAGCGCGGACCGAAGACCGCCGCCGGGGTGAGGGCGGGCGCGCCGGCCGGTGCCTGACCGGGGGGCCAGGGCCGGGAGGACCTGGCGGACCGGAGGTCTGGACCGAGCGGTCGTCGGTGCTGATGATCGTGAACCCGGTGGCCCGCAACGCGTCGGCGTACTCGTCGGGGGTGGCGACGAAGGAGCTGCGGGCGTCCTCGGCCCACGGCAGGGGATAGGGGAGCTCGCCGTCGCCGGTCCGCATCTGCTCGAACACCGCGAACCGGCCGCCGTCTCGCAGAGCCCGGCGGACCTGGCCGAAGACGGCGCTCTTGTCCGGGATGTTCATCCCGACGTGCACCAGCATGGCCGCGTCGAACGTGCCGCCATCGACCCCCAGACCGGTGCCGTCCACGACGCGGAACTCGACCCGGTCACCGAGCCCGACCGCCGCCGTCAGCTTCTGCGCGGCGGCGATGAAGTCGGGTGACAGGTCGACCCCGGTCACGGTGCACCCGTGTTCGGCCGCGGCCATCCGGGCGGGTCCGCCGATGCCGCAGCCGATGTCGAGCAGGCGGCTACCGGCGTGCAGGTGCAGCTGGTCGAGCAGGTGGCGGGTGGCGTCGGCGAAGCCCGCGTGCAGCTGGTCGACCGGGCTGAGCTGGTGCACCGTGAGGTGCTCCACGTCGGCGCCGGCGGCGGCCAGGGCGGCCAGGATCCCGGCCGCCAGATCGTCCCCGCCGTAGTGCTGTCGGACCAGATCAGCGACGTCCACCACGCCCCCTCAGCAGCGGGCCCTCGCTGCTGCGGATAGCAGCACGGCCTCGCTGCTGCGGACTCTACGCCGGTGTGGCCACCGTCACACCCGCTGCGGTCATCTCCGCCAGCACCGCGTCGATCGAGCTCGGGTCGACGGCGGCGGTCAGCTCCAGCAGCACCGTGGTGGTGAAGTCGTGACGGGCGGCGTCGATGGCGGTGGCCTTGACGCAGTAGTCGGTGGCGATGCCGCAGACGTCGACCCGGTCGACGCCGCGGGCGCGCAGCCAGTCCGCCAGCGGCTCGCCGTCGGCCGAGGTGCCCTCGAAGCCGGAGTACGCGGCGGCGTACGCGCCCTTGTCGAAGATCGCCGCGAACGGGGCGTCGACCAGGCTGGGATGGTGCTCGGCCCCGACGGTGTGGGTGACGCAGTGCGCCGGCCAGGAGTCGACGTAGTCCGGCTGGTCGGCGAAGTGGTCGCCGGGGTCGACGTGGTGGTCGCGGGTGGCCACCACCTGGTCGTAGCCGTGGTCCCCGCCGATCAACGCAGCGATCCGCTCGGCGACGTCGCCCCCGCCGGCCACGGCCAGCGAGCCGCCCTCGCAGAAGTCGTTCTGCACGTCGACCACGATCAGGGCTCTGGTCATCGGGGTCAGACCTTCGGCGCGTACGGGTTGTCCAGCCGGCCGTGGCCGTCGAGGTAGGCGGTCTCGATCACCGGCTCGCCCCGCGACATCTTCAGCGCCTCCAGCGGGAGCTCGGCGCGGGACCGGACGTGGCGCTCCCGGGCCGCCTCCAGCGGCTCCTCGCCGATGATCTCGCCCTTGCTCACCAGGGGAACCAGCAGGTCGCGGTCGTTGTGGTCGCCGGTGGGCTTGGAGCCGATGCCGATCAGCTCCAGCTCGGCGACGCCGTTGTCGTCCAGGCGGCGGAGCGCGTACTTGCGGCCGCCGACGCTGACCTTGTCGGTGCTCTTCTTGGCCACCGAGACCAGCGGGGCGTCCGGTTCGTCGGTGTCGGCCCGGGCCACCAGCTTGTAGACGAACCCGCAGGTCGGGTGCCCGCTGCCGGTGACCAGGGCGGTGCCCACCCCGTAGCCGTCCACCGGCGCCCCGGACAGCGCCGCGATGTTCCACTCGTCCAGGTCGGAGGTGACGATGATCCTGGTCTGGGTCGCCCCCAGCGAGTCGAGCAGCTCCCGGACCTGGCTGGCCAGCACCCCGAGGTCGCCGGAGTCGAGCCGGACCGCGCCCAACCGGCCCCCGGTGAGCTCCACCCCGGTCCGGACGGCGGTCATCACGTCGTAGGTGTCGACCAGCAGCGTGGTGTCGTCGCCCAGGGCGGCGATCTGGGCCCGGAACGCCTCCGACTCGTCCCCGTGCAGGAGGGTGAACGAGTGCGCGGAGGTGCCCCGGGTGGGCACGTGGTAGCGCCGCCCGGCCTCCAGGTTGGACGTCGCCTCGAAGCCGGCGATGTAGGCGGCCCGGGCCGCGGCCACGGCGGCCAGCTCCTGGGTGCGGCGCGAGCCCATCTCGATGCACGGACGGTCGCCGGCCATCGCGGTCATCCGGGACGCGGCCGAGGCGATCGCGGAGTCGTGGTTGTAGATGCTGAGCAGCACCGTCTCCAGCACCACCCCCTCGGCGAAGGTGCTGTCCACGATCAGCAGCGGCGAGCCGGGCACGTAGACCTCGCCCTCCGGGTAGCCCCAGATGTCACCGGAGAATCGGAAGTCGGCCAACCAGTCCGAGGTGGCCGCGTCCACCACGTCGGTGTCCCGCAGGAAGCGCAGCGACTCGTCGTCGAAGCGGAAGGCGCGCAGGGCCCGGAGCGCCCGCCCGACCCCGCACACCACGCCGTAGCGGCGGCCGGTGGGCAGCCGTCGACCGAACAGCTCGAACACGCTGTGCCGGTTGGCCGTGCCGGCCTGCAGCGCGGCACGCAGCATGGTGAGCTCGTAGTGGTCGGTCAGCAGGGCGGTGGTGGGGATCTCGCTGGGACCCCACTGGCTGGAGAGACTCACGGCACGAACCTAGTGGTCACGACCGGAAGCTCGTCGGGGTGTCAGACGCCCAGGCACGCACCTCGCTTCGTTCTCCTCGGTCGCGATGCGACTCGGCATCCCTCCCTCGTCGGCCTGGCGATGCACGCACCTGGACGCCAGACACCCGTGACGAGCCTCCGGCCGCAACCACTGGACCCGCCACGGGTTTCGGTCTTGTCCGGGGAGTTTGCGAGAATGGCGGGTATGCCCGGAACCGAGGGCGGGACGGTGACGCCCGCGGGAAGCACGGCGGTCGTGGAGCGCCCGTTGGAGGACGTCGTCCTCGACATCCCCTGGGTGACCATCGTCTGGGACGACCCGGTCAACCTGATGTCGTACGTGACGCACGTCTTCGTCACCTACTTCAACTACGGCAAGTCCAAGGCGCACAAGCTGATGCTGCAGGTCCACAACGACGGGCGGGCCGTGGTCTCCACCGGGTCCCGCGAGGAGATGGAACGCGACGTGACCGCCATGCACGAGTTCGGGCTGTGGGCCACCCTGGACAAGGCGGACCAGTGACCGGGACGACAGTGAGCGGGGCGACTCCCGGCCGGATCCGCGTAGCTGGGGTGCGGTGAAGAAGTTCCGGCGCAAGAGCGGGGCCGCCGTCACCCGGCTCAGTCCGTACGAGGTGGAGCTGCTGTCCTCACTGGTCGGCCAGCTGGTCGAGATGATCAGCGACGGAGAGCCGGAGACGTACGCCACACCGCAGTCCGACGACCCGTTCGAGCTGTGGGCCCAGGACCTGGCCAGCGACCCCGACCAGCCCGAGGCCCACGAGGACCCGGTGCTGCAGCGGCTCTTCCCGAACGCCTACCCGCACGACGACGCCGCCTCCTCCGACTTCCGCCGGTTCACCGAGCGTGAGCTGAAGACCACCAAGGTGACCGACGCCCAGGTGGTGCTCGACCGGCTGGCCACCACCGACCTGGGGACCAGCGAGCTGCGGGTGCCGCCCGAGGAGGTCCAGGCCTGGCTGCGCACGCTCACCAGCGTCCGGATCGCGGTCGCCGTCCGGCTCGGGATCACCGACGCCGAGTCGGCCGAGGAGATGTCCCAGCTGCCCGACGACGACCCGCGCGCGTACATGGTCAGCGTGTACGACTGGCTCGGGTTCGCCCAGGAGACCCTGATCTCGCTCTGTGACATCTGGTCGCGCTGGCGCGGTGTCGCTCGTCGCTCGCTGTGTACGCTACGCGACGGGTCCGGAGTGCGGTCAGCCGTCTCAGTCCTTGGCTGGTCGCCCTACGCTGGCGGGCGTGTTGCGGATCTCCCAGGCGTACGTGGACGCGATCGTCGCCCACGCTCGGCGTGACTTTCCCGAAGAGGCGTGTGGGGTGCTCGCTGGTCGGAGGGATCAGGACGAGACGGCGCGTTGATCCGTCAGCGCTCTGAGTTGGTCGCGACGGGCCGCGCAGGGACCAGTGCTTGGTTGCTCGCCCGCGCCGCTCACGGGAGCGTTTTCGCGCATGTGCGGGCACACGGGGAGTTCCGATCCGGCGGGGGCGCGGTTTGCGGGCATGTGCGGGCAGACGGGCCGTTCGGGGCGGCGGGAGCGCCGTGCGCGGGCATGTGCGGGCAGACGGGCCGTTCCGGTCAGGCGAGGGCGCGGTTTGCGGGCATGTGCGAGGCAGACGGGCCGTCCGGTCGGGCGAGCGGCCGTGAGCGGGCATGCGCGGTCAGCCTGGACTTGAGGTTAGGCGAGCGCGCACGTTTTCGAGCATGTGCGAGCAGACGAGCCGTTCTGGTAAGGCGAGAGTCCGTTTGAAGAGCATGAGCGCGCAAAGCGAACAGCTACGAATGACGACAACACAGTCCGGAGTGCGGTCAGCCGTCTCAGTCCTTGGCTGGTCGCCCTACGCTGGCGGGCGTGTTGCGGATCTCCCAGGCGTACGTGGACGCGATCGTCGCCCACGCTCGGCGTGACTTTCCCGACGAGGCCTGTGGGGTGATCGCCGGTCCGGAGGGTTCGGACGAGACGGCGCGGTTGATCCCGATGACCAACGCCGACCGGTCGCCCACGTTCTTCCGGTTCGACCCGGCCGAGCAGCTGGCGCTCTACCGCGAGATGGACGACAACGACGAGGAGGTCGTCGTGGTCTACCACTCCCACACCTCGACCGAGGCGTATCCCTCACGGACCGACATCTCCTACGCCGCCGAGCCGCAGGCCCACTACCTGCTCGTGTCGGTGGCCGAGACCGGTGCCGAAGAGGGCCCGGCCGAGGTGCGCTCGTACCGGATCCTGGACGGGGTGGTCACCGAGGAGGAGATCGAGATCACCGCCGGGGACCCTGCGGGCACGGAATAACGGCGGCCGCCTCGGCGGTTGAACCATCAAGCACGACGACAGATCGACCCACCGGCGCTCGCCGGCGGACTGAGCGAGGAGACGACGAACGTGGCCGTTGAAGTGAGGATCCCCACGATCCTGCGGACCTACACCCAGGGTGAGAAGGCCGTCCAGGGCGACGGGACCACGCTCGCGCAGGTGATCGACGACGTCGAGGGTCGCTACCCGGGACTCAAGGCACGGCTGGTCGACGAGTCGGCGCTGCGTCGCTTCGTGAACGTCTACGTCAACGACGAGGACGTCCGGTTCACCGGCGGACTCGAGGCGCCGACCGCCGACGGTGACGTCGTCGTCGTGCTGCCCGCCGTCGCCGGCGGCTGACCGCCGCTCCGGCACCGGTCTCAGCGTGCGCTACGACTCTCTGGCCGACTCGGTCGGTCACACCCCGCTGGTCGGACTCCCGCGGCTGTCACCGGCTCCGGGCGTACGGCTGTGGGCCAAGCTCGAGGACCGCAACCCGACCGGCTCCATCAAGGACCGCGCCGCACTGAGCATGATCAAGCGGGCCGAAGCCGACGGCACCCTGCGTCCCGGAGCGACCATCCTCGAGCCGACCAGCGGCAACACCGGCATCTCGTTGGCCATGGCGGCGAAGCTGGCCGGCTACCGGCTGATCTGCGTGATGCCGGAGAACACCTCGATCGAGCGCAAGCAGATCCTGGCCATGTGGGGCGCGGAGATCGTCTCCTCCGCCGCCGCTGGCGGGTCCAACGAGGCCGTCGCGGTGGCCAAGAAGCTGGCGGCCGAGCACCCCGACTGGGTGATGCTCTACCAGTACGGCAACCCGGCCAACGCCGAGGCGCACTACCTGACCACCGGTCCGGAGATCGCCGCCGACCTGCCCGAGGTCACCCACGTGGTGGCCGGGCTCGGCACCACCGGCACCCTGATGGGCATCGGCCGCTACTTCCGCGAGACCAAGCCCGAGGTCAAGATCATCGCCGCCGAGCCCCGCTACGGCGAGCTGGTCTACGGCCTGCGCAACATCGACGAGGGCTTCGTCCCCGAGCTCTACGACCCGCAGTACGTCGACTCCCGCTTCTCGGTCGGCTCCCGCGACGCCGTCCGACGGGTCCGTGAGCTGCTGGACCGGGAAGGCATCTTCGCCGGCCTGTCCACCGGCGCCATCGTGCACGCGGCGCTGGCTCAGGGCGTCCGCGCGGCCAAGGCCGGCCAGACCGCCGACATCGCGCTGATCATCTGCGACGGCGGCTGGAAGTACCTGTCCACCGGCGCCTACACCACCGACCTGGACTCGGCCGAGGACTTCCTCGACGGTCAGGTCTGGGCGTAACCGACGCGTTCGTACGCCGGCCCGACCGCCGTTTCTGACTCGGCGGTGGGATCCGGCTGGTTGGTGGGCGGCCGGGTTGGCCGTTGGTGACTCGGCGGTGGGATCTGGCTGGTTGGTGGGTGGCCGGGTTGGCCGTTTGTGACTCGGCGGTGGGATCCGGCTGGTTGGTGGGTTGCGGGTTGGCCGTTTCTGACTCGGCGGTGGGATCCGGACTCGGGGCCTTCAGCTCGCCCGCTTGTCGCCGCGGAGTCACGTTCGGCGGTCCGACGCCGACTCCCGCCCGTTTGTCGCCGCGGAGTCACGTTCGGCGGATCCGGACGCCGACCTCCCGCCCGTTTGTCGCCACGGAGTCACGTCCGGCAGATCCGGACACCCGACTCCCGCCCGTTTGTCGCCGCGGAGTCACGTCCGGCCCACCAGGACGCACGCCGAAGCGGACAGACGCCTCCGCGACCGAGGGTCAGCTCTCGGGCGACCAGTACGGGTCACGTCCGGCGCCGGCCAGCACCCGGTCCAGCAGCGGCGCGCTCTCCGCGACCGGCAGCCGGGGGCCGAACAGACCGGCCCGGGCGTCCGGGTCGTCGGGGGTGTTGAACACCATCACCCAGGACGCGTCCAGGTTCGCCTCGGACACCTCGAACGGCTGGTCGGTGGCCGACGCCAGGTCCCACCCGTGGACCACCAGCTCGTTGTTGACCACGTAGCCGATGTCGGTGGCCGGCAGGGTCACGCCACCGGCCGTGGCTTCGCCCTCCCACGCCGACGGCTGCTGCCAGGCGGCCACCAGGGCATCCAGCCGCGTGGGGATCAGCGTCCGCCAGTCCGACGGCAGCTCCACCCGCGGCGACGGGGGAGTGCCGGTGGTCGGTCCGGACACCTTCGCCGCAGAGTCGGTGAACGCCTCGGCGAGCATGGCCAGGTGGGCCAGCAGCCCGGCCACCGTCATCTCCGGGCACGGGGTGGGATCCGCCAGCTGCGCGTCGGTGACTCCGGCCACCAGGGTCGCGATCTGCTCCGCGGGTTGGGTCAGGTCCAACGTCATGAGTGGCGCCTCCTCGTCGATCGGCCAGCGCCAGCCTGCCATCCCCGTCCGACCGGTGCGTAGGCTGGCCCGCCGTGACGATGGACGACGGCCCCGTGCGTACCGACCAGCAGGGCCGGGCCGCGGCACCGATCGGCATCTTCGACTCCGGGTTCGGTGGCCTGACCGTGGCCCGCGCGGTGATCGACCAGCTGCCGTACGAGGACGTGGTCTACCTCGGGGACACCGCCCGCGCACCGTACGGGGACCAGCTGATCGCCGACGTCCGCGAGTTCGCCCTGGAGTGCCTGGACCACCTGGTCGACCAGGGCGTGAAGATGCTGGTGATCGCCTGCAACTCCGCCAGCGCCGCGGTCCTGGCCGACGCCCGGGAGCGGTACGACGTGCCCGTGGTCGAGGTGATCAGGCCGGCCGTCCGCCGGGCGGTGGCGGCCACCCGCGGGGGACCGGTCGGGGTCATCTGCACCACCGCGACGGCCACCTCGCAGGCGTACGACGACGCCTTCACCGCCGCCCCGCAGGTGGAGGTGCTGACCCGGGCCTGCCCGCGGTTCGTCGGTTTCGTGGAGGCCGGCATCACCGGCGGTCCGGAGCTGCTGGCCTGCGCCGAGGAGTACCTGCAGCCGCTCCGCGACGCCGGCATCGACACCCTGATCCTCGGCTGCACCCACTACCCGCTGCTGGCCGGCGCCCTCTCCTACGTGCTCGGCGAGCGGGTCACCCTGGTCTCCAGCGCCGACGAGTGCGCCAAGGACGTCTACGCCACCCTGACCCGTCGCGGCCTCGGTCGGGACCGCCCCCGCGCGGCGACGCACCGGTTCTGGACAACCGGCCACCCGGACGCCTTCGCCGGCATCGGACGCCGGCTGATGGGCGAGGAGCTGATCTCCTCGGTCGACCAGTTCGCCGCCACACCTCGGCCGTGACACCGGTCCGGTCCTAGAGTCGTGCCCGTGCAGCTCACGATCGTCGGGGCCAGCGGCTCGGTGTCGGGGCCGGTGTCGCCGGCCTCCAGCTACCTGGTGCAGGCGCCGTACGAGGGCCGGACCTTCTCGCTGCTGCTCGACCTCGGGCCGGGCTCGTTCGGCGCGCTCTACCGCTACCTCGATCCCGCCGAGCTGGACGCCGTGGCCCTGAGCCACCTGCACCCCGACCACTGCGTCGACGTCTGCGGCCTGTACGTCGCCGGCCGCTACGCCCCGACCGCGCCCTGGCGTCGGATCCCCGTCTACGGCCCGACCGGTACGGCGGAGCGGCTGCGGCGGGCGTACGAGGTGGACGGCGCGTGCGAGCCCGGGCCGTCCATCGCCGACTGGTTCGAGCACCGGGTCTGGACCGCGGAGCAGACCATCGGCCCGTTCACCGTCACCGTCGCCCCGGTGGCGCACCCGGTGGAGGCGTACGCGCTCCGGGTCAGCGAGAACACCCCCGGCGGCGGCTCCCTGGTCTACACCGGCGACACCGGCCCCACTCCGGTGCTGGCGGAGCTGGCCCGCGGCGCCGATCTGCTGCTCGCCGAGGCCGCTTTCCTGGCCGGCGCGGACAACCCGCCCGACCTGCACCTGACCGGCGCCGACGCGGCCGCAGTGGCCGACGCCGCCGAGGTCGGCGTGCTGGTGCTGACCCACATCCCGCCCTGGCACGACCCCGATCAGGTCAGGGCCGAGGCCCGCGGCGTCACCCGCCGCCCGGTCGAGCTCGCCGCTCCCGGTGTGCGCTGGACCGTGAGCCCCGTCGCGAGCGACCGTAGCGGAGCGACGGGCAAGTGACGACTGCACTGTCGGTGGGAGCGCCTAAGTTGCCCACCGTGAGCACAGTCGGACCAGAGCACCCCAGAGCAGACCACCCTGACCAGACGTCGGCGCGGGCCGACGGCCGACGTGACGACCAGCTCCGGCCGGTGCGCTTCACCCGCGGCTGGCTGGAGCAGGCCGAGGGGTCGGTCCTGGTGGAGTACGGCTCGACCCGGGTCCTGGTCGCGGCCAGCGTGACCGAGGGCGTGCCGCGCTGGCGCAAGGGCTCTGGACTGGGCTGGGTGACCAGTGAGTACGCGATGCTGCCGCGGGCGACCAACACCCGCTCGGACCGCGAGTCGGTCAAGGGCCGGATCGGCGGCCGCACCCACGAGATCAGTCGGCTGATCGGCCGCAGCCTGCGTGCGGTGATCGACTACCGGGCACTGGGCGAGAACACCATCGTGCTGGACTGCGACGTGCTGCAGGCCGACGGCGGCACCCGGACGGCCTCCATCACCGGGGCGTACGTCGCGCTGCACGACGCGGTGGAGTGGCTGCGCCGCCGGAACCTGCTGGCGGGAGAGCCGCTGACCGGCTCGGTGGCCGCGGTGTCGGTCGGCGTCGTCGGCGGCACCCCGATGCTGGACCTGTGCTACACCGAGGACTCCGGCGCCGACACCGACATGAACGTGGTGATGAGCGGCAGCGGCGAGTTCATCGAGGTCCAGGGAACGGCCGAGGGCCGGCCCTTCGACCGGGCCACGCTGGACCAGCTGCTGGATCTGGGTGCGTCCGGCTGCGCGGAGCTGACCCGCCTGCAGCTGGCTGCACTCGCCTCATGACGGCAGCGGCTGCGCTCGCCTCATGACGGCAGCTGGCAGCCCTGGCCGGCTGGGCCGAGACCGCCGATGACGACCGAGGTGGTGCTGGCCACCCACAACGCCAAGAAGCTGGCCGAGCTCCGGCGGCTGGTGTCGGCGGCGGGGCTGCCGGTGACCGTGCTGGGTCTGGACGACCTGCCGGCCTACCCCGAGCCTGCCGAGACCGAGACGACCTTCGAGGGCAACGCCTTGATCAAGGCACACGCCGCGGTCGCGCGGACCGGCCGGATCGCGCTGGCCGACGACTCCGGGATCGCCGTCGACCGGCTCAACGGCATGCCCGGTGTCCGCTCCGCCCGCTGGGCCGGTCCGGACGCGGACGACGCCGACAACAACGCGCTGCTGCTGCGTCAGCTGGACGACGTGCCCGAGGCGCAGCGGACGGCACAGTTCGTCTGCGCGATGGCCATGGTCGCTCCCGACGGCCGGCAGGCGGTGCGACGCGGCGTGGTCGAAGGGCGGCTGCTGCGGGCGCCCCGGGGGGAGAACGGGTTCGGCTACGATCCGCTGTTCCTGCCCGACGGCCTGGAGCAGACCACCGCCGAGCTCGACCCGGTGGCCAAGGACGCGATCAGCCACCGGGGTCGTGCGGTCCGGGCGATCCTGGCGGACCTGCAGGGCTGGCTGGTCGCCGGCGACACCGCCGAAGTCGACACCACCGAATCGATCCCGAAGCACCACCGAATCTGATGCCACCGAATCTGAAGCCCCCGAAGCTGACGCTGCCGCGGGGCGGACCGACAGCGAGCCCGCCGCCGGGCGCACCGACAGGAGACCGTCGTGAGGACCTACCTCGATCTGCTGCAGCACGTCATCGACCACGGGGTGGAGAAGTCCGACCGCACCGGGACCGGCACGCGCAGCGTGTTCGGCTACCAGATGCGCTTCGACCTGACGGCAGGCTTCCCGCTGCTCACCACCAAGAAGGTGCACGTCCGCTCGGTGGTGGCGGAGCTGCTGTGGTTCCTGCGCGGCTCGACCAACGTGAGGTGGCTGCAGGAGCAGGGCGTCACGATCTGGGACGAGTGGGCCGACGAGTCCGGCGAGCTCGGCCCGATCTACGGCTACCAGTGGCGCTCCTGGCCCACCCCGGACGACGGTCACGTGGACCAGATCGCCAGGGTGATCGCCGGGCTGAAGGCCAACCCCGACTCGCGCCGGCACCTGGTCAGCGCCTGGAACGTCGGCGACCTGGAGCAGATGGCCCTGCCGCCCTGCCACACGATGTTCCAGTTCTACGTCGCCCCGGCCCCGGCCGGCAGCGACGACCCCCGCGGTCGGCTGTCCTGCCAGCTCTACCAGCGGTCGGCCGACATCTTCCTCGGGGTCCCGTTCAACATCGCCTCGTACGCGTTGTTGACCCACCTGGTGGCGCAGGTGTGCGATCTCGCGGTCGGCGACTTCGTGCACACCCTGGGCGACGCCCACCTCTACCTCAACCACCTGGACCAGGCCCGGCGGCAGCTGGAACGCGAGCCGCGACCACTGCCCACCCTCCGGCTGGATCCCGCGATCACCGACATCGACGGCTTCGGTCTGGAGCACATCACCATCGAGGGCTACGACCCCCACCCGGGCATCAAGGCCCCGATCGCGGTCTGAGGCGATGAGCGAACCGACGACTGTCGACCCGATCCGGCCCGAGGTGATCGGGATCGCCGCGGTCGCCCGCAACGGCGTGATCGGAGCCGGCAACGACATCCCGTGGCGGATTCGCCGAGGACTGGTCCCGGTTCAAGGCGCTGACCATGGGCCACGTGCTGGTGATGGGCCGCCGGACGTACGACTCGATCGGGCGACCGCTGCCGGGCCGGACCACCGTCGTGGTCACCCGCGACCCGGCCTGGCGGGCCGAGGGCGTCACCGTGGTCACCGACCTGGACGCCGCCTTCGACCGGGCCTTCGCGCTGCGGCCCGGCAAGGTGTTCGTGGCCGGCGGGGGACAGGTCTACGCCGCCGCGTGGGACCGGCTCGACACGCTCGAGATCACCGAGGTGGACGCCGAGCCCGACGGGGACGTGCGGTTCCCCGAGATCGGCCCGGACTGGACCGAGACGGCCCGGGAGGACCGTCCGGGTTTCGCGTTTGTCACGTTTCGACGACAAACGGAATAGTGCGGGTTCTTGCGGCGTGGACACTGGGAGCCTGCTGAGAGGCGGTCGTAGTCTCCTGCCGAACGGTCCGCGGTGGGTGGGCCTGCTCGAAGAGAGACGTCCCCATGAAAGAGATCCCGCTGAGCGCCAAGCTCGGCGCCGAGGCTCTCGGCACCTTCTGGCTGGTCTTCGGCGGTTGTGGGTCCGCCGTCCTGGCCGCCAAGTTCATCAGCGGTGACGCCGACAAGGTCCAGCTCGGCATCGGCTTCGTCGGTGTGGCCCTGGCCTTCGGCCTGACCGTGCTGACCGGCGCGTTCGCCTTCGGGCACGTGTCCGGCGGGCACTTCAACCCCGCCGTGTCGATCGGCCTGGCCATCGCCAAGCGGTTCGACCCCAAGCTGCTGGTGCCCTACATCATCACCCAGATCGTCGCGGCCACGGCCGCTGGAGCGGTGCTGCTGCTCATCGCCAGCGGCAAGCCGGGCTTCAGCGCCGTGGAGAGCGGCTTCGCCACCAACGGCTACGGCGACCGGTCACCCGGTGGCTACTCGCTGGTGGCCTGCCTGGTGGTCGAGGTCGTGCTGACCGCGATCTTCCTCTACATCATCCTGGGCGCGACCGACGACCGGGCACCGAAGGGCTTCGCCCCGATCGCCATCGGCCTGGGCCTGACCCTGATCCACCTGGTCTCCATCCCGGTGACCAACACCTCGGTCAACCCGGCCCGCTCGCTGGGTGTCGCCTGGTTCGCCGGCGGCGCGGCCCTCAGCCAGGTCTGGCTGTTCATCGTGGCCCCGATCATCGGCGCGGCGATCGCCGGTGCGACCTACGCGACGATCACCGCCGCCAAGATCGCGGTCGACGAGGGCGTCGGCAACAACCCCGGCATGAGCACCGCCGAAGCCCGCTTCCCACTGATCGACGCGGCGGCGGCCGGTACGGGATGAGATCTCGCACCACCCGAGGAGTCCAGCAGCCACCGGCTGCTGGGCTCCTGCTGCGTCAGGGGCTCCGGGCGGAGTGCGCGGTCACCGGGCCGAGTGCGCGGTCACCGGGCGGAGTGCGCGGTCACCGGGGGACGAGCAGTGGGCCGCCGACCCGCGCCGGCTCGCTAGGGTGGTGATCATGACCGATCGACTGGCCCCTGGCGATGTCGCCCCCGCCTTCACCCTCACCGACGCCGACGGCAACCAGGTCTCCCTGGCCGACTACGCCGGCGGCAAGGTGATCGTCTACTTCTACCCCGCGGCGATGACCCCGGGGTGCACCACCCAGGCCGTCGACTTCACCGCGGCCGTCGAGGACCTGGACTCCGCCGGCCTGGCCGTGGTCGGCATCTCGCCGGACAGCCCCGACAAGCTGGCGCAGTTCAAGGCGGCGCAGTCGGTGGCCTTCCCGCTGCTGGCCGACCCGGACAAGCAGACCCTGACGGCGTACGCGGCGTACGGCAGCAAGATGCTCTACGGCAAGCTCGTCGAGGGCGTCATCCGGTCCACCTTCGTGGTCGACGTGGCCGCCGACGGCACCGGCACCGTCGACGTCGCGCAGTACAACGTCAAGGCGTCCGGGCACGTCGACAAGCTCAAGCGTGACCTGAAGATCTGAGACGGGCGCGCGCCCGGACCTGCCCGTGGGGAGGGGCGCGCGACGACCGCGCCGGAGTGGTGGAACTGGCAGACACGCAGGATTTAGGTTCCTGTGCCTTCGGGTGTGAGGGTTCGAGTCCCTCCTTCGGCACCGACGACAGCGACTGTGACGTCGGCGGGCACGGCATCCGCAGACGGGACTGCCGTGGCGGTGACCAGGATGGAACGAGCCGGATGAGAGCAGGCGACAGGTGAGCAGACGGTTCGAGGAGCTGGCCTGGGAGCCGACCTCGATCGGCGAGGTGAGCCTGCGCCGACGTCAGGATCCGAGCAGCGGGATCGACATCTTCGAGGTCAAGCTGGGCGAGGAGTACCTGATGTCCAGCCTGTTCACGGTCGCGGAGATCGCGCTCAGCGAGCTGGCCCTGGAGTGGCTGCAGCGACGCGGCCCGGCGGGGGACGGCTGGCAGGTCGTGGTCGGCGGTCTGGGTCTGGGCTACACGGCCGCCGCGGCGCTGGCTGACGACCGCGTCCGCGAGCTGATCGTGGTCGACGCACTGGCCCCGGTGATCAGCTGGCACCAGCGGGAGCTGGTGCCGCTGGGTCGCAGGCTCGCCACCGATCCCCGGTGCCGTCTGGAGCACGGCGACTTCTTCGCGATGAACCGGGAGGGCGGCTTCGACCCGGCGGCGCCCGGCCGCCGGTTCGACGCCATCCTGGTCGACATCGACCACTCGCCGCGTCATCAGCTCGGCGCCGGCAACGCCGACTTCTACACCAGCGCCGGTGCCGCCGCGCTGGAATCCCGGCTGACACCCGGCGGCGTGTTCGGCCTCTGGTCCAACGACCCGCCGGACCAGGACTACCTCGACGTCCTGGCGACGGTGTTCACGACGGTGCACGCCGAGGTGGTCAGCTTCGCGAACCCGCTGCAGCAGCGACCGGCGACCAACACCGTCTACCTGGCCAGCGCTGACGACCGGCGCCGCCGCTCTGCCCTAGGCTGAGCCGAGTTCCGAATGACGAGGAGAGACGTGGCTTCGAACGACAGCACCCAGCCGACCAGGACGCCCGAGCAGATCGAGGCCGACCTGGCTGCCGCCCGGTTGCGGTTGGCGCACTCCGCCGAGGCGTTCATCGACACGGTCCACCCGACCCGGATCAAGCAGCGCCAGATCGACAGCGTCAAGCAGTTCGTGGGCAACGAGGTGGATGCCGCCAAGGCGCTGGTCTTCAACGCCCGAGGCGATCTGCGCAGCAACCGGGTGCTCGCGGTCGCCGGTGCCGTGGTGGGCGGGCTGGTGTTCCTGGCCGTCGTCCGCGGGCTGGTCCGTCGCGGCCGGAGCTGACCCGGTGACGAACGGCACCGAGGGCTCCGCTGAGCTCCCGATCCGGATGCTGCACGACCGGGTGCTCGTCTCCACCGACGGTGAGGCGGGTGAACGCCGCAGCGGCGGCGGCATCGTCATCCCGGCCACCGTGGCCATCGGCAAGCGGCTCGGCTGGGCTTCGGTGGTGGCCGCCGGCGCCAACGTCCGCAGCGTACGGGTGGGTGATCGGGTGCTGTTCGACCCCGATGACCGGGCCGAGGTCGAGGTCCGCGGCAAGGACTACGTGCTGCTCCGCGAGCGGGACCTGCACGCCGTGGCGACCGAGGGTCTGCCCGACGGGCAGACCGGTCTCTACCTGTGAGCTGACCCCGCAGGTAACAGCGCTTGCCGAAAGATCTGGCCTCCAGCGCTTGCACTCATTGTGAACGTTCTCCGGGCGATGGGCGGTCTTTTCCTGAACCGGTTCGGTGTGCTAGCCGTCTATAACAATCCTTAACGCCGCCTGTGTTTCTATTACGTTCGTGTTGCGGGACGCCTAGTGTGACCCGACGGCACCCGCAGACATCGGTGTCACGACAACGAAGTGAGGCATGCATGGCTTTCGCACGACGTGCGCGCCGGATCGCGATCGCGGCCGGCTCCCTGACCGCTCTCCTCGCGGTGGCCGCCTGTGGCGGCGGCGGTAGCGAGACGACGCCGGGCGGCGGCGCATCCGCCGACGCGGCGTACGACCAGAAGGGCCCGATCACCTACGTCCAGGGCAAGGACACCTCGGGCAACGTCCCGAAGCTGATCGCCCAGTGGAACTCCGAGCACCCGGACGAGAAGGTCACGCTCCAGGAGCTCCCGGACAACGCCGACCAGCAGCGCGCGCAGATGCTGCAGAACGCGCAGATCAAGTCCGACAAGATGACCGTGCTGAGCGTCGACGTCGTGTGGACCGCAGAGTTCGCGGCCAACCAGATCGTGGACGAGCTGCCCGCGGACAAGTTCCCGACCGACGACTTCCTGCCGGCCACGGTGAACACCGCCAAGTACTTCAACAAGCTGTACGCCTACCCGGCGTCCTCCGACGGTGGGCTGCTGTACTACCGCAAGGACCTGCTGGAGAAGTACGACCTGCAGCCCCCCACCACGTGGGACGAGCTGAAGTCCGCCTGCGACAAGATCAAGGCGGGCGAGAACGACTCGAAGCTGAACTGCTTCGCCGGCCAGTACAACAAGTACGAGGGTCTGACGGTCAACTTCGCCGAGAACGTGAACTCCGCCGGTGGCGTCATCGTCGGCGAGGACGGCAAGCCGAACGTCAACACCCCCGAGGCCAAGGCCGGGCTGGACCGGATGGTCAACTGGTTCAAGGACGGCACCATCCCCAAGGGTGCGATCACCTGGCAGGAGGAGCAGGGTCGCCAGGCGTTCCAGGACGGCAACCTGATCTTCCACCGCAACTGGCCGTACGTGTACTCGCTGGCCAGCAAGGACGACGGCTCGTCCAAGGTCGTCGGCAAGTTCGACGTGGCCCCGCTGCCGGGTGAGTCCGGCGCCGGTGTCTCCAGCCTCGGTGGCCACAACATGGCGATCAGCAAGTACGCCAAGAACAAGGGCACCGCGACCGAGTTCATCAAGTGGTGGACCTCGCAGGACATCCAGAAGTCGAACGTCATCGCCACCTCGGCGGCCCCCACCCGGACCGCCCTGTACACCGATGCCGACGTCACCAAGCAGTTCGCCTACATGCCGATCCTGCTGAAGTCGATCGAGACCGCTCAGCCGCGACCGGTGGCCGTCAAGTACGGCGACGTGACCCTGGCCATCCAGGACTCTGCGTACGGCGCCCTGCAGGGGCAGACGACCAGTGACGCCGCCCTGTCCGACCTGCAGACCAAGCTCGAGGGCCTGATCCAGTAGCTCGTCTGATCCGTTCCGATGTCGCGTCCAGCGCAGTGTGGGCAGCTCGCCCGCCCTGCGCTGGACGTGGCTCAGGAGAGAGGTAGGGAGGAATGGCAACAGCCACTGCTGTTGAGAAGAAGTCGTCGGGGGCTCCGCCGAAGAGACGGAAGAACGCCCTCAGCGACGGCCAGGGACGCCTGGCCGGGATCCTGCTGTCGCCGACCCTGCTGGTGATCCTCGTCGTCGTCGGCATCCCGATCATCTTGTCCATCCGGGAGTCGTTCTTCCGGGTCAACGACGGCGTCGACCCCGTCACCGGTCTGGTCGGCGGCGGCGAGCAGTTCGTCGGGCTGCAGAACTACACCGACATCTTCGGCGGCCAGAACCAGGTGGTCGGGGCCTACGGCTCCATGGACCGGTTCTGGAACGCTTTCATCAACACCTCGTTGTTCACCGTCGTCTGCGTGGTCTTGGAGACGGTGCTCGGTGTGGCGATGGCGCTGATCATGTCCAAGGCCTTCAAGGGCCGTGGCGTGGTCCGGGCCGGCATCCTCGTGCCCTGGGCGATCCCGACGATCGTCTCGGCGCTGATGTGGAAGCTGATCTTCGACGAGGCCGGGGTGATGAACCGGATCCTCGGCACCCAGATCCTCTGGCTCGCCGACGACAACCCCGCCTTCTGGGCCGTGGTGATCGCCGACGTGTGGAAGACCGCCCCGTTCATCGGTCTGCTGACGCTGGCTGGTCTGCAGACCATCCCGGCGGAGGTCTACGAGGCGGCGAAGGTGGACGGTGCCACCGCGTGGCAGCAGTTCACCCGGATCACCCTGCCGATGGTCAAACCGACCCTGGTGGTGGCGGTGCTCTTCCGCACCCTCGACACCATGCGGATGTTCGACCTGCCCTGGGGCATGGTCGGGCAGGGCAAGTACTACGTGGAGACGCTGTCGATCTTCGCGTACCAGGAAGCGAACCAGCAGCGGTACGGGCAGGCCTCGGCCTACTCGATCATCCTGTTCCTCTACATCATGTTGATCGCCTACCTGTTCGTGAAGCTGCTCGGAGCCGACGTCGTCGGGGACAACGCGCCGCCGAAGAAGAAGAAGAAGCGCAAGGGGCGCAGCGTCGACAGCGAGGAGCGCGCCGGCTCAGCCGCCACGCTCGAGATGACGGGGGGGAACCACTGATGTCCACCACCACCGTGGAGGAGCACACCTCCGCCGACGAGGTCGCCAAGCTCGCGCACCCGAAGCAGAGCGGCAAGGCCCGGATCGGGATGATCGCGTCCTACGTCGGCATGGCGGTGATCGTGATCTACTGCATCCTGCCGTTCTACTGGATGATCGTCAGCGCCTTCCGGCAGCCCACCGAGGGTCGCAGCACCGAGTTCCTGCCCAACCCGCCGTCGGTGCAGAACTTCATCGGCGTCTTCGCGGGCAGCAACAACTTCGGACGGGCCCTGCTGAACTCGGTGATCGTCGCCGGGACGACCACGATCTTGACCCTGGTCATCGGCATGGTCGCCTCGTACGCGCTGGCTCGGTTGGCGTTCCGGGGCAAGGCCCTCGTGCTGGGCGTCATCATCGCCTGCTCGATGTTCCCCGGCATCACGTTGCTGATCCCGCTGCTGAAGATGTTCAGCTCGACCCCGCCGTTCGGCTGGTTCCCGTACTGGATCAACACCTACCAGGCGCTGATCGTGCCCTCGCTGTCCTTCGCGCTGCCACTGGCGGTGTGGAACCTGACCGCGTTCTTCCGGCAGCTGCCGGTCGAGCTCGAGCAGGCGGCGATGGTCGACGGGTGCACCCCGGGACAGGCGTTCCGCAAGGTGATCATCCCGCTCGCTGCGCCTGGTGTGTTCACGACCGCGATCATCACCTTCATCGCGGCCTGGAACGAGTTCCTGATCGCCTTGACCTTCGCCCCGGATCCCCGGATCCAGACGGCGACGGTGGCGATCAGCAAGTTCACCGGCACGACCGGCTTCGACACCCCGTACGGCACCATCATGGCCGCCGGTGTGATCGTGACCGTGCCGCTCCTGCTGGCGGTGCTGATCTTCCAGCGCCGCATCGTCGCCGGCCTGACGGCTGGTGGCGTGAAGTAGCGCACGACCTTCCTGCAAGCAGGGGCGGCACCCGATCGGGTGCCGCCCCTGTCTGCGTCTGGGCGGGCGCGTCAGGCCGGTAGGTCGACCCAGGTGGCCGGTAGGTCAGCGATCCCGGCCGACCCGCCGGTGGTGGTCATGATCACCGTCCGCAGTCGGTCGAGGTCCTGAGCCCGGGCTGCGGCCAGGATCGTGGCTCCCGCCGATCTGTACTCCACCCGGACGCCTGCGCCCTCCCGACGCAGCAGGTCCTCCAGCCGGCCCACAGTGGCCAGGTCGACCTCGATCCCGAGTCGGTGACGGAGCTCGCGCCGCCGGTTTCCGGCGTCCTGCAGGGCTGCGCGGGTGGCGTCCCCGTACGCCTGGACGAGACCGCCGGTGCCCAGCAGGGTGCCGCCGAACCAGCGGGACACGACCGCTACGGCGTCGCTCAGGCCGGCCCCGCGCAGGGCATCCAGGATGGGCGGTCCGGCGGTGCCGGACGGCTCGCCGTCGTCGCTGCTGCGCACCGTCGACCCGCCCGGTCCCAGGACGAAGGCGGAGCAGTGGTGGCCAGCCGTCCCGTGCGCACGCCGCTCCTCGGTGATCACCGCCCGAGCCGCTTCCTCGGTCTGCACCCGGACGACCCGGGCCCGGAACCGGGACCGCTTGACCTCGATCTCGGCCGCTCCCTCCCGGGCGGGGACCAGGTAGGACTCCACGTCCGCAGGCTAACGGTCACCACCGGGTGGCCTGCCCGGGTCCGGAGACGACGCTGCCGCACCCCTCCCGTCGTCACCCTGGTGCGGGTGGGTCGGAGTGGGGCGCGGCAGCAGTCGGATCAGACCTCGCGGGTCTTGGGCGAGCTCTCCTCGGTGCGGGCGGGGTCGCGCTCGATCACCGGATCGAGCACCTCGTCGATCTTGCTCAGCAGCTCGGCCGGCAGGGTGACCCCGGCGGCGGCGACGTTGTCGTGCACCTGCTCCGGGCGGGACGCACCGATGATCGCGGTGGCCACGTTGTCGTTCTGCAGCACCCAGGCCACGGCCAGGGCAGCCATCGACAGACCCGCGTCGGCGGCCAGCGGCTTGAGCTCCTGCACCCGCTCGAGCACGTCGTCCCGCATCCAGCGGGAGATCATGGAGGCGCCACCCTTGTCGTCGGTGGCCCGCGATCCCTCCGGCAGATCCTGACCCGGCACGTACTTGCCGGTCAGGACGCCCTGGGCGATGGGGGACCAGACGACCTGGGAGATGCCCAGCTCACGGCTGGTCGGCACCACCTCGGCCTCGATGACCCGCCACAGCGCTGAGTACTGCGGCTGGTTGGAGATCAGCTGGAAGCCGAGCTCGGAGGCCAGGGCAGCACCGTCCCGGAGCTGGTCGGCGGTCCACTCGCTGACCCCGACGTAGAGCACCTTGCCCTGGCGGACCAGGTCGGCGAACGCCTGCATGGTCTCCTCCAGCGGCGTCTCGTAGTCGTACCGGTGCGCCTGGTAGAGGTCGATGTAGTCGGTCTGCAGGCGGCGCAGCGAGGCGGTGGCCGACTCCATGATGTGCTTGCGGGACAGGCCGACGTCGTTGTGACCCTTGGGGCCGGTCGGACCGAAGACCTTGGTGAAGATCTCCAGCGACTCGCGTCGCTGCCCCTGGAGAGCCTCGCCGAGGACCGTCTCGGCCTTGGTGTTGGCGTAGACGTCGGCGGTGTCGAAGGTGCTGATGCCGGCGTCGAGCGCGGCGTGGACGCAGGCCGTGGCCTGCTCGTTCTCCAGCTGAGAGCCGTGCGTCAGCCAGTTGCCGTAGGTGATCTCCGAGATCTTGAGTCCGGAGTTGCCGAGATAACGGAAGTGCATCGTTTCAACCTACTCCGTGAACGTTCTCACGCAACCGCCGGGGCGTCGCTCGGCGCAGCCGTGTGTACGTTGTAAAGCATGACCGACGAAACCTCCATCACCGTCCAGCGCAGCATCGACGTGGCGCCCGCCCAGGTCTTCGACCTGCTCACCAACCCCGACCGCCACGCCGAGTTCGACGGGTCCGGCTTCGTCCGGTCCGCCGACCGCCCCCAGCGGATCAGCGCCGTCGGCGACACGTTCCGGATGAACATGGCCGGCGACCACATGGGTGGGGAGTACCAGACCGACAACCACGTCACCGGCTACCAGCCGAACCAGCTGCTGGCCTGGACGACGGCACCGGCCGGCCAGGAGCCGCCCGGTTGGGAGTGGCTCTACGAGCTCACCCCGACCGGACCCGACCAGACCGACGTCTCCTTGACCTACGACTGGTCGAAGGTGACCGACAAGCAGCTGCTCCGCACGATCAGCTTCCCGCTGGTGAGCAAGGACGAGCTGGAGGGTTCCCTGGCCCAGCTCGCGGCCGCCGTCAGCGGCTGAAACACCCGTACGCCCTGACGAGATGCGACACCGCCGAGCCCGAGGACTCGGCGGTGTCGTCGCCTCGGCTGGCAGGACAGGACCGCTACGCGGCGTGTCGCTTCCTCGGAGGCGCCCACTCGTGGACACCCGGACCGATGACGCCGGCCTTCAGCAGCGCGAGCCGCTCGGCCAGGAGCTCCTGGAGCTCGGCGACGGACCGACGCTCGCGCAGCATGTCCCAGTGGGTGCGGATCGGCTTGGTCGGCAGGTTCGGTGGCCCGTACGCCGTCGGAGCGCACCGCCGGAGCCCAGCAGGTGGGGCAGTCCCACGAGCCCGGGAGGGTGGCTTCGGTGGAGAAGGCGATCGAGAAGTGGTGGTGTGCCGGGCAGTCGAAACCGAGCTCGGCTCGGGGTGCGAGGGTGACGGTCCGGTCGTTCTCGAAGCTCTTCGATCCCAAGCCGGTGGCGTTCAGGGTGCGGCTGCTCATGGCGGGCCTGCTTCCGGTGACCCAAGAGCGAACACTGGTCGCGTTCATCTCTTGTCCCTCCCAACGTAGGCGCGCGACCGGATAACACCTAACGGGCCGGCGGATCGGAGCCGGGTCGGACTGCGGGCGGATCTCGGGTCGGATCTGATCGGGTCGGATCGGGGGAGCGGAGGGCAGTTGCGGCCTCAGAGAGCGGTGGTCGTTGTCCGGCCTCCAGGAGCTGAGGTGCACGGGCGTGTGGAGCGGATCCGGCTCCCGCGTAGGGTGGAGGCACTTCGGATTTCCTGTTGACGTCTCGTCGGCTGTCCTTGGCGATCGGCATCCGGCCGGCGAACGGCCTGTGAGGACCTTCCGTGCACGACGTCACCTCCCCCCTGACCGACCAGCCCGACACGGTGGCCGAGCTCTGCGCCGTCTGTGGGCACCCGGAGTCAGCGCACGACGTGATCAGCGCCCGCTGGTGTGCGGCGACCTTGCTGGGCGTCGGCTCCCGCGCCTGCATCTGCTCGGGACTGGTGGCCGGCGCCCGCCTCCTGACCCACTACTGAGGATCGGCGCGACTCGGGCGTCGGGCGGCACGATGACTGGCCTGGGCGCCGGATGGCACCGCGGAGTCAGATCTGGTGGCACGAGGGCCGTCCTGGGCGCCGGATGCCACCACGGAGTCAGATCTGGTGGCACGAGGGCTGTCCTGGACGCCCAGTTGGCACCACGGAGTCATGTCCGGCGCGCTCGAGCAGGCAGGCACGAGGGGCGCCCGAAGCGGACGGAGCAGTACGTGATCAGCGTGGGTCAACCGGCACCTGAGTCGCTGCCGGGAGGTCAGGCAACAAACAGGCCGCCTTCAGCAGAAGGCGGCCTGATCGGGTCGAACGGTGCGCCGCGAGGGAATCGAACCCCCAACCCGCTGATTAAGAGTCAGCTGCTCTGCCAATTGAGCTAGCGGCGCGCGAGGAGAAACACTAGCAAAGCGTCGGGCCAGCTCGCGAAATCGGTTGGCCGGACGCGGGACGGCTGGGTCACCCGGGGTGATCAGCGCCACCTCTCCAGCACCGCCATCGCCGCGTTGTGGCCACCGAGTCCGCTGACCGCACCGCCACGCCGGGCTCCCGACCCGCACAGCAGGATCGACGGGTGGCTGGTCGCCACCCCCCAGCGCTCGGCCGGCGTGACTGGCGTCCTCGCCGTCGGCCAGCCAGGGCCAGGCCAGGTCGCCGTGGAAGATCTGACCGCCGGGCAGCCGGGCCTCCCGCTCGACGTCCTGCGGGCTCATCACCTCGATGCAGGGCTCACCGTGCGCATCCGAGGCGATGCAGTCGGCCAGCGGTTCGGCCAGCACCGACTGGAGCGAGGCCAGCGCGGCGGACAGGACCCGGTCGCGGACGGCGTCGTGATCATGGTCGAACAGCCGGGCCGGGGTGTGCAGACCGAAGATCGTGAGGGTGTGGAAACCCTGCTCCCGCAGCGCGGGGGCGACGATCGAGGGGTCGGTCAGCGAGTGGCAGTAGCTCTCGCAGGGGAGCGGATCGGGGATCTCGCCCGCCGCGGCCGTGGCGTACGCCTGAGCCAGCTCGTCGTAGGACTGGTGCAGGTGCAGGGTCCCGGCGAACCCGGTCGCCGGATCGATGCCGGACCGGAACGTCGGCAGCCGGCGGAGCACGATGTTGATCTTGACCTGGGAACCCTCCGGGCGAGGCGCGGTCTCCCCGAGGAGACCGGCCAGGGTGGACGGCGCGCAGTTGGCCAGCACCGTGCGACCCGTGAGCCGCTCGCCGCCGGCCACCGTCAGGGTCACGCCGTCGCCGGTGGGGTCCACGGCCGACCACCTCGGCGCCGGTCCGCAGCTCGGCCCCCGCCGCCAGCGCGGCCGCTTCCAGGGCGGCCGCGACGGTGCCCATCCCGCCGACGGGCACCTTCCACTCGCCGGTGCCGTTGCCGACCACGTGGTAGAGGAAGCAGCGGTTCTGGGCGAGCCCGGGGGAGTGGGCGTCGGCGAACGTGCCGATCAGCGCGTCGGTGAGCAGGATCCCGCGGAGGTGGTCGTCGGCGACGGTGCGCTCGATCAGCTCGCCGATGGGTCGCTGCACCAGGTCGTCCCACAGCTGGTCGCCGACCGCCTCCCGGATCTGGTCGGCCCGGGGCAGCGGTGCGGTCAGGGTCGGGGCCACCGCCGCGGCGAACCGGTGCAGTCGCGCCTCGAGCTCGGTGAAGGCCGCGTACGCCTCCGCACCCGGCCCGGCGGCGAAGGACGCGCGGGTCGTCTCACCCGCCTGACGCTCGACCAGCAGTCCACCGTCCCCGACCGGGGTGTAGGAGGCGATCCGGCGCGAGCGCAGCTCCAGAGCCAGGCCGAGGTCATCGATGATCTGCTGCGGCAGCAGCGAGACCAGGTAGGAGAACCGGGACAGCCGCACGTCCACCCCGGCGAAGAGCTGCGCACTGGCCACCGCCCCACCGAACCGGTCCCCGGCTTCCAGCACGGTGACCGTCAGCCCGGCCCGGGCCAGGTAGGTGGCAGCCACCAGACCGTTGTGGCCGCCACCGATGATCAGCACGTCACGCTCACCCGGATCACCGATCGCAGGGTCGCTGGACGTGGAGGCGTGGCGCGGGGCCGGGGTCGTCACCGGCGTCAGTGGGTGCCGGGCGTGGCCGAGCAGCGTTCGAGCTCCTCGGCGCTGAGCACGAGGTGGGTGGCCTGGGCGGAGTCGGTGATGGACGCCGGCCGCCGGGCGCCGGGGATCGGGATCACGTGCTCGCCCAGCGCGAGCTCCCAGGCCAGCACGACCTGCTGCGGGCTGACCCCGTGGGCGGCGGCGATCTCGCCGAAGGCGGCGAACCGGTCACCGACCTCACGAGCGCCACCGCCGGTGCCACCGAGCGGGCTCCACGGCAGGAAGGCGACCTGGTGCTCGCCGCAGAACTCCAGCTCGTCGGTGCTGCAGCGGAACCTGGGCGAGAACTCGTTCTGGACGCTGGCCAGGCCGCCCTCGCCGAGGACGTCGATGGCCACCTGGATCTCCTCGACGTTGGCGTTGGAGATGCCGATGGCCTTGATCAGGCCCTCGTCCTGCAGGGTCTTGAAGTGACCGATGACCTCGCCGTACACCTGCCAGCGGTCGGGCCGGTGCCACTGGTAGAGGTCGATCTGCTCGACCCCGAGGTTGCGCAGCGACTTCTCCACCGCCGACCGCAGATAGCCGATGGAGCCGTCCCGGCCCCAGGTCTCGCCCTCGCCCCGGGTGATGCCGCCCTTGGTGCCGACGACCACGCCGTCCAGGCTGCCGCCGTACGCCCGCAGCGCCTTGCCGATCAGGACCTCGTTGTGGCCCATCGTGTCCCACGAGGGGGCGTAGATGTCGGCGGTGTCGATGAAGGTGACGCCGGCGTCCAGAGCGGCGTGCACGGTGGCGATGGCGTCGGTCTCGCTGGGGTAGACCGAGTCGTTGTTCATCGACATCGGCATCCCGCCGAGACCGATGGCGGAGACGGTGAACGGGCCGAGGGTGCGGGTCAACATGCGCGTCACGCTACCCGGTCGACCGCCTGCGGTCCGACGTCCGTGGCGACCCGCCGGAGCACCCCCAGGGTGATCAACAGCTGCGCCGGCAGGTAGAGCGCCATGTTCACGAACAGGGCGTACGGGATCGCGCCGGGGGCCACGAACAGCTCGACCGCCAACACGATGTCGGAGACCAGGAACAGGGCACCGCCGAGGCCGGTCAGCCGACCCATGCCGGTGGCCAGCAGGGCCATCACGGCCAGGCTGGTGCCGTAGACGCCGACCGGGACCGCCAGCGGACCGGCCGCCGTCGCGACCAGGGCGACCACTGCGGTCAGGGCCAGACCGTACGCGGCAGCCAGCGGGGGGCGGGCGATCAGGCTCTGTCGCCAGGACGGCCAGAACGCCACCACGTAGACGATCTGGGCCACCAGGAAGAAGGCGATCTTGATCAGCACCGCAGCACTCAGGTCGCCCAACCAGGAGAAACCGAGAGCGACGAGCAGCAAGATCACCGACCGCCGACGGACCGGCCCGGAGGCGCAGACGCACCAAGCCAGCAGCGGCATCAACAGCATCCGGCAGCCGAACGCCACCGACCGCCAACCGAGCAGCTCGGCCACCAGGTCCACGGCCGCGACCGCGCCGAAGCACCCGAGCGCGAGTCTGCTGCTGCGGTGACGCGGCATTCATCCAGAGTAGGTCCGAAACGGGCCGCGTCGGCCGGCTCAGCCGTTGCGCTTGAGCACCGCCGCCAACCGCTGCCGGCGCAGCTCGTCGATCTCGGGCCGGGGCAGTGGCGCCAGCTCCTCGCCCAGGGCCAGCTGCAGCACGTGGTCGGCCAGGGCGGGGTTGCGGGCCAGCACCGGGCCGTGCGGGTAGGTGCCGATGACCGAGCCGTCGATGGCGCCCTCGGTGCCGTCGGCGGCGTTGCCCACCCCGACCTCGACCCGGGCCAGCGGGGTGGCCGACGGGCCGAGCGTGGTGTACCCGCCGTGGTTCTCGAAGCCGGTGAGCAGGGCGTCGTCGCCCTCGCGGCCGTGCCAGCGGGTGAGGATCTCCCCGACTGCCCGCACGGGTCCGCGGGTGGTGGTCACGTCCAGCAGCCCGAGTCCCTCGATCTCCTCGTCGCGCTCGCCGACGGTGAAGCTGTAGCCGATGATCTGGTAGCCGGCGCAGACCGCGAACACCGCCGCCCCGCGATCGACCGCGCGGTGCAGACCGCCGTCGGCCCGCAGCGCGTCGACCGCGGAGATCTGGGCCGCGTCCTCGCCCCCGCCCAGCAGGTAGACGTGACCGCTGTCGGGCAGGGAGTCGCCGGGCTCGACCACCGTCAGGATGGTGTCGTAGCCGCGCCACTGCAACCGCTTGGCCAGCACGGTGGCGTTGCCGCGGTCACCGTAGATGCCCAGCAGCGACTGGTAGACGAGCACGATCTCCACCGGTGCTCGGCCGATGAGCTCAGCCATCAGACCCCACCCATCTTGCGCAGTCGCTGGAACGGTGTGTACGTCGCGATCACGTCCACCGGCTCGGGGTGGTCGGCCATGGCCTGCGCCAGGTCCGGCACGCAACGGTGCTCCACCCCCGCGTACGCCAGCCGTACGGCCAGGTCCTGGGCGCGGGGACCGGTGGCGATCACCGTGCGGCCGGCCAGCTGCTCGTAGTCGACGTCCCACAGCCAGGACACGTCGCGGCCGTCGGCGGCGGCGGAGTCGATGGCCAGCACCACCTCGGTGGTCTGGGCCAGCGGCAGGGCCTCGGCCCAGCCGGCCGGGTTCTTGGCCAGCAGCAACCGGGCGGTGGTGGCACCGAACTGGGTGGTGGCGAACCGACCCGCCGGCGCGGTGACCGTCCGCATCCCCTCGATAGCCGTCGCGGTGGGCACCCCGAGCTGCACCGCGGCCGCCAGCGCGCAGGCCGCGTTGCTGATGTTGAAGGCCCCGGGCACCTGCAGCTGCGGGTCCCAGACCGCGCCGGCCGGATCGAGGATCCGCCCGTCGACCACCCGGTAGGTGGCCTCCGGCTGAGCCAGGTCACAGCGGGAGCAGCGCCAGTGCCCACCGTGACCGCCGGTCTCGTCCGGCTGGGTGCGCAGCAGCAGGGCACCGCACTCCGGGCAGAGCGAGGCGTCCTGGGTCCAGGTCGTGGCGGTGTCCACCCAGATGACCCGGCGGGCAGACTGTGCGGCCCACACCACCAGCGGCTCGTCGGCGTTGGCCACCACCACCGGACCGTCCCCGCCGGCGGCGGCCAGCGCCGTGCGCCAGGAACGGCCGAGGGCCTTGATCTCGTGGTGCCGGTCGAGCTGGTCGCGGGAGAAGTTGAGCAGCACCAGCACCTCGGGCCGGCCGAGTCTGATCATGTCGGCGACCACGCGCTCGTCGGTCTCGATGATCGCCCAGCTGGCCCGCGGCTTGGTGGACAGGGCCGCGGTGATGCCGCCGTGCAGGTTGGCCCCGTCCGCGTTGTGCACGACGCGGGCGCCGCCGGGATCCAGCCCGGCCCGGACCGCAGCGGCCAGGAAGTGGGTCGTGGTGGTCTTGCCGTTGGTGCCCGACACCATGGCCAGGTGCTTGCCGGTGAGCAGGTGCGGCAGCGCCTTCGGGTCGATCTTCAGCATCACCGCACCCTTGATCGCGGTGCCCGCCCCACGACCCAGCAGCTTCGAGGCGGTCGCGGCCAGCCGGCCGGCGCCGGTGGCGACCGCCAGCCGGACGGTGGCCGGCGCAGACCGCTTGGTGGTCGTCAGCTCGGTGATGGTCAGCTCCCGTGGTGGTCGGCGGACGGCGAGGCGTACGTCGTAGTCAGCGTCGTCGGAGTCAGCGTCGTCGATCCGGCGCCGCCGAGTCTACGGACGGTGGCCGTCCGGAGGTGGGACGTCGCCCGCCGCGGCCGGGGACTGCGCCCGGCGCCGGACGTCACTGCGTCGGGGCCGGGACCTCACAGCGTCGGGACCAGCACGCCACAGGGCCCGGACTCTGCAGTCCGGGCCCTGTGACGAGGTGGGGTGAGTGACGGGACTCGAACCCGCGGCCACCTGGACCACAACCAGGTGCTCTACCAACTGAGCTACACCCACCATGCTCGTACGCCTTCCGGCGCCGACAGCAGCGTGAAGCATAGCGGTCGGGACCGCCTGCCCCGAAATCAGTTCGTGGCGGCGCCGGATCCGGTGGTCGCGGGGTCCTCGGCGGGATCGATGGCGGTGTCGGTGTCGGTGTCGGCGGTGGACACCGGCGGGGTCAGGATGCCCTGGTGCCGGGCGGCGATCTCCTTGCAGGTCGCGGTGTCCGGGCCGGGCCGGGGGACGAACATCGCGTCGCGGTAGTAGCGCAGCTCCTCGATCGACTCGCGGATGTCGGCCAGCGCCCGGTGGTTGCCGCTCTTGGCCGGGGTGTGGAAGTAGATCCGGGGGTACCAGCGCCGGGCGAGCTCCTTGAACGAGGAGACGTCCACGTTGCGGTAGTGCACGTGCCCTTCCAGGCTCGGCATGTCGCGGGCCAGGAAGGCGCGGTCGGTGCCGATCGTGTTGCCGGCCAGCGGGGCCTTGCGGGCCTCCGGCACGTGCTCCTTGACGTAGGCCAGCACCTGCTCCTCGGCGTCGGCCATGGTGATGCCGCCGGCCAGCTTGTCCAGCAGACCGGAGGAGGTGTGCATGGCGCGCACGAAGTCGTTCATCTGGTCCAGCGCTTCGTCCGACGGCTTGATCACCACGTCGACGCCCTCACCGAGCACGTTGAGCTCGGCGTCGGTGACCAGCACGGCGACCTCGACCAGGGCGTCGGCGACGAGGTCGAGGCCCGTCATCTCGCAGTCGATCCAGACCAGTTCGTCGCTCACTCGCGCAACCTTACGGGTATGAACCGCGCCAGCCAGCCGGATCCGAGCCACGTGACCACCCCCATCACCATGGTGGCCAACCCGAGGGTGGCGATCGCCGTGATGCCTCCGATGGCGAGTGGACCGAGGGCGTTGCCCAGATCGGCGCAGAGCCGCCAGCCGCCCAGGAACTGCGTCCGGCCCTCGACCGGCGCCGCGTCGGCGCCGAGGGTGAGGACGACGCCGGAGGAGATGCCGTTGCCCAGGCCCATCAGACACGCCACCAGCCCGACGGTGAGAGCCGTGTGGGTGAGCGGCAGCAGCACGAAGCCGACCCCGAGGGTGATCATGGCCGGGATGGCCACGGCGGCGCGGCCGTACCGGTCCATGATCAGACCGCCCGGGAAGAAGAGCAGCATGTCGACGCCGGCGGAGATGCCGAAGATCACACTCGTGGTGGCGGCGTCGATGCCCTGGGCCTCGGCCCACAGCGGCACGATCACCTGCCGGGTCGACCGTGCTGCCGACAGCACCAGCACCCCTGTGCCCAGGGTCAGCAGCACCCGTCGGTGCCGGGCCAGGACGGAGAAGACGGTGATCTTCTCGACCGGGGATCCGGCGGCGGTCGGGCGTTCGGGCGGGACCGGGAGATCGGGGAGCAGGGCGGCCAGCCCGGCGGCGGCCAGGCTCATCACGGCAGCGAACACGTACGCGCTGGCGATGTCGATCCGCAGCACGATGATGGCGCCGACGAACGGACCGAGGAAGCTGCCGATCCGGAAGATGCCACCCAGGGTGGACATGGCCCGGGCCCGGATCCGCATCGGGACCACAGCTGTCAGGTAGGCCTGCCGGGCCAGGCTGAACACCGCGTTGGCCAACCCGGCGACGAACACCGCGGCCGACAGGGCCAGCACCGAGGGCGCCAGGTACGCCCCCACCAGGGCGACCACGTCGACCAGGCAGGCGATGATCAGCGCCCGGCGCTCACCGATCCTGGCCGCCAGCGCGCCGGCCGGCAGGTCCCCGACCAGCTGACCGATGCCGAGCATGGCCACCACCAGCGCCGCGATGCCCACACTGGCCCCGAGGTCGCGAGCCGACAGGGCGACCAGCGGCAGGATCGCGCCCGCCCCGATCGAGACCAGGAGGGTCGGCCCGTAGACCGGAACCGCCACCTGCCGCCAGCTGAAGGAGTCTGAGGGGGCCGGTTCCATAGCCCGACCATCCTGTCACGGCGCAGCGCCCGGCAATGCATCTTCCGATTCAGCGTGACCGGGACTCCGCGAGACGGGCGAGCCGCTCGACCGTCTCCGGGCCGGTGGGCGTGTAGATCACCACGAAGAGGTCCCGTTGGTCGGCCGCCGCCAGTCGGTGGTGCTCGAACTCCAGCTCGCCGGCAGCGGTCCGGAACGTCCGCAGCCGAGACGCGAACCCCTCGATGTCGTGCCGCGGCCAGGCCTCACGGAACTCCGGGCTGTGGTCCTGGAGTCGAGCGACGAGACGCCGGCAGTCGGGCTGGCTCAGCCGCGCTCCCGCCTCGGCCCGGAACTCGGCCAGGAACCGGCGGCTGGTGGTCTCCCAGTCCGGCAGCAGCTCCCGGACGAAGGGGTCGGTGAACACGACCCACAGCAGGTTGCGCTCCGTCGTGGGCAGGGTCGCGATCGCCGGGTAGAGGGTGGCGTACGCGTCGTTCCAGGCACTGATCGTCCAGTCCGGGCCGATCGCGAACGCGGGCGAACCGACCAGGGCGTCGAGCAGGTGCTGGATGTGGGACGGCGCGACGTCGTCGGACGAGGAGTCAGCGGCCCGGCCGGGAGCGAAGCCCGCCACCGAGAGCAGGTAGTGGTGCTCGGCCGGGCTGAGGTGGAGCGTGGTCGCCAGCGCGTCCAGGACCTGCCGCGACGGGTGGACGTCCCGCGCCTGCTCGAGCCAGGTGTACCAGGTCACGCTGACGCCCGACAGAGCAGCGACCTCCTCGCGACGGAGGCCGGCGGTGCGACGCCGTCCCACGTCCGGGAGGCCGACCACCGTCCGGTCGAGCTGGGTGCGGCGGGCGCGCAGGAAGGCCGCGAGCTCGTCTCGTGCGCCGGTGTCGGTCACGCGGCGATCGTACGGTCGATGCTGGTGGTGCCACTACTAGCATCAGCGCCGTCTTCCTCCGCCCGGGCTCGGGCACCAGGATCGCCGCATGCCCGCACTCCGCTCCCGTACCGTCACCCACGGCCGCAACATGGCCGGCGCCCGCGCCCTGATGCGGGCTTCCGGGGTGGCCGCCGCCGACATCGGCAAACCGGTGATCGCGGTCGCCAACTCGTTCACCGAGTTCGTCCCGGGGCACACCCACCTGCAGCCGGTCGGCCGGATCGTCAGCGAGGCCATCACCGCCGCGGGGGCCATCGCCCGGGAGTTCAACACCATCGCCGTCGACGACGGCATCGCCATGGGGCACGGCGGGATGCTCTACAGCCTGCCGTCGCGGGACCTGATCGCTGACTCGGTGGAGTACATGGTGCAGGCCCACTGCGCCGACGCACTGGTCTGCATCTCCAACTGCGACAAGATCACGCCGGGGATGCTGATGGCGGCGCTCCGGCTGAACATCCCGACCGTGTTCGTCTCGGGCGGACCGATGGAGGGCGGCACGGCCACGCTGGTCGACGGCACCGTCCGGACGCGTCTCAACCTGGTCACCGCGATAGCCGACGCCGTGGCGAGTGACGTGAGCGACGACGACATCGCCCGGATCGAGGAGAACGCCTGTCCGACCTGCGGCTCGTGCTCGGGCATGTTCACCGCCAACTCGATGAACTGCCTGACCGAGGCGATCGGGCTCGCCCTGCCGGGCAACGGCTCGGTGCTGGCCACGCACACCGCCCGTCGGGACCTCTACGTCCGCGCCGGGCAGACAGTGGTCGACCTGGTACGCCGCCACTACGAGGAGGACGACTTCTCCGTGCTGCCGCGAGCGATCGCCAGTCGGGCCGCTTTCGACAACGCGATGGCTCTCGACGTGGCCATGGGTGGGTCGACGAACACGATCCTGCACCTGCTCGCGGCGGCCCACGAGGCCGAGCTGGACTACGGTCTGGCCGACATGGAGGCGCTGTCGAGCCGCATCCCGTGCCTGAGCAAGGTCGCCCCGAACGGGACGTACCTGATGGAGGACGTGCACCGGGCCGGTGGGGTGCCGGCCATCCTCGGCGAGCTCTACCGCGGTGGGCTGCTGCACGAGGACGTGCACGCCGTGCACGCGGACTCGATCAAGCAGTGGCTGGCCGACTGGGACGTGCGGGGCGGGTCCGCGACCCCGCAGGCGATCGAGCTGTGGCACGCCGCGCCGGGGTGTCGACGGTCGGCGGAGGCCTTCTCGCAGTCCGAGCGCTGGGCGGGTCTGGACACCGACGCGGCCAACGGCTGCATCCGCGACCTGGACCACGCGTACAGCACCGAGGGCGGGCTGGCGGTGCTCCGCGGCAACCTCGCCGTCGACGGCGGCATCGTCAAGACGGCCGGGGTGGACGAGTCGATCTGGACCTTCGAGGGTCCGGCCCTGGTCTGCGAGTCGCAGGACGACGCCGTCGAGGCGATCCTGACCGGGCGGGTGCAGCCCGGTGACGTGGTCGTCATCCGGTACGAGGGTCCGCGCGGCGGTCCGGGGATGCAGGAGATGCTCTACCCGACGTCGTACCTGAAGGGGCGGGGGCTGGGGACGGTGTGCGCGCTGGTCACCGACGGCAGGTTCTCCGGCGGCACCTCCGGGCTCTCGATCGGCCACGTGTCGCCCGAAGCCGCGGCCGGCGGCACCATCGCCCTGGTCGCCGACGGCGACCCGATCCGCATCGACATCCGCCGTCGCGCGCTGGAGCTGCTGGTGGACGAGACCGAGCTCGACCGCCGGCGCGCGGCCCTCGGCGGTCGCTACCGCCCGCAGTCCCGCGACCGCGTCGTCTCCGGCGCCCTCCGCGCCTACGCCTCGATGGCCAGCAGCGCCGACCGCGGCGCCGTCCGCATCCTGCCGGACTGACGCGCCCGTCAGCGTGTCCGTCGCGAGCGGTCGAGAAGGAGCAGACACACCCGAAGGGCGACTCCCAGGGTGTGTCACCTCCTTCTCGGCATCCGGTCCGAGCGAGCCCGTCGCGAGCGGCCGTGCAGCGGAGCGCCCGTCCCCGAGCGAGCGTCAGCGAGCGAGCTCCCCGGCGAGCGGCCGCGAGCGGAGCGCCGGTCCCTGTCTGGACCGACAAGAGAGCAAACACGCTTTTCGTTTGCGAACGCGGAGGGAAGACAGGGACAGATGGCGCGCAGCGAAGCAGCGAGCACCGGGACAGCCAGCGCCCCCGGCAGGAATCGAACCTGCGACCAAGAGATTAGAAGGCTCCTGCTCTATCCGCTGAGCTACAGGGGCTGGGATCGGCATCATAGTTGGGCAGCCGTGCCGATAGCCTCCCGCCATGAGCGTCGCGCCTGCCGTCGTACGCAACCAGCTGACCACGTCCAGCGGTCTCACCCTGGGTTACCGGGAGTGGGGTCGCGCCGACGGTCCGGTCGCCTTCCTGCTGCACGGACTCGGCTCCGACGCTGACGACTGGGCGCTGACGGCCCCGGGGCTGCAGCGCTTCCGGGTGATCGCCCTGGACGCCCGCGGTCACGGGCAGAGCGACTGGGCGGCGTCGTACGAGCTGACCGACCTGCGTGACGACGTGATCGAGGCGATGGACGCCCTGGGCGTGCTGGCGGCCGCCGTGATCGGGCACTCGATGGGCGGGGTCGTGGCCTACCTGTTGGCCGCCACCCGCCCGGACCGGGTCCGGGCCCTGGTGCTGGAGGACATGCCGCCGCCGCTGCCGGCCGACCCGCCCCGGGAGATCCCGGTCGGGCCCGCGCCGGGGGAGACCTGTGACTGGCGGGCGGTGGCCGCCCTGCGAACCTGGCGCAACGACCCGGACCCGTCCTGGTGGGACTTCGCCGCCGACATCCCGGCGCGCACCCTGGTGGTCGGTGGCGCCCGGTCCTACATGCCGCAGGACCGGCTGGCCGAGCTGGCCCGACGGGTCCCGCGCGGTCGCTTCGTGTCCCTGGACACCACCCACACCGTGCACGGGGACCGGCCGGGAGAGTTCCTGGCGGTCGTGGTCCCGTTCCTGGACGACGCCATCCGCTGAGCCGATCCCTCTGGTCGGGCCGCTGAGCCTGCTCCCACCGGGAGAGGCCCGAGCCGCTCGCGGCAGCAGTGGGGCGAAGACCGGGAGCCGCTCCCACCCGCAGGTACGCTGGCCCGCATGTCGGCGACCACGGCGAGCCCTGCTCAGCGCCAGGAACCGCAGTCGACCCCCGTCGAGGCCACCGCCGGACGGTCCCGACGCTCCCGGAAGCAGAAGCAGATCGACCCGGTCGTCGCCGCCCGCCGGGCCCGCCGCCGCAACAACCTGCCGGCCGAGGCGAACCCGAACGAGCCGATCCCCAAGCGGATCCTGCGGTCGCCCCGCGTCTGGCTCACGGTTGTCATGCTGCTGGCGTACGCGATTCTGTTGGTGCTCCTCTACCGCCAGGTCGTCCCCGACCAGGAGGTGCCCGGCGGCGTCATCCCGGGACTGGGCACCGAGGCGGTGCCGATCGCGGCGAAGTACGCAGCGATCACCGTCATCCCGCTGTCCCTGCTGTTCCTGTGGGCCGACCGCTACCGACCGCAGCGGTTCTGGGTCTGGCTGATGACCTTCGGCTGGGGCGCGTGCGTGGCCACCTACGTGTCCGCCCAGGTGAACACCTGGGCCGCCTCCCAGCTGAGCATCATCGGCGACGGAGACCCCGCCACCGGCGCCCGGGCCGCGATCTTCGTCGCCCCCTGGGTGGAGGAGGCCGCCAAGGGCACGGTGCTGTTCTGGCTGGCCATCCTGATGCGCTACCAGTGGGTCAGCCGGCTCAGCGGCATCGTGCTGGCGGGTCTGTCCGGCGCCGCCTTCGCCTTCGTCGAGAACATCCTCTACTACGGCCGCGCCTACCGGTTCGCCTCCCGGACCTTCGGTGAGGTGCCGCCGCTGGAGGCGCTGCAGAGCCTGTTCATGCTCCGCGGCGTGATGACCTTCTTCGGCCACCCGCTCTTCACCGCCATGACCGGCATCGGCCTGGCCGTCGCCCTGCGCTCCAAGAGCAAGGTGGTCCGGGTGGTGGCGCCGCTGGCCGGTTACACCGCTGCCGCGTTCCTGCACATGGCGTTCAACTCCAGCGCCTCCCTGCTGCAGGGCACCAACCTGTTGCTGATCTACCTGCTGGTGGCCCTCCCGCTGGTCATCGCGGTGATCATCTTCACCGTCCGCCAGGTGCTCACCGAGGGGCGGCTGATCCGGTCCCGGCTGGGCGACTACGTCCGGCTCGGCTGGTTGTCCGAGGGCGACCCCGTCCCGCTGTCGCGGGTCCGGACCCGGGGCAAGGCCCTGTGGCACGCCGTCTTCGCCGGTCCTGACGTCCTGCTGGCCACCATCCGACTGCAGCGCGCGGCCACCGAGCTGGCCTACCTGCGGGACGCGATGGCCCGCGGTCTGGTCGACACCGCCGGCCTGGAGCGGGAGAAGCTGCTGCTGCAGAAGCTGTACGGGCTGCGCGGGCTGGCGATCATCGAGCCGACCGGCCGCGCCGCGTACCCCAGCTTCCGGCGACGCAAGGCCGTCGCCGCCACGCCCGCGTACGCGCCGGCGGGCTTCCCGGGACCGGCCGGTCTCGGCGGGAACTATCCCGCCCCGCCACCCCAGCCCCAGGCGCCCCACGCCGCACCGTTGGGGCAGACTGCTACCCAGTACTCCGAAGTCGACCCCACCTGGAAGCCTCCCGGTCAGTGAGCTGACCACCTCCCGGTGACCGACCGGTGTCGGTCCACACAGCGACGCTCGATGGGCGACGGTCGAACGGGAGGGTCTGGATGACGGGTCGGGAGACCGGGCTGGAGACGGCCCTGGTCGGCCTGCGCGACACCCTGACCGGGGTGCGGCTGCCGATCGACCTGCCCCGCACGGACGAGCACCGCCGGGCCGCGGCCGACCTCGTCCGGCAGCTCGACGACTACGTCCTGCCCCGGCTGGCCACCATCGACGCACCGCTGCTGGCCGTGGTCGGTGGTTCCACCGGCGCCGGCAAGTCGACCCTGGTCAACTCCCTGGTCGGTCGTCGGGTCACCGCTCCGGGCGTGATCCGACCGACCACCCGCTCGCCCGTGCTGGTGCACCACAGCAGTGATGCCGACTGGTTCACCAGCGCCCGGGTGCTGCCCGGTCTGGCCCGCTCCAGCGGGGCGAGCAACGACACCCGGTCGCTGCAGCTGGTGCCGGACGACAGCATCCCCCCCGGCCTGGCCATCCTGGACGCCCCCGACATCGACTCGGTCGTGGCGGAGAACCGCAAGCTCGCCGCCCAGCTGCTGGCGGCGGCCGACCTGTGGCTGTTCGTCACCTCGGCCGCCCGCTACGCCGACGCGGTCCCCTGGGACTTCCTGCTGTCCGCCGCCGACCGCAGCGCCGCGGTGGCCGTGGTGCTGGACCGGATCCCGCCGCGTGCGATGGGCGAGGTGCCCGCCCACCTGGGCCGGCTGATGGGGGAGCGTGGCCTCGGTCGGTCGCCGCTGTTCGCCGTCCCGGAGACCGACGTGGACGCCAACGGCCTGCTGCCGACGGCGGCTGTCCAGCCGATCCGCACCTGGCTGGCCCGGCTGGCCGCCGACCAGGCCAGTCGGTCGGCCGTGGTGCACCAGACCCTGGACGGGGCGATCGTCGCCGTCGCCGGCCGCTCGCCGGCCATCGCGCAGGCGCTCGACGAGCAGACCGCCGCGCTGGAGCAGCTCCGCGGGGAGGTCGACGCCGCGTACGCCGAGGCGGTCCGCACCGTCGGGGTGCAGACCGCCGACGGGACCCTGCTGCGGGGCGAGGTGCTGGCCCGCTGGCAGGAGTTCGTGGGCACGGGTGAGTTCTTCCGCGCCATGGAGCAGAAGATCAGCTGGCTGCGGGACAAGATCACCTCGGTGCTCAAGGGCGAGCCGGACGGCGTCGGCGATCTCAAGGTCGCGGTCAGCTCCGGTCTGGAGGCGTTGCTGCGCAGTGAGGCCGACGCCGCGGCGGAACGGGCCGACGCGTCCTGGCAGGCCAACGCCGCCGGCCGGCAGCTGCTCGGTCGCAGCGGCCAGGACCTGACCCGGGCCTCTCCGGACTTCGCCGACCGGGCGGCCCGGGCGATCCGCGACTGGCAGGGCGCGGTGCTCGACCTGGTCGCCGACACCGGCATGGCCAAGCGGTCCCGGGCCCGCTTCATGGCCCTGGGCGTGAACGGGGTCGGCGCCGCGCTGATGATCGTCGTGTTCGCGCAGACCGGCGGCATCACGGGGGCGGAGGTCGGCATCGCCGGCGGCACCACGGTGGTCGCGCAGCGCGTGCTGGAGGCCGTCTTCGGTGACCAGGCGGTCCGCCGGCTGGCCACCACGGCCAAGGAGGAGCTGGATGCGCGGGTGGCGGCGCTGATGGCCGACGAGCTGCTGCGCTACCACCGGCTGCTGGACGAGGCGGTCGGCGATCCGGCGCTGGCCGGCCGCCTGCGGGCGTCGGCCGACCAGGTCGAACGCGAGCTGGCGGCGACCGGTTCGCCCGCGGCCGACGCCGCGTCTGCGTCAGCGGCGGCAGCGGCTACGGCGCGGACGGCGCTGGAGGCTGAAGCACCCCGGCCGGCGCTCGAGCCGCCGCGGGTGCGGCAGGTGCCGTACGACGCCGGCTCCCTGCTGGGCGACGACCGGGACGTCGTGGACGCGGAGCTGGTCGAGGAGAACGACGAGCCGGGCGGCCTGCGCTGATGGCGATCTTCGGGCGGCGGGCCAGCCCCGACGACGCGACCGGGGTGGCCGACCGGGTCCGCGCCCTGGCCGAGGCCACGCAGGACTGCCGCGGCCGGGTGCCCGCCGAGGTGGTCACGGAGGCGGAACGGGTGGCGACCCAGGTCGACCGCCGGCTGGCCTTCTCCGGCTCGGCCACCGTGGTCGCGCTGGCCGGCGCCACCGGGTCGGGCAAGTCGTCGTTGTTCAACGCCCTGTCCGGCACCGACCTGGCCCGGGTCGGCGTGACCCGTCCCACCACCTCGGAGCCGCTGGCGGTCACCTGGGGCGACGAGCCGACCGAGGACCTGCTCGAGTGGCTGCAGGTGTCCCGTCGGCACGCCCTGCCGCCCGGCGGCGGGCCGGGCGGGAGCGGATCCCTGGACGGGCTGATCCTGCTCGACCTGCCCGACCACGACTCCACGGAGAAGTCCAACCAGCTGCAGGTGGACCGGCTGGTGCAGCTCGTCGACGTGATGGTCTGGGTGGTGGACCCGCAGAAGTACGCCGACGCGGTCCTGCACGAGCGCTACCTGAGGCCCCTGGTCGAGCACGCGCCGGTGATGACTGTCGTGCTCAACCAGGTGGACCGGCTGCCACCGGCCGAGCGGGAGGCCTGCCTGCGCGACCTGCGTCGGCTGCTGGACTCCGAGGGCCTGCAGAAGACCGCGATCCGGGCCGTGTCGGCCGAGACCGGCGAGGGACTGCCCGAGCTGCGGGAGCTGATCGGCGGCCGGGTGGCCGACAAGCTCGCCGCTGCGCGCCGGCTGGCCGCCGACGTGTCCACCGCCGCCGACCGGTTGGCCTCGGCGTCCGGTGACGCCGCGGTGCCGGAGCTCACCCGCCGCAGCCTGGACACCATGAACACGGCCATGGCCGAGGCCGCCGGGGCCCGGGTGGTCGGCGACGCCGTCCGGGACGCCTGGCGGATCCGCGGCGCCGCGGCGACCGGCTGGCCGGTGGTGGCCTGGATCGGCCGGCTGAAGCCTGACCCGCTGCGGCGGCTGCACCTGGACCGGCTGTCCGCCGGGGTCAAGGGACAGCCGAAGGAGATCGACCCGACCGGGGTGGGTCGCACGTCGTTGCCGGCGCGGTCCGGGGTGCAGCAGGCGCGGGTCGACACCGCCGTACGGGATCTGGCGGCCGAAGCCTCCGGGGGGCTGACCCGCGGCTGGACGGACGCGGTCAAGGCCGCGGCCCGCTCGCAGGAGTCGCGGTTGCCCGACGCCCTGGACCGCGCGGTGGCCCGGACCGACCTGGACGTGGACCGCCGGCGACGGTGGTGGCAGGTGGTCCGGGTGCTCCAGTACATCCTGCTGGCCGCCGTGGTCGCCGGGCTGCTCTGGTTGGCGGCGGCCTTCGTGCTCGCCTACCTCCAGCTGCCGCCGCTGCCCCCGGTGACGTGGGGGCGGCTGCCGGCACCGACGGTGCTGGTGCTGGGCGGGGTGCTGGCCGGGTTGCTGCTCGGTGGACTGAGCCGGATCGGGGTGGTGGTCGGGGCCTCGCGCCGGGAGCGGGCGGCCCGGGCCGCGCTGCGGAGGTCGGTAGCCGCCGTGACCGAGGAGCTGGTGGTGCAGCCGGTCCGCGACGAGCTCGACCGCTACGCCCGGGCCCGGGCCTCGCTGGCGCGCGCCACCGCCCGCTGACCCCACCCGACTTTTGTGCCGCCGTCATCGACTATTCGTGTTTTCGCTCCAGAAGTCACCTGTCGTACGCTGTCGCCGCGACTGGCGTAGGTGGGGAACCACCGGGAAGCACGACCTGAGAGCATCGCCCGCCTGGGTGCTCCTCTGACGGAGGAGCACACCCGGAATGACTGCTGCCCTGATGGACGGAACCGCCGTCGCCCGGCGATCCCTGGACTCCACCGCGGAGCGCGTCAGCGCCTACCGCGAGACGACCGGGCGGACCCCCCGACTGGCCACCGTGCTGGTCGGTGACGACCCCGCCTCGCACACGTACGTGCGGATGAAGGTGAACCGCTGCCGCCAGGTCGGGAATCGACTCCCTCCGTCACGACCTGCCGTCCGACAGCACCACCGCGCAGGTGGTGGCCACCGTCGACGCCCTGGTCGCCGACGACAGCGTGGACGGCATCCTGGTGCAGCACCCGATGCCGGCCCACATCGACGAGCGGGCCGTGTTCGACGCCATCAGCCGCGGCAAGGACGTGGACGGGGTCACCGCCAACGCGTTCCTGGACATGGCGAACGGGCACGAGGAGACCTTCGCGTCCTGCACCCCGGCCGGCATCGTCGCCCTGCTGGACGCGTACGACGTCCCGATCTCCGGCAAGCACGTGGTGGTGGTCGGCCGCAGCTCGATCCTCGGCAAGCCCGCCGCCATGCTGCTGCTGGGTCGGGACGCGACGGTGACCATCTGCCACTCCAAGACCCGCGGGCTGGCCCAGTTCGTCTCCGAGGCCGACATCGTGGTCGCCGCCGTCGGCCGGCCCGAGCTGATCCGCGGCGAGTGGATCAAGCCGGGCGCCGTGGTGATCGACGCCGGCTACAACGAGGGCAACGTCGGCGACGTGGCCTTCGGTCCGGCGGCCGAACGGGCCAGCCTGATCACCCCGGTGCCGGGCGGCGTCGGCCCGATGACCATCGCGGTGCTGCTCGCCCAGACCGTGAGCGCGGCGGAGCAGCGCGCGAGCTGACGTCGTCTGCTCCTGCCGGGTTGTCTGGCGGGTGGTGGCGGTCGGTGGGCGAGGCGGTCTTCGCCGGATCTGGCTCGGCGGTGGGTTCTGGTGCGGTTCCGGGTCTCGGGTTTGCCGCGCGTGGCTCGGCGGTGGGTTCTGGCTGCGGTTCCGGCGCCCTAGGCGGTCGCGGATGACTCGGCGGTGGGTTCCGGTCCGAGGTCGCGCCCGGATACTGGCCAACGGCCTCCTGCGCCGTCGCGGGCGATCACGCCACAGCAGCTGAGGTGAACACGGCGCCGAGAAGGAGGAACGGGCACGTCGAGGCCTCCTCAGCGGGCCCGAACCTCCTTCTCGGCGGGCACAGCCGCCGGTGAGCGTCCGCATCAGCTCAGCGCGGACCGCGGTTGTCCACAGGCGAGAGCCGACATCGAGCGTCATCCACAGATCCTCGAGCACCCCGTACGAAATCGGGCCGCGTCCTTTGTGTGTCCATGAGGCACCGGGTGGTCCGGGCCGCAGGAGGGGATGACGACATGGACGCGTACGTGCAGCTGACCGGGAACGTCGGGGGAACTGTCGAGTTCCGCAACAACGGGGTGCCGGTGGCCAGCTTCCGGCTGGCCCACACCCCACGGGTGCGCCGCAACGGGGAGTGGGCCGACGCGGCGACCACCTGGATCACCGTCACCTGCTTCCGCTCGTTGGCCGAGAACGTGACGGCGAGCCTGCACAAGGGTCAGCCGGTGCTGGTGGCCGGCCGCCTGCGGACCAACGTGTGGACCAAGGAGGGCGTCACCTACGAGCGGCTCACCCTCGAGGCGACGACCGTGGGGCACGACCTCACCCGGGGCACCGCCACCTTCTTCCGGTCGCGCGGCGACGACGCGCCGGAAGACCGCGACGCGAGCCTCGGTGAGGTCATCGGGCGGGTCGAGTCGCAGTCGGCCGGCGGTCTGGACGACGGCGAGCTCGCCACCTTGGCCCAGCCGTCGGACGAGGAGACCGAGGAGCGCGTCGACGAAGACGGGGTCGTCAGCCGCGTGGCCTAGGGGCTCCAGCAGCACGGCGACGTGTCCCTCCGGCCCCTGGCGGGTGCTGCTTTCCCGGCCCAGGAATCGATGGGGGACTCCTGAGCCGGCTCGCCACTCCTGCAGTCGGCGGTCCGCTTCCTGGGTCGGTGCTGCGGGAGGGCCGCCGCGAGCGGCGAGCGTATCGAGGTTGGGATACGTCGTCGGCCCCGATAGGTTGGTGGGGTCGGTGACGTCCCCGGCGCCCCCTCAACGTGAAGGTCCTCGAAGGTATGCCTGAGTTCATCTACTCGATGCACAACGTCCGCAAGTCCCTCGGCGACAAGGTCGTGCTGGACAACGTGACGCTGTCGTTCTACCCCGGCGCCAAGATCGGCGTGGTCGGCCCGAACGGCACCGGCAAGTCCACGCTGCTCAAGCTGATGGCCGGGATGGTCAAGCCGAGCAACGGTGACGCCATGCTGGCCAAGGACGCCACGGTCGGCATCCTGCTCCAGGAGCCCCCGCTGACCGAGGGCAAGACGGTGCTGGAGAACGTCGAGGAGGCGGTCGCCGACATCAAGGCGCTGCAGAACCGGATGGACGAGCTGGGCCTGGCCATGGCCGAGCCGGACGCCGACTTCGACGCGCTGATGGCGGAGATGGGCGAGGTGCAGACCGAGCTCGACAACCGCAACGCCTGGGACATCGACTCCCAGCTGGAGCAGGCGATGGACGCACTCCGGTGCCCGCCGCCGGACACGCCGGTCGACATCCTCTCCGGTGGCGAGCGGCGCCGGGTCGCGCTGTGCAAGCTGCTGCTCCAGCAGCCCGACCTGCTGCTGCTCGACGAGCCGACCAACCACCTGGACGCGGAGTCCGTGCACTGGCTGGAGGGTCACCTGAAGGCGTACGCCGGTGCTGTGCTGGCCGTGACGCACGATCGGTACTTCCTGGACAACGTCGCCGAGTGGATCCTCGAGCTCGACCGCGGCCGCACCCACCCGTACGAAGGCAACTACTCCACCTACCTGGAGACCAAGAAGTCCCGCCTGCAGGTCGAGGGCAAGCGCGACGCCAAGCGGGCCAAGATCCTCGAGCGCGAGCTGGAGTGGGCGCGGTCGAACCCGAAGGCCCGGCAGGCGAAGAGCAAGGCCCGCCTCGCCCGGTACGAGGAGATGGCAGCCGAGGCCGACCGCAACCGCAAGCTGGACTTCGAGGAGATCAACATCCCGGCCGGCCCGCGGCTGGGCAGCAACGTGCTCGACGCCACCAAGCTGGTCAAGGGGTTCGGTGACCGGCTGCTGTTCGACGGGCTCAGCTTCAACCTGCCCCGGGCCGGCATCGTCGGTGTCGTCGGGCCCAACGGCGTCGGCAAGTCGACCCTGTTCCGGATGATCATCGGCGAGGAGACCCCGGACGCCGGCTCTCTGAAGCTCGGTGACACGGTCAAGTTCTCCTACGTCGACCAGAGCCGCGCCGGTCTGGACCCGAAGAAGAACGTCTGGGAGCTGGTCTCCGAAGGCCTGGACTACATCAAGGTCGCGAACTTCGAGGTGCCCTCACGGGCCTACGTCGCGTCGTTCGGCTTCAAGGGACCCGACCAGCAGAAGCCGGCCGGCGTGCTGTCCGGCGGTGAGCGCAACCGGCTGAACCTGGCGCTGACCCTGAAGATGGGCGGCAACCTGCTGCTGCTCGACGAGCCCACCAACGACCTGGACGTCGAGACGCTGTCGTCGCTGGAGGACGCTCTGCTCGAGTTCCCCGGCTGCGCCGTGGTGATCTCCCACGATCGCTGGTTCCTGGACCGGGTGGCCACCCACATCCTGGCGTGGGAGGGCAACGACGAGGACCAGGCCCAGTGGTTCTGGTTCGAGGGCAACTTCGCCGACTACGAGGTCAACAAGCTGTCCCGGCTGGGCGCCGAGGCGGCCCGTCCGCACCGGGCCACGCACCGCAGGCTCACCCGCTGAGCCAGAGGGCTGCCCGCCGAGCCGCCTGATTCCGGCTCGGCGGACCCCGACGGCGGACCGGGGATCGCTGACCCGGATCGCTGACCCGGGATCGCCGACCGGACCCGAGCAGAACTGAGCTGCACGACCGAACGGCACGATCGACCTACAGGCGGAGCCACCATCACCTGGCTGAGCGACGGCACAGAATCCGCACGACAGGCTAGAACCGAAGGACCGAACGACAGACGAACGACAGCACCGAACCGGCGGCCGACCACAGAGGAGACCTCGATGTCCGACGTCCCGTCGCAGGACCTGCCGGATCCCGACCACCGCACGCCGGCGGGCGTCGACGACGCCACCGTCGAGGCGCTGGGGAAGCTGTCGGAAGCGCTGGAGACCTGCGAGCGTGCCCGCGGGCACCTCTACTCCTTCCACCAGCTGACCGGTTCCGCCGACATCCAGCTCGGCGAGGCTCTGACCTCGCTCCGGGAGGCCGGCCACGACGCGGTCGCCGACCGGCTGGAGACGGAGCTGGTCGGCCGCAACGTCCTGGCTGGACGGTGGACGTTCCAGATCGTCGAGGAGTACGACGACACGTACTGGTCCACGTTCCGGGAGCTGGAGAAGCACGCCCGGGACGAGCTCGCCGGCGGCCGGCGACACCTGTTCGAGGCCCGCCTCAAGCAGGACGAACGGACGGCCGGTCGTCGTCACCACGAGGCCATCCCGGGCGACGCACCCGGCTGACGCGTCTCGTCCGGCCTGCTGGCTCCGACCTCGACGAGCCGTTCACGCTGGCGCCTTCCCGCCACCCGGTGGAGCGTGACCAGCACGCCGCTGACTCGCCCTCCGCGCCCCACTGATCGGTCCGCGGGCTCCGTCCCGCCAGCTGTCGTCGGGCCAGACGGACCGGACGTCCACGTACGGGGTCACCAGCTCGATCAAGCGCTGGTCGGGCCTTCCGGTGAGCAGGCTGGCCGCGGCCCGGCGCGCGATGCCGGCCACCAGGTCGGCGATCTGCACCCGCGGGTCCCCGCGGGAGTCCACCCGGCGTACCTCGAGGGTGTGGCCGGGATGAGCGCGAGCCAGGCGCTGGCCCACCTCGGCCATCCGCCACGGCGTCAGCACCGACTGCTCGTCGTGCACCACCACGAGGTCGCGGTGGTCGGCACCCCAGGTCGTCACCGCGCGGTCGAGCGCCGGCAGCAGCGGCTCCATCAGCGGTGGGCGACGGGCGTCGCGCTCCGCCGAACGCCGCACCGCCCTGGCCCGCCCCGCACTGGCCCGGAGCCGCAGCAACGCCTCTCGGACGCCCGCCGGCGCCGGCAACGCCGCCAGGACGCCGAGCTCGCCCTCGAAGTCGGAGACGGCGGTGGCCGGCACCCACCGGCCGGGCGGCCGCAGTGCCCGACCGGCCGCCACCAGGAAGCCCTGCCAGCGCGGAGGGCCGTACACGGCTTCCCCGTGGCGGTGGAGCTCCAGTGCCGTTTCGCGCGTGGTCGAGGACTGTCCGGGAAGGTCGAGTCCGCTGACCTCGTCGGTGCCGAGCAGCACGTCCGCCACCCGGGTGAGCAGGAAGAGGCGGGTGTCGGTGAGATGCACCCGCACCCGCACCCCCAGCTGGTCCTCGGTTCCGTTCCGGCGGTTCCCGTTGCGGTCGGGCCGGATCCGACCGAGCAGTCCGTCGGGACCGAGGGGTCCGTCGGGACCGAGCAGTCCGTCGGGACCGAGGAGTCCGTCCCGACCGAGCAGTCGCTGCAGGTCGTCGTCGTCGCACCACCGCAGCAGCCAGCTCGCCTTCAGCTCCCCGTGAGCCGACACACGCTGACTCAGGCGGTCCATCTCCTCCTGGGCGGCCTCCCTCGGCAGCCGCAGGCTGGCATGACTGAAGACGGCGTGCCGGAAGGTGAGGTTGCCGCCGGTGAACCCCGACTCATCACAGACGATCTCGACCGGCTCCGGCACGGGTCAGCGCCCCGTCCGTCCCGTTCGCGCCCCGTCGACCACGCTGCCACCGTACGAGCGGTGCCGACGGCGGCCAACCGGTATCGGGCCTGTCGTCAGGTGGGCCGACGAGTGCCGGGCGTTCGAGAACCGCCCGGCCGCTCAGCCGCCCGGCCGCTCAGCCGCCCGGCCGCGCGGCCGCCCGGCCGCAGCCGCTCAGCCGCTCAGCCGCGAGGCGTCAGCGAGGTGGACCGACGGGCCAGCAGCTCGGCCAGCGTGATCGCCTGCTTCCCGGCGAGCTCGGCCAGCTGGGTGCGGCAGGAGAACCCGTCGGCCAGCACCGTCGCCTCCGGGTGGGCGGCGACGGCGGGCAGCAGGTCGTGCTCGGCCACCGTCACCGACACGTCGTAGTGCCCCTTCTCGACGCCGAAGTTGCCGGCCAGGCCGCAGCAGCCTCCGAGCGTGGTGACTGTCGCGCCCGACGCCTTCAGCAGCTTGGCGTCGGCCTGCCAGCCGAGCACGGCGGCGTGGTGGCAGTGCGGCTGCGCCACGATCTCCACGTCCGACAGGTCCGGCGGCGTCCAGTCCGGTGTCCGGTCCAGCAGCTCGGCCAGCGTCAGCACTCCGGCCGCCACCTCGGCCACCCGCGGCTCGTCCGGCAGCAGCTCCGGCGCGTCGCTGCGCCAGACCGCCGTGCAGGACGGCTCCAGGCCGACGATCGGCACCCCCGCGGCCACGTACGGGTGCAGCACGTCCAGGCTCTGACGGAGCTGGCGACGGGCGCCCTCCCGCTGACCGGTGCTGATCCAGGTCAGCCCGCAACAGGCGGTCCGGTCCAGGAACTGCGGCGCGTAGCCGGCCGAGCGGAGCACCTCGACGACGGCTTCGACCCCGCCGCCGGTGAAGCAGTCGGAGAAGGAGTCCACCCACACCAGCACCGGCCGCCCCTCGCCCGTGGGCAGCGGCACCCGGCTCCGGGCCGGTCGGTCGGCGAACCGCGGCAGCTGCCGCCGCTGATCGACCCCGGCACTCCACTTCACGATCCGGCGCAGCCCGGGCAGCCCCATGGTCAGGTTCACCACCGACGCGAGGGCCGCGGAGCGGGTGATCAACCGACCCCACCGCGGCAGCCACCCCAGCGCGTAGTGCGACCGCGGTCGCAGCTTGCCGGCGTAGGTGTGGTCCAGCACCTCCGACTTGTACGCCGCCATGTCGATCCCGGTCGGACAGTCCCGGGCACAGCCCTTGCAGGACAGGCACAGGTCCAGGGCCGCGTGCACGGCCGGCGACTTCCAGCCCAGCTGGACCAGCTCGCCGTTGACCATCTCCTGCAGCACCCGGGCGCGGCCGCGGGTGGAGTCCTTCTCGTTGCGGGTCGCCTGGTACGACGGGCACATCACCCCGAGGCTGCCGGTGCTGTCGGCCAGGCACTTGCCCACCCCCGAGCACTTGTGCACCTCGGCGGAGAACCGGTCGGCCGGTCGTCCGACCAGGGCGGCCACCCGCAGGTCGGCGTCGACGGGGCGGGGGTCGACCAGCACACCCGGGTTGAGCAGGTTGTCGGGGTCGAAGGCCGCCTTCACCTTCCCGAACAGCCCGATGGCCGCCGGGGAGTACATCGCGGGCAGCAGCGCCGATCGTGCTCGGCCGTCGCCGTGCTCGCCCGACATCGAGCCGCCGTAGCCGGCCACCAGCCGGGCCGCGTCCTCCACGAAGGAGCGGTAGCGGGCAGCGCCGCCCTCGGAGGTGAGCGGGAAGTCGATCCGCACGTGCACGCAGCCGTCGCCGAAGTGCCCGTACGGCAGTCCGTGCAGGCCGTGGCTGTCCAGCAACGCGTCGAAGTCCCGCAGGTACGCGCCGAGCTTCTCCGGCGGCACCGCGGCGTCCTCCCACCCCGGGTACGCCGGGTCGGCCAGCGAGACCCCGGCCAGACCGGCTCCGTCCTCGCGGATCTTCCACAGCGCGAGAGCCTGCACCGGATCGGCCACCACCTCGCCGTCCAGGCAGTCCGACGCCGCCAGCAGGGCGGCCGCCCGGGAGGCCAGCTCGGCGGGGTCGTCGCCGACCAGCTCGACGAACACCCAGCCGTCGCCGCGCGGCAGCGGCGGCACCGCCCCCTCGCCGCGGGTCCGCCGGACCACCTCCACGATCCGGCGGTCGAGGCCCTCGATGGCGGTGGGGGAGAAGCCGAGCAGCACCGGGGTGGCGTCGGCGGCCTCGGGCATCGAGCCGTAGCCGAGCGCGATCATGATCTTGTGCGGGGCGTCGGCGACCAGCCGTACGGTCGCCTCGGTGATCACCGCCAGGGTGCCCTCGGTGCCGGCCAGGAACCGGGTGACGTCGAACTTCCGCTCCGGCAGCAGGTGCTCGAGGCTGTAGCCGGAGACCTGGCGACCGAAGGTGCCGAACTCGGTGCGGATGGTGCCGAGATCGGCAGCGACGACCGACCGCAGTGCGTGCAGCGACGCGGACGCGTCGACGTCGAGCGACGCCCGGGTGTCCAGGGTGAGCTGCTCACCGGAACCGGTGACCACCTTCAGGGCGATCACGTTGTCGGCCGTCCGGCCGTAGCCCAGCGCGCGCGGACCGCAGGCGTTGTTGCCGATCATCCCGCCGATGGTGCAGCGGGTGTGGGTGGACGGATCCGGTCCGAAGCGCAGTCCGGACGGAGCGGCCGCCTGCTGCAGCGCGGCCTGCACCACGCCCGGATCGACCACCGCCAGCCGGGCGTCGGCGTCGACCTGGTGGATCCGGTTGAGGTGCCGCGCGACGTCGATCACCAGTCCCGGACCGACGGCGTTGCCCGCGCACGACGTCCCCGCCCCGCGGGTGGTCACCGGCATCCCCAGTGAACGGGCCGCCTCCAGCACCGTCAGCAGCTCGTCGGTCGTCCGTGGCCGGGCCACGGCCAGCGGCACCACCCGGTAGACCGAGGCGTCGGAGGAGTAGAGCGCGCGGGTGAGCTTGGTGGTGTCGAGGACCTCCGCCAGACCCCGGCGCCGCAGCGCGTGCGACAGGTCGGCCGCCGGAGCGGACAGTGCGAGTGAGGTCGGCATGATCGACCCCGATGCTACGTGAGCGGTCAGGCGCCCGAGTCGTCGTCCGTCGACACCGCGAGGACGGCCGCGAAGACCCGGCCGAGGGCCTCCCAGTCCTCGGGGGCGACCGCGTCGACCAGGTTCCGCCGGACCGCGGCGACATGACCCGGGGCGGCCGCCGCGAGGACGTCGAAGCCGGTGTCGGTGAGCTCGGCCCAGACCCCGCGTCGGTCCGTCGGGCAGGTGGTGCGACGGACCAGTCCGGCCTTCTCCATCCGGGCGATGGTGTGGGTCAACCGGGACCGCGACTGGTGCACGGCGTCGGCCAGCTCGGACATCCTCAGCCGCCGGTCGGTGGACTCCTCGAGGTTGACCAGGATCTCGTACTCCGGGAGGTCGAGGCCCGACCCCTGCAGATCGGCGCCCAGCCGTTCGGTCAGGCGGGCCGACCCGAGCAGGTAGGTCCGCCAGACCTTCTGCTGGTCTCCGTTCAGCCACCGCGTACTCATATAGACACCCTATCAGAGTGGTTGACGTTTCAACTAGGACTTGCTATCCTGACACAAGTAGTTGAATTCTCAACTTTCCTCGAAGGAGCACCCGCATGACCCAGTCCATCGACACCACCGAGCTCGTGGCCGCCACCTGGAACATCGACCCCGCGCACTCCGAGGTCGGCTTCAGCGTGCGTCACCTGATGAGCAAGGTCAAGGGTCGCTTCGCCGACTTCTCCGGCACCGTCACCACCACCTCGACGAACCCGGTCGACGCGAGCGTCGAGGTGACCATCGTGTCCTCCTCGATCAGCACGAACAACGAGCAGCGCGACGCCCACCTGCAGTCCGCCGACTTCTTCGACCCGAGCAACGGTGGGACCCTCGCCTTCCGCAGCACCGGGATCCGGGAGAGCGCCGACGGCTACGTGATCGCCGGCGAGCTGACCATCAACGGCATCACCAAGCCCGTCGACCTGGCGGCGGAGTTCCTCGGTGTCGCCGTGGACGCGTTCGGCGTGACCCGACTGGGTGCCGAGGCGCACACCTCGATCGACCGCAAGGACTTCAACGTCACCTTCAACATCCCGCTCGACGGCGGCAAGCTGCTGATCGGCGACAAGGTCGACATCTCCCTGGCCATCGAGGCCGCCAAGGCCTGACCCTCGCCGCTCCCGGGGGACCGGTCGCACAGACCCCTGCTGCGTCGGAGGCTGGCCAGCCTTGCTACTCACGAGTAACATTGGCTCTCCAGCACCGATGCAGTTGGGGGTTCACGCGATGAGGCGCACCATCTTCGACGCCGATCACGAGGCGTTCCGGGACACCTGCCGGACCTTCGTCGAGCGCCAGCTGCGGCCGAACCAGGAAAAGCACATCGCGAACCACGAGTTCGGACGCGAGCTGTGGCTGGAGCTGGGCAAGCAGGACCTCCTCGGGCTGAACGTCCCGGCTGAGTACGGCGGCGCCGGGGTGGACGACGCCCGCTTCGCCATGGTGCTGGCCGAGGAGCTGTCCAAGTTCGCCTTCGCCTACTCCTCCTGCGTCGGCATCCACGCCGACTGCGTCGCTCCGTACCTGGTGGAGCTGTGCACGGAGGAGCAGAAGCAGCGCTGGCTGCCGAAGTTCTGCACCGGTGAGCTGATCACCGGCATCGCCATGACCGAGCCGTCCGGCGGCTCCGATCTGGCCAACCTCAAGACCACCGCCGTCCGGGCGAAGTCCACCGGGTCGACCTCTGGGTCGGACGACGACTGGGTGGTGAACGGCTCCAAGACCTTCATCACCAACGGCTACTCCGCCGACCTGGTGATCGTGGCGGCCCGCACCAGCCCGGAGAAGCGGGCCCGCGGCATCACCTTGTTCGCCCTCGAGACCGGGATGCCCGGCTTCGAGCGTGGCCGCAAGCTGGACAAGGTCGGCCAGCCCGAGTCCGACACCGCCGAGCTGTTCTTCGCCGACGTCCACGTCCCGGCCGCCAACGTGATCGGTGAGGTCGACCAGGGCTTCATCTACATGATGGAACGGCTGGTGACCGAGCGCATCGGTGCCGCCGTCAGCAACCTCGCCCACGCCCGACAGATCCTGGACGAGACCATCGCGTACGTGCAGGAGCGCCGGGCGTTCGGGCAGCCGGTCGGCTCCTTCCAGGCCAACAAGCACCGCCTGGCCGAGCTGGTCACCCAGTGCGAGGTCACCCAGGCCTTCATCGACGCCTGCATCATGGAGCAGGTCGACGGCACCCTGTCAGCGGTGGACGCCGCCAAGGCCAAGTGGTGGAGCGCCGAGGTGCAGAACACGGTGCTGGATGCGTGCGTCCAGCTGTGGGGCGGCTACGGCTACATGCACGAGTACCGGGTGGCCAGGGCCTGGGCCGACGCCCGGGTGACCCGGATCTGGGCCGGCTCCAACGAGATCATGAAGGAGATCATCGGCCGTGACCTCGGACTGTGATCGCGCTTCGCGCTCGGAGGTCACGAGCTTCGCGGTGCCTCGCTCGTTCGTCGCGATGCTGGACGGCGAAGAACGTGTCGTCCAGCATCGCCCCTGCACTCCCGAGAGGCTCCGCTCATGACCTGGGTCTCTGAGCTCGGCCGGGACCACACCGGCTTCGACCACCGTCCGAGTGACCGGGACGCCGTCATCGTGGCCGCCGCCCGGACCCCGATCGGCCGGGCGGTGAAGGGCTCCCTGGCCGGCGTACGGCCGGATGACCTGGCCGCCGGCGTCATCGCCGCGGCGCTGGCCCAGGTGCCCGGTCTCGACCCGGCCACCCTGGACGACCTCTACCTCGGCTGCGCCGAGCCGCGCGACGAGCACGGTGGCAACCTGGCCCGTCGGGTCGCGGTGCAGCTGGGTCTGGACACCGTGCCCGCCGCCACCGTCAACCGGTTCTGCGCCTCCAGCGTGCAGACCGCGCGGATGGCCAGCCACGCCATCTGGGCGGGGGAGGGCGACGCGTTCGTCTCTGCCGGGGTGGAGTGCGTGTCCCGCTACCGGGGCTTCGGCTCCGCCGGCGTCGACCCCAGCGACACCCAGAACCAGCTGTTCGCCGCCGCGGCGGCCCGCACCGCCCGCACCGCCGAGACCAACGAGCGCTGGCACGACCCCCGGCTGGACGGCGAGCTGCCCGACATCTACATCTCGATGGGGCAGACGGCGGAGAACGTGGCCACGGCGTACGGCATCAGCCGCGCCGACCAGGACGCCTTCGGGGTCCGGTCCCAGAACCTCGCCGAGCAGGCGATCGCGGCCGGTGTCTTCGCCGACGAGATCGCTCCGGTCACCCTGCCCGACGGCACCGTGGTGAGCACCGACGACGGTCCGCGGCCCGGCACCACGCTGGCCGCGGTCTCCTCCCTCAAGCCGGTGTTCCGGGCCGACGGCACGGTGACCGCGGGCAACTGCTGCCCGCTCAACGACGGCGCCGCCGCCGTGGTGATCATGAGCGGGGCCCGGGCCGCCGCGCTCGGACTCACCCCGCTGGCGCGGATCGTGACGTCGGCCGCCACCGGTCTCAGCCCCGAGATCATGGGGGTCGGACCGGTGGAAGCAACCCGGCGGGCCCTGCGCCAGGCCGGGCTGACCCTGGACGACATCGGGCTGGTGGAGATCAACGAGGCGTTCGCGGCCCAGGTGATCGCGTCCGCCCGCGAGCTCGACCTCGACCCCGAGCGGCTGAACGTGCACGGTGGGGCCATCGCCCTCGGGCACCCGTTCGGCTCCACCGGGGCCCGGATCATGACCACCCTGCTCAACGCGATGCAGCGCCGCGACGTCGAGTTCGGGCTGGAGACCATGTGCGTCGGCGGCGGTCAGGGGATGGCGGTCATCCTCCAGCGCCTCGGCTGAGACGTGACGCTGAGAGGACCGCGAGAATACGTCGTACGCGGCGACGCACCTCGGTCCGGTTGACTAGGCTGCGCATGACCTGCGCCGATCGGCGCCGGCCCGCCTCCCGTACCCGAAGGTGACCTCGACGATGATGCCCCTCGCGCAGCAGGAAGAGCTGCTCGCCACCCGTCCGCCGAGTGTCGGGGCCATGCTGGCCCAACGCGCCGAGGCGTCAGGCCCCCGGGAGGCGTTCCGCTACCTGGACGGCGAGCGCTGGGTGTCCCTCACCTGGACCGAGACCAAGACCGCGGCCGACGAGATCGCGGCCGCGCTGCTGTCGCTGGGCCTGCAGATCGAGGACAGGGTGGCGATCGCCTCCGGCACCCGGATCGAGTGGATCCTGGCCGACCTCGGCATCATGAGTGCCGGCGGGGCCACCACCACCGTCTACCCGACGACCCAGCACGAGGACGTCGCCTTCATCCTGGGCGACTCGCGGTCCCGGATCGTCTTCGCCGAGGACGACTTCCAGGTCGCCAAGGTCGTCCAGCACCTCGACGAGCTGTCGGTGGTCAAGATCGTGCAGCTCTCCGGCAGGGCCGATCACGAGCTGGTGGTGACCTGGACCCAGTTCCGCGAGCTCGGTCGGGCCCACCTGGCGGCGAACCCGACAGCCGTCGACGACGCCATCGCCGCGACCGGTCCCGACAACCTCGCCACCTTGATCTACACCTCCGGGACCACCGGTCGGCCCAAGGGCGTCCGGCTGGCCCAGTCGGCCTGGACCTACGAAGGTGCCGCGATCGAGGCGTACGACATCATCAGTCCCGACGACCTGCAGTACCTGTGGCTGCCGCTCTCCCACGTCTTCGGCAAGGCGCTGATCGCCATCCAGCTCAAGATCGGCTTCACCACGGCGGTGGACGGCACGATCGAGAAGATCGTGGACAACCTGGGCGTGGTCAAGCCCACCTTCATGGCCGGCGCCCCGCGCATCTTCGAGAAGGTGCGGGCCAAGGTGATGACCGGTGCTCAGTCGGGGGTGAAGGGCAAGATCTTCGACTGGGCGTTCTCCGTGGGCTACAAGACGATCCCCGGTCGGCTGGAGGGCCACGAGCCTGCCGGTCTGCTCGGTGTGCAGTACGCGATCGCCGACCGGCTGGTGTTCAGCAAGCTCAAGGACCGGATGGGCGGGAACATCAAGTTCTTCGTCTCCGGCTCGGCCGCTCTGAGTCGCGAGGTGCAGGAGTGGTTCTACGCCGCTGGGTTGCTGGTGCTGGAGGGCTACGGGCTGACCGAGACCAGCGCTGCGACGTTCGTCAACAACCCGCGGGCCACCCGGTTCGGGACCGTCGGTCCCGCGGTCCCCGGCACCGAGGTGCAGATCGCCGCGGACGGGGAGATCCTGGTCCGCGGTGACGGTGTGATGCGGGGTTACCACGCCAACGAGGAGGCCACCCGCGAGGTGCTGACCGCCGACGGCTGGTTCTCCACCGGCGACATCGGCGAGCTGGACGATCACGGCTACCTGCGGATCACCGACCGCAAGAAGGACCTGATCAAGACCTCCGGCGGCAAGTACGTGGCCCCCCAGAAGGTCGAGGCGGCGGTCAAGGCGGCCAGCCCGTACGTCTCGCAGGTGCTGGTCCACGGGGAGGGCCGCAAGTACATCAGCGCCTTGGTCACGTTGGACCCGGAGGCGATCCAGGGGTGGGCCCAGGAGCACGGTCACGAATCCGGTGACGTGGCGGCGCTGGCCCGCTCGGCGGCGGTGCGCGAGCTGATCGACGCTCACGTCGAGCAGGCCAACCGCAAGCTCGAGCGCTGGGAGACGATCAAGAAGTTCGAGATCCTGCCGCAGGAGTTCAGCGTCGAGTCCGGCGAGGTGACCCCGAGCCTGAAGATCCGTCGCAAGGCGGTCGAGAACAAGTACGCGGCCACCCTGAACTCCCTGTACGAGGACTGAGCTCCCGGTACGAGGACTGAGCTCCCGGTACGAGGACTGAGCTCCCTGTACGAGGACTGAGCTCCCGCTACGAGGACGGACCGGACGGCGCTCAGGCCTTCGGGCCGCCGGCCACGTAGATGACCTGGCCGGACACGTAGCCGGCGTCCTCGCTGCACAGGAAGGCTGCCACCGCGGCGATGTCGTCCGGGGTGCCGACCCGACCGACCGGGATCTCCCGGCTGGCTGCGGTCTTCCAGTCCTCGAAGTCGACGCCGAGCCGGTCGGCCGTGGCCTGGGTCATCTCGGTGTCGATGAAGCCCGGAGCGATCGCGTTGGCGGTGACACCGAACTTGCCGAGCTCGAGCGCGAGGGTCTTGGTGAACCCCTGCAACCCCGCCTTGGCCGCGGCGTAGTTCGCCTGGCCGCGGTTGCCGAGGGCCGACGTGGAGGACAGGTTCACGATCCGGCCCCACTTGGCCTCGATCATGTGGGCCTGCGCGGCCCTGGTCATCAGGAATGCCCCGCGGAGGTGGACGTTCATCACCGCGTCCCAGTCGCCGGTGCTCATCTTGAACAGCAGGTTGTCGCGGATGATGCCGGCGTTGTTGATCAGCACCGTGACCGGACCCAGCTCGGCGGCGGCCCGCTCGACGGCGTGGGCGGCGGCCGTCTCGTCGGCGACGTCGGCTCCGACCGCGATGGCCCGGCCGCCGGCCTCCAGGATGGCGTTGGCGGTACGGGCACAGCCGTCGGTGTCGAGGTCGACGGCGGCCACGGCGACCCCCTGACCCGCCAGCCGGTGGGCGATGGCGGCCCCGATCCCGCGCGCAGCACCGGTGACCACAGCAACTCTGGACGTCGTCATGTCTGGACACTACTGATCCGCCGACCGGACTGACAGGGCCCGAGCGGACTGACAGGGCCGTCGCTGCGGTGGTTCGGCATTGCTTCGTCCGGGAGCTGTGGGAGCTTGGCGGGGAGCTGTGGGACTGATAGAGATGGTTCCCGTGGTGCACCGCTACGTCTGTCCGATGCGCTGGGGAGACATGGACGCCCAGGCGCACGTCAACAACGCCGCCTTCGTCGACTACCTCCAGGAGGCGCGGGTCGACTACCTGTTGACCGGGCCGCCGGTGATGCACCAGCTGCTCGACACCGGTGTGCTGGTGGTCCAGCACCAGATCGAGTACCTCCGCCCGGTCCGGTTCCACGACCGCGGCCTGGCCATCGACCTGTGGGTCGACAGCGTCGGCGGCAGCCGCTTCCAGATCGGCTACGAGGTCCGCGACGGCGACGAGGTGGCGATCCGCGCCCGCACCACCGGTGCCCCGTACGACCTGGCCGGCGGGGGACTGCGACGACTCACCCCGGACGAGCGGGCGGTCTTCGCGGCCGGCCGCGAGGACGGCCACGAGCGGCTGCCCGACCTACCCCGGCAGACCTGGTCCGGCGGCGGCCACGACTACCCGCTGCAGATCCGCTGGTCCGACCTCGACTCCTACGGCCACGCCAACAACGTCAAGTACTACGACTACATCCAGGAGGCGAGGGTGGCGCTGATGGCGCAGGCGCTGCGCTGGCTGGAGCGGGACTCGCCGTCGGCCGACGACGTCTGGGTGGTGGTCCGCCAGGACCTGGACTACCGGCGGCCGCTGGACTTCCGGGTCGCGCCGTACCGGGTGAACACGGTGGTGACCGCCGTCGGCAACCGCTCGATCCGGCTGGCCGCTTCGATCGACGACCCCGCCACGGGCACCGTGTACGCCCAGGCCCGCACCATCCTGGTCGGGCAGCAGCCGCTCGACGACGACCAGCGGGCCGCACTGTCCCGGCTGGCCCCGCAGTGACCCACCCGCGGGAACCGGCCGGCGACGACCGGTCCGCCCCCGGCCGGCAGGTGCCCCGGAGCGGTCAGAGACGGGTCAGGATCTCCTCGGCGGTCGCCCGGTCGGTGACCAGCCGGTCGAGGTAGCCGGCGCGTCTGGCGGCTAGGGTTCCGGAAGAGAACACCCCACCGGGAGGAACCCCCATGACGAGCAGCGCCGCCCAGATCCCCGACACCATGCAGGCCGTGATCTGCCACGGCCCGGAGAACTACGTCCTGGAGGAGGTGCCGGTGCCGCGGCCCGGCCCGGGCGAGGTGCTGGTCAAGGTCGAGGCGGTCGGCATCTGCGCCAGCGACCTGAAGTGCTACCACGGAGCGGCGAAGTTCTGGGGCGACGCCAACCGGCCGGCCTGGGCCGAGACCGAGGTGATCCCCGGACACGAGTTCGTCGGGCATCGTCGTCCAGCTCGACGAGACCGCCGCCGAGCACTGGGGCATCGCCGTCGGCGACCGGGTGACCAGCGAGCAGATCGTGCCCGTGCTGGAAGTGCCGCTACTGCGTGCGTGGGCAGTACCACATGTGCGCACCGCACGATCTGTACGGCTTCAAGCGCCGCACCCCGGGGCGATGGCCGAGCTACATGATCTTCTCCACCGACGCGATGGTGCACAAGATCAGCGCCGACCTGCCGCCGGCCCACGCGGCGTTCGTCGAACCGCTGTCGTGCGCCCTGCACGCGGTCGAGCGGGCCAACCTGACCTTCGACGACGTGGTCGTGGTGGCCGGTTGCGGTCCCATCGGACTCGGCATGATCGCCGGCGCCCGGGCGAAGTTCCCGGCCAAGATCATCGCGCTGGATCTGGCGCCGGACAAGCTGGAGCTGGCGCTGGAGTGCGGTGCCGACCTGGCGATCAACATCGCCGAGGAGGACGCCGTGGCCGTGGTCAAGGGCCTGACCGACGGCTACGGCGCCGACGTCTACCTGGAGGGCACCGGTCACCCCTCCGCGGTGGGGCAGGGACTCAACATCCTGCGCAAGCATGGGCACGTACGTGGAGTACAGCGTGTTCGGCAGCGACGTGAGCGTGGACTGGTCGATCATCAGCGACGACAAGGAGCTGGACGTCCTGGGCGCCCACCTGGGCCCGCACACCTGGCCGGCCGCCGTGCGGATGCTGGAGTCGGGCATCTTGCCGATGGACAAGATCTGCACCCACCAGCTGCCGCTGGCCGATTTCCAGCAGGGCCTCGACCTGGTGGCCAGCGGCAAGGAGTCGGTCAAGGTCTCGCTCATCCCGTGACCGCGCTCGACCGGCCGGTCGAGCGGCGCGACGGGCCGGTGTGGGTGGGCACCAGCTGGAAGATGACCAAGACCCTGGCCGAGGCCCGGACCTTCGTCGACCGGATCGCCGGCGAGGTCGTGCCGGCCGGGATCCAGCCGTTCGTGATCCCGCCCCACACCGCCCTGGCGGCAGTGCGGGAGCGGCTGCCGGTCGACTCGCCCGTGCTGCTCGGCGCGCAGAACGCCCACTGGGCTCCGGAGGGCGCTTGGACCGGTGAGATCTCGATGGCGATGGCGGCCGATGCCGGGGCTCGCCTGATCGAGATCGGCCACTCCGAACGCCGGCTGCACTTCGGTGAGACCGACGAGACCGTCGCGGCCAAGACCGCGGCGGCGTTGCGACACGACCTGATCCCGCTGGTCTGCGTGGGCGAACCCGCCGAGGTGCGCGACGCCGGGCGGGCCGCGTCGTTCATCGCCGACCAGGTGCTGGCGGCGCTGGCCCGGGTGCCCACGACGGACGTGGGCCGGGTGCTGCTCGCGTACGAGCCCATCTGGGCCATCGGCCAAGCGGGCCGGGCGGCGAGGCCCGAGGAGGTGTCCCCGGTGCTGCGCGAGATCGTCTCGGTGGTGGCACAGCTGACCTCGGGGCAGCAGGTCCGGGCGCTCCTCTACGGCGGCAGCGTGCACCCGGACAACGCCGCGGCGCTGCTGGCGGACCCGTGCGCCGACGGCGTGTTCGTCGGCCGGTCGGCCTGGCAGGCGGAGGGCTTCCTGACCCTGTGGGGCGTGGCGGAGGAGGCACGCCAGGCGAAGAGGAGCTCCGTCTAGGATTCGAGACGAGAGCCTGTCGTCAGGGACTGCCTATGGTGCCGAGCATCACCGGCGCCGGCGCCTACGAGACGCCACGTCGCACCCTGACGCGACGTCGGTCCACAGCCCGTCCGACGGCCCCCGGCCCCGTTCGGAGCGGTCCCTGATCGTCCTTGTCCGATCGATGTGAAGAGGAACCCATGACGCACGTGTACAACGACCCGGCCGGCTTCAAGGAGGACGTGCTGCGCGGCTTCGCGCTGGCCTTCCCCGGCTACGTGGACCGGGTGGCGAACGCCTCCGGCTTCGTCCGGGCCGGTGGCCCCCTGGAGGGGAAGGTCGCCTGGTGGTCGGAGGTGGATCCGGGCACTACCCGTCGTACAACGGCGTGGTGGGGACCGGTTTCGCCGACGGCGCGGTGCTCGGCGACATCTTCGCGTCGCCGTCCGCGGAGCAGGTCTACCGGATCGCCAAGGCAGCTCACGGCGGTGCCGGGGTCGTGCTCGGATTCGGCAACTACGCCGGGGACCGGCTCAACTTCCGAGTGGCGGCGGATCGCCTGATCGAGGAAGGGATCGACACCAGGATCGTCTACGTGACCGATGACGTCGCCTCGGCAGCCCGGGAGGAGCAGGGCAAGCGTCGGGGCATCGCGGGCACCTTCACCGTCTACAAGATCGCCGGCGCGGCCGCCGAGGCGGGAGCCGACCTGGACGAGGTCGAGCGGATCATGGCCGCGGCGAACGCAGCCACGTACTCGTTCGGGGTCGCCTTCCACGGCTGCACCCTGCCCGGGTCGCAGGAGCCGCTGTTCGAGGTCGATCGGGGCCGGATGGACTTCGGTCTCGGCATCCACGGTGAGCCGGGGATCAGCTCCGTGGACTGGATGCCGGCGCGGCAGCTCGCCGAGACGCTGGTGGAGAAGGTGCTGGCCGAGCGCCCCGACGGTGCCTCCCGGGCCGCGGTGGTGGTGAACGGTCTGGGAGCCACCAAGTACGAGGAGCTGTACGCGCTGTACGCGGACCTGAGCGACCTGCTCGTCGCCGCGGGGGTGGAGATCGTGGCACCCGAGGTCGGTGAGCTGGTGACCAGTCTCGACATGGCCGGCTGCTCGCTGTCGCTGACCTGGTTGGACGAGGAGCTGGAGGGCCACTGGACGGCGCCGGCCGACACCCCGGCGTTCCGGCGGGGTCAGGCGTCGGTGTCCACCCGGTTCACCGAACGTCACATCGCGGCGGAGACGGCGTCGGAGTCGGTCACGGAGGAGGCGAGCGAGGCGTCCATCGCCGCCGCCACGGTGGCCCGCAGCGCCGTGCTCGCCCTCAGCGCCGTGGTCGAGGAGAACAAGGACCACCTCGGGCAGATCGACGCGATCGCCGGTGACGGCGACCACGGCATCGGGATGTCGAGGGGCGCGCGGGCGGCGGCGGAAGCCGCCGCCCAGACCGAAGGCGGTGTGCAGACCGTGCTGGCCGCGGCGGGCGCCGCGTTCGGGGACAAGGCGGGCGGCACCAGCGGGATCTTGTGGGGGCTGCTGCTGGACGGCGTCGGACGGGGTCTGGGCAACACCGACCCGGTGACCACGGGGCGGGTGGTCGCGGCGGTCCGGTCCTCGGCGACGGCCCTGCAGGCGTTCAGCAAGGCCGAGCTGGGGGACAAGACGATGCTGGACTCCCTGTTCCCGTTCGTGGACGCCCTGGAGGAGCAGACCGGCCAGGGGGAGTCGTTGGCGGCCGCCTGGACGACGGCGGCGCAGGTGTGCCGGTCGGCGGCCGACGCGACGTCGTCGCTGGTGCCGAAGATCGGCCGGGCCCGCCCGCTGGCGGAACGAAGCAAGGGGACCCCCGACCCGGGGGCCGTGTCGATGGGCATGATCGTGACCGCCATCGGCAGGGTGCTCGAGGACGCGGCCACCGACCACCAACCGTGAAGGAGAGATGAGCATGCCTGAGAAGATCCGTCTGCTGCTGGGCAGCGACAGCGCTGGGTTCGACTACAAGGAGACGATCCTCGCCGACATGCGGGACGACGACCGGGTCGAGATCGTGGAGAACCTCGGGGTGATGGCCGACGACCTGGACGCCTCGTCCTACCCGTCGGTGGCGATCACGGCCGCCGAGCGGATCGCCGCCGGCGAGGCCGATCGCGCGATCCTGATCTGCGGGACGGGGATCGGGGTGGCGATCGCTGCCAACAAGGTCCCCGGGATCCGGGCCACTGTCGCCCACGACTCCTTCAGCGTCGAGCGGTCGATCCTGTCCAACGACTGCCAGATCCTGACCATGGGGCAGCGGGTGATCGGCCTCCAGCTGGCCCGCCGACTGGCCAAGGAGTGGCTGAGCTACGCCTTCGACCCGTCCAGCCACTCCCAGGCCCACGTCCGGGAGATCGTCGACTACGAGGACTCGCTGACCGACTGACCTGGATGCCCGCGCTCCGGACGGGGCCGGGCGACGGCTGACGCCGGGCCGGACCGTGCTGCCTCTGACGAGCGGGTCAGCCGATCTGCAGACCGGGTCGCGGACCCGGGTCGGTGTCGTCCAGCGTGTTCACCATGAAGTGCGCCGAGCGCTCCATGTAGGACCACAGCTCCGCGCTCTGCTCGGCGGTCAGGTGATCCAGCGAGTCGACGGCGTCGCGCATGTGGTGCAGCCAGCGGTCCCGCTGGGTCGGGGTGACGGCGAACGGCGCGTGCCGCATCCGCAGGCGCGGGTGGCCGCGCTGCTCCCCGTACGTGGTCGGACCGCCCCAGTACTGGACCAGGAACAGGCGGAAGCGCTCCTCGGCCGGGCCGAGGTCCTCCTCGGGGTAGAGGGCGCGGAGCGGCGGGTCCTCGGCCACGCCGGCGTAGAACCGGCGGACCAGCTTCTCGAAGGTCGCGTATCCGCCGACGGCGTCGTAGAACGTGGGCACGGCTGAGGTCGACATGGTCCGTCTATTCTCTCGCACCCGGCGCCGACCCCGGCGCGCCGACCGGTTCCTGACCGCTGGCAGGATGGACCGGTCCGACACCGTCCCACCTGAGGAGCACCGCACCATGGCCACTGTCCGCACCGCCAACGCCCACTGGGAGGGCTCGCTGATGGAGGGCGCCGGCACCGTCGAGCTCGCCTCGTCGGGTCTGGCCACCTTCGACGTCAGCTGGCCCTCGCGCGCGGAGGCCGCGAACGGCAAGACCAGCCCGGAGGAGCTCATCGCCGCGGCGCACTCGACCTGCTACTCGATGGCGCTCTCCCACGGTCTCGCCGGCGCCGGCACCCCGCCCACCTCGGTGGACACCTCCGCCGACGTGACCTTCCAGCCGGGTCAGGGCATCACCGGGATCAAGCTGACGGTCAAGGCCGTGGTGCCCGGTCTGACCGCTGAGCAGTTCGCCGCGGCCGCCGAGGACGCCAAGCAGAACTGCCCGGTCTCGCAGGCGCTCACCGGCACCACCATCACCTTGGACGCCACCCTCGTCGAGGACTGATCGACCACGAGAAGGAGCAGACACACCCTCCGGGTCACGAATCGGGTGCGTCTGCTCCTTCTCGACCGTTGCCCGACGGCTCTGCGGGGGGTTCGGGCTCGACCATCCGCACGGCCAGGTTCTGCACGGCCGGGTCCGGGCGGTCGGGACCGCCCTTGCTGAAGTTGCCGAGCCGCAGCACCTCGCCGTTGCGGACGTACCAGTGGGTGCCGTCATCGGCCCGCAGCGACGTCACCCGCAGACCGATCTCCTCCACGGTCCCCGAGGCGAGCTGCATGTCGACGTAGTCGCCGACGCCGAGCTGGTCCTCGACCAGCAGGAACACCCCGGACAGCAGGTCCTTGACGATGCTCTGGGTGCCGAAGGCGATGGCGGCGGCCACCACCGACGTGCCGGCCACGATGGTGGTGACGTTGAAGCCGAGCTCGGACAGCACCGCCACCAGCGTCACGATCAGGATGACCACGGTGACGATGCTCTTGCCCAGGGACCCGAGCGCCCGGAGTCGCTGCGTCCGGCGCTGCGCGGGCAACCCCGAGGCGTTCTCCAGCGCGACCGCCGCGCGCAGCCGTACGGGCTTGCGGATCGACTGCTCCACGGTCCGGTCGATCACCTTGTGGATGATCAACCGGGCCAGCAGCGCGACCACCAGCAGGAAGACGATCCTGACGACCGTCAACACGACGGCGTGACCGAGGACGGCCTGCAACCACTCCGGCACCGTCTAGCCCTCCGTTCGGCGGTAGGTCACCCGCCCCGCCCACACCGTCAGCGCCACCGGGTCGGGGAGCTCCCGGCCGTGCCAGGGGTTGTTCCGCGACAGCGACGCCGACGCTGCCCGGTCGACCACGGTCCGGGCGCTCGGGTCGACCAGCACCAGGTTGGCCGGTTCGCCGACGGCCAGCGGGCGGCCCTGCCCGGTCAGCCGGGCGATCCGGGCCGGCGCGTACGACATCCGCTCCGCGACCCCGGCCCAGTCCAGCCGGCCGGTGTTCACCATGGTCTCGACCACCACGGCCAGGGCGGTCTCCAGCCCGAGCATGCCGGGGGAGGCGTCGACGAAGGCGTGCTCCTTGTCGTGCCGGGCGTGCGGGGCGTGATCGGTGCCGACGGCGGCGATGGTCCCGTCGGCCAGCGCCTCCCGGAGCGCGGCCACGTGCTCGTCCGGCCGCAGCGGGGGATTCACCTTGTACGTCGGGTCGTAGGAGGTGAGCAGGTCGGTGGTCAGCATCAGGTGGTGCGGGGTGACCTCGGCGGTGATGTCGATGCCCCGACCCTGCGCCCAGCGGAGCACGTCGACGGTCTCCGCGCTCGACACGTGGCAGACGTGCACCCGCGAGCCGGTCAGGGCCGCCAGCTCGGCGTCCCGGGCCACGATCGTCGCCTCGGCCGCCGGCGGCCAGCCCGGCAGCCCGAGCCGCCCGGACAGGTCGCCCTCGTGACAGCAGGCGTCGGAGCCGGCCAGCCGTGGGTCCTGCGCGTGCTGGGCGATCACCCCGTCGAACGCGCGGACGTACTCCAGGGCACGCCGCATCAGCCGGGCGTCGGCCACGCAGTGGCCGTCGTCGGAGAACACCCGGACCCCGGCGGACCGGGCCATCAGGCCCAGCTCGGCCAGCTCCGCGCCGGCCAGGCCCTTGCTCACCGCCCCGACCGGGACGACCTGGGCCGCCCCGTCGCGCCGGCCGAGGGCCAGCAGGTGCTCGGCGGCCTCCGCGGTGTCGGTGACCGGGCTGGTGTTGGCCATGGCCAGCACGGCGGTGAAGCCGCCGCGGGCCGCCGCCCGGGTGCCGGTGGCCACCGTCTCGGCGTCCTCGCGTCCGGGTTCGCGCAGGTGGGTGTGCAGGTCGACCAGACCCGGCAGGGCGACCAGTCCGTCCGCGTCGATCCGCTCCACGTCGCTGCCCGCCTCCGACGGGTCGGCGAACACGCCGTCGCGGACGTACAGGTCACCCGTTCCGGCCCCGACCAGATCGGCCCCGGTGATCAACAACCCGCTCATGCGGACCCCTCCCGTACGCGGGTGAGAGGCAGCTCGTCGGCCCCACCCAGCAGCTGATACAGCACCGCCATCCGCACCGCGACGCCGGCGGCGACCTGGTTGAGCACCAGCGACGACGCCGCGTCGGCGGCCTCGGCGGAGATCTCCAGGCCCCGGTTCATCGGTCCCGGATGGCAGATCGGGGTCCCGGGCCGCAGCGTCGCCAGCCGGTTGCGGGTCAGCCCGTAGCCGATCGTGTACTCCCGCGGGGTGGGGAAGTAGCCGCCACTCATCCGCTCCCGCTGGACCCGCAGCATCATCACCGCGTCGACGCCGGGCAGCACGTCGTCGAGGTCGTGGCTGACCGCGACCGGCCAGCTGCCCACCCCCGACGGCATCAGGGTCGGCGGAGCGACCAGCACCACCTCGGCCCCGAGCGTGCGCAGCAGCAGCACGTTGCTGCGGGCGACCCGGGAGTGGGTGACGTCGCCGACGATGGCCACGGTCCGGCCGGCCAGGTCGCCGCCGTCCAGGGCGCGGAAGTGACGGCGCAGCGTGAAGGCGTCCAGCAGGGCCTGGGTGGGGTGCTCGTGGGTGCCGTCACCGGCGTTCAGGATGTGCGCGTCGACCCACTCGGTCACCTGCCACGGCGCCCCGGAGGCCATGTGCCGGATGACCAGGGCGTCCACACCCATCGCGGCCACGGTCATCACGGTGTCCCGCAGCGACTCGCCCTTGGACACCGAGGAGCCCTTGGCCGACACGTTGATCACGTCGGCGGACAGCCACTTGCCGGCCAGCTCGAACGAGGACCGCGTCCGGGTCGAGTCCTCGAAGAACAGGTTGACCACCGTGCGGCCGCGCAGCGCCGGCAGCTTCTTCAACGGCCGGTCCTGCACGGCCGACATCTCCTCGGCCAGGTCGAGGATGCCGGTGGTCTCGGCCGCACTCAGGTCGCCGGCGGACAGCAGATGGCGCATCAGACTCCTTCTCCCTGCTCGTCGACGGTGCCGGACACCGGACCCGACGGGGTGCCGGGCGGCCGCGAGATGGTCACGTCGGTGACCCCGTCGACCTCCTCCAACCGGACCCGGACCCGTTCTGAGGCAGCGGTGGGCAGGTTCTTGCCGACGTGGTCGGCCCGCACCGGGAGCTGCCGGTGACCGCGGTCGATCAGCACGGCCAGCCGGACGGCGCGGGGCCGGCCGATGTCGCCCAGCGCGTCGAGAGCAGCCCGGACCGTGCGACCGGAGTAGAGCACGTCGTCGACCAGCACCACGACGGCGTCGTCGATGCCGCGGGGGAGGTGGGTGCGTCCGACCGCCCGGGTGGGCTGCCGACGCAGGTCGTCGCGGTACATGGTGATGTCCAGCGCCCCGGTCGGGATGTCGACGCCCTCGACCTCGGCCATCGCCGCCGCGAGCCGGTGCGCCAGGTCCACCCCGCGGGTGGGGATGCCGAGCAGCATCAGGTCGGCCGCGCCGCGGTTGGCCTCCAGGATCTGGTGTGCCATCCGGGCGCAGGCGCGGGCGATCTGGTCGGCGTCCATCACCACGCGGGTCTCCCCGGCATCGGTGGAAGGCTCTGGTGTGGGGGTCGCTCGGTCGCGCGACGTCTCGGACACGCAGACTCCTCCTGAGGTGGGCGCGGTCATGGGTGTGCGCGCAGATCGATGCCGCTACCGTATGGGGGGTGAGTGGACTGCAGAGCATGCTAGTGCCCCTGGAAACGCTATCGGGTTGGCCCGCAGCGCCCGATCCGTCGGTGCTGCACTTCCTCCTGCTGCTGATCGGCGCCCCGCTGGTCCTCGGTCTGGTCATCGCCGGCGCTTCGTACCTGGGCTCCACCCGCGAGCTCAAGCGCTTCGGCCCGGCGGTCAACCCGAACACGGCGTTCGTCACCGTCGAGGGCGTGCAGAACGCCCGCGGTGAGGTGGAGGGCGGGATCTCCCACGAGGTGCCGGCCGGCCTCGAGGCCAAGCCTGCGGGCGACCAGCAGACCGGTGGTGCCAGTGCTCGGTGGTGACGGCCTGCCGTTCGGCGAGCGCCGACGCATCGACGCCGCCCTGGCCACAGCTCACCGGGTCAGCGACCTCGACTTCGAGGCCTACCTGGGACCGGCCGGCGACGCGGTCCGCGAGCACGCGTACGCCCTGCACAGCCGCCTGCCGAGGCCGCAACGGTCCGTGCTGGTCGTCTGCGACCCGGACGCCCGGGCGCTGGAGATCATCACCGGGCAGGACACCCGGCAGTTCCTCGACGACACCGCCTGCCGGCTCGCGGTGGCCACGATGACGTCGTCCTTCCTGGCCGGTGAGCTGATCGGCGGGCTGGTGCGAGGCATCCAGCAGCTGGGCGAGGCCGCCCACCACCCCCAGACCCTCCACGCCGCCGGGATCATCTGAGCCGTTGACTGCAACTGTCGCTCGCCCCGCCGACGAGCGCCAGCGAGGAGGAGCCCGTCGCGAGCGGCGGTGAGCGGAGCGCCGAATCGATCTGGACCGACGAGCGAGCGACACTCTTTTCGTCGCGAGCGAGGAAGGAAGATCGATTCCTCAGCGCGCAGCGAACAGCGAGTGACGACCAACGCCGACTATCGCTGCTGGCACCTCAGGGACCTGGCGGCGTTGTCGCGTCCTTCCAGGATCGGGCGGCGCACGGAGTCCACCAGGGTCGGGTCGGCCAGGAAGGCGTCCACCCGCTCGATGAACGGTGCGAGCTGCTCGGGCACCGGGAAGCAGAAGCGGAGCAGGTTCTCCCGGAGCGCGTAGCCCCGGGCGGCCCAGCCGCCTTCCCCCCGGGAGATCTCCGTGGCCGCGGTCAGGTACCTCTCGACGTACGGCGCCAGCACCTCGTCCTGACCCCGTTGCCAGAAGGCCAGGGTGACCGCCCGCTGCGTCCCGTTGGGCACGTCGTCGTCCTCGGCGGCCAGCCGCCAGGCCTCTGCCTTGGCCTCCGCGGTCGGACGGGCCGCTTTGGCCGCCGCCGCCTGCTCGGCGCCGGTCACGGTGTTGTCCCGATCGGCCTCGGCGTCGATGGCGGCCTCGTCGAGGCGACCGAGCCGGGCCAGGTTCACCACAGTGGACCAACGCAGCTCCGGGTCGATCTCCACGCCGGCCGGCACACCGTCACCGGTCAGCCAGCCGGCCAGCCGGTCCGCCCCGCGGGCGTCCTCGGCGGCGTTGGGGAACGCCTTGACCAGGGCCAGCTGGAGGTCCGAGCCCGGATCGGCCGCGTCCATCAGCGCGGCCACGCCGTCCTGCCAGCGCAGCAGCACCTCGGCCCGTCGGGCCGGCGGGGTGTAGTGCCGGGCCGCGCTGGCCGCCTGGCCGAGCACGGTTCGGACCGCTACCGGATCCGACTCGACAGCGACGGTGGCCAGCACCAGCTCGACGTAGTCGGCGGCCGGCAGCTCGGCGTCGCGGCACATGTCCCAGGTCGCCGACCAGCACACCGCCCGGGCCAGGGCGCTGTCGATCCCGGCCAGCCGGGTCACCACTGTCTGCAGTGAGCGCGGATCGAGCCGGACCTTGGCGTAGGACAGGTCGTCGTCGTTGACCAGCAGCAGCGGTGGCTGCTGTCAGCCCGACCAGCTCCGCCACCTCGGTCCGCTCGCCGGCGATGTCGGTCTCGATCCGGCCGACCCGGCGCAGTCGTCCGTCGTGGTCCCCGGCGGAGCCCTCGGCCGAAGCGTCGGCTGGGGCGTCTCCGTAGAGGCCGATGGCGATCCGGTGCTGCCGCAGCGTCGGGTGCTCGGCGGTGGCGGTCTGGCGGACGGCGAAGGAGGTGATGGTGCCCTCGTCGTCGACCTCGATCTCCGGCTGCAGGGTGTTCACCCCGGTGGTCTCCAGCCACTGCGCGGACCAGTCCGACAGGTCCCGGCCGGAGGCGGCGTGCAGGGCGGCCAGCAGGTCGCTGAGCGCTGTGTTGCCGTACGCGTGCCGCTGGAAGTACTGCCGGCACCCGGCCAGGAAGTCCTCCTGGCCGACGTAGGCCACCAGCTGCACCAGCACCGAGGCGCCCTTGGCGTAGGTGATGCCGTCGAAGTTCTGCTCGACCGCCTCCAGATCGACCATGTCGGCCGCGATCGGGTGCGTCGAGGGCAGCTGGTCCTGCCGGTAGGCCCAGGTCTTGAACCCGTTGGTGAACGAGGCCCAGGCGGCGTCGGGGTCGTCGACGATCTGGCTGAGGGCGAAGTTGGAGGCCCAGGTGGCGAAGGACTCCTTCAGCCACAGGTCGTCCCACCAGCGCATCGTCACCAGGTCGCCGAACCACATGTGCGACAGCTCGTGCAGGATCGTGTCGTCGCGGACCTGGTACGAGGCGGGGGTGGCCCGGCTGCGGAACACGTACTCGTCCCGCAGGGTCACGCACCCGACGTTCTCCATCGCGCCGCCGTTGTACTCCGGGACGAACACCTGGTCGTACTTGCCGAACGGGTACGGCTGCGCGAAGTGCCGCTCGAAGACGCCGAAGCCGGCCTCGGTGACGTCCCAGATCCGGTCCGCGTCCAGGTGCTGGGCGAGCGAGCGGCGGCAGTAGAGGGCGGCGGGCACCTCGCCGCTCGGCGGTCGCCAGGGTGCGGTCGGTCCGGTGGTAGTCCCCGGCGACCAGGGCGGTCAGGTAGGTGGAGATCGGCTTGGTCTCGGCGAAGGAGAACCGCGCGTTGCCGTCGCCCAGCGGCTCGACCTCCAGCAGCGCCCCGTTGCTGACCACCGTCCAGTCCTCCGGCGCGAGCACGCTGATGGTGAACTCGGCCTTGAGATCGGGCTGCTCGAAGTCGGCGAACACCCGGCGGGCGTCCGCCGGCTCGAACTGGGTGTAGAGGTAGGTGGCCTTGTCGGCCGGGTCCACGAACCGGTGCAGTCCCTCGCCGCTGCGGCTGTAGCGGCAGTGCGCCAGCACCCGGACGGTGTGCGGCCCCGGGGTGACGGTCAGCGGCAGCCGGGAGTCGGCGAAGGTGGCCGGGTCCAGGTCCACGCCGTCGAGACTGGCGGCCTCGACGTGGTCGGCGATCAGGTCGACGTGCAGGTCGCCGGCCGCCCGCGCCTCGAAGGTGATGGTGGTGTCGCTGCGGAACAGTCGTTCGGGGTCCTCGACGGCCCGACCGGAGAGGTCGACCTCGATCCGGTAGCTGTGGGTGCCCACCAGCTCGGCCCTCGCCCTGGTCTCGGCCCGGGTCAGGTTGTCGGGAAACATGAGGGGGATCTTGTCACGAACGGGGTCGGGTCCGACCAGGAAGGGTTGGTCGCCGAGATGGGGGATCTGCGACCTACTGCATAGGGTGGTTATGTGACCTCTGACAGCACAGTCCCACCCGCCGCTCCCGCTGGACCCGGCGGCGACATCGTCGACTTCTGGTTCGATCCCGGGTGCCCCTGGGCCTGGCTCACCTCCCGCTGGATGCTCGAGGTGGAGAAGGTGCGGCCGGTGACCACCGTCTTCCACGTGATGAGCCTGTCGCTGCTCAACGAGGGCAAGGACGTCAGCGACGAGCGTCGCGCCTCGCCTGGAAGCCGCCAAGGCGCCCGTCCGGGTCGCGCTCGCGGTCGAGGAGACGTACGGGCCGGACCAGCTGCGGGACTTCTACACCGCTATCGGACTCCGCTACCACCCCGGCGGGCAGGAGCGCAACCGGGCCACCCTGGAGGCGGCGTTGTCCGACATCGGCGTGCCGGTGACCCTGGCCGACCGCGGGGACACCGACGCCGACGACGACGCGCTGCGCGCCTCCCACCACGCCGGCATGGACCCGGTCGGGATGGACGTCGGCACCCCCGTCATCCACGTCGGCGGGGTCGCGTTCTTCGGCCCGGTGATCACCCCGCGGCCCAAGGGAGAGGCCGCCGGACGGCTCTTCGACTCCGTCCTCACCCTGGCCGGCTACGAGGGGTTCTACGAGCTCAAGCGGACCCGGACGTCGCGACCCGTCTTCGACTGACACTCTCCCCGCGGACGCCGGTGGCCCCGTCCGTCGGGAGGTGCCGGTCAGTCCCGGTCGGCACCCCGCCGGACGCTGGCGGTCAGGAAGCCGGCCCAGGTCGCCTGATCGTCCAGGTCGTCGCCCACGTCGAGGCCGGCCAGCACCGAGCGGGTCGCCTGCCGGGTCGCGGTGTCCCAGCGCCCGGTGATCTCCACCGGCCGCTCCCACAGGTGGGTGAGAACGCCCTGCACCGCCTGCACCTGCGCGGGCGACCGGCTGCTGAAGGTCGACCGCTCTGCGCCCGAGCGACCGTTGTCGACGTGGATGTGGTTGTGGTGCTGGGCGTTGTAGAGGTAGGTCAGCACGTACGCGAAGTGCTGGTGCGCCGAGGCCGCCACCGCCCAGTAGGTGCGCCGGGCCGTGGCCAGGGCACGCCCGGAGCCGTCCCGCCACAGGTCGTAGCGGCAGGACACGTCGCTGCCGTCCGCCAACCGCAGCCGGGACAGGTCGAACGCGCGACCGGCGTCGTGCCACGACGAGCAGGCGGTCCCGCCGTCGGTCCAGGTCCCGTACGTCCACAGCTGCCGCAGCTCCCACCCGGTCAGCTCCCGCAGGTCGGTCAGCCAGGCCTCCAGCTGGCCGGCGAACCCCTCGTCGACGGAGAACTCGCTGCGCCGCCGGTTCACCTCGTAGACCAGCGGCAGATCGGCCAGTCGGGCGTAGCGGGGGAGGGAGGACCGCCGTACGCACGTCGGCCGCGCATACTGCCGTCTCGGCAGGGCGGGGCCGGTGGCGTCGTCGGCCGAGCAGCCGGCCAACCCGGTCGCGGCGGCGGTCAACCCCAGACCGAGACCGAGCAGCCCGCGGCGGGACAACGGCGACGTCGGCCGTGGGTCCCCGGGATCGTCCTGACCTGACACCTCACCACAGTAGGTGGGCTGCGACACTGCTCCCATGCGCGTACACATCGGCAGCGACCACGCCGGCTTCGAGCTCAAGCAGCACCTGGTCGCCGACCTGACCGCGAAGGGACACGACGTCGTCGACCACGGGGCGCCCGCCTACGACGACCAGGACGACTACCCGGTCTACTGCCTGCCGGCCGCCGAAGCCGTGGTGGCCGACCCGGGGTCGCTGGGCATCGTGATCGGCGGCTCGGGCAACGGCGAGGCGATCGCGGCCAACAAGGTCGACGGGGTCCGCTGCGCCCTCGCCTGGAGCGAGGAGACCGCGACGCTCGGTCGGCAGCACAACGACGCCAACGTGATCTCCATCGGGGCGCGGATGCACTCCACAGCTGAGGCGACGGGGTTCGTGGAGCGGTTCCTGGAGACGCCGTTCAGCGGCGAGGCCCGGCACCAGCGTCGCATCGACCTGCTCACGCAGTACGAGAGCCAGCGCTGACGCTCCTGCGCGCCGGCCGGGCGTCCGTCAGCGGCGGCCGTCGACCCGGGCGAGCAGCTTCTCCAGCACGCCGAGGGCCATCAGCTCGTCGTCGGCGTCGGGATGGGAGACGTCGCGGGCCCGGAGGGCGCGGTCGGCGGTGAGGAGTCCGGAGACTCCGTCGCGACCGAAGTCGCGGGGCCAGAGCTCGCGGGTGTCCCCACCCCGAGCAGGAGCACCTGTCATAGTGATCAGCCTATGGCCTGTCACACCGTGATCCGCCCACCACGCGGATGAGGATCGACGCCGGGAGACTGGTCATCCAGGTCGATCCCGCCGGGAACATCGTGGCCGTCGCCCCGCAGCGGACACCCGACCGGCCGTACGTCGTCGGGGTGGACCTCGCCCCCGGCCGCTTCGTCCCCGCCGACCGTCTCGCCGCCGGGTCCGACCTCGGTGGGGCCGATGCTCGGTGGACCCGCCCGGAGATCGAGGTCGACGTCGACGAGATCACTGTCCGGCGCCGCGTCGCGGAGCTCGACATCACCGTGCGTCACGGCTTCAGCACAGGGTGGACGACCAGACTGCTGATCGTGAACTCCGGGACCACCGACGTGCTGCTGGAGCGCCTGCCGCTGTCGGTACGGACGGCACCGGGACACCGGGTGAGCGCGCAGGCTGCGGGGTCACGGCTCTGCTGGGCCGTCCAGGCCGACGACGGCGAGGGTCCGGTGCTGGCCGCGAGACTCTCCGCCGGCGCCGTCGACCGGGTCACCGCTGAGGCTCTGGAGCTCGGTCCGCTCCGGTTGGCCGCCGGCCGCCGGTGGGTGGCGCAGCTGCGGTGGGAGCTCTACGCCACGCCCCGGTCGGTGGTGGCCGGTCCGGGCCGGGACCTGCTGGTGGAGCGCACCACGTACGAGGTCGGTGAGGGGGCGCTGCTGCCCGAGGATCCCGACGCCGCGTTGGTGGTCCCACCAGGCGTCAGCGTGGACCCGGTCACAGAACCCGAGCGGGCCGGCCGCGAGGTCGTCGCCGACGAGCCCGGCCGGCACCGGGTGGAGCTCCGGTCGGCGGACGGGGACGTCCGCCTCGACCTCAGCTGGGTGCCTCCGCTGGCCGATCAGCTCGCCACCTGGGCGGCTCGGGCCCTGGCCGGGCGACGGACCCCGGCGGGGGTGGTCGCCGTGGACGACGTCCCCACCGCGCTGGTGCTGCAGGCCGCCCTCGGCGCCGGGGGGCTGCCCGACGCCGAGCAGGCCACCGACGCCCTGGACCGGCTGACCGCTCGCCTGCTGGACGGGCTCGACGAGGTGGACGGGCTCGACGAGGTGGCCGGGGGCGACGAGGTCACCGGGGGCGACGAGGTGACCGAGCCCGCCGGGAACGGTGATCCGTCCGGTGGGACGTCGCCGCTGTCGGTGCTCTACCTGCTCGGCGAGCACGGGCGCACCGGTGAGCACGACGTGCTGGTGGCCGCGCTGGAGCTGGAGGCCCGGCTGCTCGCCGGCGAGGGCCCACCGCCTCCGGGTCTCGGCCTCGCCGTGCTCCGTACGGTGCTCGCGGTCGGAGCCGACCCGGAGCGACTCAGCCAGCTGCTCGCGCAAGCGGTCCGGCGGGTCGCCGGCCGGGTCGGGGCGGCCGACCGGCTGCGACCGGCCGATCTCGAGCTGGTGCTCGCCGTCCGACCGCTGCTGCCGAGCGATCCGGAGAACCAGCGGCGGCTGCAGGCTCAGGTGCGCGCCCTCGGGGCGGCGCTGGGGGCCGGACTCCCCGGTCGGCTGCTGGACCCGCCGCCCGTCGCCGACCACGCCCACCTCGTCGCGGTGCTCCGGATGCTGCCCGAGCCGGAGACCAACGATCGGGACTGGCCGCCGTCACGCGGTCCTGGGGCGCCGCCCCCAGCCTGCTCGCGCAGCGCTCGACCCTGGAGGTGCTCGACCGGCTGACCCACCGCCCCGGCGCGGCCGACGGGGCGGGGCCGGTCGACCCGGCGGCCGCCTGGCTCTCGCTGGTGCCCCGACATGGCTGAGGGGTCGGGCACCGGCCCGGCCGAGGATGCCCCGCCTGGTCGTCACCAGGAGCTCGGCGGACGGACGGTCAACGTCATCGTCGAGTCCGGCGTCGGACCGCCGGTGATCTTGCTCAGCGGGTGCGGGATGCCCTCGTACGCCTGGGATCCGGTGTCCCGGCTGCTCGTCGGACGCACCCGGGTGAGGCTGGACCGGCCGGGCCTGGGGGGCACGCCGTGGCCGAACCACCTGCCGACGCTGGCCGAGGAGACCGGCACCTTGGTCGAGCTGGCGCAGCAGCACCCCGGTGGGGTGTTCGTGGCCCACTCGATGGCCTCGTTCCACGCCGAGGCGGCGATCCGGCGGCGGCCGGACCTGGTCGCGGGTCTGGTCCTGGTCGACGGCAGCGTGGAGCCGGTCCCGCACCCACCGATCGGCGAGGGGGCCTGGCTCGCCGTCGCCCGAGGTGCCGAGCTCGCCGCGCACGCCCCGCCGCTGGCCGCTCTGGGTCCGATCGCGGACCGGATCACCATCACCGCCCAGAGTCGACGACGGCTGCTGGACCCGATGGACCCGCGCTCGGCCGCCACCTACTCCCGGGCCGACGCCGTGGCCAGCGTGATCGCGGAGTCCGCGGCCTACCGGCGCCAGGCGCTGGACCTCATCCGGGTGCGGGTCGCGTCCAGGTGGCCGGTCGGTCTCCCGGTCGAGGTGCTCACCGCCCGGGGCAGTGGCGGCCGGCGCTCGGTCGCCGTCCAGCGTCAGCTGGCCGACCTGCTCGGGGGTCGGCAGACCGTGCTGGCCGACTCCCGGCACCTGATGATGATGGACCAGCCTCAGGCGATCGCCGACGCCGTCTGGCGGGTGCTGACCGCGATCGACCAGCCTGGTTGATCGGTGGGCTCGAGCGCCGCGACCCTGAGGTCGAGCGCGGCGACTCCGGGCTCAGGCGCTGCGGCGCCGGCCGTGCCACTCGACCGCGCCGGCTCCGGTCGGGGTGCCCCGGTTGGCGATCCGGGGGGCCACGGCGCGACCCACGACGTACTTCAGGATCGGCCTCATCGCCGTGCCGTCCAGGGCCTCGATCTTCGCGATGTCGGCCGCGGCGTCCTCGCACTCGGTGAGCACCACCCGGTCGAGGTCGGAGTGCTGCACCACCCGCAGGAACCGACGCTCGCGGATGAAGACGATCCGCATGAACATCCGGACCGCCCGGATCAGCAGGTCGGAGTCCTCTCCGGACCAGCCCTTGAACCGAGCACTCTCGTCGTAGCCCCCCAACAGGGCGAAGTTGGCCCGGGACATGGCGATCCGGCCCATCGAGCCCTTGTGCACCCCGAGGTTGAGCCGGGAGTCCAACCGGTTGGTGGCCACGATCGCGTTGGGTCGACGGCGGAACACCGCCCGGAGGTAGTGGACGAAACCGAAGCCGAGGAAGTTGTCGGCGTCGACGTTGCAGACGTAGTCGCCGGTGGCCAGGGCGTGCGCCATGTTCTTGGCGTGGCTGTGCCGGAAGCTGGTGTGCCCCTCGGACCGGGCGAACTTCAAGATGCCGGCCTCGAGGTACGGCCGCAGCTCGGGGTCGGTGGTGATCCACTCGGCCAGGTCGTCGGGGCTGCTGTAGTCCAGGACCACGAACTCCACGGCGTCGGGGCGGGCCCAGTCGACGCTGTCAGCCAGGTTGCGCGGCAGCGTCTGCTTCAGGTGGTGCGCGCGGCCCATGCAGGTCGTGCACAGGGAGATCTTCATCGCGACGTCCGGCTGGCCTTCGCTGTCGGGGACTTCGGTGGGCGACCCCGGTGGGGGCCGGTCCTGGCCTCATGCTACTGGGACCAGCCCCCCGGCACCCGCGCACGACGCGCGGGCCGGCGCGGAGATCAGTCCTCCGGACGGTGCCCCGGATCAGTCCTCCGGACCGGTGTCCCCGGATCAGTCCTCCGGACTGCGCAACCAGCGGCGGGCGCTGACCAGCGTGAACTCGGGGTGGCCGCTCACCTGCCGCTCGATCGTGTCCAGCACGTCGGTCACGTGGGCGGGATCGCCGGCGACCACCGCGACCGCGACGGCTGCGCGTCGGTGCAGGTCCTGGTGGTCGACCTCGGCGACGCTGACGGCGTACGCCCGCTTCAGCTCGGCGATCAACGGTCGGATCACCGAACGCTTCTGCTTCAGCGAGAACACCTCGCCCAGCAGCAGATCGAACTCCAGCACACCCACCCAGGCCGACATGATCGCCACGGTAGGTGATGAGCGCGGCGGGCGGGGTCGTTGGGCAGACTGGGGCCCGCGCCGCCGCGCGTGATCGGCCCAGCCCGACGACCGAGGAGACGAGTGAACCCCCGACCCCAGCACCACCCCGTGCACGCCCCGCGCGTCCTCGCGCTGCTGCAGGCGGGCGGTGCCGGCAGCCGGCTGGACGTGCTGACCCGGGAGACGCCCAAGCCCGCCCTGCCCTACGCGGGGACGTTCCGGTTGATCGACATCCCGCTGTCGAACCTGCGCAACTCGGGGATCAGCGACGTCTGGGTCTCGGTCCAGTACCTGGGGCAGCGGCTCAGCGACGCGATGGCCAACGGCAAGCCGTGGGACCTGGACCGCCACCACGGCGGCTTCCGGGTGATCATGCCGCAGCAGGCCGGGCCGCCGTCGGAGGAGGGGTTCGTCAGCGGCAACGCCGAGGAGCTGTTGAGCAACCGCGATGCGATCCGTCGCTTCGGCGCCGATGCGGTGCTGGTGCTCAGCGCCGACCACGTCTACCGGTTGGACTACGCCGAGGTCGTCGCCGAGCACCTCGCGCGGGGTGCGGAGTGCACGGTGGTGACCACCGAGGTGTCGCAGGCCGACGCCACCCACCACGCGGTCATGATCATCGAGGACGACGGCAGCGTCCGTCGGGTCGACTACAAGCCCGAGGAACCGGCGGCCACGACGGTGGCCACCGAGGTCTTCGTCTACCACCCCGAGGCCCTGGTGGAGGTGCTGGAGCAGCTGCACCGCGCGATGTCCGCCAGCGCGCACAGCGGCGCCGACAACGAGCCGGAGGACGGCAGCGCCCTGGGCGACTTCGGTGAGCACCTGCTGCCCGCCATGATCGAGCGCGGCCGGACGTACGGCTACCCGATGCCCGGCTACTGGCGTGACCTCGGTCGACCCGAGGCGTATCTGGCGGCACACCGCGAGCTGCTGGCCGGCGAGGTCGGTCTGTTCTCCCCGGACTGGCCGATCACCACCACCGTGGAGAAGCGCGCACCGGCGCGGCTGCACCGGGGCTGCATCGTCGTCGACAGCATGATCGCCGACGGCTGCGAGGTCTCCGGGACGGTTCGCGACAGCGTGCTCGGCCCCGGGGTGGTCGTCGAGGCGGGGGCCCAGGTCCGCGACAGCGTCGTCTTCGCCGACGTGACCGTCCACAGCGCCGCGACAGTGGACTGGTCGATCGTGGACCGGGGCACCGAGATCGGCACCGGGGCCAAGGTCGGCACCGCCAACCCCGAGGGGGTGCTGGACCCGGAGCGGCTCGCCCTGGTGGGAGCCGAGTGCAGGATCGCCCCGGGTGCGCACGTGCCACAGGGTTCGCGGCTGGAGCCCGGCACGATCGCGGACCAGCAGCGATGAGCACGGCTCCACCGGCCCCGATGGTCGAGAATGCCGCCATGACAGGGAATCCCGCCCAACCGGTGCGACCGCTGATCGGCATCACCACCTACCGGGAGCAGACCCGGTTCGGTGCCTGGAACAGCTCGGCCGACGTGCTGCACGCCACCTACGCCCGGTCGGTCGAGGCGGCCGGCGGGGTCGCCGTGCTGCTGCCTCCCCAGAACCTGGGTGCGGTCGAGGTGATGGCCCGGCTGGACGCCCTGATCCTGACCGGCGGTGCGGACGTGGACCCGGCCCGCTACGGGGCGGCGCCGCATCCGCGCACCCAGTCCCCACGTCACGATCGCGACGCCTGGGAATGGGCCCTGCTCGACGCGGCCGAGGCGGCCGGCCGGCCCGTGCTGGGCATCTGCCGCGGGCTCCAGCTGATGGCCGTCCGCGGCGGCGGCACCCTCGAGCAGCACCTGCCCGACGTCGTCGGTCACTCCGAGCACGCTCCGGCGCCGGGTGCTTTCGGCTGGACCCCGATCCGCACCGAGGCGGGCTCCCTGGTGCGACGGCTGATCGGGGAGGAGACGCAGGTGAACTGCGCCCACCACCAGTCGGTGACGCTGCATCCCGGGTTCGAGGTCTCAGCCCGGGCCGCCGACGGCACGATCGAGGCGATCGAGGACCCCGAGCGACCGTTCTGGCTGGCCGTCCAGTGGCACCCGGAGTACGGCGACGACTACGGGCTCTTCCGCGGGCTGGTGGCGGCGGCCGCGGGCGGCTCCGCGGCCTCGTCGGCGCGGTAGGGCAGCGGCTCGGTCCGGGACAGCGCCGGGTCGTCGGCGGCGAAGGTGCGCACCGGTCCGGGTCCGGTCCGCCAGGTCTCGAACCGGACCGTGACCCGCCCCAGCCCGGACCCCCAGATCCAGCCCCGCCCGTGCTCGGTGTGCTCGACGTCCAGACCGGGTCCCCAGCGCCGGTCCCGGCGCTCCGGCAGATCGGCGACCGAGGGATCGGCCTCCTCGTCCCCGGCGTCCCCGCTGACGCCGTCAGGGTCGGCGACGGGGGCCGCTACGACACCGGAGACGGTCCCGACGCCGGGCCCGTCGAGCTCGAAGAGCTGGTCCTGCAGCGCATCGGTGAGACCGGCCACCCCCACGCCGAGCAACCGGATGCCGCCGGTCAGGTCGATCCCGTCCAGCAGCCCCCGCGCCAGGCCGACCACCGCGTCGGGTGAGTCGGTCGGCGAGCGCAGCGTGGTGGACCTGGTCTGCAGCGAGAAGTCGGGGCGTCGGATCTTCACCGTGACGGTCCGCGCGAACAGCCCGGCCGTCCGCAGCCGGGTCACCACCTGCCGGGCGTCCCGTTCGCAGATCGCCGTCAACCGCTGCCGGTCGACCAGGTCGCTCTCGAAGGTGTCCTCGACCGAGATCGACTTCGTCTCGCGTTCGGCCTCCACGGGGCGGTCGTCGCGGGCGTACGCCAGGTCGGCCAGCCCCTGCGCGTGCGCCTTGCCCAGGATCTGGCTCAGCTCCAGCACCGACACCTGCTGCAGGTCGGCGACCGTCCGGACACCGATCCGCTGCAGCTTCTCCAGCGTCACCGGCCCCACGCCGGGGATGACGCTGACGGCCAGCGGCTCGATCAGCGGCACCTCCGCACCCGGGGCCACCACGACCAGGCCGTCGGGCTTGCCCAGCTCGGTGGCGAGCTTGGCGATGAACTTGGAGCTGCCGATGCCGACGGAGGCGGTCAGACCGCCGGTGGCCGCACCGACCGCCGCCTTGAGCTCGGCGACCAGCCTCCGCAGACCGGGGTCGGTGAGCTCCACCGGCTCCCGGGCCAGCGCCAGGTCGACGAAGGCCTCGTCCAGCGACAGCGGTTCCACCGCGGGGGACAGCGCCCGCAGGATCTCCATCACCTGGTCGCTGGCCCGCCGGTAGGCCGCGAACCGGGGGGTCAGGAACGCGGCGTGGGACGCCCGCCGACGTGCCTCGTGGGCCGGCATGGCCGACCGGACGCCGAACCTCCGGGCTTCGTACGACGCGGTCGCCACCACCCCCCGCTGCCCGACCCCACCGACGACCACGGCCTTGCCCCGCAACGACGGCTTGTCCCGCTGCTCGACCGCGGCGAAGAACGCGTCGAGATCGAGATGCAGCACGGACGGGGTGGGGCGCACCGGACCATTCTGGCCCGCCGTCCTGGCGGCCGGATCGCGTCGGGCGCCGGTGTGCTACCGGCTGGTAAGGTCAGCGGCTCCGTTTCGCGGCACCGTGGCCACCGGGTAACAATGGCTCGTTCGACAGACGAGAGGAACGACCCTGATGGACAGCTGGCCGGGTAAGCCCTACCCCCTGGGCTCCACCTTCGACGGCAGCGGAGTCAACTTCGCCCTGTTCTCCGAGGCAGCGCAGCGGGTCGAGCTCTGCCTGCTCGACGACGACCGCAACGAGACCCGGATCGAGCTGACCGAGGTCGACGGCTACGTCTGGCACGCCTATCTCTCCGGCGTCCAGCCCGGCCAGCGCTACGGCTACCGGGTGCACGGTCCGTACGACCCGGCCAACGGCCAGCGCTGCAACCCGGCCAAGCTGCTGCTGGATCCGTACGCGAAAGCCATCGACGGGATGGTGGACGGCGACGAGTCCCTCTACTCCTACCGGTTCGGCGATCCGAGCCAGTTCAACGAGGACGACTCCCGGGAGCACACCATGCTGTCGGTGGTGGTGAACCCCTACTTCGACTGGGGACACGACCGCCCGCCGATGCACGAGTACCACGAGTCGGTGATCTACGAGATGCACGTCAAGGGTCTGTCGATGACCCACCCGGGCGTGCCCGACGACGTCCGCGGCACCTACGCCGCCATCGGCCACCCGGTGATCATCGAGCACCTCAAGGACCTCGGCGTCACAGCTGTCGAGCTGCTGCCGGTGCACCAGTTCGTCAACGACTCGCACCTGGTGGACAAGGGGCTGTCGAACTACTGGGGCTACAACACCATCGGCTTCCTCGCCCCGCACAACGCCTACGCCGGTTCCGGCACGCGCGGCCAGCAGGTCACCGAGTTCAAGGCGATGGTCAAGGCCCTGCACGAGGCGAACATCGAAGTGATCTTGGACGTGGTCTACAACCACACGGCCGAGGGCAACCAGATGGGCCCCACCATCGCCTTCCGCGGCATCGACAACGCCATGTACTACCGCCTGGTCGATGCGGACAAGTCCCACTACTACGACACCACCGGCACCGGCAACAGCCTGCTGATGCGCAGCCCGCACGTGCTGCAGCTGATCATGGACTCGCTGCGCTACTGGGTGCAGGAGATGCACGTCGACGGCTTCCGCTTCGACCTGGCCGCCACCCTGGCCCGGCAGTTCCACGAGGTGGACAAGCTGTCGGCGTTCTTCGACATCATCCAGCAGGACCCGGTGATCTCCCAGGTCAAGCTGATCGCCGAGCCGTGGGACCTCGGCGACGGTGGCTACCAGGTCGGCAACTTCCCGCCCCTGTGGACTGAGTGGAACGGCAAGTACCGCGACACGGTCCGCGACTTCTGGCGGGGTGAGCCGGCCAGCCTCGGCGAGTTCGCCTCGCGTCTGACCGGGTCGTCGGACCTCTACAACCACTCCGACCGCCGGCCGACCGCGTCGATCAACTTCGTCATCGCCCACGACGGGTTCACCCTGCGCGATCTCGTGTCCTACAACGAGAAGCACAACGACGCCAACGGCGAGAACGGCAACGACGGCGAGAGCCACAACCGCTCCTGGAACTGCGGCGTCGAGGGCCCCACCGACGATCCCAAGATCAACGCGATGCGGTGGCGGCAGCAGCGCAACTTCATCACCACGCTGATGCTCAGCCAGGGTGTGCCGATGCTGGCGCACGGGGACGAGCTCGGCCGCACCCAGGGCGGCAACAACAACGTGTACGCCCAGGACAACGAGATCTCCTGGGTCGACTGGGATCTCGACGCCGACCAGAAGGACCTGCTCGACTACACCTCGGGGGTGATAGCGCTGCGCCGCAAGCACGCGGTGTTCCGCCGC
>CAWARE010000036.1:0-56594 GCA_963784345.1 uncultured Actinomycetota bacterium
GGACGCCGGACCCCTTCTGGATCCCGGCGGCCTTCTTGATCAGCTCAGCGGCCGGCGGGGTCTTGGTGATGAAGGTGAACGAACGGTCCTCGTAGATGGTGATCTCGACGGGGATGACGTTGCCACGCATGGGTTCGGTGGCCGCGTTGTAGGCCTTGCAGAACTCCATGATGTTCACGCCGTGCGGGCCGAGCGCCGTACCGACCGGCGGGGCCGGGGTGGCGGCGCCGGCGTTCAGCGCCACCTTGACGAGGGCTGCGACCTTCTTCTTGGGAGGCATTGCGGTGTGGGTCCTTCTGTGTGGTTCGCGCCGGGCATCCGGCGGAGGTGCGGCGGTCGGACTGGGCTGCCCAACCGGTCAATGGTACGTGAAACCGACCAGTGCTCGCTCCGGCCCTGTTTCAGACCGTTCGAGACTCTGGGCTCAGACCTTCTGGATCTGGGCGAACGTCAGGTCGACCGGGGTCTCGCGACCCAGGATCTCGATCATCGCCTTCAGCCGCTGGGCGTTGGCGTTGATCTCGGTGATGGTGGCGTGGACGCCGGCGAACGGACCGTCCACGACCATGACGGAGTCGCCCGCGATGAAGTCGGCGACCTCGACCTTCTTCTTCCGCCGGTTCGGGGTGTCGGAGGCGGCGGCGGCCGCGGCCGCCACGGACGGGGCGAGCATCTTCTCCACCTCGTCCAGGCTCAGCGGCACGGGCTGGTTGGAGTGGCCGACGAAGCCGGTCACCGACGGCGTGTGCCGCACGGTCGACCAGGACTCGTCGGTCAGGTCCATCCGGACCAGCACGTAGCCCGGCAGCACCGTCCGCTTGATCTGCTTGCGCTGACCGTTGCGGATCTCGGTGACCTCCTCGGTGGGGACCACGATCTCGAAGATGTAGTCCTCCATGTTCAGCGAGGTGACCCGGTTCTCCAGGTTCTGCAGCACCCGGTTCTCCATCCCGGAGTAGGTGTGCACGACGTACCAGTCGCCGAACTTGCCGTGCAGCTCCTCGTGGAACTTGGCCAGCGCCTCCTCGGCCGGGTCGGCCTCGTCGCTGGCCTCCTCGCCGTCCTCGTCCTCGTCGGCCTCGGGCTCGGGCGCCCCGAGGTCGATGTCGAAGTCGTCCTCGGTCTCCTCCTCGGCCGTGGCGCCGCCGAAGTCCAGGTTGATGTCGAGGTCGTCCTCGGAGCGGTCCGCTGTGAAGTCGGACCCGAGGTCGATGTCGAAGTCGTCACCGGTCCCCGCGTCGGTCGAGCTCTCCTCCACCGGGGTCGCAGAGCCCTCCGACTCATCAGCCGCGGGGCGCGGCGGTTCGGTCGGGTAGGTCTCAGACACGTGAATATCTCCAGTACTTGCTAGGGATGAAACAGATGGTCAGGCGAAGATCCGGAAGATCGCCGCGCCGATGCCCAGGTCGAGCAGGCTGACGTAGGCGATGATGAAGAGCACGAAGATCAGCACGACCACGAAGTAGTTGCCCAGCTGCGAGCCGGTGGGATAGACCACCTTGCGCAGCTCGGCCACCGACTGCTTGACGAACGTGACGGGGCCGGTGCGCTGGTGCTCGACCGCGTCCCGCCGCTGCTTCGGGGTGGCCTTGTCCTTCTTCGCCCGACCCCGGTCGCCGGCGGCAACGGTCGCGCTGCCGCCAGCCGACCGCGACGCCCGACCGGCGGGTACGAGCTCGCGCTCCTCGCCGTCCTCGGTGGTGTCGTCCTCGGTGCTGTCGTGGTCGATGGTGTCGTCGGTGCCGCCGTCGTCCAGGGCCCGGTCGTCGCCGACGATCTCGTGGTCCTCGGCCGGGTCCACCGGCTCACCGGGGGTGGCAGAGGTGTCCGGCTCGTCGGCCGGGTTCACCTTGTCACTGTCTGCCACGTCGTCGCCCTTCTCCGGTCATTCGTCTTCGCCCGCCCTCCGGGGCGTCGTGGACGCCCCGGACGGGCGGATCTGCAGGGCAAGAGGGACTTGAACCCCCAACCTTCGGTTTTGGAGACCGATGCTCTGCCAGTTGAGCTATTGCCCTTCGGCGCCGGTTCCTGTCACCCGGCAACCCGTCCAACCTAGCGGCTGGATGCGGGCGCACCAGAATCGAGGTGACCAGCACCAAGCCCCAGAGTGTAGTCGGCCGCAGCGCGAGCGTCGAACCGACGCGGTCCGCAGCCGACCCCGACCCGGGGCTTCCGCAGGGTCAGCCGGCGGCCTGCTGCTGCTCGGTGGCCGCCAGCAGCACGCAGGTGCACAGACCCTCGATCGCGGCCGCGACGTCGTCCGGCGACGGGAAGGTCGGGGCGATCCGGATGTTGCGGTCCCGCGGGTCCTTGCCGTACGGGAACGCGGCGCCGGCGCCGGTCATGGCGATCCCGGCCTCCTTGGCCAGCGCGACCACCCGGGTCGCGCAGCCGTCCGGGACGTCCAGGCTGATGAAGTAGCCGCCCTCCGGCCGGGTCCAGGTCGCCACCCCGTGCTCGCTCAGCCGGTCCTCGAGGATCGTCTCGACCTGCGCGAACTTGGGCTCGATGATCGCCCGGTGCCGGCGCATCAGCGCCCGTACGCCGTCGGCGCTGCCCAGGTAGCGGGCGTGCCGCAGGTGGTTGACCTTGTCCGGGCCGATGGTCCGCTTGCCGAGGTGCTGGAGGTACCAGGAGACGTTCGCCGGCGAGCTGGCGAAGAACGACACCCCGGCGCCGGCGAAGGTGATCTTGGAGGTGGACGCGAACACGAACACCCGGTTGGGCTGACCGGCCTCGGCCGCCAGACCGAGCACGTCCAGCGCCGGGTGCTCGGCGTCGGTGAGGTGGTGCACGGCGTACGCGTTGTCCCAGAAGATCCGGAAGTCGGGCGCCGCGGTCGGCATCGAGACCAGCTCCCGGGTCACCTCCTCGGTGTAGACCGAGCCGGTCGGGTTGGCGTACGTCGGGACGATCCAGATGCCGCGGACGCTCGGGTCGTCGGCCACCCGGGCTCGGATCGCCTCCAGGTCGGGACCGTCGGGGCCGAGGGCGACCGGCTCCATGGTGATGCCGAACTGCTCGCACAGCGCGAAGTGGCGGTCGTAGCCCGGGACCGGGCAGAGGAAGGTGATCGGCTCCTTGACCCACGGACCGGCCGAGTCGACAGTGCCCTTGAGCAGGGAGAACACGAGCGTGTCGTGCATGACGCCGAGGCTGGCGTTGTCACCGGCGACGAGCTGGGCCACCGGGACGTTGAGCAGCTCGGCGAAGATCTCGCGGATCTCCGGCAGACCCTGGCCGCCGCCGTAGTTGCGGCAGTCGGTCCCGTCGGCCGCCTTGTACTCCCCCTCGCCCGGCAGCGTCAGCAGCGCGTTGGAGAGGTCGAGCTGGGCCGGGGCCGGCTTGCCGCGGGTGAGGTCGAGCTTCAGTCCCCGGTCCACCAGGGCGGCGTACGCGGTGGTCAGCTCGGCGTGCTGTGCGGCGAGTTCGTCGGGGCTGAGATCGGACAGGCTCATGGCGGGTTCCTCGATGGGTGGGGCGGTTCTGGCCGTCTCGGAGTCTAGGGGCCCGCGCCCGCCGGGGGCGGGGCGTCCCGTCGGTCCCGTCTGCAGGGGCGGAAGCATCCCGTCGCGAGCGGCCGAGAGCGGAGCGCCCAGCGAGTGACGAAAACCAGGGCGCGGCCGAGCGCGACCCCCCGCACTCCGACCGCGCCCCACTCGCTGAACGCGACACCTCCCCAGACCCGGGAGGATCAAGTCATCGGGCCGGACCCGGCGTACCGGGATTCGACCAACCGATGAACGAGTAAGGCGAGCCTAACCTATGCTTGAGGAGGCCGTCAACCCTCCCCGGAGCGAGTTGCCGCCGAGCGAACTCGAGCGGCTGCGAAATGTGGTGTACGCCACTACGGTCGGGTCATGACCTCGAACTCCAACATCGCCTGTTGGCTGAGCGACCGCGCCGCCTCGGACCCGTCCCTGCCCGCGATCAAGCAGGGCGAGCACATCCTCACGTACGCCGCCCTGGACCACGCCGCCGCGCGCTGCGCCGCGCTGCTGGCCGACCGGGGCGTCACCGCCGGTGACCGGGTCGCGCTGATCATGCCCAACGTGGCCTACTTCCCGGTGGCCTACTACGCGATCCTGCGGCTGGGAGCCGTGGTGGTGCCGATGAACCCGCTGCTCAAGGCGGGCGAGGTCTCCTACGCCTGGAAGGACGCCGGCGTCCGGGTCGCCGTGGTGTTCGCCCTGTTCGCCGAGGAGTCGGCCAAGGCGGCCGAGATCACCGGCACCGACGTCGTGGTGGTGACCCCGGGCGAGTTCGAGACGACGCTGGCCGAGACGGCGCCGCAGGAGGGCGGCCCGGCCGTCCGGGCCGGCGACGACACAGCTGTCATCCTCTACACCTCAGGCACCACGGGCTCCCCCAAGGGCGCCGAGCTCACCCACGACAACCTCGGCAGCAACGTGCGGACCGACCTGGCCACGCTGATGCGCGTGGGTCCCGGCGACGTCCTGTTCGGTGGGCTGCCCCTGTTCCACTCGTTCGGACAGACCTGCGGCCTGAACGCGGCGATCGCGGCCGGCGCCTGCCTGACCCTGTTGCCGAAGTTCGACGGCGAAGAGGCGCTCCGGATCGTCGCCGAGGACCGGGTCACGGTGTTCCTGGGCGTACCCACGATGTACATGGCCCTGCTCGCCGTCCCCGATCCCGGCCGGTTCGACACCAGCCGGCTGAAGCTGGCGGCGTCCGGCGGAGCGTCGCTGCCGGTCGAGGTCCTCTACGAGGTGCAACGGCGGTTCGGGTTCCAGCTGCTCGAGGGGTACGGGCTGTCGGAGACCTCCCCCATCGCCTCCTTCAACCGCCCGGACCGACCGGTCAAGCCCGGCTCGGTGGGGCTGCCGATCGACGGCGTCGAGTTCCAGCTCTGGGGACCCGACGACACCGAGGTGGCCGACGGGGAGGTGGGCGAGATCGTCATCCGCGGCGAGAACGTGATGAAGGGCTACTGGAACAAGCCGGAGGCCACCGCCGAGGCGATGCGCGGAGGCTGGTTCCACAGCGGCGATCTGGCCACCCGGGACGCCGACGGCTTCTACTTCATCGTGGACCGGAAGAAGGACATGATCATCCGCAACGGCCTGAACGTCTACCCCCGCGAGGTGGAGGAGGTCGTCTACACCCACCCGGCGGTGGCCGAGGCCGCGGTGTTCGGCGTGCCGGACGCCCTGCACGGGGAGGAGATCGCCTGCCTGGTCACCCTCAAGGACGGCGCCGAGGCCACCGAGGAGGAGATCCGGGACTACGTGGCCGACAAGATCGCGGCCTACAAGTACCCCCGGATCGTCCGCTTCGGCCCGCTGCCGAAGGGCCCCACCGGCAAGATCTTGAAGCGGGAGATCAAGATCGACGCCTGAGGTCGCCACCGACCTCGCACGGTGCTGGCTCATCTCGTCGTCGGGGACGAGCCAGCACCGTGTCGGCGCCGGTCACACCGCCGGTCGCACCGGTCAGCGGCGCAGGACCGCCACCGCGCTCTGCGGGGCCAGCCAGACCGAACCGTCGGTCAGCCGGGACCGGCCCACGGTCAGCAGCTCCTCGCAGGCCCCTTCGAGCGGGAGCTGCACCTCGCCGCCGCGGAAGTTGATCAGCAGGGCGACCGCGCCGCGCTCGACCAGCAACCAGCCCTCGTCGTCGTCGGAGGTCGCGGTGCCGCCGTCGAAGCGGGGGTTGCAGAAGTCGGGGTGCGTACGACGCAACCGGATCAGCCGTCGGTAGAGGTCGAGCAGGTCGGCGTGCCCCGGCTGGGTGGCCTCGTCCCAGACCAGCTTGGACCGCTCGAAGGTGGCCAGGTCCTGCGGGTCGGGGACCTGCGAGAGGTCCCAGTCCATCTGGGCGAACTCCTCCCGCCGGCCGGTGGCCACCTTCTCGGCCAGCTCCGGCTCGGGGTGGTCGGTGAAGAACTGCCAGGGCGTCGAGGCGCCCCACTCCTCCCCCATGAAGATCATCGGCGTGAACGGGCTGAGCAGGGTGACGAAGGCGGCCAGCCCCAGCTGCTGCGGCGAGATCTTGCCGGACAGCCGCTGACCGTCGGCCCGGTTGCCGATCTGGTCGTGGTTGTCGGAGCAGACGACCAACCGCCAGGTCGGGGTCCGCAGCGTGTCGATCTTGTAGCCGTGGGCCCGGCCGCGGAAGCTGGAGTGGGTCCCGTCGTGGAAGAAGCCGTTCTCGAACACCTTGCCCAGCGCGGCCAGGGAGTCGAAGTCGGCGTAGTAGCCGGTCGTGTCCCCGGTCAGGCTGACGTAGAGGGCGTGGTGGAAGTCGTCACTCCACTGACCGGTCAACCCGTAGCCGCCACCGTCGCGGGTGGTGATCAGGCGCGGGTTGTTCAGGTCCGACTCCGCGATCAGCGACAGCGGCCGGTTGAGGAAGGCCGACAGCGCCGCCACCTCGACGGCCAGCTCCTCCAGCAGGTGGGTGGCCCGGGTGTCGGACAGCGCGTGCACGGCGTCCAGCCGGAGGCCGTCGACGTGGTACTCCCGCAGCCACATCAGCGCGTTGTCGATGATGTAGCGGCGCACCTCGTCGGAGTTCTCGCCGTCCAGGTTGAGGGTCTCGCCCCAGGTGTTGCTGGGTCCGTCGGCGATGTAGGGACCGAACTCCGGCAGGTAGTTGCCGCTCGGTCCGAGGTGGTTGTAGACCACGTCCTGGATCACGCCGAGCCCGCGCTGGTGGCAGGCGTCGACGAAGGCCTGGTACGCCGCCGGGCCCCCGTACTCCTCCTGCACCGCGCCCCAGAGAACGCCGTCGTAGCCCCAGCCGTGACGGCCGTTGAAGGCGTTCACCGGCATCAGCTCGACCAGGGTGACACCCAGCTGCACCAGGTGGTCGAGCCGCTCGATCGCCGAGTGCAGCGTGCCCTCGGGGGTGAAGGTGCCGACGTGCAGCTCGTAGACGATCCCGCCGGGCAGCTGGCGCCCGGTCCACAGCCGGTCGGACCACTGGTGGGCGTCGGGGTCGAAGGTCCGGGACAGGCCGTGCACCCCGTACGGGGCCTGGCGGGCACGCGGGTCGGGCAGCACCGTCTCGCTGCCGTCGATCCGGTAGCCGTAGTCCAGCGGCCGGTCGGCCGGCGGCTCGGCCAGACCGCCGACGGGGCGCCAGAACCCGTCGCCGTCGGTCTCCATGGTCACGCGGCGTTCGTCGCCGTCGGCCGGGTCGACCAGCAGCAGCTCGACCTGCTCGGCGGTCGGCGCCCAGAGGGCGAACGGGTCGTTCTTCACAGGGTGCACTCCACGAGGACGGGTTCTTCGACGAGGGTGATGCCGAACCGCTGTCGGACCCCCGCCCGGATCTCACGCGCGAGATCGAGCAGGTCGGCGGCGGTGGCGTCCCCCCGATTGGTCAGGGCGAGCGTGTGCTTGGCGGACAACGCTGCCCGTTGGTTCCCGTACCCCTTGTCGAAGCCCGCATGCTGGATCAGCCACGCTGCACTGGTCTTCACCGTGCCGTCCGGCTGGGGGTAGCGGGGGGCGTCGCTCGGCAGCCGGTCCGCGTCGTCGGCCGGCAGGATCGGGTTGGTGAAGAACGACCCGGCGCTCCAGGTGTCGGGGTCGTCCTCGGCCAGCACCATCCCCTTGCCGGACCGCAGCTCGAGCACCGCCCGGCGTACGTCGACGGCCGGCACCCGCGCACCCACGCCCACGCCGAGGACCCTGGCCAGCTCGGCGTAGCGGATCGGGGCCGACAGGGAGCCGAGGACCAGCTGGAAGGTCACCTCCAGCACCAGGTAGCGGCCACGCTCGGCCTTGAACCGGGAGGTCCGGTAGCCGAAGCCGCAGTCGGCCACGGAGAAGCTCGCCTGGCGGCCCGTCGAGCGGTCCAGGGTGCGGACCCGGGCGATGGTCTGGGCGACCTCGCTGCCGTACGCGCCGACGTTCTGGATCGGGGTGCCGCCGACCAGGCCGGGGATCCCCGACAGGGCCTCGAGCCCGCTCCACTCCTGCTCGACAGCTGCGGCGACGAGCGTGTCCCAGTCCTCCCCGGCGGCCACCGTGACGGTGGCCCCGCTGCAGTCGGAGACGTCGGCGCTGATGCCCCGGGTGGCGATCTTGACCACGGTGCCGGGGAAGCCGTCGTCGGCGACCAGCAGGTTGGAGCCGCCGCCGAGCACCAGCACCGGCTCACCGGCGGCGTCGGCGGCCCGCACGGTCTCGACCAGCTCGGCCTCGGTCTCGGCGACCACCACCCGTCGGGCGGGGCCGCCGACCCGCAGCGTGGTCAGGTCCGCCAACCGGTCGCTGGTAGCGGTCACCGGGTCCGGAGCGGACGCCAGGGACAGGGTGGTGACGTCGCAGGACTCACCCGGGCTCACCGACAGGTCGGTGACCACGGCACGGGGCGCAGGAGCCGGTCACCGCTGTCACTCCGCGAGATAGACGACGGCCCGGGCTGCCCCGAGGACCTTGACGTCGCCGCTGACCGCCTCGACGGCGATCGTCACCAGGGCGTCGTCGACGGCCTCCACCACGCCACCGAAGACGAGCTCGGTCCCCTCGGCGTCGTCGGGGACGACCACCGGCTTGGTGAACCGGACGAAGTAGGAGCGGACCCTCGACGGGTCGCCGACCCAGTCGGTCACCACCCGCAGCGCACTGCCCATGGTCAGCATGCCGTGGGCGATCACGCCGGGCAGGCCCACCTCGGAGGCGTAGTGGGTCGAGTAGTGGATCGGGTTGAAGTCGGTCGACGCACCGGCGTAGCGGACCAGGGTCTCGCGGGTGAACCGTACGGTCAGACTCGGCAGCCGCATCCCGACGGTGACGTGAGAGAGATCCGGTGTGCTCATGCGTCCGCCTCGTGGGAGTGGAAGAAGGTCGCCTCGGCGGTGCAGATGAGCTCGCCCTCGACGGTCTCCACCTCGACGGAGGAGGAGATGATGTCGGACGCGCCGCGGTTGCGCACCTTGTCGATGGTCAGCGTGGCCTGCACCCGGTCACCGGCCCGCAGCGGTCGACGGTAGGTGAACCGCTGGTCGCCGTGGACGATCCGGCGCAGGGCCAGGCCCAGCTCGGGGTCGTCGAACATCGACTCCCACGCGGCCGAGGAGATCACTGCCACGAAGGTGGGCGGCGCGATCGGGTGCTCGGCGGTGTACGCCGGGTCGTCGTCACCGAGGGCCCGCGCGAACTCGGCGATCTTGGCGGCCGAGACCTCGTACGCGGGGGTCGGTGGGTAGCGACGACCGGCGTGGTCGGCGGTGATGGGCATCAGCAGAGCCTCTCGGGAGGGCAGGGGCGTTCCCGCAGGACCCGGGCCCGCGGTGAGAGAGCGAGACCTACGAGGCCGGGGACCGCGGAGCGGGTGGCGCGACCATCGGGACCAGGCATGGCCCTAACGCTAACGGAGCGGACCCGCCGCACCCAGGCCCGCGCGGTAGCGGTCGGCCACCACGGGCGCGAGCAGCGGTCCGAGCGGGTCGACCAGCGACCAACCGGCAGCCTCGACCGCCGGGGCGATCGTGTCCAGCAGCAGCCCGGGCGCCACGAACAGCGGGACCAGGGTCCCCGGCCGGCCGCCGGCGCCGACGAGCTCGGCCAGCACAGTCGGTCGCCCGCGGCTCGGTGGTGCCGAACCCCACCCGGACCACGGTGCCGCGGCGGGCCGCGAGGCGGTCGGCCAGACCGGCCACGGCCGCGTTCGCCTCGGGCCGGGAGGAGCCGACGGCGTACAGCAGGATCGGGGCGTCGGACGGTGTGCCGGACGCGGCCAGCCGGGCGGCGACCACGTCGACCACGTCGTCGTCGGTGCCCAGGATCGGACCGAGCACCAGCTCGACCCCCGAGCTCTCGGCGGCCCGGGTGACGGCGTCGGGGACGTCGATCCGGGCGTGGAAGGCGTCGGTGAACAGCAGCGGCACGACCACCGCCCGGCGCACGCCGGCGGCGGCCAGCTCACCCGCCAGGGCCTCCAGGTCGGGATCGGTGAGATCGAGGTAGGCGGCCCGGGTCGGCACCCCGGTCTGGTCGGTGACGGCGGCCAGCACCGCCTCGACACCCTCGGCCACCCGGGTGTGCCGGCTGCCGTGGGCCAGGCCGATCAGCACGGGAGCCCCAGCGGCCGGGCTGCGCACGGAGCGATGTGCCCGTGGGCAGCACGAAACGAGCCGCCGAGGAACTCGGCGGCTCGTCACGGTGCAGACGCGCTCGGTCAGCGGGTCTCGCGGTGCGTGGTGTGCGTGTGGCAACGCGGGCAGAACTTCTTGAGCTCGAGCCGGTCGGGATCGTTCCGCCGGTTCTTCTTCGTGATGTAGTTCCGCTCCTTGCACACGGTGCAGGCCATGGTGGTCTTGGGGCGCACATCCGTGGACTTGGCCATCGTCGTTTCCTTCGGTTCCGTGGGATGAATCCTGGTAGCGGGAGCGGGACTTGAACCCGCGACACAGCGATTATGAGCCGCTTGCTCTACCGCCTGAGCTATCCCGCCGCAGAACCCTGCTGACGTGACGGCACCCGCCACGTCCAGTGTGCCCGCTCGGTCAAGGCCGTCCTGGCCCGTCACGCTCGTGCAGACCGCCGACGCGCGGTGGCGTCGGAACCTGACTCCGAGCCCCCATGCGGAATCGAACCGCAGACCTTCTCCTTACCATGGAGACGCTCTACCTACTGAGCTATAGGGGCACTCGCACGCTCTGGATCCCCCAGCGCGCCGACGCAGAAGAATACAGGCCGGGGCGCCCGTACGCGAATCGGTCGACGCCCGGTTCACCCAGATGTGATGACGCGCCCGGGCGGTCGCCGATGGGAGGGTGTGGCCATGTCGATCCCACCGCCTGAGGACCTGCGGGCCCGGGTGGCCGCCCTGGAAGCCGAGAACTCCGCGCTGCGGTCGACGTCGGCCGCCGCCGGTCCACCGAGGCGCCGGTCCCGCGCCGTGCTGGCGGTCGCGCTCATCCTGGTGGGGGTGCTGCTGGCCCCGGTGGCCGTGGTCACCGGCTGGGCGTCGTGGACGCTGACCGACACCGACCGGTTCGTCGCCACCTACGCCCCGCTGTCCAGGAGCCCGGAGGTCCGCGCGTACGTGGTCGACCAGACCATGCAGGCCGTCGACGCCCAGGTGGACATCGACGGGCTCACCCAGCAGCTGGTGGACGGACTGATCGAGCTGGGTACCGGCCCGCGGGCCACCGTCGCCCTGCAGACGTTACGGAGCACGGCCGCCGACGGGCTCCGTTCGCTGATCCGCGATGGCGTCACCGACGTCGTCTCGTCCGACCAGTTCGATGCCGCCTGGGCGGAGTCCCTGCGCCTGGCGCACGGTCAGCTCATCGCCACGCTGGCCAACGACCCCGCGGCGGTGGCCAGCATCCGCGAGGACGGCTCGCTCGGCATCCCGCTGGGCCCGATCGTCGACCGGGTGAAGGAACGGCTGGTCGATCGTGGCATCACCGTCGTCGAGCGGATCCCGACGATCGACCGGACGGTGGTGCTGGTGCAGTCCGACCAGCTGCCGAGGGTGCAGCTCGCGTACGGGATCGTCGTCGCCGTCGGCACCTGGCTGCCCTGGCTCGTCCTCGCCCTGCTGGTCGGCGGTGTGCTGGTCGCCAACCGGCGGCCCCGGGCCCTGCTGTGGGCGGCCGGGGGGTTCACCTTCGCGATGGCCCTGCTGGCGATCGTGTTCGCCGCCGGTCGGATCGCGCTGGCCGCCGCCGTGCCGGCCAGTGTGCTGCCCTCCTCGGTCAGCGGTCTGTTCTACGACGCGGCGACTGACGGGATGCGTTCGACGGCGGTCGCCGCGGCGACGCTGGGGCTCGCCGTCGTCGTCGTGGGCTGGTTGACCGGGCCGTTCCGGATCCCGTCCGGTCTCCGCGGCGTCTACGCGACGGGAGTCGACCGGCTGCGGGAGACGGCCGACGAGCGGGGCCTCGGGACCGGGCAGGTCGGGGTCTGGGTGCACCGTCACCGCTCGCTGGTGTTCGGTCTCATCGCGGTGGTCGCCGGGATCGTGGTGCTGACGACCAAGCCGCTGACCGTCTCGCTGGTGGTCTGGTCGGCCTTCTGGGCGGTGCTGGCGGTGATCGTCGTGACGGTCGTGGAGCGTCCCGAGGCGCCGGGCCGACCGTCGACACGGAGCGGGTCCCGCACTAGCGTCTGACCATGCAGACCCGCATCGCCGGCACCACCATGCCCATCCTGGAGATCACCATGAGCCCGGGCGAGCACCTGATCGCCGAGGGCGGCGACGTCTCCTGGCTGACTCCCGGTTTCGCCATGGACACGTCCACCCGCTTCGGGTCGGGCGGCAAGGGCGGCTTCATGTCCGGTCTGAAGCGGGCCCTGGGCGGCGGCCAGCTGTTCCTGACCGAGTACGTGGCCGGACCGCAGGGTGGCTTCGTCGCCTTCTCCGCGCAGCTCCCGGGGTCGATCCGGGAGATCCGGATCGACCGGGCCGACAACTTCATGGTCCAGTCCGGCGCCTACATGTGCAGCACCCCGGAGGTGGAGATCTCCGTCGGTCTGCAGAAGAAGCTGGGAGCCGGCATCTTCGGTGGTGCCGGGGTGATCTTCCAGCGACTGTCCGGGGACGGCACCGCCTGGGTGCAGCTGGCCGGGGAGATCGTGGAGTACGACCTCGCGCCGGGCCAGTCGATGCTGATCCACCCCGGCCACCTCGCCCTGTTCCGGGCCGAGATGCCGCTGGAGTTCGCCTCGGTGAAGGGGATCAAGAACAAGTTCTTCGGCGACTCCCTGCTGCTGGCCCAGATCACCGGACCCGGCCACATCTGGCTGCAGTCGATGACGCCGGCCAAGCTGGCCGCCGCGATCGAGCCCTACCTGCCGGAGAAGTCCTCGGGATCCTCGTTCAGCAACGACAGCTGACGGCCCGGCGGCTGGCGGAGGCAGGCGTCAGGAGGTCGGTGGCTGGCTGCCGGACCCCGCTGGCGGAGTCGGCGGAACGTACGGACCGTACGTCCAGGTCGGTGGATCCTGGAGGCGCTGCCCGGAGTGCGGGAGCGGTGCACCACCACCAGCAGACCGGCGAAGCTGACCACCCCGACGACCGTGCGGACCCACCACAGTCCCGAACCGTCCCAGAGGGCGTGCAGGGCCACGCTGGCGGCGAAGGTGATCACGAACAGGCCGAACGCCCGGACCCGCCGGGGGGCGGTGGGGATCCGCCACAGGGCGGCGGTGGTCACCCCGGTCCAGGCCACGTGCCCGGCCGGCGACAGCAGCCCGCGCAGCAGCAGCGTCTGGTCCAGGTCGGCCAGTGACCGGCTCTGCAGCAGGGCGGAGAACCCGTACCCCATCGTCTCCAGGGTGGCGAACCCCATGCCCGAGGCCACCCCGATGATCACGCCGGCGGCCGGGTCCCGACGGCGCGCGAAGAGCAGGATGATCACCGGCACGACCAGCTTGGCGGACTCCTCGATCAGTCCGACCATGATCATCGGCACCGCACCCGAGGCGCTGCAGCGTGTCGTACTCCAGGGTGCCGGCGGCCACCGTCCCGATCACTCCACCGATCCCGGCCACCGCCGCGATCAGCCCGGCCCCGACGGGTGCGCGGCGCGGCCCCGACGCCGCGTAGACCAGCACCGAAGCCGGTACGACCGCGGACCCGAGCAGCAGCAGCGACGGGACGTAGAGCGGGTTCTGGGTGGCGACCAGGGTGCGCAGCACGATCAGGTACCCCGCCACCCCGCCCAGCAGCACCAGCAGCCAGGCCCAGCGCACCCGCCGCGGCAGCCTGATCGCCCCGGTGTCGGTCATCGCCGTGCTCATCCGGCCGCCCTCCCTCGTCAGTGCCTCAGCCTCCGCCTCGGCCGGGGACGATCATGCCGTGGCCGGCGCCGCCGCGGCGCTGGGGTGCACGGCTGTCGCTTCGCCACCGATCCGGGCACTGCGGCGGGACGCGGCCAGGACCGAGGCCGCCAGGGCCAGCACCGTCCAGATCAGCAGCACCAGACAGGCGTTGACCAGCGCTCCGTGCCCCCCCAGCAGCAGCTGCCCCGCACCGGCCACGAACTGCGGCAGCGGCAGCACCCCGTTGAGCAGCTGGAGACCGGCGGGGGCTGTCTCGATGGGCATCAGTCCCCCGAAGGCGGCCGCGGCGACCAGGGCGAAGGCCAGGCTGACGAGCCGGCCGATGCTGCCGAACAGACTGACCATCGCCTGGTTGGTGGCCGCGAACGCGAGCGCGGCCAGCACGGTGAACAGCACCAGACCCACCGGTGAGGAGATGGGGACCCCGGCCACCGCCACCAGACCCAGCAGCAGGGCCGCCTGGACCACGCCGACCAGGGCCACCGGGGCCAGGCCGAACAGCACCCGGCGTACGGGTGAGGCCTGCGCCCAGGACAGACCGATCGGCACCGGAGACCGGGTGAGCAGCATCATCAACGTGCCGATCCACAGGGCCAGACCGAGGACGACCGGCACCAGTCCGGCCGCCACCGTGCTCGCGTTCTGCGAGGTGGCCTTGACCGTCACCGGGGTGGTCACCACCGTGTCGAGCTGAGTGCGCTGGTCGTCGGTGTAGCTGGGCACCTGCTTGGCCCCACTGGTCAGCCCGGAGGCCAGCTGGTCGGCACCGTCGGCCAGCTGGTCGGCACCGTCGGCCAGCTGGTGGGCGCCGGTGGACAGCTTGGTCGTCCCGCTGGAGAGCTGGTCGGCGGCGACCGCCATCTCGTCGATGCCGGACTCGGTCTTGGCCACTCCGTCGGCCACGCTCCGGGTGCCGGTGGCCACCTCGCCCGCTGCCGAGGCCAGCGAGGTCGCCGCCCGGTCCAGCTGCTTCGCGCCGTCACTCACGCTGTCGGCCCCGCTGGCCACCTTGGCGGCCGCCGGCGCGATCGTGCCGAGACCGCTGTCCAGCCGGGTGGTGGCCTTGTCGAGGGCGCCGGCGCCCTTGTCGATCGCCGTGCCACGGTCGACCTGGACGCCGACCAACCGATCCAGTCCCGACGCCGCCCGCGACTCGACGCCGATCCGGCGGGCGAGATCGGCCACCCTCGCGCAGTAGTCGCGGGGCGTGGCCGCCGGGCAGTCGGCGGCGACCCGGTCGGCCCGGGTGGCCACCGCCGAGGCGCCCGTGGCGTGGAGACCAGCTGCCCGCGCGGTGCGACCCAGACCGGTCTCCTGGCGGCCGGTGAGGGTGCTCAGGTTGCCCGCCCCGGTGGCCGTCCGGCCGGCCAACCGGTCCAAGGCCTTGGCGCCGGTGGCGACGTCGTCGGCGCCGTTGGCGGTCGTGCGTGCGCCGGAGGCGATCTTGTCGGCCGCCGACGCCAGCTGACGGGCGCCGGTGGCCACCTGCGCGGCACCGCGGGCGGCGTCGTCGGCGCCGGCGGCGAGGGTCTTCGTACCCGACTGGAGCGAGGTCGTCCCGCTGTCCAGACTGGCCGCGCCGTCGGCCACCTGGTCGCTGGAGGTGGCCAGGGACTCGCTGGAGCTGGCCAGGTCGTGGGCGGAGTCGGCCAGCGAGTCAGCGCTCTTGGCCGAGCTGGTCAGGTTCTTGTTGATGGTGGTCAGGTTCGTCAGCAGGGCGTCGACGTAGTTGTTGGTGACCTGGTCGCCCATCGTCCGGGCGGCCTCGTTGACCGACAGCTGGGCCAGGGCGGCCACCGCGGCGCTCGCGGCGTCGTCGCTCTTCAGCGACAGCTGCGCCTGCTTCGGGTCGGTGCCCGAGGTGGACGTGATCCCGGCGGAGAAGTCCTTCGGGATGGTCAGCACCCCGTAGTAGGTCCCGTTCGCCAGACCCGTCGCCGCGTCGTCGGCGTCGACCAGCTGCCAGGACAGCGGGGTCTCGTCGGCGCTGTCCGGTGAGCTCAGGCTGCCGGCCAGCTGCCGCCCGGCCGCGATCGTCTTGGCGTCCGATCCCGAGCCCTGGGTCACCGGGTCGTCGAGGTTGACGATGGCCATCGGCACGGCCGGGCCGCTGTTCTGGTGTCCCTGTACCGCCCACAGCACCACCCCGCCGGCGATGGCGGTCAGGATCACGGCCACCATCGGGACCAGCCACCGCGGCAGGGGCTCGTGGGCCCGGGGCCGCCTACTGTCCGGAGAGCTCATGGGTCTGCTTCCTGGGTTCGTCGGTGTCCTGCGTGGTGTCGGAATCGTCCGGTGGTGCTCGGATCGGGCGGCTCTGGCTGGCGGACGTCGAGATCGCGTCCATCGGGTTCGTGCGCGTCCGCTCGTACGGGTGAGCCGGCGGGCCGGTGATCGCCGGCTGCTGCCGCAGTCACGGGTCCGGCCACGCTGTCGTCGTCGGGTGACGGCGCCGGGTCCTCCTCCTCGCCCTCGCAACGCGACCTCCCCGCCCGTCGTCGCGGTGAGGGCCCCGCCGTCGCCTGCTGGAAGTCGCTCGGGTTCGAAGGTGTCGCTCTATCTGCAGATCGAGCGACTCCCTCGAACCCGAGCGACGTGCGACGGACCGGAGGGGCTGGTGCAGCGGCCGCGGTGGGCCGGTCGGCCAGGGAGGTCACCGTGGACCCGACCAGCAGCACCGTGGTGGCGGTGTCGTGGACCAGCTCGGCGCACACCCCGGCGAACCAGGACATCGCCCCCGGATCGAGGTCCAGATCCGGCTCACCCACCACGATCAGCTCCGGCGCCTGCACCGCGGCGGCGCTGAGGGTGACCAGGCGCCGTTCCAGGGCGGTCAGATCGCCGAGCCGACGGTCGGCCAGGCGGGGCTCACCGGACTCCGGGGCCCGTAGCGGCGACAACCAGGTGTCGGCCTGGTCGATGGCCCGGTTGGTCGTCCGTCGCGACGGCCAGGGCCGGTCCCCCTGGGCGACCAGCAGGGTCGAGACGTAGCGGCGTACGTCGACGGTGTCGTCGTCCCGGCTCGGCGGCGGCAGCACCCGGACCACCTTGCGGACCGCGCCGGCCTCCTCGGGCAGCACCCGACCCAGCACGGCCAGGTGACCGCCGACCGGTTTGCGCCAGCCCCCCAGCGTCCACACCAGCGCCGCCCGGACCGCTCCGTCGGGATGGTCGTAGCTGACGGTGGACTCGCGCGGTACCGACAGGTCGACCGGTACGGGGCCGGCGTCGGTGACGATCCCGGCCGCCTCGGCCCGGACCGCCACCGCGCCGTGGGTCTGCTCCCACTCCACCTGCTCGACGTGGCGGACCAGCGCCGAACCCTCCACGTCGATGTGCGGCAGGGACTTGTCCAGCCTCTTCGGCATCCACCAGGCCCGGTCGCCCAGCAGGGCCAGCACAGCCGGCACCAGGGTCATCCGGACCAGGAAGGCGTCGACGAACACCCCGACCGCCAGTCCGAGCGCGATCGGCTTGATGGTCGCGCTGCCGTGCGGGATGAAGGCGGCGAACACCGAGATCATGATCACCGCCGCCGCGGTGACGACCCGGGCGCTGGAGATGAAGCCGGTCCGGATGGCGTGCCGGGCCCGGTGGTGCGGGTCGCCCCCGCCGTGGACGTAGTCCTCCCGGATCGCCGAGACCAGGAAGACCTCGTAGTCCATCGCCAACCCGAAGAGCACGCCCATCAAGATGATCGGCAGGAAGCTGACCAGCGGCCCGATCTCGGTGATGCCCAGGGGGCCGGCACCCCAGCCCCAGATGAACGCGGCGGTCACCGTGCCCAGCGCGGCACCGATCGACAGCAGGTAGCCGAACGCCGCCTTGATCGGGACGGCGATCGACCGGAACACGATCATCAGCAGGATCAGCGCCAGACCGACCACCACCACCCCGAAGGGCACCAGGGCGCCACTCAGCCGGCTGTTCACGTCGATGGCCACAGCTGTCTGACCGGTGACGGTGATGTCGGAGATCTTCAGCTTGGCTTCCCAGCCGGGGGCCTGGGCCCGGATCTTGCCGACCAGCTCGGTGGTCCGCGCGTCGCTCTGCGACCACTGCGGCACCACCCGGATCAGACCGAGATCGGCCGTCTGGTTGGGGGTCTGCTTGGTGATGGCCACGACACCGGGGATCTTGGCGATGTCGTCGGCCAGGTCGGAGACGGTGCCCTTGGGGTCGGTGCTGGTGATGATGTCGGCGGTGACCAGCAGCGGGGCGTTGTAGCCGGGACCGAACTCGGAGGCGATCAGGTCGAACGTGGTCCGCTGCGGCGAGCCGACGTCGGCGCTGCCGTTGTCCGGCAGGGCCAGCGCGAGATCCTTGATCGGGAAGGCCAGGACGCCGATCACCAGCAGGATGGCGACCACGGTCAGCGCCGGGATCCTGGTGGCCACGGCGACCCAGCGGGCCCCCATGGTGCGCCCGGCCGCGGCCTTGTCGATCAGCTTGACCGCGTGCGAGGTCGGCTTGGGCCGCAGCCGGTTGCCGCAGATGGCCAGGAAGGCGGGCAGCAGGGTCAGCGCGGCGCAGACGGCGACGGCGACCCCGCCGGCGGCGGCCACCCCCATCACGGTGAGGAACGGGATGTTGGCCACGGCCAGTCCGCAGAGCGCGATGATCACCGTCACGCCGGCGAACACCACCGCCGACCCGGCGGTGGCCGAGGACTGCGCGATCGACTCCTCCACCGCCATCCCGTGGGCCAGCTGTCGTCGGTGCCGGGTGACGATGAACAGGCCGTAGTCGATGCCCACAGCCAGGCCGATCATCAGGGCCAGGGTCGGGGTGGTGGTCGAGATGGTGGCCACCGACGCCACGGTCAAGATGGTGGACATGGTGATGCCGACCCCGAGCGCGGCGGTGATCAGCGGCAGCCCGGCGGCGATCAGCGAGCCGAAGGTGACCGACAAGACGATGAAGGCGACGAAGACCCCGATCAGGTCGGTGAGGCCGACGCCGGCCCCGGTCGAGGTGTACATGTCGCCGCCGAGCGTGGTGGTGTAGCCGGCGCCGGTCGCCGTCTTCGCCGCCTTCTCGACCTCGGCGATCGTGGTCGGACCCAGGTCGGTCACCGACACGTCGAACTGGATCTGGGACTGGGCGAACTTCTTGTCCGCCGAGATCGTGCCGACGGCCCCGGAGGCGAACGGGTCGTCGACGCTGCTGACGTGCTTGATCTTCTCGATCGCCGCGATCTGGTCCTCGATCGGGGCCTGGTGTCCGCTGATCGCCCCCGACGTCGACTCGAAGACGAGCTGGCCGGTCGTGCCCGACGCCTGCGGGAAGCGCTCGTCGAGGGTGTCGATGCCGTGCTGGGACTCGGTGCCGGGGATCGTGTAGTCGTTCACCAGGGCGCCCTTGGCCAGGCTGGTGATGCCGAAGCACACCACGGCGAGCAGCACCCAGACGGTCAAGCGCCCGCCAGCGGTGACGAGCGACCGCGTGCCCGAGGGCGTACAGGAACGTCGACATGGATCCCCCCACCCGTCGACGCACCCGCCGCGCGTCGCCCGCCCGCCAGCCAATCGGGATCTCCTGACGGAACCCCACCGGAGAACCTGACGGTTGGCTGACGGCAGCCCGCGGACCTTGCTCCCGGCGGCGGCAGTGGAAAACTGACGCCGTGACGCCGCCCGCTGAGGCCCACGTACTCGTGGTGGACGACGACGACGGCATCCGCGAGATGCTCCAGTCGTCGCTGTCGTTCGCCGGGTTCCGGGTCTCCACCGCCGCGGACGCGCAGAGCGCCCTCACCGTCTTCGGCACCGACGACCCCGACGCCATCGTGCTGGACGTGATGATGCCGGGAATCGACGGCTTCGAGTTCCTGCAGCTGCTGCGGCACCGCGGCGAGACGCTGCCGGTGCTGTTCCTGTCGGCCCGGGACACCGTGGAGGACCGGGTCCACGGTCTGCGGTCTGGGCGCCGACGACTACCTGACCAAGCCGTTCAGCGTGGTCGAGGTGACCGTACGGCTGGAGGGTCTGCTCCGGCGGAGCCAGCACGAGCGGGATCTGGCCCACGCGACCGCCGCCTCCCGGGGGACGGCCGGGATCCTGCGCTGCGGTGACCTCGAGGTGGACGAGGACCGGCACATCACCCGCCGCGGTGGGCGGCCGGTGGAGCTGTCGCCGACGGAGTTCCGGTTGCTGGTCTACCTGCTGGCGCACCAGGGGCGGGTGCTGTCCAAGGCGCAGATCCTGGACCAGCTGTGGCAGTACGACTTCGGTGGCGACAGCAACGTGGTCGAGCGGTTCGTCTCCAACCTGCGTCGCAAGATCGACGTGGACCCGCCGCCGCTGATCCACACCGTCCGCGGCTTCGGCTACACCATCCGGGCCCCGGAGGACGCCTCGTGACCGAGCTCGCTTCCGGCGGTCGGCGGCGCCGCTGGAGCACCCGCAACCGGCTGATCGTGACCCTGGCGGTCGCGCTGACCGTGATCTTGACCGTCACCACGACGGTGTCGATCCTCTACATGCGTGCGTACGTGCGGGACCGCATCGACGACCGGCTGGTGAACACCTCGGAGCGCATCCGGGCGTCGCTGATCGGGCTGGGTGGCGTGCGGCTGGACGCCGAGACGGTGGAGAACATGGCGCGACCCGAGGGGGCGGCGGTGGTGTTCGAACGAGCCGGTCAGCCGGTGCTGATCGCCAACACCGACCCGGCCACCGCGGCCGCGCTGACAGCTGCAGGTCTGGACGACGGTCAGCCGCACCGGGTCCCGGACCGGCCGGAGATGACCGTCATCCGGCTGGACGTGACCGGCTCAGGGCTGTCGGTGATCGGCCCCGACCAGCAGGTGCTGGTGCCCGACGCCCTGGTCATCGGCTTCGACACCGGGCCGAGTCTGGCCACGCTGCAGCAGCTGATCCTGGTGGCCGCCGGCGGGGTGCTGGTGGCCGTCATCGCCCTGGTCGCCGCCATCGTGCTCATCGTCGGTCGCAGTCTCCGCCCGCTCACGACCATGTCGGAGCAGGCGCACGCCTTCGCCGAGGGCGACCGGACGGTCCGGCTGCCGGTCCCCGACGACCCCGATCTGCACCGCCTGGCGATCACCGTGAACGAGGCCTTCGACGTGCAGCAGACCGCCGAGGGCCGACTCCGTTCCTTCGTCGCCGACGCCAGCCACGAGCTGCGCACCCCGCTGACCACCGCCACCGGCTGGATCGAGCTCTACCTGCAGGGCGGGCTGGCCGACAAGGCCGAGCGGGACCACGCCATGCAACGGGCGATGACCCAGCTGGGTCGGATGCGGGTGCTGATCGACGAGCTGTCCCTGCTCGCCCGGCTGGACCGCGCCCGCCCCCTGGCCCAGGACCCCCTCGACCTGACCGTGCTGGCCGGCGAGGTGCTGGACGACGCCAGGGTCACCCATCCCGACCGCTCCTTCGCGTTGCACGCCACCGGACCGGCGACCCTCGTCGGCGATGCGCCCAAGCTGCAGCAGGTGCTGCAGAACCTGCTCGGCAACGCCGTCCAGCACACCCCGGCCGGCACGGCGGTGGAGGTGACCGTACGGCCGGCGCGACCCGATCCGGACGGCCGCGACGAACCGGTGCACACCCTGCTGGTGACCGATCACGGGCCGGGGATCCCCAGTGCGGACCAGGAGCACGTGTTCACCCGCTTCTGGCGGGGGGACGCCAGTCGCACCCGGCACACCGGCGGTGCCGGTCTGGGGCTGGCGATCGTGTCCTCCATCGTCTCGGCGCACGGCGGCACCTCCGACGTGATCAGCCAGGTCGGTCAGGGGACGACCATCCGGGTCCGGCTGCCGGCCCGACGTGCGGAGCGGGAGCACCAGCCGTCCTGATCGCCTCCGTCGGGCCGCCCTGATCGCCTCCGTCGGGTGTGGTCAGCTGGACCCCGCCCCGACCAGAGCTGATTCCTGCTCGGCGATCCACTCCAGGGTCAGGTCGGCGACGGTGCGCCAGCCGGCGTCCATGGTGAGCGAGTGACCCCGGCCTTCCAGCTCGCGGTACTCGGTGATCGAGGGGTTGTCGGCGTACAGGTGGAAGACCGCCTCGGTCACCGAGCGCGGGACTGTGTGGTCCTCGGTGCCGGTGATCAGCAGCAGCGGACCACGACTCGCGTGGTGCGAGTCGACGGCGGCCGGTGAGTCCTTGACGAAGTTGGCGGTGGCGTCCTCGAACAAGGGCCGACCAGGTCCGGGGATCGTCCACCGGGCGAACAGGGCATCCGACTCCTCCTCGGTCAGCATGTTGCCGAAGCTGTATCTGAACTGCTTCGAGGTCAGGGACACGGTCCGGTTCCGGTTGGCGGGGTTACCCAGCACGGGGAACCCCGATCGGAGCTGCGAGAACGGCAGCACCTTCACTCCCTTGATCGGGGCCGGGTCGATGGCGACGGCTGCCGTGGCGTAGCCGTTGGCGAGGAGCTCCTGGGCGATCAGACCGCCGAACGAGTGCCCGACGACGACGGGTTTCACCGGCATCGCGTCGATCAGGTCGGCGTAGTGCCGGCAGATGGCCAGGATGCCGACCCCGTCGAGCCCGCTGGGATCGTCCCGGGTCTCCTGCACCGAGTCGCCGTCGCCGGGCCAGCCCGGGGCCGAGGTGAGATAGCCCTTGCTCTGGAACAGCTCCTGCCACGGCTGCCAGGCGCTGGCATGGATCCACAGGCCGTGGATGAACAGCACCGGGTACCGACGATCGGTGGTGGGTTCGGACATGGAGGTCTCCTTCTGTTCGACAGCACGGGTTCCGAGAGGACGGGTTTCGAGAGGACGGGTTTCGAGAGGATGGGGTACGGGGAGGACGGGCGTGCGCGGGGAGCCGGAGCTACAGGGTCGGGACCAGACCGCCGTCGATGGCGAAGTCGGCGCCGGTGACGTTGCCGGACCGGTCGCTGGCCAGGACGAGCACGAGGTCGGCGATCTCGGTGGGTCGGGTGAACCTGCCGGTGACGGCACCCGCGGCGGCCTGGGCGGCCACGGCGGCCGGATCCAGGCCGGCGGCGCGGGCGACCGTCTGCGCCACCCCGTCGTCGCCCAGCCACAGATCGGTCTCCACCGGTCCGGGACTGATGGTGTTGACCCGGATCCCGGTCGGCCCGAGCTCCTTCGACAGGGCCTTGCAGAAGTTGGTCAACGCCGCCTTGGCCGCCGAGTAGTCGATCACCTGCGGGTCGGGGAGGTAGGCGTTCACCGAGCTGATGGTGACGATGCTGCCGCCACCGCGGCGGATCATCTCCGGTACAGCCGCCCGCGTGGTCCGTACGGCAGCCATCAGCGTCAGCGCGAACGACCTCTCCCAGTCCTCGTCGGTGACGCTGCTGAAGCCGTCGGGTCGGGGGGTGACTGCGCCCGCGTTGTTGACCAGGATGTCGACACCTCCCAGCCGGGCCGCCGCCTCCACCAGGGCGATCGGCCCTTCCGGACCGGCGAGGTCGACGGGGACGAACACCACGCGACCCGGCCCGACCCCTCGGCCGCGGTCTTCCTGGCTGGCCGGTTGGTGGACGTCGCCCCCACGCCTGTCGTCGTGGCGACCGTCGACCAGGGCAGGCAGGTCCGGCCCCGGCGAGCGGGCACCCGCGACGACGACGACTCCCTCGGTCACCAGAGCTCGGGTCACCGCGAGACCGATCCCCTTGCTGGCACCGGTCACCACCGCGATCTTGCCGGAGAGTTCGAGGTCCACAGTCAGTGCTCCTTCGGTCGACCCGAGCCAACACCGCTGGCGAGCAGGTGTCCAAGACCTTCCTGGTGGACATCGATAACCAAACGGCTCACCCGGTGCGTCGGCCGTACTAGCGTGCAACCGGGGAGGCTCGATGGATCTCGATCTACGACTGGTCAGGTACTTCGTCGCTGTCGCCGAGGAGCTGCACTTCGGTCGCGCTGCGACCCGGCTGTACATCAGCCAACCGGCGCTCTCCCGCCAGATCAGGAAGCTGGAAGCCGCCGTCGGTGAGGCGCTGCTGGTCCGGGACAGCCGGCACGTCACCCTCACCGCCCGCGGTCAGCAGTTCCTGGAGGACGGGCGCCGGCTGCTCGTCGTGGCCGAGCGGATGAGCCAGCCCCAGGACCGGGACCTGGTACGGCTGGCCCACATCTTCGAGCTGACCACCAGCCGGGCGGTCGCCGACGCCTTCGCCGCCGAGCACCCCGACATCCAGGTGGTCGAACGCTCGATGGACAGCGCCCGCCAGCTGGACGCCCTGCTGAGCCGCCGCCTCGATGTGGCCATCCTGCGCGTGACCCGGCAGATGCTCGACGTCCACCCCGCCGGCTGGCACCACCAGCTGCTCAGGCTCGAGCCGCTGCGGCTGGTCGGACGACCGACCGATGACCGCCGGGCGGTGGCGTCGTTGCGCGAGCGCCCGGTGACGGTGTTCGCCGACACCCGGAACTCCGGGATGTACAACGTGCACGGCGACTACATGAGCTCCTTCGAGCGTGACACCGGGATCGCGCTGCGCTGGCTCGGCAACCCTGGCACCTTCAACAACTGCCTGGCCGCCGTGCTGCGGTCCTCCGAGCCCGCGCTCCTGCTCGACTTCGCCAGCCACACCGACCGCTACGCCGACGTAGGGCTCCCCGTGTACCGGCCGCTCGAACACCAGCCGGTCTATCCCTGGTCGATCGCCTGGCGCGACGAACAGCCGACCGAGCCGGTGGCCGACGTCGTCCGCACGGCTCTGGCGCTCTCCCGATCCTCCGGCTGGACGGCGACGGAGGTCGGGGCCGCACCGATCTGGTTGCCGCCTGACGACAGGGGCATCGTCGTCGACTGATCTGCGCGACGCGGTCAGGACCGCTTGAGCCCATCAGCCGGACTTGAACCGATCAGTAGGATCGAGGACCCCGCTCACCACCTCGGAAGGTTCCACTGATGACCATCACCCCACTCGTCTGGGGCGTGACCATCGCCATCATCATCGCCCTGCTGGCCATCGACCTGATCGTGGCCGCCGTCAAGCCGCACCGGGTGGGCTTCAAGGAGGCGACCGCGTGGTCGGTCTTCTACATCGCCGTCGCCGTCGGCTTCGGCGTCTGGTTCACCGTCACCTTCGGGGGTGAGCTCGGCACCCAGTACTTCGCCGGCTACCTGGTGGAGAAGAGCCTGTCGGTCGACAACCTGTTCGTGTTCGTGATCATCATGACCACGTTCGCGGTGCCCGAGAAGCACCAGCACAAGGTGCTGACCTTCGGCATCGTGCTGGCCCTGATCATGCGGGCCATCTTCATCGCCCTCGGCGCCACGCTGCTGTCGCTGTTCTCGGTGGTCTTCCTGCTCTTCGGTCTGCTCCTCATCTTCACCGCGATCCAGCTGTTCCGGCACCGCGACGAGGACCCCGACATCGAGGACAACGTCGTCGTCAAGGGCGCCCGCCGGCTGCTGCCGGTGACCGACGACTACGTCGAGGGCAAGCTGCTGACCCGGATCGACGGACGCCGGATGGTGACCCCGTTGTTCCTGGTGCTGATCGCCATCGGCAGCATCGACCTGCTGTTCGCCCTCGACTCCATCCCGGCCGTCTTCGGGGTGACCAGCGAGCCGTTCATCGTCTTCACCGCCAACGCGTTCGCGCTGCTCGGCCTGCGGGCGCTGTTCTTCCTGGTGCAGGGACTGCTCGACCGCCTGGTCTACCTGTCCACCGGCCTGTCGCTGATCCTGGCCTTCATCGGGGTGAAGCTGATCCTGCACTGGCTGCACGTCGACATCAACCCGGCGTTCCCCGAGATCCCCACCCTGGTGAGCCTGGCCGTGATCTTGGTGGTGCTGGCCATCACCACTGTCGCCAGCCTGATCAAGACCCGCAACGACCCTGCCGTCAAGGCCCACGCGGGGTCCATCCGGGCGAGCAAGCCCAAGACCCGGACCTCCGAGAGCTCCGGCGAGCGTCGCTGACCCCTCGACGCACGAACGGCCGGCCACCCCTCGGGGCGGCCGGCCGTTGCGCGTACCGGCGGTCGTGCTCGACGGTCAGGCCAGGCGTTCGCTGAAGGTCGACCGGCTGCGGCGGCGGGTGATCACGGTGGTGACCACCACCGCCACCAGACCGACGACCACGGCGCCGGTCAGCACCGGCTGCCCGGCCTGACTGGTGCCCACGATCGCGCCGATCAGACCCCAGCAGACGGCAGCCGCGTACGAGAGCAGTCCACCGGTCCAGGCCAGGACGATCAGCACGGTGCCGAGGGCACCGGCCAACGTCGCGATCTGCGCGCCGATACCGAGGGTGCCGGTGATCGGGCGCGCCGGAGCCGGCGAACGCGGTGGTGAGGTTGAGCCAGGTGGCCACACTGAGCCAGCCGGTGTAGAGACCGACGGTCCACCACAGCAGCGCCCGGCCGAGCCACGGCCAGCTGGCGATCCGGGACCGTTCGGCCAGCACGATCCGCATCGTCTGGAGCAGGGCGGCGAGCATGATCACGATGATCACCAGCGTCGACCAGACCGGCTCGAGCTCGGCGGCGAGGATCCAGGCCGAGAAGCCGATGAACACGACCAGCAGCGGCTTGGCCAGCCGGTCGATCAGGTCGGCATCGGTGCGCTTGCGGCGGAGTGCGAGGAAGATCGCCAGACCCACGCTGACGACCTCGATCAGTCCCCAGATGGAGAAGGTCCAGCCGGCGGGAGTGAGCGGCGGCTCACCGGCGCGGTCGGAGGTGGTGAAGGACCCTCCGAAGAGCGCGCTGAAGACGGGTGAGACGAACTGGCCGAAGGCGAAGAACAGCATCGCCAGGATCAGTGGCTGGGTGCCGGTTCGTTCCTGGGTGGCGGTGGTCACGAGGTCTCCTGAGAGTGTGGGTGTGCGTCGTCGAGGTGGTCGTGCTCGGTGGTGGTCGCGGGGTCGTCGCGGCGGACGGCGAAGACCGCCCAGTCCCGGCCCGCCCGCTGTGCTCGGCGCTGGAGGAAGAACCAGGCCAGGCGGTTGGTCGAGGTGATGCGGCGGCGTCCCAGCTCGGCCTCGGCCCCGGCCACCGGGGTGGCGACACCGGTCACCGGGGATCCCTTGACCTCGCCCCGCAGCGTGCTCGCGGCCACGGAGACCCGTGGGGTGTGCCGGAGACGCTTGACCTTCCCCGCGTCCGGATCGGTCATGAAGTAGAGGGTCGAACCTTCGGTCCCGTAGCCGACCGGGGTGGCCACGGCCCGGCCGTCGCGCCGGTAGGTGGTCAGCATCACCGCGCGCTGACCGCGCACGGGTGCCCAGGCGTCCTGGCTCGTTCGTTCCGACATGAAAGTCAACTTCCTATATGTTTCGGTTGCTTAACCACATGGCTCTACTATAGGGGACGTGGACGACGAGACAAGCGGGCCCCGGGGACGTTGGCAGGTGGAGCCGGAGACGATGGCTCTCCGCGTCCTGCAGACCGCGATGACCGACGCCGAGACGGCGATGGCCCGGCGGATGCGTCTGGGCCAGACCGACATGGCGGCGATGACGCACCTGGCGTCGGCGCGCGAACCGGTCGGGCCCGGTTGGCTGAGCGGTCGGCTGGGGCTCACGCCCGCGGCCGCCACCGAGCTGGTCGATCGCCTCGAGAAGGTCGGCCACCTGACGCGCGAACGGGACCGCGCCGACCGGCGCCGGGTCAACCTGATCCCCAGCACCAGCACCCTCGACGAGGTCAACGACCACCTGCGCCCGCTGCTGGACTCGGTCGATGCGGTGGCGCAGGAGTTCACCGACGAGGAACGGGACGCGATCCGCAGCTTCCTGGCGCGGGTGAGTGAGATCTACGACGACTTCAGCGACCGGAGCTAGCCGTCCGTCCTGCACCACAGTCGACCGGTGGGCCTCAGGCAACCGGTGGGCTCAGGCGACCGGTGGGCTCAGGCGACCGGGTAGGCGACGAACGCGAAGCGGCGGCTGTCCGGGGACCAGCTGTTCACGTTGATGGTGCCCTGCCCCCCGAAGAGCTGATACCGCTGCAGCGGGGCGGACCACTCCCCGGTGGACACCAGGCCGGACCTCGACGTCCAGATCGGCCGGGTGTCCCAGCGTCCCGCTCGGGAAGCTGATGTAGGTCGCCCACCGGCCGTCGGGCGACAGGTGCGGGAACCAGTCCACCGTGTCGCTGGTCACCAGCCGCTCGACCTCGGCGTCGGCGGTGCCCGCTCCGTCCCGGCCGAGACCGTCGTCGGGCACCCGGGCCAGCTGGGCGTGCCCGGGCTCGTCGGTGAACGCCTCGGTGTTCAGGTAGATCCAGGACCCGTCCGGTGACCACTCCGGGCCGTCGATGTGCCCGGCGCCGGTGTCCACCAGGGTGGTCGGGCCGGACGGCGCCAGGATCGCCAGCCGGCCGGGCTCGCTGAAATCGGCCAACCGGACGTACGCGAGCCGGCTGCCGTCCGGGGACACACCGTGCAGGAAGTGCCAGACCCCCTCGTCGCTCGTCACCTTGGTGACCGCTCCCCCGGCCAACCCGGCCCGGTAGATGTGGCCGTCGTTGGCGGACAGGTAGATGTGCTCACCGTCCGGGTCGAGCACGTGGTCGTTGTTGATCGGCGGGAGGTCCTGGTGGGCGATCGGCACCAGCCCGGACCCCGGCGCAGGGGTCGAGACGTCCAGCCGCCACAGCACCCCGTTGCCGTTCACCAGCAAAGCGGACCCGTCGAGCGACCAGTTCGGGGCCTCGACCAGGAGCTCGTCGGTGTCCAGCACCAGCTCGGGCTCGGGCAGGTCCGGACCACCGACCCACACCTGCGAACGCTGACCGGGGGCGAGGGTGCGGTGGCTCACGAAGGACCTTCCGGGGGGCGACGGGAACTCCGACCCTAGCGCGACCGGAGCCGTGGGAGCTGACCGTCCGCGCCGCCCCCGGCGGGTCCCGTGACGACTGGTCGGCCGGTGGGAAGCGACCGACGAAGCCGAGCAGATCGTGCCACCGGAGCTGTTCAGGCCCAGCAGAGCCGGGTCAGCAGCACCTCGTCGCTGGGCGCGTCCACCTCCACCGTGGCGATGCCGGCGCCGGTCAGCACCAGGGTCTCCGGAGTCTGCTGGCCCACGGACACGGCGGCGGTGACGACCGGCGCGCCGGTGGCGTCGTACGCGGTGGCCGTCGGGGCGGTGGAGAAGTGGACCAGGGTGAGCTCGACCCGGCTGACCGGGGCCGCGAAGGTGAACCGGGAGCGGTGCCACAGGTGCAGTCCCGTCTGCCCGGCCCAGGTCACCACCTCGGTCTGCGCCGGCCCCGCACCGGTGCTGTCGCGGGTCTCGATCGTCACCGGGCCGAGGACCCGGGGGTTGCTGTCCACGCCGACGCTGCCGAAGCTGAGGCACTCGGCCACGGGTTCGCAGGTCCGGACGACCAGCCCCTCGATGGTGCCGCGCAGCTTGCCCTCGCCGCCCTTCTCGTTCGGCTCGAACGCGAACCGGTAGGCGGCGGTCACCTGGGCGCCGGCGAGCTTCGGGTCGGCGGCCCGGACCAGGCGGCCACACAGCTTGCCCTCCATCACCCCGCGCTCGCCGCACTCCTGGCAGCCCTTGAACGCGGGCTCTCGGTGGGTGCCCTCGTTCGTCATCCCCGAGAGCCTGCCCTGCACGCTCCCGGCCGACGTACGCCAGACGAAGGTGCCCACGTGCAGGCCCCGGGCCAGCCCGGTCCCGTGCGCGTACACGGTGGTGAGGTCCTTGACCGAGAGACGCCCGTCGAACAGCCGGCCGACCTCGGAGTCGCAGGCGTGCGAGCGCACCTCCGCCCGGATCACGTGCTCACTGGTCAAGGTGACGCAGTCGAGCGTGCGGCAGACCTCCTGCTCGGCGTCGACGATGATCAGCTCACCCTCGACGTCCTTGGACAGCTCGTCCAGACACAGCACCGCCCGGGCCAGCTCGGCCGGCCGGGCCTCGCACACGCTGAAGGCCATGATCATCTCCTCGGTCCCGGGACCGCCCGCCGCGCTCCCGACCCCCAGAGGAACGTCCGGTACCGGACCCAGATACCTCGTCCGGCGGGCACCCGCACGGCCCGGTCCGGTGATCGACGGCCGACCGTGGCGCGCAGCCCGTCCCGCACCTAGGGTGAGCAGCATCCGCGACGACGCGACCTCGGGAGGCCCCACCATGCCGCTGGACAACCCCTTCTACACCGCTGCGATGCAGGGAGCGTACGAGCTCCGCTCGATCGGGAGGTTCGAGCTCGAGGAGGGCGGGGTGATCGAGGACCTCCAGCTGGCGGTGGCCACGTACGGCACCCTCAACGAGGCCCGGGACAACGCGATCCTGATCCCGACCTGGTTCTCCGGCACCCACCAGACGTGGGAGCTGGCCTACATCGGGCCGGGCCGCGCGCTGGACCCGGAGACGTACTTCATCGTGGTGGTCAACCAGATCGGCAACGGGCTCTCCACCTCCCCGCACACCACCGACGACCCCGCCATCGCGATGTCGAGGTTCCCGCAGGTCCGGATCGGCGACGACGTCCGGGCCCAGCAGATCCTGCTGCGTCAGGAGTTCGGCATCGAGCAGCTGGCGCTGGTGGTCGGTGGCTCGATGGGCGCCCAGCAGACCTGGGAGTGGGCGGTCCGGTTCCCCGACCAGGTGCTGCGCGCCGCGCCGATCGCCGGTACCGCACAGAACACCCCGCACGACTTCCTGTTCACCCAGACGCTGATGGACGCGATCACCTCCGACCCCGGCTGGAACGGCGGTGAGTACGCCGCCGCGGCCGACGTGGTCGCGGGGCTGCACCGGCACGCCGACCTCTGGGCCGTGATGGGGCTGACCACCGACTTCTGGAAGACGGAGTTCTGGCGGGGCATCTCGCCGGTGGTCGAGGGACTCGGCTGGACCACCTTCGGGGAGTTCCAGCAGAACTTCACCCGGCTGCTGTTCGGGATGATGGACCCGAACGCGCTGCTGAGCATGGGCTGGAAGTGGCAGCGCGGCGACGTGGCCCGCACCACCGGCGGGGACCTCGCCGCCGCGCTCGGTCGGATCACCGCCACCACGTACGTGATGCCGATCGAGCAGGACATGTTCTTCCCGCCCCGGGACTGCATCGCCGAGCAGGAGCTCACCCCCGGGGCCGAGCTGCGGCTGCTGCACAGCATCGCCGGTCACTTCGGGCTGTTCGGGTTCGAGCAGAGCTACCTGGACGAGGTGGACCGGCACCTGTCGGACCTGCTCGCCGTCGAGCGCTGACGCGGGCGACCATGACGACCCGGAGGATCCTGCTCGGCGGCGTGCTGGCCAGCGCCGTGCTGACCTTCCTGGTCTGGCTGGGGGGCTTCGGGGTCGACGACCAGTACCTGCTCCCCGACCAGGGAGCGTCGTGGTACCGCTGGAAGCTGCCCGACCCGACCGTGTGGACGCGGCTGTCCGCCTGGTCGGGCTACGTCGCGCACCAGCTGGTGTCCTGGGGGTTGATCTTCTACGCCCAGACGCGGGTGCGCACGTACAGCAGGACGTTGCACCCGATCAACGTCGTCGCCCTGGTGGCCAACCTGGTCTTCATCGGCCTGCACCAGCTGCAGACGCAGCTGTTCTACGACGGTCTGGCCCAGGACGTGTCGATCTTCAGCTCGCAGGGGTCGGTCGTCCTGCTGCTGGTCGTGGTGCTGCTGATGGAGAACCGACGGCGCGGGATGTTCTTCACCACAGCGATGCCGATGAAGGCGCAGGTGATCGACTTCGCCCGCAAGTACCACGGCTACCTGTTCAGCTGGGCGGCGATCTACACCTTCTGGTACCACCCGATGCTCAACACCTCCGGTCACCTGATCGGCTTCTTCTACATGTTCCTGATCTTGGTCCAGGGCAGCCTGTTCCTGACCCGGGCCCACACCAACCGGGTCTGGACGCTGTGCCTGGAGCTGCTGGTCGCTGTGCACGGCACCCTGGTGGCGATCATGAACAGCGGACCGAACGGCATCTGGCCGATGTTCCTGTTCGGCTTCCTGGCCGTCTTCGTGATCACCCAGATGCACGGGGTCGGGTGGAGCCGTCGCACCCGTGGGCTGGTGGGAGCCGGCTACGTGCTCGCGGTCGTCGCCTCCTACGCCTGGCTCGGTTTCGGTCGGGTGAACGAGATCGTCCGGATCCCGATCATCGAGTACGCCCTGGTGGCCGTGCTGTCGCTGCTGATCTGGGGTGGGCTGGCCATCGCCCGTGCCGTCCGCCGGCCCCGCACTCCCGACCCGGCGGACGAGGAGTCCTCTCCTCCTGATCATGGTCGGCCTGATCCTGGTCAGCGGAGGCGAACCGGGGTGTCCATCACCCGGATGCCGGTGATGGTCCGGGTCCGCACCCACCAGCCGGACCACGACCGGGCCGGCGAAGTCCTCCCCCGCGGTGCCGATCCGGAAGGTGATCTCCCCCGGCTCCACGATCCGGGTCAGGTCCCGGCCGGTGAACGACAGCCGGTCGGTGTGCACGGTGAAGGTGACGCGGGAGGACGCCCCGACGGCCAGCGGCACCCGGGCGAAGCCGACCAGCTGGGTCACCGGTCGGGTCACGGTGGCCACCGGGTCGGCCGCGTAGAGCTGGACGACCTCGACACCGTCCCGGCCGCCGGTGTTGGTCACCGTCACCGACACCTCCACCGCGCCGTCGACCGCGACCTCGGCGTGGTCGACGGCCAGGTCGGCGTACGCGAACGTGGTGTAGGACAGCCCGTGCCCGAACGCGTACGCGGGGCTGGGGTCCAGGTTGCTGACCCCCTGGCTGTTCTGGCCGAGGGGCGGCGCGAGATAGGTGTGCGGCGAGCCGCCGACGTGGTGCGGCACCCCGACCGGGAGCTTGCCGGTGGGGTTCACCCGACCGGACAGCACGCCGGCCAGCGCACCGCCGCCCTCCTCGCCGGGGAAGAACGCCTGCACGGAGGCGGCCAGTCGGTCCCGGTAGGGGCCGAGGGCGTACGGACGGCCGGAGACCATGATCATCACCGTCGGGGTGCCGGTGCCGAGGACGGCCTCGACCAGCTGCGGCTGCCGTCCGGGCAGGGCCAGGTCCTCGGCGTCGCAGCCCTCCCCGGAGGTGCCGCCGCCGAACATGCCCGCGCGGTCACCGACGGCCAGCAGCACCAGATCGGCGGCCTCCGCCGCCGCCACCGCGGCCGGCAGCCCGGCGTCGTCGCCGCCGGTGACCTGGCAGCCGGGGACGTGCTCGAGGTCGGCGGTCGGCAGCTCGGTCCGCAGCGCCGACAGCAGCGACTCCGCCTCGATCCCGATCTGCCCGGCCAGCTCGGGGTGCTGCGGGATCACGTGGTTGGGGAAGGAGTAGCAGCCGAAGAAGGCCTGCGGGTCGTCGGCGCACGGTCCGATGACGGCGATCCGCAGCTGACGGTCGGTGGCCAGCGGCAGGACCCGGTCGGCGGTTGTCCAGCAGGACGACGCTCTCCTCGGCCAGCCGCCGGGCGATGTCGCGGTTGGCGGGGGTGTCGAGCTCGACGGCGGTCGCGGTGGCCTCGGGGGTCCAGTCCGGGTCCAGCAGCCCGAGCTCGACCTTCTGCGCGAGCACCCGCCGGACCGACCGGTCGACCAGGGCCTCGTCGACCCGGCCGGCGGCGATCTCGTCCAGCAGCGGCCGGCCGTAGCAGAGGGTGCTGGGCAGCTCGACGTCCAGCCCGGCGGTCAGCGCGTACGCCGCGGCGTCCCCCTCGGTCTCGGCGATCCGGTGCATGAGCTGCAGGAAGGCCACGGCCCCGTAGTCGGAGACCACCGTGCCGTCGAAGCCCCACTGGTCGCGCAGCACCCCGGTGAGCAGCGACGACGTCGGAGGCCACCGGCACACCGTCGATGTCGGTGTAGGAGTTCATCACGCTGCGGACCCCGGCGTAGCGCACCGCGTGCTCGAACGGCGGCAGGATGACGTCGGCGAGCTCGCGCGGACCCACGCTGACCGGCGCGTGGTTGCGGGCGGCCTTGGAGGCGGCGTAGCCGGCGAAGTGCTTGAGGGTGGCGATGATGCCGTTCTCCTCCAGCCCCCGCACGTAGGCCGACCCGACCTGGGAGACCAGGTACGGGTCCTCCCCCATCGTCTCCTCGACCCGACCCCAGCGGTGGTCACGGACCACGTCGAGCACCGGCGACAGACCCTGGTGGACACCCACAGCGGCCATGTCCCGGCCGATGGCCGACGCCATCGCGTGCACCAGCTCGGGGTCGAAGGAGGCCGCCCAGGCCAGGGATCCCGGGTAGACAGTGGCCTGGTAGGTGGTGAACCCGGTCAGGCACTCCTCGTGCACCACGGCCGGGAGGCCCAGCCGCGTCGACGACATCAGCGTCCGCTGCAGCTCGTGCACCCGCGCCACCCCCTCGGCGGGGGTCACCGGACCGGTGCCGAAGACGCGGGTCAGCTGACCGAGTCCGTCGGCGGTCGCCTCGGCGAAGGACGACGCCCGGCTGAACACGTTCTGCATCGGGGCGACGTCGCCGGTCGTCTGGTCGAAGCCGAGCCACACGCTGCCGAGCTGCGCGACCTTCTCCGGCAGGGTCATCTCGGCCAGCAGGGCCTCGACCCGCTCGCCGGTCGGCAACGAGACGTCGCGCCAGGGCGCGGCGGCGCTGTCGAGCTCGGAGTCGGCCACTGGAGTGTCGCTGCTGGCGGTGAAGGTCATGGGGTATCCGTTCTGGGTGCGCTGGCGAGCTGTCACGTGCCGACGCCGGCGGTCACCCCGCTGAGCAGCTGCCCCCGGCCGACCACGGAGAGCACGAGGATCGGCACGGTGGACAGCACCACGGCGGCCAGCACAGCGGGGATGCCGGACCGGTACTCACCCTGGAAGGGCCCGTGACGATGTCCGGTCGGGTCAGCGATGCCGAAGGCGTTCAAGGGCAGGATCGGCGGCGCGAGGCTGTCGTCCATCCGCAGCCCGTCCTCCAGGAGACACGCAGTGAGTCGGCTGAAACATTTCGCAACAACCGAAAGATCTCCAAAAACGTATCGCCCGACGAGAGCTGGGTCAAGCCCCTCGCGCCCGCCGCGACCGCCGAGGCCATCGCAGACCGGGTGATCGCGAAGCGACGCCGGGAACGCTACGCTGACCTCGAAAATTTTCGACGGCTACGGAGGCTCCGGTGAAGAAGAACCGCACGACGCTCGCCGAGGTGGCGACGCTGGCCGGGGTCTCGGTCGCGACCGTGTCCAAGGTGCTGAACCAGCACTCCGACGTCGCCGACGCGACCCGGCGGCGGATCCAGCAGGCGCTCCGCGAGACGGGGTACCAACCGACCCGTCGGTCCTCCGGACCGGTCGTGACCTCCACCGAGCGGTTGATCGAGGTCTCCTTCCCGGAGTGGCAGAACGCGTACGAGTCAGCCGTCCTGGACGGCTTGTCCGCCGCCGCCGAGGTCGAGGGCTACGAGATCGTCATCGGCCCGCGAGCTCGCGACAACCGGGTGCACATCGACCCCCACGAGCTGCGGCGGTCGGGCCGGCTGGGCGCGATCTTCGTCACCGTCGACGCCACCGACCCGCCCATCATGGCCCTGTCCGACGCCGGCTTCCCGGTCGTGGTGATCGACCCGGTGCGGGTCGGTTCGACCCAGTGCGTGACCATCGGCGCCACCAACTTCACCGGCGGGGTCACCGCTACCGAGCACCTGCTCGCCCTGGGCCACCGGCGGATCGCCCACGCCGCCGGACCGGCTGCGGTCGAGTGCAGCCTGGCGCGGGTCGCCGGCTACCACTCCGCCCTGCGGCAGGCCGGTGTGGCCATCGACGACAGCCTGGTCACCCACTCGCTGTTCACCTACGCCGCCGGCCGCACCGTCGCCGCTCGCTTGCTGGACCGGGAGGACCGACCGACAGCGATCTTCGCCGCCTGCGACGAGATCGCCCTGGCCATCCTCGAGGAGGCCCGGCGGCGGGCCATCCGTGTTCCCGAGGACCTCAGCCTGATCGGCTTCGACGACAGCTTCCTGGCCAGTCGCTCGGCTCCCCCGCTGACCACGGTGGCCCAGCCCTTGATCGAGATGGGCCGCCTGGCCGTTCGCTCGCTGCTGCAGCTGGTCGCCGGCGACGTGGTCGGCACCCGGCACCTCGAGCTCGCCACCCACCTGGTGGTCCGGGACTCCACCGCCCCGCTGCGGTCGTAGCCGACGCGGCGGGATCCGTCGCCACACGACGTCAGGGCCTGCGCCGAACCGGCCGTCGTACCGAGTTGCCTCACCGCGGTTCTCGACGTGACACCGAATCATCCGTGCGGTATGTTCCACCTGAACTATTCGAGCTGAACTAATCCCGAGGTCTCCGATGCCGTCTTCTGCTGCGCCGCTGTCACCGCTGACGCTGGCCGCCCTGGCGCTGCTCGCCGAGCGGCCGATGCACCCGTACGAGATGTACCAGCTGTCGATGCAGCGCCGGGACCACCGGTTGGTCAAGATCAAGCCGGGCACGCTCTACCACGCCGTCCGCCGACTGGCCGACAGCGGCCTGGTCGCGGCCGTCGGCACCGACCGCGAGGGCAACCGGCCCGAGCGGACCACGTACGAGATCACCGACACCGGGCGCGACCAGCTGCAGACCAACGTCGCTGTGATGATCGCCCAGCTCGCCGACGAGTACCCGACCTTCCCGTTCGCCCTCGGTGAGGCCCACAACCTGCCCGAGGACGAGGTCGTACGACTGCTCACGACCCGCCTGTCAGCGCTCCGGGAGACGATCGGCGAGATCGAGGCCGGCATCGCCGTGGTCCGGGGCAAGGACCTGCCCTGGGCCTACTGGCTCCAGCTCGAGTACCTCCACACGGTGCTGAGCGCTCAGGCCTCCTGGGTCGAGAGCGCCGTCGCCGACATCGGGTCCGGCCGGTTCGCCCTGCCCGCACCCGCCACCACCCTGCAGAGAGAACCAACCCCGTGAACGAGACAGTCTCCAAGCCGTGGCCGGCCCTGTGGGCCCTGGTCATCGGCTTCTTCATGATCCTGGTCGACTCGACCATCGTGTCCGTCGCCAACCCCGCCATCCTGCGCGACCTGGACGCCGACATCACCTCGGTGATCTGGGTGACCAGCGGCTACCTGCTCGCGTACGCCGTCCCGCTGCTGATCACCGGACGGCTCGGCGACCGCTTCGGCCCGAAGCGGATGTACATGATCGGCCTGGTCGTGTTCACCGCCGCCTCCGCCTGGTGCGGGTTCGCCGACAGCATCGGCACCCTGGTCGCTGCCCGAGTGGTCCAGGGCCTCGGCGCCGCCTTGATGACGCCGCAGACGATGGCCGTGATCACCCGCATCTTCCCGCCCAACAAGCGGGGTGCGGCCATGGGCCTGTGGGGCTCCGTCGCCGGTATCGCCACCCTGGTCGGCCCCATCCTCGGTGGTGTCCTGGTCGACAGCCTCGGGTGGGAGTGGATCTTCTTCGTCAACGTGCCGGTCGGCGTGGTCGCTCTCGTGCTGGCCTGGCGGCTGGTGCCGAACCTGGAGACCCACGCCCACAGCTTCGACTGGCTCGGGGTGGTGCTCAGCGCGGCCGGTCTCTTCCTGGTCATCTTCGGCATCCAGGAGGGCGACACGTACGACTGGGGCACCATCGCCGGACCGATCACGGTCTGGAGCCTGATCATCACCGGGGTCGTGGTGCTGGTCGGGTTCGTGCTCTGGCAGCGGTACAACCCCAAGGAGCCGCTGCTGCCGCTGGGGCTGTTCAAGGACCGCAACTTCGCCCTGGCCAACGCCGCCATCGCCCTGGTCGGTCTGGCCATCACGGCGATGCCGCTGCCGATCAGCTTCTACTACCAGGTCGCCCGCGGGATGCTGCCGACCCAGTCGGCCCTGATGCTGGCGCCGATGGCCGTGGCCACGCTGATCATGGCGCCGATCGTCGGCCGGTTGACCGACCGGGTCAACCCGAAGTGGGTGGCCATCTCGGGCTTCACCCTGTCCGCCGTCTCCCTGCTCTGGCTGTCGTCCCTGATGAACGCCGACACCCCGCTGTGGCAGCTGCTGATCCCCGCCGCCTTCCTCGGCATCGGCATGTCGGGCATCTGGTCCCCGCTCGCCGCCACCGCCACCCGGAACCTGCCGATGGCCCAGGCCGGCGCGGGTTCCGGCGTCTACAACATGACCCGTCAGGTGGGAGCCGTGCTCGGTAGCGCCGCGATCGCCGCGTTGATCAACGCCCGCCTCGCCGTCGAGCTGCCCGGCTTCGAGACGGGGATGGCGCGGGAGTCGGCGGGGGCGACCCTGCCGGCCGCGGCCCAGACCGGCTTCAGCGCGGCCATGGCCCAGTCCCTGCTGCTGCCCGCGGTGGTGATCGCACTCGGCGTGATCATCGTGGCCTTCTTCGCCAAGCCGGCGCAGACAGTCGCCTGGGGTGCGCCGGTCACCGAGCAGAACCGGGAGCCGGCCGTCGTACCGGACTGAGCGCTCGGGTGGTGTCAGGGTCGCCAGGGGTTGGCTCTGGCTGGCCGTTCGTGACTCCGCGGCGGCATCCGGCTTGTCCAGGAGCGTGCCGGACTGGCCGTTCGTGACTCCGCGGTGGCATCCGGCTTGTCCGGGAGCGTGCCGGACTGCCGTTTCGTGACTCCCCGGTGGCATCCGGCCGCTCCCGGGCCTGCCGGTCGACCGTTTGTGACTTCGCGGTGGCATCCGGCCGACACGGGCACACGTACGGGCCTGGCCGACTGCCGCTTGTGACTCCGCGGCGGCATCCGGCCGCTCAGGGGGCGTGCCGGACGGCCGTCTGTGACTCCCGCGGTGGCATCCGGCCGGCCCGCCGGCGTACGGGCGGCCCGTTGCTGACTCCGCGGTGGCATCCCGGCCGGCACGGTCACGGATCGCCGTAAGGTCTGCGTAATAGGCCGCCGGTCGGACCCGAGTCGAGACTGAGGTCATGCCTACGACAGCTGCCCCGGTCCGTCCGACGTGGTGGCCGAGGTTCACCAGCAGCATCCGGTCCACGGCGCTGACCGCCCGCATCGGCCGCGTCCTCGGCATCGCCTTCGGCGTCTGCTTCCTGACCGGTCTGGTGAGTGCCCTGCAGTACCAGCCGCTGACCTGGCTGCCCTGGCCGGCCAGCCCGCCGTGGCTCTACCGGATCACCCAGGGTGTGCACGTCGCCACCGGCACCGCGTGCCTGCCGTTGATCATGATCAAGCTCTGGTCGGTCTACCCCAACCTGTTCCGGTTCCCGCCGGTCCGCTCCCTCCAGCACGCCCTCGAGCGTGGCTCGATCGCCGTGCTCGTGGCGGCCTCGCTGGTGCAGCTGGTGACCGGCTTCTTCAACGCCCTCAATTGGTACCCCTTCGGCTGGGACTTCGTGGTCGTGCACCACTACCTGGCGTACGTGGTGATCGGGGCGCTGCTGCTGCACGTCGGGATCAAGCTGCCCGACATCGTGTACGGCTTGCGGGCGAAGCTGGCCGACGCCGACGTCTTGACCGAGATCCCCTGGGACGAGAACCCCGTCTCCCACAGCATCGCCGGCGACGTGCCCCCGCCACCCACCCCGGGCATCAGCCGGCGGGGGGTGCTGGCCGCCTCCGGGATCGGGGTCGGGATCGTGGTGGCCACCTCGGTCGGCCAGACCGTGACACCGCTCGAGCCGATCGGGCTGCTGGCCATCCGGCGCTGGCGTCAGGGCCCGCAGCAGGTGCCGGTCAACCGCACCAGCGAGCAGGCCGGCGTCCAGACGACCGCCACGGCGCCCGACTGGACCCTGCAGGTCACGGGTCCGCAGCCGTACGTGATCACCCTCGGCGATCTCGACGCGGCCGAGCTCACCGAGGACCGGCTACCGCTCAACTGCGTCGAGGGCTGGAGCGTCGGCGCCACCTGGCGCGGTCTGCGTCTGCTCGACCTGGTGATCCGGGCCGGCGGCGGTCCGGGGTCGTCGGTGCGGGTGGTGTCGCTGGAGCAGGGCGGGATCTTCACCTCGTCGGTCATCGGCGGTCCCCAGCTCGGTCGGGCGCTGCTGGCCACCCACCTCAACGGTGAACGTCTCGACCTCGACCACGGCTATCCCCTGCGCCTGATCGCACCCAACCGCGCCGGCGTCCTCAACACCAAGTGGCTGTCCCGAGTGGAGGTGCAGGCATGAAGAAGATCGACGTGATGCTGGTGGCGCGGGTGGCGGCGAGCGCCGGTGGCGTGGTGCTGGCCGCCTACGGCGCGATCCGGTTGCTCACCGACGTGCCCGGCGCGAGTCTGCTCCGGCTGGCGGTCTGGCTGGTCGGCGCCCTGGTGATCAACGACCTGGTGCTGTCCCCGCTCGTCGTCGCCGTCGGCGTCGCGCTCCGTCGCTGGCTGCCCGACCGCGCCCGTCGCTACGTCCAGGCGTTCGCCATCATGGCCGCGATGATCACCCTGGTGGCCATCCCGATGATCTACCTGCAGCGCAGCTTCCCGCCGCAGAAGGCGCTGCTGGAGCAGGACTTCGGCGTCAACCTGGCCATCCTGATCGGGCTCGCGGCCGTGATCAGCCTGCTGGGCTACGCACGGGATCGCCTTCGGGCTCGACCGGCAGCACCGGCCGCCGACTGAGCCGGCGCCGGCGCAGGATCGCCACGGCGACCACCCCGAGAGCCGATCCGTACGCCACGGCCTGCACCGTCACCGCGTGGTCGAAGACGAACGCGACGTACGCCGCCGCCCAGACCGCGAACCACTCCCACCGGCGGCTCATGATCGTCAACACCGCCAGCGGCAGGGCGTACCAGGGATAGACCGGCGTCGCCACCAGCAGGCTGGCCCCGAAGAGCCAGCAGCAGGTGACCGGCACCGGGTCCCGCCCGGAGCGGAGGAAGGCGAGCACCGCCAGAGCGGCCGCGACGGCCAGTGCCACGACCGGTCGCGCGTCGGCCGGGAGCCAGGCCAACAAGGCGAACCGGCCGCCGCTGTCGTAGCCCTCCTCGTCCAGGTAGCCCGGCAGGTAGCCGAGCACCAGGGTGCCGACGACCAGCACGTGCGGCAGGTAGCCCGCGACGGTGATCGCCAGCCCGGTGAGGGTCGACCGCCACCGGCCCCGCCGCAGCAGCACCGGGACGAGGAGCAGCGGCACCAGCTTGAGTGACGCCGCCAGCCCCAGGAACACCCCGGCCCACCAGAGCCGGCGGGAGACGGTGCACCACACCACACCCAGGACGGCCAACGCCACCAGGGCGTCGAGGTGGCCGCCGTTGGCGGCCTCGATCATCACCAGCGGGTTGGCACCGTAGAACAGCGCGAGTCCGCGGCGTGGACCCACGAAGCGGGCGAGCAGAGCGGTGGTGATCACCACGGCGGCACCGGCCAGCACGCGGAGCCCCGCCAGCCCGAGCGGCGCGGGCAGGACGAACGCGACGGCGGTGAACACCGCCTGCGCGCCGGGCGGGTAGATCGTGTGCACCCCGGGCCGGTTGATCGCCGGGGGTCGGCCGTCCGGGAAGAGCTGGGCGTCCCGCAGGAACGCCAGTGCCTGGTCCAGGGGTACGAACCGGTAGGGGTCGATCCCGGCGACCTGCACCCGCCCGTCCCACACGTAGCGGTAGATGTCGTCGCTGGTCAACGGGAACACCAGCAGCCCGGTCAGCTGGACCGCCGCGGTGATGATCACCACTGTCGACAGGGACGCGGACGACACGTCACGCCGGACCCACCACGCCAGACCGCCGAACACCAGCGACGCGCCCAGCAGGTGCCAACCCCACTGGACGTGGGCGGCCATCGAGAACACCAGCACCACGTCGGCGAGCACCAGGATCACCGCCGCGAGCACCAGGCGCCTACCGGCCCGCGGACGGACGATCATGTGGCCGTACGGAGCGTGGCGAAGCTGCGGTGACCGGCTTCCCAGACCTCGGTGACGATCAGGTCCAGGCCCGCAGCGACCCGCAGCAGGGACTGCACCCCGATGGCCGCCCACGGCACCGGGTCGGACCGACCCTGACGGTGGCTCAGCACCACCTCGCAGGTGTCGTCCCGGTCCGGGTCGCTGTCGAGCTCGCAGATGATCAAGCCGCCACCGCCGACGATCTCGCCGCACCGCCGCAGCAGTGCCGCCACGTCGCCGCCGATGCCGATGTTGCCGTCGAGCAGCAGGGCGGTCCCCCACCGACCCTCCCCGGCCAGGGGCAGGGCGAGATCCCGCTGCAGGACCTGACCGCCGGCCCGCCGGCCCACGGCCACCGCGACCGCCGAGATGTCGATGCCGAGCACGGCGCGACCGGACCGCTGCAGGGCCGCGACCATCCGCCCGGGCCCGCAACCGATGTCCAGGACCGGGGGCTCGCACCGCGCCACCACCATCTGGTCGACGTGGTCGGCGGGTCGGCTCCACCGCTCCAGGTCGATGTCCAGGACCGCGCTGCTTCCCGACCCGGACACCCGGTGCACCGCGACGTCGGCCCCCGCGTAGAGGTCGTCGAACAGCCGGTCGGCGGCCTGCCGGGGTCGCCCCGCCACCAGCTGGCGATGACGCCGGGAGAACGTGAGGTCGGGCCAACGGTGAGCCACGGAGACGGCGTCGGCCGGCTCGTCCACGTCCCGCAGCGGAGGCAGCAGGGCGACGCCCAGCCCCAGGTCGATCAGTCGGCCGAGCTGCGCGGCGCCGGTGCGGTCGGTCGACATCTCGATCCCGGCGAACACCGCTGACGGGTCCACGTCGCGCAGCCCGATCGCCCAGAACCCGCCGTCCTCGCTCAGTCCCAGCACCGCATCGGCCGAGCCCCACGAGGACTCGAGCAGCTCCGGGGTCACCTGCGGGGTGTCCATCCCGATCAGCAGGGTGCGCTGCGCCGGGCCGTTGTCGGCGACGGAGGCGAACGCCGCCGCGAGCCGTGCGGCCAGGTCGCCGGACCGCTGCCGTACGACCTCCAGTCCGTCCCGCCAGCCGGTGGGGTCGCCGTCGAACACCAGCACCCGCCGCGGGATCCGACTGGCCCGGACGGCGTCCAGGGTGTCACTCAGCGCGGCCGCGGCGAGGGTGGCGGTCTCGTCGGCGGTGAAGGCGGCCTGCAACCTGGTCTTGGCCCGCCCCGGCAGCGGTTCCTTGGCCAGCACGAGCACCGTGTCGGCCCCACCCGGCGCCGGGCTCGCGTCCCCGTACGACACCGTGCTCACCCGACCGGCCGGGTCAGCGCGGCGGTCATGTCGCGGACCGCCTGGACGATGCCGCGGGGGGTGCCGGTCACCTTGGACCGGCCGCTGCGGAGGTGGTAGTCGACCGGCACCTCGCCGATCCGCCAGCCGGCGTCCGCCGCCTTGACCACTGTCTCGGCCGGGTAGCCCGACCGTCGGTCCTGCAGGTCGAGGGCGAGCAACGGCTCGCGCCGGGCGGCCCGCACCGGCCCGAGGTCGGTCAGCCGCACCCCGGTCCGGGCCGCCAGCCGCGCCGCCAGGGCACGGTTGGCCAGGCGGAGGTGCCACGGCTGGGCGCCGCGACGAACGGGACGACGGGCGCCGACGACCAGGTCCAGCCGACCGTCGCGGACCGGATCCAGCACCCGGTCCAGCTGGGCGGGATCCAGGGTGCCGTCGGCGTCCATCACCACCACGATGTCGGCCCGCGCCGCCAGCAGGCCGGCGTGGCAGGCGCTGCCGTAGCCGCGGTGCGGGACGTCGACGACCGTCACCCCGTGGTCCCGGCCGACCTGCACCGAGCCGTCCGTCGAACCGTTGTCGGCCAGGATGACAGCGATCCCCGGCGGCACCCGCGGCAGCAACCAGCGCAGTCCGGTCACCTCGTCCAGGCAGGGCAGCACCAGCTCGACCTCGGGCGGTTCGTCCATCCCCCGACCGTAGGCCGCGCCGGCCGTGGCCGAGAGGCCGGGACGCTTTCGGTTCGCTTACGGGAACGCGAGGGCCATCGGCGCGGCGGTCGCCGGCGGCCTAGAGTCGAGCATCATGTCCGGGCGCATCCTGGTCGTCGAGGACGACCCCACCATGGCCGAGGTGCTGGTGGCGTACCTGCGTCGGGCCGGCTACCAGACCGACTGGACCGGCGACGGCAGTGAGGCGCTGCTGCTCTGGCAGCGGCTGCAGCCGGATGTGGTGATCTTGGACCTGATGCTGCCGGGCACCTCCGGGCTGGAGCTCCTCCGCCGCCGCCGGACGGACGCCGATCAGGCGGCGGTGATCATCTTGTCCGCCCGGGGCGACGAGGAGGACCGGCTGATCGGCCTGGAGACCGGCGCGGACGACTACGTGGTCAAGCCGTTCTCGCCCCGCGAGGTGGTGCTCCGGGTCGAGGCGCTGCTCCGGCGGGCCGAACGGCTCTCCGGTGCCGCCCTGCTGAACCGTCGACTCCGGGTCGGCGCCCTGGCCGTCGACCTGGGACCGCGACGAGCGACGTACGAGGGCCGGGAGCTGACCCTGACCACCCGCGAGTTCGACCTGCTGGCCTTCTTCGCCGCCCACCCCGGCGAGACGTTCAGCAAGGCCGAGCTGTTGCGCCGGGTCTGGGGCTGGGAGTTCGGGGACAACTCCACCGTGACCGTGCACGTCCGCCGACTGCGCGAGAAGCTGGAGTCCGATCCCTCGGATCCACGGCTGGTGCTCACCGTCGGCCGCTCGGGCTACCGGATCGCCGGAGAGGACGAGGACCGATGACCGACACCGTGATCATCGTCGGGCTGACGCTCGGCGCCTGCCTGGTGGTGGGCGTGCTGGGCGCGCTGGCCATGCACCGGCTGCGCCGACGGTCGCTGCGCTACCAGCTGATCATCGCCACCCTGCTGCCGGTGGCGGCGGTCACCGCGACCGTCCTCGTGAACGTGTGGTTCATGTTCTTGTCGGCCCACGACTCCACCGTGATCATGATCTCGCTGCTGGTGTCGGTGCTGGTGGCCGTGTTCAGCACCGTCGTGATCATGCGCCGGGTCGGCCGCGGCTCGGCCGAGCTGGGCACCGCCCTGGAGCGGATGCGGGCCGACACGACCGGCAGCTCGGAGCCGCTCACCGCGCCGGCCGGACCCTCGCAGCTGCCCGCGGAGCTCGCCGTCGTGGTCGCCGACCTCGAGCGGACGAGAGTCCTGCTGGCCGAGACCCGCCGCCGCGAGCAGGCCGCGGAGGACGCCCGGCGCGAGCTGGTGCGGTTCATGTCGCACGACCTGCGGACCCCCTTGGCCGGGCTGCGTGCCCTGACCGAGGGACTGGAGGACGGCGTGGTCCACGACGTCCCGCGGGCGCTCGAGCACATGCGGGCCACGATCACCCGGATGACCCACCTGGTCGAGGACCTGTTCGAGCTCTCCCGCGTGCAGGGAGCCCGACCGGAGCGGCCGAGCACCCTGGTGTCGCTGTCGGAGCTGATCGTCGACGTCGGCTCGGAGTCGTCGGCGTTGGCCAGCAGCCGCGGCGTGCTCCTGGACGTCGCGGTTCCCGACGACGACCGGTTGGCGGTGACCGGTTCGGCCGACGACCTGGCCCGGGCGATCTCCAACCTGGTGGGCAACGCCGTCCGCCACACCGGCACCGACCAGGTCGTGCGGCTGCACGGCCACCGGGCCGACGACGGGCACATCCGGATCGAGGTGAGCGACGGCTGCGGCGGCATCCCGGACGCCAGTCTCGAGCGGGTCTTCGACGTGGGCTGGCGGGGCAACGGTGCCCGGACCGGGGACGGCGGGGCCGGGCTGGGTCTGGCCATCGCCCGCGGGGTGGTGGAGTCGCACGCCGGCCGGATCGACGTGGCCAACATCGAGGGCGGTTGCCGGTTCGCCGTCGAGCTGCCCGTCCCCGCCGAGAAGCCCGTCCGAGAAGCAGGGAAGCCCGTCCGCGAAGGGGCGGCGCCGCGACCGGAGACGACCACGTGAGGGTGCTGGTGACCGGGGCCGCCGGCTTCATCGGCCGGGTGGTCTCGGCCCGGATCGGTGCCGGCGGCGACGAGGTCGTGGCCTTCGACCGGGCCACCGACCCGGCGGACGACATCACCGACCTGGCCCGACTGACCGCTGCCGCTGCCGGGTGCGACGCGGTCGTCCACCTCGCGGCGAAGGTGGGACTCGGCGTCGGGATCGCCGACATCGACGACTACGCCCGGCACAACGACCTGGGCACGGCGGTGGTGCTGCGGGCGAGTGCGGAGGTCGGCATCCGCCGGCTCGTCTTCGCCTCGTCGATGGTCGTCTACGGCGAGGGCGCGTACGCCTGCGACCGACACGGCTCGGTCCGTCCGGCTCCCCGTGCCGCCGAGGACCTCGCCGGTGGTGACTTCGAGGTGCACTGTCCGCACTGCGGCGACGAGCTGCGGCCCGAGCTGGTGACCGAGGAGGCCCGGCTGGATCCCCGCAACGCCTACGCCGCCACGAAGGTGCACGGCGAGCACCTGGCCGCGACCTGGGCCCGCGAGACCGACGGCGTGGCGGCGGCCCTGCGCTTCCACAACGTCTACGGACCGGGACTTCCGCGCAACACCCCGTACGCCGGGGTCGCCGCCCTGTTCGCCTCACGACTGGCGGCCGGCGAACCGGCCCGGGTCTTCGAGGACGGCCGGCAACGACGCGACTTCGTCCACGTCGAGGACGTGGCCCGGGCGGTGGCGGCCGCCGTCCACGCTCCCCTGCCGACCGGGTTGACCGCGCTGAACATCGGCTCGGGTCGCGTGTCCACCATCGGCGACGTCGCCGCCGCCCTGACCGAGGCGGTCGACGGCCCGGCCCCCGTGGTCACCGGCGAGTACCGGCTGGGCGACGTCCGGCACGTCACGGCCGACTCGTCGGCGGCGCGGCGGGTTCTCGGCTGGCGCGCCGAGATCGAGCTCGGCGACGGCGTCCGCGATCTGCTCTAGCAGGACTGGTGCGGGACTGGAGCGCGCGCCGTGCAGCGTGACGTCTTGGCGTCCAGGTGTCCCTGACGGCATCCGGCGTGCTGGTGCACGCGTCCGGGATGACCGTTCGTGGCTCGCCGGCGGCGTCCGGTGCTGACGCGCATGCCGACCCACCGTCCCTGACTCCCCGGCGACATCCGGTGGCCGCGCACCCGCACCGCTCGGCCGTCCCTGACTCCCCGGCGACATCCGGCCCCATCCTGCGCGGACGAGTCGACCGTTCTCGGCTCGCCGGCGACATCTGGCGGTGGCATCCCGATCAGTTCCGGTCATCGTCGCAGTCCAACCCGGTGTCTCTCGAAAGGACCGCAGATGCGATCGGTAGTGCTGTACACCCTGTTGTCACTGGACGGCGTGGCCACCTCCCCGGACGACTTCATCCTCGACTGGGATGACCGGCTGGACGCCAACCTGGCCGAGGTGATCGCCGAGCAGGACGCCGTGCTGCTCGGCCGCGGCATGTACGAGGAGTGGGCGGCGTACTGGCCGACGTCGGACATCGAGCCGTTCGCGACGTTCATCAACGGCGTGCAGAAGTACGTGGTCGGCTCGCGCGAACCGGCGGCGACTGGGGACCGCGCACAGTGGTCACCGATGATCTGGCCGCGTTCGTCGCCGACCTGAAGCAGACGGACGGGGCCAGCATCGGTGTGCACGGCAGCGTCACCCTGGCCCGGTCGATGCTGGCCGCCGACCTGGTCGACGAGCTCCGCCTGGTCATCGCTCCGGTGACGGCGGGGTCCGGGCAGCGTCTGTTCGGCGAGACCGACCTGCGGCGCTGGACCCTGCTGGCGAGCGAGGTCTCCCCGTCCGGCGAGCTGGTGCTGCACTACCGGCGACGGAAGGACTGAGGTCGGGCGGGCGGCTGCCCTGAGGCCGCCACCCGCCAGACGGATGACCCGAGGCGGCGAGGGGAGCTCGTCCGTCCCCGGATCAAGGACATGCTGCCGAGGGGGGCGAACAGAATTCCTCGGACCCGTTCCCGCCCCGGTCGGGCAAGGTCAGGCGACGTAGCGGGCCCGGTACGCCGCCAGCGTCGTGGCCAGGTCGTCGGCGGCCCGAAGTCCCAGGGAGACGCCGCGGGCACCGTCCACCCGGGTCGGCCAGGTGGCCACGATGGCCTGGACCGCGGGATCCGGTTCGACAGTCACCGCTCCCAGACCACCGTCCGGCGCCGCGGCGCGGAGGACGTCGAGCATCTCGGCGAAGGTGGCCGAGACACCCGGGAAGGTGACCGTGCGTCGCCCCTCGAGGGTCTCGCCCGGCAGCTCGTGCAGGCTGATCAGGTTGTCGATCACCGACTCGACACTGGCCACCGCCATCACCGTCTCCACCGGGAGCGGCAGCCGGTAATCCGTCCCTGCCAACGGCTCCCGGAAGATCGCGCTGGCCGCGGACGACGCCGCAGCGTTCGGGGCGCCCGGCCGGATGATCACCGTGGGGAGCCGGGCCGCCCGCCCGTCCAGGTAGCCCTTCCGGCTGTAGTCGTTGATCATCAGCTCGAGCATCGCCTTGGTCATCCCGTACGTGGTCGCGGGCTGCACCAGCGAGTCGTCGTGCACGGGGTCGCCGCTGGCCGGACCGAAGACGGCCAGCGAGCTGGTGGTGGTCAGCCGGACGGGGTGCTGGTGGGCCCGGCAGGCTTCCAGCAGGTGGCGGGCACCGTCGAGGTTGACCCGGAGCGCGAGGTCGAAGTCGCGCTCCCCCATCCCGCTCACCACCGAGGCGAGGTGGAACACGGCGACCGGTCCGTCCCCGAGCAGGCTCACGGCCACCCCGGGGTCGCCGATGTCGCCGCCGACGGTCTCGCAGCCGGCCGGCACCTGCGGCAGCCGCGCCACGCTGTCCGGCTGGTCGAACAGGACGATCCGGTCGATCGGCGTCGCCGCTCCGTCCGCGTCGGCGAGCGTCCCGCGCTCGTGCAACGCCTCGGCCAACCGGGAGCCCAGGAACCCGGCGCCGCCGGTGATCACGACCTTCATCAGTGCTGCTCCTGCTGCGTCGGGATGTTCTGCTCGATGTCGGCCAGCCAGACCGCGGCGTTCCCGTCCGACGGTGCGCGCCAGTCGCCGCGGGGGCTGAGCGAACCGCCGTGCGAGACCTTCGGCCCGTTGGGCATCGCCGACCGCTTGAACTGGGCGAAACCGAAGAAGCGCTTGACGAACACGACCAACCACTCCCGGATGGCCGGCACGTCGTACGCACGCCGACGTTCGGCGGGGAAGGCCGGCGGCCAGCTGCCACCGTCCACGTCACGCCAGGCGTGGTGGGCCAGGAAGGCGATCTTGGACGGGAGGAAACCGAACCGCAGCGTGTAGAAGAGGTTGAAGTCCTGCAGCTCGTACGGGCCGACGGACTTCTCCGTGCTCTGCGGCACCTCGCCGGCCTTGACCGGGATCAGCTCCGGGGAGATCTCGGTGTTCAGGATCGCCAGCAGCACGTCAGCTGTCTCGCCGGCGAACCGGTCCAGGCCGCCCACCCAGCGGATCAGGTGCTGGATCAGGGTCTTGGGGACGCCGCCGTTGACGTTGTAGTGCGACATCTGGTCACCCACGCCGTACGTGCACCAGCCCAGCGCCAGCTCGGACAGGTCACCGGTGCCGAGCACGATGGCGTTCTGGTGGTTGGCCAGCCGGAACAGGTAGTCGGTCCGCAACCCGGCCTGCACGTTCTCGAAGGTGACGTCGTAGACCTCCTCGCCGCGGCCGAACGGGTGATCGAGGTCGGTCAGCATCTGCGTGGCCGCCGGCCGGATGTCCAGCTCGTGCGCACTGATCCCCAGCGAGGTCATCAGCTTCCAGGCGTTGGACTTGGTCGCGTCACCGGTGGCGAAGCCGGGCATCGTGTAGCCGAGGATGTTGGTGCGCGGCAGACCGAGCAGGTCCATCGCGCGGGCGGCCACGATCAGGGCGTGGGTGGAGTCCAGACCCCCCGAGACACCGATCACCACCTTCTCGGTGTGGATGGCGCGCAGCCGCTGCGCCAGGCCGTCGACCTGGATGTTGTAGGCCTCGTAGCAGTCCTGGGCCAGCCGGTCGGGATCGGCCGGCACGAAAGGAAAACGCTCGACGACCCGACGCAGACCAAGATCATCGGTGGGCGGGGAGAGAGTGAACTCGATCCGCCGGAACTCCGCGTCCGGGATGGCGACCCGCCGGTTGTCCTCGAAGGTGCCCTGCCGGGCCCGCTCCTGCCGGAGCAGGTCGAGATCGACGTCGGCGATGGTCAGCTGGGGGTCCTCCTCGAAGCGGGCGCCGCTGGCCAGCTCGACGCCGTTCTCGAAGATGCTGGTCTGCCCGTCCCAGGACAGGTCGGTGGTGGACTCGCCCTGGCCGGCCGCCGCGTACAGGTAGGCGGCCAGGCACCGCATCGACTGCGTACGGCACAAGGCGCTGCGGGTGTCGGAGCGGCCGATGGTGATCGGGCTGCCGGACAGGTTGACCAGCACCGTCGCCCCGGCCAGCGCGAGCCCGCTGGACGGCGGGACGGGCACGAACATGTCCTCGCAGATCTCCACCCCGACCGTCAGCCCGCGGACGTCGGTGGCCTCGAACAGCAGGTCGGTCCCGAACGGGGCCCGCTGACCCGCCACGGTGATCTCCTCGGCGACCACGCCGTGACCGGAGGCGAACTGCCGTCGCTCGTAGAACTCCCGGTAGGTGGGCAGGTGCACCTTGGGGATCACGCCGAGCACCCGACCGCGGTGGATCACCACCGCCGCGTTGAACAGCCGGGCCCGGTGCCGCAACGGCGCCCCCACGACGATCACCGGCAGCAGGTCCTCACTGGCCGCCACGATGTCGGCCAGACCGGCCAGAACCGCGTCCAGCAAGGCGTCCTGCCCGAGCAGGTCCTCCACCGCGTACCCGCTCAGGGTGAGCTCGGGCAGCACCGCGACGGCGACGCCCTCGGCGGACAACCGGCGGCTGACGTCGATGACGCTGGCGGCGTTGCGGGCCGGGTCGGCGACGTACACGTCGGTGGTGCAGGCCGCGACCCGGGCGAACCCGTGCGCGTACAGGGAGGCGAAGCTCATGGGTTCATCCTGCCCGAGAGAGCTCAGGCGTCGTCCGGGTCCGGCTTGCTGGCGTCGTCGGTGCTGTCGGCGAACGGCGGCAGGTCTCCCGCGCCGGTGGCGTCCTCGCCGATCGCGTCGGTGGCCGCCACCCGCTGCACCGCCTCGTGGGCGTCGTCGATGGCGGCCTGGGACTGCTCCAGCAGGGTGCCTTCGGCCTCCACACCCTCGTCGTCCGCGGACACGTCGTCGGTGGTCTCGTCGACCGGGGTGCCGGCCGCGTCGGCGGGCGTGGACTCGTCATCGGGCGTCATCTGGTCACATTAACCCGCCGCGGTGAGCGTCGATCGAGCGGCGTGGCAGGCTCGGGTCGTGCGCGTCGTCGTGGTCTCCGACACCCATGCCCCGAGGTTCTGGAAGGGCTGCCCGCCAGCGGTGGCGGCCCACCTGGAGGGCGCCGACCTGATCCTGCACGCCGGGGACGTGTGCGTGCCGGAGGTGCTCGACGAGCTGGCCGCCTTCGCTCCCGTACGGGTGGTGCTCGGCAACAACGACGGTCCGGAGGTGGCGGCCTGGGGTGCGCCGGAGACCCTCGAGCTCGAGCTGGACGGGCTGCGGGTGGCGATGATCCACGACGCCGGCGCCAAGGACGGCCGACTGGCCCGGATGCACCGGCGCTTCCCCACGGCTGATCTGGTCGTCTTCGGGCACTCCCACATCCCGCTCGACGCCGCCGACGACCGGCTGCGGATCCTCAACCCGGGCTCGCCCACCGACAAGCGGCGCCAGCCCTTCCGGACCCTGGCCGAGCTGACCATCGACGACGGCCGGCTGACCCGGGCCGAGATCATCCAGCTCCCCTGACCCGAACGCACCCGAACCCCGCCGAGCCTCACCCCGACCCGGCCCTCCGACCCCGCCCACGCCCCTCTCGAACCGGTGCCCGACCAGGACTTTTGTGCCGATAACACGAATAGTCGTCGGCACAAAAGTCCGGTCCGGGCGCCGCCGTCAGGTTCCACCAGGGCCGGCCAGACCCGACGTGAGGGTGCGGGTGAGCAGGCCCGCGGCCTCGTGCCAGGTCGACGTCCCCGCCCGGACCACCAGATGGGCGGCGAACAGCGAGGTCCACACGAACGTGCCGATCCAGTCGGGCGGCAGATCGGCGGCCAGGGTGCCGTCGGCGTAGCCGCGGCCCACCACCACCCCCAGCGGGTCGTCGTCCTCGGCGTACCAGGTGTCCGGCTCGACCAGCGCGTTGTCGGCGAACACGACACAGCACGGGCACTGGATCAGCTGGTGAACGATAGGGGGGGCTGGGAGGTCGGTGGCCAGCGTGCCGTCGGTGTACCCACGACCCACCACCACGCCCAACGGGTCGTCGTCCTCGGCGTACCAGGTGTCCGGTTCGACCAGCGCGTTGTCGGCGAACACGACGCCCAGCACCGGCCCCAGCTGGATCAGCTCGGTGCACAACCGCATCAGCGCCGCCCGGCCGGAGCCCTCCTCGGGTCGCGAGCGGGCGACCGCGGCGGCGTACCGGCGGGCGCACTCGGCGTCGACGCCCTGCACCAACGCGGAGCGGTCGGCGAAGTGGCGGTTGAGGGTGGTCCGGCCCACGCCGGCCCGCTCGGCCACCTCGCCCAGCGACGCGCCGTTGTCGTCCGCCCAGACCTCGATCGCGGCGTCGACGATGTCGCGCCGGGTGCGGTCGGACTTGGTCGGTCGTTCGTCGGTCACGGAACGATCCTAGCGAACACATCTTGCCTATTTCGGAACATTGCTGTTCCATTATGGGTATGACCCGATCCTCTCGACCCCGTACCTGGTGGCTGGTGCTGGCGCTGCTCGTGCTCTCACCGATCTGCGCGGAGTACCTCTCGGCGTACGACGACTCCACCGGTCACCCCGCCACCCTGCTCGGGAACCTGATCATCTTCATCCCGCTGTACGGCTGCGCGGCCCTGCTCATCCGCGAGGTCGCCCGCCGGGCCCGGCTCGGCTGGACCGGGATCCTGTTGCTGGCCACGGCTTTCGGGCTGATCGAGGCCGGCTTGGTCGACCAGTCGCTGTTCAGCCCCGACTACCGCGGGCTGGAGGGCTGGGAGGCCACCTACTCCGCCACCCTGATCGCGACCGCTGGGCCTGAGCGCGACCAACCTGATCGGGTTCGTCGGCGGCCACGTGATGCTGAGCATCGCCGGTCCGATCGCGCTGGTCGAGGCCTGGCGACCGGCCCGCGCCACCGAGCCGTGGCTGCGGCTGCCCGGTCTGGTGATCACCGCCCTCGCGTACGCCGTCGGGTCGGCCTTCGTCCTGTTCTGGCACCTGCAGACCGAGGAGTGGCACGCGAGCGTCGGGCAGCTGGTCGGCACCGGCGTCGTGGTGGTGGCCCTGGTCGTCTCGGCGGTGCTCACGGGACGGCGGTCACGCACCCGGTCGGGCGCCGCCGGACCGGGACTCGGACGGACGGCCGTCATCGCCCTGGTCCTGGCCGTCGCCTACAACCTGCTGCCGCAGACCTGGCTCGGGGTGGCGGGGTCGGTGGTGCTGCTGGTCGCTGCCGGGGTCCTGCTGTCGCGGGCGTCCCGGACGCGGCGCTGGAGCCCCACCCACGTGGCGATCGCCGGGGCCGCTCCCCTGCTGCTCACGGCGGCCCTGGCCTTCACCTACGACCCGATGATCGGCGAGGTCGATCCGGCGGCGAAGGTCGCGCACAACGCCGTCATGGTGGCGATCGTGCTGATCGCGTTCGGTGGTGGCCCTGGTCCGGCGGCGCCGTACGACAACGGCATGGAGTTGTCACCGACACCACGGTGGTACAACCCCATCCACGACCCGGTCCCGCTAGCGAAGAGCCCGCGTAGGCTCGATCGGTGAGTGTCACCACCCCCGAGATCGTCCTGGAGAGCCACTTCGCCACCGAGCTGAGCGAGCTGGCCGTCCCCTGGCAGGCGGAGCTGGTGGACGAGCCGATCCTGCTGGCGCTCGACGAAGGGCTCGCGACCGAGCTGGGTCTCGACCCGGCGTGGTTGCGCAGCCCGGACGGTCTCGGCCTGCTGACCGGGAACCGGCTGCCGGACGGCGCCGCCCCGGTCGCGCAGGCGTACGCCGGACACCAGTTCGGCGGCTACAACCCGCGACTGGGCGACGGGCGGGCGCTGCTGGTCGGCGAGCTCCGGGACCGTGCGGGACGCCTGCACGACCTGCACCTGAAGGGCTCCGGGCCGACGCCGTTCTCGCGCGGCGGGGACGGCTTCGCGGCGGTGGGACCGATGCTCCGGGAGTACGTGATCAGCACGGCGATGCAGGCCCTGGGCATCCCGACCACCCGCTCGCTGGCGGTGGTGGCCACCGGCCGCGGGCGTGCAGCGCGAGACGGCCGTCCCGGGGGCGGTGCTGGCCCGGGTGGCCAGCAGCCACCTGCGGGTCGGCTCCTTCCAGTACGCCCGCGCCACCGGCGACGCCGACCTGCTGCGACGGCTGGCCGACGTGGCGATCGACCGGCACCACCCCGCCGCCCGCGACGCCGACAACCCGTACCTGGCCCTGTACGCCGGCGTGGTGGCGGCGCAGGCGTCGCTGCTGGCGCAGTGGATGCTGGTCGGCTTCGTGCACGGCGTGATGAACACCGACAACATGACGATCTCCGGGGAGACCATCGACTACGGGCCCTGCGCGTTCCTGGACGCGTTCGACCCGGCCGCGGTCTTCAGCTCGATCGACCACGGCGGCCGGTACGCGTACGGGCAGCAGCCGGTGGTGGCGGAGTGGAACCTGGCCCGGCTGGCCGAGGCGATGCTGCCCCTGTTCGCCGAGGACCAGACCACGGCGATCGGGCTGGCCGAGGAGGCGCTGGCCGCGTTCCGGACCTGCTACAGCGCCGCCTGGACCGACGGGATGCGGGCCAAGATCGGGCTGGCCGACCTCGGTCGACGACGAGGTGGCCGGGACGCTGCTGGACGAGCTCGTCGCGCTGATGCAGACCGAGCGGGTCGACCACACCTCCTTCTTCCGCGCCCTGGCGTCTGCGGCGCGGGGTGATGCCGACCGGGCGAGGGCCCTGGTGAGTGATCGGGAGGCCTTCGACGGGTGGCTGTCGCGATGGCAGGCACTCGAGCCGGACGCCGACGCCATGGACCGGGTCAACCCGCTCTACATCCCCCGCAACCACCTGGTCGAGGACGCCCTGGACGCGGCCACCTTCGAGGACCTGGAGCCGCTGACCCGGCTGCTCGAGGTGCTCCGCGGACCAGCACCGCTTGCGTGAGGGCCTCGAAGATCTGCGCTCGGAAGAGGCCCTACCTGTTCCCGGTCCGCGACAATGTTGTCTTAGACCTTCTTGAACTGCCGAAGACCTATCCCGTCGACTGGCCGGCTTTCCGAGCCTTGTCCGCCGACGAGGAGGCAACGGCGATCATCACCGCCTACGTCCAAGACCTCCGGCGCGACCCACAAGTCAACGTCGGCGATGAGACACACCTGCTACGTCACATGGACGTTGCGCTGTGGATGCACGCCATCGCTGGATACAGCCAGCAAACGTCGGCCGGTCCGAGCGAGCTCGAATCTGCTGGCAACGACCAGATCGGCGTTATCTGAACGATCGGCCCTTCGGCATTGACCCTGAGTTCGCCGAGGCTGTTGGTGGTGGGGTCGTTCCCGGTCCAAGGGCTGGCTGCTGATAGCCAGAACGCCACTAAAGGGCTGGCTTCGAGCTCAGGTCCAGCCGGTGCTTCAGCGAAGCTGGGTGGCCTGTTCGGCCTGTTGCTGAGACAGCTCACGGGTCCGCGCACACCACGTGCAGGTGTCGGCATAGGAGGTGCCGACGGAGAACAACGGGATGAAGAACAGGGTGAACCGGCGGCGACGGCGCAGCACCCGGTGGGCCGCCTCCTGCCCGCAGGTCTCGCAGACGTAGCGGACGACGCCGAGCACGTCCTCGTAGACACGGAACCCGAAGATCAACAACACAGTCAGCACTCCCCCGCGACGCTCGGATCGGTGAGAACGCCACCCTCCCGTTGTACCCGAGAACACCAACAGGTCGCCGGTGCTCCAACTCGCGTCGAACCTCTACGCTGCAGCGTTCCTGAAGTCCGCAAACCGCAGGGCGAGACGCTCCCTGTCCGGCGCGGCCAGACGCTGTCGCGGGACCGTGATCCGTTGACCCTCCAGGGCCTGAATGCCGTACCTGAGCATGGGACCGTCGACCTCTTCGAGTATGTCGCGGCGGACGCTGATCGTGAGGTCCGGGCTCACGCCGATGATGTTCTGATCGAAGCCTGCATGGTGGATCTTGCAGAGAGCAAGTCCGTTCGGAACGACCGGCTGACCCATGGCGTGCTTGTCGTCCAGGATGTGGCTGGCGTCGAGCAGGCTTGCGTGTCGGAGGTGACACATCGAACACCGGCTCTCGTACGCCTGAAGGACACGTGCACGGAAGAGTGGCTGATGCAGCCGGCGTCGTGTGATCGCCTCGGCGTATCGCCTGTCGTCCTCGCTCACTTCTGCGTTGTGGGTGTCGCCCAGATTCCGCTGAGCCTGATCAAGCGCTACGACGAACTGCCCGCGCTCCTCCCCCACCAGGAAGACCGGGTACCGCGGCAGGTAAAGACCTGGGGCTACCCCCACAAACCAGATGAGAGGGAGCTGGCGCTCGTAGGCCGCTCGCATGGCAGCGTTCTCGGGCTGATGCGGATCGTCACCGCGCATCTTGTAGCGCAGTAGTCCATCGCGCCCTTCCGCGTCTTCGTAGGGCGGAACTCGATGGGGCGCCGTGAAGACGGTACTGAAACTGAGAGCAGCGCTGAGACTGGCTGGCTTTCGGATCCCGCGACCACGATCGCTCAGCGGGATGCGCTCCCCGCGGAACTCGAACTGGGCCAGTTGCTCGTAGCGGAAGGTCTGCTCGGGGCCGAACCTTGTCAGCCAGCTCATCGCAGCAACGCGAAGCGCGAATTCACGCTCGATGACCGACTCGCTCATCTCACCGCCTTTGCTGAAGCCCGAGACGGTGAGCTTACTGATGACCCCGGAGGTCTTGCGGCCGAGTCTGGCTACGGCACGGCAGCCCACATCGCACCGTCAGATGGCTTGGCGGTCTTCTGGCCCCAACGTTCGCCATCGCAAGTCAAGAG
>CAWARE010000037.1:0-60156 GCA_963784345.1 uncultured Actinomycetota bacterium
CAGCCGCCGGCGACGGCCGGGATGATCGAGATCTTGGCGCCGTCGGCCACGGTGGCCTCCAGGCCGCCGATGAAGCGCACGTCGTCGTCACCCACGTAGATGTTGACGAACCGGCGCAGCGCCCCGGCGTCGTCGAGCACGCGGGCCCGCAACCCCGGGTGGGCGGACTCCAACGAGTCCAGCACCTCGGCGAGCGTGGCGCCGTCGGCCGTGACCTCGTTCGCCCCGCCGGTGTAGCTGCGCAGGATGGTGGGGATGCGGACGGTGGCGCTCATCAGCCTCGTGCCTTCCAGAACTCGGTGAAAGCCTCGTAGCGAGGCGGGATCGTGGTCTTCGGACCGACCTTATCGGCGACCGCGTCGAGCGTCTTCAGCCCGTCGCCGGAGTTGATCACGACGGTCTCCTTGGCCGGATCGAGCAGGCCGTCGGCGATCAGCTTGGCGGTGACCCCGACCGTCACCCCGCCCGCGGTCTCGGCGAAGATGCCCTCGGTCCGGGCCAGCCGCTGGATGTTCTCCACCACCGTCTCGTCGTCGACGTCGACGATGGCGCCACCGGTGCGCCGGACCACGTCCAGCACGTACGGGCCGTCGGCCGGGTTGCCGATCGCCAGCGACTTGGCGATGGTGTCCGGCTTCACCGGCTGCACCACGTCGTGACCGGCGCGGAACGCCTGCGCGACCGGCGAGCAGCCGGTGGCCTGGGCGCCGTAGATCGTGTACGGCTTCGGCTCCACCAGACCCAGGCTGATCAGCTCGCTGAAGCCCTTGTCGATCTTGGTCAGCTGCGACCCGGAGGCCACCGGGATGACCACCTGGTCGGGCAGCCGCCAACCCAGCTGCTCGGCGATCTCGTACGCCAGCGTCTTGGAGCCCTCGGCGTAGTAGGGGCGGACGTTGACGTTGACGAACGCCCAGCCCTCCTCCTCCGCGGCGATCTCGCTGGCCAGCTTGTTCACGTCGTCGTACGAGCCGTGCACCGCGATCAGGGTGGTGTCGTAGACGGCGGAGGCGATGATCTTCTGCTGCTCGAGGTTCTCGGGCACGAAGACGACGCTCTTGATGCCGGCCCGGGCCGCGGCGGCGGCGACGGCGTTGGCCAGGTTGCCGGTGGAGGGGCAGGCCAGCACCTGCAGCCCCAGCTCACGGGCCGCGGACAGGGCCACGGCGACGACCCGGTCCTTGAAGGAGTGCGTCGGGTTGCCGGAGTCGTCCTTCACCCACAGCTGCTTCAGGCCCAGGTCGTCGGCCAGGTGACGGGCGTCGACCAGCCGGGTGTAGCCGGGGTCGGTGGAGCGGAAGGTGGCGATGTCGGCCGGCACCGGCAGCAGCGGGGCGTAGCGCCAGATCGACTTCGGGCCGGCCTCGATCTCCGCCCGGGTGATGGTCGGGTACGCGTAGCCGACCTCGAGCGGCCCGAAGCACTCCAGGCAGGCGTAGAACGGGCCGAGCGGGCTGTGGGCGCCGCAGGCCCGACAGACCAGGTGGGTGGCGTTGCCGAACGCGCCCGGGCGACAGCCGGTGGCGGGATCGGCGGAGAAGACCGCAGTCATCGATCAGTCCTTCATCATCTGCACCCGGTCGACGCTCGACCGAGCCGGAGTTGGCACCGTGGCCGATCTGTCGGCCGGTTGCCGGGGAGTCGACGGGCCGGTCCCTCGTCCCCTCTGGATGTGCTGCACAGCCTAGGCGGGGCAGGCCGATCGACGACACCTCGGCGTCTCGACTGATGAACAAGGCGTCCATCAGACGAGACGCTGAGCGGGATGGGAGCATGCCGTCATGGTCAACGCCGAGTCCGACGAGCCCGCTGGCGCCGACTCGGTTGACCCCTGCCGAGTGGATCCGGCGGATCGGCAACGTGACCAACCTGAGCACGCCCTTCGGCCTCGTCGTCGCCCGGATCGGTGGGGCCAGGGTCCGGCCCGGGCCGCGCGGTCTGCTGCTGGCCGAGGGCTATCGACTGCCCTTCCCGGTGGCCGGCGCGTTCACCGTGGGCGACGTCATCCTCACCGGGGGCACCTTCGCCGAGAGGCTGCGGGTGACGCCTGAGCTGCTGGAGCACGAGGAGCGGCACAGCTGGCAGTACCTGTGCTGTCTCGGGCTGCCCTTCTACCCGGTCTACCTCGGCCTGATGGGTTGGTCGGTGCTCCGCACCGGCGACCGCGCGGCCCGCCACCCTTCGAGCGGCACGCCGGGTTGGCGGCGGGCGGCTATCCCGACCGCCCGGTGATCCCCCTGTCGACGCAGGCGCGCCGGGCGAGCGTGCGTGGCTCCGGCGGGCGCTGCGACTGCCGTCCGGCCGCAGAGCGATGAGTTCGCCGGCACGGCCGGGTCTAGCCACCTGACACCCCACGAGAAGAGGACACGAGATGACCGACCGACGTCCCCCGCCACCACTGGCCCCGCCACCACCGGCTACGCCCCGCTCGGCGAGCTCGCAGATGTACTACGAGATCCACGGCAGCGGCGGCACCCCGCTGGTGCTGCTGCACGGCGGGCTGTTCAACATCGACCTCCAGTTCGGGGCCGTGCTGCCCGGACTGGCCGCCGGCCGCCAGGTGGTCGCCGTCGACTTCCAGGGCCACGGCCGGACCAACGACATCGACCGCCCGCTGGCCACCGAGTTCCTCGCCGAGGACGTGGTGGGGCTGCTCGACCACCTCGGTCTGGCCGAGGTCGACCTGTTCGGCTTCAGCATCGGCGGCGCGGTGGCCCTCCGGCTGGCGGTCGAGCACCCCGAGCGCGTACGCCGGCTGGTCGTCTCCTCGATCACCTTCCACCCCGACGGCTCCCGGCCCGGAGAACACCGAGGCGGTCGGGGCGATGACCGTCGACATGATCGCCGGCAGCCCGATGCACGCGGACTACCTGGCCAAGTCCCCGAACCCGGACAAGCTCCAGGACCTGCTGGACAAGCTCGGCGGCGTTCATGGCCGGGCCGGGCTGGTCCGACGACGACATCGCCGGCATCACGGCGCCGACGCTGATCACCGTGGGCGACTGCGACATGGTGCGGCTGGACCACGCCGTCCGGTTCCTGCAGCTGCGGGGCGGCGACGTGAACGGCGACTTCGTCGGGGTGCCGGCCTCGCACCTGGCCGTCTTCCCCGGCACCACCCACTTCAACGGCATGGCCCGGACGGGACTGGTCGTGGACGTGGTGACCACGTTCCTGGACGCCGAGAGCACGTCGACCCCGTCGATGATGGGCTGACCGCGGCGACCCTGGAGAACAGCGTGTGAGCTCGGGTGCGTCCTGGACCGCCAGCTCACACTGTCCGGTCAACGGGCTCGGCTCGTCACCACAGGAGCAGGTCGGCGTCGGTCGCCGCCGCGCACCGGTGGCACCGGGTGGGGAGCCCGGTCCAGCCCCGGGCCACCAGGACCGCCGCCACCTGCCAGGCGACCTGGCACGGACTGCCCGGTGACGTCGGGCCAGCCGAACCTCAGGGTGGCCAGTCCCCCGACCAGCGCGGCGTTGTCACGCCGCATGTCCCGGAGGATCCGTCGAAGGTGCGTCAGGCCGTCCAGCTCGACGACGGTGGCCTAGCTCCTCGTAGAGCAGGTCGCGCACCTCGGCGCCGGTGCGGCTGCGGCGCTGCCGCACGCCCGGCGGGCAGACCGTGCGCCCGCTCGACGTCGCGGAGGTAGCGCAGCTCGAGCGTGGACTCGGCTCCGCGTCCGACGTCGCCGAGCAGGGCGAGCACCATCGCCCGGTGCGGCATCCGCCGGCGGGCTCGGACGCAGGCGAGGAGCTGAGCGGCGTCCACCCGCCGTCCCTGGACGGCGCGGGTGACGACGTCGACCACGCCGTCGGCGTCCCGGTCAGCGCACAGGTCCACCACGGTGTCGGCGATGGTCGTCCGCGGCGGGTCTCCGACGCTCCTCCTCGATCTCACCCCGGGTCGCTCGCGCGGGAAGGTCCAGCCCTCCCGGGCCGCGACCTGACGGTCCACCGGCACGAGGACCTGGATCACCTCGGGCGGGTCGTCCAGCGAGCCCCACAGAGTGGCCCGCGGCGTCACCGCCAGCCGGGCGCCGGGGCCGCCGAGCAGCACCCCGCTCCAGGCTCGGGCCGACCACGACGGGCTCCCCACCCCGAGGTGGTACAGGCCGGCGGCAAGCCGCTGCGCGTGGCCGTCCCGGAGCCACCGACGGAGCGAGGCCCGCGGCATCCCGAGGGCGCCTACCTGTTCGGCGGAGACGACTCCGGCCTGGGCGGCGGCCAACGCTCGGAGCTGGGCGGACGGCTCGATATGTGCGTGCATGTCGACACTCTGTGGACGTCGCGCCGAATCGGACGGCCTCGCCGACGATCTGTGGACGACGTTCGAGAAGCCCGCCGCACCTGTGGACAGACGACAGTGTGTGAGTCGAGGGCGTCAGACGAGCCCTCAGCTCACACGTTGATCGGGATGTGCTCAGCGGTCGATGGTGAGGTCGATCCCGAGCCGCTTGGCGGACCGGTTGCGCTGCCGGGTCGCGCGCAGGCGACGGAGTCGCTTGACCAGGAGCGGGTCGTGGACCAGGGCCGCCGGGGAGTCGATCAGGTTGTTCAGCACCTGGTAGTAGCGGGTGGCCGACATCTGGAACTTGTCCCGGATGGCCTGCTCCTTGGCCCCGGCGAACTTCCACCACTGACGCTCGAAGGCGAGGATCTCGGCATCGCGGGCACTCAGCTCGCCCACGCCCGAGGATGCAGCGTGCTCGGCATTGGAGGCAGCGACCATGGCGGCCATCGTACGCGTGAATGACACCAGTGTCATTCGTACCGGCGGTGTGCCATGAGGTTGACTGAGGTCGTGAGCAGCCACGACGCCCGTATCCGCTGGGGCATTCTCAGCACCGGTCACATCGCCTCCGTCCTCACCCGTGAGCTCGCGCTGCTGCCCGACGAGGCCGAGGTCGTCGCCGTCGGCAGCCGCAGCCTCGACAAGGCCGAGCAGTTCGCGCGGGAGCACCAGATCCCCCGCGCCTACGGATCGTACGCCGAGCTGGCCGCCGACCCCGAGGTCGATGTGATCTACGTGGCCTCCACCCACAACGACCACCTCGGCTCGGCGCGGCTCTGCCTGGAGGCCGGCAAGGCCGTGCTGGTGGAGAAGCCGTTGACCGTGTCGGCGGCCGAGACCGAGGAACTGGTCGACCTCGCGGGCGAGCGCGGGCTGTTCCTGATGGAGGCGCTGTGGAGCCGCACCAACCCGCTGCTCCGTCAGGCGGCGCAGATCGTCCACAGCGGCGAGCTCGGCGCGATCCGGCACGCCACCGCGTCCTTCGCCTTCGCCTTCGACGGCGACGAGTCCCACCGGCTGCTCGACCCCGACCAGGCCGGCGGGGCGATCCTGGATCTCGGGGTCTACCCGGTGCACGGCATCAACCTGTTCCTGGGTGAGCCCGATCAGCTGCTCGGCTTCGGCAGCCTGGCGTCGACCGGGGTGGAGGCGCACGCCGCGGCGTTGCTCACCTACGGCGCCACCGAGTCCCGCCCGCCGGCCACCGCGAGCATCGTCTGCAGCCTGGAGGCCGACCTGCCGTCCCGGCTCGAGGTGTTCTGCACCGGCGGCTCGGTCCGGTTCGAGAACTTCCTGCTGCCGGCGGAGGTGACGGTCGTCCGTGGCACCGGCGACGACGCCGAGGAGGAGACGCTGGTCACCGAGTGGGCCGGCGGGGGCTACACCTTCCAGATCGGCGAGGTGAACCGGTGCCTGCGGGCCGGCGAGCTGGAGTCGCCGCTGGTCCCCTGGGCCGACAGCCTGGCCGTGGCCCGCACCCTGGACCGCTGGCTGCTGTCGGTCTTCCCGCCGCTGGACCCCGAGCTCCGCGACTGACCCGGCCGCGGCCGGCGACCAGGAGGGACGCCGGCAAACGGTCGGCGCGGACGCCCGGCTCCGGTAGCGTTGGCGGGCATCCTGCTGGCGTGGCGCAATTGGTAGCGCACCTGTCTTGTAAACAGGCGGTTGTCGGTTCGAGTCCGACCGTCAGCTCCACGAGTCCCCGGCTCGGTCGTCGAGGCGACGTCCGACCCGAGTGGGCCCCTTCGGACGACGTCCGACGCGGGTGGCCCTGCCTCGGCTCAGCGCAGCTCGGAGGCGATCGGGCAGCGGAACGAGTCGCGGGCCGACAGACCGACGCGGTTGAGGTAGCCGATCACGATGCCCCAGGCGGCCAGCAGGTTGGTCTCGGCGTAGTTCACGTCCAGGCTGCGGCAGTGCTCCCGGACCAGGCGACGGGCGATGGCCAGGTGCGGGCGGGGCATGCTCGGGAACAGGTGGTGCTCGATCTGGTAGTTGAGACCGCCCATCAGCACGGTGGCCCACCAACCGCCGGAGACGTTGCGGGACGTCCGCACCTGCTTGGTGAAGAAGTCGAGCTTCTCCTGCCGGCCGACGATCGGCATGCCGATGTGGTTGGGCGCGAACGAGGCGCCCATGTAGAGGCCGAACACCGCCAGCTGCAGACCGACGAAGGCGAAGGCCATGCCCAGGGGGAGCACCCAGAAGACGGCGGTCAGGTAGATGGCCAGCCGCGCCACCAGCACCCCCAGCTCGAGTCGGCGCCCGGCGACGGTGCGGGTCTCCCACAGGCTCTGCACCGACTTCAGGTGCAGGTTGATGCCCTCGAGCAGCAGCAGCGGGAAGAAGAAGAGCCCCTGCCGGCGGGTGAACCAGGCCTTGAACCCACGCCGGGTGGCGGCGCTCTCGGCCTCGAAGGAGAAGGTGTCGATCTCGATGTCGGGGTCCTTGCCCAGCCGGTTCGGGTTCCCGTGGTGGCGGGTGTGCTTGTTCATCCACCACGAGTAGCTCATCCCGACGCAGACCACGGCCAGGAACCAGCCCAGCCGGTCGTTGGCCGGTCCGGACGACAGGACCTGGCGGTGCGACGCCTCGTGCCCGACGAAGGCGAGCTGGGTGAGCAGCACGCCCAGGGCCGCCGCCATCAGCAGCTGCAACCAGGAGTCGTCCAGCAGGATCACCCCGGTGACCACACCGCCGAGGGCCAGACCGAGGCCGATCAGCAGCGCGCCGTAGAACCAGCGGGTCCGCGACAGCAGACCCTTCTCACGGACGGTCTGGGCCAGCGCGGTGTAGGACTGCGTCACCGGGTTGGGTCGACGCACCCGGGCAGGAGTCGCCAGAACACTCATCGTGCGGTCCGATCGATCAGGGTCCCGAGGACCTCTCGACTTCCCAGCCGCGTGACAAGGCAGCGAATCACGCGCTCGACGAACCAGCGCAGATGCCCTTGACGATGACTCCAGCGTAGCCGTTCGAACCGAGAAACCTACGCCACCGTAGGTAAGACTTTCCGGCAGCGAGACCGCACCTCGGCAGCCAGAGGTCAGGGAACGATGACCAGCTTGCCGCGCACGTGGCCGGTCTGGCTCTCCGCGAAGGCGGCCGCGACCTCGTCCAGCCCGAAGGTCCGAGCCACCTCCACCGTCAGCTTGCCGTCGTCGGCCAGGGCCGCCAGACGGGCCGACTCGGCCCCGTCGGGACGCACCCAGATCCAGCGGCCGCCGTGCTCGGCGAAGCTGGGGTCGGCGACAGAGGCCAGCCGGCCGCCATCGGCCAGGACGGCGAGGCTGTTCTCCAGCTGGCCGCCGACGAAGTCGGCCACGGCGTCGACGCCGTCGGGCGCCAGGGCCCGGATGCGGTCGACCACACCCTCGCCGTACGCCACCGGCTCGGCCCCCAGCTCGCGGACGAAGTCGTGGTTGCTCTCGGAGGCGGTGCCGATCACCCGGGCACCCAGAGCCGCGGCGATCTGGACGGCGAAGCTGCCGACCCCGCCGGCCGCGGCGTGGATCAGGACCGTGTCACCGGCCGAGACCTCGAGGGCCTCCAGCGTGCGCAGCGCGGTCCCGCCGGCCAGCGGCAGCCCGGCCGCCTGCTCGAAGCTCAGGGACGCCGGCTTGCGGGCCACCGAGGCAACCGGCACGGCCACCAGCTCGGCGAAGGTGCCGGCCCCGACGGTGTCCTTGCGGGCGTACGCGATCACCTCGTCGCCGACGGCGAACTCCGGGGTGTCCGGGCCGAGCCCGACGACGACCCCGGCCACGTCCCAACCGGGGATCACGGGGAAGACCGCGTCCATCAGCCCGTCCAGCCCACCCGTCATCACCTTCCAGTCCACCGGGTTGACCGACGCGGCGCGCACCTCGATCAGCACCGCACTCGGCGCCAGCTTCGGCTGTGGCAGCTCCTCCACACGCAGGGTGCTGAGATCGGTGCTGTAGGCGGGGTAGGTGGCGGCACGCATCGGGGCAGGACTCCTGGAGATCGGGTACGGGGTTGCCTCTGGAGCAGCAGTCGCGCCGCTCCCGGTATTCCGCGTTCGGACCAGCTGGACCGTCGGTCCGACCACCCGACCGACAGGTCCGCGACCAATGGACCCGCTGGTCCGGTGGGGCCTGAGTCCTTGGTCACGAACGGGCTCCAGGATTTGGGATCGAGCCGTGGCCCGTGCCTAGCCTGGTGTATGACCCGGACCCCACGCCATCTGGCCGCTTGCTTCCTGGCGCTCCCGCTGGCCCTGGTCGCCGCTTGCGGTGCCGACCAGCCGACACCCACCACCCAGCAGACCCCTGCCGCTCCTGTGCAGGTGAAGGGGACGGTGGTCAGCACCGCCGTCTCCAGCAACGAGGCGCAGGTCGCTGTGCCGCAGCCGGTGGCCGCCTCCTGGACCGCCCTCGGCGAGAAGGGCTCCGGTCTGGAGTGGGTGTCGGTCGCCGGCGACGGCACCACCAAGACCACCGACGTCGACCTGGCCGCCGACCCAGCTGCCGCAGCGACCACGGTGACCGACGGCATCAACGCCGACGCGGCCGCCGCCGACGGCCGCTCCGTCCTGGCCGGTCTGGACGCCGTCGAGTCCCCCGCCTCGTCCCCGGTCTGGGTCTTCTCCCCGCTGCTGGACACCGAGGAACCGGTCGACTTCCGCGAGCTCGCCTTCGACGAGTCGCCCACCTCGGTGATCAAGGCCGTCAAGAAGGCCGACGCGCTGCCCGACCTGAAGGGCCGCGAGGTGATCTTCGTGGTCACCCCGGTCGCCGGCCAGCAGACCAAGCTGTCCAAGCTCCAGATCGGTTACCAGCGGGCGATCTGGGACGGTCTGGCCCAGGCCGCCGGCGCCAAGAAGGTCACCTTCTACGACGGCACCGGCACCACGCCGGCCACCGGCACCATCTCCCCCATCCCGATCCCCGATCCCAACGCCGACTTCGCCTCCGCCGACCAGGGCACGACCCGCACCTGCACGCTGCCCTCGCCCGCCCTCTTCGTGGCCGACCAGCCGGCTCTGATCGACAAGAAGGCCACCCTCAAGGCGCTGAAGAAGTGCATCGGCGACCTCGACGCCGGCACCAAGATCACCGTCGAGGGCCACACCGCCGGCTCCAGCGGAGCCAACAACGACTTCGCCAAGAAGCTGTCGACGCAGCGCGCCACCGAGGTGGCCGCTCTGCTCAAGGAGCTCGACGTCCCGGCCAAGAACATCACCGAGGTCGTCGGCTACGGCAGCTCCAAGCCGCTGGTGAAGCCCGGCACCGACCCGAAGAACCGCGCGGTGGTCGTCACCTTCTCCACCACCGAGTGACGTGCCCGTCGAGTGACCCGCACGATCGCCGGTTCCGAGCCGCGGCCGACGGCGATCTACGCTGAGGCATGACCGACCGGTTGCTGCCCACCGGGGCCACGGCATCCTGGCTCGCCCACGGGGCGGGCCGGATCCGGGTGCTCCGGGGCGGGCCGGCCGCGGGCGGAGGGTCTGATCGACTGCCGCTCCTGCTGGTCCACGGTGGCGGTTACGACAACGCGGCCATCTCCTGGTCGCGGGTGTTCGGACCGCTGGCGGCCAACCGTGCGGTGATCGCCCCGGATCTGCCCGGATTCGGTGACACCGAAGGGATCCCGGTCACCGGCGACCCCGACGAGCTGGCCGATCTGGTGGTCGAGGTGGCCCGCTCCGCAGGTGCCGACCGGTTCGTGGTGGCGGGCATCTCGATGGGTGGCGACATCGCCCTCCGCGTCGCCCTGCGGCACCCGGAGGCCGTCGCCGGACTCGTTCTGGTCGCCTCCGGCGGACTCGCCGCACGTCTGCCGAACGCCGCCAGCCAGCTCGCCGCGTGGCTGGCCGCCCAGCTGCCGGACCGGGTGCTGTTCACCCTCGGCCGGTTGGCCGGCCGGTTCACCGACAGCTACCTCAGCCGGATGGTGCACGACCCGGCGTCCGTCGACGCCACCCTCCGCGCCGCCTTCGCCCGTGAAGCCCGACGACCCGACTCCGGCATCGGCTACGGCCGCTACAACCAGGCGACGCTCGGCCCGCGGCGGATGCGCAACAACCTGCTGCCCGCGGTGCCGTCGATCACCGCCCCCACCCTGCTGCTGCACGGCGTCGACGACCCCCTGGTCGACCCGGCCGGCTCCCGGGCCGCAACCGCGGCGATGCCGTCCGCGAGGCTCGTGCTGGTCCCGGACTGCGGCCACTGGCTGCCGGTGGAGAAGCCCGAGGTCTTCCTGGCCGAGGTCGAGGCCTTTCTCGCTGCGCTGCCCTGATCAGCGGCCGAGGGCCCGCACCCGCGTCTCCGGTGTCGACCAGGGCAACACCCGGTTGTCCGGGCCGACATCCCACCGACAATGGAGCCCATGCGCACCCTGCTCAACATCATCTGGTTCATCTTCAGCGGCCTGTGGCTCTGGCTCGCGTACGCGCTCGCGGGGCTGATCTGCTGCCTGCTGATCGTGACCATCCCGTGGGGTGTCGCGTCGTTCCGACTGGCCAACTACGCCGCCTGGCCGTTCGGGCGCGAGGTCGTCGAGAAGCCGACGTCGGGCGTGTTCTCGCTGCTGGGCAACGTGATCTGGATCCTCGTCGCCGGTTGGTGGATCGCCCTGACCCACATCGCCACCGGTATCGCCCTGTGCATCACGATCATCGGCATCCCGATGGCGGTCGCCAACTTCAAGCTCATCCCGGTGGCCCTGATGCCGCTCGGCAAGGAGATCGTCACCCGCCGCTACTGAGCCGGGCCTGCTACGTGGACGTCACCCGAGTGTCGTCCCGCCGTAACGGCGTGTCGACACCATGGGACTCAGACGCGCATCGAGACTGAGGTCAGCGTCACCGATGCCCTGCCGGGTATGAGCCGGCAGGGCTTTTCGTTGCCCGGACCTCGCGCCGCGACGTCGACGGGGGTAGACAGTCCCTATGGCCGTCAGCGTGTTCGACCTGTTCAGCATCGGCATCGGTCCGTCCAGCTCCCACACCGTCGGTCCGATGCGCGCCGCCCGTCGCTTCGTCGAGCAGCTGGCCGCCGACGACCTGCTGCCCCGGACGACGCGGGTCAAGGCCGAGCTGTTCGGCTCCCTGGGGGCCACCGGCCACGGCCACGGCAGCGACAAGGCGGTGCTGTGGGGCCTGGAGGGCGAGGACCCGGAAACCATCGACACCCGGCTCGGTCCGTTCCGGATCGCCGAGATCGCCGAGAGCGCGCGGATCCGGCTGAACGGCACGCACCAGATCGGGATCCACCTCGACAACGACGTGATCCTGCACCGACGCGCCCGGTTGCCCTACCACCCCAACGGCATGACCTTCGCCGCGTACGACGCCGACGAGGGCCTGCTGCGGGAGTCGACCTACTACTCGATCGGCGGCGGCTTCATCGTGGCGGCCGACAGCGAGGGGCACCCGGTCGTCGTCGCCGACCCCACCCCGGTGCCGTACGAGTTCCGCACCGGGGACCAGCTGATGGCGCACTGTGTCGCAACAGGGCTGCGGATCAGCGACGTGATGCTGGCCAACGAGTGCGTCCGGCGGTCGGAGGCCGAGGTGCGGGCCGGGCTGCTGCGAATCTGGGCGGTGATGGCCGAGTGCGTCCGCAACGGTTGCGCGACGGTCGGCGTCCTCCCGGGCGGGCTCAAGGTCCGGCGGCGGGCCAGCGCCCTCTACTCCCGGCTGAGCAGCAGCGTGGAGATGGACCCGCTGCAGGTGCGGGACCTGACCGACCCGATGCAGGCCGTCGACTGGGTGACGGTCTGGGCCCTGGCGGTGAACGAGGAGAACGCCTCCGGCGGTCGGGTCGTCACGGCGCCGACCAACGGGGCCGCCGGCATCATCCCGGCGGTGCTGCACTACGCCGTACGGTTCGTGGCCGGGGTCGACGACGACGCCATCGTCCGGTTCCTGCTGGTGGCCGGCGCCATCGGCTCGATCTACCAGCAGACCGCCTCCATCTCCGGCGCCGAGGTCGGCTGCCAGGGAGAGGTCGGCAGCGCCTGCTCGATGGCCGCCGGGGCGCTGGCGGAGATCATCGGCGGCTCGCCCGCCCAGGTCGAGAACGCCGCCGAGATCGGGATGGAGCACCATCTGGGTCTGACCTGCGACCCCGTCGGCGGTCTGGTCCAGATCCCTTGCATCGAACGGAACGCGATCGGCTCGGTCAAGGCCATCACGGCCGCCCGGCTGGCCCTGCACGGCGACGGCCGGCACACGGTCAGCCTGGACAAGGTGATCAAGACCATGATGGAGACCGGCGCCGACATGAAGATCAAGTACAAGGAGACCTCGCGCGGCGGACTGGCCGTGAACATCGTGGAGTGCTGACCCGATACCGCCCACGACCGGGCGGTCGACGCCGTCCCACGTCATCACGCGGTAACCCGACGGTGACCCCTTCGTGGAAGCATGGTCGCCATGCAGCGCACCGTCTCCACCTCGATCGATCTCGGCCTCTCCGGACCCGTCCGGCTGATCTACAGCGTCGCCGTCGCCCAGGGCGCGCCCATCTCGTCGGAGTCCCTGGAGATCACCGTCGACGGCACAGCTGTCGAGCCGACCGAGATCATCGACGCCCACGGCACCCGGCTGCACTCGGTGCAGGCCAACGGGTCCAACGCGTCGCTGCGCTACCGGGCAGTGGTCGACGGGGTGGCCGACGAACCCCGGGTCAGCGACACCGACGAGATCGTCTACCTGCGACCGAGCCGCTACTGCGAGTCCGACTCACTCGCCCCGACGGCGGCTTCGGAGTTCTCCGGCCTCAGCGGTCTCAACCTGCTCAACGCTGTCATCGACTGGGTGAACCGGCAGCTCACCTACGTCTCCGGCTCCAGCCTGCCCACCGACGGCGCCGTCCGTACGCTGCTGGCCCGCCAAGGCGTCTGCCGCGACTTCGCGCACCTGTCGGTCGCGCTGCTCCGCTCCCTGAACGTGCCGGCCCGGCTGGCAGCGGTCTACGCCCCCGGCCTCAGCCCGATGGAGTTCCACGCCATCGCCGAGGCCCTGGTGGACGGTCAGTGGTGGGCCGTCGACGCCACCCAGCTGGCCCCGCGCCAGAGCCTGCTGCGGGTGGCCACCGGCCGGGACGCCGCCGACACCGCCTTCCTCACCAACTTCGGGGCCAACACCACGTTGACCGGGCTCGAGGTCACGGCAGTGGTCGACCAGTTCGAGCTGGACAACAACCAGCTGCTGACTCAGCTGCGCTGATCCGGGGACCTCGGCGGGCCACTCAGGGGGGCCGAAGCCCCCGGCGCCCTCCGAGCCACGACACGTGTGAGGATGACGAACCTCACACGAGCGAGACCTTGGGCACCCCCAGCCCGCGTGAGATTCTTGAGGAGTTATTTCCACTACGGATCGTCGGGCACGTACCTGCCCGTGGAAAGGAAGTGTGGCGTGGCCACAGTCAGTTTCTCCGACGCTACTCGCGTCTACCCGGGGGCTGATCACCCCTCCGTCGACAAGCTCAACCTGGACATCGGCGACGGCGAGTTCATGGTTCTCGTCGGACCCTCCGGTTGCGGCAAGTCCACCTCCCTCCGCATGCTCGCGGGGCTGGAGGAGATCAACGCCGGCAGCATCTTCATCGGTGACCGTGACGTCACCGACCTGCCGCCGAAGGACCGGGACATCGCGATGGTGTTCCAGAACTACGCGCTCTACCCGCACATGACCGTCGGCGACAACATGGGCTTCGCCCTGAAGATGGCCGGCGTCCCGAAGACGGAGCGGCAGCAGCGCGTGCAGGAAGCGGCCCACCTGCTGGGTCTGGAGGACTTCCTCAACCGCAAGCCGAAGGCCCTGTCCGGTGGTCAGCGTCAGCGCGTGGCCATGGGACGCGCGATCGTGCGTTCCCCGCAGGTCTTCTTGATGGACGAGCCGCTGTCCAACCTGGACGCCAAGCTGCGGGTCTCCACCCGTACCCAGATCGCCGCGCTGCAGACCCGGCTCGGGGTCACCACCGTGTACGTGACCCACGACCAGATCGAGGCCATGACCATGGGCGACCGGGTCGCGGTGATGAAGGACGGCGTGCTGCAGCAGTGCGACACCCCGCTGAGCCTCTACGACAAGCCGCGCAACCTGTTCGTCGCGGGCTTCATCGGCTCGCCCGCCATGAACCTGATCGAGGGCAAGGTCAACGACGGGGGTGTCCAGATCGGTGACTACACCGTGCCGGTCCCCCGCGACGTGCTGGCCAAGGCCGACAACGAGAGCAGCCTGGTGCTGGGCATCCGGCCCGAGAACTTCACCCTCAGCGACTCCGGTGACGGCCTCGGCATCGACGTCGCCGTGGTCGAGGAGCTGGGCGCCGACGCCTACCTCTACGGCACCCTGTCGGGCATCTCGGAGGACGAGCGGCTGACCGCTCAGCAGATCACCGGTCGGATCTCGTCGCGGACTCCTCCGCAGCGTGGTTCGTCGGTGCGGCTGGGGATCGACGGTCAGGTGCACGTGTTCTCGCAGAAGTCCGGGGCCCGCCTGTCGGCCTGACCCCCGACGCACCGGATCGACCGACGAGCCCCCCGCTCCGGCGGGGGGCTCGTTGCGTCCCGCCTCGTCAACTTCCGGCCCGGACCGACGTGGCCCCGCTCACACCGGCGGTGATCCTCACCGTGCCAGGTGCCGCCGCCCCCGCGACGGTGCGAGGATGACCGGGTGCCGAGGTTCTTGTCAGCGCAGCCGGACGCCCGTCTCATCACCCTGCCCTGGGACACCCCTCTGGCCGAGTGGCCCGCCGACAAGCTGGTGGCTCTCCCCCGCGGCATCTCCCGGCACGTGGTCCGGTTCGTCCGGGTGGGCACCGAGGTGTACGCGGTCAAGGAGGTGCTCGAGCACCTGGCCGTGCACGAGTACCGGCTGCTGCGCGACCTGACCCGGATCGACATCCCGTCGGTGGAGGCGAACGGGGTGGTGCTCAACCGGTTCGACGCCGACGGCGAGCCGCTCGACCCCGCCCTGATCACCAAGCACCTGCAGTTCTCGCTGCCGTACCGGTCGCTGTTCTCCCGCGGCGTGCGGCAGGACACCGTCAACCGCCTGCTGGACGCGATGGTCGTGCTGTTGGCCCGGCTGCACCTGAGCGGCTTCCTGTGGGGCGACGTGTCCCTGTCCAACACCCTGTTCCGCCGCGACGCCGGCTCCTTCGCCGCCTACCTGGTCGACGCCGAGACCGGTGAGCTGCACGACGAGCTCAGCGACGGGCAGCGCGAGCACGACCTCACCATCGCCCGCACCAACCTGTTCGGGGAGTTCTGCGACCTGGAGGCCGGCGGTCTGCTGGACGCCTCCCTGGACCCGCTCGAGCTGGTGCACGCCATCGAGAACCGCTACCGCGAGCTGTGGGGCGAGCTGACCGGGGTGGAGGAGTTCGACGGCAGCGAGATGCACCGGATCGAGTCCCGGGTGCGTCGGCTGAACGCCCTCGGCTTCGACGTGGCCGAGCTGGACATCACCACCGACTTCGCCGGCTCGACCATCCGGATCCAGCCGAAGGTCGTCGACGCCGGTCACCACTCCCGCCGGCTGCTGCGGCTCACCGGGCTGGACACCGAGGAGAACCAGGCCCGCCGGTTGCTCAACGACCTGGACTACTACCGGGCCCGGACCGACCAGCAGAACGCCGACGAGGCGATCGTCGCCCACCAGTGGCTGACCGAGCGCTTCGAGCCGGTGGTCAACTCGGTCCCGCACGAGATGCGCGGCAAGCTCGAGCCGGCCGAGCTCTACCACGAGGTGCTGGAGCACCGCTGGTACCTGAGTGAGCGCGCCGGCCAGGAGGTCGACGCCAACGACGCCGCCCAGTCCTACATCTCCTCCGTGCTGCACCGGCTGCCGGATGAGGCGGTGGCGGTCAGCACCGAGGAGACGCTGACCGGGCTGGCGAACCCGTACGACCCTTCGATGGGCTTCGCCGACGGCAACGACGAGAAGCCGTACGACCCGTGGGAGGACAGCGACGAGGGACCCGGCGGGGACGAGGAGCCGGCCGCGGCCTACCTCGACATCGCCGCCCTGCGGGCCCGGACGAGCAAGCCGACGCTACGGGGCTGACGGTGTCCCGCGAGGCGAGCCGGTCGAGCACCGCGTCGGCCATCGCCTCGCCGACCCACAGCTGGTACGCCGCGCCGCTCCATCCCCGCGCCCGGGTGAGCAGGTCCCAGACCTGCACGCTGTTCAGGGTCCAGATCCGGTCCCTGGCCAGATCCGGGTCCAGTCCGGGCCGCAGGCCACCCAGCTCGACCACCCTCCGGATGACCATCTGCGTGCCGACCAGCCGCTCGGCGTCGGTGACCCGCTGGTGCTCCACCAGGTCGGCCTCCCCGCCGGCGGCTCCGGCGGCGATCTGCAGCATCAGCGGGCCCACCCGCTCCAGCAGCCGACGACCGAGGGCGGCGTAGGCGTGCAGGAACGCGCCGGCGTCGTCCAGGGCGTAAGCCGCCCGGACCTCGGGGCGCTCGGCGATCGGGACCGGCTCGTCGTCGCCGGCCAGGGTCAGGTCGTAGGCCGCCTTCAGCAGCTGCGCCTTCGACCCGACGGCGTTGTAGACCGTCTGCGCGGTCACGCCCGCCCGATCGGCCACGTCACCGACACTGGTCCCGCTGTAGCCGCGCTCGGCGAACAGCGTGGCCGCGCCGGACAGGATCTCGGCCCGGGTCACCCGCGCCTGCCGTGCCCGCGCTGCGCTCCGGTAGGCCCGCTTCTCGGAATTCACTTGACTGCCTCTCAATTCGATTGAGAATAGATCAAGCCGATTCTGTCACGAGAGGACCTCCAGATGACCCAGCTCAGCACGACAGCAGCACGCACCCGCACGGTGGGACCGGGGTGGCGGGTGTGGAACCTGGCCGGTGTGGCCGCCCTGACCGCCTACTCCACCGGCATCGCCTGGCAGGCCCAGTTCGTGTCCTACCCGCTCTACCGCGCCGTCAGCGAGGAGGAGTTCCCGGCCTATCACCTGGCCTACAACGCCGCCATCCCCGGCGTGGTCATCATCCCCGGCTTCCTCGGCTTCCTCGCCTGCGCGGCGTTCCCCTGGACCCGGCCCGCTGGAGTGCCGCGACTCGCGGCGACGCTGGTGGCGGTGAGCGGCGTCGGTTCGGTGCTCAGCACCGTGCTCTGGGCGATCCCCCGCCACGACCTGCTCGACCGGATCGGCCAGGACCCGGCGACGATCACCAGCCTGATCCAGGCCAACGGTGTCCGGACCGCCCTGCTCACGCTGGGTGCGGTGGCCCTCTCCTGGAGCCTGGTGCGGTTGCTGCGCCGCTGAGGGCGATCGACGGGCGTCGTCGTCTGCTGGGCGGGTTCAACGGAAGGCGTCAGCGGGGTGGCATCCGCAGCGCCCCGTCGAGGCGGATGACCTCGCCGTTGAGCAGCGGGTTGGCGATCAGTTGGCCGACCAGGAGCGCGTACTCGCTGGGTCGACCCAGCCGGGCGGGGTGCGGCACCAGCGTCTCGAGCGTGGTGCGGGCGTTCTCCGGCAACCCCGCCATCATCGGGGTCTCCATTACGCCGGGGGCGATGGTCATCACCCGGATCTGCCGCTCGGCGAGGTCGCGGGCGGCCGAGATGGTGAGGGCGGCGATGCCGCCCTTGCTGGCCGCGTACGCCGCCTGCCCGATCTGACCGTCGTACGCGGCCACGCTCGCCGTCATCACGACCAGCCCGCGGTCGCCGTCGTCCGGCGGGTTGTCGAGCATCGCGGTCGCCGCCAGCCGCAGCACGTTGAAGGTGCCGACCAGGTTGATGTCGACCACCCGGCGGAAGTCGTCCAACGGCAGGGTGCCTCGCTTGCCCACGATCCGTCCGGGCGTGGCCACCCCGGCGCAGTTGACCACCACGCGCAGGACCCCGGTGCGCTGGGCCGCGTCGACAGCCGCCTGCACCTGCTCCTCGTCGCGCACGTCGGCAGCGACGGCGGTCACGCGCTCCCGCGGCGCGAGCGCGGCGACGGCGTCGGGCAGATCGACGACCAGCACCCGGGCGCCGGCGGCCAGGACGCTGTCGACGGTGGCCGCCCCCAGTCCGGAAGCGCCACCGGTGACCAGGACGACGTCAGTGTCGGTGAGCTGCATGACGTCAGTCTGGCGGACCTCCCCGGGGGTCGCGAGCGCCGGGGCTCGGTCAGCAGACCGGACCGCGGTCGACGGGCAGGTCGGACTTCGGACCCTCGATGGCGGGCTGCACGCGGGTGACGCGGGAGGCGCACTGAGCGAGCTGGACGGACTGCGCTGGGCGATGGCGGAGGAGCGCTTCGCCGGTCGGGACTACCCGGAGCGGCGCGGCTGCTGCTGGAGATCGTCGACGACGACCCGGGCAACGTTGCGCCCGGCTGCTGCTGGCCCGCAGCCACTTCCACGCCCTCGGCTGACCAGGCGACGACGAGTGCTGCTGCTGCTGGAGCAGGACCCGACCGAGCCGAACTCGCGGCGGCTGATGGCCCGGACCGCGAGCGGTGAACAGGTCGTTGGAGGCCAGAGCCCACCGCCGGCTGCTCGCCATCATGTCGGGCGACGACGCGGTCTTCGGCGAGTAGCCGCCCGGGTGCCGGTCAGGCGCGCTCGGTGACGGCCGGCTTCACGGCGAGCACCGGGACGCCGGCTCCAGCAGCAGCCGCTGGCTGATGCTGCCGAAGACCACCTTGCCGACCGGCGTACGGCGCTTGATGCCGATCACCAGGCCGTGACGTCCGGGTGGTCCCGCAGGTAGGCCAGCACCACGTCGGCCGGGTCGTGGTCGGCCGGACCGGACCGGTCGACCACTGTCACCTCGACGTCACTCGGCAGCGTCGACGGCTCCAACCGGCGGAGGCCGAGGTTGAGCACCACGGGCCGGTCCCGAACGTACGGGCTTCGACAGCACCTTGCTCCAGGGCCTGGCGCCCCTCCGGCTCTCGGGTACAGCGACCAGGATGGTCATGGCGGTCGTTCCTCTCAGCTGTCGGTGGTGGGGATCGCCGGGTCGTGGCGGACGGCGGTGTCGGTGCCGGCGGTGCCGGCGATCAACGGAAGTTGCCGGCGGCGAAGTCCTCTTCCAGCGCCTCCAGCGAGCGGCCGCTGGTGTTCGGCAGCATCTTCCACAGGAAGAAGACGAAGAACACTCCGAGCGCGAAGAACACCAGGAACGAACCGGTGATGCCGACGCTGTCCACCAGGATCGGGAAGCTGAACGCGATGATCGCGTTGGTCACCGACAGGATCAGGACGCAGACGCCCCTCCCGAAGCCACGCATCCGCAGCGGGAACAGCTCGGACAGGCACACCCAGACCGGCACGTTCAGGGCCAGCTGCATGCAGAACACGAAGGCGACCACGAAGAACAAGATCACGTACGCCTTGACGATGCCGTCCGGCATCAGCATCGAGGCGAGCACGATCAGCCCGTGGCAGGCGGTGGTGGCGATCAGTCCGCCGATGATCAGCTTGCGGCGGGGCACCCGGTCGATCAGGACGAACAGGCAGATCGCCGAGCCCAGCACGGCGATGACGACCGGGGGCGATGTGGCGATCAGGGCGGCGCTCTGGCTGAAGCCGGCCACCACCAGCAGCTGGCTGCCGTAGTACATGACCGAGTTGATCCCGGTGCACTGCTGGGCGATGGCCAGGCCGATGCGGCGATCAGGATCCGACGCACCCAGCCGATGCTGAGATCGGCCACGCCCGGTCTGGGCCTCGGCCTCCTCGACGGCGAGGTGCTCCACCTCGTCCATCTCGCCCGGGCCCGGTCCTCCGTCCGCACCTGCATCAGCACCCCCAGGGCGTCGTCGCGGCGGCCCTTGGAGATCAGCCAGCGCGGCGACTCCGGCATCCTGAGCATGCCCACGAACAACACCACGGCGGGCCGGCGCAGACGGCCAGCATGTAGCGCCAGACGCCCTCGTGATCGCCCCAGACGTTGGCGATGATCGCGTTGACGATGAAGGCGAGCATCTGGCCGACCACGATGGCCAGCTCGTTGCGCCCGCTCAGGGCCCCGCGACGCTCGGTGGGGGCGAGCTCGGCCAGGTAGACCGGCACGGTCACCGATGCGCCACCCGACGGCGAAACCGAGGACGAAGCGGGCGGGCAGCAGGATGCCGAGGTCCGGCGCGAAGACGGCACCAGCCGTGCCGACGAAGAAGATCACGGCCAGCATCGTGAGGGTCTTCTTGCGACCCAGGACGTCGTTCAGGCGCCCGCAGGCCAGGGCGCCGATGGCGGCGCCGATCAGCAGCGTGCTGGTGACCAGACCCTCGGTGACCGCTGTCAGTCCGAGGTCCTGCTTCATCGGCTCCAGCGCGCCGTTGATGACGCCGGTGTCGTAACCGAACAGCAGTCCGCCGAAGGTGGCGATCACGGCGATCAGATCGAGCCGGCGCTGGTGCTTCCCCGGACGCAGCGGCGGCAGGGTGATGGTGGATCGTTCCGAGCTGGCGTGGGACACGTGGGGCTCCGTTCCTGCCCCGACCCGGGGCGCCGACGACATCGTCTCGCGCCGATCATCGGGGTGGTCGGCACGTGTCGCCCACGCTAAGACATGTCCGTATGTCCTGTCAAAGTTTGTCTGGAACAGGCATGAATCTCACCGCGGGTCAGCGGGCCGGTGCGCGCTCGCGCCCCGACACCGCCGTGTCGACGGGCAGAGCCGTGTCGCGGTGTCGTCGGTCGGGGCCATACTGCCGTGGAGCCCGACGACCCGAGGAGTGCCCATGACCCAGCTGCTACGCGTCCAGAACTTCACCGTCTCCGCCGACGGCTACGGGGCCGGCACCGACCAGACCCTGGAGCGACCGTTCGGGCACGCCGACCCGCGGGTGCTGATGGCCTGGGCCGGCGCCACGGCCGGCTGGCCCAACCGGACCGACGACGGGGGCACCCGCGGACTGGACGACTACTTCACCCGCGACTTCAGCCACAACATCGGCGCCGAGATCATGGGGCGCAACAAGTTCGGTCCTGTGCGCGGACCCTGGCTCGACCACGACTGGCAGGGGTGGTGGGGCGACGAACCACCGTTCCACACCCCGGTGTTCGTGCTCACCCACCACCCGCGGCCGTCCTTCAGCCTGTCCGACACGACGTTCCACTTCGTGGGCGGCGATCCGGCGGACGTGCTCACCCAGGCCCGCGCGGCCGCGGACGGCCGGGACGTCCGCCTGGGCGGGGGCGTTCAGACGGTCCGCGAGTTCCTGGACGCCGATCTGGTCGACACCCTGCACGTCGCGGTGCACCCCAGCGAGCTCGGGGCCGGCAGCCGGCTGTGGGAGAGCCCGGAGGAGCTGGAGGACCGGTACCACCACGAGGCGGTGCCGAGCCCCAGCGGGGTCGTGCACCACCTCTTCTGGCGCCGCTGAACGGCGCGGGCACCGCGGGGTCCGCTCGCCCACGCGGCCAGTGGCGAGCGGCGAGCGGACCCGGGTCGTCAGGCCGAGGCGCCGTACTCCTCATCGGTGACGTGGTCGAGCCAGGTCACCACCTCGCCGTTCTCATCGGCCTCCTGCATGGCCACGTGCGACATGAAACGGTCGGGGGTGGCGCCGTGCCAGTGCTCCTCGCCCGGTTCGATGAAGACGACGTCACCCGGCCGGATCTCGGTGACCTCACCGCCCCGGTACGCGACCAGTCCGATGCCGTCGGTGACGTACAGCGTCTGGCCTCTGGGGTGCCGGTGCCAGGCGGTCCGGGCCCCGGGGGTGAAGCGGACGTGGGCGCAGCCGATGGCTGACTGCTCGTCCGCCGACCGCACGTAGTCGATGAGGACGTCGCCGGTGAACCAGTCGGCTGGTCCGCGGGCCGTCTGACCGCCGCTGGGGGTGATCTTCATCGGGTGCTCCTTCGTGTCGTGCCGGATGGGGGAACTGTGTCGACGGGCGGCGGTCCGGCCGCCGTCAGGGCTGCAACAGCACCTTGGTCGCCGTCCGCTGGTCCATGGCGACGTAGCCGTCGGCGGCCTGCTCCAACGGCAGGGTCAGGTCGAACACCTTGCCGGGATCGATCTCTCGCTGCCAGATCCGGTTGATCAGGTCGGGCAGGAAGCGGCGGACCGGGGCGGGGCCGCCGTGCACGTGGACGTGGGTCATGAAGATGTCGTCGCCGGCGATGGCCACGTCGTGCAGGACACCGACGAACCCGACGTGGCCCCCCGGGCGGGTGGACCCGATCGCCTGCAGCATCGACTCCTGGGTGCCGACCGCCTCGACCACCGAGTGGGCGCCGAGCCCGCCGGTCAGCTCCTTGACCTTGGCGATCCCCGCTTCGCCGCGCTCCTCGACGATGTCGGTGGCGCCGAAGTCACGGGCCAGCGCCTGTCGATCGGCGTGCCGGGACATGGCGATGATCCGCTCCGCGCCCAGCTCCTTGGCGGCCAGCACGGCCATCAGCCCGACGGCCCCATCACCGACCACGGCGACCGTCTTGCCCGGTCCCGCCTCGGCGGCCACGGCGCCGAACCAGCCGGTGCCGAGCACGTCGGAGGCGGCCAGCAGGGACGGGATCAGGTCGGCGTCCGGCTGCCCGGGGGTGGCGACCAGCGTGCCGTCGGCCAACGGCACCCGCATCAGCTGGGCCTGCGACGCTCCCGGGAAGTCCCGGTGCAGGCAGTTGGTCTGGTAGCCGGCCCGACAGATCTCGCAGGTGTTGTCGGAGGCGAAGAACGAGCCGACCACGAAGTCCCCGACCGAGATCGAGGTGACCTCGTCGCCGATCTGCTCGACCACGCCGACGTACTCGTGGCCCATGGGCTTGGGCTGGGAGATCTCGTCGGCGCCGCGGTACGGCCACAGGTCCGACCCGCAGATGCAGGCGGCGGCCAGCCGGATGATCGCATCGGTCGGCTTCTGGATGGTCGGCTCGGGCAGGTCCTCGACCCGGACGTCTCCGGGCGCATGCATCACGACTCCACGCATCGGTGGAACTCCTTCACGTTCTCGGCGGTTGACTCGGCGCCCAGTCAACCGTCGTCGGACGCGCGATGGGAGTCCCTGGCCTGAGGTGTACTGACAGGGCAACCCTCATCAGGGTGTTCCTCACCCGCCGAGGCGCGCCCTAGCGTCGAAGGCGTGTCCACCTCAGCTCGGCTCCTGGCCCCGGTGATCGTGCTGATCGTCGCGACGCTGCTTGCAGCGGCACCCCCACCGACCCGAGCGCCAGCCGCGCTACGGCGCCGACCGCTCCGAGCTCAAACCCAACCCCGCCACCAACCCCAACCCCGACCTCCACCTTCGGCCTCGGCCTCGGCCCAGCCGACCGCCGCCCAGTCCGGTACCGGCACCTCAGGAGAATCAGACAGTGACCCCGATCCGCATCACCGTGGCCGGCCAGACCGTCACCGGCGAGCTGAACGACAGCACCACCGCCAGGGACCTGATCGCGCAGCTGCCGATCACGGTCGCGCTCAGCGACTTCAACGGCGTCGAGAAGGTCGGTGAGCTGCCGCGACCCCTGACCATGGAGGGGGTGCCGGCCGGGGCGGATCCCGAGATCAACGACATCGGCTACTACCGGCCGTCCAACGGACTGGTCTTCTACTACGGCGACGTCGGCTACTTCCGGGGCATCGTCCGACTCGGCACGCTGCCGCCCGAGGCCACCGACCTGATCCGGCGCCAGTCCGGCACGTTCACGGTCACCCTCGAGACCGCCTGAACGCGCGACCGCCCGCAACGGGCGGGCCCCCGACCTCCGGCCCCGGACTGGCCTACGGGTCAGCTCCGGAGCAGCTGGCGGGCGATCACGAGCTTCTGGATCTGGTTGGTGCCCTCGAAGATCTGGGTCACCTTCGCCTCCCGCATGTAGCGCTCGACCGGGAAGTCGCGGGTGTAGCCGTAGCCGCCGAGCACCTGCACGGCGTCCGTGGTCACCTTCATCGCCGTGTCGGTGGCGACCAGCTTGGCCACCGCCGCATCCCGGGTGAACGGACGACCAGCATCGTACTTGCGGGCAGCCATCAGGTACGCCGCCCGGGCCACGTCGACGGCCGCCGCCATGTCGGCCAGCAGGAACTGGACGCCCTGGAACTCCGCGATCGCGCTGCCGAACTGCTCCCGCTGCCGGGCGTAGTCCACCGCGACGTCGAGGGCGGCCTGGGCCAGCCCGGTCGCGCAGGCGGCGATCCCCAGCCGACCGGAGTCCAGCGCGTCGAGGGCGATCGCCATCCCCTGACCCTCCGACCCGACCCGCCGGCGCTCCTCGACGCCCACCGCGTCCAGGTAGAGCGCTGTCGTGGTCGAGCCGGTCAGCCCCATCTTGCGCTCCGGCTGGCCGAAGCTCAGACCGGCCGCGTCGGCCGGCACCACGAAGCAGCTCAGCCCCTTGGTCCGGTCGTCGCTGGTCCGGGCGAAGGTCGTGTAGTAGTCGGCCCGGGAACCGTGGGTGATCCAGGCCTTGGCGCCGCTCAACGAGTACCCCTCGTCGGCCACCTTGGCCCGGGTGCTGATGCCGGTGATGTCGGAGCCGGCCTGGGCCTCCGACAGGGCGTACGCGCCGAGCAGGTCCCCGCTCAGCATCGGGGCCAGCAGGTCGGCGTGCTGCTCGGGGGTGCCGAACCGGTGCAGGGCGTGACAGCTGAGCACGTGCACCGCGACCCCGACCCCGACGCTCATCCAGGCCGCGGCGATCTCCTCCAGGGCCTGCAGGTACACCTCGTACGGCTGACCCGCCCCGCCCAGCTCCTCCGGGTAGGGCATCCCGAGCACCCCGGCCTCGCCGAGCAGCGCGAACGCGTCGCGCGGGAACTCCGCCGCCGCCTCGGCCGCGGCGGCGCGGGGGGCCAGCTCGGTGAGGGCGATCTCGCGCACCAGGGCGACCAGCTCAGCCCCCTCGCTGGTCGGCAGCACGCGGTCGACGGTCACAGCCCTGCTCCTTCGCCTTCCGGCCTTCGGTGTCCGGCGGTCGGGACGGCGTGCCCGGACCGGTACTGACAAGGGTACGTTGGTACCGCCATGGAATCCACCCCTGCTCTGGTCGAGCACCTCACCACCCGTCAGCGCCAGCTGGTCGACGAGCTCGTGGACCTGTTCCTGGCCGAGGGTTTCAGCCATCTCACCCTGGACGACATCGCGGCCCGACTGGGCTGCTCGAAGCGGACCCTCTACGCCCTGGCCGACAGCAAGGAGCAGCTGGCCGTCCGTACGGTCCGCTCCTACTTCCGCCGGTCCACCGACCAGGTCGAGGCGGCGATCGCCCGCACCCGCTCCCCCGCCCGCCGACTCACCCGCTACCTGGAGGCGGTGGCCGAGGCCCTGCGTCCGGCGGGACCGGAGTTCCGTCGCGACCTCGCCCGGACCGTCGACCACCCGCGAGGTCTACGAGCAGAACACCGTGGCGGCGGCCGAGCGGGTCCGGCAGCTGATCGACGAGGGCATCCGGGCCGGGGCGTTCCGCAACGTGTCGGCCGTCTTCGTCGGCGAGGTGGTGACGGCCACCATGCGACGGATCACCTCCGGTGAGATCGGCCGGGCCACCGGGCTCGACGACGCGCAGGCGTACGCGGAGCTGGCCCGGCTCGTCGTGGCCGCGCTGCGACGCTGACCGCTACTGTGACCAGGGTGAGCGAGGACCTGCACGAGCTGGGCGAGATCCTGGTCAGCACCGCCGCCGCGGTGGTGCGCCGGGTGCCCACCGACGGGCTGGAGGTGAGCCTGGCCGCCGCGCGGGTGATGGCGCGGATCTCCGACAACGGGCCCTGCCGGATCAGCGACCTCGCGGTGCAGGAGCGCTCGTCGCAGCCGACCATCACCAACCACGTCAAACGGCTCGAGGCCGCCGGGCTGGTGGAGCGCGCCGTCGACGCCACCGACGCCCGCGCCTGGCTGATCGACCTGACCCCGCGCGGGCGGCAACGGCTCGGTGAGATCCGCACTCAGCTGGGCACCAACATCGAGCCGATGCTGGAGACGTTGTCGGCCCGGGACCGCAAGGCGCTGCGGGCCGGACTGGAAGTCATGCGGCGGATGGTCGCTGCTCGGTAGGCTGCCCCGGTGAGCCTCCGCCTGTACGACACCGCGACCCGAGCGGTCCGCGACTTCGACCCCCTGGTCCCCGGCGAGGTCTCCATCTACCACTGCGGCCTGACCGTGCAGTCGGCACCGCACGTCGGACACATCCGCAAGGAGGTGGTCTTCGACGTGCTCCGGCGCTGGCTGACCTGGCGCGGGCTGCGGGTCACCGTGATCGCCAACGTGACCGACATCGACGACAAGATCCTGATCAAGTCCGCCGAAGCCGGTGTCCCCTGGTACGCCCACGCCTACCGCTACGAGCGCGAGCTGCACGACGCGTACGCGGCGCTGGGCTGCCTGCCGCCCACCTACGAGCCGCGAGCGACCGGGCACGTGCCCGAGATGCTCGAGCTGATCGAGGTGCTGATCGAGCGCGGGCACGCGTACGTGGCCGAGGACGGCTCGGGCGACGTCTACTTCGACATCCGCTCCTGGCCGGCGTACGGGACGTTGTCCCGGCAGCGGATCGAGGACATGGAGCCGGCCGGCGACGCCGACCCGCGCGGCAAGCGCGACCCCCGGGACTTCGCGCTCTGGAAGGGCCACAAGCCGACCGAGCCGGCCACGGCGTCCTGGCCGACGCCGTGGGGACGGGGTCGGCCGGGGTGGCACCTGGAGTGCTCGGCGATGGCCGGGAAGTACCTCGGCGACGAGTTCGACATCCACGGCGGCGGTCTGGACCTGCGCTTCCCGCACCACGAGAACGAGCTGGCCCAGTCCACCGCCGCCGGTCAGCGGTTCGCCCGGTTCTGGATGCACAACGCCTGGGTCACCGCGGCCGGGGAGAAGATGAGCAAGTCGCTGGGCAACGGCGCGCTGGTCAGCGAGGTGGTGGAGCGCTACCCGGCCCGCGCCGTGCGCTTCTACCTGGCCCAACCGCACTACCGGTCGGCGATCGAGTTCTCCGACACCTCCCTGGACGAGGCCACCGCGGCCCTGGCCCGGATCGACAGCTTCGTCGACCGGGCGGTCGAGCGGGTGGGTCGACCGGACGGGGTGGTGCCGGACGCGTTCGCGGCAGCCATGGACGACGACCTCGGCACCCCGGGCGCGGTGGCGGTGCTCTACCAGGCGGTCCGGGACGGCAACACCGCGCTGGCCGCCGACGACGACGCGACGGCGACCGCCCGGCTGGCCGAGGTGCTGGGCATGCTGGCGGTCCTGGGGCTGGACGCGACCGACCCGATCTGGCAGCACGGCGGCGACGACGCCCGGCTGGTGACGGTGGTCGACGGTCTGGTCGGCACCTTGCTCGAGCAGCGGGCCGCGGCGCGGGAGCGACGCGACTTCACCACCGCGGACCGCCTCCGCGACGCCCTGCAGGACCTCGGCATCACCATCACCGACACCCCGGCCGGACCGCGCTGGTCCCTGGCCGACCACTGACCGCACGACCGAGCACGAACGAGCAGGTAGACGAGGGACATGGTAGGCAACAGTCAACGCAAGGGCGCCGTCCGCAAGTCCGGCAAGGGCAACACCGCCGGCTCCGGCGGGCGGGTCCGTCGCGGGTTGGAGGGCAGGGGTCCGACCCCCAAGGCGGAGGACCGGCCGTACCACGCGGCGTACCGGGCGAAGAAGACCGCCGAGCGTCGCTCCCAGGGCGGGACGCGGTCCGGCGACGGCAAGCGGACCGGGAAGCCCGGTGTCGGGGCGGAGTGGGTGATCGGGCGGAACTCCGTGCTCGAGGCCCTGGAGGCGGAGATCCCGACCAAGACCGCGTACGTGGCCGAGGGCGCCGAGCGCGACGACCGGCTGCGCGACATCCTCAAGCTGGCCGCCGGTCGCAGCCTGCCGATGCTCGAGGTGACCCGGGGCGAGCTGGACCGGTTGACCGGCGGCGCGGTGCACCAAGGGGTGGCCCTGCAGCTGCCCGAGTTCACCTACGCGCACCCCGACGACCTGCTCGGGCTGGCCATCGAGTCCGACACCCCGCCGCTGATCGTGGCGCTGGACTCCATCACCGATCCCCGGAACCTCGGCGCCATCATCCGTTCCGCGGTGGCCTTCGGCGCCCACGGGGTGCTGATCCCCGAGCGCCGCTCGGCGGGGATGACGGCGGCCGCCTGGAAGACCTCGGCCGGGGCCGCGGCCAAGGTGCCGATCGCCCGGGCCACCAACCTGACCCGGACCCTCAAGGCGTACGCCGGCGCGGGGTTGTTCCTGGTCGGTCTGGACGGGGAGAGCGACGTGGACATCGCCGAGGTGGCGGAGGCGTCCGGGCCGATGGTGCTGGTGGTGGGCAGCGAGGGCGCCGGGCTGTCCCGGTTGGTCCGCGAGACCTGCGACACCGTGGCCGCCATCCCGATGGGTGGCTCGATGGAGTCCCTGAACGCCGGCGTCGCCGCCGGCATCGCCCTGTACGAGATCGCCCGCCGCCGCTGACCCTGCCCCACCGGATTTTGTGCCGGTTTCCACACCTGTGGTCGTTCTTGCTCCAGAAGATCGAGGTCGAGTCGGTCATCCGGCGCGGGTAAACTCCGCCCGGTGACCGACCTGCTGACCCCCGCCACCACCGACGCCCCCTCGATCGACGTCGCCGCGACCGCGTCGGAGGCGTACCGCGCCGCCCTCGCCGTGATCGAGACGATCGAGCCCCGCGTGGCTGAGGCCACCCGGGCGGAGCTGGCGGACCAGCGCTCCTCGCTGAAGCTGATCGCCTCGGAGAACTACGCGTCGCCGGCCGTGCTGCTGACCATGGGCACCTGGTTGAGCGACAAGTACGCCGAGGGCACCGTCGGTCACCGGTTCTACGCCGGCTGTCAGAACATCGACACCGTCGAGGCGCTGGCCGCCGAGCACGCCCGTGAGCTGTTCGGGGCCGAGTACGCGTACGCCCAGCCGCACTCCGGCATCGACGCCAACCTGGTCGCCTTCTGGTCGATCCTGGCCCACCGGGTCGAGAGCCCCGAGCTCGCCGAGCTCGGTGCCAAGAACGTCAACGACCTGACCGACGAGCAGTGGGAGACGCTGCGGCACAAGTTCGGCAACCAGCGGGCGCTGGGCATGTCCCTGGACGCCGGCGGCCACCTCACCCACGGCTTCCGCCCGAACATCTCCGGCAAGATGTTCGCCCAGCGCTCGTACGGCACCGACCCCACCACCCAGCTGCTCGACTACGACCAGGTCGCCGCGGCCGCCCGCGAGTTCAAGCCCCTGATCCTGATCGCCGGCTACTCCGCGTACCCGCGCCGGATCGACTTCGCCAAGATGCGCGAGATCGCCGACGAGGTCGGCGCCACGCTGATGGTCGACATGGCCCACTTCGCCGGGCTGGTGGCCGGCAAGGTGTTCACCGGCAACGAGGACCCGATCCCGCACGCCCACATCGTCACCTCGACGACCCACAAGTCGCTGCGCGGACCGCGCGGCGGCCTGGTGCTGGCCACCGAGGAGTACGCCCCGAGCGTCGACCGCGGCTGCCCGTTGGTGCTCGGCGGCCCACTCGGTCACGTGATGGCGGCCAAGGCCGTGGCCTTCGCCGAGGCCCGGACGCCCGCCTTCCGCACCTACGCCCAGGCCGTCGCCGACAACGCCCAGTCGCTGGCCGAGAGCCTGAAGCAGCGGGGCGCGAAGCTGGTCACCGACGGCACGGACAACCACCTGGTGCTGATCGACGTCACCGGCTACGGGCTGACCGGCCGGCAGGCCGAGTCCGCGCTGCTGGACTCCGGCATCGTCACCAACCGCAACGCCGTCCCGAACGACCCGAACGGCGCCTGGTACACCTCCGGGGTCCGGATCGGCACCCCGGCGCTGACCACCCGCGGCTTCGGCGCCGACGAGTTCGACCGGGTCGCCGACCTGATCGTCAACGTGCTCAAGGGCACCACGCCGGTGACCGCGTCCAGCGGGCAGCCGGGCAAGGCCAAGTACACGCTGACGAACGGGCTCGCCGACGCGACCAAGGCCGCATCCGCCGAGCTGCTGGACGCGAATCCCCTCTACCCGGGACTGCAGCTCTAGTCCCGTTCCGACCGGCGGTCCGTGGAGGTGCGATGGGTCCGACCACTCTCACCTCCATCGGGCTCGTCCTGTTCGCCCTGGCGATCCTCGGTCTGACCGCGTACGGCTACTACCTGCTGCTGTTCGACGGCGCCAGCCTGCGACCGGCCGAGGACGAACCCGAGCCGGACATCGAGGTGGCCGTCCGGGACCTGCGCAGCGAGATCGAGGCGTACGAACGCCGGCACCGCCAGCCCTGATCTGGATCGGGTCGGCTCGCTCGACCGAACCTGACCCCACGGGCAAGCCTCGCGGGGCTCGACTTCGAGTGGGCTCGAAGGGCAGACTGGTGAGATGGATGCCCAGGACCGCTCTCACTCGATCGCCGAGGCCGCCGCGGCGACCGGGCTGACGACCCACACCCTGCGCTACTACGAGCGGGACGGCCTGCTGCTCGACACCACCGGCGCGGTCCAGTGCCGGCGTCCGCCGCTACCGCGAGGACGACCTCCGCTGGATCACCATGATCACCCGGCTGCGCGCCACCGGCATGCCGATCCGGACCATCCGGGCGTACGCGGAACTCTGTCGTCAGGGGGACGGCAACGAGGGCGAACGGCTCGAGCTGCTGCTGGCTCATCGGGACCGGGTGCTCGAGGAGCTGGCTCGCGTCACCGATCACCTGGGCGCGATCAACGCCAAGATCGGCATCTACGAGGACCGGCTGGAACGCCGACCGCAACCGGTCGCCGCCGGGGCTTGACTTCGAGCGCACTCGAAGGCGAAGAGTGGAGTCCATGACCACCACCGATCACCCGACCCAGCACACCGACCTCCAGCTCCGCACCCTCGGCACCGGCGACCACGCCCTGCAGGTGGCTGCGCTGGGTCTCGGCTGCATGGGCATGTCGGAGTTCTACGGCACCACCGACGAGAGCGAGGCCGTCACCACCATCCACCGCGCGCTCGACCTCGGCGTCACCCTGCTGGACACCGCCGACATGTACGGCCCGTTCACCAACGAGGTCCTGGTCGGCCGGGCCATCGCCGACCGCCGCGACCAGGTCGTGCTGGCCACCAAGTTCGGCAACGTCCGCGACGCCGAGGACTCCAGCTTCCGCGGCATCGACGGCAGCCCGGACTACGTCCGCCGGGCCTGCGACGCCAGCCTGCAGCGGCTCGGCCTGGATCACATCGACCTCTACTACCAGCACCGGGTCGACAAGACGGTGCCGATCGAGGAGACCGTCGGCGCCATGGCCGAGCTGGTCGCCGCGGGCAAGGTCCGTCACCTGGGACTGAGCGAGGCGTCGGTCGACACCATCCGCCGCGCCCACGCGGTCCACCCGATCACCGCCCTGCAGACGGAGTACTCGCTGTGGACCCGGCACGTGGAGAGCGAGATCCTGCCGCTGCTGCGTGAGCTGGGCATCGGCCTGGTCCCCTACTCGCCCCTCGGCCGCGGGTTCCTGACCGGCACCATCACCTCCGCCGACGACCTGGCGGCCGACGACTTCCGGCGCCACAACCCCCGCTTCACCGGCGACGCGCTCAGCGCCAACCTGGCCCTGGTCGAGGCCGTCCGCGATCTCGCCGCGGCCAAGGGCGTCACCGCCGGCCAGCTGGCCCTGGCCTGGGTGCTGGCCCAGGGCGACGACGTCGTCCCCATCCCCGGCACCAAGCGGGTCAGCTACCTGGAGGAGAACGTCGCGGCCGTCGGCATCGAGCTCAGCCGGGACGACCTGACGGCCCTGACCGACGCCGTCCCGGTCGACGCCGTGCAGGGCGAGCGCTACCCGGACATGTCGAGCATCGACAGCTGACCGGTCAGTCGGGTCGCTGCGCAGATCGATCGTGCGCAGCGGCCCGACCGACGGTTGCGATCAACACCCGCACCGACCTCGCCCCGCATCGCCACGAGCCATTACAGCGCTGTTTACAGCGCTGGAAATCTGGATTACCTTCGTGCCGTGGCCCCACCGAGCGATGATCGTCCCGATCTGGTGCTGATCATGACCGACCAGCACCGGGCCGGGCTGACCGCCGAGACCGGGTACGCGGTGGACACGATGCCCACCTTGGACGGGCTGATCCGTCAGGGCGCGGTGTTCGACGCCGCCTTCACCAGCTACCCGGCCTGCGTGCCGGCGCGCGCCAGCCTGCTGACCGGACGCTTCCCCACCGCCCACCGCGTGCGCCAGAACAGCACCCCGGAACAGGCCCTCTACGACCGCGACCTGCTCGACGTGCTGCGGGCCGCGGGCTACCGGCTGCACTTCGCCGGCAAGACGCACATGCACCGCGGGTCGGCCGACTTCGACACCTTCGCAGGTCCCTACTGGCACGAGTCGGGACCGAGATCCAGCGCCGAGCACGTGGCCTTCGACAGCTGGCTGGGCGACCTCGACCACGGCGTCAGCCCGGTGGCCACGCCGTTCCCGCTGGAGGCGCAGCTGCCGTACCGGATCGTCTCGGACGCGGTCGCCGCGGTCGACCGGGACCACCGAGCTCATCCCGGGGCACCGACGTTCACCTGGGTGTCGTTCCCCGAGCCGCACAACCCGTACCAGGTGCCCGAGCCGTACTTCAGCCTGTTCGACCCGGCGGAGATCCCGGAGCGACGGACCGGGCCCGAGGCGATGGACTCGCTCACCGCCCGCTACCGCTGGCTCCGCGACCTGGTCGAGCGCAAGCGGCCGGGCTACGACGACCACTGGCGCCGCTACGTCGCGAACTACCTGGGGATGCTGCGACTGCTCGACGACCAGATCGCCCGGCTGCTGCAGAGCCTGCCGGACAGCGGCCGGGAGCGCCTGGTGGTGTTCGTGTCCGACCACGGCGACTTCGTCGGCGAGTACGGGTTGCAACGCAAGGGCGCCGGCATGTCGGACGCCCTGATGAGGATCCCGCTGGTCATCAGCGGCCCGGCGGTCGGCCACCGGGGGCACCGTCCGGAGCTGGTGTCGATCACCGACGTGCTCCCGACCCTGTGCGACCTGGTCGGGCTCGAGCTCCCGGACGGCGTCCAGGGTCGCAGCCTGGCCCCGCTGCTGAGCGGCGAGCCGGCCCCCGCCGAGGAATTCGACTCCGTCTACGGCGAGCTCGGTTACGGCGGCGTCGGTTTCGACGAGGACGAGCACCCGCCGCTGCACTTCCCGTACGAGGGTCCGACCTTCGACGAGCTCAACTCGGTGACCCTCGGCGGCGGCGAGCGGATGGTCCGCACCGCGACCCACAAGCTGATCGTCGACGACCACGGGCGCGGTCAGCTGTTCGAGCTGGAGAGCGATCCGGCCGAGCTGCGCAACCGCTTCGACGACCCCGGTCTGGCCGAGGTCCGCCACGACCTGCTGGTCACCTTGACCCGGTGGATGATCCGGGTCGCCGACGACCTCCCGGTCGGCGCCTACCGGCCCAAGACGGTCCCGCACAACTGGCGGTGGGCGCCACCCGCCGGTCCCCACGAACGAAGGAGTGGCATGACCTCCCTGACCCGACGCGGTTTCCTCGGTCTCGGTCTCGGTGTGGCCGCGGCGGCCAGCCTGGCCGGCTGCAGCGGCGGATCGTCCGGCGCCGGCGGTGATCTCCGCGTCTCCTGGTACGGCGGTCAGCCCGCCCACCAGGCCATGGACAAGGCCCTGGCCGGCTGGACCGGCGCCCACCCGGACGTGCCGTTGACCACCGAACGGGCCGCGTTCGCCGACTACTGGGACAAGCTGGCCACCCAGGTCGCCGGTCGCGACGGACCGGACGTGTTCCGGATGTCGATGACCTACTTCGCCGACTACGCCGAACGGGGGGCGCTCGCCGACCTCGCCCCGGTGGCCGGCGCCGCCATCCGGACCGCCGACCTGGACGACGACGTGGCGACCGCCGGACTCCTCGACCAGGCGCTGTACGGGATCGGCCAGTCCTCCATCACCCACGCCACGTTCCTCAACCAGGCGCTCGCGGCCGAGGTCGGGGCCGACATCCCGGACAGCTGGGACTGGAAGGGTTTCGAGGACTTCGTCACCGGCTACGCCGGCGAGGCCGGCGACGGTCAGTTCGGTTCGTCCGATCCCGGCGGCAACCTGCAGATCTTCGAGGTCTACGCCCGTCAGCACGGCGGCGACCTGTTCGCCGAACGCGGGCTCGCCGTCGGCCAGGACGTGGTCGAGGAGTGGTTCGCCCTGTGGAACCGGCTCCGCGACGCCAAGGCCGTGCCGCCCGCCGCCGTCACCACCGAGAGCGCCGGCTTCGAGAACTCGGTGCTCTCCCGCGGCAAGGCTCCGATCGAGTTCGGCTGGGTGCAACAGGTCTCCTTCTACCAACCGCTGGTCGACGACCAGCTGACCCTGCAGGCGGTGCCGGGCCGGACGCCGGGGTCGCTGGCCGGGCAGTTCGTCACCGCCCTGGACTTCTGGTGCGTCAACGCCGCCTCGGGGAAGGCGGACGACGCGCACCGGCTGGTCGACTTCCTGCTCAACGACGACGCGGCGATCGACGCTCTCGGAGTGACCCTCGGCGTGCCGCCGTCCGCCCGAGCACGGAAGGAGGTGACCGGCTCCGCCGACGCCGCCGGGCGCGGAGCCATCGCCTTCGTGGACCGGGTGCTCGACCAGGTCGGTCCGGCGCCGAGACCCTGGCCGAAGGGGTACGCCGAGGTCAACGCCCTCTTCGCCCGGACAGCCGAGGAGATCGGGTTCGGACGCTCCGACCCGGCCCGCGGCGCGGCAGCGTTCATGAGCGACGCCCAGCAGGTCCTCACCGCGGGCTGAGAGGGCCGGTCCCACTACGCTGACGCCCGTGGACGTCGAGACCAGCGGTCCGGGGTCCGGGGACGGCGGCCGGGTCCGGTTGGTCGACGTCGCCGCCCGCGCCGGGGTGTCGATGAAGACCGTCTCGAACGTCATCCACGACTTCCCGTTCGTGTCCGCCCGGACCCGGGAGCGGGTCACCGCGGCGATCGCCGAGCTGGACTACCGCCCCAACCTGTCGGCCCGCAACCTGGCCCGCGGGCGGGCCGGGATGATCGCCCTGGTCGTCCCGCAGCTGGACATGCCCTACTTCGCCGCCCTGTCGCGGGAGGTGCTCGACGTCGCCGAGCAGCACGGCTGGGTGGTGCTCATCCACCAGACCGGGGGCGACCTCGCCGCCGAGCAGTCGGCCCTGTCCGGCGGCTTCGGGCAGCGCATCGACGGCATGATCATCAGCCCGCTGGCCGCCGGTGCCGCCGACGTGGCCCGCCGTCCCCGGCCCGGCCCGCTGGTGACGCTGGGCGAGCACACGTACCTCCCCGAGGTCGACCACGTGGGCATCGACAACGCCGCCGCCGCCGAGCTGGCCACGGAGCACCTCATCGGTCTGGGCCGGCGCCGGATCGCCGTGGTCGGACCCAGTGCGGGCGAGCACGAACGACCGCTACCTCGGCTACCGCCGGGCGTTGCTCGCGGCCGGTCTGGACCCCCGCCCGGAGCTGGTGCTGCCGGCCCCCAGCAACCGCGGGGAGGAAGCCGAGGCGGTCGTCGGCGGTCTGCTCGACGCGCGCGTCGCCCCGCCCGACGCGATCTTCTGCGGCACCGACTGGCTCGCCCTCGGCGCCCTGCGGGCCCTACGGCTACGGGGCTTGCGGGTGCCCGAGGACGTCGCCCTGGTCGGCTTCGACGACATCCCGTACGGGCGGGCGGCCACACCGACCCTCACCACCATCGCCCCCGACCGCGCCCAGATCGCGCGGCTGGCCGTGGAGTCGCTGGTCGAGCAGGGACGCGGGGTCGACCACGTGCCGCGGAACCACCCGGCGGACTTCGCCCTGGTGGTGCGGGAGAGCACCGCCGGGATCCAGCCTCCGCCGGGTCACTCCTCGGCCAGCACCTGATCCAGGTCCTTCAGCCGGTCCAACCCGCGGACCATCTGACCCATCCGCGGGTTGCCGGCGAACTGCTCGCGGTGCCGGTGCAGGAACCGCCAGTAGCCGCCCGTGAAGGGACAGGCGTCCTCCCCCACCCGCTTCTTCGGGTCGAACCGGCAGCCGCCGCAGTGGTCGCTCATCTTGTCGATGTAGGCGCCGCCGGAGGTGTAGGGCTTCGTGGCCAGGATCCCGCCGTCCGCGTGCTGGCTCATCCCCACCACGTTGGGCACCATCACCCAGTCGTAGCCGTCGACGAAGGCCCGGTGGAACCAGTCGGTCACCTGCTGCGGCTTCCAGCGGTGCTGCAGCGCGTAGTTGCCGAGCACCATCAGCCGCGGGATGTGGTGGGTCCAGCCGGTCTCGCGGACCGAGGTCAGCGCCGACCGTACGCAGGCGGCGTCGGTCCCGGCGGGATCGAGCTCGGCGAACCAGTCGTCGATCGAGCGGCGCTGGTTGAGCTTGTTGTTCCCCCGGTAGTCCTCACCGAGGTGCCAGTAGAGGTGCCAGATGTAGTCCCGCCAGCCGACCACCTGCCGGACGAAGCCCTCGACGGCGGCCAGCGGCGCCGCGCCGTCGTGGTAGGCCGCCTCCGCGGCCCGCACCACCTCGACCGGGTCCAGCAGCCCGAGGTTCAGCGGCACCGACAGCAGCGAGTGCGCCATCCAGCGGTCCTGGCCCATGATGGCGTCCTCGTAGCGACCGAAGTCGGGCAGCCGGTGCTCGACGAAGTCGGCCAGCGCGGCCAGCGCCTCGGCCCGGGTGGCCGCGAACAGCCGTGGTCCGTCGTCGCCCAGGAAGGTGACACCGTCCGCGGCGAGCCGGTCCAGGTCGGCCCGGACCTCGGCGTCGATGTCGTCCTCGTCCGGCCACACGGGCTCCGGCAGGCCGAGGGTCTGCTGTCCCCGTGGCGGCGGCTCGCGGTTCTCGGCGTCGAAGTTCCACCGTCCGCCCAGCGGTTCGGCGCCGTCCATCAGCACCCCGATCCGCCGGCGGTTGTCGCGGTAGAAGTCCTCCATCAGCAACCGTTTCCGGCCGCGCCCGTCGGCCCAGGCGGTGAACTCGGCCCGGCTGGCGCTGAACCCCCGCGCGGGCAGTCGCTCGATCTCCCGCTCGTCGGCCAGCCGGTCGACCAGGTGCAAGGCCGCCCACGAGGTCGGCTGGATCACCTCCAGCGGCTCGTCGACCTCGGCCAACCCCCTGCGGTAGGTGTCCGACCGGACGTACGTGCAGCGCTTTCCGAGCTCGGCCGCGCGGTGCCGCATCGCGGACCAGACCAGGTGCACCTTCTGCCGGTGGAACGCGCGCCGACGCAGCACGGCGGTCGACTCGATCAAGAGCACGGGCAGGTCGGTGTCGTCCAGGTAGTGGGGTCCCAGCTGGTCGCCGAACAGCCAGCGCTTCGACATCGGATCACCACTCCCTCTGGTTGGTCCGCCTCCTACTCTGGAGACATGACCGTCGTGTTCTCCCGACCGCTCATCCGCCTCGGCCTGCTGCTGGCCGCCGGTCTCACCGTGACCGGGCTGACCGCCTGCACTTCGGACGCCCAGGCCACCGAGGATGCGTACAAGATCGGTTGTCCGGCGCTGGACGCCGCCATGGCCGGCGGATCGGTCGCCAACCAGGCTGCCATCAGGGGTCTGGAGACGATCAGCGACTCCGGTCAGCTCGACCCCGAACCCGCCAAGTGGGTGGACGCGGCGATCGGCGCCCTGCAGTCCGCCGATCCGGCGGACATCCCGGCCGAGGCCCGCACGCTGCTGGTCGACGGGTGCGCCGCTCACGGCTACACCCTGCAGAACCTCTGACCCGCGCATCGGCCCCAGCGGGCATGCATGAATATTCGACATATGGCATGAATATGTTCTAGGCTCCGATCTCGTGTCCAAGGTCTTGAACTCCCTGCCCGTCGGCGAGCGCGTCGGCATCGCCTTCTCCGGTGGACTCGACACCTCCGTGGCGGTCGCCTGGATGCGCGAGAAGGGTGCGATCCCCTGCACCTACACAGCTGATCTCGGTCAGTACGACGAGGACGACATCGACTCGATCCCCGACCGCGCCCACCAGTACGGCTCCGAGATCTCGCGGCTGGTCGACTGCAAGGAGGCCCTGGTCGAGGAGGGGCTGGTCGCGCTGCAGTGCGGCGCGTTCCACATCCGCACCGCCGGCCGCACCTACTTCAACACCACCCCGCTCGGCCGCGCGGTCACCGGCACCCTCCTGGTCCGGGCCATGAAGAGCGACGGCGTCGACATCTGGGGCGACGGGTCGACCTACAAGGGCAACGACATCGAGCGGTTCTACCGCTACGGCCTGCTGGCCAACCCGCAGCTGCGGATCTACAAGCCGTGGCTGGACGCCGACTTCGTCGAGGAGCTGGGCGGCCGGGCGGAGATGTCGGCCTGGCTGACCGAGCGGGATCTGCCGTACCGGGCCTCCAAGGAGAAGGCGTACAGCACCGACGCCAACATCTGGGGGGCCACCCACGAGGCGAAGCGGCTGGAGCACCTCGACACCGGGGTGGAGATCGTCGAGCCGATCATGGGCGTCGCCTCCTGGCGCGACGACATCGAGATCTCGCCCGAAGAAGTGACCATCGCCTTCGACCAGGGCCGGCCGGTGGCCATCAACGGCCAGACCTTCGCCTCGGCGGTCGACCTGGTGCTGGAGGCCAACGCTGTCGGCGGCCGGCACGGGCTCGGGGTCAGCGACCAGATCGAGAACCGGATCATCGAGGCCAAGTCCCGAGGTCTGTACGAGGCGCCGGGGATGGCGCTGCTGCACATCGCGTACGAGCGGCTGCTGTCGGCGATCCACAACGAGGACACGATCGCCAACTACCACGCCGAGGGTCGGCGGCTCGGACGGCTGATGTACGAGGGCCGCTGGCTGGACCCGCAGTCGCTGATGCTGCGGGAGTCGCTGCAGCGCTGGGTCGGCTCCGCCGTCACCGGCGAGGTCACCCTCAAGCTGCGGCGCGGTGAGGACTACTCGCTGCTGAACACCTCCGGTCCCTCCCTCAGCTACCACCCGGACCGGCTCTCGATGGAGCGGGTGGTCGACGCCCCGTTCGGGCCGCTGGAGCGGATCGGTCAGCTGACCATGCGCAACCTGGACATCGCCGACTCCCGGGCCCGGCTGGAGCAGTACGCCGCCCAGGGCATCGTCGGCGGCGCGACCGCCGAGCTGGTCGGTGGCCTCACGGCCGGTGAGTCGAACGCCATCGCGCGGGGGGCCGGACCCGACGACGAGCAGGAAGCCCTGGACCGCGCCGCGATGGAGTTCGGCACCGACTGACATCGAGCCCTGCGCCTCTGGCCCCGGACTCGGAATGCTGCAGACAGCCACTGAGTGGGGCTTTCTCACCGATGTCGGTGGGAAAGTCCCAGCTCAGTGGTCCTGGCGTCCTGGTGTCCTGGGGTTCTGGCGTCCGGCTGGTTCCGGTGACCTGGGTCAGGCGCTGGCCGGGCTCTTCGGGCTGACCGGGGACTTCGCGCTCACCGGGCTCACCGGGGACTTGGCGCTGGCCGGGCTGGCCGGGGTGTTCGGGCTCACCGGGGACTTGGCGCTGACCGGGCTGGCCGGGGTGTTGGGCGTGTTGGCGGTGTTGGGGGTCACCGCCGTGTTCGGGGTGTTCGGGGTGTTGGGCGTCACCGCCGTGTTCGGGGTGTTGGGCGTCACCGCGGTGTTCGGGGTGTTGGGCGTGACCGCTGTCGGGTCGACCGCCGGGAGCACCCCCGCCGTGGCGTCGGCGGCCAGCGAACCGGCCTGCACGGTGCTCACCGAGCTCGAGGTCTGCTGGGTGGAGGTGGCGTCGAAGCCACTCGCGAACGCCGCTACCGGGGTCAGCGCCACTGCCGCCGCGCCGCCGGCCAGGATCCACTTGGTCTTGGTGAACATCGTCATCACTTCTCTCGGGTTCAGGTCAGCGGCCCCTTGCTGCTGACAAGAACTAGAGAACCAACTGCAGATGAGGTGAACAGGAGTCGGCGATGAGAGCACTCTCACCCGCCGTACGGCTCCCACGGCGTTGAGAAGCACTGCCGAGAAGGAGGAACGGTCACGCTCGTGACATGGAGAACGTGCCGGATCCTCCTTCTCGGCGCGGCCGGCCAGAGTCGGCTGTCACTGACACGGCCAGAGACCCGGCCCGGCCCGCACTTTCCATCCACGGACGCCCATTCCAGGCCCAGCCCGCCACCTGCCCGGTACTTTCCATCCACGGACGCCCAATCCGGACCCAGCCCGCCGGCTGCCCCGCACTTTCCATCCACGGACGCCAAATCCGGACCCAGCCCGCCGGCCTGCCCCGCACTTTCCATCCACGGACGCCAATTCCGGCCCCAGGCGCGGCCAGCCCGGCACTTTCCATCCACGGACGCCACTTCCGGCCCCCGAGCCGCGCCAGCCCAGCACTCCCCAACGGCGCCGACCAGCCGCGTACGCCGAGGGGAACTCTGTGGGCAGCCTCCCGGCCCGGCAGGGTGCCGGGATCTCCCACGCAGATCGCGGCCAGAGGCCGACGAACCAGAAGTGCTAGCGGGAGAAGAGCTGACCCGAGACCGTGGTGATGAAGTTCTTCAGGGAGGCCGGGAGGTCGCGGAGGTGCCAGCCGGCGGGGCCGTGATACCAGCCGAGGTCGTAGCGGTCCTCGTCCGGGTCGTCGTCAGCGGCCACGATCGCGTCCAGCCAGCGTTGGTGACCACCGAGCACGACCGCGTACGGCAACAGCTCGGAGATCTCACTGAGCTCCCGGCCGGGCGGCATCTGGTCGGTCGGGTGGGACATCAGGTCCGAGCGGAGGGCGCCGAGTCCGGCCAGCAGGGCCGCGCCGTTCTTGGTCCGGGCGGGCATCTCCTGGGCCACGAACATGAGCCCGAGCGCCAGCGCGATCAGGGCCAGCCCGACCAACCCGAACGTGGTGAAGGCAGCCAACAGGACCGTGACCACCACAGCACCGATCAGGGCGCCGATCGCGGTCTGGGTCCACCGGTTGCGGATGGCGTCGGGCCGTCGCTCGAACCAGCCGTTGGCCACCACCTCGTCGTACAGCTTGTCCTGCACCGCCCCGACGTTCTCGTAGACGCGGGACGACAGCTCGGAGACCAACACCGCGTCCCGGCCGACCACACCGTCCAGGAGGGCGGTCTCGAAGGGGCGCAGGTCGTCGGTGGAGCTGTCGGTGCGCGACAGGGACCAGTCGGTGGCGGCGAAGTCGCTCTCGCGCGGCAGCTCGGTGATCCGCAGGTGCCCGTGCACGGCCAGGTCGATCAGGGTGGCGGTGATGTCGATCGGGTCGACCCGCTCGTCGGCCACCGTGCCCACGTGACCCGGACGGACGTCGCCGAGCACCCGGAACTCGCTCTGCCCGGCCCCGACCGGGACGAACTCGGCGGACCGGGTGACCTCGGAGCCTGAGCCGGCGTCCACGCCGGCCCGCCGGTGCAGAGCGACCAGGGCCGCCGCGCCGAGGACCAGCAGGCCGAGAGCCAGGGCCAGCGGCAACGGCTTGGCCGAGAAGGCCCGGGCCAGTGTCCAGACCTCCTCGATCTTCTCGTTGCTGGCCAGCGCGCCGGCGGGGAAGCCGATGTGGACCTGGACGAACTCACCCGGACCGCGCGGACCGTCGGAGAACGTCGGCTGCTGGGCGTCGTCGGTGCCCGCCGCAGCGAACTGGCACGGCACCTCGGAGTTCGGGGAGCCGGCGTTGCACTCGATGAAGGAGAACGGCACCGGGATGGCCACGGTGGCGGAGAAGTCGGTGACGGCGGAGTCGAAGCCCTGCAGCAACGGCCACTCGAGCGCGGTCCCGTCGGGGGTGGCGATCACGGCCCCGACCACCGAGTACTCCAGGGTGACCTGGTTCTGGCCGTTGGTCGGGAAGGTGACGACCGAGTAGCGGTCGTCGGTGGTCTGCACGTCCGGTGCGAACGGCTGGCCGCCGTTGGTGGCCTGGAACCCGCTGATGTCGTAGACGTAGCGGCGGTCGCCGAGCAGCTGCTTCTTGAACTCGAAGGTCTGCTTCACCTGCGCCGGAGGTGTGCCCGTGAACGTGATGTCCTGACGGACCTTGAGCGTGCCGTCCAGACCGAGACTCGCCGCGACCACGAAGCTCGACGCCGTCCCCTCGGCGCGAGCGGTCACAGCGTTGGGTCCGGCGCTCAGTCCCGCCAGCACCAGCAGCGCGGTCAGGGACAGCAGGACCGCCCGGGTGAGCGTCGGGCGCGCGGCGGCGCGACGCGGTACGCGGCGGCGGTCGGCGGTGGAGGTCTCCGGCACGGGCTAAGCCTCCCACAGGGGTGTGTCGCGCGGGCCGAGCCCGCGACACGACGCCACAGCCGGCTTCGTCTGCGCCACGGCGGCTCCGCGGCCACGCACCCGGCCCGTCGACCCCTTTCCGCAGCCGTCACGCCCCCCGGACACCCCCGCCGGTTAGGCTTCGGCTCGTGACGCAGCAGCAGTGGGGTGCGCCGAGCGGCCAGCGCCCGTACGGCAACCAGCCCCCGCCCGGCTGGGGCGGTCAGGGTTTCGGGCAGCCTGCGTACGGCGGCTTCGGCGGCCAGTCCCCGCAGCGGCAGAACCCACCAGGTGGTTTCGGCGGACCGCAGCCCGGCGTGCCGCACTACGGTCCCCCGTCGCAGCCGCCACGGCGCCGGAGTCCGCTGATGTCCCTGCTGCTGGGGCTGGTGGCGCTGAGCCTGCTGGCCATCGTCGGGCTCGTCCTGGTCAACGCCTTCTCCGGCTCGTCCGACACCGCTTACCAGAACGACAACTACCAGGTGCCGCCGCCGGACAGCAGTCCGCCGGAGATCCCGCTGCCGACCACGTACGGGGAGGCGGAGGACTGGCTGGTCAACAACACGTTCTACGCCCAGACCGCCCCGATCCCGGTGCGCTGCGACAACCAGCCGATCAACGTGGCGAACGCCTCCGACTCCGACCTGGAGACCCACTTCAACGGCCAGGTCGAGTGCCTGATGCGGGTCTGGGACCCGCCGGTCACGGCCGCGCAGTACGTGCTACCCCGTCCGTCGGTCACCATCTACGGCGAGAAGATCACCACCAAGTGCGGCGAGTCCGGGGTGAACGCCTTCTACTGCAGCGCCGACCAGCAGATCTACTTCTCCAACCTGCTGCCGCAGGCCGTGCCGATCGTGCGGACGAACAAGTGGGCCGCCGACGTGGTGATGGCGCACGAGTTCGGGCACGCCCTGCAGGGACGCACCGGTCTGCTCATCAGCGCGCACGCCCTCGCCCAGAACGCCGGCTCGGAGCGCGAGTCGAACCAGCTGATCCGACGGCTGGAGACCCAGGCCGACTGCTTCGCCGGCGTCTACATGCGGTCGGTGTCCCGCTCGCTGGGAGTGCAGCAGTCCGACCTGAGCGGCATCCAGGACACCTTCGTGGCCGTGGGGGACGACACCATCACCGGCGACCCCAACATCGAGGGCAACCACGGGCTGGCCCAGACGCGGAAGTTCTGGGGCACCACCGGTCTGGGCACCAGCGACATCGGCAAGTGCAACACGTTCACCGCACCGGCCGGCCAGGTGCGCTGAGAACAGCTCGAGGTTCGGGTGGCACCCCGCCGACCCGATCTCAGTCGGGTCTGTGCCGGCAGAGCGGTCTATGCCCGATAGATCAGCGCGGTGGCCATCGCGGCCACGCCCTCGCCCCGCCCCGTGAGTCCCAGCCCGTCGGTGGTGGTGGCCGAGACCGACACCGGAGCGCCGAGCACCTGCGACAGCACGCTCTCGGCCTCGGCCCGGCGGGGCGCGAAGCGCGGCCGGTTGCCGATCAGCTGGACGGCCACGTTGGCGATGTCGTAGCCGGACGCCCGGACGCGGGCGGCGGTCTCGCGCAGGAAGGCGCTCCCGCTGGCTCCACGCCACTCGGGCCGATCGGTGCCGTAGTTGCTGCCCAGGTCACCGAGTCCGGCGGCCGACAGCAGGGCGTCGCAGGCGGCGTGGGCGACCACGTCGCCGTCGGAGTGGCCCTCCAGCCCCGCGGGCTCGTCGGAGAACAACAACCCGGCCACCCACAGGGGGTGGCCGGGTGTCAGTCGATGCACGTCGACCCCGATCCCGGTACGGAACGGAGCCGGCTGGAGCTGGCTCAGGAGGCGAGGACCTCGTCGAGCAGCACCTCGGCCTTGTCCTCGGCCACCCGCTCGGCGAGCGCGAGCTCGGAGACCAGGATCTGGCGCGCCTTGGCCAGCATCCGCTTCTCACCGGCGGACAGACCGCGTTCGCGCTCACGCCGCCACAGGTCGCGGACGACCTCGGCGACCTTCATGACGTTGCCGGAGTGCAGCTTCTCCAGGTTCGCCTTGTAACGACGCGACCAGTTGGTCGGCTCTTCGGTGTGCGGAGCACGGAGCACGCTGAACACGCGCTCGAGCCCCTCCGCGTCGACGACGTCACGCACGCCGACGAGGTCGAGGTTGCAGGCCGGAACGCGAACGATGAGATCGGTCTGGCCCACGATCCTCAAGACGAGATAGAGCTTGTCCTCGCCCTTGATCTGGCGGGTTTCGATGTCCTCGATCACGGCGGCCCCATGATTCGGGTAGACCACTGTTTCGCCGACTGTGAAGGTCATATTTTCTTGTACCCCTTTCGCGGGCTCCCAGTCTACCACGCTGAGAATCCACAGAATCCGGCGTTTGCGCTAGCCAGAGGCCACATCGACGCCGCTGCAGGCCTTGACAAACATGGCCGCGCTATGCCTTTCGGGGGCCTTCGCGTGATCCGGCTGAACCGGGCCGCGCGACAGAGCGGACATGCCAAGGGTACGCGGCTCCACGCTGAGGCGCCGGATCGCTACAGTTGGCGCCACTGCCCCCGCACGCCGCACCAGGAGTCGAGACCGTGACCCAGCCCTCGCGAGCCCGCGCGACCCGTACGCTCGTCGCGACCCTGCTCAGCGCCCTGCTGCTCCTGGTCTCCGCCTGCGGCATGGACGCGCAGACTTCCCAGCCGTACACCCCCGCCGAGGGCGTGAACGCCGACGTCGGCCCGGCCAACCAGGCCGTGCAGGTGCGCAACCTGATGATCCTCAGCCGCGAGGACGGCACCGGCTACCTGTCGGCCAGCCTGATCGCGCAGGAGCGGGACGCGATGACCGGGGTCGCGGGCTACCCGTTCACGCTCGACCAGACCCAGGGCACGCCCTTCACGGTGACTCTGCCCAACCCGGTCGGGCTGAGCGAGAACGCCCTGGTGGTGCTGACCGACCGGGAGCTGATCGAGCTGAAGAGCCCCGAGCTGGTGGTGGGTGCTGACGCGGAGCTGACCCTGACCTTCAGCACCGCCGGCGAGCTGACCATCCGGGTGCCGGTCGTCGACGCCGACCAGCCCGACTACGCGACCATCACCCCGTCGCCCATGCCGAGCAGCTGAGGCGCGGTCCGGAGGCTCCAGCGGCCGTCGGGACCGCTGCCGGACCGAGCCGCAGGCCTAGCGGCCGTACGTCTCCCGGTCACTGAACAGGCTGGAGACCGACTCCCCCAGGTGGATCCGCCGCGCCGCCTCGGCGAACAACGGCGCGACCGAGCGCACCTCGATGTTGGGCAGCTGCTTCTCCGGCGGCAGCGGCAGCGTGCTGGTGATGACGATCTCGTCGACGTCGGTCTGCGCCCGGAGCCGCTCGATCGCGGCGCCGGTGAACAACCCGTGGGTGCAGGCGATCCGGATCCGGCGGACGTGCTGCTCGCGCAGCTTGGCCAACAGCTCGATGATCGAGCCGGCGGTGGCGATCTCGTCGTCCAGCACGATCACGTCGCGACCGGCCACGTCGCCGACGATCCGGTCGATCACCACCGTGTCGTCGGCCAGCCGCTGCTTCGAGCCGGCCGCCACCGGGACGTCCAGGATCCGGGCGAGCTGGCTGGCCACCTTCGCGTTGCCGAGATCCGGTGACACCACCACCGTGTTGCTGAGGTCGTCACCGACGAAGTGCTCGGCCAGCACCGACACGGCGTTCAGGTGGTCGACCGGGATGGAGAAGAACCCGTGCACCTGCGGGGAGTGCAGATCCATGGTCAGCACCCGGGTCGCGCCGGCCTCGGCGAGCATGTCGGCCACCAGCCGGGCCCCGATGGAGATCCGGGGAGCGTCCTTCTTGTCCGAGCGCGCGTACGCGAAGTGCGGGATGACGGCGGTGACGCTGGTCGCCGAGGCCCCGCGGGCCGCGTCCAGCATCAGCAGCAGCTCGAAGAGGTGGTCCTGCACCGGCGAGGCCAGGGTCTGGACGATGTAGACGTCCCGCCGCCGGCAGTTCGCCCGCAGCTGCACCTGCAGGCAGTCGTTGCTGAACCGGGTGGTCCGTGAGGGCGACAGCTCGACCCCGAGGAGGTCGCACATCTCGGCCGCGAAAGCCGGATGGGCAGAGCCGGAGAACACCGAGATCATCGCCGTCACGGGCGTCACTGTAGTGGCGGGGAATTGCTACGCCGACCAGTCTCCGTCGCGAGCGGCCGAGAGCGGAGCGCCCGACTCTGTCTGGACCGAGGAGAGAGCAAACACGCTCTTCCGTTTGCGAGCGACGAGGGAAGACAGAGTCAGTCGGCGCGCAGCGAACAGCGAGTGACGACTGACCCGTCGCGAGCGGCCGAGAGCGGAGCGCCCGACTCTGTCTGGACCGAGGAGGGAGAAGAGAAGAAACAGTCGGCGCGCAGCGAACAGGGGGACGACGGCCCGGCTCAGCCGTCGAACTTGTAGCCGAGCCCGCGCACCGTCAGCAGCACCTTGGGCCGGCCGGGGTCGGCCTCGATCTTGGTCCGCAGCCGCTTCACGTGCACGTCGAGGGTCTTGGTGTCCCCCACGTAGTCGGCGCCCCAGATGCGGTCGATGAGCTGACCACGCGTCATCACCCGACCGGCGTTGCGGAGCAGCATCTCCAACAGCTCGAACTCCTTGAGCGCCAGCCGCACCGTCCGTCCGTCGACCGACACCTCGTGCCGCTCGATGTCCATCCGGACCCCGTGCGCCTCGACCACGTCGGGCATCAGCTCGACGTCCTGGCCGCGGCGGAGCACGGCACGGATCCGGGCCACCAGCTCCCGCTGGCTGAACGGCTTGGTCACGTAGTCGTCGGCACCGAGCTCGAGGCCGACCACCTTGTCGATCTCGCTGTCCCGGGCGGTCACCATGATCACCGGCACCGGTCCGCGCTGGCGCAGCTGACGGCAGACCTCGGTCCCGGGCACCCCGGGCATCATCAGGTCGAGGAGGACGATGTCGGCCCCGCCCTTGTCGTACGCCGCCAGCCCCTCCGTCCCGTCGGCGGCCTCGACCACGTCGAAGCCCTCCTTGCGCAGCATGTAGGCCAGCGCGTCGCGGTAGGACTCCTCGTCCTCGACGACAAGCACGCGGGTCATCTCAGTCAACTCCTGGTCTGGGTTCGGGTCAGCAGGGGGACGACGTCCCCGCCGGGGTCGTCGGCGAGCGCTTCGTCGTCGAGCTCCTGCCGGGTCGGCTGGTGGATGGGAAGGCGCAGGGTGAAGGTGGAGCCCCGGCCGGGCTGGCTCCACACGGTGACGTCGCCGTTGTGGGCGGCGGCGATGTGCTTGACGATCGACAGGCCGAGGCCGCTGCCACCGTTGGCCCGACTGCGGGCGTAGTCGACGCGGTAGAAGCGCTCGAAGATGCGCTCCAGCTGGTCGCTCGGGATGCCCACGCCGTTGTCGGACACGGTGATGTCGACGTAGTCGTCGTCGCTGCGGACCTGACGCCGAGCGGCCACCACCACGCGCGCCCCGGGATCGGAGTAGACCAGGGCGTTCTCCACCAGGTTGCCGATCGCGGTGCTCAGCTGCAGGGGGTTCCCCATCACCCGGAGACCGCCCTCCCCGGCGATGGTGATGCTCACCTGGTGCTGCTCGGCGTCCACCCGGCAGCGGTCGACGGCCTCGATCAGCACGTCGTCGACCTCGATGCTCTCGGCGTGACCCATCATGTCGTCGCCCTGCAGTCGGGACAGGTCGATGATCTGGGCGACCAGGTCCGCCAGCCGGGCCGACTCGATCCCCATCCGGGCCGCGAACCGTCGGACGGCCACCGGGTCGTCGGCCGCCTCCTCCACCGCCTCGGACAGCAGTGAGATGGCCCCGATCGGGGTCTTGAGCTCGTGGCTGACGTTGGCCACGAAATCGCGCCGGGTGGCCTCGACCCGCCGGGCGTGGGTGAGGTCGTCGGCGAGCACCAGCACCAGACCGTCGGGCAGCGGCGCCACCCGGATACCGAGCAGCAGGTCGGCCTCGCGGACGTCCCGGGACCCGCGGCGCACCTCCACCTCCTCGGCCAGCAGCCGGGCTTCGCGCCGGGACTCGCGGGCCAGCTCGAGCACGCGGGGGACCACTATCCGACTACCGCGGGTGAGTCCGAGGTTCAGCGCGTGCGGGGTGGACTCCAGGACCTCGTCGTGCGGCCCGACCACCACGCCGGCCGATCGGATCACCCCGAGCACGTCGCGGACGCCGGCCGGCACAGCCACCTCGCGCACCTGGGGAACTGTGAGCCCGTCCACGTGACGGCTGCGACGGACCAGGGCGGCGATGGCGAGACCGAGGCAGACGCCCATGAGCAGGCCGATCCCGCCGAGCAGCACACCCACCCAGTTCACACTCGGGATCCTAGGACGTCGACCCGCGGTCACCCGCCAGACGCCGACCGACCACGCTCCCGCCGGCCCGGATGTTCGGTCGGAGTTCACCGGCCGTTCACGTGGGTCACGTCTGGTCGAAAGAGGCGGGCATAGGCTCGTCCCTGGCGAGGTGCGTACCGAGCGTGACCCCGCCCGAGACGGATCGCGTCTCCACGCACCGACCCTGACACATCACAGCAAGGACTCCTCATGCGCGACAGCTACCACGAGCAGCTCGATGACATCCTGGCCGACCTGGTGCAGATGTGCCAGAAGGTGGCCATCGCCGTGCGCTCCAGCACGACGGCCCTGCTCGAGGCCGAGATCCACATCGCCGAGCAGGTCATCGGCGACGACGCCGACCTCGACCGGATGCAGGCCGACATCGAGGAGCGGGCCTTCCACCTGCTCGCCCGGCAGTCCCCCGTCGCCGGCGAGCTGCGGACGGTGGTGGCCTCGCTGCGGATGGTGAGCGAGCTGGAGCGGATGGGCGACCTGGCCGCTCACGTCGCCAAGATCGCCCGGCTGCGCTATCCCGAGGTGGCGGTCCCGACCCTGCTGCGGCCCAACTTCGTCCGGATGGGGGACGTGGCCGAGAAGATGGTCATCACCGCCGGGCAGACACTCAACAACCGCAGCATCGAGAGCGCCGAGGAGCTCCGCTCCCGCGACGAGGAGATGGACGACCTGCGTCTCAGCCAGTTCCGCGTGATGCTCAGCGACTCCTGGGAGTACGGGGTCGAGGCCGCCATCGACGTGGCCCTGCTCGGCCGCTACTACGAGCGGATCGCCGACCACGCCGCCTCGATGGGTCGCCGGATCATCTACGTGGTGACCGGCGAGTTCCCCGAGACCGAGTTCTGGCCGCAGCCGTAGCGTAGCCGTAGCCGTGATGCACCCTCGCGGCCGACAGCTCGGGTGTCGATTGCGTTCCAGTTCGCGCGGCTGACCAGGCCAGGGGGTAGCCGTTTCGAGCCACTTCCCCTACGGTCGGACGATCCTGTGCACCCACGTGCACGGGTTCGCTGGACGACACGTAACCACGGACGGGGCCCGAAGTGACCACAGTCATCGTGGGAGTCGATCGATCCGACTCCTCGACACACGCCGTAGAGCTGGCAACAGATCTCGCCCGGACTTTCGGGCATGACCTCGTGATCGTCCACGTGATCCCGTGGTCGCCGTACTCGTTCAACACTCCTGCGGAGAACGACCACCGCCATCGTGAGCGACAACGCGAGATAGAGGCGGCCCAAGAGCAGCTCGTCGAGCCGATGGTCGCCTTGACCACGTCGCTGCCGACTCCGGTCGAGACGGTCGTCCGACACGGCAGCCCCTCCGATCTGCTGATCGACCTGGTGGAGGAGCGACAGGCCTCGCACCTGGTCGTCGGACGGACCGGCGACTCCGGCCTGAAGGTGTCGCTGTTCGGCAGCGTCGCCAGCCGATTGGTCCAGCATGCTCCCGTTCCCGTGACGGTGGTGCCCTGATGAACCCCGTGGCCTGGTTCGACGCCGTCTCCGACTTCGTCACCTCGGTGATCTTCTTCTCGGTCACCATCGGTGGTGTCTCGATCCCGCTGATCGTGGTCTGGCTGATCGTCGCCGGCGGCTTCTTCACCGTCTACCTCGGATTCCAGAACATCCGTGGCTTCAAGCACGCCCTCCAGCTGGTGAGCGGCAAGTACGACAGCGACCCCGACGAGGCCGGTGAGGTGTCGCACTTCCAGGCCCTCGCCACCGCCGTCTCCGGCACGGTCGGTCTCGGCAACATCGCCGGCGTCGCCGTCGCCATCTCCCTGGGTGGGCCGGGCGCGACCTTCTGGATGATCGTCGCCGGGTTCCTCGGGATGAGCACGAAGATGGCCGAGTGCACCCTCGGCGTGAAGTACCGCCGCGAGCACAGCGACGGCAGCGTCTCCGGTGGCCCGATGTACTACCTGCGCGAAGCCGTGGGCAAGGCCACGAACATGCGGTTCGGCAAGTTCCTGGCCGGCTTCTTCGCGGTCTGCTGCGTCGGCGGCTCGCTCGGCGGCGGCAACATGTTCCAGTCCAACCAGGCCACCCAGCAGATCATCAACGTGACCGGCGGGGGCGAGACCTTCGTGGGGCGCAACCCGTGGGTGATCGGTCTGATCTTCGCGGTCCTGGTAGCGGTGGTGATCATCGGTGGGATCAAGAGCATCGCCCGGGTCACCGAGAAGATCGTGCCCGCCATGGCGATCATCTACGTCGCTGCGTGTCTGTTCGTGCTCCTGGTCAACTTCCCGGCCATCCCGAGCGCGATCGGCCTGATCTTCAGTGGCGCCTTCACCGGGGCTGGCATCACCGGCGGTGTGGTCGGGGTCCTGCTCGTCGGCTTCCAGCGGGCGGCGTTCTCCAACGAGGCCGGTATCGGTTCGGCCTCGATCGCCCACTCGGCCGTCCGCACCAAGGAGCCTGCCACCGAAGGCTACGTGGCCCTGCTCGAGCCGTTCATCGACACCATCGTGATCTGCACGATGACGGCACTCACCATCGTCATCACCGGCGCCTACGCGCTCCCCGACGCGACCGAGCTCGGTGGTGTCGGCCTCACGTCCAGCGCGTTCGGGTCGGTGATCTCCTGGTTCCCCGTCGTGCTGGCGATCTCGGTGATCTTCTTCGCCTTCTCCACCATGATCAGCTGGAGCTACTACGGCATGAAGGGGATCGGCTACCTGTTCGGTGACAGCCAGAAGGCGGAGAACGTCTTCAAGGCTGTCTTCTGCGTCTTCACCGTGATCGGTTCGGCCGCATCGCTGAGCTCGGTGATCAACTTCTCCGACTCGATGATCTTCGCGATGTCGCTGCCCAACATCATCGGCCTCTACATCCTGGCGCGAGCCCTGCGCAACGAGATCTTCAGCTACCGGGATCGGGTCAAGTCGGGCGAGATCGTGGCCTCCAAGTAGGGCGCCACCACACCTGCCAGACCAGGAAGCAGCTGGGGCGCCACCGGATCACTCCCGGCGGCGCCCCAGCTGTCTGCTCGGTCTCGAGACCGGGCTACTTCTTCTTGCCCTGGTTCTTGACCGCCTCGATGGCGGACGCGGCGGCGGCCGGGTCCAGGTAGCGACCACCCGGGGTGACCGGGGTGAAGTCGTCGTTCAGCTCGTAGAGCAGCGGGATGCCGGTGGGGATGTTGAGCCCGACCACCTCCGCGTCGCCCATCTGGTCCAGGTGCTTCACGATCGCCCGCAGCGAGTTCCCGTGGGCGGCCACCAGGACGGTCTTTCCGGCGCCGAGGTCGGGCACGATCTGGTCGTACCAGTACGGCAGCGCCCGCTCCAGCACGTCCTTCAGGCACTCCGTCTGCGGGCGCAGCTCGGGCGGGAGGGCGGCGTAGCGCGGGTCGTGGAAGTTGGCGAACTCGTCGTCGTTGTCGATGGGCGGCGGCGGGGTGTCGTACGAGCGGCGCCAGGTCATGAACTGCTCCTCGCCGTACTCCGCGAGGGTGGCCGCCTTGTCCTTGCCCTGCAGCGCCCCGTAGTGGCGCTCGTTCAGGCGCCAGTGCCGCTTGGTGGGGATCCAGTGCCGGTCGGCGACCTGGAGCGCGATCTGGGACGTGCGGATCGCCCGCTTCAGCAGCGAGGTGTGCAGCACGTCGGGCAGCAGGTCGTTCTCGATCAGCAGCTCACCGCCCCGGTGCGCCTCGGCCTCCCCCTTGGCGTTGAGGTCGACGTCCACCCAGCCGGTGAACAGGTTCTTCGCGTTCCATTCGCTCTCGCCGTGGCGCAGCAGGATCAACGTCTTGGACATGAGCCGAACTCTAGTAGGGGCCGGTTTCGGGCAGGTGTCGCGTCCACACCGATCGGCGGACAGCGGTCCCGACGCCGGTCAGGGCCGGGTACGCACGGGTGGCGTCAGGTCGGGCTGCCCGGATCGAGGTGGCGGAAGGCGGCCAGGTTGGCGGTCGACTCCCCTCGGGAGCGACGCCAGGCCCACTCGCGTCGGATGCTGTCGGCGAAGCCGAGCTCGAGGATGGTGTTGAAGCTGTCGTCGGCGGTCCGGGCCACCGCGCCGAGCAGCCGGTCGACCTCCTCGGCCGACACCGCCGCCAGCGACACCCGTCCACTCAGGTAGATGTCGCCGAGCGCGTCCACGGCGAACCCCACGCCGTACAGGGTCAGGTTCTTCTGCAGCAGCCACCGGTAGACGCGTTCGTGGTCCTGCGTCGGGGTTGCGGGCGACGAACGCCCGGACGGACAGGCCGTGCCGACCGACCTGCAGGGCGCACTCGGTGGTCAGCTTGCGGGTGCCGGGCAGCGTGACCGCGAACAGACCAGGAGCGGTCTCGGTCCAGTCCAGCTCGAGCTCGGCGAGGGCGGCCCGGACCACCGCGGCCGCCCGCTCCGACTCCTCCCCCGTGGTCACACCTCGCCCTCGGTCACACCGACTGGACCAGCCAGCGGGTCTGGTACGGCTCCAGCCCGATCTCGCCGTCGCTGAGCGGGGTCTCCTCGGTGAGGGCGTCGCGGCACCAGTTGCCCAGCGCGACCACCCACCGCGGCAGCTTCTGCACCTCGGGGGTCATGTTGTACAGACCGACCATCGTCTGGGTCGAGCCGCGTCGCTGCAGGACCAGCACCCCAGGGTTCACCGGGTCCATCACCTCCGACTCCACCGCCGCCTCCATGCTGGCCAGCCCGGAGCGGACCGACACCGCGTGCCGGAGGCCGTGCCACACCCGGTGCTCGAGCGTCCCCTCGACGTGGCGTCGCTCGGCGGCCTCCCAGTCCATCGGCGGCCGGTGCACCCAGCGGTTGTCGTCGGCGTGGGCCGGGTCGTCGACGAAGTCGTAGAAGTTGCGCTGGGCGAGCTCGTCGCCCATGTAGAGCAGCGGCAGACCACCGAACCCGAGCACGATCTCGTACGCCAGCAGCAGCCGCCGGATGGCCAGGTCGAGGTGCGCCTCGTCGCCGCTGGCCAGCGCGGCCTCGATCCCGATCAGCGAGGCAGCGCTGCCGCTGATCCGCCGGTCGCCGGTCTGCAGGTTCTCCTGGAAGACCAGCCCGCGCGCGTCGCTCATCGGGTAGGTGCCGGCGTAGAAGTCGGCCAGGAACCGGCGGTGCTCGAACCCGTTCAGGCCGACCGAGGCGGCGTCGCCGTCGTCGATGGCCCAGCCGATGTCGTCGTGGCAGCGCAGGTAGGTGCCCCACACGGTGCTCGGCGGCTTGGCCGGGAACCGGTTCATCGCCGCGCAGAACAGCCGGGTGTCCTTGGCCGCCAGGGCCGACCAGATCTGCACCATCAACGAGTTCTGGTAGGCCAGGTCGCTGACCCGGCCCGCGTGCTTGCCGACACCCAGGTAGGGGGGCAGATCGGTCGGGCCGACGATCGCCTCGGCCTTGAAGATCAACGCGGGTGCGGCGATCCGGGCGACGGCGCGCAGCGCCTGGGTGATCGCGTGCACCTCGGGCTGGTTCTGGCAGTTGGTGCCGAGCCGCTTGAAGATGAACGCGATGGCGTCCAGCCGGACGCACTCCACGCCCAGGTTGGCCAGCCAGCAGATGATGTCGGCGAACTCGAAGAAGACCTCCGGGTTGCGCCAGTTGAGATCCCACTGCCAGGTGTTGAAGGTGGTCCACACCCACGACTGGGACTCGTCGTCGAAGGTGAAGTTGCCCGGCGCGAAGTCGGGGAACACCTCGGGCAGGGTGCGCTCGTAGGCGTCCGGGATGTCCCGGTCGGCGAACATGAAGAAGTAGTCGCGGTAGAAGGAGTCGCCGCCGGCCGCGGCGCGGGCCCAGGCGTGCTCGGTGGCGACGTGGTTGAGCACCAGGTCGACGGTCAGCGAGATCCCGGACCGACGCAGGTCGGTGGCCAGGTCCCGCAGGTCGTCGACGGTGCCGAGGTCCTCGCGGACGGCCCGGTAGTCCATCACCGCGTAGCCGCCGTCGTTGGCGCCGGGCCGGGGCTTGAGCAACGGCATCAGGTGCAGGTAGGTCACCCCGAGCTCGGCCAGGTAGTCGATCTTGGAGCGCACCCCGGTGAGGTCGCCGGCGAACATGTCGGTGTAGGCGGCGTAGCCCAGCATCCGCGGGTGCTGGTGCCACTGCGGGTCGGCGTGCCGGCGCAGGTCCAGCAGCCGCAGGTCCTCGGGACGCTGACGGAAGTTGTGGGCCGCGATCTCCGCGGCGCGCCCCGCCATCTCCACCGCCTGGTCGGGGTAGGCCCCGGCGAGACCGGCCAGCAGGTCGGGCCAGTACCGCTGAAGGCGGGTGGAGAACACGACTTGGTCGTGGGCCGGCTCGCCCTCGAGGAGACCGGCGACGTCAGGAGTACTCATCGCTGGTCAAATCTAGGGGTCCGTCGTCGTCGCGGCCAGCATCTCCGGCGATGGTGACCATCCTGGGATGATCGCTGCGCTGGTGGCAGCGTTCACTTCTCAGCGGGTGGTGGTCTTGCGGACCGCCTCGACGTCCTTGCGGCCGAGACGCTTCTTGAACTCGGTCAGGAACGCGTCCCGCAGCTGGTCGTTGTCCAGCGCGCCGTCCAGGCCGCCGAGCTTGCCGGCGTGGACCTGCTGGCAGACCCGCAGCCAGGCCTGACCCATCGCGTACGTGAAGGTGCCGGCGACGCCGGCCCCGATCGCCCCGCCGACCAGCGTGCCCGCGCCGGGGACGAGCTTGATCAGACCGGTGAACGTCGCCCGGCCGACCTGGGTGGCCGCCGTGGTGGACACGATCGCCATCAGCGCCGCCCGGTCGAACTTGATCTTGTAGAGGTGCGCGATCTTGGCCATCATGCCGAGCTGGATGGGCACCAGCAGGGTGGCGTCGGAGAACGGGATGGGGATCGCGGCGGCACCGCCGGCACTGGCCACGGCGGCTCCGATCACCTTCTGGGCTTCGGTTGTCTTACGGGAAAGATCGATCTCCTGCGCGGCGGTGAGGGCACCGTGGACGCCTTCCGGCGCGACGCGAAAGGTGGCATCGAGGACTTCCTGCAGACCGTAGGACTCCTGGCCGGCGAACTCGTCCGCCTTGGCGTAGGTCATGAAGGGACGGCCGCCCTCGATCGGGAGCTGCCGGGCGATGATCTGCTCGGCCAGCTGCACCGCGTCGGGATGGAACTGGCCGTTGCGTCGGGGCACCTGGGTGAGCACCATGATCACCGGCAGCCCCAGCTCGTCGAGCCGGCGGACGAAGTCGGCCTCGGTGTCCTCGAACCGGCGGTCCATGCCCCGGACGCAGTACCACGCGACGTGGATCTGCTCCGACAGCGGCAGCTTGCGACTCTCCTTGACCACCTTCTCCAGGTCGCGGAGGATCTCCCGGTCGTCCTTGCCGATCTCGACGCCCTGGGTGTCGACGATGCCGAGGTGCCCGACCTTGTCCAGGTAGAGGTGGCTGCCGCGGGTCACCGGGGCACCGATGCCGGTCCGCGCGACGTCCTCGCCGAAGATCGCGTTCAGCAGCGTCGACTTGCCCACCCCGGTCTTGCCGAACAGGGCGAGGTTGAAGCGGCCGAGGGACTCGTTCTGCTGGTCGTACTCGCTGCGGAACGACTCGTTGAACCAGTCGTCGGGCTTGGCCACAGTGAACCTCGTCTCGTCAGCGGACCTGCGTGGCACCAGCGGACCCGGGTGTCGTCAGGAGACGACAGCCTCGGGGTGGACACCGGGGCCAGCCTACGGCCGGACCCCAGCGCCCCCGTGGATCAGTCGCCGTTCTCCTCCAGCTTGAGCGCGATGCCCAGGGCGAAGAAGGTCGGTGCCCAGTGGCCGATGAAGATGCCCCACCGGTCCGACTGTGCCTTGTCGTCGCCCTTCTTGCCGCGGCTGACGAAGTAGCTCGCGTAGCTCAGCGCGATCGACGCGATGCCGGCGGCGTACGCGTACTCGCTGCGGATGCCGACGTTGTGCAGCGCGCTCACCACGCCGCTGCTCTGCTTGGCCAGGTCCTTGGCCGCACCCTTGGCCTGCTGGGCGGCGTCTTCGGCCTTGTCGCTCACACTCATGGTTCTCCTCCCGCGAACGGTCGCTCGACCGCTCGCAGGATCGACTTTACGTCGTAAACATCTGGAGCGCGGAGGGGCTGCTGGTGCATGGTCGGGCGAGCGCTCAGCCGTTTCGGCATCCGATCCCACCCGATGACGCAGACGCCGATCCCGTCGCCGAGGTCGCCCACCGAGCCCGCGGACATCAGCCCCGAGGCCCCCCGGCGGTGCGACCCGGTCGTCGCGGCCATTCAGGTAGCCGGGCCCGGCCGGTGCACGCCGCGGGGCTGGTAGCCGAGAGCTCCGACAGGCCGGCCAGGTCGGCAAGCAGCCAGATGATGGCCAGCCACATCTCGGTGCCCTGCAGGCCCGGGTCGGTGGCCGGCAGCCCGGCGTGCGTCGGGTGCGGCGCCGGAAGCCGAAGCCGTCCCGTCGACCCAGTGGCCAGCGCGTCGCGAGCAGCCGCGCGGGCCAGCGCGGTGACCTCCTCCGCTCGGTAGCCGGTCCGGCCCGGGCACAGCCACAGCGGATGCGCCACGTCGAGCACGTTGCAGGCGTTCTGCCGGGCGGGGCGGAAGAACTGCGTGTCGCGCGGCGTGCGCCAGCACCGTGTCGACCACCCGCTCCGGGTGCGGGAGCGGCAGCCCGAACTGGGCGAACGTGCCGCGGGTCGCCCGGTAGAAGCCGTTGACGATCTGCAGCAGCCCGTCCGTCGGGGCCGGCGACCCCCACATCCCGGTGCGGGGGTCGGCGCGCGGCAACAGCCAGCCGAACAGCGCCTCGGCAACGCGCCGGGCGCCCGGCGTCGCCGCGGCCGCAGGTTCCAGAGCAGCGCGGTGCCGACGCGTCGACCCAGTGCCCGGCGCCCCAGGCCCGACCGGTCCACGGCTGCGCCTCGAGCCCGGCGAGCGATCTCGCCCGCCGACGGCGTCGGCGACCAAGGCGGATCGGATGGGGGAACGCGCTGCCGAGGAGGTCCAGCGCGTAGCCGACGCAGAGCACGTGGTAGCCGCGTCGCGCGTCGCAGACCCGTAGCCGCCGGGTCGCGGCCGGCCCGTCGCGCGCCGAGGTCGCCGACCAGGCCGGTGGCTCGGGTCCTGCCAGCCCCGCAGCCGGTCGACCTGCTCGTCGGCGGGCAGCTGGGTCGGGGGCGGTCCGCCGAGCAGCAGGTCGGCGATCTCGATGGCGTCGCACTGGGCGCGCACCGTCGGACCGGCGCCCGGGCGGTCGACGGAACAGCCGAGCTCGGGCAGGCCGGCCCAGCGCGGTCGAGGACGTCCCGACCTGTTCCCGGGCCCGTGCCGCCGAAGCCGGCGAGCGGTCGCCGAGCGGCGGTCCGACGCCGGCGGCCAGCGCCGGGGCGGCGTCGGGCACGCGCCAGCGCAGCACCCGGGCGGGATTGCCGCCGACGACGGCCCCGGCCGGGACGTCCTTGGTGACGACCGCTCCGGCGGCGACCACCGCCCGGCTGCCGATCGGTCACGCCGTCCAGCACGACCACGTGCGACCCGATCCAGACGTCGTCGCCGACGGTGATGCCGCACTGCGGGAGGGGCTGGCGGAACACCTCCACGTCGGGATCGGTCATCGTGTGGTTGAAGGCCAGGATCGACGTGTGCGCGCCGACCCGCACGGCGTTCGCCGCAGCGTGACCTCACCGCGCACCACGGTGTAGGGGTTGATGGTGCAGTCCCGACCGGTCCGCACCGACGCCGGTCAGGTAGGCGCCGGCGGCGACGTAGCTGTCGTTCCCGAGCACCAGCGTGGTGGTCTGCACAGCGGCCAGCCGGCTGATGAAGCACCCGCTCCCGATCTCGAACCCCGCTTCGGTCCGCAGCATGTCCTGGATGGCCAGCTGGTCCTCCCGCTCGGCGTCGTCCGCGCTCCTCCAGAAGCCCCAGGGCGAGAGGTCGAAGTGGTGGGCGTCGACCGGGTTGGTCCTCACGCCGTCTGCTCGTGTCATCTGATCACGTCCTCGTGGTCGCGCTCCTCACGCACCAGGGAAGGGGTTCCCATCGATAGCGGTGCGTGGTAATTTCCTGACCGAAGTGAAGGTAAGCGTTTACCCAAGCCTACCCCAACGAACACTGGAACGATGTTCCCAGATGAAACCCACCCGGCGCGGGACCCGCCTACGCGATCCAGGCCCGGCCTCGCGGCTCTAACCCTCCGATGAAGCAGGTGATGCGAGTGAGTTCTACCGCGGACGCCCCGATCCAGCCGCGCGGTGCCGCCTACGCTGACGGTCGACGAAGGCCCGTCCCCGACGCGCCCACCTGAGCCGACGCGCCGCGCAAAGCCCCCCAGATCGAAAGCGCGGCGGCTGAGGCGAGATCATGGTGCTGCTCCTCGCCCTCGGCCTGCCGGTGGCGGCGCCTTATCGTGTTCCACTACCTCCCCCTGCTCGGTAACGTCATCGCGTTCCAGGACTATCAACCCTACCTGGGGTTCACGCGAGTCCGACTGGGTCGGCTTCACCAACTTCTCGTTCCTGTGGGACGGCGACCCGGACTTCTGGCACGCGACTGGAACACGCTCTTCCTCGCGGTGCTCCAGCGGTTCTTCTTCTTCCCGATCCCGCTGGCGCTCGCGCTGCTCCTGCACAGCCTGCGCGGCGAGCCTCAAGCGCTCGTGCAGTCGGTGGTCTACCTGCCGCACTTCCTGTCGTGGGTCATCGTGGTGGCGCTGTTCCAGCAGGTGCTCGCCGACACCGGGCTCCTCAACCGTTCCTGCGCAGGACGTCTGCCGATCCGCATATCATCGGCCAACCCGGACGCGTTCAAGCGCTTGTCGTCGTCAGGTCGATCTGGAAGGACGCCGGCTGGGGCACGATCATCTTCCTCGCCGCGCTGATCCAGGTGGACCAGGAGCAGTACGAGGCGGCCGCCATCGACGGGGCGGGCCGCGGCGCCGCTTCTGGCACGTGACGCTGCCGGCGATCCGGCCGATCGTCATCCTGCTGCTCATCATGCGGCTCGGCGACATCCTCTCCGTCGGCTTCGAACAGATGCTGCTGCAGCGGGCGGTGGGCCGGAGGCCGGCGAGGTGCTCGACACCTTCGTCTACTGGCAGGGCATCGTCGGCGGCGACTGGGGCATACGGCGCGCGGCCGGCCTGTTCAAGGGCGTGGTCGGCGCGGTTCTCGTCTTCGGGGCCAACAAGGTCGCCCACGCCTCGGCGAGCAGGGGGTCTACAAGTGAGACCTGGAACAGCCGCCACGCCGCGGACCGCGTGGCGGGCCGCCGGGGACGCCGCCCGTCCTGGATGGAGAAGCCGCACCCGCTCGTTCGCGCTGCCAAGGGCGTCGCCCTGGCCGTTCTGCGCCCTGTTGGTGATCATCCCGTTCTGGTCCATCGTGGCCACCTCGCTGGCTGACCAGCAGACCATCAACGCCTCCGGTGGTGGCATGGTCATGTGGCCGGATGGCATCAGCCTCGAACGCCTACC
>CAWARE010000038.1:0-28660 GCA_963784345.1 uncultured Actinomycetota bacterium
TAGACTCGACAAGTTGTCCGCTGTCCACAGAGAGCTCCACATGCCTATTCGTCACGATCTGCGTAACGTCGCGATCGTCGCCCACGTCGACCACGGCAAGACCACGCTGGTCGACGCCATGCTCTGGCAGTCCGGCGCCTTCCGCGTCGGACAGGACGTCGAGAAGCGGGTGATGGACTCGATGGACCTGGAGCGGGAGAAGGGCATCACCATCCTGGCCAAGAACACCGCGGTGAAGCACACCATCCCCGGGCGGCGAGGAGATGACGATCAACATCATCGACACCCCCGGCCACGCCGACTTCGGCGGCGAGGTCGAGCGCGGCCTGGAGATGGTCGACGGCGTGCTGCTGCTGGTCGACGCCTCGGAGGGACCGCTCCCCCAGACCCGGTTCGTGCTGCGCAAGGCGCTGGCCAAGAACCTGCCGATCATCGTGGTGGTCAACAAGGTCGACCGCCCGGACGCCCGGATCGCCGAGGTCGTCGAGGAGACGTACGAGCTGTTCCTCGACCTGCTCGACGACGACGAGACCCACGTGCTCGACTTCCCGGTCATCTACGCCTCGGCCAAGGCCGGTCGCGCCTCGCTGACCCAGCCGGAGAACGGCAGCATGCCGGAGGCCAAGGACCTGGAGCCGTTGTTCCAGGCGATCCTGGACCACATCCCGGCCCCCTCCTACACCGAGGGCGCGGTGCTGCAGGCGCACGTCACCAACCTCGACGCCTCGCCCTACCTCGGCCGGCTGGCCCTGTGCCGCATCATCGAGGGCACGATGACGCGCAACCAGCTGGTCGCCTGGTGCCGTTCCGACGGCACCGTCAAGACGGTCAAGCTGTCCGAGATGCTGATGACCAACGCCCTGGAGCGGGAGCCCGCCGACTCGGCCGGCCCCGGCGACATCGTGGCCATCGCCGGCATCCCGGAGATCACCATCGGCGAGACGCTGTCCGATCCCGAGAACCCCAAGCCGCTGCCGCTGATCACCGTGGACGAGCCGTCCATCTCGATGACGATCGGCATCAACACCTCGCCGCTGTCCGGCAAGTCCGGCAAGCTCCTGACGGCCCGGCTGGTCAAGGCCCGCCTCGACACCGAGCTGATCGGCAACGTCTCCATCCGGGTGCTGACCACCGAGCGGCCCGACACCTGGGAGGTCCAGGGCCGGGGCGAGCTGCAGCTGGCCATCCTGGTCGAGATGATGCGTCGTGAGGGCTTCGAGCTCACCGTCGGCAAGCCGCAGGTGGTGACCCGGGAGATCGACGGCAAGGTGCACGAGCCCGTCGAGCGGCTGACCATCGACATCCCCGAGGACTTCGTCGGCGTCGTCACCCAGCTGATGGGTCTGCGCCGCGGCCGGCTGGAGATGATGGTCAACCACGGCACGGGCTGGGTGCGGATCGAGTACCTGGTGCCGGCCCGTGGGCTGATCGGCTTCCGGACCGAGTTCCTGACCGAGACCCGCGGCACCGGCCAGATGCACCACGTCTTCGAGGCGTACGAGCCCTGGCACGGCGAGCTGCGGACCCGTCCCACCGGGTCGCTGGTCTCGGACCGGACCGGCGTGGTGACGTCGTACGCGCTGTTCAGCCTGCAGGAGCGGGGCACGATGTTCGTCGGCCCCGGCACCGAGGTGTACGAGGGCATGATCGTCGGCGAGAACGCCCGGTCCGAGGACATGGACGTCAACGCGACCCGGGAGAAGAAGCTGACCAACGTCCGCTCCGCCACCGGCGACGAGCTGGAGCGGCTGATCCCGCCGAAGCTGATGCAGATGGAGCAGGCGCTGGAGTTCTGCCGCGGTGACGAGTGCATCGAGGTCACCCCGGCCGCCGTACGGATCCGCAAGGTGACCCTGTCGGCCAACGACCGGGGCAAGGTCCGGTCGAGGGCGAAGAAGGCCTGACTCCGCTGACTGTCCGGACGCCGTGGGCCTGCTGGCTCACGGCGTCCGTCGTCTCCGCGAGGTGTCGGCACCGGTTCGCGATTCGTGCGGAACCCTGCCCGCTCGGCCCGGCGGTGTATCAGGATGAGTCCTGCAGGCTCTGGAACGTCGGGCCCTTCCCCGCCCGTCCTCGTCGCGCGCACCGGGCGCGCGGCGTCCCTCGGCAAGGGGGAAGCCGTGAGAAGACGCATCATCTCGATCCTGGTGTCGGTGGCCGTGGCGGTCGCCCTGATCGGCACCGTGACCGTCGGCACCGCGCCGACCGCGGCGGCGGCGACGTACGTGTCGAAGACCTACACGGCCCCCAAGAAGGGGCAGAGCAACAGCGGGGTGACCGCCCTGCAGCGCCGGCTGATCAAGGCCAACGTGCTGAGCAGCGCGTACGTCACCGGCTTCTTCGGCAGCCAAGACCGAGGCCGCGGTGAAGAAGTTCCAGCGCCGGCAGGGACTGAGCGCGAGCGGCAAGGTCAACCAAGCACGACCTGGAAGAAGCTGGTCAAGAGGACCGGCACCATCAAGGTCGGCTCGAGCGCCTCGTCCAGCGGGAAGAAGATCGACAGGCGCTGCAAGTTCTCCGGGCGTGCGCTGTGCATCGACAAGACCCGGGACAAGCTCTACTACATGAAGAACTCGAAGATCATCAAGACCTTCGACGCCCGGTTCGGCTGCGCGAGCACCCGGACCCGGGAGGGTCGGTTCCGGGTGAACTGGAAGAGCCGGAACCACTACTCGACGATCTACCACACGAAGATGCCGTACGCGATGTTCTTCTCCGGCGGCCAGGCCGTGCACTACTCCTCCGACTTCGCCGCCCGCGGCTACAACGGCTGCAGCCACGGGTGCGTCAACATCCGCAACAAGTCGGGGATCCGCTGGGTCTTCGACCGGGTCCGGGTCGGCGACCGGGTGATCGTCTACCGCAGCTGAGGGTGGGGAGCCGCCCGCGAGCAACACAAAACCCCCGAGCCGAGGCTCGGGGGTTCCGTGTTTCGTACGGTGCGACGATCAGGCGTCGGCCTTCTCGGCGGCCTTCTTGGCGGCGTTGGCCTTGCGGGTCGCGGCGGCCTTCTGGCCGGCGGCGGAACGCTTGGCGCTGGCCGCCTCGCGGGTCGCCGACGCCTTGGCGGCGCTGGCCTTGCGGGCAGCGGTGGCCTTGGCGGCGCTCTTCGGGGTCACGGTCTCGGTCGCGGTCTTGCCGGACACCGACTGGCGGGCCTTGGTGACGCCCTCCTGGACGGCCTCGAACGCCGGGTCGACGGCCTCGACGACGTCCTCGCGGACCTCGTCCAGCTTCTCCTCGACGTCAGCCTTCACGTCGGCCGTGGTCTTGCGGGCCGCGATCAGGGAGTCGTCGACGACCTTCTTGCCGCGGCCGGCGAGATCGACGTAGGTGGTGCCGGCCTCGGCCAGCAGCTCCTTGCGCTGCTTCTCCAGGTCCGCGAGCCGGGCCTTGGTGGTCTCCGGCAGAGCCTTGAGCTGCTCCGGCAGGGTCTTGAGCAGCTCGGTGGTCTGCTTCGCCTGCTCGGTGCGCTTGGTCTGCAGCTCGGTGAACCGCTTGGTGGCCCGCTCCTGCGTGGTCACGACGATGTTCTTGATCGACTCGGCGACCAGGTCGGTGAGACCGGCGGCGGCGTACAGGGCGGTGTAGTCGGACTCGACGGCGGCCTTGCGGGCCTGCGCGGGGGTCGGGCGACGGGTGGTGGTGGTGGCCATGCTCATTCTCCTTGTTTCGACTTCTTCGATGTCTTGCTCGTGGACTCGGCGGGCTCGGGGGCCGGCTCGCGACGCGGACCGTCCTTCTCGTTCTCCTTGACGAAGGACTGGTACACGTCGATCAGCACCCGCTTCTGACGCTCGGTGATGGCGACGTCGGACAGCACCGCGGTCTCGACCGTGGTCGAGGGGTGGTCCTCCGGATCCAGGATGCCGGCCTTGACGTAGAGGGTCTCGGCCGAGACCCGCAGCGCCTTGGACAGCTGCTGGAGCACCTCCGCGGACGGCCGCCGCAGCCCGCGCTCGATCTGGCTCAGGTACGGGTTGGACACGCCGGTCTGCTCCGCCAGCTGGCGGAGCGAGAGCTCGGCGGCCCGGCGCTGCGAGGCGATGAACTCCCCCAGCGTCCCGAGCTGCTCCCCCAGGTTGGGGGTCCTGATCCTGGCCATGAATCCATGGTGCGCGCCGGTGCTTGCAATTGCAAGCAGATGCGTACTCCAGCTAGCGTGAGGTCGATCACAGTGGTTCGACTCGCTAGCTCCTCGCAGCTCCGCTCGTCGCCATCGGGCTCCCCCCGTCCCTCGCTGCGCCGCGACGGGGTTGTGGATGGCCGCACCGTGGGACAGAGTGACAACACCGTAAAGCCACGCCCCGAGAGCCCGACCCCCGCACGCACCCCGACGACGGAGGCCCCCATGACGGACACCAGCACGACCGAGCACCGCGACCGGCGAGCACCAGCCCGAGCTGAAACGGGTCCTCGGACCCAAGCTGCTGCTGCTGTTCATCGTCGGCGACATCCTGGGCACCGGGATCTACGCGATCACCGGCAGCGTCGCCAAGGAGGTGGGCGGCGCGGTCTGGCTGCCCTTCCTGGTGGCCTTCGTGGTGGCCACCCTGACCGCGTTCTCCTACCTCGAGCTGGTCACCAAGTACCCGCAGGCCGCCGGCGCCGCCCTCTACGTGCACAAGGCGTTCGGGGTGCACTTCTTCACCTTCCTGGTCTGCTTCACCGTGATGTGCTCGGGCATCACCTCCGCGGCCACCGCCTCCCGGGCCTTCGCCGCCAACCTCGAGGCGATGGTCAACGTGGTCCGGGCCGACTGGTTGGGGCTGGCCGAGGTCGACGTCTCCACCGGGCTGACCACCGTCCTGGCGATCGGCTTCATCGCCCTGGTCGCCCTGGTCAATCTCCGCGGGCGTGGCCGAGAGCGTGTACGCCAACGTGGTGCTCACCTGCGTCGAGCTGTCCGGTCTGCTGCTGGTGATCATGATCGGCATCTTCGCCATCGGCCAGGGCAAGGCCGATCTCGGACGGGTGGTCATGTTCGACACCGCCGAGGACAAGGGCATCTTCCTCGCCGTCACCGCCGGCACCACCCTGGCGTTCTTCGCCATGGTCGGCTTCGAGGACTCGGTCAACATGGCCGAGGAGGTGAAGAACCCGTAGAAGATCTTCCCCAAGATCATGCTCACCGGGCTCGGCATCACCGGACGATCTACGTGCTGGTCTCGATCTCGGCGGTCGCCCTGGTCTCCCCGGGTGAGCTGGGCGAGGGCGAGGCGCCGCTGCTCAAGGTGGTCCAGGCCGGCGCGCCCAACTTGCCGGTCGACCAGATCTTCCCGCTGATCTCGATGTTCGCGGTGGCCAACTCGGCCTTGATCAACATGCTGATGGCCAGCCGGCTGCTCTACGGGATGGCCAACCAGCAGGTGCTCCCGCCGGTGCTGGGCAAGGTGCTGCCGGGTCGGCGTACGCCGTGGGTGGCGATCCTGTTCACCACCGTGCTGGCCGTGGGCCTGCTGATCTTCGCCGGTGGGGTCAGCCAGCTCGGCGGCACGACGGCGCTGCTGCTGCTGGCCGTGTTCTCGGTCGTCAACATCACCTGCCTGGTGCTGCGCAAGGACGTCAAGTCCCACCAGCACTTCCGGGCCCCGACCGTGATCCCGATCATCGGCGGACTGTGCTGCGCGTTCCTGGTCGGACCGTGGACCGGCCGCAACCCGGTGCAGTACTCCATCGCCGGCGTGCTGATCGCCATCGGCATCGGGCTGTGGCTGATCACCTGGCTGATCAACCGGGCGATCTACTCCCGCAAGACCTACCTGAAGGATCCCGAGCGAGCTGGACGGCGACGGCCCGGGCTGAACCAGGGCCCGGATCGTCGGGCCGCCCGCCCGTCCGTCGCCGGCGCGCGTTTTCCGACCACGGTCGGCTTGCAGACCTCCTCGGCGTCCCTGGACGTGCGTTTTCCGACCACGGTCGGCACTTCGGACCGCCCTCGACGCCCCCGCGCGTACGCTTTCCGACCACGGTCGCCTTCGGAACGCCGGGCAGGCCCCCGGCGTACGTTTTCCGACCACGGTCGGCTTCGAGGACGCCTCTCCTGCCCGACGCGTACGTACGGCTGGGTCCTTCCCGTCGCACTGCCTGGGACTACTCCGTCGGACGGCCCGGGAAGCACGGTGCCACTCGACGGGCGGCCGGCGACGGCCGGCTGACTCACCACGATCCCGCAGGACTCGGCGGATGCGTTCGAGCGTCTCCTCGGGGTCGCCGTAGACGCCCTCCGCCGTGACGACGATGACCCGCCATCCCCGGTTCTCGAGGTCCTCTCGGCGCCGGATGTCCTTGTTCCACTGCGCTCGTGTTCTCTGCATGCTGCCGGCCGTCGTACTCGACAGCGATCAGGAGGCCGAGGTACGCGAGGTCGATGCGGTGCAGCCAGCTGCCGTCCTCCCGCCGGATGACGTGGCCGACGGTCGGCTCCGGCAGCCCGCGAGCACGATGAGCATCCGCAGCCGGGTCTCCATGATCGAGTCGACGCCCACCCGTACCCATCGGGCAGCACGTCGCGCCAACCGACAGCCTGCTCCCTTCCAGCTTGCCGCGGCATCGATCAGCTCATCGGGTGTGACCGCGGAAGCGTGGACGAGTGAGTCACCGACGGCCACCAGGTCGACGAGATCGATCCCCTCGGCGGCCAGGTCCAGGAACACCTGTGCGGGCGGGCAGGTGGGAACACCGGATCTCATGATCGGCACCACACCTTCGGGCGCTCGGTGACTCGCGATGCCTCCTCGCTCGGAGCGGGATCGCTGTGACGGAGACGCCACGTGGATCCGCGCCGTGGGCGGAGCCCAGCCACCCCAGAGCCACGCCGCGGTGTGGTGACTGGCGTACGTCGCGGGCGTGCAGACGAGGAGGGCGGCCTTCGCGCGGAGGGCGACGGTGACTCTGGCCTGCGATCCGACGTAGACACCGTGGAAGAGGCGCCGGTAGCGTGGCGCTGGTCAGCTGCCGGACAGGGATACCGGACGTCAGGCCCGCTCGGCGCGTGAACGGCTTTCTGGGGTCGAGTGCCATGAGTGCGAGCCTCAGGCATCCGGGGAGGGCTTTCGGCAGGCCAGGGTGTTGTCCGTTCACGGCCCCTGTTGTCCGGTTGCGGCGGGGTGTCTCCCGTCCGCCGCGCGAGGTTGTCGGCACGGAGTTCGTGTTGTCAGGTGAGGGTCCCGGAGTCACCCGGACGGCGTCCGCCTTCCGACCGCGGTCGCGAGTCGAGTACCCGTACCGGCCCTTGTACGGACCGACACCGACCACGGTCGGAAAACGCACACCACCGGCCGCCCGAACACCACCCCACACCGACCATGGTCGGAAAACGCACACCACCCGGCCGCCCGACACCACCCCACACCGACCATGGTCGGAAAACGCACATCAACGCCGCCGGCCAGGACCGCGGTCAGAGGGCCGCCGGGCAGAGCCGGGATCAGCGGCGCTGCCGCTTGCTGAGCGCCTGCGGCACGCTGGCGATGATCAAGGTCCCGTCCTGTCGGCGTTCCCCGGAGTGCAGGGCCGGCTCGCCGTCGATCTGCGGGCCCTGGCCCACCAGCGGCACGGTGACCGGCTCGCCGCCGCCCACGGTGACGTGATGATCACGGACCGTCAGCGGACCGACTCGCCCGCTTCGACCTCGAAGGTGATCGACTCGTGCAGCACCGTGACCTTGACCCGGGTGCCCTTCAACGTGATGCGGAAGGTCAGCTGGTCCCAGTCCTCGGGTAGCCGAGGATCGAAGGTGACCGTGCCGTTGTAGTCCCGCATCCCGCCGAAGCCGTAGACGAGCGCGTTCCACACTCCCCCGGTCGAGGCCACGTGGACGCCGTCGCTGGTGTTGCCGTGCAGGTCGGCCAGGTCGACGAACAACGAGCTGTAGAAGTAGCGCAGGGCCAGACTCCGGTAGCCGACCTCGGCGGCGATGATCGACTGGACCACGCCGGACAGGGTCGAGTCGCCGGTGGTGATCGGGTCGTAGTAGTCGAAGTCGGCCCGCTTCTCCTCGAGGGTGAAGTGGTCGCCCTGCAGGAACAGGGCGAGTACGACGTCGGCCTGCTTGAGCACCTGGAAGCGGTAGATCACCAACGGGTGGTAGTGCAGCAGCAACGGCCGCCGATCCACCGGGGTCGCCTTGAGGTCCCACACCTCCCGGTCCAGGAAGCGCGAGTCCTGCGGGTGGATGCCGGTGCCGTGGTCGTACGGGATCGACATCGCTTCGGCCGCCGCGGCCCAGTCGTCCACCTCCCGCTGCTCCAGTCCCAGCCGATCGATCAGCCGGTCGAACAGCACGCCGTCCTCTTCGGCCAGCCGTCGGACGACCTCGGCGGCCTTGGCCAGGTTGAACCGGGCCATCACGTTGGTGAACAGGTTGTCGTTGACCACGGTGGTGTACTCGTCCGGCCCGGTCACCCCGTGGATGTGGAACGAGCGGGCCGCCCCCTCATGCACGCTGCGCTCCCGCCAGAACCCGAGATCGGCCCACAGTCGCGCCGTCTCGACCAGGATGTCGACGCCCTCCCGCCGGAGGAAGTCGTCGTCACCGGTCGCGGTCACGTACTTCATCAGCGCGTACGAGATGTCGGCGTCGATGTGGTACTGCGCCGTGCCGGCGGCGTAGTAGGCGCTCGCCTCCTCGCCGTTGATCGTCCGCCACGGGAAGAGCGCGCCCTCCTGGGCCAGGTCCTCCGCCCGTCGGTGTGCGGCGTCCAGCATGTTGTAGCGGAAGCGCAGTGCGCTGTGAGCCATCCAGGGCGAGGTGTAGGTGAGGAAGGGCAGCACGTAGATCTCGGTGTCCCAGAAGTAGTGCCCGCCGTAGCCGGATCCGGACACCCCCTTCGCCGGTACACCCGACTGCTCGGCCCGGCCGGTGGCCTGGGCGAGCTGGAAGAGGTTCCAGCGGACGGCCTGCTGGACCTCGGGCTGGCCGGCGATCTCCACATCCGAACGGGCCCAGAACTCGTCCAGCCACTGGCGTTGGTCGCTGTACTGCTGGACGACACCCTGGCGAGCCACCCGGTCCAGAGTCCGGCGGCACCGATCGACCAGCTCACGGACGGGCACCCCGCGCGAGGAGTGGTAGGAGACGATCTTGGTCACGGTGATCGTCTTGCCCGGCTCGGCGTCGACCCGGTAGACCATCTTGCCGGTGTCCTCGTCGGCGCTGATGTGCTTGGTGTACTCGTTGTCGGTGACGATCTCATGATCGACACCGACGGCCAGGGTCATCTTCGAGTTGTGGCAGCGGTAGCCCAGGATGATCCGGTCGTCCTCGGCGTGGTGGAGCTGGGGATCGAGCACCCGATCCTCGAACGACTCGGCCTTGCGCGGGTCGACTCCGGCGCCCATGGCGGCGGCCTTGACGTGGTACTCGTCGCGGCCGTCCTGCCGGTTGAGCGTCTGCGAGGAGATCACCACCGGGGCGCCGAAGTCGAGCATGGTGACCTCGAAGGTCATGATCGCCAGATGCCGTTGCGGGAACGACACCATCCGGGTCGACTTCACGTGCACGGACTTGCCGCCGGGTGTCCGCCAGGTGATGTCGCGGGTCAGCACCCCGTCACGGAAGTCCAGGGCCCGCTCGTACGACCTCAGATCGGCCACCGCGAGCAGCAGCGGCTCGTCGTCGACGTAGAGCTTGATCGTCTTGTTGTCGGGGACGTTGACGATGGTCTGACCGACGCGGGCGAAGCCGAACGCCTCCTCGGCGTGCCGGATCGGCCAGACCTCGTGGAAGCCGTTGATGAAGGTGCCGTGGGCGTGGGTCTCACGCCCTTCCTCGACGTTGCCGCGCAGTCCGAGGTAGCCGTTGCCGACGGCGAACAGCGTCTCGGTCACCCCGAGATCCTTGCTGTCGTACGCGTTCTCGACGAAGCGCCACTCCTCCGTCGGGAACCGGTGTCGGTCCAGCGGGTCGGTAGCCGCCGGCGGCGTGTCCCCGCTGGAGCCCCTCATTCGGTCACCGACTCGACCGCATCCGCGACCACCAGCTCGGCGAGATCGGCGACCACGACGTCGGCACCGGCCTGCAGCAGGCGATCCGCGCCCACCCCGCGGTCCACACCGATCACCAGCCCGAAGTCGCCCGCGTGCCCGGCCGCCACACCCGACAGCGCGTCCTCGACCACGATCGCCCGATCGGCGGACACCCCGAGCTTCTCGGCCGCGTACAGGAAGGTCTGCGGCGACGGCTTCCCGGCCAGGTGCTCTGCCGCGGCCAGCACGCCGTCGACGACCACCACGAAGCGGTCGGCCAGGCCGGCGGCGGCCAGCACGGCCGGGGCGTTCCGCGAGGAGGAGACCACCGCGATCTGGGTGCTTGTGGTGGCCAGCTGGTCGAGGTAGGCGACCGAACCGGGGTACGGAGTCACCCCCTCGGTCTCCAGCACGGCGGCGAACACGTCGTTCTTCCGGTTGCCCAGCCCGCACACCGTCTCGGCGTCGGCGGGATCGTCGGAGCCGCCCTCCGGCAGCGTGATGTCGCGCGAGGCCAGGAACGACCGCACCCCGTCGTAGCGGGGTTTGCCGTCGATGTAGTCGAAGTAGTCGCCCTCGGTGTAGGGCTCGGCGATGCCGCGCGCGGCGAGGTAGTCGGAGAACATCTTCTGCCAGGCCCGCATGTGCACCTCGGCGGTCGGCGTGAGCACGCCGTCGAGGTCGAAGAGCACGGCGTCGAAATCGTCGGTGTTCACGGCGAGAACACTAGGCGAGTCGTGTTACGGGCGGGCGCGCGCGTGCCCGTACGGACGTCCGCGCCGCTGGGGTCTACAGCCGGGCGAACGCCTCGGCGACCGGGCGGATCTCCCCCACCCGCTCGCCGTGACCGAGCACGGGCGTCTCGGCCTGCTCGTCCAGGGTCGGCGAGTCGTAACCCAGCTTCTGCAGCGTGGCCGCCATGGCCGCGGCGCGGGCCCGCGGCGAACCGTCGCTGATCTTGATGGCGACCCCGGTCCCGTCGGGCAGGCCGACCGCGTAGACCGCTTCCGCACCTGCCTTGCCGACCAGTCCCGGGATCGCGTGGTGCAGCGCTAGCTCGTCCCGGCGGGTGCCGGACACGTTCTCGGGGTGGCTGCGGATCGCCTCGGCGACGCGGGCCTCGGGGCCCTCGGTGGCGGCCGCGATCCGGCCGAAGGAACGCGCCAACCCGTACAGGCTGACCGCGTACAGCGGGGCGCCACACCCGTCGATGGCCAGCAGACCGGCCTGTTCACCGGCCAGGTCGTCGATGGTCTGCAGGATCGCCAGCTGGACGGGGTGGTCGGGATCGCGGTAGGTCACGGTCGGCCAGCCGTTGACGGCGGCGGTGGCGAGCATCCCGGCGTGCTTGCCGGAGCAGTTCATGGTGATCGGCGACTTCTCGCCACCGGCCCGGATCAGGTCGTGCGTCGCCTGCTCGTCGGCCGGCCAGTCCGGCGGGGTCTGCAGATCCGCTTCGCTGAGACCGGCCATGCTCAGGATGCGGCGGACGGCCTCGACGTGGAACGGCTCACCGGAGTGGGAGGCGCAGACCAGGGCGAGCAGGTCCGGGGGCAGATCGAGTCCCGCCCGGACCATGCCGACCGCCTGCAGCGGCTTGCTGGAGCTGCGCGGATACATCGGCGCCAGGACCGCTCCCAGCGAGCGGATCAGCTGACCGTCCGGCCCGCTGACCGCCACCCGGCCGTGGTGGACGCTCTCGATGGTGCCGTTGCGGACGACCTCGACCAGGATCGGATCGCTCTCGAACGGTCCCTGCGGTGGGCTCGACTGGTGGGCGGCGGCGAGGTCGGTCACGCTGTCGGAGGCTACTCCCCCGGAATCAGAGGCGGGGGCGGACGTGCAGACCGATCTCCGGGTCGACCAGGATCTCCTGGGCCGCGGCGATGGCGGGCTCACCGTCCGCGCCCGGTCCGGCGGCCAGCAGATCGCGGCTCGGGTCGACATTGCGCTTGACCAGACCCAGGGCGATCGGGCCCAGCTCGTAGTGCCGCGCCGAACCGCCGACGAATCCCACCGCGCGTCCGTCCAGGGTCAGGGACGCTCCGGGCGGCGGCAGGGTGTCGGTCGAGCCGTCCAGGTGCAGCCGAACGAGCCGTCGCGGCGGCCGGCCCAGGTTGTGCACCCGGGCGATGGTCTCCTGGCCGCGGTAGCACCCCTTGTCCAGGTGCACGGCGGGGCCGAGCAGGCCGAGCTCGTTGGGGATGGTCCGATGGTCGCTGTCCACTCCGATCCGCGGCACGCCGGCGGCGATCCGACGGGCTTCGTACGCCCACAGCCCGGCCGGGGTGTGGGCGGCCAGCGTGCCCGACAGCTCCCCGCGCGGCACGAAGATCTCGTGGCCACCCAGGGAGTCCGGCCCGGACCGGGTCAGTCCGTCGGCCGCGGCGGGACCCACGACCCAGGCCACCGCGTACTCCGCGGAGCGATCCGCTACCTCGACCCGCATCATGAACCGCATCCGGTCCAGCCAGGCGGCGGCCGCCGCAGCCGCCCCGGGCTCGGTGTGCGCCCAGAAGGTCTCGCCGTCGTCGACGCCGTACAGGGCGTGCTCGATGTGACCTTGGGGCGACAGCACGAGCGTCGTCACCCCGATCCCCGGCCCGAGGTCGGCGAGGTGCTGGGTGGTGAGCGAGTGCAGCCAGCCCAACCGATCGGGTCCGGAGACGGTGAGCACCCCGCGGTGGGAGAGGTCGACAGCTCCGTCGCCGGACTCGAGGCGGCGCTGCTCGCGCAGCGGATCACCGAAGTGCCAGGGCTGCCCGGCGTCGAGTCCGGACTCGGCGAGCACGGCGGTGGGACGGAGCGTTGCCATACCTGCCAGGCTAGTCGCGTGCCGGACGACCTGGTGATCGCGCGCAACCCCGAGACCGACTCGACCCTGCCCTACCTGGTGCGGATCCCCCTGGGTGAGCACGGGATCGTCGTCAAGGCACGGGAGACCTGGCCGAGGACCGCCAAGATCTACTGCCACCGGGCGGACGCCTGGCCCGCGGACGCCGAGATCGTCGATCGGTTGCCGGTCAGGTCGATCTCGCGGCGGGGCGCGGCCATCGACCTGGTGCTCGCTCGTGGTCGGGAGAACCGGTCGCAGTTCGTGATCACCCGAGCGCGGGGCCGGGAGATGATCTTCTGGCAGTCTGCTCGGACCTCGAAGCAGGCCCGACCCCAGGTGAACCTGCCGACCGCACGGGCACACGGTCAGGTGCTCGACATCGTGGTGGACGTGCACGAGCGCTATGCCTACGGGTTCTCCCACCAGCAGGCAACCACCCGCAAGGCTCCGCTCCGGGCCGGTGACTACGCCGTCACCGACGGCGATGAGGTGATCGCGGCCGTGGAGCGCAAGTCAGTCGAGGACCTGTCGAGCACTCTGCTGTCGGGGAAGATGACCTATCAGCTGGCCGACCTGTCCAGTTTCCCTCGGGCCGCCGTGGTGGTCGATGGCGGCTACAGCAAGATCTTCAAGCTCGCTCATGTGTCCGGAGCGACGGTGGCGGAGTCGCTGGCCGAGGCCCAGGCGCGGTTCCCGTCGGTCCCGATCGTGTTCTGCGAGACCCGGTCCCTCGCCCAGGAGTGGGTCTATCGCTGGCTCGGCGCGTGCCGCCGCGAGCACGAGCTCCGGGTGGCCACCGCGCGGGTCGAGGACACCTTCGCGCCGGGCCACCCGCTGCCGGACCCCGGTTCTGCACCTGCTCGGAGACGACCTCCGAGCGACGACGCGACGATCAGGGCGTGGGCCCTCGGCCAGGGTGTCGAGGTCTCCGCACGCGGTCGGGTGTCGGCGTCGGTACGACGCGCGTGGCAGCTCCGCGCCACCGCGGAGGACTGAGTCGCGATCAGCTCAGGCCTGGGTGCGCTGCAGCCGCCCCCACTGGTGGTTCTGCAGCGGGTGGCCGCCGGCTGCCTTGTCGAAGGTCCACAGCAGGTCGCCCTCGACATAGCCGTACAGGCGCTGGCCGGCGGTGTACTCCGCCGCGCTGGCGCTGCGCAGGATCGCGTCGGTGGCGAGCTCGATCTTGGCCCCGGCGATCTGGCCGTACCAGACCTCGGCGTAGCCGCCGGGCTGACACAGGATGACCTCCAGGCTGCTGTCGGGCTGCGGCCGCCAGAACCCGGTCTCCATGGACAACGGCTTGCTGGCTTTGCCCTCGTCGTCCAGCTCGAAGGTCTGGGACAGGTAGTGGAGGTAGTCGCCGCCGTTGTCGGCGAAGTCGATCTGCTGCCCGAACTCGACGTCGTCGGTGTCGGGATAGGAGGCACGACCGGTGCCCTCCCAGCGGCCGAGCAACCAGGCCAGCGGGGCGAGAGCAGGATTCAGGTCGGAGGAGATCTCGAAAGGCACCCGTTCAGGATTCCACGGAACGACCGCGGACCAACAACAGCACCAGCGCCACCAGGGCAGCGATCCCCAGCACGGCGACGCCGACGATCAACAGGATCGCGAACACACCGAACATCGACATGCCGGCGAGTCTAGGTCAGGACCCGTCCACCAGCGGCTTGCGGAGCACCGTCGTCACGGTCACGTAGCGACGACCACCCGCCACCGGCCACGACTCGACCGCCGATCCGTGCTCGCGGTAGCCCAGCCGCCGGTAGAGGCGGGCCGCGTCCGGGTTGTCGTGCTCGACGGTGAGCCGGGACTCGGTCCGACCGCGACGGCGGACCCGCTCCTCCAGGTCGGCGACCAGGGCGGTGCCGATCCCCAGACCCTGCAGCAGGGGGTGGACCGACAGCTGCCAGAGCACACCGGCCCCCGCCACCGGTCGCAGGTCGGCCCCTCCAGCGGCGATCAGGCGTCCGTTCGGCAGCTCGCCGACCACGTACTCCGCCTCGTCGACCACCATCAGCGGCAGCACCTCGGCGATCGCGGTCAGGTGCTCGGAACCTCCGGACCAGGCCAGATCACTCAGGTCGGACGGCTCCAGGTCGCGAAACGTCACGTCGATGTTCACCCGTCGATCCTCGCCGAGGCCGTTCGCACGGCCACATAGGGTCGGGCGAATGAGAAGGTACGTGATCATCGGGGCCGGAGCGATCGGCGGTGGCCTCGGCGCCCGTCTGGTGCAGGCCGGGCTGCCGACCGTGCTGATCGCGCGCGGCGAGCATCTGACCGCCCTGCAGCGGAACGGCATCCGGCTGCGGACGCCGCGCGAAGACATCACCCTGCCGGTCACCGCCGTCGGCTCCATCGCCGACGTGATCCTGCGTGCGGACGACGTGATCGTGGTGTCGACCAAGACCCAGCAGGTGCTCGACGTGCTGCCCGACGTCGCCGACGCACCCGTCCACGCTGACGACGGCACGGTGATCGGCAGCGCCGGCGAGCTGCTGCCCGTCTTCCTGGCCACCAACGGAGTGAGTGCGGAGGCGCTGGCCGCGCGCTACGTACGCCGGGTGTTCGGCGTCTGCATCTGGATGCCGGCGGTGCACCTGGAGCCGGGCGAGGTGATCATCCGAGGGGTGCCGATGTCGGGGATCCTGCACCTCGGCCGGGTGCCCGCGGCACGGTACGAGTCGGCCGATCGGTCGCTTCTGGCGGAGGTGGCCTCGGACTGGAGGAAGGCCACCTTCGACATCGCGTTGCCCGAGGACGTGATGGCCTGGAAGCACCGCAAGCTGATCAGCAACATCGCCAACGTCCTGGACGCCCTGGTCGACGATCCGCGCGCGGCACGGTCGGTGACCGCGGCAGCTGACGCGGAGGCCCGGATGGTGCTGTCCGGAGCGGGGATCGCGGTGATCGACGACGAGACCGAGGCGGCGGCTCGGGCGGAGGGGTTCACCGTCGAACCCGTACCGGGACTGGAGGACACCCGGCTGGGCAGCTCGAGCTGGCAGTCGCTGTCCCGGGGCACCGGTTCGATCGAGACCGACTACCTGAACGGCGAGATCGTCCGGATCGCCCACGAGCACGGGCTGCCTGCACCGGTCAACACGCAGCTGTGTCGGCTCGCCCGCGAAGCGATCCGGGGCGGTCGGGGTCCGGGAAGCATCCCCGCCGCCGAGTTGGTCGACGCGGTCAGCGGACTGTCGGAGCACTGATGCGGTCCGTCGTCCAACGGGTGGCATCGGCCTCGGTGCAGGTCGGCGGCGAGATCGTCGGCGCCCTCGACCGGCCGGGCCTGCTGGTGCTCGTCGGCGTCACCCACACCGACACGGCGGCCACCGCCGCCAAGCTGGCCGCGAAGATCTGGACCCTACGGATCCTGGCCGACGAGCGCTCCGCCGCCGACACCGACGCACCCCTGCTCGTGGTCAGTCAGTTCACCCTGTACGCCGATACCGCCAAGGGCCGGCGTCCGTCGTGGTCGGCGGCCGCACCCCGCCCGGTCAGCGAGCCGCTGGTGGACGCGTTCGTCGCAGCCCTGCGCGATCTGGGCGCGCAGGTCGCGACCGGCGTGTTCGGGGCCGACATGCAGGTGAGCCTGGTCAACGACGGCCCGGTCACCCTGCTGCTGGACGCCGACTGAGGAGTCCCGCGCCGCCGCTCTGCGGCGCCCCGGAACGCCAGTGAGGCGCCGTCCACCGCAGGGGGACGGCGCCTCGCTCGGCGACCAGTACCTGCTCACACCCCGATCCGGGGCGGCCGAGCAGGATCGAGAGGACCGACTCAGGCGGCAGCGACGGCGTCGAGGAGGACGTCCACCTCGAGCACGTTGCCGCGGGAGGCGACCACCTGGCGATCGGTCTGCGCACCCGGGGCCAGCGTGCGAAGGGTCCAGGACCCGTCGCCGGCGAAGAACCGGAAGTGGCCGGTGGCCGAGGTCGGCACCTCGGCGGTGAACTCACCGGTCGAGTCGAGCAGACGCACGTAGGCGTTGGAGACCGGCTCACCGCTGCGCAGCACGCGGCCCTGGATCACCGCTTCCTTGGTGACGTCGATGCCCTGCACGCTGAGTCCGCCTTGGGTGGCTCCGCACATTGTTCTGTCCTTACTGGGTGGGGGGGTCGGGATGGTGCTGCCCGCCCCGGGCGATCGATGAAGGCCCGGGACGGGGTCGTGCGTCAGGCCTCGCCGGGCTCGTCACCGACGGCGACGGGGACGCCCACGAGCGAGCCGTACTCCGTCCACGATCCGTCGTAGTTCTTCACGTTCTCGTTGCCGAGCAGCTCGTGCAGCACGAACCAGGTGTGCGCGCTCCGCTCGCCGATACGGCAGTAGGCGATGATGTTGCGATCGAAATCGAGGCCGGCGTTGCCGTACAGCTCGGTCAGGGCGTCGTCGGACTTGAAGGTGCCGTCGTCGTTGGCCGCCTTGCTCCAGGGCACGTTCACCGCGGTCGGGATGTGACCGCCGCGCTGCGCCTGCTCCTGGGGAAGGTGCGCCGGGGCGAGCAGCCGACCGGCGAACTCGTCGGGGCTGCGGACGTCGACCAGGCTGAGCTGGCCGATCGCGGCGATGGCCTCGTCCCGGAAGGCCCGGATCTCGAGGTTGGGCTCCGCCGCCTTGTACTGCGTGGCCGGACGGGTCACCGACTCGGACGTGAGCTCACGAGCGTCGAGCTCCCACTTCTTGCGCCCGCCGTCGAGCAGCCGGGCGTCGCTGTGGCCGTACAGCTTGAAGTACCAGTACGCGTACGCGGCGAACCAGTTGTTGTTACCGCCGTACAGCACGACGGTGTCCTCGTTGCTGATGCCGCGCTCGGACAGCAGCGCCTCGAACTGCTCCTTGTTGACGAAGTCCCGCCGGATCGGGTCCTGCAGGTCGGTCTTCCAGTCGATCTTGACCGCGCCGGCGATGTGGCCACCGTCGTACGCCGTGGTGTCCTCGTCGACCTCGACCAGCACCACGTTGGTGTCGCTTGCGTGCTCCGCGACCCAGTCGGCGTCGACGAGTACCTCTTGCCTGCTCATGTCCTGTGCTCCTGTGGTAGGTGACGTTGATCGTGCGATCTCGGGTGCGCAGCACGACGAGGCGCGTGCGCGCAGAGGTGGTGACAGGCCCGGAGAGGTCCGGGTGTCACATGGAACGACAGAGCGACGAGCGCATCCGGCCGTGGTCGACGGCCAGGCGGCGGGTGAGCGGAACTGCCCACGCATTCGTCGCGATCATGAAGACAGGCTAGGGGCGGCGACCACCCGCTCCAAGGGTTCTCTCACCAGACGAGACGGGCGTCCACGATGTGGACAGTGATGTCGTACGGTTGTTCTCGGCCACCAGGTCGCTCTCACCTATCCGCGGGATGAGATCGGTCGGTGTGAGTTAGACCACTCGCAACCGGTTTTTTGCCGTCCATTCACCTGTATGACATCGGCGGTACCGAGACGTTTCAGTCAGCTCCGCCGGCGTACGGGGGTAGCAGCTCCGCCCGTACGGGACCGTCCAGCGGTGCCTCCCAGTCGCTCAGGGCGCACGACCACACCGTCCACCAGGACGGTACAGACCGTAAGCAGGCGGTCGAATCGGGCGTCGGGGCCGCGACTGGCGGCTGCCGCCCGCAAGGCCTCCCCAGGGTCCGGGCCGGCCACTGTTCCGACGCGGTGCCGGCGACGGCCTTGGCCCCGGCCCAGAACACGAGGTCGACAGTCGTTCTTGCCGTATTCTCATCTTGCGACGAGGCCCCAGACGGTGGGTGCGAGGCTCGACCGTCTTGTGGTTCCTGTGCTGTCATCACGCCTCAACCCTGGAGCCGGAGGAGACCTCGATGGCCACCTTGCTGATGTTGACCAACGATATGCATGCGTCTGCGGAGATCCTGCCCGCCCTGGAGCTCCTCCCCCATCAGGTGAAGGTGGCCCAGGCCGAGGCGACTGCTCTGCTGGACGCTCCACCGGCCGACGTCATCCTGCTCGACGCGCGCCGCGATCTGGTCGGCGCCCGATCGCTGTGCCGACTGATCGAGACCACCGGCAAGGAGTCGCCGCTGCTGGTCGTGGTCAGCGAGGGCGGCCTGGCGGCGTTGTCGGCGGACTGGGGGTTCGACGACATCCTGCTCAACACCGCCGGACCGGCCGAGGTCGACGTCCGCATCCGGCTGGCGACCTCGCCGTCGGCCAGCAACGCCGGGGAGCCCTTGATCCAGACCGGCAACATCATCATCGACGAGGCCGGCTACTCCGCGAAGCTCAACGGCGCCCAGCTCGATCTGACCTACACCGAGTTCGAGCTGCTGAAGTACCTGGCCCAGCACCCCGGCCGGGTGTTCAGCCGCCAGCAGCTGCTCAGCGACGTGTGGGGCTACGACTACTTCGGTGGCACCCGGACCGTCGACGTGCACGTCCGCCGCCTCCGCGCCAAGCTCGGCCCCGAGTACGAGTCGGTCATCGGCACCGTCCGCAACGTCGGCTACCGCTTCGTGGCTCAATCAGAGGACAGCAGAGTTTGATCTAGGCGAGTTGGTTGTTGCTTTGAAGTCTCACCAACCGGATCGCGCGCCGACGGATGGAGGAACGAGGAGCGAAACACGCTTTTCGTTTCGCGAAGAGTGACGACACCGTCGGGTTCGAGCGCGATCCGCGTGCGAGCGGAGCGAGCACAGACAACACAGCGCGATCCGGTGAAGGTCGAGTTGCAAGCGTTGTCGTGCGGCTCTTAGTCCCGTCTGACTTTCAGGTGGGCAGGGACTGTTCCTGGCGGGCCTTCGGCTCTGACGTACTGGACGCCGGCGAGCACCTGGGCGGCGAGCAGGGCGACCAGGGAGAGCACCAGGAAGACGGCGGTGGTGGCGAACCGGCCGACCTCGAACAGGGCGATCACGCAGACCACCAGGGCGATCACCGCGACGGCGTACGAGACCAGCTGGAGGATCCAGGAGACGGCGACCACGGCCACCAGGTCGCTGTCGCGCCGCCCGTGCCAGACCGCGGTCGCCCGTAGCCAGGACAGGTGCTGCCACAGGCACAGCACCAGCATCGCCGCGCTGCACCAGACCATCCCCTGCGTCCACCTCCGACCCTGGAAGACGCCCTCGATGTCGGGATAGGTCACCAGGCCGCCACCGCGGACGCCAGACCGAGCACGGCCACGATGGTCCCGAGCAGCGTCGTCCGCAGGTGCCGGCGGGTACGGGACACGATCGCCGGCTGCTCGTGCGCTCCGTACGACGGGAGGTCCTGGGCGGCGTACTGCTCGTCTCGCATGGCTGCGAGCATAAGGTGCGCCGGGCCGCCGACCGAGTGCCGCGGGATCCGGGGCCGCCCGACACCCCCGACGGGCCTCCGTTCCCGACCACTACATTGTCCGGATGGCTGACTACCGCCCGGCCACCCTCACCGTCACCCTCGATCCGTCTCCGACCGCGCAGCAGCAGGTGATCGCTCTCGTCGAGCGTGCGGCCGCGCAGGACGGACATGCGGCGGTCAACGAAGCCGGCCTGCTCGCTCTGCGCAGTACCGGACGACCGCACCCGGCCGCCACGCACGTGCTCGCCCGCGATCCCGACACCGGCGACCTGGTCGGCTACGCCCAGGCCATCGGACAGGACTCCGGTCCGGTCGCCGCCCTGGTCGTCGCCCCGGACCATCGACGCCGGGGCATCGGCGCGGCGCTCTGGCGACGGCTGGCGGCCGAGGACGAGCCGATGCGGGTGTGGGCGAGCGGTGACTCCCCGGCGGCCCGAGCCCTGGCGGCCTCCCTGGGTCTGCGGCCCGTCCGGACTCTTCAGGTGCTCGCGCGCCCCCTCAGCGGCGACCTGCCGCCCAGCCGAGCCACCGCCGGGGATCGCCATCCGCACCTTCCGCCCGGGAGTCGATGACGAGGAGTGGCTGGCGGTCAACGCCCGTGCCTTCGCCTACCACCCGGAGCAGGGGTCGTTGACCCGTGTCGATCTGGAGCAGCGCAAGGCCGAGCCCTGGTTCGACCCGGCCGGCTTCTTCGTGGCCGTTCGCCGACGACCAGCACGATCGTCGGTTTCCACTGGACCAAGCGCGAGCCGGGCTCGTCGACGGGTGAGGTGTACGTGATCGGCGTGGACCCCGCCGCCGGGGTCCGCGGCCTCGGCACCCCGCTGCTCGGGGTCGGACTCCGGCACCTGCGGGACGGCGGAGCGAGCGAGGTCGACCTCTACGTCGAGGCCGACAACGACGCGGGCCCTGGCGCTCTACCACCGGTACGGTTTCTCCCTCGTCAGCCGCCGACGTGATGTACGCCGCCCCGGCTCCCAGCCGGGGCATCCGGCTGACTATCGATTGTCGATCGGCTCCGTCGATACGATTCACCTGCACCCGGCGAGCACTGGAGAAACGATGAACGCACCCGACCTGGCGAACGACCTCCTCGAGACCACCGGGGTGGTCGGGGACGCCGGCGAGGTCGAGGGCGACGGGCTGCCCGAGGACCGCTACTCCGACCGTGAGCTGTCCTGGCTGGCCTTCAACAACCGCGTGCTCGAGCTGGCCAAGGACGCGCAGCGGGTGCCGCTGCTGGAGCGGGCGAAGTTCCTGGCGATCTTCGCCAACAACCTGGACGAGTTCTTCATGGTCCGGGTCGCCGGTCTGAAGCGCCGGATCGCCGCCGGCGTGGCGGTCCGCTCGGTCAGCGGGTTGATGCCCCGCGAGGTGCACCAGGCGATCCTGACCCGGACCCGCGAGCTGGTCGACGAGCACTCCCGGGTGTTCGAGGAGGAGATCCGGCCCGCAGCTGGCCGCGGAGGGGATCGAGATCCTGCGGTGGCACGAGCTGGCCACCCACGAGAAGGACCGGATGCGCGAGCTGTTCGCCGAGCGCATCTTCCCGGTGCTCACGCCGCTGGCCGTTGACCCGTCGCACCCCTTCCCGTACATCTCCGGCCTGTCGATCAACCTGGCGGTGCTGGTCAAGAACCCGGTGACCGGCATCCGGCAGTTCGCCCGGGTCAAGGTGCCGAGCGTGCTGCCCCGGTTCGTCAAGCTGGACGAGGGCCGGTTCGTGGCCCTGGAGGACGTGATCGCCCGGCACCTCGATCAGCTGTTCACCGGCATGCAGGTGGTCCAGCACCACGTCTTCCGGGTCACCCGGAACGAGGACGTCGAGGTCGAGGAGGACGACGCCGAGAACCTGCTGGTCGCCCTGGAGCGCGAGCTGCTGCGACGCAAGGTCGGTCGGCCGCCGGTGCGCCTGGAGGTCGAGGACGACATCGACCCGAAGATGCTCGAGCTGCTGACCACCGAGCTCGACATCAGCGACAAGGAGGTGTTCGCGCTGCCGGGTCCGCTCGATCTGCGCGGGCTGTTCTCGCTGACCGACCTGGACCGGGCCGAGCTGAAGTACCCGGCCTTCCTGCCCGCCACCCACCCGCACCTGGCCGAGGTCGAGACCGCCCAGCCGGCCGACATGTTCGCCGCTCTGAAGCAGCGCGACGTGCTGCTGCACCACCCGTACGACTCGTTCGCGACCAGCGTCACGCGCTTCATCGAGCAGGCTGCCGACGACCCGCAGGTGCTGGCCATCAAGCAGACCCTCTACCGCACCTCCGGCGACTCCCCCATCATCGACGCCCTGATCGAGGCGGCCGAGCAGGGCAAGCAGGTGCTGGCGCTGGTGGAGATCAAGGCCCGCTTCGACGAGCAGGCCAACATCGCCTGGGCCCGACGGCTGGAGCAGCACGGCTGCCACGTGGTCTACGGGCTGCTCGGCCTGAAGACCCACTGCAAGCTGTCGATGGTGGTCCGGGACGAGCCCGACGGGCTGCGCCGCTACGCCCACATCGGCACCGGCAACTACAACCCGAAGACGGCCCGGCTGTACGAGGACATGGGCCTGCTGACCGCCAACCCGATCATCACCGACGACATCGGTCGGCTGTTCAACCACATGTCGGGGATGAGTCAGGAGACCCAGTACCGCCGGCTGCTGGTCGCTCCGCACGGCATCCGCACCGGACTGCTCGACCGGATCAACAACGAGATCGCCAACCAGGAGGACGGGAAGCCGGCCGGCATCAAGATCAAGGTCAACTCCCTGGTCGACGAGACCATGTCCGACGCGCTCTACCGGGCCTCCGCAGGCCGGGGTACCGGTCGACCTGTGGGTGCGGGGCATCTGCACCATCCGGCCCGGCGTCCCGGGGCTGAGCGAGAACATCCGGGTCCGCAGCATCCTCGGCCGGTTCCTGGAGCACAGCCGGTTGTTCTGGTTCGCCAACGACGGGCAGCCGTCGGTGGGGATCGGCTCGGCGGACCTGATGCACCGCAACCTGGACCGCCGGGTCGAGGTGCTCGCCTCGATCACCAACCCGGCCCACGTGACCGAGATCGAGGGCCTCTTCGATCTGGCCTTCGACCCCGGCACGGCGGCATGGTGGCTGAACTCCGACGGCACCTGGACCCAGCGCACCGTCGATGCCGACGGCGAGCCGCTGACCGACATGCAGGCGCACCTGATCAGCGTCAAGAGCCGGAGACGAGCCGTCAAGTGAGACCGCTCGTGAGCCGCAAGGACAAGAGGACCGTCCTCGCCGGAGGCGCGGTCGTCCGCCGCGTCCGCCCGGGCAAGGATGCCGAGATCTTGATCATCCACCGGGATCGCTACAAGGACTGGACCCTGCCCAAGGGCAAGGTCGAGGCCGGCGAGTCGGTGGTGGCCGCGGCGGCGCGCGAGGTCCGCGAGGAGACCGGGGTGACGATCCGGCTGCAGGCACCGCTGGACACGGTCCTCTACCCGCTGAGCTCGGGGGCGACCAAGGAGGTCCGCTACTGGTCCGGACAGCCGCTCGAGGTGATCAAGCGGGCCCCCGACGACGAGGTCGACGTGGTGTCCTGGCTGCCGGTGAAGGCGGCTCTGCACCGGCTCACCTTCGAGCACGACAAGGAGCTGGTCCGCCAGCACCTGGATCAGCCCGCCACCACGACGCTGATCCTGGTCCGGCACGGCAAGGCGATGGAGCGCAAGGACTGGTCGAAGAAGGACACCCTCCGCCCGCTCGGGGCGCGCGGCCGCAAGCAGGCCCGTCAGCTGGTGCCGTTCCTGACCGCGTACGGGATCGAGAACCTGATCAGCTCCACCTCCGGCCGCTGCCTGACCACGCTGGAGCCGTACGCCGCCAGCGGCCAAGATCGGCATCGAGACCCACGACACCCTGACCGAGGAGATCGGCACGGGGACCCCGAGGCCGTCGTCCGCCTGATCGGCAAGATCCGCGAGGGGGTGCTGGCCGGCGGGCTGCCGACCGCGATCTGCGTGCACCGACCGGTGCTGCCCTCGATCCTGGAGGCCCTGGAGCTGGCCCCGGCCACCCTGGCCACCGGTGAGATGTTGGTCACCCACCTGACCGCCGACGACGTGCACGCGATCGAGCGGTACCGACCCCAGGCCTGAGCGCCAGGCGCTGTCGTCCGGCCGAGCGCCACCGGCGTCCGGTCAGCGGCCATCCACGGACGCGATTGCGGCCTCCGGGTGGCCTGCGTGCAACTTTCCATCATTCGACGGCTTCTCCTGCATCGGACGGGGTCGAGAGCCGCAATATCCGTCGAGTGACGGAAAGTTCACGCCTCCTGGGGAGCGCGACGAGAGAGCGCAGGTCGACGGGGAGCGCGGCCAGGCAGGCGCGAACCCGCGACGATGCCGTTGGTCTGCTGTTCACCCAACCGTCCCCGACCGGTCACAAGACCTGCTTAGCGTCCGCGACGGAGCCACCGTGGCTCCCATGCTCACCAGACTGAGTCAGAGTCTGACAAGGGGAACGAGTGAAGATCTCTCGCAAGGGCGCCGTCCTGGCGCTCGCCACCGCCACCGTGCTGGCCATGTCCTCCTGCGCGGCCAACGAGGGCGGCGCGGCTCCCGGGGGTTCGACCGAGTCGGGCGCCAGCCTGACCGGCACCCTCACCGGCATCGGCGCGTCCTCGGCCGCCACCGCCCAGGAGACCTGGGCCGCCGCCTTCCAGACCAAGAACCCCGATGTCACGGTCAACTACTCCCCCGACGGCTCGGGGGCCGGCCGGGAGGCGTTCGCCGGGGGCGGCGCCGACTTCGCCGGGTCCGACCGGGCCATGAAGCCCGAGGAGATCACCGCCGAGGCGCTGGCCAAGTCGCGGTGCGACGCCAGCCAGACCGCCATCAACCTGCCGATCTACATCAGCCCGATCGCGGTCATCTACAACGTCGAGGGCGTCAGCGACCTCAAGCTGGACGCCGACACCCTGGCCGGCATCTTCGCCGGCAAGATCACCAAGTGGAACGACCCGAAGATCGCGGCGCTGAACGACGGCGCCACGCTGCCGGACCAGACCATCACCGCCGTGCACCGCGCGGACGACTCGGGCACCACCGAGAACTTCACCGACTACCTGCACCAGGCCGCCCCCAAGGTGTGGACCTCGGAGCCGGACGGCGAGTGGCCGCTGCCGGGTGGCGAGGCCGCCCCGCAGACCTCGGGCGTGGTCGACACCGTGACCAACGGCACCGGCACCATCGGCTACGCCGACGCCTCCAAGGCCGGCGACCTGGGCGTCGCGCCGAGATCAAGGTCGGCGACAAGTTCCAGAAGCCGACCGCCGAGGCCGCGGCCGCGATCGTCGACGCCTCCGAGCGGGTCACCGGTGACGGTCGTTCGGAGAACGACTGGTCGATCGAGCTCAACCGCACCGCGGACGGCGACGTCTACCCGATCGTGCTGCTGTCGTACGCGATCGCCTGCCAGAAGTACAAGGACCCGGCGACCGCCGAGCTGGTCAAGTCCTACCTGAGCTACGTCGCCTCGGCGGCCGGCCAGCAGGACGCGGTCAAGACCGCGAAGATGGCGCCGCTGTCGTCGAAGCTGTCGGCCGACGTCGAGGCCGCCGCCGCGACGATCTCCTGATCCGTCGTCCGCACCGTCGGTCGCGGCCCGTCGCCGCGGGCCGCGACCGCCGGTGCGGTCGATCCACCTTCTGGACCCGGAGAGACCATGACGCAGCTCAAGCCTGACCAGGCCACCACCCCCGACGGGGGTCAGCGGCCCGTACCCTCTGAGGTGAAGAACCGCGGCGGAGGGGGCACCATCAAGAAGGGCACGGTCCGACGACTCGGGGATCGGGTCTTCCAGAGCCTGTCCACCGGGTTCCGGCGCGCTGATCTTGATCATCCTGGCGCTGGTGGCGGCCTTCCTGCTCTGGCAGGGACTGCCCGCGCTCACCGCGCCGGCCGCCGACCTGCCGTACGGGCCGTTCCCGCAGTTCGTCGCGCCGCTGATCTTCGGCACCGTCTGGGCCGCGATCCTGGCGCTGATCATGGGCGTGCCGGTGGCCATCGCCATCGCGCTGTTCATCTCCCACTTCGCGCCCCGTCGGCTGGCCGCCGGTCTCGGCTACGTGATCGACCTGCTCGCCGCGGTCCCGTCGGTGGTCTACGGCCTGTGGGGCATCGGCGTGCTGGCCCCGGCCCTGCAGCCGGTCTTCGTCTGGCTGACCGAGCAACCTCGGCTTCATCCCGCTGTTCGCCGGCCCCGCCTCGGGCACCGGTCGCACCATCCTCACCGTGGCCGTGGTGCTGGCGGTGATGATCCTGCCGATCGTCACCGCGCTCAGCCGGGAGGTGTTCCTCCAGGTCCCGCGGCTGCACGAGGAGGCGGCCCTGGCCCTGGGCGCCACCCGCTGGGAGATGATCCGGATGGCCGTGCTGCCGTTCGCCCGGCCCGGCATCGTGTCCGCGTCGATGCTCGGCCTCGGTCGGGCCCTGGGCGAGACGATGGCCGTGGCCATGGTCCTGTCGCCGTCGGCGATCGTCTCCTTCGCCCTGCTCACCTCGCAGAACCCCAGCACGATCGCGGCCAACATCGCGCTCAGCTTCCCGGAGTCGTACGGGCTCGGCGTGAACCAGCTGATCGCCACCGGTCTGGTGCTGTTCGTGATCACCCTCGGCGGTGAACATGATCGCCCGCGCGATCGTCAACCGGCGCAAAGAGTTCTCGGGAGCCAACTGATGACCACCACCACCCCCACCCTCGCCCCGGTCCGGCTGACCGCCGGTCGGCTGCCGTCCTGGACCACCGGGATCGTGCTCACGGTCGCGCTGCTGCGCCTCGGCCACCCTGTTCTTCGCCACCGGCTCGCCCGGCCTCGTCCGGATCCTGCTGGTCGGCGCACTGATCTTCACCGCGGTGATGATGATCGCCTCGCTCGCGGTCGAGGGCAGCCGCAAGGCCAAGGACCGGCTGGCCACCATCACCGTGACCAGCGCGTTCGGGCTGGCCCTGCTGCCGCTGGTCTCGCTGGTCATCTCGGTGATCCAGAAGGGGTCGGCGCGTTTCGACCTGCAGTTCTTCACCTACTCCATGCGCAGCGTCGTCGGCGAGGGCGGCGGTGCGGTGCACGCCATCACCGGCACCCTGTGGGTGACCGGCATCGCCACCTTGATCTCGGTGCCGATCGGCATCCTGGCCGCGATCTACCTGGTGGAGTACGGCACCGGGCACCCTGGCCCGCTCGATCACCTTCTTCGTCGACGTGATGACGGGCATCCCCTCGATCGTGGCCGGCCTGTTCGCGTACGCGCTGTTCGTGCTGTTCTTCGGTCCGGGCACCAAGTCCGGCCTGGCCGGCGCGGTCGCGCTGACCGTGCTGATGATCCCGGTCGTGGTGCGCTCCATCGAGGAGCTGCTCAAGATCGTCCCGAACGAGCTGCGCGAGGCCTCGTACGCCCTCGGGGTGCCGAAGTGGCTGACCATCGTCAAGGTGGTGCTGCCGACCGCGCTGGCCGGCATCGTCACCGGGGTGATGCTCGCGGTGGCCCGGGTCATCGGCGAGACGGCCCCGCTGCTGATCGCGGCCGGCTTCACCCAGAGCCTCAACAACAACCCCGTCAGCGGCCCGATGATGACGCTGCCGGTGTTCGTCTACCGGTCCTACATCGACCAGGGCAACCCGGCTTCGGCCTACCTGGACCGCGCCTGGGCCGGCGCGCTGACCCTGATCCTGATCGTGATGGTCCTGAACCTTGCGGGGCGACTGGTGGCGGCCAAGTTCGCCCCCAAGGCCGGGCGCTGAGCGGCGAACGAAAGGCAACGAGAGACCATGTCCAAGCGCATCGAGGTCAACGACCTCAACGTCTACTACGGCGACTTCAAGGCGGTCGAGGACGTCTCGCTGACCGTCGAGCCCCGGACCGTGATGGCCTTCATCGGTCCGTCCGGCTGCGGCAAGTCGACCTTCCTGCGGACCCTGAACCGGATGCACGAGGTGATCCCCAAGGCGTACGTCGAGGGCTCGGTCAAGCTCGACGGCGACGACCTCTACGGCCCCGGGGTCGACCCCGTCCGGGTGCGGCGTCAGGTCGGGATGGTGTTCCAGCGGCCCAACCCCTTCCCCACCATGTCGATCGGCGACAACGTGCTGGCCGGGGTGAAGCTGAACAACCAGCGGATGTCGACGGCCAAGAGCAAGGAGCTGCTGGAGGGCTCGCTGCGCAGCGCCAACCTCTGGAACGAGGTCAAGGACCGGCTGGACAAGCCGGGCTCGGGTCTGTCCGGCGGTCAGCAGCAGCGTCTCTGCATCGCCCGGGCGATCGCCGTGCAGCCCGAGGTGATCTTGATGGACGAGCCGTGCTCGGCCCTGGACCCGATCTCCACCCTGGCCATCGAGGACCTGATCGGTGAGCTCAAGGAGAACTACACGGTGGTCATCGTGACCCACAACATGCAGCAGGCCGCCCGGGTCAGCGACATGACGGCGTTCTTCAACCTGTCCGCGCAGGGCAAGCCGGGCCGGCTGATCGAGATGGGCACCACGGACAAGATCTTCTCCAACCCCGAGCAGAAGGCCACCGAGGACTACATCAGCGGTCGCTTCGGCTGAT
>CAWARE010000039.1:0-100217 GCA_963784345.1 uncultured Actinomycetota bacterium
AACGACTGGTCGATCGAGCTGAACCGCACCGCGGACGGCGACGTCTATCCGATCGTGTTGCTGTCGTACGCGATCGCCTGCCAGAAGTACAAGGACCCGGCGACTGCCGAGCTGGTCAAGTCCTACCTGAGCTACATCGCCTCGGAGGCCGGCCAGCAGGACGCGGTCGAGACCGCGAAGATGGCGCCGCTGTCGTCGAAGCTGTCGGCCGACGTCGAGGCCGCCGCCGCGACGATCTCCTGATCCATCGTTCGCACCGTCGGTCGCGGCCCGTCGCCGCGGGTCGCGACCGACGGTGCGCTCGATCCACCTTCTGGACCCGGAGAGACCATGACGCAGCTCAAACCCGACCAGGCCACCACCCCCGACGGGGGTCAGCGGCCCGTACCCTCTGAGGTGAAGAACCGCGGCGGAGGGGGCACCATCAAGAAGGGCACGGTCCGACGACTCGGGGATCGCGTCTTCCAGAGCCTGTCCACGGGTTCCGGCGCGCTGATCTTGATCATCCTGGCGCTGGTCGCGGCCTTCCTGCTCTGGCAGGGGCTCCCCGCGCTCACCGCGCCGGCCGCCGACCTGCCGTACGGGCCGTTCCCGCAGTTCGTCGCGCCGCTGATCTTCGGCACCGTCTGGGCCGCGACGCTGGCTCTGATCATGGGCGTGCCGGTGGCCATCGCGATCGCCTTGTTCATCTCCCACTTCGCGCCCCGTCGGCTGGCCGCCGGTCTCGGTTACGTGATCGACCTGCTCGCCGCCGTTCCGTCGGTGGTCTACGGCCTGTGGGGTATCGGCGTGCTGGCTCCGGCCCTGCAGCCGGTGTTCGTCTGGTTGACCGAGAACCTCGGCTTCATCCCGTTCTTCGCCGGGCCTGCCTCGGGCACCGGTCGCACGATCCTCACCGTGGCCGTGGTGCTGGCCGTGATGATCCTGCCCATCGTCACCGCGCTCAGCCGGGAGGTGTTCCTCCAGGTCCCGCGGCTGCACGAAGAAGCCGCTCTGGCCCTGGGCGCCACCCGCTGGGAGATGATCCGGATGGCCGTGCTGCCGTTCGCCCGCCCCGGCATCGTGTCGGCGTCCATGCTCGGCCTCGGCCGGGCCCTGGGCGAGACGATGGCGGTGGCCATGGTGCTGTCGCCGTCGGCAATCGTCTCCTTTGCCCTCCTCACCTCGCAGAACCCCAGCACCATCGCGGCCAACATCGCGCTCAGCTTCCCGGAGTCGTACGGCCTCGGCGTGAACCAGCTGATCGCGACCGGTCTGGTGCTGTTCGTGATCACCCTCGGGGTGAACATGATCGCCCGCGCGATCGTCAACCGGCGCAAAGAGTTCTCGGGAGCCAACTGATGACCACCACCACCCCCGCCGTCGCCCCGGTCCGGCTGACCGCCGGGCGGCTGCCGTCCTGGACGACCGGGATCGTGCTCACGATCGCCCTGCTCGCCTCGGCCAGCCTGTTCTTCGCCACCGGCTCGCCCGGCCTGATCCGGATCCTGCTGGTCGGCGCACTGATCTTCACCGCGGTCATGATGATCGCCTCGCTCGCGGTCGAGGGCAGCCGCAAGGCCAAGGACCGGTTGGCCACCATCACCGTGACCAGCGCGTTCGGGCTCGCCCTGCTGCCGCTGGTCTCGCTGGTCATCTCCGTGATCCAGAAGGGATCGGCGCGCTTCGACCCGCAGTTCTTCACCTACTCGATGCGCAGCGTGGTCGGTGAGGGCGGCGGTGCGGTGCACGCCATCACCGGCACCCTGTGGGTGACCGGGATCGCCACCTTGATCTCGGTGCCGATCGGCATCCTGGCCGCCATCTACCTGGTGGAGTACGGCACCGGGCACCTGGCCCGCTCGATCACCTTCTTCGTCGACGTGATGACGGGCATCCCCTCGATCGTGGCCGGCCTGTTCGCGTACGCGCTGTTCGTGCTGTTCTTCGGTCCGGGCACCAAGTCGGGACTGGCCGGCGCGGTCGCGCTGACCGTGCTGATGATCCCGGTCGTGGTGCGCTCCATCGAGGAGCTGCTCAAGATCGTCCCGAACGAGCTGCGGGAGGCCTCGTACGCCCTCGGTGTGCCGAAGTGGCTGACCATCGTCAAGGTGGTGCTGCCGACAGCACTGGCCGGCATCGTCACCGGGGTGATGCTCGCGGTGGCCCGGGTCATCGGCGAGACGGCCCCGCTGCTGATCGCGGCCGGCTTCACCCAGAGCCTCAACAACAACCCCGTCAGCGGCCCGATGATGACGCTGCCGGTGTTCGTCTACCGGTCCTACATCGACCAGGGGAACCCGGCTTCGGCCTACCTGGACCGCGCCTGGGCCGGCGCGCTGACCCTGATCCTGATCGTGATGGTCCTGAACCTTGCGGGGCGACTGGTGGCAGCCAGGTTCGCTCCCAAGGCCGGGCGCTGAGCGGCGAACGAAAGGCAACGAGAGCACCATGTCCAAGCGCATCGAGGTCTCCGACCTCAACGTCTACTACGGCGACTTCAAGGCGGTCGAGGACGTCTCGCTGACCGTCGAGCCCCGGACCGTGATGGCCTTCATCGGCCCGTCCGGCTGCGGCAAGTCGACCTTCCTGCGGACCCTGAACCGGATGCACGAGGTGATCCCCAAGGCGTACGTCGAGGGCTCGGTCAAGCTCGACGGCGACGACCTCTACGGCCCCGGCGTCGACCCCGTCCGGGTGCGGCGTCAGGTCGGGATGGTGTTCCAGCGGCCCAACCCCTTCCCCACCATGTCGATCGGTGACAACGTCCTGGCCGGGGTGAAGCTGAACAACCAGCGGATGTCGACGGCGAAGAGCAAGGAGCTGCTGGAGGGCTCGCTGCGCAGCGCCAACCTCTGGAACGAGGTCAAGGACCGGCTGGACAAGCCGGGTTCCGGCCTGTCCGGTGGTCAGCAGCAGCGCCTCTGCATCGCCCGGGCGATCGCCGTGCAGCCCGAGGTGATCTTGATGGACGAGCCGTGCTCGGCCCTGGACCCGATCTCCACCCTGGCCATCGAGGACCTCATCGGTGAGCTCAAGGAGAACTACACGGTGGTCATCGTGACCCACAACATGCAGCAGGCCGCTCGGGTCAGCGACATGACGGCCTTCTTCAACCTGTCCGCGCAGGGCAAGCCGGGCCGGCTGATCGAGATGGGCACGACGGACAAGATCTTCTCCAACCCCGACCAGAAGGCCACCGAGGACTACATCAGCGGTCGCTTCGGCTGATCCGCGCTCCCGGCTCTGATCGGCCCACGAAGCCGACCGATGTCGGGAAAACGCCACCGCCACGGCGGAGCGGCGGGTACGGTGCGGCCGTGCCCTCTGCCCCGCCGGCCCCGCGTACGCCGTTGTCCGGCCACGTCGGGTCCCGCTGGTTCGTTCCCTTCACGCTGGCCTGGTTGGCGCTCTGGACGGTGCAGCTGACCCCGCTGCAGCTGCTCATCCCGCTGCAGCTGAACACCCCCGGCGACGCCGACGGCTGGATCCGCGGCGTCGTGCAGTCGGGCCTGGTCCTCGGGGTCGGCGGTCTGGCCGGGATCGTCGCCGGTCCGGTGGCGGGAGCACTCTCGGACCGGACCCGGTCCCGGTGGGGACGGCGGCGACCCTGGGCGCTGGCCGGCGTCGCCATCGGCGTCTGTGCGTTGATCGCGCTGGCGTTCGCCCGCGGGCCGCTGGCGGTCGGCGCCGCCTGGGTCGCCGTCTCGGTCGGGTTCGCCGTCGCGTCCTCGGCCTTCACCGCACTGATCGCCGACCAGCTGACGACCCAACGCGGGGCCGCCTCGGCCGCCGTCGGCTCCATGCAGGCCGTCGGGGTGGTGCTCGGGGTCGGGGTGGTCGTGGTGACCGGCGTCGGACTGCTCGGCGGCTACCTGCTGCTGGCCGGTCTGCTGGCGGTCGGCGGCACCCTCGGTGCTCTCCTGCTGCCGGACCCGGCACCCGGGCCAGCTGAAGCGCCCCGCGTCCCGGCCCGCCGGATCACTTCGACCCCGACTGATCCGGTCCCGGGTCCGACCGGTCCACCTCGCGCCCGGCGACTCCCCTCCCCGCACCCGTCGTCGCCCACGCGACTGCTCGCGCCACCACCACCCCGGTGCGCCGCGACCGCGACTTCACCCGCCTCCTGTTCGGCCGGCTGGCCGGCAACCTCGGCAACGCCCTCGGGACGGCCCTGCTGCTGTTCTTCCTCATGTTCGGGATCGGGCGGTCCGCCGTGGACGCGGAGAACAGCCTGCTGCTGCTGATCGTGGTCTACACCGTGTTCCTGGTCGCCGCGTCGGTGATCGGCGGCGTGGTCTCGGACCGGACCGGTCGGCGCAAGGGGATGGTGGTCGGCGCGGCCGTGGTCCAGGCGGTCGCGGCGATGATCATCGCCGTCAGGCCGACGCTGCCGGTCACGTTCGTCGCCGCCGCGTTGATCGGCGTCGGCTACGGGGTCTTCAGCGCCGGTGGCCTGGCACTGGCCACCGACCTGCTGCCGGACACGGCCAAGAACGCCCAGGACCTCGGCATCGTCAACGTCTCTGCCAACCTGGGTCAGCTGCTGGGTCCGGTGGTCGGTGCCGGGCTGATCGCGGTGGTCGGTGGCTTCTGGTTGCTGTTCGTCGCGGCGGCGGTCTTCTCGTTGCTCGGAGCGGCGGTGACCGGGACCGTACGGGTGCCGGCGTCCTCGCCACCCGGCGGCTCACCCGCCTGACGTGCCCCGCCCGCTGACCTGCCCGCCGTGACCGCCGGCGGGCGGTCGGAGGCCGAGGTGACCGGGAAGCCCACCTAAACTCGCTTGCGTGAGTACGCAGGCAGGCTGGTATCCCGATCCGGGCGGCGTCGCGAACCTGTACCGCTACTGGGACGGTCAGGCGTGGTCAGCGGCCACCTCTCCGAACCCGCAGGCCCCGCCCCCCGCCCAGGGGCTGGTCCAGGGCATGCAGGGCGGTCCGCAGCCGGGCCAGACCGGAGGCGGTCAGCCGTACGGACAGAGCTCCTCCGGGCAGAACCCGTACGGGCAGCAGACTCCGTACGGGCAGCCGGGAGCGGGACAGCAGCCGTACGGCCAGAACGCGTACGGGCAGGGTCAGCCCGGCGCGTACGCGAGCTTCCAGAGCACCCAGCAGCGGAAGTCGCCGATCGGCTGGTGGATCGCCGCCGCCGCGCTGCTGGTGGTGATCGTGGTCGTCGGCGTGATCGCCGTGCGGGCGATCGGCAGCAGCAGCGGCGGCGGCGACCACCGGCGGTCCCGGCCAGTCGTCCCAGAACGTCTGCCCGACCAGCTCGGCGGAGCCCAGCACCGACCAGCCCAGCGCCGATCCCAACGACGGGCGGGTGCACGGCGGACCCATCTCCTACCCGCGGCTGGGCTCCCCGTGGGAGTCGCACCGACCTCGGATCGACCGGGTGCCGTTCGGCCGGGACGTGCAGAAGCAGCAGGTCATGGACCAGAGCAACTACGACGGCAAGGGCAGCGGCTGGGTCGCCTCGATCCTGGTGGCCGAGCTGATGGCCGGCGACGGGTTCTACACCCCCGAGCAGGGGGCGCAGATCGTGGTCCGCTGCATCCTCGGTCAGTTCTACGGTGACGCCGAGGTGACCAGCGACGTCCAGGTCAGCAAGGCGCTCACGGTCGACGGACGGGAGGGCTGGCTGGTGGAGTCGCAGCTGTCCTTCGACATCCCCGGACTGACCGCCAAGGGCGAGCTGCTGATCGTCGCCGTGGTCAACGCGGGTGCGACCTCCGGTCTCTACTACGCCTCGATCCCGGACACCAAGCCGGAGCTGGTGAAGCCGGCCCGCGACACGTTGGCCGCTCTCAGCGTGGACATCTGATCCGTCTCCTCTGACCGGCGCGCGCAGCCCGGCAACGCCGGTGCAGGGGTGGATCAGGGGTGGTGGATCAGCAGTCGGCCAGGCCCCGTCGGTCCTTGAGCTGCAGCACCCGGACCGTCGACGCCTCGACCGCGGCGGCCAGCTCCGGGTCGTCGCGGGCCGCCTCGACCAGGGCGTCGGCCATCGTCACCGCCTGGCTGGGATCTCCGACGATGGCCAGGTCCCCACCGGCCCGGACGAACCGCAGCATCCGCTGACCCGGCCGGACATCGCGCATCGCCGCCGCCGCCAGGTCGTCGGAGATCACCACCCCGGTGAAGGCGAGGTCTCCGCGCAGCATCCCGGTGATCACCGTGGGTGAGAACGCGGCCCGGCGAGACTTGTCGATCTTGCTGTAGTAGGCCGAGGAGACCATCACCATGTCGGTTCCGGCCTCGATGCCGGCGGCGAACGGCTTCAGGTAGGCATCCCGCCGGGTGGTGGTGCCGTCGACCACCTCGGCGGTGAAGTCGGTGTTGCCGAGCACGCGACCCAGACCCGGGAAGTGCTTCACCGACGTGGCCACCCCGGCGTCGTCCATCCCCCGCACGAACGCCGCCACGTGACCGGCCACCGCCGTCGGATCCGACCCGTAGCCGCGGCGCAGCACACCGACCGGCTGGTTGCGGTTCTGCAGGTTCTTCGGCACCACGTCGGCCACCGGTGCCAGATCGGCGTCCACGCCGGCGCGCTTCAGCTGCCGACCCCAGCGCGCGGCCCGGCTCTGCAGCTCGGCGGGCGAGTCCTCGGCCTGCTGCTGGGCCGACGGGATCCGGTCGAAGCCCTTGCCCTGCAGGCGCTGCACCTGGCCGCCCTCCTGGTCGGCGGCCACCAGCGTGTCCACGTCCTTCGGTGTCCGCGCGGCGCCGCGGGCGCGCTCGATCACCGAGGCCACCCGGGCGGAGCCGGCCGTGGTGTTGCCGAGCAGCAGGACGGAGCCGGCCCGGCTGTCGTCGATCGCCGTGGCCGCGGACGAGCTCACCCCGCCGGACGAGACGGCGACCATGATCAGCTGGCCGACCTGGTCCCGCAGACTCAGCGAGCCCGCCAGGGTCGCGCAGCGGGCCGGCACCGGCGTCGGGGTGGCGCTCGGAGCAGGGCTGGACGGAGCCGGGGTCGAGGGAGCACGGGGTCGACGGGTTGACCGGTGACGGCGACAGCGGCGCCGCGCTGGCGCTGACGGCCGCGGAGGGTGTCGCCGGAGACGGGGACACCTCGACCGGCGGCGGGGCGACGCTGGGCGGGCCGGTGCTCGATGGCGTGCCGCAGGCGACGGCGGTCAGGCAACCGGCCAACGCCAGGGTCAACGGCAGCCGGAGGCGCCGGGACCGGGCAGACCGGGACCGGGAGCGGGCTCCGACCGACCTGCCCGTCCTCATCCGGCGGGCCGCGGGTCCAGCGGCAGCGCCAGCAGCGCGTTCTCCACCACCTCGGCCATCGCCGGGTGGATCCAGTACTGTCCACGGGCCACGTCCAGGCGCCGCCAACCCGAAGCTCATGGCCTGGATCAGCGGCTGGATCAGCGACGACGCGTCCGGCCCGATCAGGTGCGCGCCGAGCAGCAGGCCGGTGGCCGGGTCGGCCAGCACCTTCACCACGTGGTCCCCGGTCTCCCCCATCGCCCAGCCGTACGCCGTCGACGCGTACGCGGTCTGACCGACGACGTAGCCGACCCCCTGCGCGAACGCCTCCTCCTCGGTGAGCCCGACGGAGGCGACCTGCGGGGAGGAGAAGACGGCGTGCGGCACGTACCGGTGGTCGGCGGCGACCATCGCCTCGGGGTGCAGGAGATTGTGCTGGACCACCCGGGCCTCGTGGTTGGCCACGTGCTTGAGCTGGTGGTGGGAGCTCACGTCGCCGAGCGCGAAGATGCCGGGCCGCCCGGTCTGCTGGTGCTCGTCGACGATCACGTAGCCGTCCTCGTCCAGGGCGACCCCGGTGGTGTCGAGGTCGAGCCCGTCCCCGTTGGGGATCCGCCCGGTGGCCAGCAGCAGCACGTCGGCGGTCAGGGTGGCGGCACCGTCCGGGCCCTCGACGTCGACGGCCACGCCGGTCTCGGTGCGCCGGGTCGCGGTCAGCGTGTGCTGCAGCCGGAGGTCCACCCGTCGGCCCATCGCCGTGGTGAACCGGGAGGAGATCTCGGCGTCCTCCTGCCGCAGCAGCGTGTCGCCGCGACCCACCAGGGTCACGTCGGTGCCGTACGCGGAGAAGACGTGGGCGAACTCCGCGGCCACGTAGCCGGCTCCGACGATGATCATCGAACGGGGCAGCTCCGGCAGCCGCATCACGGTGTCCGACGTCTCGTACGGGGTGTCGCCCAGCCCGTCGACCGTCGGGATCCGGACCCGGGAACCGGCGGCGACCACGAACCGGTCGGCGGTGATCTCGGTGCCGTCGTCGAGCCGGAGCCTCCGGTCGCCGACGAAGCGGGCGTGCTGGCGGAACAGGTCGATGTTGGCGCTCTCGGCGCGGTAGCGCTCGCCGTCGGCGGCGATCGGGTCGATCCGACCGAAGATGCGGTCACGGATGTCCGCCCAGCGCACGCGGTCGAGGGTGAGGTCCACCCCCAGCGGGGCGGCGTGCTCCGGGGTGCGGGCCAGATCGGCCGGGTGGACGTACATCTTGGTGGGGATGCAGCCGACGTTGAGGCAGGTGCCGCCGAACGCGTGCCCGCCCTCGACCAGGGCGATGCTCCAGTCGTCGAAGCGCTCATCGGGGATGGAGTTGGCCGAACCACTGCCGATCAGGCAGAGGTCGACGTGTCGGGTCTCAGGCACGGCCCCATCGTGCCAGCCCGGGACCAGACGAACCTCCCGCCGGCGGCGAGGCGGAGACCGACCGGGCACCGGCGGGCTGCATTCCCCTTGTTTCCTATCGTGAGACAGGGGATTGTGTTCCGCTGCGCTCGCCCGGCTAGCTTTCTGGCCAGGTCATGAGTGTCAGCGTCAAGCCCCGGCTCGCTGGCCGGCAACCCTCCTGCACGGTGGGGTGCCCCGGGTGAGGACCGGGCCGATCGGTCGTCGATCGGCAAGCGCTGCGCACCGAGGAGAACCACGATGAACCAGACCCTGCACTCTCGACGGCACGTCGACCTGCTCCGGGTGACGAGCGCGGCCTGTCGGCGCGTTCGCGCAGCCTGACCAGCCCGTACGCCCGTCCGCGGCCCGAACGCCGCACACCGAGAGAGAACGCACCGTCATGTCCCGTCGCCCCCTGTCCGACAACGCCTCTGCCCTCCACCGCCCTGCCCTCCTTCGACGCCCCGACCTCCTCCGACGCCCGGCCCGCGACACCCAGGCCGCGAACCGCGCCGACCCGGAAGAACCGCCCACGCCGCAACCTGGTCGAGATCGCCACCCGGCTGGCCGGCCAGCGCGACCTGTGGGAGCCGCTGGTCCGCTACGACCCGATCTCGCGCTACTACGCCCGGCTGGCCAAGGAGCCGGACTTCGAGGCCTGGCTGTTGACCTGGGTGCCCGGCCAGGGCACCGAGTGGCACGACCACGGTGGTAGCGCCGGCGCCTTCGTCGTCGTCCGCGGCGAGCTCACCGAGCGGTCGGCCACCGTGAGCCAGGACGGACCGCCGTCGATCGTCGACGAGCCGCGGGTGCTGAGCGACGGCTCGCTGCGGGCCTTCGGCACCAAGCACATCCACCGGGTGACCAACAACGGTCTGGAGCCGGCCGTCAGCGTGCACGTCTACTCCCCCGCCCTGGTGGAGATGACCAGCTACGCCGAGGACGGTCAGCACCTGTGGCAGACCGGTTCGCAGCTCATCGGGGTGAACTGGTGAGCGCGCCGACCCGGCCCCGGGGCGTCGAGACGCAGGAGGTGGCCGCGGTGCCGCTCCGGCCGGCCTGGCCGGTCTGGACCGTTCCGCCGGCACCCCGACGGCCGAAGCGCTCGATCGACGACGTGCTCTCCGAGGCGCGGTCCGGGCTGGTCCGGCTGACGGCCGGGCAGGCGCGACAGGCCCACGCCGAGCGCGGCGCGATCCTGGTGGACATCCGACCGGCGGCGCAGCGAGCGGCCGAGGGCGAGCTGCCGGAGGCGGTGGTGATCGAGCGCAACGTGCTGGAGTGGCGCTTCGACCCGGCCAGCGCAGGCCCGGCTGCCGTACGCGGCGTACGACCTGGAGGTGATCGTGGTCTGCCAGGAGGGCTACACCTCCAGCCTGGCGGCTGCGGCCCTGCAGGAGCTGGGGATCTGGCGGGCCACCGACCTGATCGGCGGCTACGCGGCCTGGCAGCGGGCGGGCTTCGTGGGCCTGATCGACGCACCGGCCCGGACCGATCGGCGCGATCGCGGCCGACCCTGAAGGGCCTCAGAGCGTGACGGGGGCTCAGCCGGACGTGATCACTGCCGACCTGGCCCGTCGCCACAGCAGCCAGGCCGAGATCCCGATCACCGCGAACAACCCGGCGAGCAGGTAGCCGGCGTACTCGGTGTTCGCCTCGGCGATCGAGGTCAGGAAGCCGAGGTCGAGGCCACCCTGCTCGGTGAGCAGGGTGGCAGCGGCGATCGTCCCCACCAGCAGACCGGAGACGATCCCGACGCCGGTGATCAGCAGGTTGTAGTTGATCTTCCGGTGGGGGTCCTCCTGCGCCGAGGTGTACATCTTCAACATCATCAAGCCGTTGAGGGTGTCTCCCAGGGTCATCGCCGCGGTGAACAGGATCGGCAGGCAGAGCAGCGAGATCGCCGGGGCGCCGGCCAGGGCGGCCCCCGCGGTCAAGATCATCAACCCGATCTGGCTGCTGGTGTCGAAGCCGAGCGAGAACAGGAACCCGATCACGTACACGTGCCGGGGGTGCCGGATCCGGCGCAGCGGCGCCGTCATCACCCGGGCCGCAGGTCCCCGCGGGGTCAGCGCAGCCGGGTCGATCTCGAGGTCGGGGTCGGCGGCCAGAGCCCGCTTGAGCCGCAGCGCCTGCAGGAACGTGGCCAGGTTGGCCACGGCCACCAGGATCAGGTACAGCCCCGAGACACTCAGCCCGATGATGCCCAGCGTCCGCGCGACGCCGGAGTTCTCGTCCAGGGCCGTACGGACGACGCCGGCTCCGGCGATCACCAGGATGCCGCTGAGGACGACGACCGTGGAGTGGCCGGCGGAGAAGGCCAGGCCGACGCTGGCCGGGTTGCGGCCCTCGGCCACGAACTTGCGGGTCGAGTTGTCGATCATGGACACGTGGTCGAAGTCGTAGGAGTGGACCAGCCCCCGGAAGTACGCGATCGCGGCCACGCTCACCGTCACCGCTCCGGCCGCCCCCGAGGCCACCCCGAGGGTGAGCAGACCGAGCCCGAGGACGTGCAACGCGATGATCACCGCGAACGCCGCGCCCACCCGGAACCGGAACGAGCGCGAGGCCCGACCCTGGGTGGTGAGCAGCGAGCGCCAGCCGACGGGCGCGGCCGATGGCGCTGGGTGCGTGGTCGTGGCAGCCTTGCTCATGCGTGCCGCTGGGTGGTCGAGGTGCCCATGCTGGGACCCTACGGACAATCCGTGTCCGAGTAAACACATGTCCAGCGGTTGGCGGGCCGGGATCAGCGCCTCGGCGTGGCGCCGGGCGGAGAGGAGAACGGTGGTGGCCGAGGCGGATGCTGAGCAGGTCGCCCGGGAGGCGGTCGCCCTGGCCGGCGACGACCTCCCCGACGTGGTCGACCGGCTGGCCGCGTTCTCCGACCCGACCCGGCTCGAGCTGCTGATCGCCATCCACGCCGCCCCGGGTGCGCCGGTGAAGTCGTTGGCGGCGGCCACCGGTCTGGCCCCGAACACCGTCACCCAGTCCCTGGTCTCGCTCCGCGACGCCGGGCTGGTGACCAACACCCGGGACGGCCGGCTGAGTCGCTGGCAGCTGTCGGACGCGGCCGCGCACGCCCTCCTGCACCATCTCGGCGCTCCGCACAGCGCACTGCACCCGCCGCACTGACCCGGAGGTCCAGGTTTCGTTTGCTGGACCTCACGGGCTGCCGGGTGCTGGGCTGTCCGGGCTGTGCGGGTCGTGCGGCGTGCCTCCCGGACGACCGATCGTGACTCCCCGGCGACATCCGGTCGCCGTGTACGCGTACGGGGTGACCGTTTCCCACCACGGAGTCACGTCCGGCGGACCGGGGCGCCTCCCGGACGACCGGATCTGACTCCCCGGCGACATCCGGTCGCGTGCACGCGTACGGGGTGACCGTTCCCACCACGGAGTCACGTCCGGCAGACCAGCACGCGTACGGGCTGACCGTTACCCACCGCGGAGTCACATCCGCCGGACCGGGGCGCCTCCCGGACGACCGGATCAGACTCCCCGGCGACAGCCGGTCACGTGCACGCGTACGGGACGACCGTTTCCCACCGCAGAGCCACGTCCGGCAGACCAGCCGCGTACGGGGCGACCGTTACCCACCACGAAGTCACGTCCGGCAGACCGGGGCGCCTCCCGGACGACCGGATCTGGCTTCCCGGCGACATCCGGTCGCTAGCAGGCGCACGGATCAGCCGTTTCCCACCGCGGAGTCACGTCCGGCGGACCGAGGCCCCTCAGGCGGACGGCATAACCGGATCGGGCAGGTCGAGCCTCAGACCCCCGCGTACGAGTGCAGGCCCGACACCAGCAGGTTGATGCCGACGAAGTTGAACCAGAAGGAGGCGACACCGATCAGGGCGATCACCGCGGCGCGGGTGCCGCGCCAGCCAGCCGTCGAGCGGGCGTGCAGGTAGCAGGCGTACACGACCCAGGTCACCAGGGCCCAGGTCTCCTTGGGGTCCCAGCCCCAGTAGCGGCCCCAGGCGTACTCGGCCCAGATGGCCCCGGCGGCCACGGTGAAGGTCCACAGCGGGAAGGCGAAGGCCATGAACCGGTACGCGTAGAGGTCGAGCTTGCGGGCGGTCGGGATCCGGCTGAGGTAGCCACCGACAGTGCCGCGACGCTCGGCCCGCTGCCGGATCAGGAACAGGACGGTCAGCAGACCACCCACGTTGAAGGCGGCACCGGACACGGCGGCCGCGCAGATGTGGATGACGAACCAGACCGAGTGCAGGGCCGGCACCAGCGGCGCGACCGCCACGTAGAAGACGGTCACCGCCAGACCGTTGCCGACCGCGGCGAGCAGGGTGACCGGCAGACCGAGCCAGCGGGCCCCGGTCCGCCACACCATCACCAGGTAGACCGCGACGACCAGCACCATCGCGGTGATGGTGAACTCGAACATGTTGCCCCACGGCGGCCGCCCGGCGCTCAGACCGCGGAGCACGGTGCCGGCGACGCTGCAGAGGAAGCCGATGACGGTCAGGGCGACCCCGACCCGGCCCCACAGCTCGACCTTCATCTCGGCCATCCGCTGCTCGACGGCCGCGTCGGTGGAGGTCCCCGAACCCGAGCCCCCCGACGACACCGAGCCGGACCCGGCGGACCGGGAGGACGCTCGCGACGCCCCGGCACCGACCAGCTCACGGGCGTCGGCCTGCTCCTCGACCGGTGCCTTGCGGGCGGCGGCCCACTCGGCGGCGTGCGCGGTCATGGCCAGCAGGTAGATCACCACGGAAGTGACCAGGGCTGCGCTGGAGTAGTACTCGAGGTTCACGTCTTCTCCTTCGACCCACCCGCGGACGAACCGTCAGCGGTTTCCTGCTCCGTCGGCGGCGCACCCAGCTCGTCGGCCAGCTCGACCACGTCCTCGCTGAGACCGGCGCGGGCATCCGCCCGGTCCAGCCCACCCACCTCGATCAGCCTAGGTCCACTCTCCGCACCGCGCACCCGCACCCAGACCCGGCGGGGACGGACGAACAGCGACAGGCAGAGCCCGAGCACGGCTGCGGCGATCGAGCCCAGCACGATCCCCACACCGGGGGTGTCGCTCAGCTGCAGCTTCACCCACCGGGCCACCCCGGTCATCTCCACGGTGCCCTTGCCGTCGGGCAGCGTGAAGCTGCTGCCCGGCTTCAACAGGATCCGCACCGGTTCGCCGTCGGCGTCCTTCAGCGGGGTGAGGCCGGTGGTGTCCAGGGAGTAGATGTTCTCCGGCTCTCCGGTCTCGGTCTTCGGCGGTCCCGTCCACACGTTGATGTAGAGGGCAGGGTCGAGAGCGTCGGGGAAGAGCGACCGCGGGCCCTGCTCGTCGACCTTGGCCGTGGGAGCGAAGATCCCTTCGAAGGCGAGTCGCTCGGGTCGCCCGTCCGGCACCTTGATCACCCCGGCCGAGGTGAAGTTGCCGTCCTGCGGCAGGAACACCACCGGTCCGGAGAAGGCGACGTCGCCGTTGCCGTCCTTGACCGTCACCAACGGCGCGTACCCGTGGCCGATCAGGTGCACGGTGGTGCCGTCCACGTTCAGCGGGTGGTTGACCTCGATCGTCTTCCGGTACGGCGTCGCGCCCGGACGGTCGGTGACCAGGGTCTCGAGCTCGAACAGCCGGGCCGCGCCGGTCTGCACCGGTCCGGTCTCGAAGGCGACCCGGAACTGCTCGACGCCGATGGTGAACGGCTGCAGCTGGTCGTCGGAGAACCACGCCCCGGTGGTCAGGTCGTCGTACTGGGTGATGTTGTTGGCGAAGCCCTGGCCGACGATCACCACGCTGGTCCCGCGGAAGCCGTAGAGACCACCGACCGCCACCCCGACCAGCAGCGTCAGCAGGCTGAGGTGGAAGACCAGGTTGCCGGCCTCGCGCAGGTAGCCGCGCTCGGCCGAGACCGAGCCGTCGTGCCGGGCCACCCGGTAGCGGGCGCCGCGCAGCTTCAGGGCGGCGAGATCGAGGAGCTCGTCGTCGGTCTCGTCGGTCGGGGCCGGGGCGGTGGCGTACGCGGGCAGCCGGGACAGGTTGCGGGGGGTCCGGGGCGGCGCGGAGCGCAGGGCCCTGGCGTACACCAGGACGCGGGGCACGATGCAGCCGACCAGGGAGACGAACAGCAGCAGGTAGATGGCGGAGAACCAGGCCGAGGTGAAGACGTTGAACAGCCCGACCTTGTCGTAGATCGGACCCAGCGTCGGGTGCTGGGCGATGAAGTCGCTGACCCGGATGGGGCTGACGTCGCGTTGCGGGATCAGCGAGCCGGGCACCGCGGCGACGGCCAGGGCGAAGAGCAGCACCAGCGCGGTCCGCATCGAGGTGAGCTGGGTCCACAGCCAGCGCAGACCACCGAGCAACCCCAGCGCCGGAGCGAGATCACGACCACCCCGGTCGTCGCTGCGGACACCGCCGCCGATCACGCCGTCGCGGCCACCCCCACCGTCTCGGCCACCGTCACGACCACCGCCGTCCCGACCACCGCCGTCACGAGCACCGCCGTCGCCGTCGGTTCCGGCCTGGCGTCTCCGGCCGGTCGTCGATCTCCGACTGCGCGTCGGTCTGCGTCACGTCCACCACTCAGATCACCGTCTCGAAGCTGCCGACCCACACGGTCAGCCGACCCATCGCCTGGTCCCAGAGACCGGTCACCAGCATCAGACCCACCGCCACCATCATCAGTCCACCGACCCGCATCACGGCGATCTGGTGCCGCCGCAGGAACCCGACCGTACGCGTCATCAGCCCGAACGCCAGACCGGCGAGCACGAACGGGATGCCCAGCCCGAGCGCGTACGCGAAGCCCAGCACGCCGCCGCGGAGCGCGGTCCCCTCGTTCAGCCCGAGGTTGAGGACCACGGCCAGGGCCGGGCCGATGCAGGGCGTCCAGCCGAAGGCGAACACCGCACCGAGCACCGGCGCCGCGGCCAGGCCGGCGGCCGGCAGCCGCTGGATCCGCAGGTCGGCACCGCCGAGCGAGAACACCCCGGCGAAGGCCAGACCGAGGACGATGATCACCACCCCGAGCACCCGGGTGATCACCGTCTGGTAGGTCAGCAGCAGACTCCCCAGCGCCCCGACCGCCACCCCGGTGAGCACGAAGACGACAGCGAGACCCAGCACGAACAGCGCCGTGCCCAGCAGCATCCGCCCGCGTCGGTGGCCGGCGGCCACGTCGGCGGCCCCGACCCCGGTCATGTAGGACAGGTAGCCCGGCAGCAGCGGCACCACGCACGGGGAGAAGAAGGAGACCACGCCGGCCAGCACCGCGACGGGGACGGCCAGGGCCATCGACCCGCCCAGCGCATCGGACACCCACCCGGCCAGGTCCATGATCAGCTCCGCCCCATGATCACGTCTGATCCCACGATCGATCGGGGCCGATCACTTGCCGGCGGCGACGTCGGTGATCATGTCCACCAGCGTCCGCTCGGTCACCGCCCCGACGACCCGGGCGGCCACCTTGCCCTGCTTGTCGATGATCAGCGTGGACGGGATGGCCTTGGGCGGCAGGGTGCCCGACAGGGAGACCAGCACCGAGCCGGTCGGGTCCCAGATGCTCGGGTAGGTGATGCCGTTCGCCCGGTTGAAGGCGACCGCCGGACCCTGGTCGACGTCACGGGTGTTCAGCCCGATGAACTGCGCCGTCTTCGCGGTCTGCTCGGAGGCCTTCTGCAGGTCGGGTGCCTCGGCCCGGCACGGACCGCACCACGAGCCCCAGACGTTGAGCACCACGACCTTGCCCGTCAGGTCGGCGGTGGAGATCCTCTTGCCGTCCTGGCCGAGCACGTCGCCGGAGATGTCCGGAGCGGGCTTGCGCTGGTCGGGCGGGATGATCGTGACCGAGCTCTCCGCACCGACGTAGCCGGCCTGGTTGCCGGCCCGGGTGGGCTCGTCGGCTCCGGTGGCCGAGCAGCCGGCCAGCAGCACCACGGCGAGCATCACCAACGGGGCCAGCGCCGACCGCCACCTCGTACGGGCCGGCCGCGAGGCGATCCGCTCGGGTTCCGCGCATCCGCTCGGGGTGCACAGCGAGCGGATGGACCGAACTCGAGCGGATCGGTCTCCTGGTCGGGGAAGGCCCGGCTGCGAGGCGTCTCAGGCACCGGCGACGAACTTCTTGCTGCCCTTGGCCGCGATCAGCGCAGCGGCGGGCTCGGAGTAGACGACCGAGGTCACCCGGCCGTTGATCAGCGTGAGGCTGGTGACGCTGGCCAGCGCGCACTCCCGGCGGCGCGGGTCGTGCACCAGCCGACGCCCCTCGACGTCGCAGCGCGCCATCCAGATCGGCAGCTGGTGGGAGACGATGACCGCCTCGTGACCGGCGGCGGCCGCTGCGGCGTCGGCGATGGCCAGCCGCATCCGGGCCACGATCTCGGTGTAGGCCTCGCCCCAGCTGGGGCGCAGCGGGTTGCGCAGCAGCCACAGGTTGCTCGGCCGGCTCAGCGTCTTGGGGAACCGGACCTGCTGCCCCTCCAGCCGGTTGTCGGCCTCGATCACCCGGCCGTCGATGACGATCTTCACGTCGTGCTCGGCCGCGATCGGCGCCATGGTCTGCTGCGCCCGCTCCAACGGCGAGCAGCGCAGGTGGACGACGTCGTGGTCGGCCAGCGCGTTCGCGACCAGCACGGCCATCTCCCGGCCGTTGGTCGACAGGTCGTAGGCCGGCAGCCGGCCGTAGAGCACGCCGTCGGGGTTGTGCACCTCGCCGTGGCGGACCAGGTGCACGACGGTGCGGTCGGGCGCCCCGTACGGCGGGGCGGTGGTCGAGGGCCGGCCCTGCTCGGGGTTGTCGTTCTCCGGGGCGGGCGGGTCGGGCCTCATCGCGTCTCCTCCGCAGGGGTCAGCAGCGCCGTGGCGGCGGCCCGCGCGGCAGCCGGCAGCGCGGTGACGATCCGGTCCATGGCTCCATCATCGTGGGCGGACGACAAAAACCAACCCTCGTACGCGCTCGGCGGCAGGTAGACGCCCTGGTCGAGCATGGCGTGGAAGAAGGCCGAGTACGCGGTGGTGGACTGGCTCGAGGCGGTGGCGTAGTCCGGCACCGACTCCACGCCCGAGACGAAGAACACACTGAACAGGTTGCCCGCGGCCTGGATGACGTGCGGCACGCTCTCGGCGGACAGGGCCGCGGCGACCTCCGCCTGCAGCGCGGCCGACACCCGGTCGACGTGGGCGTAGACCTCGTCGGTGGCCAGCCGCAGCGTGGCCAGACCGGCCGAGGTGGCGACCGGGTTCCCGGACAGGGTGCCGGCCTGGTAGACGCCGCCGACCGGGGCCAGGTGCTGCATCAGGTCGGCCCGGCCGCCGAAGGCCGCGGCCGGGAAGCCGCCGCCCATCACCTTGCCGAAGGTCATCAGGTCCGGCTCGACGCCGTCCAGACCGTACTGGCCGGAGCGGGTGACCCGGAAGCCGGTCATCACCTCGTCGGAGACGAAGAGGGCACCGTGGGCGTGGCAGAGGTCGGCCAGGAAGGTGTTGAACCCCACCCCGTCCTCCACCCCGGGCGGGATCACGCCCATGTTGCCGGCCGCGGCCTCGGTGATCACCGCGGCGATCCGGTCGCCGTAGGTGGCGAACGCCTCGCGCACCCCGGCCCGGTCGTTGTAGCCCAGCACCACGGTGTCGGCGGTGGTCGCCGCGGTCACGCCCGGGCGTGCCGGGGAGGGCCAGCGTGGCCACGCCGGAGCCGGCGGCGGCCAGCAGCGCGTCCACGTGCCCGTGGTAGCAGCCGGCGAACTTGATGATCATGTCCCGACCGGTGATCCCGCGGGCCAGCCGCAGCACCGACATGGTGGCCTCGGTGCCGCTGTTGACCAGCCGCACCTGCTCGACCGGGGTGCGGTCGATGATCGCCTCGGCCAGCTCGACCTCGGCCAGCGTGGGGGCACCGTAGGAGGTGCCGTGCTCGGCCGCGGCCGCGACGGCGCCGAGCACCTCGGGGTGGGCGTGGCCGAGCAGCATCGGACCCCAGGAGCAGATCAGGTCGACCAGCTCGTTGCCGTCCACGTCGTACAGGTACGGCCCGGCGGCCCGGGTGATGAACCGTGGGCTCCCGCCGACGGCCAGGAACGCACGGACCGGCGAGTTGACCCCACCCGGGATGACCTTCCGGGCCCGCTCGAAGGCGGCCCGGGATGCGAGATCGTTCACGAGTGCAGTCTCCTGGCGTACTCCAAAGCCCAGTAGGTCAGCACCACGTCCGCCCCGGCCCGACGCAGCGAGGTGAGCGTCTCCACGACGGCGGCGTCCCGGTTGATCCAGCCCTGGGCGGCGGCGGCCTCCACCATCGAGTACTCCCCGGAGACGTTGTAGGCCGCCACCGGGACGTCGACGCTGTCCCGCACCGTCCGCAGGATGTCCAGATAGGCCAGCGCCGGCTTGACCATCACCAGGTCGGCTCCCTCGGCCACGTCCAGCAGCACCTCGCGCAGCGCCTCGCGGGCGTTGGCCGGGTCCTGCTGGTAGGTGCGGCGGTCGCCGACCAGCGAGCTGCCCACCGCCTCCCGGAACGGCCCGTAGAAGGCGGAGGCGTACTTCGCCCCGTACGCCATGATCGCGACCTCGAGAGCACCGGCCCGGTCGAGCGCGGCCCGGATGGCACCGACCTGGCCGTCCATCATGCCGCTGGGCGCGACCACGTGCGCGCCCGCGGCCGCGTGGGCCTGGGCCATGGCCGCGTAGATCTCCACCGTGGCGTCGTTGTCGACGACCCCGGCCGGGGTCAGCACGCCGCAGTGACCGTGGTCGGTGAACTCGTCCAGGCACACGTCGGACATCACCAGGGTGGCGTCACCGACCTCGTCCCGCACCGTCCGGAGCGCGAGGTTGAGGATGCCGTCCTCGGCCAGGGCGGCGGTGCCGGCGGCGTCCTTGCGCTCGTCGGTGGGCACGCCGAACAGCATGATCCCGGCCAGCCCGGCCTCGGCCACCTCGGTCGCCACCGTGCGCACCGACTCCAACGTGTGCTGGACGACGCCCGGCATCGAGGAGATGGGTCTCGGCTCGCTGAGACCCTCGGCCACGAACACCGGCAGGATCAGCTGCCGGGGCGCGACCGAGGTCTCGGCCACCATGGCCCGGATGGCCGGGGTGGACCGCAGCCGCCGCGGGCGGACGACCGGAGCCGTCGGTCCCTCGGTCGCCCGCGACGTCCCGGCCGTCGGTACGAGGTCGGACACGGCCCGTCAGACCCGACGGCGCGGACTCGTCTTGCGCAGCGACGGCTTGACCACCGGCTCGCCGGCCGCGACCAGGGCGTCCCGACGCTCCGCGGCGAAGGCCGCCAGCGCGTCGGCCAGGTCCGTCGCTGACGGGTTGCCGGCGACGACGTCGACCCGCAGGCCGTGCTCCTCGCAGGTCTTGGCCGTCTGCGGGCCGATGGCCGCCAGGATGGTGCCCGGATGGGGCTTGCCGGCGATCCCGACCAGGTTGCGCACGGTCGAGGACGACGTGAACACGACGGCGTCGAACTTGCCCGTCTTGATCGCGTCCCGGACCGCCGCCGCCGGCGGGGCCGCCCGCACCGTGCGGTAGGCGGTGACGTCCTCCACCTCCCAGCCCAGCTTGACCAGCCCGGCGGCCAGGGTCTCGGTGGCGATGTCGGCGCGCGGCAGGAACACCCGGTTGATCGGGTCCAGCACGTCGTCGTACGGCGGGAACTCCGCCGCCAGACCGGCGGCCGACTGCTCGTGCTCGGGCACCAGGTCGGGCTCGATCCCCCAGTCCCGCAGGGCGCGGGCGGTCACGTCGCCGACGGTGGCGACCTTGAGCCCGGAGAAGGCGCGGGCGTCCAGGCCGTACTCCTCGAACTTCTCCCGGACCGCCTTGACCGCGTTCACCGAGGTGAAGGCGACCCACTCGTACCGGCCCTCGACCAGACCACGGATGGCCTTGTCCATCTGCAGCGGGCTGCGCGGCGGCTCGACGGAGATGGTCGGCACCTCGTCGCTGTGCGCGCCGTAGGTGCGCAGCCGGGCGATCAGCGGAGCTGCCTGGTCCTTGGTGCGCGGCACCAGCACGCGCCAGCCGAACAGCGGCTTGGTCTCGTACCAGGTGAGCTCGGCGCGCTGCTCGGCGGCGGCCCCCAGGATCACGTGCACCGGGTCGGTGCCGGGCGCCGAGGTGCGCTTCACCTCGGCGGCCAGGTCGGCCAGCGTGGTGGTGAGGGTGACCTGCTCGGTGCTGCCGCCGTGCAGGGTGGCCAGCACATGATCATCGAGCGCGCGACCGGCGGACCGGGACGCGTCGACCAGGGCGGCGACGTGCTCCACCTTGGTGCTGATCACCAGGGTCTGGGCGGTGCCCCACTGGGCGGTCACGGTCCGGGTGAACCGGCCGTCGCAGATCGAGGCGAAGTGCACCCCGCCACCGTGGGTCAGGTCGATGCCGGCGTACTCCGGCACAGCGGTCAGGCTGGAGACCCCGGGGACGACCTCGAAGTCGGCGCCACCCCGCACGCAGGCCGCTGCCTCGTCGGCGATCGCGTTGTCCAGGAAGGGATCACCCGAGACCAGCCGGACGACCCGGACCCCGGACTCGGTGTGCTTGAGGATGATCCGGGCGCGGGCCGACGGGCTGAGCGGCTTGCCGGCCTCGGACAGCCCGAGGGTGGCGATCTCGGCACCCACCCCGAGGGTGATGGCGGGGTGCGCCAGGATCTCGCGCTGCCGCTCGTCGTCCAAGATCACCACGGAGGCATCGGCCAGCGCGGCGATGGCTCCGAGGGTGAGCAGATCGGGATCACCCGGTCCGGTACCCACGTAGATGACTCGACCCTTCCGGGCCGGTTGCGGCGTGTGCGGCGGTTCGTCGGTCGTGCTGACTGCTGAGGACTGAAGTCGGGACTTGCTACGGGCCGATGTTGGGGACACGGGTCTCTCGCGTTCTGTTCAGCCTCGACACTAGGCGTGGCGAGCGCGTTGTGGCGTACGCAGCTCCTCGAGTACCGATACAGCCGCATCCACCCCGAACTGCCGGGGATCCGTGAGGGTCCCTGACAGTTTCCGCCGCAAGGGAGAAGCTGTGGTGATCGATTCCGACAAGTTGCTCAGGACCGTTCTCCCAATTACGACGCGAAGAGTCAAATCGAGATCTGTACCACGGACAGCCCCGACCTCGGCACGGGCCCCGACCGGCGCCGTGCAGCCCGCTTCGAGGGTGGCCAGGAAAGCCCGTTCCACAAGGGTTTCCGAACGGGTGACATGATCATCGAGGGTCCGTACGGCCGCCGCGGCGGGCTCGCTGAGAGATTCGTGAATCTCCAGACCGAGGGCCGCTTGTCCGGGTGCTGGGACCATGTCGTCGACGCTCAGGATCTGTGCGGTCAGACCGTGCACAGCCGTTATCGAATCGTCACCGTCGAGATCCCGATCGCCTGGCAGATGTCCCAGCCGTCGCAGTCCCGCGGCGGCCAGCACGACCGCCGCCACCCGACCGTCGGCCGCGTGCCCGATGCGGGTGCCGACGTTGCCGCGGATCTCCACGATCTCCAGCGTGATGCCCAGCCGCTCGGCCAGCTCGGCCAGCTGCAGGGCCCGCCGGGGTGATCCCGTGCCGACCCGGTCACCGTCACGGAGCGTGTCCAGCGTGCGACCCACCAGCACGTCCCGACTGTCCTCACGGACCGGGATCGCGGCCATCTGCAGACCGTCGGCGGGCGCTGTGGGGAGGTCCTTGAGAGAGTGCACGGCGACGTCGATCCGGCCGTCGTACAGCGCTTCGCGGACCGCACCGACGAACACCCCGGTGCCACCGATCTGGGTCAGGGCCCGCTGGTCCACGTCACCGGTGGTCGTGATGCCGACGAAGGCGGTACGGAAGCCGCGGGCCTGCAGCAGCCCGGCCACCTGGTCGGCCTGGGCGCGGGCCAGCGGCGAGGTCCGGGCGCCGACCCGGATGACGGGTCCCTGCCGGCGCCGCGCAGTCGCGCCGGTCGCCGGGAGTCGGGCCGGCCACCCGGCGGTCGGTCGGTCACCGCGGCAGCAGGGGTGCGTCCGGGGAGCCCTTCACCCCGGGCGACATGACGGCGGCCACCGTCTGCGGGTGCAGCGCGAACAGCTCGCGCAGCGCCGCCGCGTAGTCCAGCGACTCGGGATCCGACGACAGCTCCTGGACCCGTACGGTCGGCTGGTGCAGCAGCTTGTCCACCACCCGGCGGACCGTGCGGTGCACCTCGTCGCGTTCCTTGGCCGACAGCTCCGGGGCCCGGCCGTCGAGACGGGCCAGCTCGGCACTGACCACCTCCGAGGCCATCGTGCGGAGAGCGACGACGGTGGGCGCCACCTGGGCGGCGCGACGCAGACCGAGGAAGTCGTTGACCTCGCCCCCCACCAGGGCGCGGGCGGCCTCGACCTCGGCCCGGCTGGCGTGGTCGGGCTGGTCGGCCACCAGCCGCGCCAGGTTGACCAGCACCACACCGAGATCGGTCACGTCGTCGGACACGTCGGCGGGCAGCGCCAGGTCGACGATGCCGACCACCGGCGCGTGCGCCAGCTGCGCGGCGTCGAGGAAGACGTCCCGGGCCCCGGTGCAGGTGACCACCAGGTCGGCCTCGGTCAGCGCGTCGGACAGCTCGGCCAGCGGTCGGGCCTGCGCTCCGATCGAGGCGGCGAGCCGCTGGGCCCGCTCGTAGGTGCGGTTGACGCAGGTGACCTGGGCGCCGGCGGCGGCCGCGGTCCGGGCGGCGAGGCCGGCCATCGAACCGGCGCCCAGCACCAGCAGCCGGCGACCGGAGACCGGACCGAGGTCGGACTCCAGCAGCTCGTAGGCCGCGGTGACCAGGGAGCGACCGGCGGACCCGATCTCGGTCTCGGTCTGCACGCGCTTGCCGACCCGCAGCGCCTGCTGGAACAGCGCGTTGAGCACCGAGCCGACGGTGCCGTGGGTCTGGCAGGCGGTCAGCGCGGACTTCACCTGCCCGAGGATCTGGTTCTCCCCGACCACCATCGAGTCCAGTCCGGCCGCCACCGAGAAGGTGTGGGCCACGGCCCCCTCGTCGAAGTAGACCGCGCACATCTGCCGCAGCTCGGCGACCCCGACGCCGGACAGGGCGGACAGGGCCTGGGTGACGTCGTCCAGGCCGCCGTGGAAGCGGGAGACGGAGACGTACATCTCGGTCCGGTTGCAGGTGGACAGCACCACCGCCTCGTCGACGTGGTCCCCGGCCAGCAGCGTCTGCGCCAGCTTGGTGGCGGTCGCCTGGTCCATCGCCACCCGCGCGAGGACGTCCACGCTCGTGGTCTTGTGCGAGACGCTGACGGCCAGGATGCTCACGAGGGGAGCCTCTCGGGGGTGAGAACCGGTTCCGGGAGGGCCGCCCCGGGGGCCGATGGGCCGGCCAGGACGGGCTCGTCGGACTTGCGCTGTTCGTGGTACGCCAGGATCTGCAGCTCCTGACCGAGGTCCACCTTCCGTACGGTGACCCGCTCCGGCACGGTGAGCACGCTCGCTGCGAAGTTGAGGATGCTGGTGACCCCCTGATACACGAGCCGGTCGGCCACGACCTGAGCCGCCTCGGCCGGGGTGGCGAGCACGGCGATGACGGCCTTGGTGCGGGCCACCACGTCCTCCAGATCGGCCAGGTCGGTGATCTCGACGCCGTTGACCCGCTGACCGATCAGCTCCGGATCGGGATCGACCAAGGCGACGATCCGGAAGCCGCGGCTGGAGAAGCCCGAGTAGCCGGCCAGCGCCCGACCCAGGTTGCCGAGCCCGACGATGACGACGGGCCACTCGCGGGCCGAACCGACCTCCCGGCCGAGCTGGACCTGCAGCACCGCGACGTCGTAGCCGACCCCACGGGTCCCGTACGAGCCGAGGTGCGAGAGGTCCTTGCGCAGCTGCGCCGGGCTGACCCCGACCGCCTCGGCCAGCGCACCGGAGCTGACCACCTCGACCCCGGTCCGGGACAGCAGGTTGAGCTCGCGGAGGTAGACCGGCAGCCGGGCGACGGTGGCGGGAGGGAGATCCACCGGCGCCGACACGCTCACCGGAGCCGCCGTCGAGTCGTCCGTGGGGGACGACGCGCGCGTCTGGATCGGTGGCACTGGACTCCTGGGAGAACAAGGCGCCCGGCGGGGGGTCGCCGAACAGCCCCACACTATCTCGCCGGTCCGGCGACGCCAGGTCGCCGGGACGTGGCCTGCACCACCCCCGGCCCGGCCCGCGTCAGCCCTGGTCGACGGTCAGGAACGCCTCGCCGCGGGGCGACAGCCGGTAGCCGACCTGCAGGCTCTCGGTCAGTCCGAGGGCCTTCAGCCGGCGCACCCGGGTCTTGAAGGCGAACCGCTCCTGACCCAGCGCCTCCGCCAGCACCGTCGACACCACGCCGGGTTGCGCGGCGATCTGGCCGAGCGCGGCCCGGGTCCAGGGCTCCTCGGCGGCGCGGTCCATCCGGTCCAGCCGGCGGCGGAGATCGGCGACCGTGTCCTCGTCGAGGGCGCTGTCGGCCCGCAGGGCGACCCGCGGATCGGGGCCGGCCACGGCGAGGTCGATCCGGTAGAGCGCACCCTCCCCCGCCCGCCGGGTGTCGCGGGCGCCGCGGGCGGACCGCTCGAGCCAGCGCAGCAGAGCGGCCAGATCGGCGAACCCCGCGGCCGTGGCGTCGGCGTCACCGAGCGTCGCGGCGTCGACGGCGGTGATGCCGGTGACCTCCACCACCCCGATGCGGGTGGTGAAGCGGGAGCCGACCTTGGGTCGCACAGTGGTCCAGCGGCGGTAGGTGGCCGACACCGAGCCGTCCGCCAGGCCGTCCAGGGTGGCCGCGGTGAACAGCATCAGCGGCGTGGTGGCCCGACCAGGGCGGCCCGCAGCCGCACCGGGTCGACCCGCCAGTAGTCGTGCTGAGTCCCGTCGACGAAGGTGACCGGCACCTCGTCGGTGTAGCGGCGACGCAGCTCCGGGTCGTCGTCCACGTCCCGGGTCGACCAGCGGTCCCCGGTCTCGGCGCAGACAGCCTCGACGACGGCCACCGCCTCGTCGCAGAGGTGACAGCCGACGCGGGTCAGGACGACGACCCGGGGCTCGTCGGCCGACTCAGGCACCGGGCACCTCGCGTTCCAGCAGGCGACGCAGCTCGGCCCGTCGCACCACGCCGGTGACGCCGCGAGGGAGGTCGTCGACGACGCGCACCTCGGTCGGGCGCTTGAACACGGGCAACCGCCGTCGGCAGAAGTCGGCGACCAGGTCCGTGCTGACCGCGGACCCGGCCACGAACGCCACCAGCCCGCCGCCGGCGGCGGCGCTGCGGCCGACCACAGCCACCGCCTCGACCTCGACCAGCTGGCGGATGGACTGCTCGATCTCGCTGGGGTAGACCGTGAAGCCGTTGACCGAGACGATCTCCCGGGTCCGGTCGACCAGGAAGAGCTCGTCGTCGGTCTGGAAGCCGATGTCGCCGGTGGCGAACCAGCCGTCCTCGTTCACCGCTCCCCGGCCGTCGGGCCAGTAGCCGCTGAACAGGTTCGCCCCACGGATCGAGATCTCCCCCGGCTCGCTCGGATCCAGCCCGGCGCCGACCCGGACCTCGACCCCGGGCAACGGGCGACCCACGTGGAACGGGCCCAGGATGTCCCCGCCCACCGTGGTGGTCACCCCCGGTGACGCCTCGGTCAGTCCGTAGCCACGTTCCACCCGGAGACCGGTCCGCTCGGTGAAGCGCTGGGCGAGCCGCCAGGGCAGCGGCGCACCGCCGACCACCACGGTCCGCACCCCGGCCAGGCGATCGGCGGCGTCCTCGTCGTGGACCAGCCGGTAGAGCAGGCCCGGAGTGATCGGCAGGTTGTCCACCTTCTCCGCCTCGATCACGGTCAGCAGGTCCCAGGTGGACGGGGCGGGCAGCACCAGCCGGGCTCCGGTGGCCAGACAGACGCCGAGGACCGCGTTGAGGCCGTACGCGTGGAAGAAGGGCAACGCCCCGAGCACGACGCTGTCACCGTCGACGATCCCGAAGCCGCTGACGTGATCGAGGTGCGCGAGCAGCGCCCGGTGGCTCAGCATCACGATCTTCCGCTCGGCGCTGTCGCCCAGGGTGGTGGCCAGCGCGGCCAGTGCCTCCCGGTCCGGGGGCGTGGCCACCGCGACCGCCGTGGTGGACAGGGCGACGAGACCGTCGTCGCTCAGCTCCAGGGCGGGAATCCGCTCGTCCGCGACAGCGGCCCGGGTGGTCAGCACCGCCCGGGCACCGCAGACGGCCAGCAGGGCGTCGCGGTCCTCGACCGACTCCGACGGATCGGTCGGCACGACGACGAGTCCGGCCCGGAGCGCGGCCAGGTAGGCCACCACCCAGGCGATCGTGTTGGTGCCGTCCAGGCCGATCCGCTGACCGGCCAGCAGCCCGCCGGCCACGAGACCCGCGGCGACGCCGTCGACCTGGGTGTGCAGCTCGGACCAGGTGACGGCACGGACCCCGGGCTCGACCACCGCCAACCGGTCCGGCCGCTGCTCGGCCTGGACGGTGACGAGCTGGGAGAGGTTGCTGAACCGTGACACCCCGTCGGGCGGCAACGGCCCCCCAGGTGCACGACTCGCCCCGCCCGGACCCAGGTCCGCCGTGTTCTCGGGTTCGGTGGCGACCACGGGTCGAGTCTGTCACAGCCGACCCCCCGCCGGCCGGGCTCGGATCGACCGTCGGATCGGCGCGCCGGGCAGCGGATCGACCGGCGGCGCAGCCCGGCCGGGCTCGGACGGGTAGCGGGATCGGCCCCGCGAGGCCCCCGGCGCCGACAGTCGTACGGATTAGGGTGGGTGGGGTGGAGACGACGGGCGACGGAGCCGCCGGCGAGGCCGGGGGGCCCGTGGAGGCACCCGGTCCGGCGACCGACGGCGGCCCAGGCACCCCGCCCGAGCCCGGCACCCGGGCCGCCGAGGTGGTGGTCGAGCCACTGATCGGGCCGGACCCGAAGGCCGCCGCGTTCTTCGACCTGGACAACACGATGATCCAGGGAGCCTCGCTGTTCTACCTGGCCAAGGGCCTCTACCAGCGTGACTTCTTCCCGACCCGGCTGATCTTCCGGGGGTTGTGGCTGCAGGCCTCCTTCCGGTTCATCGGCAAGGAGAACCCCGAGCACATCGCCGAGGCCCAGGCCGCCAGCCTGAGCTTCATCACCGGTCACACGGTCGAGGAGATCAAGCAGGCCGGCGAGGAGATCTACGAGGAGTCGATCGCCCCGCGGATCTGGCCGGGCACCCGGGCCATCGCCCAGATGCACCTCGACGCCGGGCACCAGGTCTGGTTGGTCACGGCGGCCCCGGCGGAGATGGCCGGCATCATCGCGGCCCGGCTGGGGATCACCGGGGCTCTCGGCACCCAGGCCGACGTGGCCGACGGCGTCTACACCGGCCGCCTGGACGGTGGGCTGCTGCACGGCCCGGCCAAAGCCACAGCGGTCCGCGATCTCGCCGAGCGGCACGGCTTCGACCTGGCCCGCTGCTTCGCCTACTCCGACTCGCACAACGACCTGCCGCTGCTGTCATTGGTCGGGCACCCGTGCGCGGTCAACCCGGACGCCAAGCTGCTGGCCCACGCCGAGGAGCAGGACTGGCAGGTGCGGGACTACCGGACCGGCCGCCGGGCGGTGAAGGTGGGCGCCCTCGGTGCCGGCACGGTGGGGGCCACCGCCGGCGCGGTGCTGGCCGGTCTGGCCATCCGCCGCCACCTCAAGGGGTAGCGGGACTACTCGGGTCCGTGGCCGGCGGCGTCGGTGGCCGGCGGCACCGGCTGTTCCGGCGGTGGGAAGGGAGCCCCGGCGGGCGACCCGGGCCCCTGGTGAGGTGGCGGGCGCCGTTCCAGCCAGCGCGTCATCACCCAGGCTGCGAGCAGGTAGACCACGTAGGCCCCCAGCCCGAGCAGGGCGAGACCCTCCGCCCGGCCGGGGACGGTCGAGACGGCCCCGAGCACGAGGACGGCGACGGCCAGCAGGGCCAGACCCGGCGGCCCCGACGACCACGAAGCCGAGCGCCTCCTCCGAGACAGCCGCACCCCGGCGCCGGGCCACCCAGACGGTGCAGCCGGCCAGCGCCAGGAGCACGACAGCCAGCAGGGGAGACAGGGCGCGGACCTCAGAAGAAGGCGCTGCGACGCTGCATCAGCAGCGCGTACAGGCTGTGCTGGATGGTCTCCCGGACCTGGTCGGTCACGTTGAACACCACCATCGGGTCCTCCGCGGCGCCGGGCGGCAGCTCGTCGGTGGTGATCGCCTCGCCGAACTGGATGATCCACTTGCTGGGCAGCGGGATCAGCCCGAAGACCCCGAACCAGGGGAACAGCGGCGTGATCGGGAAGTAGGGCGCGCCCATCGCGCGGGCCAGGGCCGGAGCGCTGGCGATCAGCGGGTAGATCTCCTCCGAGCCGACGATCGAGATGGGGATCAGCGGGACCTGGGCCCGGACGGCCGCGGAGACGAAGCCGCCCCGGCCGAACCGCTGCAGCTTGTAGCGGTCCGCGTACGGCTTGCCGAGCCCCTTGAACCCCTCGGGGAAGACGGCGACCAGCTGGTCGGCGGCGAGCAGTCGCTCGGCGTCCTCCTGACAGGCCAGCGTCGTCCCGGTCCGGCGCGCGAAGTCGTGGGAGTAGGGGGTCTTGAAGATCAGGTCGGCGCCGAGCATCCGGACGTGCCGGCCGATCTCGTCGTACACCACCGACTGCAGGACCATGCCGTCCAGCGGCATGGTGCCCGCGTGGTTGGAGACCAGCAGGGCGGACCCGGTGGTCGGCAGGTTCTCGATCCCCCGCACCTCCACCCGGAACCAGCTCTGCGCCAGTGGTCGGAGGATGGGCAGGAACACCTTGGTGGTGAACTCGGGGTCGAAGCCGAACTCGTCGATCGCGTACCGGCCGCTCATCCGGGACCGGGTGAAGTCGACGATCTCCTCCACCGACTGCTGCCAGTCGACGCCGAGGGTCTCGGCCAGCTGGAACGCCGCCTTGAGCGGGTCCCGGCTCAGGTCCTTGAGCTGCTCGACCGGCAGGTTGCGCAGCCCGCCGAGCGCGGCCGTGAAGGCCCCGGCGAGCTCGGTCACCATCGCCGCCAGGTTCACCGAGGGCGGCACCTGGCCGGAGTGCCCACCGGTCGACCGGCGGGTCCGGTCGTCGGCCGCGTCCTCCGCGGCGCCCGCTCCGTGCTCCCCGGCGGCCGCTCGGGTGGCGTCGTCGATGTCGGGGGTGCCGAAGTCGTCGTCGATCGTGTCCTCGGTGCCGGCCGGGTCGAGCAGATCGTCAGCCGGCGACCGGGCGTCAGCGTCGTCGACCGGCTTCCCCCCTGGTGCTGAGCGGGGCTCGACCGGCTCGGCCTCGATCGGCTCGGGTCGATCGGCTCGGTGTCGATCGGCTCGGTGTCGACCGGGATCGACCGTCGACGGGCTGATGTCGGGATCGGGGGCCGTCTCGGCGGCGGCACCCGTCCGCGGGGTGGTCCTGGCCCGGGGCGGCCGGGCCTTACCGGGCGCGAGACCGCGGGCGGCGGCGGACGGAGCCTTGCCGGAGCCGCGGCCGGCTTTGCCGCGACTGCCGAGCTGGATGATCTCCGCCTCAGCCACGACGCGCCCCCGGGCGCTGCCCCGCCGCCTCGAGCAGACCGGTCACTCCCGTGAGCACCTGGTCGACCCGCTCCGGACTGAGCAGTCCGGGGCTGGACACGCCGACGAACTCCTCCAGGGCGGCGCGGCTGGTGAACCGGGGCTTGAGGCCGGTGGCCGCCACGAACCGGGTGGTGTCCATGGCCCGACCGTACGTGAGCGCGGCGATCTGGTCGGCGGACCAGTCCCCCAACCGGGCCTGACGCAGCATCCCGGCGACCACCGGTCCGAGCTGCACCGGCAGCCCGAGGGTGGGACGACCCATCAGTCGCAGCGCCTGGCTCAACGAGACGATGTCGGGCGCGCCCACGTTGTAGGTCCCGGGATGGTCCTCCCGGGTGACGGCGAGCAGGGCACCGACCGCGTCGGTCGGGTGCAGGAACTGCAGCCGCGCGTCGAAGCCCATCACCCGCGGCACCACCGGCAGCGACAGGTAGCGGGTCATCTGGCTGTCGACCCCGGCGCCCATCAGGTTGCCGAGCCGCAGGGTCGTCACCGCGACGTCGGGACGCCGTCGGCCGAGCCCACGGACGTACGACTCGATCTCCAGGGAGTCCTTGCCGAACCCGGTCCGCGGCTGGACCCGCGGCGACATGTCCTCGGTGAACTTGACCGGGTCCCGGGGCGAGGCCCCGTACACCGACACCGAGCTCTGCACCACCAGCTTGCGGAACGAGTCCGCTTTCTGGCACGCCGCCAGCAGCTGCATGGTGCCGATGACGTTGATCTCCTTCATGGAGGAACGTCCACCGCTGCCCGGGTTGGCCACGATGGCCATGTGGACGACGGTCTCGACCCCACGGCTGTTGATCACCTTGCCGATGACGGGGTTGCGGATGTCGGCCCGGACGAAGGACACCTTGCCCAGGTCGTGTCGGGGCGGACTCACGTCGACGCCGATGACGTCGAGGGTCTCGTCGGTCGCCAGGGCACGGGCGAACCGTGCGCCGAGGTCCCGCGAGACCCCGGTCACCAGAACGACCCGCGACATCGAGCCGACCCCCTGGGTTCGCGCGGCTACTTGCCCGCGCGGCGGCGCTGGATGCGCGTCTTCTTCAACAGCTTGCGGTGCTTCTTCTTCGCCATCCGCTTGCGACGCTTCTTGATGACCGAACCCACAGTGAAAACCTCTCGATGTGCCCTCAGGGCGGCCGACATCTGTGCCGCTGGGCGCTTGTTGACTGACAAGAACTGAGCCCGGTGACCCGAGCAACACCGCATGCTACCGCCTGAGCGAAGTCCCTCGCTCCCACGCGAAGGCGATCCGGAACCCGTTCGGGGTCGGGACGCCCGCGTTGGTGGCACCACTGCGATCTGCTCGGGTCCGCCGGTTCTGCCCGTGCTGGGGATCGAGCAGAACCGACGAGATCGAGCAGAACCTCAGCCGGCGCGGTTCGCGTTCAGCTGGTCGAGTGCGTCGGTGACCCGCTCCCGGGCGGCGGGCGGGACCCGGTTCTCGAACAGCTCCTTCAGCTGACGCCCCGGCAGCCAGGCGGTGTGCCGGCGCACGTCGGCGGCCACCCCCGCGTCCACTGTCGCGATCGCGTCCATGGTCGCGGCGAACGCGTCCGCGTCGTCCACCAGCTCGGCCAGGGTCGAGTCCAGCGACACCTCGGCCCGGGCGTCGTCGGCGGTCGCGGCCGTCACCGTCCACGTGTGCCGACCGGAGCCGACCGACAGCTGCTGGCCGTCGGGCAGGACGACCTCGGCCGACGAGTTCGGCGGCACCTCGGCGACGACGTGGATCTGGTCGCCGTCACGGTCCCAGCGCACCGACGCCGGACCGTACGGGGTGACGTGGCGAGCCTCCGCGAAGTCGAACCCGGTCAGCGGCTGCGGGGCGATCCGGATCGCGCCGTAGCCCGGGGTCGCCGGCGCCAGACCGGCCACGACCCGGTGCAGCCAGTCGGCGACGGCACCGAGGGCGTAGTGGTTGAAGCTGGTCATCTCACCGGGGTTGATGGTGCCGTCCGGCAGCATCGAGTCCCAGCGCTCCCAGATCGTGGTGGCCCCCATGGTGACGGGGTAGAGCCAGGACGGGCACGCCGTCTGGGTGAGCAGCCGGGTCGCTGCCTCCAGGTGTCCGGTCCGGGTCAGGGCGTCGGCCACGATCGGGGTGCCGACGAAGCCGGTGCCGATGGTGTAGCCACCGGAGCGGACCAGCTCGGCCAGCCGGTCGCCGAGCGCCTGCCGGTGCTCCTCGGCCACCAGGTCGAACATGATCGCCAGGGCGTAGCCGGTCTGGGCGTCCGACACCATCCGGCCGGCCGGGGTGACGTACTCGGCCAGGAACGCCTGCCGGACCCGTTCGGCGATGGCGGCGTACGTCTCGGCGACCGCCGTCTCCCCCAGCAGGGTCGCGGCCCGCGCGGTCAGGTCGGCGGACCGGAACACGTACGCGGTGGCGACGACGTCGGGATGGGTCTTGGCCTCGGCCGGACGCTCGGGCGGCGCCGACGGATCCAGCCAGTCGGCGAACTGGAACTGGCCCTCCCACAGGTGACGGTCGCCGGAGCGCTCGACGATCACGTCGGTCCAGGCCTGCATGCTGGCCAGCTGATCGGCCAGCACCTGCTCGTCGCCGAAGCGTTCGTGCAGCACCGTCGGGACCACTGTGGCCGCATCGCCCCAGGCGGCAGCCGGTCGGACACGTCCCGCCAGCACGCTCGGCACCACGAACGGGACGATGCCGTCGGCGTGCTGCTGCTCCAGCTCCAGGTCGGTCAGCCACGACGCCAGGAAGCCGTGCACGTCGTAGAGGAAGGAGGCCGTCGGGGCGAACACCTGGATGTCGCCGGTCCACCCCAGCCGCTCGTCCCGCTGCGGGCAGTCGGTGGGCACGTAGAGGAAGTTGCCCCGCAGACCCCAGACCACGTTCTCGTGCAACCGGTCCACCAGCTCGTGAGAGCTGGCGAACCATCCGGTCCGCTCCATGTCGCTGTGGATGACCTGGGCCGTGACGGCGTCGGGGTCGAGGGTCCCCGGCCAGCCGTCGACCTCGGCGTAGCGGAAGCCGTGGAAGGTGAACTCCGGCTCCCAGGTGACCGGTCCGGTGCCGGCCAGGATGAGGGTGTCGGTCGCCCTGGCGTGCCGGAGCGGCCGGGTGCCGAGCTCGTCGTGCTCGAGCACCTCGGCGTGACGCAGGGTGACCACCGTGCCGGCCGGTCCGTCGACGGTCAGCCGGAGCCGACCGACCAGGTTCTGGCCGAAGTCCAGCACCGTGCGGCCGGACGGGGTGGTGATCACCTCGCGGACAGCCAGCTCCTCGATCCGGCGCACCACCGGCGAGTTCCGCGCGGTGGGGGTGACCAGGGGTTCGGCGGCGGCGGCCGTCGACCAACCGGTGTCGTCGAAACCGGCGTGGTCCCACCCCGGCAGCTCACGCCGCTGGTCGTGGTCCTCGCCGTGGTAGATCCCGCTGTCGGTGAGCGGTCCGGGTGCGGTGCGCCAGCTCGCGTCGGTGGCCACCACCTGGCGGCGGCCGTCGGCGTACGTGATCACCAGCTGGCCCGCCACCGCCGGCTGCTCGGTGTAGAAGGGTGCCGCCTGACCGCGGAAGCCGAACCGCTCGGTGGCCCAGCCGCCGGCGAACCGCAGTCCCAGCGCGTTCCGACCGGGCACCAGCAGGTCGGTCACGTCGGTCGTCTCGTGGACGAGCCGCCACTGGTAGGGCGTCCAGCCCGGCTTCAGGACCTGGTCGTCGACGTCGGCACCGTTGACGCTGGCCTGGTAGACCCCGAGCGCGGTCGCGTAGAAGACGGCCGAGGTGACGTCGCCGGCCACGTCGAACTCGGTCCGGGCCAGACCTGGCTGCGCCGCGGTCTCCGGCGTCGGCAGACCGATCGGAGTGGCGACCCACTCGCCCTCGGCCAGGAAGCCGGCCCGGATGCGCAGCGGCGCGCTCCAGTCCGAGGTCTGCCCGTCGGACCCCGTGACCCGCACCCGCACGTGCACGTCGTCGCGGGCCTCGAGCGGTGCGAAGGGCCAGTCGACCAGGACGGAGTCGGGTCCGTCGACGGTCGCGGTCTGGCCACCCGCCGGGGTGGTCAGCTCGATCTCGGCGCCGTGCTGGGTCCAGTCCGGGGTGTCGGTGACGGTCCGCCAGCTGAGTCGGGGTCGCGCGGTCGCCACGAAGTCGAGACCGCGAGGGGCCTGCGCACTCACCCCCTCGACGGCCGGTTTCGCGGTGGTGACGGCGGGCGAGAGGGCGGACGACACGAGGGGACTCCTTCGTCGGGGCTGGTCGGTGGCTGAGAAATCAGTTACGAACTCTTGCTTGACGGGTCCTATCTGGCTCCCTACTCTAAACGCAGACGCTGAATCGTTTCAACACCCATCAGGGATTCAGAGCACGTCTCTTACAAGGAGGTAAGGAGTGTCCACACCCCGTCGGCGCATCGCCACCCTTGCGGTGAGCTCGATCGCCGCCCTGTCCCTCGGACTCGCAGGTTGTTCGGTCGGTGAGATCGGCGGCGACTCGGGTGCCACCGAGGGCCAGACCGAGATCACGTACCTGTTCGGCGACAGCGGCGGCACCGCCGTGCCGTTCGCCGAAGCCATGATCAAGAAGTTCAACGAGATGAACCCCGACATCAAGGTCGGTTACGAGACCCAGCCGGCCGGCACCGAGGGCGACAACCTGATCAAGACCAAGCTCGCCACCGGCGAGATGGCCGACGTCTTCGGTTACAACTCCGGCTCGCTGTTCCAGGCCATCAACCCCGACCAGAACCTGGTGCCGCTGACCGACGAGTCGTGGGCCGCCGCGCTGCCGGAGGAGTTCAAGACCGTCGTCAGCACCGACAACGGTCTCTACGGCGCCCCGACGGGCACCACCCAGGCCGGCGGGGTCATCTACAACAAGAAGGTCTACGCCGACCTCGGCCTGAAGGTGCCGACCACCTGGGCCGAGTTCAAGGCCAACAACGACAAGATCAAGGCCGACGGCAAGGTCGACCCGATCGAGCAGACCTACGGCGAGACGTGGACGGCTCAGCTGTTCGTGCTGGGCGACTTCGCCAACGTGGCCGCGCAGGACCCGGAGTGGGCCGATCAGTACACCGCCAACAAGCGCAAGTACGTCGACCAGCCCGCTCTGCAGAGCTTCAAGAACCAGCAGGACGCCTTCGAGTCGGGCTACTTCAACAAGAACTTCGCCTCGGCCAGCTACGACGACGGCGTCAAGGCCGTGGCCACCGGCACCGCGGCGCACTACCCGATGCTGAGCAGCGCGATCGCCGCGGTCAACCAGAACTTCAAGGACAACGTCGACGACGTGGGCTTCTTCGCCCTGCCCGCGGAGAAGGCGGACGACACGCGGATGACCATCTGGCTGCCCAATGCGGTCTACATCCCCAAGTCGACCGAGGGGGCGAAGCTGGAGGCGGCCAAGAAGTTCGTGGCCTTCTTCAACTCCCCCGAGGGCTGTGCGATCCAGAACGAGATCAACACCGTGACCGGACCGTACGTCTCGACCTGCGAGCTGCCGTCGGATGTGCCCCCGCTGGTCACCGACGTGCAGAAGTACCTGACCGACGGCAAGTCCTCCCCGGCCCTGGAGTTCGTCTCGCCCGTGAAGGGGCCGAACCTCTCCCAGATCACTGTCGAGGTCGGATCCGGCATCAAGACGGCGGAGCAGGGTGCGTCGCTCTACGACGAGGACGTCAAGAAGCAGGCCCAGCAGCTGGGTCTCGACGGCTGGTGACGCACCTCCGGTGACGGCCGCCGTCGTCGCCGGTCGATGCTCGAGTGCGGGTGGTCGGTCGCTGTGGCCGACCACCCGCCCCCCGGGGTGATCACCTCACCCCCCGTTCCGCGGTGAGATGCTCACCCCGATCTTCGATGAGCTCCTCACCCCCTGATCAACGGAGACCAGATGGTGTCAACGATCTCCGCCACCGCCACGTCCGAGAAGGCCACCGCGCCCCGGGCCGGGCGGAAGCGGAAAAGCCCCTACCCGCTGTGGTTCTACCTGCCGGCCGGGATCATCTTCATCGTCCTGTTCGCCGTCCCGACCTTCGCCTCGTTCTACTTCTCCCTCACCCGTTGGACGCTGTTCGACACCGAGTTCATCGGCCTGGACAACTTCCGCCAGTTCTTCAACGAGCCCTTCCTCATCCAGGGCTTCATCAACACCTTCATCTACGGCTTCCTCACCTCCGCGGCGAAGGTCGTGCTGGGCCTGCTGCTGGGACTCCTGCTCACCTCGCAGATCGTGGCCCGCGGCTACCTGCGGTCGGTGGTGTTCTTCCCGGTGCTGGTGTCCACCATCGGCATCGGGATCACGTTCAAGATCTTGATGGACCCGTTCGACGGGGTGATCAACCAGGCTCTGGCCGTCCTCGGGATCACCGGTCCCGCCTGGCTCACCGACCCCTCGCTGGCGCTCTACAGCGTCGCCCTGATCGACGTCTGGAAGGGCGTGGGCATCGCCACCTTGATCTACATCGCCGGTCTGGTGGGCATCCCCCAGGAGTACTACGAGGCCGCCCGGGTGGACGGGGCGTCGGCCTGGCAGAACTTCTGGCACATCACGCTGCCCCTGGTGATGCCGGCGACCGCCACCGTCGTGCTGCTGTCCCTGATCGGCGGGCTGCGCTCCTTCGAGCTCATCTGGGCCACCACCGGCGGGGGTCCGGGCTTCAGCAGCGACGTGATCGGCTCCCTGATCTACAAGAACTACCAGGCCGGCTACTACGGGCTGTCGACCGCCGGGAACGTGATCCTGTTCCTCGTGGTGACCGCCATCATCATCCCGGTGCAGTGGTTGCTCAACCGACGAGAGGTGCAGTCCTGATGAAGCGTCAGAAGACCATCGGGTGGATCGTCGGGGTCGTCGCCGTCATCGCGTCAGTGTTCGTGTTCCTGGTCCCGTTCGTGTTCATCTTGTTGACCGCCGCCAAGAGCGGGCCCGAGGCCGCGCAGTTCGACTTCAGCCTCCCGACGCACTGGCAGCTGTGGGACAACATCAAGAGCGTGCTGACGATCCGGCAGTTCGTGGTGCTGCGTGCCTTCATCAACAGCACCACCCTGACGGTGTTCAGCGTCGCGCTGATGGTGGTGCTCGCCGCGATGGTGGGCTACGTGCTGCAGCGGCGGTCGTCCCGGCTGAACCCGCTGGTCAACGCCCTCGTCATGGCGGGTCTGATCGTGCCGCCGGCCATCGTGCCCACCATCTGGGTGCTGCAGGAGCTCGGGCTGTTCAAGCAGATGATCGGGATGATCCTGGTCAACGTGGCCTTCGGTCTGTCGTTCTGCATCCTGCTCTTCCGGGCCTTCGTGGCCTCGATCCCGCGCGAGCTGGACGAGGCGGCGACGGTCGACGGGGCCGGACCGCTCCGGCTCTTCTTCTCCGTCATCCTGCCGCTGCTCAAGCCGGTGGTGATCACGGTGATCGTGGTGCAGGCAGTGGCCATCTTCAACGACTTCACCGGCCCGCTCTACTTCCTGCCCGGCAGCGAGAACGTGACGGTGCAGCTGACCCTCTACAACTTCCAGGGTCAGATGCTCAGCCAGTGGCACCTGCTGTTCACCAACATCTTGTTGATCACGGTCCCGCCGCTGATCATGTACATCTTCTTCAACCGCCAGATCGTGGCCGGCATGACCTCCGGCGCCGTCAAGGGCTGAGGAATCCACCTCTCAGAAGCGCGGGAACTCGTCGTCGGGGAGCACGTCGCCGACAGTGAGATCGAGGTCGTCGGTGCAGACGTGCCGGGCCCCGCTGTAGCGGGTCTCGGCGTCGACGTAGATGTTCACCATCGCGTAGCGGAACTCGTCGGTGTCGTTGGGGTTCGCGGTGTGGGCCAGGTAGCCGTTGTGGAACGTGCAGTCCCCCGCCCGCAGCGGCACGGTGACCCGCTTCTCGTAGGCCAGGTCGGGTGCGGCGGCGAACAGGTCGTGGGCATCGGTCAGGTCCACGGCCCGCAGGTCGCTGCGGCGGTGGCTGCCCGGGATGAAGGTCATGCACCCGCGCTCGACCGGGACGTCCACCAGCGCCACCCAGACCGACAGCTGGTGCCGGCCGCCGGTGTGCGGCCAGTAGGGCGAGTCCTGGTGGAACTCGGTGGCCGTGTGGTTGTGCGGCTTCTTGATCAACAGCTGGTCGTGCCAGAGCCGGACGTCCAGCCCGGCCAGCTGACCGGCGTAGTCGGCCAGGCCCGGGTGCAGGGTCAGCTCCCGCAGCGTGGGGTCGGACTTCCAGACCTGCACGATCTGCCGGAACATCTGGTTGTCGGCATCCAGGGAGGTGAGCTCGTCGTACGCGCGCGCCGCCGCCGTGCGGTAGCGCTCGACCTCCTCGGGCGTCAAGACGTTGCGCAGGTGCACGAAGCCGTTCTCGCGGTAGCCGCTGATCTCGTCGTCGGTCAGGGTGCGTGGGGCGACGCGAGGGATCTCGTCGATGAGCCGGGCCTGCATCTGGGTCTCCTTCGAGGGGACGGTGACTGGACAGGTTCCAGGCTCGCCGCCCGGCCGACCGGCGACTAGGCTCAAGCCTCTGCCCTGCTAGGACGATCCTGCTGAGGACCCGTGGACCGACTACGTCGCCGCCAGGTGTTCGGACCGGACGGCCATCCGGTGGCCGCGGCCGTGCTCACCCTCGACGGCCCGGTGGAGACCCACACCCACGACTTCCTGGAGCTGGCTGTGCTGCTCGACGGCACCGTCAGCCACGCCACCCCGAGCGGGAACCGCCGGCTGCGACCGGGGGCGGTGATGGCGGTCCGCCCGGGCGACTGGCACGGCTACGCCGACCAGGACGGAGCGGTGATCGCCAACCTCTACCTCGGGCCGGAGCTGCTGCACGGCGAGCTGCGCTGGTTGCTGGAGATCGGCGACCTCGGCCGCTTCCTGCTGCGCGGCGGCGTCACCGTCGACGGCCTGGACGATCGTGGCCGGGAGCGCGTACGCGAGCGGGTCACCGAGCTGTCCCGGGTGAGAGCCGAGCCGGGCCGGGCCAGCGCCGTGCTGGCGGTGGGTCTGGCCTGCGCGGTGCTCGGCGAGCTCGGCTCGGTCAGGCTGGACGAGGACCGGCGACCGACGCTGAGTCCCCCGGTGCGCGCGGTGCTGCTGCTGTTCGGCCACCAGCCGGCGCGGCCCTGGACGGTGACGGAGCTGGCCGACGAGGTCGGGCTGTCGGTGTCCCACCTGCATCGCGAGTTCCGTGGTCAGCTCGGGTCGACCCCGATGGCCTGGCTGGCCCGGACCCGAGCCGAGCTCGCCGCCTCGCTGCTGCTGCAGACCGACCGGCCCGTCGGGTGGGTGGGCGCCCAGGTGGGCTGGCCGGATCCCAACTACTTCAGCCGCTGCTTCCGTCGGGCGTACGGGATGAGCCCGTCGACGTACCGGCTCCGCAACACGCTGACGCACTCCTCCGCAACCTGACGCGGTCGTTGCACCACCTGCGTGAGTGCACTGAGGAGTGCGTCAGCAGAGCGGTTGCCGGGTTGCTCACCAGAACTCGGGCGGGATGGTGCCGTTCAGCCAGGCCAGCTCGTTGTCGGAGATGAACCGGGAGAGCTGGAGGTCGAACTGCTCGGGTGGCCCGAGCCAGGCGTCGATGGCGTCCAGCAGGTGCTGGCCGACAGCTGCACTGGGCGCGTTCACCACGTGCCGCCAGCTGGTCTCGAACCGCGGCGGCAGCTCCAGCTCGGCCAACGTGGCCGTCAGGTACTTCTGCCCGCTGAAGAACCGTCGGTGCTGGGCCAGGGCGAGGCGGCCCGCAGCCAGAGCCAGGTGCACGCCGGCGTGCTGCACCAGGAACTGGTCGCCCAGCTGGTCGCCCTGCTTGAGGAAGTAGCCGCCGTAGAGCCGAGCCTGCGCCCGGTAGGCGGTCACGCGCCGGGACCACACCTCGTCGGGCAGGGTGACGATGGCGGCGACCTGGTCGGCGATGGTGTCGGTCTTGTCCAGCAGCACCCGGGCTCCGACGAAGGACGCGCGGGTGGGGTCGTCGGCCCCCTCGACCGCCTTGGTCAGGTAGCCGGGGCTGGCCAGCTTGATGTCCACGTAGCCGCCGGGGTAGGTGACCCCGTCCTGGCTCACCGCGGCGATCATGCCTGAGGCGCTGGCGTCCGCGTACGCCTCGTCGGTGACCACCAGGTAGAGGTCCACGTCGGAGTCCTCCCGCGGGGTGCCGCGCGCCACGGAGCCGACGACCACCACCCCGAGGACCTCGGAGCGGTCCCGGACCGTCTCGACGTAGCCGTGCGCCGTCGCGTCGTGGTGCTGCACCGATCGCCCCCCGTCCCCGTTGAAACGTCTCTCTGCGAGGCAAAACTAGGCGTCGGGACCGGCGGGGGTCAAAGGTGCGCGGTCACGCTAGCGTGGCCGGGTGACCACCAGCTACGTCGACGACCACACCCCCGGCTCCGGCGCTCGTACGCCCGCCCGCGCCTGGCTGCACAGCGATGCCCCCGAGCTGAACCTGGACGGGGACTGGCGGTTCCGGCTGCTGCCGTCCCACCGCGGGCTGGACGACGCGGTCGCCGATCCGCAGCTCGACGACTCGGGCTGGGACCAGCTCGTGGTGCCGTCGCACTGGGTGCTGGCCGGCGACGGGGCCTACGGGAAGCCGATCTACACCAACGTCATCTACCCCTTCCCGGTGGACCCCCCGCACATCCCCGACGAGAACCCGACCGGCGAGTACCGACGACGCTTCGACCGTCCCGACTGGGCCGGCCACGGTGACGAGGCGGCCCGGTTGCTGCTCCGGTTCGACGGGGTCGAGTCGGTCTACCGCGTCTGGTTGAACGGCACCGAGGTCGGGGTCGGCAAGGGCAGCCGGCTGGTGCAGGAGTTCGACGTCACCGACCTGCTGGTCGACGGTGAGAACGTGCTGGTGGTGCGGGTCCACCAGTGGTCGTCGATGAGCTACATCGAGGACCAGGACCAGTGGTGGCTGCCGGGCATCTTCCGGTCGGTGACCCTGCTCGGGCGTCCCGCCGGTCGACTGGACGACGTCTGGCTGCAGACCGGGTACGCCGACGGCACCGGCACCCTCCGGCTCCGTGTCCGCGCCGAGGACGCCGCTTTCCCTGTGGTGGTGCGGATCCCCGAGCTGTCGGTCGAGCAGTCCCTCGACTCCGCCGACGCTCTGGGCGAGGTGATCACGGTCGGAGAGGTCGAGCCGTGGAGTGCGGAGGTGCCGCGGCTCTACGACGTGGAGATCGCCGCCACCGGCGAGACCGTCCGGCTGCGCACCGGGTTCCGTACGGTGCAGATCGTCGGTGACCGCTTCCTGGTGAACGGCCGTCAGGTCACCTTCCGCGGGATGAACCGGCACGAGACGCACCCCGTCCGCGGCCGCGTGTTCGACGCCGAGCACGCCCGGGCGGACATGATCATGATGAAGCAGCACAACGTGAACGCCATCCGCACCAGTCACTACCCGCCGCACCCCGAGGTGCTGACCCTGGCCGACGAGCTGGGGTTCTGGGTGATCGACGAGTGCGACCTGGAGACGCACGGCTTCGTCTTCTCCGGCTGGGCGAAGAACCCGAGCGACGACGTGGCCTGGCGCGACGCCTACCTGGACCGGATCGAGCGCACCGTCGAGCGGGACAAGAACCACCCCAGCATCGTGATCTGGTCGCTGGGCAACGAGGCCGGGACCGGCGTCAACCTGGCCGCGATGGCCCAGTGGGTGCGAGCGCGCGACCCGGAGCGGCCGGTGCACTACGAGGGCGACTACACCGGCGCCTACACCGACATCTACTCCCGGATGTACCCGAACCTGCTCGAGACCGAGGCCATCGGCGGTGAGCACGGCGCGCTGCTGGAGTGCGGACCGACGGAGGCCCGACGGGTGCGGAGCAAGCCGTTCCTGATGTGCGAGTACGTGCACGCGATGGGCAACGGTCCGGGCGCGATCGCGGAGTACGACGACCTGGCCGAGCGCTACGGGCGGCTGCACGGCGGCTTCGTCTGGGAGTGGCGTGATCACGGACTGCTCACCCACGCCGAGGACGGCACCGCCTACTACGGCTACGGCGGCGACTTCGGCGAGGTGGTGCACGACGGCAACTTCGTGATGGACGGCATGGTCCTGCCCGACGACACCCCGACGCCCGGACTGGCCGAGTTCGCCGCGGTCAGCCAGCCGGTGATCCTCACCCTGGACGGCTCGACCCTGGTCGTCCGCAGCCGCTACCACTCGGCCGACACCCAGCACCTGCAGTTCGTGGCCCGCCGCGAGCTGGACGGCCGGATGGTCGAGGAGAGCGTGCTGGTGGTGCCATCCGTGCCGCCGGGCGGCGAGTCGGTCCTGGTGCTGCCGGACGAGCTGCTGGCCCCGGCCGGTGCGGGTGAGACCTGGCTGACCGTGGCCGCGGAGCTGGTGGCCGACACCCCCTGGGGACCGGCCGGCCACGTGGTGGCCTGTGCCCAGTTCGACCGCAGCGGTCCGGTGCCCGTCTCAGCACCCGTCCCGGCCGCCACGCAGGTGGTGCGGGACGGGGACGGGCTCACCCTCGGCCCGGCCTCGTTCGATCCGGCCTCCGGACGCCTCCGCTCGCTGCACGGGTTGCCGGTGGACGGCCCCCAGCTGGAGCTGTGGCGTGGTCCGACCGACAACGACCGGTCCGACCAGCGCGGCTCGTACGAGCTGGGCGACCCCGACGAGACCGCCGGCGAGGGTGCTCCCGGACAGTCGTCGGAACGCCGCTGGCGGGACCGCGGTCTGGACCGGCTGACCCACCGGCTGCTGTCGCTGACCGACGACGCCGACGGTCTGGTCGTCCGGGTGCGCAGCGCCGCCGCGGCCGGCACCCTGTTCGTCGACACGACCTACACCTGGAGCGTCCTGGCCGACGGCGGTCTGGCGCTGCGGGTCGAGGTCAACCCGTCACCGGCCTGGGACTGCACCTGGCCCCGGGTCGGCGTCCGGTTCGACCTGCCGCTCGAGGTGGACCGGGCGGCCTGGTTCGGCACCGGGCCCCACGAGTCCTACCCCGACACCGATCACGCGGCCCGGATCAGCAGGTTCACCGCCGGTGTGGACGAGCTCAACGTCGTCTACTCGCGGCCGCAGGAGACCGGGCACCGGGCGGCGGTGCGTGAGCTGGAGCTGTCCGACGCCTCCGGATCCCGGCTGCGGCTGCGGTCACTGGTGGGTCCGCACGGACGCCGGCCGGGGTTCACCCTCAGTCGGCACACGCCGCAGGACCTCGACCGGAGCCCGCACCCGTACGAGCTCCCGACGCCGACCCACAGCCACCTGTTCCTGGACGCCGCCGTGCACGGCGTCGGCTCCCGGGCCTGCGGTATCGACGTCCTGCCGCAGCACGCGCTGTGGCCCGGCGCGCAGCGGTTCGACGTCGTGTTCAGCGACCCGACCAGCTGACCCCTGGGACGCTCCCGTCCGCGACGTCGGGCCCGGCGGATCAGCTGGCGGGGGCGTCGAGGCGGGCGGCGCGGTACTCCCCCGGTGCGCAGCCGCAGGCGCGGGCGAAGTGGGCGTACAGGCTGCTCGGGGAGCCGAAGCCGGCGGCGTGGGCGATGGTCGTGGCCGTCAGCGAGGTGGTGATCAGCAGCCGCTGCGCCTCGGCGACCCGGTGGCGCAGCAGGTGCTCCCCCAGGGTGGTGCCGACCGACTCCCGGAACAGGGTGGTGGCGTAGTTCGGGTTCAGTCCGGCGGCGCGGGCGATGTCGGCCGTGCTGATCGGGTCCCGGAACCGCTCAGCGGTGAACCGGGCCATGGCGGCCACCGGGCGGAGATCCCGACGCAGAGAGGCCGCGGCGTCACCCCCGCTCCGCTCGGGCGACGCACTTCGCCGCTCGTGGGCTGCCAGGATCCTCAGCACCGCAGCGTTGGCTTCCAGCAGCAGCGGTGCGGTGTCCGCCGAGGCCGCCAGATCGCGCCGCCAGCTGAGGAACTGGTCCGGGAGGTGGTCGGCCACGTCAGCGGTCGGCACCACGAGCGTCCGCTGAGCGAGCACCTGGGACCCGAAGGAGGCCGGCAGGCTCCAGCGCAGCGCCGTCCGCAACGGGACGTGAACCCAGCAGACATCGCCGCCCGGCTGGAGATCCGGCGCGATCAGGCGATGCGGTGCGATCAGGCGATGCGGGGCGGCGGCCCAGAAGAGAGCTGTCTGGCCGGCGTGGACGACCAGCCGCTCGCCACCGAAGAGGTACTCCAGCTGGCCGTCGACCACCACGTTGATCTCGAGATCGTCGTGCCGGTGGAACCGGGGCATGGCGGGCACGGCCCCTCGGTGCACCCACAGTCTCGGCGCGAGCACGCTGAGTCCTGGATCGTCGCGCTCCCTCACCCGCCGCAGCCTAGCTGATCACCTGAGGATCCTGGAGAGAGTCAGCCGCCAAGCTGATGCCTCGGGACCGGCCTCCTGCCTAGGCTGGCGGCCATGTCAGCACCCAAGATCACCCTCATCGGCGCCGGTGGCTACGTCTTCCCGTTCCGGCTCATCGGCGACCTGCTCAGCTTCCCCGCGCTCCGGGACGCCGAGCTGTGCCTGATGGACATCAACCCCGACAAGCTCGCACCGGTGGCCGAGGCGACCCGCAAGCTGGTGGCCCACCACGGCTTCGACACCCGGGTGGTGGAGACCACCGACCGGCGGGAGGCTCTCACCGGGGCGGACTTCGTGATCATCACCTTCCAGGTCGGCGGGGTGGAGTCCTACCGCTGGGACGTCGAGATCCCCCGGAAGTACGGGGTCGACCAGACCGTGGGCGACACCGTCGGACCGGGTGGGGTGTTCCGCTTCCTGCGCTCGGTGCCCGCCTACCGGGCCATCGCCGCCGACGCCCTGCAGGTCTGCCCGAACGCGGTGTTCATCAACTACGCCAACCCGATGGCGATGGCCACCGGCTACCTGAACGCCCTGGGACTGCGGACGGTCGGCCTGTGCCACAGCGTCCAGGGCACCACCCGGATGCTGGCCCGCACCCTCGGCGTCCCGTACGACGAGGTGAGCTACGTCTGCGCCGGCATCAACCACCAGGCCTGGGTGCTCAGCTTCCGGCACGGCACGGAGGACCTCTACCCGCGGCTGCGGGCCGTCATGAACGAGCGCCACGTGGTCGGCCGGGCAGCGGCGGACCTGGCCGGCGACGACGGCGACCACAGTGACGCGGCGATCGCGGCGAGCACGTACGAGGGTGGCAACGAGCAGGTCCGGACCACGCTGATGAACCACTTCGGCTACTTCGAGACCGAGTCCAGCCACCACGCCTCGGAGTACCTGCCGTACTTCCGCAAGAACCCCGAGCTGGTCGCCTCCTACCTGCCGGAGCGCTGGGACTACTACGAGATCTGCAGCGCCCACGACGATCAGGGCGACATCGACACCCAGCTGCAGCGGCTGTCGGGAGAGCTGAAGCCGTCGGTCGAGTACGGCGCCAGCATCGTCAACGCCGTGGTCACCGGCGTCCCCACGGTGGTCTACGGCAACGTCCCCAACGAGACCGGCTCGATCGGCAACCTGCCGCCCGAGGCCTGCGTCGAGGTGCCCTGCCTGGTCGACCACAACGGGGTGCAGCCGACGGCTGTCGGCGACCTGCCACTGCCGCTCGCTGTGCTCAACCGCACCAACATCGGCGTCCAGACCCTGGCCGTGCAGGCTGCTCTCACCGGCGACCGGGAGAACGTCTACCACGCCGTGGCCGTCGACCCGCTCACTGCGGCCCAGTGCACGCTCGACCAGACCCGGGCGATGACCGACGAGCTGTTCGCCGCGCACCATGACCTGCTGCCGACCGAGCTGCGGACGGCCGCCGTCTGAGGAAGTCGAGCGGTGGCGGGCGGTCCTGCTCGGCCGGACGTGGCTCCGCGGTCGGAAACGGCCGACCCGGAGACTCACCGGCCCGCCGGACGTGGCTCGGCGGTCACATGCGGCGTGCAGTCCAGCCGACCGGCCCGCCGGACGTGGCTCCGCGGTCAGAAACGGCCGACCCGAAGGCCGGACAGACCGCCTGAACCAACCGGGGAGTCATGAACGGCAGTCTGGTCGACCGCAGGGCCCCAAGGGCAGAGATCTAGCCGGTCTCGAAGTACGAGGTGTCCAGGAACGCCTTGACCGCGGACTCCGGCACCCGGAAGCTCCGGCCGAAGCGGACCGCCTCCAGCTCGCCGGAGTGGATCAGCCGGTAGACCGACATCTTGGACACGCGCATCACGGCCGCCACCTCGGCGACGGTGTAGAACCGCACGCCCGTGAGCCGCCCTTGCAACGAAGCCACTTCCTCGGGCTTGCCCTTGTCGACCATGCCGCCCCCATCCCCCTACGGTCGGCGCCGACGAGGGGTCGGAGCACGTGATGGTGTGAGAGTAGTGGCAGTTGGTACTCGTGGGAAGATCTCACAGCAAATTCATCGCGACACGCCCCGCGCGTCCCGTTGACGAACCCCGATTCGAGACGCACACTACGCCTTCGATAGCGCACCTATGCTGTGGTCGAGCTGCCCGCCACGGCCGTCCGGCTAGATGCCGGGATCGAGTCCGAGGTCGGGGAAGACTGCTCGGCGGGTGGCCAGGATGGCCTGATCGAGCCGGCTGGTGGGGCTGAAACCCTCGTCGAAGTCGGTGTAGCTGATCTCCACCCCATCGGTCATGGCCACCGGCGCGTACGCCCCCAGCGGCTCCCGCCACGCCTGCGGTGTCGCGGTCTCCGGCGCCAGCGGCCGGCCCGCCACGATCGACAGCAGGTGGGTCCAGGCCCGCGGCACCACGTTGGTGATCGCGTACCCGCCCCCGCCCGTCGACACCCACCGTCCCTCACAGAAACGGTCGGCCAGCTCGGCCAGGGCGAGGTAGGAGGCCCGCTGCCCGTCGACGGTCAGCTCCAGGTCGGCCAGCGGGTCGTGCTGGTGGGAGTCGCAGCCGTGCTGGGTGACCAGGATCTGCGGCGAGAACGCCTCCAGCACCTGCGGCACCACCGCGTGGAAGGCCCGTAGCCAGCCCGAGTCCCCCGTGCCGGCGGGCAGGGCGACGTTGACCGCCGACCCGATCGCGTCGGGGCCGCCGGTCTCGGACGGGTAGCCGGTGCCCGGGAACAGCACCGCCGGTGTCTCGTGCAGACTCACCGTGAGCACCCGCGGGTCGTGGTAGAAGATCTGCTGCACACCGTCGCCGTGGTGCACGTCGACGTCCACGTACGCGATCCGCTCGGCGCCGTGGTCCAGCAGCCAGCTGATGGCCACGGCCACGTCGTTGTAGACGCAGAACCCGCTGGTGGCCCGCGGCATCGCGTGGTGCAGACCACCGCTGATGTTGCAGGCCCGTAGGACCTCGCGCTGCCAGACCGAGCGAGCGGCCTCGGTGGTGGCCATGGCGATGGTGGCCGACACCTCGTGCATCCGCGGGAAGATCGGGTTGTCGGTGGTCCCCAGCCCGTACGCCAGGTTCTCCACGTTGGCTTTGACGGCCTCCACGTAGTCCCGGTCGTGGACGGCCAGGATCACGTCGTCGTCGATGGCCGGCGGCGGGACGACCTCCAGCAGATCGAGCACGCCCAGCTGCCGGGCCAGCTCGATGGTGTGCCGGACCCGGCCGGGACCCATCGCGTGGTCGACCCCGAAGTCGTACCGGGTCAGCTCCTCGGAATGGACCAGCCGGCCCCTCATCGCGACGAACCGGCCGGAGCGGTGGCCGTCGAGCGGGCCGCCTCGGCCAGCGACCGACTGCGATCCCGTGCCGCCTCCATGGCCCCGAGGAAGGCGGCGCGCACCTTGTGGTCCTCCAGCACCTTGATCGCGGCCGCTGTGGTCCCGCCGGGGGAGGTGACCCGCTCCCGCAGCACCGTCGGGTGCTCGCCGGTCTCGCGCAGCATGGTGGCCGAGCCGAGCATCGTCTGCACCACCAGCTCGGTGGAGATGTCCCGCGGCAGGCCGAGGTGCACCCCGGCCTCGATCATCGCCTCGACGACGAAGAAGAGGTACGCCGGACCGGACCCGGAGATGGCGGTGACGGCGTCCTGGTAACGCTCCGGCACGGTCACCACCCGACCGGTGGCCGACAGGATCTCGGTGACGTGGTCCAGGTGCTCGGGCAACGCGTGCGAGCCGGGGGAGATGGCCGCCATCCCCTGGTCCACCAGGGCCGGGGTGTTGGGCATCACCCGCACCACGGGGGTCTCGCCGCCGAGCCCGGCTTCGATCGAGGCGGTGTCGACCCCGGCCGCCAGGGAGACGACCAGGGTGCCGGGGCGGAGCGACCCGGCGATCTCACCGAGCAGCTCGTTCATGTCCTGCGGCTTCACCACCAGGATGACGGTGTCGGCCGAGGCGACGGCCGCGTCGTTGTCGAGCATGGTGATGCCGTAGCGCTCGGTGAGCTCGACCTGCCGCTCGGGCCGCCGGTCGGTGGCCACGATGCGTCCGGCGTCCCAGCCGGCGCGAATCAGCCCGGAGAGCACCGTCTCCCCCATCACCCCGGCCCCGAGGATGGCCAGCACGGGCGCTCCGGTGGCGGCCGGAGCCGTGCTCTCAGACGGCTGCCGGTCGTCGTTGACCTGCTCCCCCATGGCGGTCAGCCCTGCCGGTCGCTGACCAGCTGCGAGGCGACCAGCTCCGCGATCTGGACCGCGTTCAGCGCGGCCCCCTTGCGCAGGTTGTCGTTGCTGACGAACAGCACCAGACCCCGGCCGCCGGGCACTGACTGGTCGGTGCGGATCCGGCCGACGAAGCTCGGGTCGCGACCGGCCGCATCGAGCGGGGTCGGCACGTCCATCAACGCGACGCCGGGGGCGTCCTCCAGCAGCGCGGTCGCCTGCTCGGGGCTGAGCGGCTCCGCGAACTCGGCGTGGATGGCCAGGGAGTGACCGGTGAACACGGGCACCCGCACGCAGGTGCCGGCGACCAGCAGGTCCGGCACGTGCAGGATCTTGCGGGACTCGTTGCGGAGCTTCTGCTCCTCGTCGGTCTCGCCGCTGCCGTCGTCGACCAGCGAACCGGCCAACGGCAGCACGTTGAACGCGATGTTCTTGACGTACTTCACCGGTTCGGGGAACGCCACCGAGCGGCCGTCGAAGGCGAGGTCGGCGGCGGAGTCGGCGACCGCCTTCACCTGCGTGTCCAGCTCGTCCACCCCGGCTCCGCCGGAGCCGGACACGGCCTGGTAGGTCGCCACCTGCAGCCGGGTCAACCGGGCCGCGCGATGCAAGGGCGCGAGCACCGGCATCGCCGCCATGGTGGTGCAGTTGGGGTTGGCGATGATCCCCTTCGGCGGCCGGAGCGCGTCGTCGGGGTTGACCTCGCTGACCACCAGCGGCACGTCCGGATCCATCCGCCAGGCCGAGGAGTTGTCGATCACGATCGCCCCGGCGGCGACGACCTTCGGCGCCGTGGCCAGCGAGGCGGTCTTGCCGTTGGAGAACAGAGCCACGTCGAGCCCGGCGAAGTCCGCCGTGGCGGTGTCCTCCACGACGACCTCGGTGCCCGCGAACTCGAGCTTCAGCCCGGCGGACCGGGCGGAGGCGAAGAACCTGATGTCGGTGACCGGGAACGACCGCTCCGCCAACAGCGTCCGCATGACGCCGCCGACCTGGCCGGTCGCTCCGAAAACTCCTACGCGCATGGGGTCAGACTACGGCCCCGTCACCGGCCGGCGTGGCGACTTCCGGGCTGTGAACCGCCGCCCGGCAGGCGCTCGGTCAACAGCGCCGAGAACTCGTCGGCCCAGGTCAGCTTGCGGACCAGCTCGGCCCGGCCCTGTTCCGTACGCTCGCGGCAGTGCTCGACGAAGGCCAGGGCGTCCGTCGCGGTGGGGTCCTCGGCCAGGGCGGCGAAGGCGTCCAGCAGCTGCCGCATCTCCTCCAGGCTGAACTCGAGCGGCTTCATCCGCCGGATCAGCAGCAGCCGCTCGACGTCGTCCTCGGTGTAGAGCCGGAAGCCGCCGCTGGAGCGGTACGACGGCGTGACCAGCCCCTTCTCCTCCCAGTGGTGCAGCGTGCGGACCGACAGACCGAGCCGCTCGGCCACCACCCCGACCTGCATCCCCTCCGAGGTCACTGACCAGCTCCCAGCCGACCCGTCAACCGGCCGTGCCAGTCCAGGCTCGGCTCGTTGAGCCCGACGATGCTCACGTGCTTGCCGTGCTGGCGGTACTTCAGCTCGATCGCGTCCAGCGCCGCCACCGTCGAGGAGTCGTAGATCTGCGACTGGGAGAGGTCGATGATCACCTCGGCCGGGTCGCCGACGTAGTCGAACTGGTAGACGAGGTCGTTGCTGGAGGCGAAGAACAGCGGTCCGCGGACCGCGTACACCCGGGTGTTCTCGTCCGGGTGCGCGACGTCGACCACCTCGGTGAAGTGGGCCACCCGGCGGGCGAAGAACAGCGTCGCCACCAGCACCCCGACGATCACCCCGTACGCCAGGTTGTGGGTGACCACGGTGACCACCACGGTGCAGAGCATGATCACGGTGGCGCTCAGCGGCATCCGCCGCAGCGTGCGGGGATCGACGCTGTGCCAGTCGAACGTGCCCACCGACACCATGATCATCACCGCGACCAGGGCGGCCATCGGGATCAGGGCGACCACGTCGCCGAGCCCGACCACCAAGATCAGCAGGAAGATCCCGGCCAGGAAGGTGGAGATCCGGGTGCGGGCGCCCGAGACCTTCACGTTGATCATGGTCTGGCCGATCATGGCGCAGCCGCCCATGCCGCCGAACAGCCCGGTGACCAGGTTGGCCACGCCCTGACCCCAGCCCTCACGGGTCTTGTCGGAGTGGGTGTCGGTGATGTCGTCGACCAGCTTGGCGGTCATCAGCGACTCCAGCAGCCCGACCAGGGCCATCGCCACCGCGTACGGGCCCACGATCCGCAGCGTCTCCACGGTCAGCGGCACCTGCGGCCAGAACAGCGTGGGCAGGCTGTCGGGCAACGCGCCCTGGTCGCCGACGGTGGGGACGGTGATCCCGACCACCAGCGCGAACCCGGTCAGCAGCACGATCGCCACCAGCGGCGCCGGCACCACCGAGGTGAGTCGGGGCAGCAGCACGATGACGGCGATCCCGACGGCCACCATCGGGTAGACCAGCCACGGCACGCCGATCAGGTGCGGCACCTGGCTGGTGAAGATCAGGATGGCCAGCGCGTTGACGAAGCCGACCATCACGCTGCGCGGGATGAACCGCATCAGCTTGGCCACCCCGAGCAGGCTGAGGGCGATCTGCACCACCCCGGCCAGCAGCACGGCGGCCACCAGGTAGTCGACGCCGTACTCACGGGTCAGCGGCGCCACCACCAGGGCGATCGCGCCGGTGGCCGCGGAGATCATCGCCGGTCGGCCGCCGGTGAAGGCGATGGTGACCGCCATGGTGAAGGACGCGAACAGCCCGACCCGGGGATCGACGCCCGCGATGATCGAGAAGGAGATCGCTTCCGGGATCAGAGCCAGGGCGACCACGAGACCGGCCAGCACCTCGGTGCGCAGTCGGCGGGGCGAGCGCAGGGCCCCCAGGACGGAGGTGTCGGGGGTGGTCGGTCGGGCGGAGACGGAACCGGTCATGGCACCTGCATTCGTGAGGGTGAGATGGCGTGGGGTGAGAGGTCGCGGGGGTGAGATGGCGTCGGGCCCGGATCGGACGGGCACACGGCGGGCAGGACGTCAGCAGCGGCCGTCCCGGGTCGTAACTCTACCCTCACGTAAGGGTTGGGTTGTGACACCGGAGCGGTCGGCGAGGATGGGCGGGTGAACAGCGTCGACCCGGTCGCACCGGTCCGCCCCCGGCTGGGGCTGGAGGTGGTCGTCGTGCTGGCCGTCTCGCTCGGTCAGTCGGGGGTCTACTCGGTCCTGCGGATCATCGAACGGATGACCCGGGGGGTCCAGCTCAACCAGCAGACCTCGACGCTGAACGCGTCGGTCACCCCGGATCGACCCTGGCTCGATCTCGTCTACCAGCTGGTGGGCATCGGCTTCGCCGTGGTCCCCGCGCTGCTCGCCCTCTACCTGCTCGGGCCTGACCGACCGCCCGGCCACCCGACGGATCGGCTTCGACCTGACCCGCCCGCGGTTCGACGCCTGGTTCGGCACGGTGATCGCGGCCTGCATCGGCATCCCGGGGCTCGGGCTCTACCTGGTGGCCAAGGCGCTCGGGGTCAACACGCAGGTGCAGGCGTCCGGACTGACCGACCACTGGTGGACGATCCCGGTCCTCGTCCTGGCCGCCGCGCAGAACGCGGTGCTGGAGGAGGTGGTGATGATCGGCTACGTCTTCACCCGGCTCGGCCAGCTGCGGTGGCGGCTGCCGGCGATCATCCTCACCAGCGCCGTGGTGCGCGGGTCCTACCACCTCTACCAGGGCTGGGGCGGGTTCGCCGGCAACCTGATCATGGGGGTGGTCTTCGGGTTGATCTACCTGCGCTGGAAGCGGGTGATGCCGCTGGTCGTCGCCCACACGCTGCTCGACGTGGCCGCCTTCGTGGGCTACGCGCTGGTGGCCCCCCACGTCTCGTGGCTGTGAGGCACGGATCGTGTGAGTTCAGGGTCTGAGACGAGCCCCGATCTCACACGTTGACGACCGGACGGGTGATCACTTGCGCGAGACCAGGCTGTGGGCGAAGAAGCGCATGTTCGAGGGCTTCTCGGCCAGCCGGCGGACCAGGTAGCCGTACCAGTCGGTGCCGTAGGGCACGTAGACGCGGACGGTGTGACCGAGCCAGGCCAGCCGGGCCTGCTCGCTCGGCCTGATCCCGTACAGCATCTGCAGCTCGAAGCCGTCCTTGGCCTTCTGCTCCCGCTCCGCCAGGGCCAGAGCGATCTCCACCAGCCGCGGGTCGTGGGTGGCCACCATCGGGTAGCCCGCGCCCGCCATCAGGATCTTCAGGCAGCGCACGTACGCCCGGTCGATCTCGGCCGGATCGGTGTGGGCCACCGACTCGGGTTCGGCGTACGCGCCCTTGCACAGCCGGACCCGGGAACCGGGGGTGGCCAGCGCCTCGCAGTCGGCCTCGGTGCGGAACAGGTAGGCCTGCACGACCGCCCCCACCCACGGGTAGTCCCGCCGGAGCTCGCCGATGATGCCCAGCGTCGAGTCGGTGGTGGTGTGGTCCTCCATGTCGACGGTGACGGTGGTGCCCGCCTCCAGGGCCGCTTCGCAGATCAGCTGGGCGTTCTCGAGGGCGATCTTCTCCCCGTGCGCGCCGAGCAGCTGCCCGATCGCTGACAGCTTGACCGAGACCTCCGCGGTGGCGGCCAGTCCGGCCTGCGACAACCGGGCGAGCAGGTCCAGGTAGGCGTCGGTGGTGGCGCCGGCCTGCTCCCGCTTCGTGGTGTCCTCACCCAGGTGGTCGATGGTCACCGTCAACCCGGCGTCGGCCAGGGTGCGCGTCGCCCGGATCGCGTCGTCGGTGGTCTCGCCGGCCACGTAGCGGTCGACGACGCGACGGGTCACCGGCGCGTGCGTGATGGTGGACTTCATCACCTTGCTGCGGGAGACCTTCAACAGGGCCTCACGAAGGACCGGCACGTCGCGCTCCTCTCCCCCTCACCCGGGTCGTCCCCGGGAGCCTGACCCTAACGCCGGCCGCCGTCGCGCGGCTCAGGCGCCGTCGTCGGTCCCGCCGGTCAGGGAGTCCGCGACACCGGCGCCGTCGACCGCGTAGGTGGGGTGCACGGGGGTGGCCAGGTGCAGCCGGGTGAAGGCCAACGACTCGGCCAGGTCAGCCTCACGCCGGGCCCGGGTGTCGGCCTTGCGGGTGTTCACCTCGAGCACCACGTGCCCGTCGAAGTCGGTCTGGGCCAGGTGCTCCAGCACCTTGTCGGCCCGTTGGTCACCGCGACCCGGCACCATGTGCTCGTCCTTGGCCGAGCCGCTGCCGTCGGTCAGGTGGACGTGCCGCAGCCGGTCGCCCCAGGAGCGGGCCAGGTCCAGCGACTGCTGGTTGGCGGTCGAGGCGTGGGAGAAGTCCAGGGTGAGGCTGTCGTAGTCGAGCTCGGTCGGGTCCCAGCCCGGCATGTACGCCTTGAGCTCGCCGCCGGGGGTCCGCCACGGGTACATGTTCTCCACCGCGAAGGTGATGCCGGTCTCCTCGGTGAGCCGACGCACGCCGGCCACGAAGCCGCGGGCGTACTCCCGCTGCCAGCGGAACGGCGGGTGCACCACGACCACCTCGCAGTCCAGTCGCCGGGCGGCCTCGGCGGAGCGCTCGAGCTTGGCCCACGGGTCGGTGCCCCAGACCCGCTGGGTGATCAGCAGGCACGGCGAGTGCACCGACAGCACCGGCACCTGGTGGTAGTCGCGCAGCTTCTCCACCGCGTCGATGTCGGCGGCCACCGGGTCGATCCCGACCATCAGCTCCACCCCGTCGTAGCCCAGCCGGCGGGCCAGCTCGAAGGCGCTGGAGGTGGTCTCGGGGTAGACCGAGGAGGTGGACAGACCGACCTTCGCGGCCGGCACCTTCACGGCACGCTCGTCGACATCGGACACGCCCTACAGCGTAACCCCGCTCCCCCACCCGACCGGCGGACCACGCGTAGGCTCTGCGCGTGCCCGAGGTGAAGCTGCCGTTCCCGCGCGCGTACGTGGAGTTCACCGACCCCGGGGACGCGGAGACGGTGTACCGCTGCGACCTCACCTGGCTGACCTCGCGCTGGACCTGCATCTTCGGCAGCGGCTGCCAGGGCATCTACGCCGACCGGCCCGACGACGGCTGCTGCACCCTCGGCGCCCACTTCGCCGACGCCGAGGACGAGAAGCGGGTGCGCAAGTCGGTCCGCCGGTTGACCGGCGAGCAGTGGCAGTACAAGAAGGCGGCCAAGAAGGACGGCTGGGTCGAGCTGGAGGGCCCCGACACGGTGACCGAGGGCGAGGAGCCGGCCCGCAAGACCCGGGTGGTGGACGGCGCCTGCATCTTCTTGAACCGTCCCGGGTTCGCCGCCGGCGAGGGGTGCGCGCTGCACCTGCTGGCCCTCCAGGACGGCCGCAGCTTCGTGGAGACCAAGCCCGACGTGTGCTGGCAGCTGCCACTGCGCCGTCAGTTCCGCACCGTCACCCGGGGCGACCAGACCACGTACACCGAGGTGACCCTGGGTGAGTACGTGCGGGAGGGCTGGGGCGCCGGCGGTCACGACCTCGACTGGTACTGCACCTCCAACACCGAGGCGCACATCGGCTCGCAGCCGGTCTACCTGGCCAACACCGACGAGCTGGTCGAGCTGATGGGCCGCAAGGCGTACGCCGTCCTCGCGGAGCTGTGCGCGGAGTTCGAGGCGAACCCGGGGACGCTGCTGCGGCACCCCGCCACGGTCCAGGCGGACGCGACCCGCCGCTGACCTGCGGACCCATTATTTACGGGAGCGAACAAATGCACCCGGCGGCGGCCGCCCGTGACGGGGCACCACAATGGGGGCCATGCGCCTGGACCACCTGTCGTACGCAGCCGGTCCCGACGGCGCCCGCGCCACCGCCGCAGAGCTGGGTCGTCTGCTCGGCTCGGACTTCGTGGACGGCGGTTTCCACCCCCGGTTCGGCACCCGCAACTTCACGCTGGCCCTGGCCGGCGGCCGCTACCTGGAGGTCGTCGAGGTGCTCGACCACCCGGCGGCGGACAAGGCCGTGTTCGGACAGGTCGTCCGGGCGCGGTCGGCCGAGGGCGGTGGCTGGCTCGGCTGGGTGGTGGCCACCGAGGACCTGGCCGACCTCGAGACCCGACTCGGGCGCGAAGCTGTCGAAGGCTTCCGGCACCTGCCCGACGGCACCCGGCTGGAGTGGCGCCAGCTCGGCGTCCGCGGCCTGCAGAGCGACCCGCAGCTCCCGTTCTTCGTCCAGTGGCGCAGTGAGGCCGGCATCCACCCCTCCGTCGGCGGCGGCGCCATCGACCTCTTCGGCCTGGAGATCGCCGGTTCCCAGCAGCGGGTGGAGGAGTGGTTGGGCGGCTCGGCGGACAAGGCGCTGGCCGACATCCCGATCGAGTGGGTCGCCCCGCGGGGTCAGCCCGGGCTGATCGCGGCCACCTTCGGCACCCCCCACGGGGTCGTGCGGATCTGAGCCCTGCTCTGGTCGAGCAGACAACTCGACCACTGGTCGGCGGGTCCGGACACGCACCGGTTGGGCAGGGTGTGCGAGGTCACATCGACCGGGAGCGGAGCGTCGTCCGGCGACCTAGCCTGAGGCCATGGCGCTGCGCATCCGTCCCGAGGCCGCCGGTCTGCCGGTCTACCGGCCGGGCCGCCGACCGCCGCTGGTCGACGGGCGCCCGGCCCACAAGCTGTCGAGCAACGAGAACCCCTATCCCCCACTCCCCGGGGTTCTGGCCGCGGCGACCCAGGCGTGCACGGAGATGAACCGCTACCCCGACATCGGCGCCGCCACCTTGACCGCGGCCCTGGCCGAGCGGTTGGGAGTCGAACCGTCCCGGCTCGCGTTCGGTACCGGCTCGGTGGCCGTCCTCTTCCACCTGCTCGCCGTCCTCGGCCGGCCGGGGGCCGAGGTGGTGCACGCGCACCGCAGCTTCGAGGCCTACCCGATCGCCACCCAGCTGAGCGGGGCGACCGGCGTGCCGGTGCCGCTGACCGAGACGTACGAGCACGATCTGGACGCGATGCTGGCCGCGATCGGCCCGGCCACGGTGGCGGTGCTGCTCTGCACGCCGAACAACCCGACAGGTCCCGCGTTGCGACAGACAGCTGTCGAGGCGTTCCTGGACCGGGTGCCCGACGACGTCGCTGTGGTGGTGGACGAGGCCTACGTGGAGTTCGTCGACGATCCCGCGGCGGTGGCCGGATTGTCCCTGCTGGACCGGCCCAACGTCGTGCTGCTGCGGACCTTCTCCAAGGCGTACGGGCTGGCGGGTCTGCGGATCGGCTACTGCGTCGCGGCGCCGGAGCTCGCGACAGTGGTGCGCGCGGCGGCGAACCCGTTCGGCGTGACCACGATCGCCCAGGCCGCGGCCCTCGCGTCGTTGGCGGCGGAGGAGCCGCTGCGGGAGCGGGTGGACGAGCTCGTCGGGCGCCGCCGGGTGATGGTGAAGAGCCTGCGCGAGCTCGGCTTCGCCGTGCCGGACACGCAGGCCAACTTCGTCTGGCTCCCGGCCGGCGCTCGGACCCGACCCTGGACCGACGCTTTCGCCGATGCCGGGGTGATGGTCCGCCCGTACGCGACTCCCGGCCCCGCCGGCGAACCGGGCCCGTTCGACGGCCTCCGGATCACGATCGGGGACCCCGACGCCAACGACCTCGCCCTCGAGGTCGCCGGCAGCTTGCTCGACAGCTCGTCCGCGTCCGCCTGACCCCGGCGGCCTCGGCGCCCGCCGGCAACGCATTTTCCAGCCACGGACGGCTTCCACACCGTCGCCCGGCGCCCCCGGCACGCATTTTCCGACCACGGACGGCTTCCACACCGTCCCCGACGCCCCCGGCACGCATTTTCCGACCACGGACGGCTTCCACACCGTCCCCGACGCCCCCGGCACGCATTTTCCGACCACGGACGGCTTCCACACCGTCCCCGACGCACGGCCGGCCGCTCGCTCAGCGAGTGAGGACAGCACCCTCTCGCGAGCGACCGCGCAGCGGAGCGCCCGACTCCGTCTGGACCGAAGAGGGAGCAAACACGCCCTTCGTTCGCGAGCGATGAGGGAAGACGGAGTCAGACGGCGCGCGACGCTCTCGCAGCAAGTGAGGACAGCACTGTCAGACCTGCGCCGTACGGTCTCCTCCATGGCCAAGACGCAGACCCGCCCCTCGCACCGGTGCACCGAGTGCGGCTGGACCACCGTCCGCTGGGTCGGACGGTGCGGCGAGTGCCAGGCCTGGGGCAGCGTGGTCGAGGTCGGGGCGCCGCGGCTGGCCGAGGTGAAGGCCGCCACCCCGACCCGGCGGGCCACCCGGATCAAGGACGTCGACGCCGACGCAGCGGCGCGGGTCCGCACCGGGGTCGGTGAGCTGGACCGGGTGCTGGGTGATGGTCTGGTGCCCGGCGCCGTGGTGCTGCTGGCCGGCGAACCAGGGGTCGGCAAGTCCACCCTGCTGCTGGAGGTCGCAGCCCAGTGGGCCAAGGCCGGCCGCACCACGCTGTACGTGACCGGCGAGGAGTCAGCGGCTCAGGTCCGACTGCGGGCCGGCCGCACCGACGCGCTGGCCGACGACCTCTTCCTGGCCGCCGAGACCGACCTCGGCACCGTGCTCGGCCACGTCGAGGAGGTGCGCCCCTCGCTGCTGGTGGTGGACTCCGTGCAGACCATCGGCACCGCCGAGGCCGACGGTTCCCCCGGTGGAGTGACCCAGATCCGCGAGGTGACCGCCGCGCTGGTCCGGGTGGCCAAGCAGCGGGGCATGGCGGTGATCATCATCGGCCACGTCACCAAGGACGGGAACATCGCCGGCCCGCGGCTGCTGGAGCACCTGGTCGACGTGGTGCTCGCCTTCGAGGGCGACCGGCACTCCGGCTTCCGGCTGATCCGGGCCACCAAGAACCGGTTCGGCCCGGCCGACGAGGTCGGCTGCTTCGAGATGGGCGAAGACGGCATCGTCGAGGTCTCCGACCCGTCGGGTCTGTTCACCTCCCGGCACGAGGAGCCGGTCCCCGGCACCTGCGTGACAGTCACCATGGAGGGCCGGCGGCCTCTGCTGGCCGAGCTGCAGGCCCTGGCCGGGAAGTCACCGCTGCAGGTCCCCCGGCGCACCATGCACGGTGTCGACTCGGGCCGGCTGGCGATGGTGCTGGCCGTCCTGGAACGCCGGGCGCGGGTCCGGCTGCACGACTGCGACGTGTACGTGTCGACCGTGGGAGGCGCCCGGGTGGTGGACCCGTCGGCTGATCTGGCGGCAGCTGTGGCGGTCGCCTCCAGCGCCCTCGACGTCCGCCTCACCCAGCGCTGCGTGGCCATCGGCGAGGTGGGTCTGGCCGGTGAGCTGCGCCGGGTGCCGGGTCTGGAGCGCCGCCTCGCGGAGGCCGCCCGGCTCGGGTTCACCGAGGCGGTCATCCCCTCCGACGCCCGGCAGGCCGAGCAGATCGCCATGAGCCGCCACGGACTGCTGATCCACGCCGTCCCCACCGTGGCCGACGCGCTCGACCGTCTCGGGATCCGCCGCGGCGCCGGCCGCCAGGCCACCGACCACTGAGGCGTTCGCCGTCCGGTCACCGGGCGTACGCCGGGCCGATCGCACCGTCCGCGACGGCACCGGCCGCGCCACCTGCCTAAGATGTCCACCGGAGAAAGGCCGCAGCCGGCCTCGGACGAGGGACGGATCGAAGCGTGGCGCAGGACGGTACGGAACGGAGTCGGATCCTCGGCTACCTGGCGCTGGTGGCGCCCGGGACGCCGCTGCGGGACGGGTTCGAGCGGATCCTGCGCGGCCGTACGGGAGCCCTGGTGGTGCTCGGCCACAGTCGCGAGGTGCAGGACCTGTGCACCGGCGGGTTCGAGCTGGACGTCCCCTTCACCCCCACGGCGCTGCGCGAGCTGGCCAAGATGGACGGGGCGATCGTGCTGGAGGCCGGTTCGCACCGGATCGTCCGCGCCGGGGTGCACCTGATGCCCGACGCCGCCATCGTCACCGCCGAGACGGGCACCCGGCACCGGACGGCCGACCGGGTGGCACGCCAGACCGGCGTACCGGTGATCGCCGTATCGGCATCGATGGCCACCATCTCCCTCTACGTCGACACCTACCGGCAGTTCGTCGAGAACCCCGACCAGATCCTGGCCCGGGCCAACCAGGCGCTGCAGACGCTGGAGCGCTACCGGTCCCGGCTCGGCGAGGCGACCACCCGGTTGTCGGCGCTGGAGGTCGAGGACCAGGTCACCGTCCGCGACGTCGCCGCCGTGGCCCAGCGGCTGGAGATGGTGCACCGGCTGGATCTGGAGCTGTCGGAGTACGCCGCCGAGCTGGGCACCGAAGGCCGGCTGCTGGCCCTGCAGATGCACGAGCTGACCACCGGGCTCACTGAGCTCGGCGGGTTGCTGGAGAAGGACTACCGACCCACCGACAGCACCGGCACCACGGCCGCCGGGACCGGTACGACCGGCACCTCCGGCGGGGTCGCGGACCCGCCGTTCGGTCTCGCGCTGTTGTCGGCCCTGGACACCACCCAGCTGCTCGATCTGCTGCTGGTGGCCCGGACCATCGGTTTCGCCTCGTCCGACCAGCTCGACACCAAGGTGACCACCCGCGGCTACCGGCAGGTGGCCCAGATCAACCGGCTGCCCGGCGCCCTGGGCGAGCGGCTGATCGAGCACTTCGGCAGCCTGCAGGCGTTGTTCGCGGCCAGCCGCTCCGACCTGCAGGAGGTCGAGGGTGTCGGTGAGCAACGGGCCCGAGCCATCCGGGACGGTCTGGTCCGGGTGGCCGAGTCGGCGTACGCCGACCCGCTCGCCTGACCCTGCCGGCTCTCGACGGCACCGGCCCAGCAGCAGCGTCTGATCAGCCGCCCGAGCCGGCTCGGGACCGGTGACGGCCGGCGGCGGGCGGGGCCTCAGGCGATGGTCATCCGCACCTGGACCGGGTCCGCCCCCTTCAGCTGAGCGGTGGCCCAGTAGGTGCCGGCCCGCAGGTTGTCTGCTCCCCGCCGGCAGTTCTTGCCCTGGACCGACCGCTCGCCGTTCCAGGTCATCTTCCAGGCGTACGCGCCCTTGACCGGGAGCTTCTTGTCGAAGGGCGCCAACGCCTTGCTGCAGTCCCGGCTGCTCCAGATCCGGTCCTTGCCCGAGTAGATCTTCAGCTCGAAGTTCGCGGCCGTCACCGAGGTCAGGCAGGTGAGGCGACCAGCGTTGGCCAGGGTCACCGTGAAGGTGTTGTTCTCGCCGACGGACAGCTTCTGGTCACCCTTCAGCGCCACGGCCAGATCGGCGGGACGGCAGTCCGGGGTGCCGATGACGGTGGTGGTCGGGCTGGGCTTGGCCGAGGCCGAGGCCGACGGGCTGGCGGCCGGGGTGCTCGGTCTCACCGAGGTGGACGGGGCACCCGAGACCGGGGCCGACGGTGCCGCGGACGCCGAGGTCGAGGGGACCGGGGTCGCGGTCCCGGACGGAGCGGCCCCGCTCACGCCCGGCGTCGGCGACGAAGCCGGGTTGGCAGCCGGCAGCGGAGGCGGTGGCGCGGTGGCGACCGCGGCCTTGGTCAGGTTGGCCACCGCCAGCACGACCCCGAGGGCGAGCAGCAGGACCACGGCGAGCAGGATGCCTCGCCGGACCCAGTAGGTTCGGGCCGGCTCCGGACCCGTCGGGTGGAGCACGCCACTCATGCGGCAAAGGCTACGGAGCCCGAAGGGACGCGAGCCGGGTCAACACGCCGGGGCGACGGGACCCGTCCGGGTACGGTGTGCCGCATGCCCGCCGCCGCCCGTTCCGAGGTGGTCGAGCTGGTCCTGCGCTGGTACGACGAGCACGCCCGCGACCTGCCCTGGCGCCGGCCCGGCACCAGCGCGTGGGCAGTCATGGTGAGCGAGTTCATGCTGCAGCAGACTCCTGTGGCGCGCGTGCTCGAACCGTGGCGGAGCTGGCTGGAGCGCTGGCCCACACCGGCCGCGCTGGCCGCCGCCCCGGCGGGGGATGCCGTCCGGGCCTGGGGCCGCCTGGGCTACCCGCGGCGGGCTCTGCGCCTGCACCGGGCCGCCGAGGCGATCACCGAGCAGCACGGTGGTGAGGTGCCCGAGGAGCTGGACGCGTTGCTGGCCCTGCCCGGGGTCGGCTCCTACACCGCGGCGGCGATCGCCTCCTTCGCGTACGGGCAGCGGCACGTCGTGCTGGACACCAACGTCCGCCGGGTGCTGGCCCGCGTGGCCACCGGCGTGGCGGGTCCACCGGTCGCGGCCACCGCCGCCGAGACCCGGTTGGCGACCGAGTTCCTGCCCGCCGAACCCGCCCGAGCAGCCCGCTGGGCGGTGGCCTCGATGGAGCTCGGGGCGCTGATCTGCACCGCCCGTACGCCGGCCTGCGAGCGCTGCCCCGTCGAGGACCTGTGCGCCTGGCGTGGGGCCGGCCGGCCGGTGAACGAGGCACCCCGTCGGCGGCAGGCGTACGAGGGCACCGACCGCCAGTGCCGCGGCGCGCTGCTGGCCGTGCTCCGCTCCAGCGACCAGCTGGTGGTCCGCGACGAGCTGGACGCGGTCTGGCCCGACCCGGTGCAACGGGAGCGGGCGCTGACCTCGCTGGTGCTGGACGGGCTGGTGGTCGGCGACGACCTGGTCGGCTACGCCCTGCCCGGCTGAACGCTGCCCGGCTGAACACTGCCCGGCTGAACACTGCTCGACTGGGGTCCGGGCTGGGCCACTAGGGTCGAACGGTGACCACCGCACTCGCCCCGACCCTGCCCCTGCTGCACGGCGCCAGCATCCCCACCCTCGGCCTCGGCACCTGGCCGCTGCGCGGAGCCGACGCCGCCGCCGCGGTCCGGACCGCCATCGAGGCCGGCTACCGCCTCGTCGACACCGCCGAGAACTACCGCAACGAGGACGGCGTCGGTCAGGGCGTCCGCGACGCCGGGATCGACCGCTCCGAGATCTTCCTCACCACCAAGCTGAACAAGGAGTGGCACAGCGTCGACGGCGTGCGTCGGGCGTACGAGGCGAGTCTGCAGCGGCTCGGCGTGGACTACATCGACCTGCTGATGATCCACTGGCCGAACCCCGACCAGGGCACCTTCCCCGAGGCTGTCCGTGGGCTCGCGGCGCTGCTGGACGAGGGCTCGATCAAGGCCATCGGGGTCTCCAACTTCAAGCCGACCCACCTGCGGCGGGTGATCGAGGAGACCGGCGTGACCCCGGACGTCAACCAGATCCAGCTGAGCCCGTACAGCACCCGCGACACCAGCCGCGCCTTCGACACCGAGCACGGCATCGTCACCGAGTCCTGGAGCCCGATCGGCGGTTCCGGCGACGACCTGCGCTCCGACCCGCTGCTGGTCGGGCTGGGCGAGAAGTACCAGAAGTCGGCCACCCAGGTGGTGCTCCGTTGGCATCTCCAGCTCGGACTGGTGGCCATCCCGAAGTCCGCCGACCCCGGCCGGATCGCGGAGAACATCGCCCTCTTCGACTTCGAGCTCACCCCCGACGAGGTGGCAGCCGTCTCCGCGCTCGACCGCGGCGAGGCCGATGTGGCCGACTCCGACGCCTTCGGCCACTGACCGACCGAACCGCCCGCAGCCACCGGCCCCACGCCACGACCCGCTGACGCACTCCTGCGGACGCTCACGCACGGCTGGCAACGGCCGCGTGACGACTGCTGGGCGTGCGTCAGCGGGTGGGGGGTCAGTCCGGGAGCGGCTCGGTCATCGGGGGCGGCGAGGTCCGGGTGGCCCCCACCGAGGCCGCGACCACGCAGACCAGGGCCAGCCACTGGGTCAGGGTCAGCAGCTCGTGCAGCACGATCAGGGCGGCCAGTGCGGCGGCCGCCGGTTCCAGGCTCATCAAGATGCCGAACACGCGTGGGCTGATCCGGCGCAGCGCGGTCAGCTCGAGGCTGTACGGGATGACCGAGGACAGCAGTCCGATGGCCACGCCGAGGAGCAGCACCTCCGGCCGCAGCAGCACCGACCCCGCCTCGCCGATCGCCGGCGCCGCGAGCACCACGAAACCGACCAGGCTGGCGATGGCCAGGCCGCTCAGCCCCGGCCAGCGGGACCCGGTCTGCTTGCTGAGCAGGATGTACGCCGCCCAGGCCGCCGCGGCCAGCAGTGCGAAGAGAGCGCCGCGCACAGTCAGACCGGCCGGGCTGAACCCCAGCAGGGCCACCCCGAGTCCGGCCAGGCCCACCCAGATCAGGTCGCGGGGTCGCCGGGAACCCGCGACAGCCACCGCCAACGGGCCCAGGAACTCGATCGTCACCGCCACCCCGAGGGGGATCTCCGCGAACGACTGGTAGATGGCCCAGTTCATGGTCATCAGCGACCCGCCGAAAGCCAGCGCCACCGCCCAGTCGCGAGCGCTCCGGCCGCGGAACGACGGGCGCACCACGGCCAGCAGGATCAGCGCCGAGGTGGCCAGGCGCAGCCACACCATGGCCGTCGGTGGCACCAGACCGAACAGGTCCTTGGCGATCGCGGCGCCGAACTGGACCGAGAAGATCCCACCGACCACCAGCCAGACCGCCGGGATCCGCTCCAGCCGTCCGCGGGAGGACGACGGGAGCGGGGACGGCACGAGCGTCACTGTGCCACGCACGGTCGGCACTACGGTGGGAACCTCAGCATCCGAACCGCGGAGGTCCAGTGCGGAGAAGTCTCACCCGACGACTGTTGTCGGTCGGTCACGGCGACGTCGGCGGTGGGCGGGGCAGCGCCACCGAGGTCACGGTCCGCCGGGTCCCCTGGAAGACGACCTACGCCCGGGTCAGCACCGTGGGCCGCACCGGGGAGCGCGCCTTCGTGCTGGTCCCCGGGATCGGGGTCTCCTCGAACTACTTCGAGCGGCTGGCCGGGCTGCTCAACGAGTACGGCCCGGTGCACGCTCTCGACCTCCCCGGCTTCGGCGGGGTGCCGCACCCCAAGAGCCGCCGGATGACCATCGGCGAGTACGCCGACCTGGTCGGCACGGTGATCGACGAGCTCGAGCTCGACGACCCGATCGTCGTGGGTCACTCGATGGGCACCCAGGTGGTCGCGGAGCTCGCGTCGCGCTACCCCACCGGCTTCCGTGGTCGCCAGGAGCTCTCCACGGTGATCCTGCTCGGACCCGTGCTCTACCCGGCGGAGCGGCAGCTCGGGGTGGCCGCACGCCGGTTCCTGCAGGCCGCCCGCAAGGAGCCACCGCGGGTGGCGGCGCTGGCCCTGCAGGCGTACGCGCTCTGCGGGGTGCGCTGGTTCTCCCGGGTGCTGCCGGAGATGCTGCAGTTCCCGATCGAGGACGTGCTGCCCCGCGTCAGCGCGAACACCCTGGTGATCAGCGGCTCCGAGGACGACCTGTGCCCGCGGGTGTGGATCGACGAGGTGGCCGGGTTGCTGCCCAGCTCCCGCGTCTCGATCATCCCCGGCGCCGCGCACTCGATCATGCACGCACACGCCGACGTGGTGGCGCAGCTGTCGGTGCAGCACGTACGCCATCCGGGCACGGAACCGCTCGCGCTGCCCGACGGCGGCTCCGACGCCGAGGAGTACCCGGCCGGACTCGGTCAGATCACCGGTCAGGTCACCGAGCTGGTCGGCATCGTCACCGACGACGACACCCTGATCGCCGAGGGCAAGACGGCGCAGGCCGAGGCCGTCGAGGAGGCGACCGAGGCCGAGGACCTGCCGGATCCGGCGGCCGACGGCGCATCGGATCCAGCGGCCCGGGGCCGGGTCGACCAGTCGGCGGGTGACGGTCCCGATCGTCGTCCTGGTGCCGAGACCGACCGACCGACCGACGACGCGGAGCCTGGTCCGAGCGAGGACCGGCGCGCCGACGTCAGCTGACGCCGTCCGCCATCACCGCGGTCAGTCGGTCGAGCGTGCGCTCGCTGCCGGACACGGTGATCTCGCCGACGGGCGGCCGACGCCACAGCCAGCAGTCGAGGTCGGCGGCGGTGGCGCTGACCGAGGCGGTCGGTGCCACGTCCTCGGCCACCCAGTCCAGGCAGTCGCTCTGGTGCTCGGAGCCGTCGCCCGGTTCCAGGCCGACGAACCGGCCGATCGTCACCGACCAGGTGTCCCCGGTGTCGGTCGCCACGAAGCGGACGACGTGGTCGTGGTCGGCGGTGAACGTGCCCCAGGCGGGCGGCTCGCCGTACATGACACCGAGCACCTCGTCGACGCCGTCGGCGGACAGCTCGGCGTCCATGGCGGTCCGCTCCCCCGCGGTCAGCTCGGCGTCCAACCGGTGGATCAAGGCCTCGTGCGCCTGGCGGCGGGCGCAGAACCCGGCCGTCTGCTCGTTCGCCCAGGTCCACACGGCGGTGTCGGGTGAGGTGTCCCGCAGGGCCTGCTGGAGGAGACCGGTCGACTCGGCGAACAGGGCCGGCAGCTCGCCGTCGTCGTCGGGTCGGGTCGTCGACAGCTCCCTGACCTCTTCGGCAGTGGTCAGCCGCTGACCGACGATCCGGGCCCAGAAGGCCTGCACCTCGGCCAGGTGGAACAGCAGGTCGGCCGCGGTCCAGCCGGGGCAGGTCGGCACCACGTTCTCGTACGAGGTCCGGCTCAGCACCTCGACGAACCGGGCGCTGTCCTGCCCCAGGTGCGCGAGGTAACCGGAGTGGTCGAGTCGTCTCGGCATGACGCAGGAGCCTACGCGGACCGGCCCCGGAACGCCGAGAGGACCGCCCCTGGTGGGGCGGTCCTCTCAGGTGCTCAGGACGATCGTGCCCGGTCGACCCGTACGGTCACCGGACGTCGGGCGGGAGCGGTCAGCGGTCGCCGACCGCCTCCCCCGGCTCGCCGGGCTCGATCAGACCCTCGATGACCCCGCCGAACTCGACCGGCGGCGTGTCCGGGGCCGTCGACCGTGGCACACCGGTGAAGGTGAACGGCGACTCCGAGCCCGGGTCGCTCACGTCGACCACCACGATCTCGCCGGACTTCAGCTCGGAGAACAGGATCTTCTCCGCCATGTGGTCCTCGATGTCGCGCTGGATCGCCCGGCGCAGCGGGCGAGCACCCAGCACCGGATCGAAGCCCCGCTTGGCGATCAGGGCCTTGGCCGCGGGCGTGAGCTCGATGCCCATGTCCTTGTCCTTCAGCCGGATCTCGATCTGCGCCACCATCAGGTCGACGATCCGCTCGATGTCCTCCTGCGTGAGCTGGCGGAACACCACGACGTCGTCGACCCGGTTGAGGAACTCGGGACGGAAGTGCTGCTTGAGCTCGTCGGCCACCTTGGCCTTCATCTTCTCGTAGCTGCCCTCGGCGTCACCGGCCTGGCTGAAGCCCAGCGACACGCTCTTGGCGATGTCCCGGGTGCCCAGGTTCGTGGTCATCACGATCACGGTGTTCTTGAAGTCGACCACCCGGCCCTGGGCATCGGTCAGTCGACCTTCGTCCAGGATCTGCAGCAGCGAGTTGAAGATGTCCGGGTGTGCCTTCTCGACCTCGTCGAACAGGACCACGCTGAACGGCTTGCGCCGCACCTTCTCGGTGAGCTGGCCGCCCTCCTCGTAGCCCACGTACCCGGGCGGCGAGCCGAACAGCCGCGAGGCGGTGTGCTTCTCGCTGTACTCGCTCATGTCGAGCTGGATCAGCGCGTTCTCGTCGCCGAACAGGAACTCGGTCAGCGCCTTGGTCAGCTCGGTCTTACCGACACCGGACGGGCCGGCGAAGATGAACGAGCCGCTCGGCCGCTTCGGGTCCTTCAGACCGGCGCGGGTGCGCCGGATCGAGCGGGACAGGGCCCGGACGGCCTCGTGCTGACCGATGTAGCGCTTGCCGAGCTCGTCCTCCATCCGGAGCAGACGGGCCGACTCCTCCTCGGTCAGCTGGAAGACCGGGATGCCGGTGGCCGTGGACAGCACCTCGGCGATGATCTCCTCGTCCACCTCCGCGACCACGTCGAGGTCGCCGGACTTCCACTGCACCTCACGCTCCGAGCGCGAGCCGAGCAGCTTCTTCTCGTCGTCCCGCAGGCTGGCGGCGCGCTCGAAGTCCTGCGCGTCGATAGCGGCCTCCTTCTCCAACCGGACGGCGGCGATCTTCTCGTCGAACTCGCGCAGGTCCGGCGGTGCGGTCATCCGCCGGATCCGGAGCCGGGCACCGGCCTCGTCGATCAGGTCGATGGCCTTGTCCGGCAGGAACCGGTCGGAGATGTAGCGGTCGGCCATCTGGGCCGCGGCCACCAGGGCCTGGTCGGTGATGGTGACCCGGTGGTGGGCCTCGTAGCGGTCGCGCAGGCCACGCAGGATGTCGATGGTGTGCGCGATCGTCGGCTCCGCCACCTGGATCGGCTGGAACCGGCGCTCCAGGGCGGCGTCCTTCTCGACGTACTTGCGGTACTCGTCGAGGGTGGTGGCGCCGATGGTCTGCAGCTCGCCGCGGGCCAGCATCGGCTTGAGGATGCTGGCGGCGTCGATGGCGCCCTCGGCGGCTCCGGCACCGACCAGGGTGTGGATCTCGTCGATGAAGAGCACCACGTCGCCGCGGGTCTTGATCTCCTTGAGGACCTTCTTCAGCCGCTCCTCGAAGTCACCGCGGTAGCGGGACCCGGCGACCAGGGAGCCCAGGTCGAGGGAGTAGATCTGCTTGTCCCGCAGCGTCTCCGGCACGTCGCCGCGGACGATGGCCTGAGAGAGGCCCTCGACCACGGCGGTCTTGCCGACCCCGGGCTCGCCGATCAGCACCGGGTTGTTCTTCGTTCTTCGCGAGAGCACCGTCATCACGCGTTCGATCTCGGATTCTCGACCGATCACGGGATCGAGCTTGTTCTCCCGGGCTGCCTGCGTGTAGTTGCGGCCGAACTGGTCCAGCACCATCGACGACGACGGGGCATTTCCCTGCTCGGGGGCGCCCGAGGTCGCCGCTTCCTTGCCCTGGAATCCGCTGAGCAGCTGCAGGACCTGATTGCGTACGCGATTCAGGTCGGCCCCCAGCTTCACCAGAACCTGGGCGGCCACGCCTTCACCCTCGCGAATGAGGCCGAGCAGGATGTGCTCGGTCCCGATGTAGGAGTGATTGATCTGCAGGGCCTCGCGCAGGCTCAATTCGAGCACTTTCTTTGCACGCGGCGTGAAAGGAATGTGTCCACTCGGTGATTGCTGGCCGTGCCCGATGATCTCCTCGACCTTCTGGCGGACGGCCTCGAGCGAAATACCCAGCGACTCCAGGGCCTTGGCGGCGACCCCTTCACCCTCGTGGATCAGGCCGAGCAGGATGTGCTCGGTCCCGATGTAGTTGTGGTTCAGCATGCGAGCCTCTTCTTGCGCCAACACGACGACGCGTCGGGCTCGATCCGTAAATCGCTCGAACATGGCTTCTCCTCGTTGGTGGTGCCTGCAGCGGTGATCTCCGACAGGAGGAAGCACCGGCTGGCACAACTCTAGTCCGAGAGGCTCGCGCCGTCGGGAGAGCCGGGGAAGCGGATCGCCGCGGACGACCTGCTCGCCGGCGACGCCGGCGAGGGACTCGACCACCGCCGGGGTCACGCGGTCGTGGGCCCGGGATCCCCGTCAGCGCTGGTCGGGGCGGGAATCGAAGGCCCGGCCGGGGTCACCGACGACGCCGCGTGACCGGACACCGGAGGGAGACAGCAGCGCGCCCTGGGCGACCAGGTGTTCGCCCAGGGCGCAACGAGGACCCTGCGGGAGGGGACTCGGCGGAAAGAGCCGCGCTCAGGCGTGCGCCTGCTCGTACGCCGAACGGACCTCCGAGGAGATCCGGCCGCGGCTGGAGACCTCCATGCCGTTCTCCAGCGCCCACGAGCGGATGTCGCTGGTGGAGCCGGGACCCTCGGCGGCCGACGACCGCGAGGCGGTCGGGGCGGTCGCCCGCGAGCGCCGGCGTCCCCCCACCTTGCGGGCGTGAGCCAGCCACGGGAGCCAACGCGTTGCGCAGCTCCGAGGCGTTGGCCGAGGACAGGTCGATCTCGTACTCGGCGCCGTCGAGAGCGAACGACACCGTCTCGTCCGCCTCACCGCCGTCGAAATCGTCTTCCAAAATGATCTGGACGCGCTGCGCCACTTCACCCTCCGTCAGAACTGAAAATACGACACAAAGAACGCTACCCCACCGTCACCCCATCACGAAACCACAACGGCGGCGGCATTTCTTTTGCTTTTCGCTATTCCTCGACATTGGCGTCCGCACGGCGTTCCGTCGGCGCTGTCGGCGGCGCTTGGAAAACTGGACAGGCGCCGACGGCGACCTTGCGGGATACACCGCGAAGAGCATCCGCCGACGAACGCGAGAACCCGAGGGGAAAGCACCGTCGGATGGTCGCCGCAGCGGGCACCATTGGTCGACGCGGGAACGCCGAAGGCTGGGCCTGGACCGGACGGTGCAGCATTGCGTGCGGGAATGCCGATGGGAAACACAGCAGTTCTCGCCAGCCCTCACCGGAGAGGCGGACTGAAGTGGCCGACCGGCCGGCCACAGCTACGAGAGAGGTCAGGCCCGACGGCGGTCGGCCTCGAAGTTCGGCATGGCCGGCTCCGCGGAACCCAGCTCGATCACCGTGCGGTCGCCCGGCACGGCCGGACCGGCCACGCCGGCCCGGTCGACGCGGCCACGGCGCGGCAGGGTGTGCACGTCAGCCCGAGAGCCCGCTTCCGAGGGCTCCCCGAGCCAGCGGCGTCGGTGGTCCGGACCAGGGCGAGCTCGAGGTCCCGCTCCCGGACGGTCTCGCGCAGCCCGGCGATGGTGCCGTCCGCCCGCACCAGCTGACGCCGGACCGAGGCGAGATCGGTCCTCAGGGCGGAGGTCTCCACCCGCAGCCCGGCGATCTGGGTCTGCTGCCGGTCCACCTCCCGGCGCCACCGCTCGGCCCGACCGGTGACGGTGTCGAGGACCTCGGCGTTGTGGTTCCGCTCGGACCGGAGGTCCTCGGTGTGCCGACGGCCCACCACCAGCAGGTCCTGGGCGTGTCGGCGCTTGGTCGCGTAGAGCTCGCGCCAGGCGAGCGCACAGGAGCCGGCCGCCGAGGCCAGGGCCACCACGACGCCGACCCGGAGCGCCCAGTCCGGACCGAACAGGGAGGCGAGCGAGACCACCGTGCCCACCATCAGCACGGCGGTCGACAGCCGCTGCCGGGTCGGCGCCGCCTGCGGGCGCGCGGGTCCGGAGACCCGGGCGAGCGGAGCGGGAGCAGACACCGGAGCAGTCGTCACGGCGATCACCCTATGCAGAGCCGGCACGACCTCCCGGGACGTCGCGCGTGTCCAGTGGGACTGGAGTGGCGACAGAGCGGCCAGGCGGCGAGCCGACGCGAGTGGTGAAACCCGGCGACAACGCTCAGTGAGCCGCGGGCTCGGCGCCGTCGTCGGTGTCGTCGTCATCGCCGTCGGGGACCCGGCAGGCCCGCTCCAGCAGCAGCCCGGCCACCGTCAACCCGACCGCCACCACCACCGTCACCAGCGCGCGGATCACCCGCTCCCGCGGGGCGGCCGCGTCGAAGCGGTTCACGAACATCAGGGCGAAGGCCAGGTAGCCACCGGCGATCACCGCGCCGGCCAGGGCCGACGCCTTGCCGAGCACCAGGAAGGCCACCGCCCGCTCCGGCGGGACCCGCTCCTTGCGGACCTGGATGCGCTGGTGGGTCGACCAGGCGAGCGCGCCGACCAGGGCCGCGATGACCACCAGGGCCGCGGGGGCGGTCCACGGCACGTACGGCGCGACCAGGTCGAGCGCGTTGGCCACGACCACCACGAGCCAGCCGGCCAGCGCGCCGAAGACGGCAGCGATCGCCAGGGACGTGGCCGAGGTGGTGGTCATCGACCCGCCGCTGCGCGGGGTTCGCGGTCCCCCCGGACGAGGGTCACTCACCGCAGGTCCCGTCGGACGAGACGTGTCTGGTCGCGTACGCAGGGTCAGTCGACTTCGATCAGCAGGTCGTCCCGGCGCACGACCCCGTCGGCCGACACCCGGTCGGCCAGGTCCGCGACCTTGCCGACGCCCGGCAGCTCGCCCTTGGCGTCGATCTCCAGCCACGGCAGCAGCACGAACGCCCGCTCGCCGGCCAGCGGGTGCGGCAGCTTCAGGTCCTCGACGTCGGAGGAGGTGTTGCCGACCAGGATCAGGTCGACGTCCAGCGTCCGGGGCGCCCACTTCTCGTCGCGCTCGCGACCGTACGCGTCCTCGATGGCGAGCGCCCGTTCGAGCAGCGTCCGCGGCTCCAACGTGGTCTCGGCCACGACGACCAGGTTGAGGAAGCTCGGGCTGTCCTCGGGTCCGCCGATCGGTTCGGTCTCGTAGACCGAGGACACGTCCACCACGATCACGTCGGGGGTGTCCCGCAGGGCGTCGACGGCCCCCTGCAGGTTGTTCAGGCGGTCGCCGAGATTCGATCCGAGCGAGTAGACGACCTTGCGGAGCGGCTTCATCCCGCTGAGGGTGTCCGCGTCGATGGCGTAGGGATTGGGACTGCTCATGGGGCGGTACTCCTGGTCAGGGTGACGGCTACGTCGCCAACCCGTACGGGCATGGGCGCCTGCGGTTTGTGGACGGTGACGGTCGCGGTCGTGATCCGCGGGTTGCGCAGACACGTCCGGGCTATCCGGTCGGCCAGCGTCTCGATCAAGTTCACCGGGTCGCGTTCGATGTCGGCCACCACCGCGGTGGCCAGCGCCGAGTAGTCGATCGTGTCGGCGAGGTCGTCACTGCGAGCGGCCACGCCGAGGTCCATGGTGCAGGCGACGTCGACGACGAAGTCCTGTCCCTGGTCCCGTTCGAACGCGTACACGCCGTGGTGGCCGCGTCCGACGATGCCGGTGAGCACCACCTGATCTGCCGTCATCATCACCTCCTTGCAGGGACCCTATCGGACGGACCAAGGGGCTCAGATCTCACTGAGAGCGCAGGTCCGAGTTCCCAGCAGACCCACAGCCTGCGGCACGCTGAGGCACAGGAGTCAACCTCGCCGCAGTCGCTCCACCACCGCGACGGCGTCCACAGTCGGTCGTACGCGGTGGACCCGAACACCCCAGACGCGCCGCCAGGCCAGCAGCGTCGCCAGGGCCAACGACGCGTCATCCCGGTCGCGGGCGGGACGCGGCGAGCCGTCGGGCCCCGCCAGCAGGGTGCCCAGGAACGCCTTGCGGGACAGCCCGTACAGGACCGGCAGGCCCAGGCCGTCGAGCGCGTCGAGCCGGTTCAGCAGCTCCCAGTTGTGCTCGCCGGTCTTGGCGAAGCCGAAGCCCGGGTCCAGCACCAGCCTGTCCCGGCGGATCCCGGCGGCCAGTGCCGCCTCCACCTGCTCGGCCAGCTCGGCGACCACCTCACCGGCCAGGTCCTCGTAGCTGGCCCGGCTCTGCATGTCCGCTGAGTGCCCGCGCCAGTGCATGCACACGTACGGGACCCCGAGCCGCGCCACGGTGGGCAGCATCGCCGGTTCCGCCCGCCCGCCGGAGACGTCGTTGACCAGCCGGGCTCCTGCCCGCACCGCCCGCTCGGCCACCTCGGTGCGCATGGTGTCGACACTGACCACGCCGCCGGCATCGGCCAGGGCCGCGATCACCGGGAGGACCCGGGCCAGCTCGACCTCCTGGGTCGGCCGCACCGCTCCCGGCCGGGTGGACTCACCGCCCACGTCCACGATGTCGGCACCCTCGGCCAGCAGGTCCCGACCGTGGGCGATCGCCTCGTCCGGATCGAGCCACTCGCCGCCGTCGGAGAACGAGTCGGGGGTGACGTTGACCACGCCGACCACGAGCGTCCGGCCCGTCTTCGGCAGTCCGTCCACCACCAGGTCGGCCGTCATGGGCCCACACCCTACTGAGGCCGAGTCACTTCCTACTTGCCCGCCATGATCAGGCTGAGGGCCTCCGCCCGGGTGGCGGCGTTGCGCAGCTGGCCGCGGACGGCGCTGGTGACGGTCCTGGAGCCCGGCTTGCGGACCCCGCGCATGGTCATGCAGAGGTGCTCGCACTCCATCACCACGATCACCCCGCGCGGGCTGAGGATGCGCTGCAGGGCGTCGGCCACCTGGGTGGTCAGCCGCTCCTGCACCTGCGGGCGCTTGGCGTAGACGTCCACCAGGCGGGCCAGCTTGCTCAGACCGGTGATCCGGCCGTCGGCGCTGGGGATGTAGCCGACGTGCGCGACCCCGGTGAACGGCACCAGGTGGTGTTCGCAGCACGACCACAGCTCGATGTCCTTGACCAGCACGAACTCGTCATGGCCCAGGTCGAAGGTGGTGGTCAGCATCTCCTCGGGCGTCTGCCGGAGACCGACGAACATCTCCGCGTACGCCCGCGCCACCCGCTCGGGGGTGTCCTTGAGACCGTCCCGGTCGGGGTCCTCACCGATCCCGGCGAGCATCTCCCGAACGGCGGCCACGACCCGTGGGTGGTCGTACGGACGCTGGACCGGCTCGGTCAGCGCCGCCCCGACGGCTTCCGGGACTGCCTCGTTCGAACCGGTCACCGGAAGTCCGGCCCGGCCGGCGGCCAGCCCTGGCCACCGCTCGGCGGACCTGACGGACCGTCCGTGACACCCGGTCCCTGCGGACCGCCGGTCCCGGGCTGCCCGCCCGGTCCCTGGGTCCCGGGGCCCTGCTGGCCCGGTCCGGAACCCGGCCCGGTGGCCGGCGGAGCGGGCGGCGGCACCGGGGAGTGCCCCGGGGGCAGCGGCGCGCCACCGGCCGGGTGCTCACCCGGCGCCGGCGGCAGCTGACCCTGGCCGTTGTCGCGGTGCCCGTTCGAGCTCTGGCCGTTCTGGCCGTTCAACGCGGGCGGCGGCGGGGTGACGGGCGGGATGCTCGACGGCACCCGGCTGTCGGAACCGGTCCAGGCCGGGCGGCGCGGCCGCAGCCGCAACGGCTGGAACACCTCGGCCACCGCGGCCTTGTCCAGCGTCTCCCGTTCGAACAGGGCCCGGACCAGCGCGTCCAGGACGTCCCGGTTCTCGTTCAGGATGTCGAACGCCTCCTGGTGGGCGTTGCTGATCAGCTTGGAGACCTCTTGGTCCACCACCGCGGCGATGTCCTCGGAGTAGTCCCGCTGGTGGCCGAAGTCGCGGCCCAGGAACGGCTCGGAGCCGTCCGAGCCCAGCTTGATCGCCCCCAGCCGCTCGGTCATGCCGTACTGGGTGACCATCGCGCGGGCCACGCTGGTGGCCTTCTCGATGTCGTTGCTGGCGCCGGTCGTGGGGTCGTGGAAGACGAGCTCCTCGGCCGCCCGACCGCCCATCATGTAGGCGAGCTGGTCGAGCAGCTCGGCCCGGGTGCTGGCGTACTTGTCCTGCTCCGGCAGCACCATCGTGTAACCCAGGGCCCGCCCGCGCGGCAGGATCGTCACCTTCTGCACCGGATCGGTGCCGGGCAGGGCCGCCGCGACCAGGGCGTGGCCGCCCTCGTGGTAGGCGGTGATCAGCTTCTCGCGCTCGTTCATCAGGCGGCTGCGACGCTGCGGACCGGCGATGACCCGGTCGATGGCCTCGTCCAGGTCCACGTTGGTGATCATGCGCTCGTTCTTGCGCGCGGTCAGCAGGGCCGCCTCGTTCAAGACGTTGGCCAGGTCCGCACCGGTGAAGCCCGGGGTCCGGCGGGCCACACTACGGAGGTCGACGTCGGGGCCCATCGGCTTGCCCTCGGCGTGCACCCGCAGGATCTGGAAGCGACCGTTCATGTCGGGAGCGTCGACCCCGATCTGGCGGTCGAACCGGCCCGGACGCAGCAGCGCCGGATCCAGGACGTCGGGTCGGTTGGTGGCCGCGATCAGGATCACGCCGCCGCGGACGTCGAAGCCGTCCATCTCCACCAGCAGCTGGTTCAGGGTCTGCTCACGCTCGTCGTGACCACCGCCCATCCCGGCCCCACGGTGGCGACCCACGGCGTCGATCTCGTCGATGAAGACGATGGCGGGCGCGTTCTCCTTGGCCTGCTCGAACAGGTCGCGGACGCGGCTGGCGCCGACCCCGACGAACATCTCGACGAAGTCGGAACCGGAGATCGAGTAGAACGGCACCCCGGCCTCGCCGGCGACCGCGCGGGCCAGCAGCGTCTTGCCGGTGCCGGGCGGGCCGTAGAGCAGCACGCCCTTGGGGATCTTGGCTCCGACGGCCTGGAACTTCGCCGGCTCGGCCAGGAACTCCTTGATCTCCTCGAGCTCCTCGATCGCCTCCTCGCACCCGGCGACGTCGCGGAAGGTGGTCTTCGGGGTGTCCTTGTTGGCGACCTTGGCCTTGGACTTGCCGAACTGCATCACCCGGCTGCCGCCGCCCTGCATGGAGTTCAGCAGGAAGAAGAAGATGACGCCGATGATGATGAACGGGATCAGGGTGCCCAACAGGGACGAGAAGAAGCCCGGGCGTGGGGTTCTTGCCCACCCAGGACTCGAGGCTGCCGGCAGTGACGCGCTCGTTCAGGCGGTCGATCAGCTGCTCGCTCTGGTTGCCGACCCAGACCGCCTTGTACTTGGCCGGGTTGTCGCCGGCCATCGTGACCTGGATCTCCTGCTCACCGTCGACCAGGACGACCTCCTTGATGGGGTCGTTGCCGTTGATGATGGAGACCACCTTGGAGGTGGGTTCCTCGGAGTAGCCGCCGGTCAGGTTGCCGGTCAGGTCGACCAGCAGACCGATGGCGATCACGGCGAGGACGATCCACAGGATGGGGCCGCGGAAGATGCGCTTGGCGTTCATGACCTACCTAGTCGGGAGGGTCGTGGCGACCCGGGTACCGGGCAAGGTTATCGTCCGGACCGAAACGCCCCTAGTCGTCGCTCGCGTCTGACGGTCAGACCGCCCCGGTGGGTGGCTAGCCGGCTTCAGCTGTAGACGTGCGGCGCGAGCGTCCCCACCGAGGTGAGGTTGCGGTAGTGGCCGTCGTAGTCGAGGCCGTAGCCGACCACGAACTCGTTCGGGATGTCGAAGCCGACGTACGCGACGTCGACGGTGTTCTTGGCCGCCTCCGGCTTCCGGAAGGCCGTCATGATCTTCAGGCTGGCCGGGTTGCGGGACATCAGGTTGCCGATCAGGTACGACAGGGTCAGGCCGGTGTCGATGATGTCCTCCACCACCAGCACGTGCAGCCCGCTGATGTCGGTGGTGAGGTCCTTGAGGATGCGGACGACGCCGGACGACTGGGTGCCCGAGCCGTACGAGGAGATGGCCATCCAGTCCATCCGGCAGTGGCTCTTGAGCGCGCGGGAGAGGTCGGCCATCACCATCACGGCCCCGTTCAGCACGCCGACGAGGAGGATGTCCTCGCCCTCGTAGTCGCTGTCGATCTGGGCGGCGACCTCGGCGATCCGCTCGGCGATCTGGTCGGAGGTGAAGAGCACCCGAGAGAGGTCACCGCTGATCTGCGCGTCATCCACGGGGCCAGCCTGCCACAGCGGGACGCGTTCGCTGCCTCGCCGCCGGAGCCTCGACCACCTGATGCGGGATCTCGACCACGAGCCGGCGGGATCCGCACCTCCGCGGTAGCGATCCCCACGCCGAGAAGGAGGTACGGGCTCGCCACGGGCCCCCGGACCGGACCCGATCCTCCTTCTCGACGGGTGCGGTCGGCCGGGACCATCCGGGCGACAGCGGAGCGGTCTGCCCCGGGCCGATCAGCTGTCGGGGCGGACCAGCTCCAGCCGGCCGTCGGTGCGGCGTACGCGCAGACCGCCGGGCAGGTCCGCGCCCGCCTGACCGTGCCAGTCGGTGACCAGCGCCTCGACCGCGTACAGGTGACCGGCGGACAGGTCGGCGACGCCGTGCTCGAGCCGCAGCCAGCGCCCGAGCACCCGTCGCCGCAACGCGGGCGGCAGGCTCTCGACCACGTCGCAGGCCAGTCGCGCGGTGCCCGGATCGGCTTCGCGCGGCCAGGGCGTCCAGCAGGTCCGCGTCGTCCCGGGCCAACGCGGCCGTCCGGGCCAGGGCCTCGGAGATCCCCGGCCCGAGCTCGCGCTCCAAGGTGGGTAGGACGGTGCGCCGCACCCGTACGCGGGCGTACCCGGGGTCGTCGTTGTGCGGGTCGCTCCAGGGGACCAGGTCGTTCTCCCGGCACACCTGCTCGGTCAGCGTCCGGCTGAGCTCCAGCAGCGGCCGCAGCCGCCGCTCCCCCGGCCCGCTGCGCCGCGCCATCCCGGCCAGGGACCTGGTGCCGGAGCCGCGGGCGAGACCCAGCAGCACGGTCTCCGCCTGGTCGTCGCGGGTGTGCCCGAGCAGCAGCGTCGCCTGCCGGCTGGCGGCTGCCTCGTCCAGCGCGCTGTAGCGGGCGAGCCGGGCGTCGGCCTCCGGCCCGGCACCGGTACGGGAGACGGTCACCGTCCGTACGGTGACGTCGTCGTAGCCGAGGGTGGTCAGGGTGGCGGCGGTCGCGGTGGCCTGGTCGGCCGAGGACGGCTGCAGACCGTGGTCGACCACCACCGCGGCGATCGGCAGCGTGCGCCGGCGTACCGACGGTGACGACGGCCCGGGCCAGGGCCAGGGAGTCCGGACCACCCGAGCAGGCAACCAGCAAGCAGCCGTCCGAGGGGTCGAGAGCGCGTTCGACGGCCTGGACGGCCGCCAGGGTGGCCGGTCCGAGCGCCCGCCGCGCCATCGCCGGGCGTCGCTCAGGCGGTCGGCGGCGGTCGGACTCGTCCGCCGGACCGGAGCCGTCGAGATCGGCCGCCGACTCGTGCCCGTCCTCGAGCTGAGGGTGGCCGGTCTTGGCGTCCATCCGGTCCAGCCAGAGCTGGGGATCGGCGATCTCGGCCTTCGTCGGCAGCGTCTCGGGCGAGGTCCAGACCCGGTTGAGTCCGTCCATCCCGCCGGCCGCGATGACGGCCTTGCAGAAGGCAGCGCCGTCCCGGTACTGGCGCATCTTGGCGTCCAGACCGAGCAGCTTGCGGATGATCTTGTCGAACCCCTGCCCCTGGCGGCGGACGTCGAAGCGGCGGCGGATCTCGACGATGCTGCCGATCACGTCCGGTCCGACGCCGTCCATCACGACGTCGGCGTGACCCTCGAGCAGCGACATGACGGCCGTGATCCGGTCCACGATCTCGCGCTGCGCCGGGGTCTGCACGAGGTCGACGATGGACAGCTCGCCGTCGCCGCGAGCGGCCTCGGAGATCCGTTTGACCGCTTCCCGCAGCATCCCGGCGAGGGCGGCGCCGTCGACGTCGGCGGTGGCCACGACCTCGCCGATCTGGGTGTTCAGGTAGCCGCGCAGCCACGGCACGGCGGTGAACTGGACCCGGTGGGTCTCCTCGTGCAGGCAGACCCAGAGCCGGAAGTCGCCGGGGGCGAGGCCGAGCTCGCGCTCCACCGCGACGATGTTCGGGGCGACGAGCAGCAGTCGGCCACCGGGCGGCAGCTCCCCCGTCCCGGTGTCGTCGACCCCGTCGACCCCGGGATAGAAGGGGTCGAACTGGCCGAGCACCTTGGGCGCGAGGTAGCTGAGCAGGGCGCCGACCTCGACCCCGGTGATCCGGGCGCCGATGCTGATCAGCGCGGGGTTGGAGTTCTTCGCCCGCTCCGCGGTCTTGGCGGTGAGCGGGGCCAGCACCTGCCGGAAGCCGTCGAGGTTGGCCTCGATCCAGCGCGGCCGGTCGACCACCAGGACCGGCGCGGTCCCGCTCGCGGCGGTCAGACCGGTCACCTGCCGCACGTACGCCTCGGCGCGGACGGCGCAGCGGCGGAGGTCGGCGACGGCCTCGGCGGCACCCTCCCGCGAGATGTCGGGACCGGGCTTGACCAGTCGGCTGGCCGTGCTGAGGGCGACGGTCCAGTCGACCATGGAGGACGAGGTCATGGGCGGAGCCTCTCGTGAGTGAGGAACGATTCCGGGCGACACGTCTTTCCGTCGATCGGAATCGCGACGAACGAACGAGACCCTGCGGAGCCCAGGACCACGGAGCGCGGAGCGCGACCATCGACACAGGTCATGGGCGGAGCCTATGCGCTGATCGCGAGGCGAGGTCGGTCGGTGGCGAACCGGGGGTCGGGTCGGGGTCAGCCCTGGCAGCCGCAGCCGGCGACCGAGGCGGCCACCCGGTCCAACCAGGTCTTGGCGGCGAACTCGCCGGTGGCGCCGTTGGTGATGAACGCGTACGCGATCAGGGTCCCGTCGGTGGTCCGGACGAACCCGGCCAGCGAGTAGACCTGCCGCAGGGTGCCGGTCTTGCCGCGCACCATCCCGCGGGCGGTCACCGTGTCGTCGGCGGAGAACCGGCCCTTCAGACTGCCTTCGACCCCGGCCACCGGCAGACCGGTGATCAGGGCCCGGAGCTGGGGGTGGTTCGTGGTGGCGGCCAGGCGCAGCAGCCGGGACAAGGTGTCGGCACCGATCCGGTTGTCGCGGGACAGGCCGCTGCCGTCCCGGACGACCGTGTCGTCGTGCCAGGCGCCGAGCTTGGTCAGGGTCGCCTTCAGCTGCCGACGCCCGTCGCTGATCGAGCCGGAGCGACCGCCGGCGATCGCCACCTGGCGGAACAGCACCTCCGCGCCGTCGTTGTCGCTGCTCATCAGGACCTGCTCGACGATCCGCTCCAGCGGCATGGAGGAGACCGCCGCGATCCGGGTGGCGCTCTTGCCGGCCTCGGCCGCGGTGACGCCGGTGACCTTGATGCCCTGCTTGCGCAGGGCGGCGGCGAAGGCCTTCGCTGCCTGCCCGGCCGGATCGCTGGTCCGCGGCCCCGGGGAGCCGCCCGCCAGCCGACCCTCGTCCACCCACAGGGCCGAGGTGGGGGTGACCTGGTCGCCGTAGCCGGACGGCCAGGTCGGGTTCCAGGCGGGACCGGTGAACAGGGTGGCGTCGTAGCCCAGGGTCACCGAGGTGCGCTTGGTCTTCTTCAGCGATGCCGCGGTCTTCTTCGCCAGGTCGACCACCGAGGCGCGGGCCGGGTAGGTCGACGACGTGGTCCGGCTGGCCAGGTAGGGGTCGCCACCGCCGACCAGGACGATCTGCTGCGCGCCACCCTTCTTCTTGCTGCCGAGCACGACGCTGGTGGTGAAGCGGTGCTCGGGTCCGAGCATCGACAGCACGGCCGCGGAGGTGAGCAGCTTGTTCACCGACGCCGGGATCTCGGCCGCCCCCGCCCGGTGGTTGAACAGGGTCTTGCCGGTGCCCACGTCCACGCACGGAACCGGAGTAGACGCCGCCGACGCCGGCGCGGTCGACGCCGCGGATCCGGGCGGCGACCGTGGCAGCGTCCGGGCGGTCCCCCGGCGGGGCGGCCTGCAGCACCGGGCGCGGCAGCTCGGTCGAGGTGTCGGCGGGTGTGGTGTTGGTGACACTCGGCGAGGGGGCGGCAGTGGTCGGCGAGGTCGTGGCCGGGGCGCTGCCCGACGTCGACGAGGGGCCGACCGGCGAGCCCGAGGACCCATTTTCCCTGCCCACAGACGAATCCGCGGACAGGCCGGTCCCGAAGGTCCCGCTGATCAGCCCGAGCGCCGCCGCCGAGACGACGACCAGGGCGACGAGAGCCACCGCCAGTCGCTTCAGACTCACGTTCGCCCGCACCTCTCGCACCCGTTAGGCTCCACACGGCAGCCATCCACCGACCCCGTGGCACCGCGACGGTGCGCCGAGACGACCGGGGTCACCCCATCTTAAGGAGCCTCGATGACGTCGCCGAACACTGAAGCGAAACCGCGCGAGTTGAGCGGTCTGACCTTCGACGTGACCGTCGAGATCGCCAAGGGCGGTAAGAACAAGTACGAGGTCGACCACGACACCGGTCGGATCCGCCTGGACCGGACGCTGTTCACCGCCACCGCCTACCCGGCCGACTACGGCTTCATCGAGGGCACCCTCGGCCAGGACGGCGACCCGCTGGACGCCCTGGTGCTCGTCTCGGAGCCCACCTTCCCCGGCTGCCTGATCGAGTGCCGCGCCATCGGGATGTTCCGGATGCGCGACGAGGCCGGCGGCGACGACAAGGTGCTGTGCGTGCCCGCGTCCGACGTCCGCCGCGATCACCTGCGTGACCTCGAGAACGTCCGGGAGTACCTGCTGCTGGAGATCGAGCACTTCTTCACCGTCTACAAGGACCTGGAGCCCGGCAAGTCGGTCGAGGGCGCCACCTGGACCGGGGCCGAAGAGGCCGAGGCCGAGGTCCGGGCCAGCTTCGAGCGGGCCAAGGAGAACCACTTCTGATGGCCAACTTCTGATAGCCAGCTTCCGAGCACCACCTCCTGCGTCACCACGGGCGTCCGCTGAGCGGGCGCCCGTTCTCGCGACAGGCTGACCCGACCCTAGTATTCCGACATGAACACCCGGGAATCCCGACCGGACGCGTTGGTCATCGGCGCACCCAAGGCCGGCACCAGTGCGCTGCACGCCGCGCTGGCCCGGCACGACCAGGTGTACGCGTCGGCGGTCAAGGAGCCCAAGTACTACCTGTGCGGTGACGCTCCCCCGCCCGCGTACTGCGGGCCGGGTGACGCGCACAGCCAGCAGGAGTGGGTCTGGCGGCGAGCGGACTACCTGTCGCTGTTCGACCCGGCGCCGGCGGAGACCGTACGGCTGGAGAGCACACCCTTCTATCTGTACAGCCCGGATGCCCGGCGACGGATCGCCGAGGATCTGCCCGACGTACGCCTGGTGGCGATCATCCGGGACCCGGTGGACCGCGCGTACTCGAACTGGATGCACCTGTGGGTCGACGGCCTGGAGCCGGCGTCCGACTTCTGTGCGGCCTGGCGGGCCGAGGACGCGCGGATCGACGCCGGCTGGGCGCCGTTCTGGCACTACCAGCGGATGGGCCGCTACGGCGAGCAGCTGGCCGACCTGTTCACCCGGGTCGACCGGGACCGGGTGCTGGTGCTGCGCTACCGCGAGCTGGTGGCCGAACCGGCCCGGACCCTGGACCGGGTGTCGTCCTTCCTCGGCATCGAGACCGGCCGGGTCGGGGTGGTGCCACCGGACAACTCCCGCCCCTTCGTCGAGCCGGGGCTCAAGGCCGCGGTGCTGGGTCGGGTGGTCCGCGCCGGCGCGGTCGCCGGGTCGTACGTGCGGCCGGAGATCTGGCGGGAGGCGGTCAAGCCGCTCTACCGCGCCCTGCAGCACGGCGGACCCGAGCGGCGACCGAAGCTGGCGCCGGAGGTGCGCGCCGAGCTGGTCAAGGAGTGCCTGGACGACATCGGGCTGCTCGAGGAGGTCCTCAGCGAGTCGTTCGAGGACTGGCGCTCGAGTGCGGGGCGAGGGTCGTTCAAGGAACGGACGAGCTGACCGTCGCCGAGCTCAGATCCTGACGTCGGCCCACACGAGGTTGTGGTCGGAGGATCGTCGCGCGTTCGGATTCGTCAGCAGGTTCACCCAGCGGACAGCCTCCCCCTTGCCGCCCTTCACCATCACGACGTCGAGATGTGAGCCGAGACCGCTGCTCTGTCTCGGCACGGTGGTCCTGAACTCGTTGACGGTCGAGTAGGCGACGTTGACCCGGGTCGCTGCCGCTTTGGCGTCCCGGAAGCCGGCAGAGACCAGCACATCGTGTCCCGCGTAGCCGGACGCGTCGTTCTGCCAGGTGTTGAGATCGGCGCCCAGGATGACCGGGTGCTTCTGCGTGTTGACCCTGGTCGCCAGCGCGACGATCGCTCTGGCCTGGGAAGCCCGGAGGCTGTTGTACCGGGCGCCGGCGGCCCTGTTGGAGCTGTGCCGCTCATCCAGATGCGCCGAGAACGCCCAGAACCTCTGACCGCTGGACCGGCTCTCGAACAGGGCGTAGGCACCACGTCGCCGCTTCGCCTCGCTGTCCGTGGACAGTGTCGGGAGGGCGAAGGAGCAGGAGGAGTTGTAGCTCGCCGTCCCGGTGTACTCCGGGCAGGAGCTGAGCAGCCGCACGCGCTTGCTGTCGTAGAGGATCCGTCCGCCCTGGGTGCCGGAGAGCAACGAGAAGTTCACGTAGGAGGTGGTGCGCACCATGGCGTAGGCGTGGTTCGACCCGCCGCGGCTCTTCAGACGATCGACCAGCGTGGTGGTCTGCCGTCCGACCGTGCCGATCGCCGCGTTCCTGCCGTCGGCCCGACCGGGAGAGCTCTCCTGCAGCAGGACGACCGCCGCGCCGGATCGGAGGATGTCGGCCGCAGCAGAATCGGCGCGGCTCAGCCAGGCCCGGCTCCCCGTACCCAGTTGAGCGGTCATGAGGTTGAAGGTCGCCACTCGCAGGTCGGTCGACCGGACGGAGCTGACGGGCAACCCCTTGGGCATCGCCGACCTCAGATACGGATACGCCTTCGTGTAGGTCTTCTTGCCGACCTTGTTCACAGCGGTCAGGCGGTAGTAGAGGAGGTTCCCCGAGCCCACCGGCGCCCCGGCCCAGGTGGACTGGGCTCTCGACATCGTCCAGGAGCGGGCCTTGGCCGAGATCTTGAACGTCCGCGCCTGTCGGCCCGAGGTGGGCAGCGGTGACTTCTTCGACTTGCTGAAGGCGGTCAGCCCGGTCTCCAGCAGGTAGTAGTCCGTCCGCTTGCCGGCACTCGTCCAACGGAACACGATCGTGCCGGGGCTGGAGCCGGACACCGCCGTCACGCTCTTGATGGCTGAGGGCTTCTTCGTCGCCGCCTCGGCCGACGGTGGGGGCGCCAGCAGTCCGGCGACGACGAGCAAGCCAGCAGACAGGGCGGCGATGCGGCGAAGACGCATGGCACTCCTCGGGGGAAGGCAGCCAGAAACGTGGATGGATCCCCGAGGTGCGCACGACCGTGCGACACGGTGGACACTAGCTGACACGCCGATCGAGACGCAATCGTCACGAATGCGCGGTGATACCGGCCCGGAGACCGCCGGCACGGCTACGGTGGAGAGCGGCTCGCTCGGGGGATCGGGTCGCGACGTGTTCGGGGGACACATGACCTTTGTGCGGGCTGACGACCTTCGTCGTGCGCTCGTCGACGACGCAGGTGGCAGCTGCGCCAAGGTCTGCGGCGGGCGGGCAGGCGAACTGTCGACACGTTGCCGGATCCGGGACCGCGGCTGGCTCGGCGGCTGGCCGTCGGCCTGGGCATCGTCCGCCCGCACACGTTGCCCTTGGTGAGCATCGTCGTTCCCGTCCACGGGGTCGAGGACTACATCGCGGAGTGCCTGGACACGCTCTGTGCGCAGACGCACGACAACCTGCAGATCATCCTGGTCGACGACGGCTCCCAGGATCGGAGCATCGACGTCATGCGGGCCTATGCGCGCCGTGACTCCCGGATCGAGATCATCGTGCGTCGGGCGACCAGCGGTCCTGGCGCCGCGCGGAACGCCGGGATCCGCGAGGCCCGGGGAACGTTCCTCATGTTCGTGGATCCCGACGACGTCCTGGATCGCGATGCCGTCGCGACCCACGTGGCGTCGCTGCAGCGCACCGGGCTCCGACTTCTCGGTGGCCCCCTATCGACGCCTGAGCCGAGCGGGCACGCGCTCGGCCGGCTGGTGGATCCAGCAGGCACACGGCGGCCGGCGAGACGGCGCCTCCTTGGCGGAGCATCCCGACGATCCAGGTGAACGCGGTCATGTGGAGCAAGTGCTTCCGCCGCCGGTTCTGGCAGCAGCACGACCTGGCCTTCCCCGAGGGAGTGCTGTACGAGGACCAGCTCGTCTCGGCACAGGCCTACGCCCTGGCCCGACGCTTCGACGTGCTGCCCAGGCCGCTGTACAGCTGGCGGATCCGCGAGAACCAGACGTCGATCACCCAGCAGGTCACCGATCCCGAGGCGCTGCGGTCCTGGCTCGCGGCAGCGCTGTCCGCCCTGCGCTTCCTGGCGACGCACGAGCAGGTCGACGCGCGCGATGCCCGGCTGGTGCAGTTCCTCCGCCACGACCTCCAGTTCCGGATCAGGGCCGCACAGCACGCCGACGACACGTACTGGGAGGTCCTCCGCCGCGGCGTGCAGGACCTGACGGAGGGGATCGACGAGTCCTTGTGGGCGCAGGTGTCGGTCCAGCAGCGGATCGCCATCCTCCTGGTCCTCCACGGGCTCCGGGCCGAGACCACGTGGTTCACGGGGCTGGGCCGCAGCAACCCCAAGCGCGTCCCGGCGTTCGCTCACCAGGGGCGGCTCTACCTCGACACCCCGGCCCGTCACGTCCTCGGCGTGGCGCCGACGGATCCGGTGCTCGCCTTCGCCGACCACCAGCTCGGGCTGATCACCTCGATCCGCCGCCTCCGGTGGACCGCCGACGGCCGGCTCCGCGTCACCGCCTGGGCGTACGTGGACAACGTCTCCCTGGCCGACCCGCAGATCCCTTTCACGGTGCGCGCCTGGATCGAGGCGCGCCGGGCCGGCCCGGGACGCAGCCCCGTCCGGCTGCCCCTGACGGTCCGCCTGCGGCCGACCGAGGACGTCACCAGTGCCACCCAGCACCGGTACGCCGACTACGAGCGCGCCGGCTTCGAGCTGGAGATCGACCCGGGCACTCTCACCGGACTCACCGAGGAGTCATCGACCTGGCGCGTCATGGTCGAGGTGGAAGCTGCCGGCATCCGCCGGTCGGGGCCCTTGGCCCACCCCTTCCGCGCCGGTTCGGCCGGTGCCCCGACGGCTCGCTTCCGCGACGGTTTCGAGGTCGCCCCACGGTACGGAGCACAGGCCGATCTCCGGCTCACGGTCAAGGGCGTGCGCTGCGTCGTCGAGAGGGCGGGGCTGAGTGGCCGCGTGCTCTCGGTCCGCGTCCGTGGGCGGCGGGGATTCGTCCCGGCCGCCATCGAGGTCGCGTTCGGCGGCAGCAAGGTGCGGCAGAGGCTCCGCCGCGGGCCTGACGGCATCGGTGAAGGTGACGTCATCGTCCCCCTCCCCGCGGCGGGGCAGCACAGCCGCTCCGCCGATCGGGCCGGGGTGCTCCAGGGGTCCGTCCGGGCGATCTCGCTCGACGGGGCCAGGGCTCCGGTGGCGGTGCTGGACGACCGAGCGCTCTCACGCCAGCACGTCAGCTCGGTGCACGCGGACCGGACCGAGTTCGGGAACCTCTGTGTCCTGGACGAGTGGCGCACTGTCCGGGTCGACACCGTCCAGGTGACGGCGGACCACCGCCTGGTGGTCGGCGGGGCGACCCTCGGACTGGAGGCGTCGGACCTGACCGTCGTGCTCGACTCGCCCCGCGCCCGGGCCTCGGCTGCGGCGCGGGCGAGCGCACCGGGTCGGTTCGAAGCGAGCCTGGCCCTCGAGCACGACCCGTGGAGCACCGGCAGCCGCCCGCTGCCCAGCGGCCGCTACGTCCTGGCTGGTCGAGTGGTGACGGCTGACGGGAGCACCGTCCCCGTCGCCGTGACGATCGACCAGACGCTGATCGACACGCTGCCCCGGGCGTCGACGACCGAGGTCGCGCACGTGCAGCTGAGACGGATCGGCGGTCGACGGCTGCGGGTGGATCTGGCCCCGCCGCTCGCCGCGTCGGAACGAGGACTGCGCCCGCAGGAGACGCTGCAGAACGAGCTCCGGCGACGTCTGGGCACCCCCCGACGGGAGCCGGGCGCTGTCCTCTTCCGCTCCTACTACGGCGAGATCGCCGGGTGCAACCAGCTGGCGATCCACCGGGAGCTCCGGCGCCGGGACACGGGTCACACCCTCTACTGGGCGGTCAAGGACCGTTCGGTCCAGGTGCCCGCCGGCGGCGTGCCGGTGATCCACGAGAGCGCCGAGTGGTATCGGCTGCTGCACGAGGCCGAGTACTACCTCGACAACATGCACCAGCCGATCTACCACCGCAAGCCGCCCCACCAGGTGCAGATCCAGACGTTCCACGGCTACCCGTTCAAGCAGATGGGGCTGGCGAACTGGCGTCGGGAGCGCCGCGAGATCGCCCACATCGAGTCCTATCTCGAGCGTGCCGCCGACTGGGACTTCATGGTGTCGCCGGCCAGCTACGCCACCGACCCGTTGCGGCAGGCTTTCGGCTTTCCCCACGAGGCGCTGGAGATCGGCTACCCGCGCAACGACGTGCTCGTCGGTCCGGATGCCGACGCCGTCAGGTCGCGCACCCGGGCCCGGCTCGGTATCCGTGCCGACCAGCAGGCGGTGCTCTACGCACCGACCTTCCGTGACCAGCTGGCGAAGAACGACTTCACCGCGGCGATGGTGGACTTCCTCGACGTCGGAGACGCTGACCTCGGCGCTCGGTCCGTCCGCCGTGGTCCTCGTCCGCGGTCACGCCTTCAACGCCCGCGAGCACGAGCGGATCGGTTCCTCGGGGCGGGTCATCGACGTGACGGACTACCCGGACGTCGCCGAGCTGATGCTGGCGTCGGACGCCGCAGTCCTCGACTACTCCTCGCTGCGGTTCGACTACGCCCTGACCGACAAGCCGATGGTCTTCCTGGTGCCCGACCTGGAGCAGTACCTGTCGGAGTCCCGCGGGGCGATCATGCCGTACGAGCCCACCGCGCCGGGCCCCTTCGCGAGCACCACCGACCAGGTGATCGACGCCCTGGGCGACCTGGAGGCGGTGCGCCACGGCTGGGCGGAGGCCCGGGCCGAGTTCCGGCGGCAGTTCACCGACCTCGATGACGGGCACGCGAGCGAACGACTCGTCGACCGCGTCTTCCTGGGCTGAGCCCGTCGCTCAGCCGAGCGAGGTCATCAGGTCGTGGGAACCGTCGGCCCGGGCCGCCTCGAAGTAGAAGCGGGTCCGCCCGTCCTCCAGGGGCACCGCGCTGACGTAGCGGAACGCACCGTCGCCCTCGGGTGAGACGACAGCCGGACCGTCACCGACGGCCGCCAGCCTCCCGTCTCGCTCGACGGCGATCCCCGTGGTCTCGAACCAGTTGTCCTCCGCCGTCGCCCGCCCGTCGTAGAGCACGGTCAGCGGGATCCTCGGCCAGCACGGTGGTCACCCGTGCCCCGCGGGCGTCCCAGGCGCCCGGAGTGGGCCGCAGGGCGTCGTCCTCCACGTCGTCCAGGCGAGACCGTCGCCGCTCGTCGCGTACGCCGTCCACATCCGGTCCTCTGCGCCGACCACGTCCAACGGATGACAGCACACCCACATCCGCCACCCGTGATCCTGGTCGACGAGGATCACCGGGTCCTTCACCGCCACCCGGTCGTCGCCGGGCAGCACGACGGTGCGCCGACCGGCCGGCAGCTCCGCCGGGGTCGACGCGTCGACAGCCTCGATCCACCAGTGCTTGGATCCCGGTGTCGCACAGCTGAGGTAGAGGCGCCAGCCGCCGGACGGCAGCGGCACCAGCACCGGGCGCTCGAAGGAGTCGGCGCCGAACACCTCCCGCTGGACCTCGCACACGGTCTCGAACCGGACGCCGTCGGCCGACCGAGCCACGACGACGCTCACCCCACGCCCGGCCATGATCGGTCGGCGGACCCGGTAGGTGAGCCAGAAGGTGCCTTCGTGCAGGACCGCGCTGGCAGCACCGGCCCAGTTGCCGGCACCGCTGTCCGGGGCGGGCACCACTACGGTCGCGCCCTCGGGGCGTGGGAGGGCAAGACCAACGCGAACAGACACATCAGCACTCTAGGTCGCAGCCGAGGGGGCTCTGAGCCACGTGAGGAAGATCTCAAGACGGTTCGGTGACGATTCGATCACTGCGCGCCGGTGGTGTCCTGACCGCTATGTTCATCTTGCGGCCTTCACGGCGTAACGTATCAGCGAGATCGGTCCGTGCTCCAGCACTCGTAGAGCTGACTTGGAGCAGAGCTTCCGTCAGTGACAGGCTGCAGAGTCTCCCGGGGGGCGGGAGACTCGTAAACTCGGGGGAGTTACGGGATGGCTGTATCGGGCGGCGCTTTGCGCGCCTCGGGGGACCAAGAGACGCGAGGGCTTCTGCTCGGGCGCCTCCTAGCCAACGTCGAACGGAGATCCGGCTCGACCTTCCGCGCGTCGACCTCGGTCAGGCCGGGCCGGATTCAGTCATCCAGCCACTGAGCCACGCAGGTCGCGACATGAGGCCACCGGTGCGCCCCGAGGATGTCGTCGAAGCCAAGCGCATCCGCTTCTCCGAATGGAGCCGGCGATATGTGCTTCGCCTGGTCGCAACAGATGCGGTGATCGGCGGCGTGCTCTCCGCTGCCCTAGCCGCCTACAGCAACACGCTGTCGGGCCGGGGGCTCGGCACCGTAGCCGTCCTCGCTCTCGTGGGCGCGACTCTGTGGACGGCCGCGATCGGCATGGCGCGCGGATACCAACGCGGCCGGGTCGGATTGGGCTGGACGAGCTGCGCAGCGTCTCCAGGCCGGCGTGGCATCGTGTTCGTAGGCGCCTTTCCGGCGGGGCTGCTGCAACAGACGGCACTGCTGAAACTGGTGGTGGTCGGAACTCCCGCGGCTGTTTCCTGAGTCTGGGGTCGCTCGATACGTGGCTCGCAAGGCCCTCCACCATCGTCAGGCGACGGGCCAGCACATGCGGCACGTCATCGTCGTTGGGGAACTCCGCCGCCGCCCGTAGCGAAGGATCGTCTCAACCGTGAACCCCACGGCGGCATGAAGGTCGTCGGTGTCTGTAACGTACCACGAGGGCCGCGGGACCCGTCTTAGGGATGCCGGTGCTCGGTGATCTCGGGGACGCAGCCGCGTCGTCCGGCAGTACGGCTGTGACGCCGTGGCCGTAACGAGTGATGACGCGACCCGTCACGACTACCTGCGGGAGCTGTCGTGGTCGCTCGAGGGAACTGGCGTGGAGATGCTGGTCGACCCGGGTCTGGTCGAGGTCGCTGGCCCTAGGATGCACATCCGGCCCTATGATGGGCTTCCCGCTGCTGCACGTCGAGGAACCGCACTTCACCGGTTGGCGTCGCTGCGTCAAGCGCGGCGGCCGACGTGGCCTGACCAGTCATCGGGCTCTGGTCGTCATCTCCCGCTGATGCTTGCCATCGCGGCCGGCGATCAAGTGCAGGACGGCGGACCGGTGCTCTTCAAGCAGACCCGAGTGGGCCGTGCGGGGCTAAGCCTTTCAGCATGTACAAGTTCCGTTCGATGGTCATCGACGCCGAGGCGAGGAAGTCCGCGCTGATGGCGATGAACGAGGGTAAGGGCGGACTGTTCAAGCTGACCCGCGATCCTCGGATCACGCGACTGGGACATTCCTGCGGGACTACTCGCTCGATGAGCTGCCGCAGCTCTCAACGTGCTGAACGGGACGATGTCACTGGTCGGCCCCCGCCCACACCTCGAGTCGGAACTCGCTCAGATGCCCAGCAGGCGGCCCGGCGGCTCTCTGGTGACTCCTGGTCTGACCGGGCTCTGGCAGGTGAGCGGGCGATCTGATCTCGAGGGCGACGACGCCGTGCGGCTGGATCTCCGCTACGTCGAGAACTGGTCGCTGACGATGGATCTGATGATCCTGTGGAAGACCGGCTCGCGGTGCTTGCCAAGCGTGGAGCCCGCTGACCGGTGACGTCGTGTCCTGGAGTCCATGGTCGACTCCTGACGGAGTTGTCGTGCTCGCTCGGCTGGCGGTGCTGAAGCTCTGACCGCTCTCGGACTTGAGGGTCTGACGCATCCCCGGCAGCTGCGCGAGCACGAGCAGTCAGCACCGAAAGAGGACAGACCTGCTCACCACTACCCCGCCGCGACGTTCAGCTTGCGCAGCGCGACGCCACCGACGGGTCCGGTACGACCGATGTGGAAGATCCGCCGCGCCAGCGCCGATCTTCGACCCGGACCCTGCCCGCCCCACGACAGGGTGACGGACGACGTGTCGACGATCACCGAGAGCTCCCACTCCCCGACCCGTGGGGCGGTTGCGCCACGTCCGTTCGCTGAGCAGGGAGCCCGGCCGGACGGGGTCGCGACTGTCGTTGCTCCGGATGCTCAACGTGCCGTCCTGCTGACGATGCACTCGTAGCCGGAGGTCCGACCCTCGGCCTGGGCTGCTGGCGTCATCGGTCGTCGCCGGACGAAGCCGATGCCGGTCTCCAGCGACACCACCCCGCGGGGGCTTGCTCAAGCCCGCTTCGACCGTGATCTCATACCGATCGACGTCGATATGGGGCAGAGATCGCCCATGGTCAGGTACGCGGACGTCCCCGCCGCTTCCGCGGCGACGACACCGTCACCCGGCCATCTCAGTGCGTAGCCGTCGCTGTACGGATCGCGGGTCATCAGACCAGGCGCCACCCGACCTGTCGCCCAGGTGTCCGAGCTGCCCTGGGATGTGGCCGTCGAGGGTGTATCCGGCCATGGTTGTCACGTAGCCCGCGATTCCTCGTGTCCGGTAGTGCTGCACCTCGGAGCGGCGGTGCGTGGAGTAGACCCACACCGGAGGGCCCTGCTCTACCGCCTTCTTGACCAGCGCGTCGGCGATGAAGGATCCGCGGTCCCGCGTCGGGATGACGAGCACGTCACGCTCTCGATCCAGCGTCCTTCCGGCCAACCCCAGATTCGCGACGTTGACGTCTTCGCCGGCACCGAGGTAGGCGAAGACGGTGCGTCGATCTTGTGGGCTGCTTCGACGGTCGGACTCCCGAGGTCCTTTAAGGATCACGGGGACCCCATGGCCGCTTGGTCTTGGATCAGCCGCAGCATCGGCTCGAAGGCATCGCCGGACTTCGCCTCGATGCACAGTACGGCTCGCCTGCCCACCGCGGCCAGCGCGTCCTCGAGCCGCGGTATCCGTGGCATACGTGCGACTCCGCCTGCTCGACGTGGTTCCAGGCGGCGAATGCAGGCACCTCCGCGTACCCGTTCCTCACCGCGGCCAATGCGAGCCTGCTCGTCGCGCACGGCAGCGACGAGCAGATCGCCACCTTCGCCGCACATGCTCGAAGGCCGGTTCTTCGGCACCATGTGTCTGTCCGAGCCGCAGGCAGGCTCGTCGCTCGCCGACATCACCACCAAGGCCGTGCCAGGGCGACGGCACCTACCGCCTGACCGGAACGAAGATGTGGATCTCCGGCGGCGACCACGAAATGACCGAGAACATCGTGCATCTGGTGCTCGCCAAGATCCGGGAGGCCCCGCCGGCGTCAAGGGCATCTCGCTGTTCATCGTTCCCAAGTTCCTCGTCGGCCGGACGGCACGCTGGGCGACCGGAACGACGTCGCCCTGGTGGCCTCAACCACAAGATGGGCAATCGCGGCACCACGAACACACTGCTGAACCTCGGCGAAGGCACGTACACACCGGGCGGAGAGGCGGGAGCGGTCGGCTATCTTCTCGGGGAGCCGAACAGGGCCTGTCCTACATGTTCCACATGATGAACGAGGCACGGATCGGGGTCGGATTCCTCGCGACCTCGCTCGGCTACGCCGGATACCTCCAGTCGCTCGAGTACGCACGACCCGGACACAGGGCCGCCCACTCGGCGCGAAAGACCCGGCTTCCCCTCAGGTGGCCCTCGTCGAACACCCCGACGTACGCCGGATGCTGTTGGCGCAGAAGTCCTACGTGGAAGGTGCGCTGGCGCTCGGCCTGTACTGTTCCACCCTCGTCGACGAACAGCGGACCGCACCTGACGAGGACAGCCCGGTCGCGTGCGGGGCTTCTGCTGGACTGCTCACCCCGATTGCCAAGTCGTGGCCGTCGCAGTGGTGCCTCGAAGCCAACAGTCTTGCGATCCAGGTGCTCGGCGGTTACGGGTACACCCGGGAATTCGATGTCGAACAGTACTACCGCGACAACCGGCTCAACCCGATTCACGAAGGCACCCACGGCATCCAAGGGATGGACCTGCTCGGCCGCAAGGTGATCATGCAAGGTGGCGCCGCGCTCGGGGTGCTGGGAGACCATCGGCGAGACCGTGACGAAGGCGCGGACGCCGGTGGCGACGCCGCGGAGTACGCGCAGCAGTTGCAGCGTGCCGTCGTGCGGGTGGGGGACGACCACCGCCCTGTGGTCGACCGGCGATCCGGCTGTCGCGCTGGCAAACTCGACCGTCTACCTCGAAGCGGTCGGGCATGTGGTGGTCGCGTGGATCTGGCTCGAACAACTCCTCGCCGTGGGCGAGCGGGACGGCGCGTTCTACGACGGCAAGCGCGCGGCGGCCCGGTACTTCTTCCGATTCGAACTTCCGAAGACGGGGCCGCAGTTCGATCTGCTCGCGAGCCTCGACCGCACCACCCTGGACGTCGACCCCGAGCTGGCTCTGAACCCCAGCCCTCGAACCCCAGCCCTAGAACCCCAGCGCCTCAGCCGGCCGGGTTCCAGCTGCCGTGGAAGCCCGCGGGGACCCGCGCCGGCAGGTGCACCGGCGGCGACGTCCTCGAGGGTCTCGGCGTCCAGCAGCACGAGGTCGCTGGTGCCGCGCGCCCGGTCGAGCACGTAGCCCATCAGCACGCCGTCCGCCTCCTCGGTCGCGCCGTCGTCGGGCACGAAGCAGAACTCGCTGGCCTCACGACCGGCGCCCGAGGTGGCGCACGCGTCGACCCGGCCGCGAGGTCGTGGCGGAGCACCGGGTCGCCGGGCAGGCCGTCCTCGAAGCCGACCGAGTAGCCGAACCGGTGCCGCCGGCCGGTGAGCCGCTCGTCGATGCGCGGGAACTCCTGGGCGTGGTCGTCGAAGCGGTCCTCGCGCACCTTGTCGGCGAGCAGGTCGATGGTGAACCGGGCCAGGGTCGCCGGGCCCTCGTCGGGCCCGTTGAGCACGGTGGCGAACATCCGGTCGTGGCGGACCACGTCGACCACGACGGTGTCGCCGTCCTCGTAGGCGTTGAGCGTGTGGAACACGAAGCAGGGGTCGATGTCGAACCAGCGGACGTCCTCGCTGCCGCCCTCGCGCGGAAGCAGCCCGAGGCGGGCCGGGTAGTCCTGGTCCCAGCGAGTAGGGCAGCGTCGCCATCGGGTCGCCGACCGCGAGCCGCGAGCGATCCGCGCGATCACCGGGTCGGGCAGCGGGTTGCGGCCGATGATCGCCGACATCATCAGCCGGGCCGGCAGCCGCGCGGCCCGCGGCATCCCCGCGGGCCGTCGACTTGTCGAAGACCACCGGCAGGTCGTAGAGCACGACGTAGTTCTCGGTCAGCGCGAAGTCGTGCATCATCGGGCTGCCGCCGACCTCGATCGGGACGGTGCGGCGGACCCGGCCGTCGGTGCCGCGCACGGTGTAGTCGACGCGGTTGCCGCGCAGCCAGTTGTAGGAGACGGCGTGCAGCTCGCCGGTGTCGGGGTCCTCGTGCGGGTGGGCGGAGTAGCCGGCGGGAAGCGAGCCCCATCCGCAGGGTGCCGTCGAAGTCGGTGGGACCGACGGTGTCCAGCTCCTCGGTCAGCTCGTACGGCGAGGACGCCGCCCTCGACCAGCGCGAGGGTCCTGCCGGCGTGCTGGAGCACGTGGGTGTTCGCCGCGAAGTCGATGTTGTCCCAGCCCGCCGAGCGCGACGGCTCGCCCAGCTGCCTCGGCGACGTGCTCCGAGCGCACGTAGCGGTTGCGGTACCACTTAGCCTGGCCGTCGGCGATGCGGACGCCGTGCACCATGCCGTCGCCGAGGAACCAGTGGTGGCCCTCCCCCGGGTCGTCGACGGGGTTCGGCCCGATGCGCAGGTAGCGGCCGTCCAGGTGCTCGGGCAGCCGCCCGGTGACCGTCAGGTCGGTCACGGTCAGCTCCTCGCGCACCGGCGCGAAGTTGTCCTCCAGGTAGCGGTTGGTCATGACGGACTCCCGATAACGATGTTATGGCCTTCATGTATAACGCCGTTATGCCACGATGGCAAGCATGACCTCCCCTCCGGAGCAGGCCGGCGCGAGTTCCGACGTACGCCGCCGGCTGCTCGAGGCCGCCGCCCTGCTGCTCGACGAGGAGGGACCGGACGCCCTCACCGCCCGGCGCCTGGCGGCCGCTGCGGGCACCTCGACGATGGCGGTCTACACCCACTTCGGCGGGATGCCGGCGCTGGTCCGCGAGATCGTCGTCGAGGGCTTCAAGCGGCTCGCCGACCACGTCACCGACCAGCCGCAGACCGACGACCCGGTGGCCGACCTGGTCGAGCTGGCCTTCAGCTACCGGGCCAACGCGCGGGAGAACCCGCACCTGTACTCGGTGATGTTCGGCGCCACCTCGCTGGGCGGCTACCAGCCTCGCCCCCGAGGAGCGGGCGGTCGGCTACTACACCTTCGTCGTGCTCTCGGAGGCGGTCGCCCGCGCGATGGACCTCGGAGCCCTCCGGCGCGGCAACGCCGACCTGGTGGCCCAGCAGCTGTGGACCGCGATGCACGGCTACGTGATGCTCGACCTCGCCGGGCTGCACCTGACCAGCAAGGACCCCGAGGAGGAGGTCTTCCGGCCGCTCATCGTCACCCTGCTCGCCGGCCTCTCGGGGAAGAGCGGATGAAGTAGGTGCCAACGCTGACCAAATGAGTGGCCAGCGGCCGACGAGACCGAGTTGAATACGAGAATGTTCCGTGCCGTAGCTCGCATCGCCACTCGTCATCCCTGGTTGGTCATCCTCGGCTGGGTGGTGGTCTCCGTCCTCATCGTCGTCACGGCGCCGAAGCTCAGCGCCACGAGCGACCAGTCGGAGTTCCTGCCGGAGCACTACGAGTCGATCAAGGCCGCGACGCTGCAGCAGAAGGCGTTCCCGACCGCAGAGCGCGCCGGCGCGCGATCCTGTCTTCGACCGCACGGACGGCAGGTCGCTCACCGACGGCCGACAGCGCCGAGGTGAAGAAGGTCGTCGGCGGGCTCGACGGGAAGATGGCCTAGGCCTTCCCGGGCATCGTCGCCCAGCCCCCGTCGGAGAACAAGCTCGTGCAGATCGCGGTCGTCGGGATCTCCAAGGACAAGAACGCCTACGACCGCCGGCGATCGACGCCGCGAAGGAGCTGCGCGCCGATGCCACGCCGCCGTCGACGGCACCGACCTGCGGTGGGCGTCACCGGCGCGGCCGCCCAGGCCTTGGACTCGCAGGACGCGTCGTCCAAGGCCCTGGCGATCGTCGGGCTCGCGACGTTCGGGCTGATCCTGCTGCTGATGGTGGTGATCTTCCGCAGCGTGATCCTGGCGCTGATCCCGTTGTTGGTGATCGGGCTGGTCTCACAGGTGGCGGTCGGACTGATCGGCGCGGCGAACAAGATCTTCGACCTCAAGACCGACAGCTCCATCCAGGTGATCCTGATCGTGGTGCTGTTCGGGATCGGCACCGACTACATCCTGTTCTTCCTGTTCCGCTACCGAGAACGGCTTCGGCTGGGCGAGGACCACAAGGCGGTGGTCCAGGCGGTGGAGCGGGCCGGTGAGGCGATCGCCTCCGCCGGCGGCGCGGTGATCGTCTCGTTCATGGCGCTGGTGCTCAGCTCGCTGGGCATCTTCAGGTCCATCGGCCCGGCCCTGGCCATCGCCGTGGCCGTCACGGTGCTCGCGGCCCTGACCCTGGTGCCGGCCGTCGTCTCGCTCCTCGGGACCCGGATCTTCTGGCCCTCCAAGACCTGGAAGAAGGAGCCGGAGAGCGCCCGGTTCGCCGCGATCGGCCGGTCCCTGGGTCGACAGCCCGCAGTCTTCGCGCGGTTCGGGCGCTGCTGCTCGCCGTACTCGCCATGTTCGCGCTCGGCTTCAACCCGACCTTCGACCTCGGCGACTCCGGTGCGCCCAAGAACGTCGAGTCCGCGGTCGCCCTCGAAGACCCTGCAGACGGGCTTCCCGCCGGGCGCCACCGACCCGACGTCGATCCTCCTGACTCCACCGACGGCAGCCCGGTCGACAAGGCGGACCAGCCGCGTTCGCAGCGGCGATCGGCAAGGCGACGGTGTCGCGCAGATCGGCCCCGGGCGAGCCCAACAGGACGGAGACGGCGTCTACAGCGTCGTCCTCGACACCGACCCGACCTCCGACGCCGCGCTGGCCGACGTCAAGGGGCCCGTCCGGGCGGCGGCCCACGACGCCGCCCCGACCGGCACCGAGGCCCTGGTCGGCGGGACGACGTCGGTGTTCGTCGACTTCCAGAAGGCGATGAACCGCGACTACAAGGTCGTGTTCCCGGTCGCGGCCATCGTGATCATGCTCATCCTCGCCCTGCTGCTGCGCAGCCTGGTCGCCCCGATCTACCTGATGATCTCGGTGGGCCTCGGCTTCGGGGCCACCCTCGGGGCGGCCGTCATCGTCTTCCAGCACATCAAGGGCAACGCCGGGCTGATCTTCCTGCTGCCGATCTACATCTACCTGTTCGTGGTGGCGCTCGGCACCGACTACAACATCTTGATGATCGCGCGCCTGCGCGAGGAGGCCGAGACGGGCAAGTCCTCACGCGACGCGGCCGCCGAGGCGGTCAAGCACGCCGGGCCGACCGTCGCAGCGGCCGGTGTGATCCTGGCGGGCACGTTCGCGTCGTTGATGCTGGGCGGCAACTCCCTGCTGGTCGCGATGGGCTTCTCCATCTCCTTCGGCATCTTCGTCGCCGCGTTCGTGATGGCGATGTTCTTCACCCCCGCCCTGACCGCCCTGATCGGGCACGCCGCCTGGTGGCCGGGTCACGGGGACGAGACCGTCGAGGAGCCCGAGGAACCCGGCGAGCTGGTCAGCTCGGGCACCCACGCCGACTGAACACGCACGCCGCACCACCCTGTTCGACGGCGTACGGGGCGGTCAGCCGAACTCCGGCGAGGTAACGAACAGACCAAGCCCCGGTGGTTGAGGAACGAGCGCCAGCGAGCTCTCGAAACCAAGATCCCTGGGACCTGGGCATGCCACAGCCCCCGCCGAGGTGCGTACGGCGGGGTCCGGGGCGGTGCAGCTACTGGTCCGGCGGATCGGCGGTGGTGGCGCTTGTCGCGGGACACATCGAGCGTGCCGTGGCAGTCGCGCAGGAACTGGTACCCGTGCGGGCTGTCCACAGATAGGACCCGGCCTCGAGCATGGTGTAGCGCCAGGTCGAATGCGTCTTCAACCGGTGGTGACGTCGACAGACCGGTGCCTGGTTGTCACTCGAGGTCGTCCCACCCTTGTCGTAGGGGATCGGGTGCTCGCTGTCGGTCTTCCGCGCGGGTCTGGTGCACCAGGGGAAGACGCAGGTGTGGTTGATCAACGTCGTCTGCTCGTCGAGCCGTTTGGGTGCTTCGTAGGCGTCGACGTGGATGTTCTGCGCCAGGTCGATGACCGGCTTCACCACGACGTGGGCGTCGGGGTTGGCGCACCAGGACTTGACCTGCTCGGCGGTGACGAAGCCGCGGGTGTTCTCCACCCGGGCCAGGTGCAGGTCGCCGTCGAGGCCGTGGACGGCTGCGTCGGAGAGGTGGACGTAGAGGATCACCTGGCGGGGCTTCTTCTGTCGCCCGGGCGGCGCGGAGGCGTGCGTCGGATCGGTGTCGGTGTCGGCGGCTTGGAGGTCGAGGGCGAGCTGGTCGCGGCTGATCTGCCCCAGCGCCTGGGAGCGGCGGACGTCGAGTGACTCGGTCGACCCGGCGGCCCTGAGCGCCTCGGCCTCCCGGGAGACGGCGTCCTCGAGGTCGAGGGCATCGGCGAGGTCGAGCTCTCCCTCGACCCGGACGGTGCCGTCGAAGGAGACGGTGTCCTTCTCGATGTCGAAGCGCCTGCGTTCGGCAGCGTCCTCGGCCTGCTGGGCGGCGAGGTCGGGCATGAACCGGCAGATCGCCTCCTCGATCAGCCGCTCCAGGGCGGCGATGCCGATCTTGTGCGCGAACGGTGCGACCTGGGTGTCGACGAACGCGACCGCTTCGGGGGAGAGCAGCAGGGTGCGCTCGGCGATGAACCGGGCCCGCCACACCGACAGGTCACCGCCCAGGATCCGGGTCCAGGTCTTGGGGAGGCGGTACTTCAGCTCGACCGCGTGGGCGATCATCGCCCGGCCCCCGTCGGTGGAGCTGCCGATGGCGAGGGCGAACTCGGCGATGCAGAACTCCGCCACCAACGGTGCACCTTCGCCGGCGAGTGGGAGGCCGGTGTCGCACCGCCGCCTCGATCCAGGTCGCTGCGTCGGTGATCGACTCGGCGGGGTGCTGGTCGGCCCAGGTGACCGCGGCGAGGAACTGGTTCGACCTGCGCCCGGTCGGACTGCCAGCTGGCACGACCGTGCGAACGCCAGCACGTCGCGGGGGTCGTCGAGGTCCCCGATCGGAGTGTCTGCCGTGCTGGTCATGGAACCAATTGAAGCACCGACCACTGACAGTCCCCGGGGTCAGAAGCCCTTGTCCACAAGGGAATTCTCAACTTTCTTTCGCGCCTGGTCGGCTCCTCGTCGACGTTGGTGGATCCGATGAGAGGGGGTCGTCGGATACACCAACATTCGGGGTGGTCGGCTCTGCTTCTCGGCGTACGTGGTTTCGAGACGCTCGCTGGCGCTCGCTCCTCAACCACCGGGGTCGGGTCGGCTGGCCCGGCGTATCGGGTCGAGACGGTCGGCGCTCGACCACCTCGCCGGGTGGCTGGCTGACCGCTCACCTGAAAGGGTGGAGGCATGGCTGAGATCACCGATGTCCCGACGTACACCCTGAACGACGGCAGCACCCTGCCGGCGATCGGTTTCGGCACCTACCCGCTCAAGGGCAGCGATGGGGTGGCGCCATCGTCAGTGCCCTCGAGGTCGGCTACCGACTGCTGGACACGGCCGTGAACTACGAGAACGAGACCGAGGTGGGCGAGGCGCTGCGGCAGTCGGGGCTCGCCCGCGACGAGGTACAGGTGGCCAGCAAGCTGCCCGGGCGCCACCACGCGTACGACGAGGCGATCCGGTCCGTGCACGGCTCGCTGGAGCGCCTCGGGCTGGACCACATCGACCTGCACCTCATCCACTGGCCGAACCCGAGCGTCGACAAGTACACAGAGGCCTGGCAGGCGCTCGTCGACCT
>CAWARE010000040.1:0-154583 GCA_963784345.1 uncultured Actinomycetota bacterium
GGGATGGGTCCGCCGAACTCGTCGGCCATCATCGTAAGCACGCACGGCACCTCCTCCCCCCGCGCGGCCCAGGCGGTCGCGTACGTGGAGTGGGTGTGCACCACGCCGCCGACCTCGGGCAGCTGCGCGTAGACGTAGGCGTGCGCGGCGGTGTCCGACGAGGGGGCGCGCTCCCCCTCGACCAGGTTCGCCTCCAGGTCGGTGACCACCATCGCCTCGGGCGTCAGTTCGTCGTAGCTCACCCCGGACGGCTTGATCACCAGCAGGTCGCGGCCGGGTACCCGGGCGGACACGTTGCCGGCGGTCCAGACCACCAGCCGTTGCGCGGCAGCCGGCGTGCAGGGCGGCGACCTCCGCGCGGAGACGCCTGATGGTGGCGTCGACCTCGGCGGTCAGGCTCATCGTGTTCCTCCGGGGCGGCTGATCGTGTTCCTCTGGAGTAGTCGGGGACGTCAGGTTAGCCTCGACAGGGTAATGTTAACGATCACACATCGTCGCGGCAAGTGCCGCCCGCGCCGAGCCGATGGTTCAGGGGGCCGTGGTGCTGGCCCGCACGACCAGCTCGGGCGGCTGGCGTACGGGATCGGCCGGCTCGGCGCCGTCGATCCGGGCCAGCAGCCGCTCCACCCCGAGCCGTCCCAGGGTGACCAGGTCCTGCCGCACGGTGGTCAGCGGCGGCAGGGTGAAGCCGGCCGCGTCGATGTCGTCGAACCCGACCACCGACACCTGGTCGGGGACCGACACCCCGGCCTCGACCAGCGCCCGGATCAGGCCGATGGCCATCAGGTCGTTGGCCGCGAAGACGGCGGTCGGCAGCTCACCGGCGGCCACCAGCTCCTGACCCACCCGGTAGCCGCTGGCCGCGGACCAGTCGCCGGCCAGCACGTCGGGCACGGCGATGCCGGCGGCCGTCAGCTCGCTGCGCCAACCGCGCAACCGGGCCGCCGCGTCCAGCCAGTCGATCGGACCGGCGAGGTGGGCGACGCTGCGGTGACCGAGGTCGAGCAGGTGCCGGACCGCCGCCCGGGCGCCCTGCTCCTGGTCGATGGCCACCACGTCGAAACCGTCGGCCGGCGCGGCGTCGGTGGCCACCATCACCGTCGGCACGCCCAGGGCGGCGTCCGAGCACGCCTCGACAGCGCTGGGCACCGGGGCGACCACCACCAGCCCGTCGACCTGCTGGCCGAGGAAGTGCTCGATCGCGGTCGCCACCGAGGACGGGTCGAAGTCCGACAGGCTGGCCAGCGACACGTACCAGCCGTGGCGGCGGGCCGCCTGCTCGACGGCGATCACCAGCGAGGAGGGCCCGAACAGGTTGGAGGCCGGGGCGAGCACGCCGATCGTGTGGGTCCGCCGGGTGACCAGGGCGCGGGCGAAGGGGTTGCGCCGGTAGCCCAGCTGGCTGATGGCCGACTGGACCCGCTCCCGGGTCTCCGGCCGCACACTCGGGTGGTCGTTCAGCACCCGCGACACGGTCTGGTGGGACACCCCGGCCACTCTGGCCACGTCGTGCATCCCCGGCGGTCGTGCCGCGCTCATCGGCGACTCAGCGCTGATCCGGCGGAGCCGCGCGTCCACCATCGGGGGTCCGGGCCCGCAGATCCGGGATCCGTGGCGCCTGCGCGCCGTCGGTCGGAGTGGCTTCCGCCCCGGTTGCCGTATTCGCCTCGCTCTCGTTCGCCCGCGACCTCGGCCGCGCTGGGCACGTCGATCCGACCGAACTGCTTGATCATGCTGCGACCCAGGAAGAAGAGCACCACGCCGAGGAGCAGGATGACCACCAGCGGCGTCCACCCCGGTCGCACCAGGTTCGGGTCGACCTCCAGCAACATCATGAGGGCACCCTACTCGCGGCCGACTCCGCGCTCTCGTCCGCCGAGGCCTCCCCGATCTTCTCCGCCGGCACCGCGATGCCGGCGAACAGGTCGTCCTCGGGCAACGGCGAGTCGACCACGCTGCGGACCAGCTGGTAGTCCTCACTCGGCCAGGCGCGGCGGTGGATCTCCAGCGGCACCGAGAACCACGGTCCCTCGGGATCGATCTGGGTGGCGTGGGCCAGCAGCGCCTGGTCGCGGACCGCGAAGTAGTCGGCGCACTCGACCCGGGTGGTGAGCCGCTGCTCGTCCTCCGGCTTGCGTTCCCAGCTGGCCAGCCGTTCGGCGTACGGGGACTCCAGGCCGGCCTCGATCATCGCGTGGTTGAGCGCCGCGAACCGGTGCCAGTGGAAGGACAGGTGGTAGTAGAGCTTGGACACCTGCCAGGGTGCGCCGGCGTCGGGGTAGCGCTCCGGATCGGCGGCCGCGTCGAAGGCGGCGACGCTGATCTCGTGGCAGCGGATGTGGTCCGGGTGCGGGTACCCGCCGTTCTCGTCGTACGTGGTCATCACCTGCGGACGGAAGCGGCGGATGACCTCGACCAGGCGACCGACCGCCACGTCCAGGTCGACCAGGGCGAAGCAGCCGTCGGGCAGCGGCGGCAGCGGGTCACCCTCGGGCAGGCCCGAGTCGACGAAGCCGAGCCAGACCTGCTCGATGCCGAGGATGCTGCGGGCCCGGTCCATCTCGGCCCGTCGGATCTCGGTGATGTTGGCCAGGATGTCGGGGCGGTCCATGGCCGGGTTGAGGATCGAGCCGCGCTCACCGCCGGTGCAGGTCGCGACCATCACCTCGACCCCTTCGGCCACGTACCTGGCCGTGCTCGCCGCCCCCTTGCTCGACTCGTCGTCGGGGTGGGCGTGGACGTGCAGCAGCCGCAGCCGCTCGCCGGCGGCGTCCAACCGCAGCGGGGGTCGTTCCATGGGCGCCCATGCTGCCACTGACCCAGGCGTTTCGCCGACCACAGCCCGGTCCGGCGAGACGGCGCCGGCCCCCGCGACCCCGGCCGACTCGACAGCCGACGGACTCGTACGGCTCGTGCCCGGACCCGACGGAAGGTTCCTCGTGAAGAATCGGTGTTTGCCGACGGCTCGGTCACAATGGAGCGCATGCGTCCCCGGAGCGACTCCGCCCGCTCGGAGCTCAGTGCCGCCGACCGGGAGCGGTTGGCGCGCCGCTACCCCGCACCGCTGCTGCCCCGCCCGGTCCTGATCGGGATCGTCGCGGTGGTCGCCGTCGCGTCGCTCAGCTGGCTGGTCTGGACCGCGCTGGTGCACGCACGACCGGTCGTCTCGGCCGACGTCGTGGCGTACACGGTGGTCTCCGACAGCCGGATCGACGCCACTGTCACTATCGACCGCACCGACCCCTCGGTGCCCGTGGTGTGCCGGGTCTCGGCCCAGGCGGAGGACTTCCAGCCCGTGGGTGAGCTGAACGTGCCGGTGGAGGCGACCACCGACCGGGTCGTCAACGTCGGCGTCTCCATCACCACCCTGCGCCGGGCCACCACCGCGGTGATCCGGGAGTGCTCGCCGGCCTGACGCGACCCGGGCAGCACCACTCTCCGCGGGCTGCGGGTCCGGACGTCTACCGGCAGCGGTTGCCGACCTGACGGGGTAGCGGGGTCTTGCTAGGCTCGTCAGATGCCTGAAAACGTTCACGAGGTCATCTGGCTCACCCAGGAGGCGTACGACAAGCTCCAGCACGAGCTGGACGAGCTGTCGGGGCCCGGGCGCGCCGAGGTGACCGCGAGGATCGCCGCCGCGCGCGACGAGGGCGATCTGAAGGAGAACGGCGGCTACCACGCCGCCCGCGAGGAGCAGGGCAAGCAGGAAGCCCGGATCCGCCAGCTCGCCGACATGCTGCGCCGGGCCGAGGTCGGCGACGCCCCGACCGACGTCGACGCGGTCGGACCTGGCGTGCAGGTGACCGTCGCGTTCTTCGGCGACGAGTCCGACACCGACACGTTCGTGCTCGGCTCCCGCGAGCTGCTGGGTCTCGACGACGCCGTGGACTCCACCAACGTCTACAGCCCCCAGTCGCCGCTCGGCACGGCCATCCTGGGCAAGAAGAAGGGCGACTCGGCCAGCTACGAGGCGCCCAACGGCAAGGCCATCGAGGTCACCGTCGTCGACATCCAGCCGTTCAGGGGCTGACCCTCCTCCTCCCGCGGACGAACGCGTACGCAGACGAAACCCGGCTCGGTGATCGAGCCGGGTTTCGTCGTCGTACGGGCCGTGCGGGCCGTCGGGTTGGCCGGGGTCAGCAGGCGACCACTAGAGGGTGGCCAGCAGCCGGGCCGCTTCCTCCGGGGACAGGGCGCCGGAGGCCACCTCGGAGAGGATCTGCTCGCGGTTGAGCGGGACCTCCTCGGTGCTGGTCGACCAGCCCGAGCTTCTCCAGCAGCCGGTCGAACCGCAACCGGGCGGTCGGGTAGGAGACGCCGAGGTGCCGCTCGACCTCGCGCAGGTTGCCCCGCGAGGCCAGGAACACCCGGAGCAGGTCGTTGTCGGCGTCGTTCAGCGCACAGAACTCGCAGGTGCTGAACACGCCGGCGAGCTCGCTGCCGCAGGAGGCGCACCCCAGGCGGGTGACCGCCAGGTGGTGACCGCAGACCGGGCAGTCGCTCGGGGCACGGTGCTCGTGCCGGTCACGCTCGGCGGGACGGCGCGTCGGTCGGGGACGATCGGAGGTGGTCATCGCCGTCCCCCGCTCAGCGCAGGTCCTCGGCCGGCTGGTCGCTGCCGACCTTGACCGACGCGTGACCCATCACGACCTCGACGTCGAGCCGGGCGCTGCCGTTGCCCATCACGACCTCGTCGCCGGCGCCGCTGTGACCTCCCGACCACGTCACCTTCCCGAGCTGGGACTCCCCGTGCACCGTCACGTTGGACGCGTCGCCCAGCTGGATCGACAGGCTGCCGGACTCGGCCCGGATCCGGGAACGGCCGCGGGTGATGGTGCCCTTGACGGTGGCCTGACCAGCCTGGATCAGGGCGTCCTTGATCTCCTCGACGTCCAGCAGCTTGGCCGCCCCGGCGGTCAGCCGGACCTTGCCCAGGTGCGGCACCCGCTCGGTGTTCAGGCTGCCGCCGGTGACCTCGACGTCGACCTCGATGGCGGGGTTGACCCGCAGGAACAGCTCCTTGCCGAGGCCGAGCGAGCGGAACTCGTCCAGGTTGCGCGGCGCCTTGAGGATGCTGAACCCGTCCAGCGACGCACCCAGCTCACCGTCGCTGGAGACCTCCAGCACGGAGCCGTTGCGGCGCAGCACGTGCGGACCGTCGGCGGCCAGCGTGGCCACCGAGGACTCCCCCACGATCCGGACCCGCCGACCGATCGCCCGTACGGTGATCTTGTCGACCCCGCTGGTGTTGACCGGCTTGCTCCGAGGCGACTCGGCGGCCACGGGCTCGGCCGGGGCGAAGCTCTCGGTGGTGTGGGTGGCCCGCTGCGGACGGTCGGTGCTGACCGCCCAGGGGTCGACGACGGTGTCGTCAGCGGTGCTCCCGTTGGCGCCGGCGGCGGCTCGGGCAGCGATCTCTTCGTTGCTCGGCTCGCGCGGGGCCTCGCTCGCAGGGGTGGCACCGGACTCGTGCTGCTCGGCTTTGAGCGCGTCGATGCGTCGGGCGGCTTCGGACGCGTCCATGCGTCCGGCTGCGAGGTCTTCCAAGATGGCGGTCATCCGCGGATCAGTGGTCATGCAACGAACATAAACCCGACCTTTCACTAATGGAAGGTCTGGCTTTCGACATCAGGGGTTGGTCAGGGCTGACCCGTGCCGGACAAGGTTCGGAGGATCTGTCCGTTCGGTGGTGCGGCGCCGATCGCTCGGCCGGATGCGACTCCCCGGCGCCATCCGGCACGCGCCGGCACCCTCGTACGACCGGACGCGACTCCCCGGCGCCATCCGGCACGCGCCGGCACCCTCGTACGACCGGACGCGACTCCCCGGCGCCATCCGGCACGCGCCGGCACCCTCCGTACGACCGGACGCGACTCCCCGGCGCCATCCGGCCGACACCGGACCCCACTACGGCCGGATGACACCTCCGAGCCACAAACGACAGCCGCCCGACTCAGCCCGGACCGCCGGATCCCACCGGGCAGCCACGGACGACGCGCCGGCACCCGTTCGGCTACCGGATCCCACCGGGAGTCACGGACGACCGTCCCAGCACCCGTTTGCGTGCCGGATCCCACCCGCGAGTCACGAACGGCCCTCCGGGCTGCCACCACCTGGGTCGCCCACCCTCTCGGCCCTGTCGGCCGGATCACACCCGATCAGTTGGATGCAGCATGCAACTAAGCGTATGGTTGCAGTATGCAAACAGCTCAGCCGGCTGCCGACGCCATGTTGTCGGCTTTGATGACCGTGGGGCGTCTGATGCGGCAGCGTCAGACCGACGACCAGGTCGATCCGGGCACCTTCTGGTTGATCAAGACGATCGCCCACACGGGCCCGCTGCGGATCAGCGACCTCGCCGGCGCCGTCCACCTCGACGTCTCCACCGTCTCCCGGCACGTCGCCCAGCTGGAACGGACCGGACTCGTCGTCCGGACCGCCGACCCGGCCGACGGTCGGGCTCAGCTGGTCGGCATCAGCGAGGACGGCCAGGAGCTGCTCGACCAGGCCTTCCAGCGCCGGCGCTCCCTGCTCGAGTCCACTCTCGCCGGCTGGGAGCCCACCGACATCGCCGAGTTCGAACGGCTGCTCGCCAAGTTCGTCGACGGCGTCAACTCCCAGACCTCGGCAGACCCCACATGACCGCCGCCAGCAACGGCGCTCCGCACCTCGCGGTCGTGGGCACCACTCGTTCTCCCTCGCTCGCTCCCGGTGTCGGGCCGGACCAGACCGCGTACGTCGTCCTGGTCGAACGCCCCGCACCGCTCTTCACTCTCGAGAGGCACCACTCATGACCACCACTCCACCAGCGCCGCGCCGCGCTCTGATCGAGGACTCGGCCACCACCACGACGCTGCCGACCCCGGCCGGTCAGGGTGCTCCGGTCCCCGATGCCGGGGGCACCCCCGCACCGACCGGCGACGGCTACCTCAGCCACAAGCAGATCCTCGTCGTCATGGGCGGCCTGATGGCCGGCATGTTCCTGGCCGCTCTCGACCAGAGCATCGTCGGCGTCGCCCTGCCGCGGATCACCTCCGAGCTCGGCGGCCTGGACAAGCTGTCCTGGGTCGTCACGGCGTACCTGCTCACCTCCACCGCAGCCACTCCCCTGTGGGGCAAGATCTCCGACCTGCGGGGGCGCCGCCCGGTCTTCCAGGCCGCGATCGTGGTGTTCCTGGTCGGCTCCGTGATCTGCGCGATGGCGCCCAACATCGAGGTGATGATCCTCGGCCGGGCCATCCAGGGTCTCGGCGGCGGCGGGCTCATGTCGCTCGCCCTCGCGGTGATCGGCGACATCATCCCGCCCCGGGAGCGGGGCAAGTACCAGGGCCTCTTCGGTGCCGTCTTCGGCATCTCCTCGGTCGCCGGCCCGCTGCTCGGCGGGCTGTTCACCGACCACCTCGGCTGGCAGTGGATCTTCCTGATCAACCTGCCGATCGGCATCGCGGCCCTGGTCGTCACCTCGATCGCGCTCAAGCTGCCGTACGTGAAGCGCGACGCCTCCGTCGACTACCTCGGCGCAGCCACCATCGTCGGCTCGGTCACCAGCCTCGTGCTCTACCTCAGCTGGGCCGGCCCCGACCAGGGTTGGACCTCCCCGATCGGCATCGGCCTGCTGGTCGCGTTCGTCGGACTGGCGCTGGTCTTCGCCTACGTCGAGCAGCGGGTCAAGGAGCCGATCCTGCCGCCGGAGCTGTTCCGGCACTGGACCTTCATCTCCAACATCAGCTTCGCCATGATCATGGGCGTCGGGATGTTCGGCGGCCTGATCTACCTGCCGATCTACCTGCAGGCGGTCAAGGGCTTCACCGCCACCCAGTCCGGTCTGGCCATGCTGCCGATGGTGGTGGGCATGTTCGCCACGTCGATCAGCAGCGGTCAGCTGATGAGCCGGACGGGCCGCTACAAGTGGATGCCCATCACCGGGTCGCTGCTCGTGGGCACCGCGCTGTTCCTGCTGTCCGGTCTCGGCGTGGACACCCCGTACTGGCACCTCGCTCTGCTGATGCTGCTGTTCGGCTCGGGTCTCGGCTTCACCATGCAGGTCGTCGTCACCGCCGTGCAGAACAGCGTCGAGCGTCGTCACCTCGGTGCCGCCACCGCGTCGGTCGCCTTCTTCCGGAGCATGGGCGGTGCCGTCGGCACCGCGCTGTTCGGTGCCATCCTGAACACCCGGCTCGCCCATCACCTGGCCGAGGTGGTCCCGGCCTCGGCCCAGAGCCAGCTCGGCGGGGCCGCGACCTCGATGAACGACATCACCGCCATCCACGCGCTGCCGGAGCCGGTCAAGACCTGGGTCCTGACCGCCTTCACCCAGGCCATGGACGACGTCTTCCTGATCGCCGTGCCGTTCATGGCGGTGGCGTTCGTGATCGCCCTGACCATGCGTGAGCGTCCGCTCCAAGGCCGCGCACCGGCGGCCCCGGCCGAGGCGTCGGAGGTCTCGGTGGCGCACTGACAGCAGCCGGGCGACGGTTCGCACGACACGCGGAGATTTGGTCGGGTCGTCGCCCAGTTGTGACCATAGAGCGAGGAGTGGATCCCGGATCCGCTCCTCGCTCGTGGCACATTTGACGTACCAGCAACGCCAGCAACCCGCCGGAGTCGTCCACCCAGCACCCGTACGGCGACTTCACCCGATGGATAGGTCCCCTGCATGTTCCTGCTCGACCGACGACGGATCCTCCCCGCGACCGCCCTGGTCGCCGCGCTCGCCCTGGCCGGCTGTGGCACCATCCCGCAGGCCGGTGGCGCCACCTCCCCCGGAGACCAGGTCGGGTCCTCCTCCCAGCCCTCGCAGGGGCAGCCGTCGACGGCCGCCTCTCCGAGTGCGGCCCCCAGCAGCACCCCGGAGCCCGACCCGGTGGTCCTGACGCCCAGCGTCGAGGACGGCGCCAAGAACGTGAAGGTCAGCACCGTGGTCTCGGTGAAGGCCGCCAACGGGACCGTCGGCAAGGTCAAGCTCAGCTACGAGGGCAAGGACAGCAAGGGCAAGGCGATCTCGGGCACCGTGGACGGGGTCATGGCCAAGGACAAGACGGCCTGGACCGCCGAGGAGCGGCTCGAGCCGTCGGCCACGTACACGATGAGCGTCACCGGCACGAACCCCGAGGGCACCGCCGTCACCACCAAGTCCAGCTTCAAGACCCAGGCGCTGACGCTCAAGCAGCAGACGTTCGCCCAGCTGCAGCCCCTCAAGGGCAGCAACGTCGGTGTGGGGATGCCGGTCATCTTGACCTTCGACGTGCCGGTCAAGAACCGCAAGGAGTTCGAGAAGCACCTGTCGGTGACCAGCTCCCCGAAGCAGGAGGGCAGCTGGAGCTGGTTCTCCGACACCGAGGTCCACTTCCGGCCCAAGAGCTACTGGAAGTCGGGCACCACGGTGACCGCCACGGCCGACGTGAACGGCCTGGACGCGGGCAACGGCATCTACGGCCAGAACTCGACCAGCACCTCCTTCAAGGTCGGTCGCTCGCTCATCACCAAGATCAACCTCGACACCAAGCGGGCCAAGGTCTACATCGACGGCGACCTGGAGCGGACCATCCCGATCAGCGCCGGCAAGTCCGGCTGGACCACCCGCAGCGGCACCAAGCTGATCATGGAGAAGCTGCCGGTGACCCGGATGACCAACCAGATGATCGGGGCCGACGAGGCGTACGACCTGCAGGTCAAGTACGCGATGCGGATCACCTGGTCGGGCGAGTTCCTGCACGCCGCCCCGTGGAACTCCGCCAACCTCGGTCGGGTCAACGCCAGCCACGGATGCGTCGGCATGAGCACCGGCGACGCCGCCTGGTTGTTCAACCGGGTCCAGGTCGGCGACCCGGTGGTCACCACCGGCTCCAGCCGTGGCCTGGAGAAGGGCAACGGCTACACCGACTGGGACGTCTCCTGGTCCCAGTACCAGAAGGGCTCGGCCCTCTAGGCACCTGCCTGTCGGGCACGAGAGAGGCCCCGGACCTGATGGTCCGGGGCCTCTTCGCGTCCTGGGGTGGTCTCGAGCGGTCTTCGGGTCGACTGAGTCGTCGTGGGTTGCCTGCGGCTGCGGGCGTGCCGGGGCGGTTGCTCCCGCCGACGACGATCAGGCCGTGGCCGGCTCCGCGGGCGGCGGCGCTTCGTGCGCGACCACCTCGTGCGACTGCCGGTAGAGCTCCTGCACGAACGTCTTCACGAAGGCCAGGATCGGCACCGCGAACAGGGCGCCGACGATGCCGGCGATCACGATGCCCATGGCGATGGCGAGCAGGACCGCGAGCGGGTGCAGGTGCACGGCTCGGCCCAGCAGGAACGGCTGCAGGATGTGCCCCTCGACCTGCATCACGACGATGATGCCGGCGAGCATGATCAGGGCCTGCACCCAGCCGACCGCGACCAACGCGACCAGCACCGCCAGGAACCCGGACACGAACGCGCCGACCAGCGGGATGAAAGCACCCAGGAACACCAGGGCGGCCAGCGCCGGGGCCAGCGGGACCTGCAGGGCCAGCGCCACGATCAGCACGCCGATGGCGTCGACCAGGGCCACCAGCACCGTGGCCCGCACGTACGCCGACAGCGACTGCCAGCCGCGCAGGGCCGCGGCGTCGGCCCGGGCCTGAGCCCCCCGCGGCATCAGGTTGAGCAGGAAGCTGAAGATGCCGCGGCCGTCGAACAGGAAGTAGAAGAGCGTGAACAGGCAGATCGCCACCCCGGCCAGGAAGTGGCCGATGCTGGTGCCGATGTCGCCCGCGTACGCGGCGATGGTGCTCTGGCTGTCGACGAGCAGCTGCTGGATCCGGGTCCCCCACTCCTCCAGCCGGAACCAGCTCTGGTCGATCGGCAGCGGGCTGTTGACGAGCCACTGCTCGATCTGGCGGAAGCCGTTCACGACCTGCTGGCTCAGCTCGCCCGCCTGACCGGCGATCGAGTTGATGATGAGGGTGAGCGAACCGGCGATGATCAAGATCCCGCCCAGCAGGGTGACCGCGGCTGCCGGACCCTTCGGCAGTCCCCACCCGTGCAGGCGGTTGGCCAGCGGCTTCAGGGCCGCGGCCAGGAGGGTGGCGACGGCGAGTGGGATGACCACCTCGGACAGGAAGCCGAGCACCCAGCCGACGAAGTAGACCAGCCCGGCCACCAGGAAGATGCGCCAGGCCCAGGCGGCCGCGATCTTCAGGGCGGTGGGGACTGCCTGGTCGGACTCGGCGGCTGAGGAGGTGATGCGGATGTCGGTCGGGATGTCGGGGATCTCGCCCTCGAACAGCCCGCGGCGGGGTCTCGCCTGCTCCACGGCGGTCCGGTCGGCCAGATCGCTGGCCTCCTCGAGCTCGCGCTCGGCCGCGATCTTGCTCTCCCGGGAGCCCAACCGCTCACGGATCTTCTTCCCCAGCTCCACCGGGTCCTCCTTCTTCCCGGCGGACGGCCGGCGACGGGACAACGGTATCCGGCCCGAGGCACCCCTCCCGGCCATGGTCCGTCCGGCACACTAGGGCGGTGCCCCTCACCGCAGCCCTCCGCCGCCGGCTGCGCGAGCGCACCACGCTGCCGCGTGACGTCCTGGTCCTGGGACTGATCGCCTTCTGCGTGGCCGTGGGTTTCGGCGTGCTGGTCCCGGTGCTGCCGGTCTTCGCCCGCGGGTTCGGGGTGGGCAACGCCGAGGTCGGTGCGGTGATCTCGGTGTTCGCGCTGATGCGGCTGGCCGTCAGCCCGCTCTGCGGCCGGCTGATCGGCTGGCTCGGTGAGCGCACCGTGCTGGCCACCGGCATCTTCATCGTGGCCGCCTCCAGCGGTCTGGCCGGCGCCGCGCAGACCTATCCGCAGCTGCTCGCCCTGCGCGGCATCGGCGGGGTGGGGTCGGCGATGTTCACCGTGTCGGCGATGAGTCTGCTGCTGGGCAGTGTCTCGCCGCAGATGCGCGGCCGGGCGGCGGGCTTCTTCCAGGGCGGCTTCCTGCTCGGCGGCATGACGGGGCCGGCGATCGGCGGCTTGCTGGCCGTGATCTCGATCCGGGCCCCCTTCTTCTTCTACGCGGCCACGCTGGCCGTGGCCGGTGTGGTCGGTCTGCTGCTGCTGTCCCGGACCCGGGTCGACCGCGCGGCCGAGAACGCGACCCCGCCCGTACCGCTGCGGACAGTGCTCGCCGACCCACGTTTCCAGGCCGCCTGCCTGACCAACCTGGCCCAGGGCTGGACCTCGTTCGGCGTGCGCTCGGCCCTGATCCCGGTGCTGGTGGTGGAGGTGCTGCACCACAACACGACCTGGACCGGCATCGCCTTCGCCTGCGCCGCGGTGGCCCAGACCATCGCCCTGGCGCCGGCCGGGAAGTTCGTGGACACCGTCGGCCGCCGGCCCGCCATGATCGGCGGCGGGCTGCTGGCCGGGGTGTCGATCATGGTGGTGCCGTTCGCCGCCACCATGGGCGTGCTGATCGCCGCCCTCTGCGCGTACGGGGTCGCGGCCGCCTTCCTGGGGACGGCCCCCGCCGCCTCGGTGGGCGATGCGACCGGCGGCGCCCGCGGGACACCGGTGGCGGTGTTCTCGATGTGCTCCGACACCGGGGCCATCGTCGGACCGATCGTGGCTGGGCTGCTGGCCGACAGGTTGTCGTACGCGTGGGCGTTCGGTCTCGGCGCTGCCCTGCTGGTGGTGGCGGCGACCTACTCGCTGCGGATGCCCCGCGGGCTGCCGGAGCGCGCCGACGCCGACCCAGGACCGGTGACCGTGCCCGAGGAGCCAGGGACACCGCCGCTCGGTGAGCAGCAGATCGGCGGCCCCGAGTCCGACGACCCGACCGCGAAGGAGCTGCGATGACCCCCGCTGAAGGCCGCGCGGGCGGACCCCGTCCGCTGACCGACCTGGTCGCCCCCGACTGGGCGGCGGCGCTCGCCCCGGTGGCGCCGACCGTCGCCGAGGTCGGCGACTTCCTGCGGGCCGAGATCGCTGCCGGTCGCGGCTATCTGCCCAGCGGCGACCGCGTCCTGCGGGCGTTCAGTCGCCCGTTGGCCGACGTCCGGGTGCTGGTCGTCGGCCAGGACCCCTACCCCACCCCCGGGCACCCGGTGGGGCTGTCCTTCTCCGTCGAGCCGTCGGTGCGGCCGATCCCGCGCAGCCTGGTGAACATCTACACCGAGCTGGAAGCCGACCTCGGCATCGAGCCCGCGGCGCACGGAGACCTGAGCGCGTGGTTCGAGCGGGGCGTGCTGCTGCTCAACCGGGTCCTCACCGTGACCCCGGGACGGTCCGGATCGCACCGCGGGAAGGGCTGGGAGGAGGTGACCCGACGGGCCATCGAGGCACTGGTCGAACGGGGCGGACCGCTGGTGGCGATCCTGTGGGGCCGCGACGCCCGCAACCTGGTGCCGCTGCTGGGTGACGTCCCGTACGTCGAGTCGGCCCACCCCTCGCCGCTGTCCGCCCGGTCGGGCTTCTTCGGCTCCCGACCGTTCAGCCGGGCCAACGAGCTGCTGGTGAGCCGGGGCGGCGAGCCGATCGACTGGCGCCTGCCCGCCTGACCCCTGGAACTCCTCGACCGCTCCACGAGCCCGCGGTTGCGGCGCATTTTCCATCCGCGGATGGAGAATGCCGCGGCGGAGGCGCTCGGGACGGGGAATTTCCATCCGTGGATGGAGAATGCCGCACGCTCAGCGGCCGGGCAGCCGAATCCCCATCCATGGATGGAAAATGCCGCACCCACACCCGCCCGAGCAGCCGAATCCCCATCCATGGCTGGAAAATGCCGCACCCACGCCGGCCAGGCCAACGCAACCCCCATCCATGGCTGGAAAATGCCGCACCAGGGGCCGCGGACCGAACGTCAGCTGGTCAGCGCAAGGCCTGGTCGAGGTCGGCGATGAGGTCCTCGACGTCCTCCAGCCCGACACTGAGCCGGATCAGGTCCGAGGGCACCTCCAGCGCCGTGCCCGCGACCGAGGCGTGGGTCATCCGACCCGGGTGCTCGATCAGCGATTCCACGCCGCCGAGGGACTCGGCCAGGGTGAACACCTTCGTCCGGCCGCAGGCGTCCACCGCGGCCTGCTCGCCGGCCCTGACCCGGAACGAGACCATCCCGCCGAACCGGCGCATCTGCCGCTTGGCCACGTCGTACTGGGCGTGGGACTCCAGGCCGGGGTAGTAGACCTCGCTCACCCCGGCGTGCTCGGCCAGGTAGCCCGCCACCTTCTCGGCGTTGTCGCTGTGCCGCTCCATCCGGACCGCCAGCGTCTTCAGGCCCCGCAGCACCAGCCAGGCGTCGAACGGTCCGGCCACCGCGCCGAGCGCGTTCTGGTGGAACTGCACCTTCGCGGCCAGCTCCGGGTCCTTGACCACCAGGGCCCCGCCGACCACGTCGGAGTGGCCGCCGCAGTACTTGGTGGTGGAGTGCATCACCACGTCCGCCCCGAGCTCCAGCGGCTGCTGCAGGTAGGGCGAGGCGAAGGTGTTGTCGACGATGACCAGCGCGCCGAGGGCGTGCGCGATCTCGGCGATGGCGGCGATGTCGGCCACCGACATCAGGGGGTTCGTCGGGGTCTCGACCCAGACCGCCACGGTCTCACCGGGCCGGATCGCCGCCTCGACCGCGGCCAGGTCGGTCAGGTCGACCGGGTCGGTCTGCAGCCCCCACGGCTCGTACGCCCGGGCGAACAACCGGAACGAGCCGCCGTACGCGTCGTGCGGCAGCACCAGGTGCGCTCCCGGCTTGGCGATCGAGCGGATCATCGTGTCCTCGGCAGCCAGCCCGCTGGCGAAGGCGAAGCCACGGCTGCCGCCCTCCAGGGCCGCCAGGCACTCCTCCAGCGCGGTCCGGGTCGGGTTGGCCGAGCGGGAGTACTCGTACCCGTTCCTCAAGCCGCCGACCCCGTCCTGCGCGAAGGTCGACGAGGCCACGATGGGCGGGATGACCGCCCCGGTCGTCGGGTCCGGCTCCTGACCGGCGTGGATGGCGCGGGTGGAGAATCCTGGTCGGTCCGTCATGCGGCTGAGCGTACGCGGGCCTGCCCGGACCGCGCTGAGTGTCACATTTTCACCGATGTCGGTGAGGAACTGCCACCTAGCGGGCCAGCACCACCCCGACGGGCATCTACAGCGAGACCGGAGCGGGAACAGGTACCGTCCGGGCGCTGTTGAACCGGTGTCACACGACAGAAGGAGCAAGCATGTTGTTCTCCCAGCAGAAGGTCACCATGGTCGAGCCCACCCGGGCGCTGAAGGGCCGCGACCACTCCGTGCTGGCGGAGCCCACCTTCCACGAGATCTTCGGCATCCCCGTCCAGCAGGTGCCCACCGGCTCCGAGGTCATCTACCTGGCCCTCGGCTGCTTCTGGGGCGCGGAGAAGCTGTACTGGCAGGCCCCGGGCGTCACCAACACCGCCGTCGGCTACGCGGGCGGGTTCACCCCGAACCCGTCGTACGAGGAGGTGTGCAGCGCACGCACCGGTCACACCGAGATCGTCAAGGTCAGCTACGACCCGGCCAGCACGGACCTGGAGAAGCTGCTCAAGATCTTCTTCGAGAACCACGACCCGACCCAGGGCATGCGGCAGGGGAACGACGTCGGCACCCAGTACCGCTCCGCCATCTACACCACGACCCCGGAGCAGTACGCCACAGTGGTCGCGGTCCGCGACAAGTACCAGCGGGAGTTCAGCCGGGCCGGCTACCGGGACATCACCACCGAGATCGCTCCGGTGGGCGAGTTCTTCTACGCCGAGGACTACCACCAGCAGTACCTGGACAAGAACCCGTTCGGCTACTGCCCCGTCCACGCCACCGGGGTCACCTGCAACTGATCGCCCCGACCGGGAGGGTCACCGTCGCTCGACGGTGACCTTCCGGGACAGCTTCCGCCAGACCCAGCTGGCGGGCACCCGCTGGTCGAAGAGCACGTACGCCGCCGTCGCGTCGACCACCATCGAGCTCTCCAGCTCCCGGCGCTGCGAGCTCGCACCGGCGAACAGCAGCTCGTCGTCAGCCTCCAGCACCGCGTCGTCGCCCGGGGTCAGGACGGCCTCGCTGCCCCGGAGCAGCAGCAGCGGGACGACCTCGAGCCGCCTGTCCCGGTCCTCCGGGCTGCGCAGCAGATCACCGAGCACGACGGCCCCGTCGCCGAGATGGCGACCCAGTGCGGGAGCGTGGGCGCGGTCCAGCTTCACCTTCCACAACGCCGGCAGCTCGACGCCGCAGTTGTGCCGCAGCCTCATCACCAGCTCGTCAGCCCAGGCGTCGCCCTCCGCCTGGATGCCCCGGATGAACCGCCACAGCAGCGGGGTGCTGATCTGGGCGTAGACCTCGTGCGCCACCACCTCGGTCGGCACCAGCAGGGCGTCGACGTGCATCGCCTCGAACAGGGCGGCGCTGGTCGGCCGGTTCTGGCGCGCCGCCAGGAACAGGTTCGGGTTCATCCGCCGGGCGTTGGCCAGCATGGACAGGTTCGTGGTGTCGTCGTCGGTGCCGGCCACCAGACCGACGGCCCCCGCCAGATCGGCCCGGGCCAGGACGCTCTCCTCCGACGCGTCGCCGACGATGACACCCTGATCGGCCCCCTCCGGAGCCGCGCTGTCGATGATGGTGACGTCCAGCCCCGCGGCCCGCAGGTCAGCGGTCAGCTCGTGGCCGAAGCGGCCGTAGCCGCACATCACCCAGCGCCCGTGCGACGGCAGCTTGCCCCGCTCCGGCAGCACCGCGCCCGGGGCCGGCCTCCAGCCAGGTGAGCAGCTGGTACGACGCGGGAGCGTTCAGCGCCAGGCGCAGGTGGTCGCCGAACCGGTCGAACGGGTTCACCACGGCCGGGTTGCCGAAGGCGTGCATCCGCTCGCCGATCGACGGGGAGATGGTGCGGGCCACGACGGGCAGCTCCGGTCGCAGCAGCGCGGCCGCCATGGTGATCGACAGGTTGGTGCGGTCGTCGTTGGTGAGCGCCAGCACACCTGCGCAGTGCGGGTGGCCGAGTCCGGCGATCCGGAGGTGGTGCGGGTTGGCGGCGTCGGCGGCCAACCCGGGGATGTCGGCGTGGTACGACTGCAGCTCGAGCGAGTCGATCCGCTGGCTCGACTCGTCGATCACCACCACCTGCTGGCCCAGGCCGTCGAACGCCTTCACCAGCAGCTCCCCGGCCCGCCCGTAGCCGGCCAGCAGCAGGAACGGCTCCCGGATCCGGGCCACCTTGGTGGTGAAGCGCTGCAGCGCCACGGCGTGCTGGAACGCGTGGTCCTGCAGCAGGGTCAGCAGCGATCCGATGGCGTACGCCCAGCCGATCACCGACAGGTAGATCGAGAACGTCACCCAGAGCCGCTGGGCGGTGGTGAACGGCCACGGCAGCTCACCGAAGCCGATCGTGGTCGCGGTGTAGCTCATGAAGTAGAAGGCGTCGAACAGCGTCATCCGAGCCGTCTTGCCGTCGGGGTCCACGCCCGGGATCAGCGCCAGCCCGACCACGCTGATCGAGAACACCAGGATCAGCACGATGAGCGGGGTCCGCATCCGCCGCATGATCAAGAAGATCGTGGCCGAGGCCTGGTCGGCGAACTCCAGATGGGCCCGGGAGACGGCCTCGTCGGGTGCGCCCCGGCGGGGTCCGAACAGCTGCTGCCAGAAGATCAGCAGCGGGTTGCTCACGACCGCCCCTCAGCTGTCACGGGGCCCTGTTCCCACACGTCGGTTCAGCCGCGGTGGAAGGTGACGGTCTCGGTGACCAGCAGCACCACCGACACCAGGTTGGCCAGCAGCGCCCCGCCGGACAGGGAGACGACGCTGGCCATGTGGGCCTCGGTCAGCCCGCCGGCCGAGATCTGTGTCGCCCAGACCCACACCACGAAGGCCGCCACCAGCTGCAGGTCCGCCACCAGGCTGGTGGCCAGGTGCACCGCCCCGATCTGGGTCCGGTCGCCGAACTTCAGGACGGTGGCGATCAGGCTGACCACCAGGGCGGCGAACAGCTCGAAGACGTTGTGCAGCTCAGGGTTGCCGATGTCGCCGATGAAGAAACCGAAGTTCAGGGTCGCGGCCAGCAGCACGAAGAAGCCGAAGATGACCTTCTCGAGATTCACAGCACTCCTCACCTGTCCCGACCGGCACTGCCCCTGACGCCGCCGGCACCCGAAACCTCGACCGCGTTCGTCTGAGGCTCACTGTCTCACTCACCTGTGACTCAGGTCGCACCGACCACGCCCGGTGCCGGGAGACAATCCCGACGCAGGCCCGGTTTTCGCGGTCGTCAGCGCGGACGGCCTTCGGCAGCCTGACGCTCGCCCGGTTCATCACAGGGGTGCCGCACGGTGCCTACGTCGGCGTCACCCCGGTCGTGGCGGCGCCGCTGGTGCCCTGGCCCGGTCGGCATGGTGGGTTTCGTCGGGGTGTTCTTGCTCGCGGTCGGGCGCTGGGTGGAGCGCCGCTCCGACGCGGCTCGGGTCTGAGGGCCCGCCGGACGGGCCGGGATCTTTGCCGTACGGGCGCACTTACGTACGGGTCAGAGCGCTCCGGACGCGAACGTGTCGCACTTGTTCGGGTCGCCCGTGGTGAAGCCCGTGTTCAGCCACTTCTGCCGGTTGGCCGCCGACCCGTGGGTCCAGCTCTCCGGGTTGACCTGGCCCTGCATCCGCTCCTGGATCCGGTCGTCGCCGACTGCGGCCGCGGCGTCGATGGCCCGGTTGAGGTCGTCCTGGGTGAGGGCTTCGATCGGGGAGTTCGGGTCCTTGGTGGTGTGGTTCATCCACACCCCCGCGTAGCAGTCGGCCTGCAGCTCCAGCCGTACGCCGCCGGACTTCGGTCCGGTCTGGCCGGCGCCTTGGGACTGCACCTTGCCCATCACCCCGGTCAGGTTCTGGATGTGGTGGCCGAACTCGTGCGCGAACACGTACGCCTCAGCGGCGTCGCCGCCCTTGGCCCCGAGCTTGGTGGTCAGCTCGTCGAAGAAGCCGGTGTCCAGGTAGACCGTGGTGTCACCGGGGCAGTAGAACGGGCCGACCGCCGAGCTCGCGGTGCCGCAGGCGGTCGACACCTGGCCGGTGAACGGGACCACCTGGATCTTCTGGTAGCCGTCGTAGGCGCCGGCCCAGTAGGACTGGATCGAGTTCGTGTACGCCACGAACCGGCACTCGCGGTCCCGGGAGATGTCGGCGCCCTTGGTGCACTGCTGGTACGGCGCGGCGGCGGTGCTCTCCGGCTCGGCCTGCGGGCCGGCGGTGCCGCCCATCAGGTCGCCGGGGTTGATGCCCAGGAACAGGGCCAGCACCAGGACGATCAGTCCGGCTCCGCCGCCGAGGGCGATCTTGCCGCCGTTGCCGCCGCGGGAGCCCCCCATCTGCGAGGGATCCAGCTGTGCATTGTCGCGGTACTTCACGGTGTTGATCCTCTGCTCGCTGCTCACTGCGTGCCGATTGGATCTGTCTTCCTTCCTCGCTCGCAGACGAAGAGAGTGTCTGCTCGCTCGTCTGTCCAGACAGATCCGGGCACTCCGCTCGCGGCCGCTCGCGAGGGGTTGCAGGGCAGCATAGGCCGCGCCCAGCGGTCAGGTCCCGAGTCGGGAATATCCGCCACCTGAGCACGTTGTACCGAGCAGTTAGTTGAATTGTAAATCTTCCACCCGAGGAGGGTGACATGCAGTTCGGAGTCTTCACCGTCGGCGACGTCACGACCGACCCCACCACCGGCCGTACGCCGAGCGAGGCCGAGCGGATCAAGGCGATGGTGACCATCGCCCGGAAGGTCGAGGAGGTGGGCCTGGACGTGTTCGCGACCGGTGAGCACCACAACCCGCCCTTCGTGCCGTCCTCCCCCACCACGATGCTGGGCTACATCGCCGCGCAGACCGAGCGGATCGTGCTGTCCACCGCCACCACGCTGATCACCACCAACGACCCGGTGAAGCTCGCCGAGGACTACGCGATGCTGCAGCACCTGTCCGACGGTCGGGTCGACCTGATGATGGGTCGCGGCAACACGGGTCCGGTCTACCCGTGGTTCGGCAAGGACATCCGTACGGGCATCGACCTGGCGATCGAGAACTACCACCTGCTGCACCGGCTGTGGCGGGAGGACGTCGTGGACTGGAAGGGCAAGTTCCGGACCCCGCTGGAGTCGTTCACCGCGACCCCGCGGCCCCTGGACGACGTTCCCCCGTTCGTCTGGCACGGCTCGATCCGCAGCCCCGAGATCGCCGAGCAGGCGGCCTACTACGGCGACGGCTTCTTCGCCAACCACATCTTCTGGCCGACCTACCACTTCCAGCGGCTGATCAACCTCTACCGCCGCCGCTACGAGCACTACGGCCACGGTCGCGCCGACCAGGCCATCGTCGGACTCGGCGGCCAGGCGTTCATCCGGCCCAAGAGCCAGGACGCGGTCCGCGAGTTCCGGCCGTACTTCGACAACGCCCCCGTGTACGGTCACGGGCCCTCGCTGGAGGAGTTCACCGAGCAGACCCCGCTGACCGTCGGCAGCCCGCAGGAGGTGATCGAGAAGACCCTCACCTTCCGCGAGCACTTCGGCGACTACCAGCGCCAGCTGTTCCTGATCGACCACGCCGGTCTGCCGCTGAAGACCGTGCTGGAGCAGCTCGACCTGCTCGGCTCCGAGGTCGTCCCCGTGCTGCGTCGCGAGCTCGACGCGAAGCGCCCGGCCGACGTGCCGGACGCCCCGGTGCACGCCTCCCTGCTCGCGGCGAAGCGGGCCGCCGAGACCGCGTCGCACACCGAGATCGAATCGAACGCCGGGACCGACGACGACGCCCGTACGCCGGTCGTCGACACCGTCACCGGCCGCGCGCCGGAGCTCGAAGGGAGTCGGCGATGACCCGGGTCGTCGTGCTGGCCGCCGGGCTGCGGCAACCGTCGTCCACCCGGTTGCTGGCCGACCGGCTCTCGACCGCCACCACCGCCGCCCTGGGGCAGCGGGGTCAGTCGGTCGAGGTGGAGACGGTCGAGCTGCGCGAGTACGCCCGGGAGCTGACCAACCACCTGCTCACCGGCTTCGCCGCGGGTCGGCTGGCTGAGCTGATCGAGCGGGTGACCGCGGCCGACGCGCTGATCGTGGTGTCGCCGATCTTCTCCGGCTCCTACTCCGGTCTGTTCAAGACGTTCTTCGACGTCCTGGAGCCCGGCGTGCTGGCCGGCAAGCCGGTGCTGATCGGCGCCACCGGCGGCACCGCGCGCCACTCGCTGGCCCTGGAGTATGCGCTGCGGCCGCTGTTCAGCTACCTTCGCTCCGTGGTCGTGCCGACCGCCGTCTTCGCGGCCCCGGAGGACTGGGGCTCGGACGCGCAGCTGTCCGACCGGGTCGACCGGGCCGCCGGCGAGCTGGCCGACCTGATCCGTCCGCGGACGGTCTCCTCGACGCCCGTCGAGCCGACCGCGGTGGAGACCGATGACGAGCTGGTGCCCTTCGAGCGGCTGCTGGCGGGTTCCCGTCGCGAGCGACCGTGATTCGACGCGGCGAGTGAGGACTACCCTCACGAGCGGCCGAGAGCGGAGCGACGGACTCCGTCTGGACCGGCGAGAGAGCGAACACGCTTCACCGTTCGCGAACGAGCCGGGAAGACGGAGTCGGTGGAGCGCAGCGAACAGCGAGTGAGGACAGGGAGAGTGCAGTGAGCGACGTGCAGGTGAGCGACCACCCCGAGGTCGAGCGGTACGAGATCAGCGTGGACGGCCGGCGGGCCGGGCTGGCGGCGTACGAGCTCGAAGGTGACGTGATCGCGTTCACCCACACCGAGATCGACGACGCGTACGAGGGGCAGGGTCTGGGCAGCCGGCTGGCGCGCGGAGCCCTCGACGACGCCCGGGCCCGGGGACTGAAGGTCAAGCCGCTGTGCCCGTTCATCCGCGGCTGGATCAAGCGCCACGAGGACTACGCGGACCTGACAGTCCCGACCTCCTGACCTCCGACCGCCGGACGGACGACGTCAGGCGGGCCGGGGGCGGGTGGACCACAGCCACCACAGTCCGAGGATCGGCAGCAGCAGCGGGACGAACCCGTAGCCGCTGCCGAAGTCGGACCAGACAGTGGCGCGCGGGAACGCGGCTCGGTCGAAGACGCTGAGCAGACCGACGGTCAGCACCCCCACCAGCTCGACCGCGATGGCCGCTGTGGCGACCCGGCGGGAGGTGCGGGTGCCGCGGGCCAGGGTGATGGTGGCCACCACGTAGATCACCCCGGCCACGGCGGACAGCAGGTAGGCCAGCGGCGCCTCGTCGAAGCGGGTGGCGATCTGCACCCCGGCCCGCGCGCAGGCGGCCAGGGCGAACACGCCGTAGACCGCGACCAGCACCTTGCCGGGACCGGACCGGGTGCTCCGCGTGCCGGCGGGGTCGCTCATCCGGCCGGGACCCACAGCTGCAGCAGCCGGAGCGTCATCACCGCGACAGCCAGACCGGCCACGGCCAGCACCACCCCGGAGAACCGGGTCCGCTCCACGTTCGCCCAGAACCAGGCGACCGGGATGAGCACCACGACGCCGATCAGGTAGCCGATGGTGGTGGCGAGCTCGACCGGCCGGAACCCCTGGGCCAGCCCGACGAAGCCGACGACGGTCTGGACGACCGTCACCACCTCGACCCCCGCGGCGTACAGCAGCTGCGCGCGGCCGGGCGGCTTGTCCACAGCGGCGGTGACCAGACCCCAGACGACCATCACGCCGGACAGCGCCATCACGACGTAGGCCAGGACCGGGATCACAGGGCAGGACTGTACCCGCCGACCCGCACCCCCTGGACCCGCCGGCTCGCGCCCCCTGGACGTCTCGGCGACGAGGTGAACAATGGCTGCCATGTCCGACGACGCGACCGAGCAGCCCACCGGGTGGGCCGATGCCGAGCGGGTCGAGCGCTGGATCGCCGGCGCCCGCCAGCGGGAGGCGCAGATGGCGCCGATGAGCGCCGACCTGTTCGAGACCGCTGGCCTGCAGCCGGGTGAGGTCGTGCTGGACGTCGGCTGCGGCACCGGTCCGACCACCGAGCAGGCCGCGCGGGCCGTCGGTCCCACGGGGCGGGTGACCGGCACCGACGTCGCCCCGGCGATGGTCGCCGCGGCGCGCGCCGCCGTCGAGGCCGAGAACCTCACCTGGCTGGTGGCCGACGCCCAGACCCACGACTTCGGCGCCGGGGCCTTCGACGTGGTGCTGTCCCGGTTCGGGGTGATGTTCTTCCCCGACCCGGTCGCCGCGTTCGCCAACCTGGCCCGGGCCGTCCGGCCGGGCGGGCGGCTGGTCGCCGCCGTCTGGCAGACCCGCGACCGGGTGCCGCTGTTCGACCTGCCCTACCGGACCGCGGCCGAGGTCCTGGACCGGCTCGGTCTGGCGTACGAACCGGTGGCGATCGACGACAACCAGTGCAGCCTGGGCAGCCGCGACCGGGTCCTCGCCGCCCTCGAGCCGGCCGGCTGGCGGGACATCGAGATCCGGCCGACCGAGCGGGTCATCGAGGTCGGGGGTGCGAGCTCACCGGCCGAGGCCGCTGCCGGTGTGCTGGACGTCGGACCCATCCGAGGACTGCTGGACGGACGCCCCGACGACGTCCGCGACCAGGTGCGGGAGGCACTGACCGCCGTCTTCGAGCAGTACGCCGACGACGGCGGTGCGGTGGTCCTGCCCGGCGGCTACCAGATCGTCACCGCCCGCCGCTGAGTCGCCCCGGACGGCTCTTTCTCGGACCTGGTCGTCCGACTATCCCGAGAACAGGTCCACCAGCAGGTAGACGTCCAGCACCACGATCACGGCGGTGGCCAGCCCGGCCACCGCGGTGGTGACCGGCCGGTTGACCAGCCGGCCCATCACCGTCCGCCGGGAGGTGAGCAGCACCAGCGGCAGCAGGTTCAGCGGCAGACCGAAGGACAGCACCACCTGGCTGAGCACCAGGGCGGTGGTCGGGTCCACCCCGGCCAGCAGGATGACCAGCGGCGGGACCACGGCCAGCAGCCGGCGCAGCCACAGCGAGATCGGCCGGGTCCAGAACCCCTGCATCACCACCTGGCCGGTGTAGATGCCGACGATGGTGGACGACAGACCAGAGGCCAGCAGGGCCAGGCCGAAGCCGACAGCGGCCAGCTGCCCGAGCACGTCGCCGATGGCCGCGTACGCCTCGCTGAGCCCGCCGGCGGCCTCGGTGGGCAGCCGGGCCGCGATCAGCACGAGTGAGACGTTGGCCAGGGCCGCCAACGACATGGCCAGGGCGATCGCCTTGCGCGCCCGCGCGGCCGCCGCCCGCTGCGCGGCCTCGCCGGGGCTGCTGTCCTCCCGGGCCATCGCCGAGTGGAAGTGCAGGGCGTGCGGCATCACGGTGGCCCCGATGATGCCGACCGCCAGCAGCGCCGCCGAGCCGTCCAGCGGCCGCGGGACCAGGCCGCGGGCGAAGGCCGGTCCGTCCACCCCGGCCACGACCAGCTCGGCCACCAGCAGCGCGACGATCAGTGCGAACAGGGCCAGCAGCACGGGCCGGAAGCCCTCGTAGCCGCGGACCCGCAGAGCCAGCAGCACGAACCCGAAGACCGCCACCACGAGCGCACCCCAGACCATCGGGAGGCCGAACAGCAGGTAGAGGGCGAACGCCCCACCCACCAGCTCGGCCAGGTCGGTCATGATCACCACCAGCTCCGCCTGCAGCCAGAGCAGCCGGCGCAGACCGCGCCCGTAGCGCTCCCGGCAGTTCTCGGCCAGGCTGCGACCGGTGGCGATCCCCAGCTTGGCCGCCAGGTACTGCACCACCGACGCCGTCGCGCTGGCCCCCACCACCACCCAGACCAGCGTGTAACCGTGCTCGGCGCCGGCGGCCACGTTGACGGCGAAGTTCCCGGGGTCGACGTAGGCGATCGCGGCCATCACGGCCAGCGCGAGCGTACGCAGGCCGGCCCGCGGGATCATCCGTCGGTGCAGCATCGGTCCTCCTGTTCGGACCGACACCGTACGGCACCGCCGCGGCGGTCCGGGTGACGCGAGAGGATGGGGTGATGCAGGTACGTGGGGTGGACGCCGCCGGCGAGCAGCAGTTCGCCGTCCTGCTGCCCCACGGCGCCGACCCGACGGTGCTGGCCCACGACCTCGGCTACGTCGTCGAGCGGCCGCTGGACGCCCGCCGCGACGCGGACTCCGAGCTGGTGCTCTCCTTCGTGGTGCGACCCGTGACCGACGAGGCCCGGCCCGGCCAGCGACCAGCGGGTCGGGACGCCGGTCTCACCCTCGGGGCGACCGAGGAACCGGTGGTCCGGCAGCGCGTGGCCGCGTACGCGGTGGTGGTCTCCGACCTCGGGCTGCTGGCCACGCAGTACTCGTCGCGGACGGCGGTCGACGGTCGCTGGGGGATGCCCGGCGGTGGCATCGACCCCGACGAGGAGCCGGGCGCCGCTGTGGTCCGGGAGGTGCACGAGGAGACGGCTCAGCACGTCGAGCTGGGCCCGCTGGTCGCGGTGCAGACCTCGCACTGGGTGGGCCGCAGCCCGACGGGTCGGGCCGAGGACTTCCACGCCGTACGACTGGTCTACCGGGCCACCTGCGCCGAACCGAACGAGCCGCGGGTGCTGGACGTCGGCGGCACCACCGCCGACGCCCGCTGGGTGGAGGTGACCCGCTGGCGCTCGGTCACCTGGACGGTCAACTGGCGCGAGGCGCTGGAGCAGCTGCTCCCCCGCTGAGTCCTGACAGTCACCAGCGCAGGCGCGTTCTGCGTCAACGTCACCCCCAGTGGGGCCGACACGCCGTGGGACGGCATCCGAAGAACCACTGGGGGAGACTTTGACGCACTCGGGCGTCAGCCGACGTCGGCCAGCAGGTCCTGGCGCGTCAGCACCCCGGTCGGCTTGCCGTCATCCAGCACCAGCAGCGCATCGGTGTCGACCAGCAGCTCGATGGCCTTGCTCACCGGCTCGCTCGCCCCCAGCACCGGGAGCGGTGGCTCCATCACCGTGTCCACCGCGTCGGCGGGACGGGCCTGCCGGCCGAAGAGCACGCCGAGCAGCCCGCGCTCGCTGACCGAGCCGACCACCTCGGCGGCCATCACCGGCGGCTCGGCCCGGACCACCGGCATCTGCGAGACGCCGTACTCCCGCAGGATCTCCACCGCCTCCGCGATGGTCTCGCCGGGGTGGGTGTGGACCAGCGAGGGCAGGTCGCCCGACTTCTCCCGCAGCACGTCACCGATGGTCCGGCCGCCGTCCTCGTGCGGCGGCCCGAAGCCGTAGCGGGTCAGCCAGTCGTCGCTGAACACCTTGGTCAGGTAGCCCCGGCCGGAGTCGGGCAGCAGCACCACCACGACCGCGTCCGGGTCGTCGATCTGCTCAGCCACCCGCAGCGCGGCGACGGTGGCCATGCCGCAGGAGCCGCCGACCAGCAGCCCCTCCTCGCGGGCCAACCGCCGGGTCATGGCGAAGGAGTCGGCGTCGGACACCTCGATGATCTGGTCGCAGACTCCCGGGTCGTAGTTGGCCGGCCAGAAGTCCTCGCCCACGCCCTCCACCAGGTAGGGCCGGCCGCTGCCGCCGGAGTAGACCGAGCCGGACGGGTCTGCCCCGATCACCTGGACCCGCCCGCCGGAGACGTCCTTGAGGTAGCGCCCGGTGCCGCTGATGGTGCCGCCGGTGCCGATGCCGGCCACGAAGTGGGTGATCCGGCCCTCGGTCTGCCGCCAGATCTCCGGGCCGGTCGACTCGTAGTGGCTGGCCGGGTTGTTCGGGTTGGCGTACTGGTCGGGCTTCCAGGCACCCTCGATCTCGCGGACCAGCCGGTCGGAGACGGAGTAGTAGGAGTCCGGGTGGTCCGGTTCGACGGCGGTCGGGCAGACCACCACCCGCGCCCCGTACGCGGCCAGCACGTTCCGCTTGTCCTCGCTGACCTTGTCGGGGCAGACGAACACGCAGTGGTAGCCGCGGGCCTGGGCCACGATGGCGAGCCCGACACCGGTGTTGCCGCTGGTCGGCTCGACGATGGTGCCGCCCGGCAACAGCTGGCCCTCGCGCTCGGCCGCGTCGATCATCTTGACCGCGATCCGGTCCTTCACCGAGCCCCCGGGGTTCAGGTACTCCACCTTGGCCAGCACCAGCGGTCCGCCCTCTCCGGTGACCCGGGTGAGCTGGACCAGCGGGGTGTTGCCGACGAGATCGATCACTGACGTCACGTACTCCACGCGCCGAGCCTAGTGCCGTGGAGCCGGGCCGGAAACGACGAGACCGCCCGCCCCACCAGGGGGACGAGCGGTCTCGGTGTCGGTCAGGAGTTCGTCAGCGACGGATGTAGGACAGCAGTCGCAGGATCTCGACGTAGAGCCAGACCATGGTGACGGTCAGGCCGAAGGCGCCGCGCCAGGACTCGCTGGCCGGGGCACCCATCTCGACACCGCGCTCGATGTAGTCGAAGTCGAGCACCAGGTTCAGCACCGCGAGCACGCAGCCCAGGACGGAGAAGGCGACGGCCAGCAGGCTGACCGGACCGGTGCCACCGTCGCGCAGACCCAGGTTGAACCCGAGCAGGGCCGCGACGAAGTTGATCAGCATGGCCACCGCGAAGGCGATGGTGGCGATGATGACGACCTTCTGGAACTTCGGGGTCACCTTGATGTTGAAGAACTTGTACGCCGCCAACGTGACGCCGGCCGCGGCGAAGGTGCCGATCACGGCCTGCACCACGATGCCCGGGTAGATCGAGTTGAAGATGTTGCTGAACATGCCGATGAAGACGCCCTCGATGGCGGCGTAGAGGAAGACCATCGGCGGGGAGATCACCCGGCGGAAGGAGACCAGCAGGACCACACCGAAGCCCACCAGGCCGGACAGGATGAGGGCCGGCATGTACAGCGACGGCGGCACGAACATCCAGGCCAGGGCGGCGGAGATGACGAGCACACCCATCACCAGCGCGGTCTTGGTGATGACGTCGTCGAACGTCATCCGCGCGTCGGTGCCGACCGGCGGCTGGCCGTGACCCGGCTGCTGCGGCGCGTACGGTGACTGCTGCGCGTAGGGGTTCTGGCCGTACTGCTGGGGAGCTGCGGGTGTGAACGCGTCCTGCTTGGAGAGGATCGGGTTCGAACTGCGCAACATAGGTAAAGGTCCTCCTGATGTGGGGCACCGCGGTGGTGCCGACATTCAGTCTACGCAACGTCGGTTGCGGGACCGATGTTCCGCAGGTACGAATCGGTTAAGACTCGGACTCGATCACCCTCCCTCGGCCGCTGCGGCGGCGCAGCAGCAGCACCTGGAGCGCCCCCAGGACGACCGCCAGCAGGCCGGCCGCCAGCGCCACCGGCACACCGACCACGGCCACCCGAGCGGCACCCGCGGCCAGCAGCGGGGCGACCAGACCGCCGAGCTCGGAGCCGGCCACCCGTCCCTGCCCGTACGCCAGCAGCCGCGGCAGGACCAGCGCGATCACCGCCACCAGCCCGGCGGCCACGGCGAGCGTCCGCAGCGGCAGCCGGGAGGTCGCCACCGACACGGCGAGCAGGGCGAGCGCGACCCAGCCGGCCCAACGGCGGATCAGCAGCAGCACGTCGTAGCGGTGTTGGAGCAGCTCCAGCTGCTCACCGGTCAGCAGCGGCAACGTCAGGCGCTTCTTCTCCAGGGTCAGACCCATCGCCGCGGCGGTCTTCTTGTCCACTGTCACCCCGGCCAGGGCCAGCAGCGGGGCGACGTCGGCCCGGACCACTGACTTGGGCACGGTCCGGGCGTCGAGCTGGGAGACCGCGGCGTCGCGGGTGCCGACCACCACCCCGGCCACGGCGGTGGCCAGCGGCTCGAGCGGGGCGTCGGAGGTGATCGCCGCCTGCAGCCGGCGGACGGCCCGGTCGGCCGCCTTGGTCTGCTTCCGGTCGCCGGCCAGCCGGGAGGCCTGCGCGAACGCCGTGCCGGTCCACTCCCCCAGCTGGGCGCGGACAGCCGGCTGGTCGAGAGTCCGGCTCAAGGCGCCGACGAGCCGGGCGTCGTCGTGCAGCACCACGTAGGTGGAGGCGGCGCTCCACCACAGCGAACCCAGCGTCAGGGCCAGCCCCAGACAGGTCGCCGACAGCCTCGGATGCACCCGCACCACCGCATGGTCGCACCGCACCCCACCGGGGCGCGACCACCCGGATCGGCGAGATCCCTTCGCCCGACGGCACCGGATCGACTGCCGCGTGTCAGCGCGCTGCCCTACGCTCCCGACTCGTGACCACCCAGACCGTGTCGAGTCTCGACCTGGTCGCCCTGCGGCGACGGACCCTCGGCCTGCTGGCCGCCGGCCAGATCCTCGGTGGTCTGGGCACCGGTGCCGCGCTGAGCGTGGGCGCCCTGGCGGCGAACGCGCTGGCCGGCCCGAGCTGGTCGGGCATGGCCGCGACCATGAGCACCCTCGGGGCGGCGCTGCTGGCTATCCCGTTGGCGCGGCTGGCCGATCGCCGCGGTCGCCGGATCTCCCTCAGCACCGCGGCCCTGATCGCGGCCGCCGGGGTGGCGCTGTGCGTGCTCGGCATGGTGCTCGGTGCCGTGCCGATCCTCTTCCTGGGGCTGGCCGGGGCCGGTGCGGCCACGGCGGCCGCGCTGCAGTCCCGGTTCGCCGCCACCGACCTCGCCGAACCGCGGACCAGGGGTCGGGACCTGTCGCTGGTGGTGTGGTCGACCACCGTCGGTGCGGTGATCGGACCCAACCTGGCCGAGCCCGGCGAGGTCGTCGGCCGGGCCCTCGGACTGCCGCCCTTCTCCGGGGTGTTCGTGTTCGCCGTGGCGGCCCAGCTGGTGGCGGCCTCGGCGTACGCGGCGTTCCTGCGCCCCGACCCGCTGACCGTGGCCAAGGGTCTGGCGCTGGACGCGGCGCCGACCCTCGCATCCGACAGCGCCGCCGGGCCGGTCGGTCCGGCGCCGAGCCAGGGTGATCTCGGCCTGGTCCGGCTGGCCATCCTGGCCACCGCGCTCAGCCACGCGACGATGGTGGCGCTGATGGCCATGACCCCGGTGCACCTGATGCACGGTGGGGCGACGCTGTCGGTCGTCGGGCTGACCCTCAGCCTCCACATCGCCGGCATGTACGCCCTGTCGCCCGTCTTCGGCATCCTGTCCGACCGGCTCGGGCGGATCCCCACCATCCTGCTGGGCCAGTCGATGCTCGTCTTCGCCGCGCTCGTCACCGCCCTCGGGTCGCACGACCAGCGGCTGGTGGTCACCGGGCTGATCCTGTTGGGCCTGGGCTGGAGCGCCTCCACGGTGGCGGGCTCTGCCCTGCTCAACGACGCCGCCCCCGCCGCCCAACGGGTCCGGCTGCAGGGCCGCGGCGACCTGGCCATGAACCTGGCCGGTGCGCTCGGCGGGGCGCTGTCGGGGCCGGTGCTGGCCTTCGTCGGCTACACCGGTCTGGCCTGGGGTCTGCTGCTGCCCGTCGCGGTGGTGGTGACCGCTGCGGTGCTCGGACTGCGGGTACGGCCCTCGACGGACAACCTGCGTCGGACGGCTGGTCGTCGCTGACCAGAGCGCGCAACTCAGCCCTGAGTATCTCCTCGAGGCGGCATCCCCTGGGCCAGCTCGGCCAGGGGGACCCCTTGTTCCCAGTCGGCGATTCGGCGCTCGTACTCGGGACGGATGAGTGCGAGTCCGTGCGCGCCGAACAAGGCCCTCAGAGGCGGATTGGGGTCGTCGACGAGGGCGAGCAGCGCCCGGCCGGCCGCCACCGGGTCTCCGGGCTCGATACCGGTTCCCACGAAGCCGGCCAGCACCTTGGCTCGTGCCTGGTCGTACTCGGGCATGGGTGGCGCCACGCTTCCCAGTGCGCTCGGGAAGGTGAGCGGCTCGACGAGCGTCACGCGTATCCCGTACACCTCGACCTCCTCGGCGAGCGCCTGGCTGAGTGCTTCCAGCGCCCACTTGCTGGCGTGATAGGTGCCCTGACGCGTCCACCGCTGCGGCGGTAGCTGAGCCCACCGCGTCGCCCGAGTCCGGGGCTCGGGCTGCCCGGCGCGCCGGCGCAGGTGACCGGTCCTCGCCCCGACGGAGCCCACCGCGTGAGTCCTGAGTCGGACTGGCCGGCGCACCGACGCGGGTGCCCCCGGTGGGACTCGAACCCACACTCGGGCGGGTTTAAGCCGCCTGCCTCTGCCGGTTGGGCTACGGGGGCCCGTGCCGGCCGATCCTAGTGACCTGCGAGCGGTGGTACGACGTCGAGAAGGAGCGGACACACCCCGTACGGCCGGCTGGGAGTGTGTCGCCGCCTTCTCGCTCGGTGTCAGCTCTGATCAGGATCTTCCGGTGCGTCGAGGTAGACCTTGCGGGCGTAGAGCGCGTGCGCGCCGGCCACCCGGTCCAGGAACAGCAGCCCCTGGCAGTGGTCGAGCTCGTGCTGCAGGGCCCGGGCTTCGAAGGCGTCGGTGACGATCTCCACCGTCTCGCCGGTGACCGGCAGCTGACCGCGGACGGTGGCCCGGGTCGCCCGCTTCACGTCGCCGGTCAGATCGGGCACCGACATGCAGCCCTCCCGACCCTTCTCGTTCTTCGACGACGCGACCAGCTCGGCGTTGACCAGCACGACCAGCCCGTGACACGTCCGGGTCTTCGGGTGCTGGCTGACGTCGACGCAGAACGCCTGGGCCGCGACCCCGACCTGCTGGGCGGCCAGCCCGACGCAGCCCGGCGAGACGCGCATGGTGGCGACCAGATCGGCGCACAGCTGCACCACCGCCTCGTCGGCGGGGTCGACCGGCTTCCCGGGCGTGGCCAGCACGGCGGCCGGGGCGCGGACGACGTCCAGCACCCGGCCCTGGGGCAGGGCGGGAACGACGATCACAGCTCGTCGCGCTCCACGTGCCGCAGGCTGACGCCGACGCCGAGCTCGGTCGCGACGGCGGCCAGCTCAGCCTCCAGACGCTGGGTCGCCGCCGGCTCGAGGTCGACCTCGGCCAACAGCACGTAGAGGTCGCCGGCCAGCCGGGTGGTCAGGTCGGTGATGTTGCCGCCGGCGGCGGCCACCACCCCGGCGAGGCGGGCGACGATGCCCAGTCGGTCGGCTCCGTGGACGGTCACCAGGTGGGTGCTACCGCCGGTCGACCCCTGCCCGCCGTCCCGGGACAGCTCCCGGACGTCCACGGTGAGAGAGCCGTCGGCCAGCGGCGCCAGGGCGCGCTCGACGTCGGCCACCGACGCCGTGCCGGCGCAGATCAGCGTCATCGCGAAGTGACCCCGCAACAGGGTCATCGAGGAGTCCTCGAGGTTCATGCCGCTGTCGGCGAGGGCATCCGCGGCCTGGGCGATGATGCCCGGCCGGTCGTGCCCGACGACGGTGATGGCCAGGTACGTCACCGCGGCATTCTGTCAGGTCCCAGCCACCGGTGCCGTCCTCAGCGGGCCAGCAGGTCCAGGGCCACGCCGTCGAGGATGTCGCTCTCGCTGACCAGCATCGGTCGACCGACCCGTCGTGCGATCCGGTCGGCGATCAGGGTGCCGGCGGTGATCACGTCGGCTCGACCGGGCTCCATCGGCCCGAGTCCGCGGATCTGCTCGGCGGTCAGTCCGGCCAACCGGTCCAGCAGGTCGGCGAGACGGTCGTTCTGCACGGTCGAGCCGTGCACGCGACTCCGGTCGTACGCCGGGAGCTCCTGCACCAGAGCCGACACGGTGGTCACGGTGCCGGCCACCCCGATCCAGGTGGCCACCCGGTCGAGGGCGTCGCCGACCGTGTCGAGCAGCCCGTCCACGTACGCCGAAGCGGCCTGCCGGGCCTCGCTCGACCACGGGCCGACCAGGCCGAACCGTTCGGTCAGCCGGACCGACCCGATGTCCAGCGACACCGCGGACGCGATGGACCCCGACGCTTCGCCCCGGACCAGCTCGGTCGAGCCGCCGCCGATGTCCATCACCAGCACCGGGCCGTCTTCGGCCACCCGGACGCCGCTGAGCGCCCCCACGAAGGAGAGCCGGGCCTCCTCGGTGCCGGTGATCACCTCCGGGACGACCCCGAGCCGCGCCGTCATGCCGGCGAAGAAGTCGGACCGGTTGCGGGCGTCCCGGGCCGCAGAGGTGGCCACCACCCGGGTCCGCTCGGGGGCGACGCCGTACGCCCGCAGCTCGTCGGCGTACGCCTCGGCGGCAGCGAAGGTGCGGGCCAGGGCGTCGGGGTGCAGCTCGCCGGTGGCGTCCACGCCCTGCCCCAGCCGGACGATCCGGAGCTCGCGGGTCAGCTCGACCAGCCCGCCGTCGGGGCCCGGGCCGGCGACCAGCAGCCGGAACGAGTTGGTGCCGCAGTCGATCGCGGCGACCCGGTCACTCCGGCGGGGGTCACTCATGCTGAGTCCTTCATGCTGGGTTCCTTCATGCGGGCTCACTCACGCGTTGGCTCTCATCCTCAGAGCTCAGGCGTCCGTGCAGGGAAAGGGCCAGCGGTCAGCGATCAGCTGCAGGGTGAGGTCACCGATCGGGTTCACGCCCGGACCGGCAGCCAGCGCGTGCCCGAGCAGGGCGTGCAGGCACTTGACCCGGGTCGGCATCCCCCCGGCGGAGACCTCGGCGATCTCGACCACCTCCCCCGTGGTCTCGCTCGCGATCTCAGCGCGGGCGGACAGGTAGGCCCGGTGGGCGTCGGCGTACTGCGCGGCCAGCTCCGGCTCGGTCGCCAGCCGGTCGGTCAGCTCGGTCATCACCCCGGAGGCCTCCAGCGTCGAGCAGGCCGACACGGCCCGGGGGCAGGTCAGGTAGAAGGTGGTCGGGAACGGGGTGCCGTCCGGCAACCGCGGCAGCGTGGCCACGACGCCGGGATGGCCGCTCGGGCAGCGGTAGGCGACGCCCACCACGCCACGGGGGCGTCGTTGCAGCTGTTCGGTCACGGTGGCCTCGTCGGCCGCACTCAGGGGTTCGATCGTCACGTCAGGTCAGGTCAGGTCAGGTCAGGCTCGCGGCGGCGCGCTCAGCGCGGGCCGGACGACTCGGCGTCGTCGACGTTCTTCTTGGTGATCGGCTTGGCGTCGGCGGGATCCGGCGCCGGCACGGCGGGCTTGTCGGCGGTCTCGACCGACCCCCACAACCGGGTGTACCAGGACTCCGGCGCCCGGTCGGCAGCGGTCTCGGCCCCCGCGCCGAGCTGCTGCCCGCCGCCCAGTGGGTTGCCGTCGGCGTCGACCACGGTGAACCCGATCTCGCCGGGCACCACCCAACCGAGCCGGGTGCGGGCCTGCAGCTTCACGAAAGCCGGGTCGTTCCAGCGGTCCAGCTCGGTCTGCAGGTCGCCGATGCGGGCCTCGCGGTCGGCGATCTCGGCCTTGGTCGCCGCCACCTCGTGCGACTGCGCGAAGTAGATCCGCAGGCTGTTGGCGTACGAGATGGTCAGCATCAAGATCACCACCGCGAGGGCCAGCGCCCGGGCGGTCAGGCTGGAGCTGCGCGGCAGCCTCGGCTTGCCCGCGGCGGTCTTCGGCTTCCTGGACGCCCGACCGGCTGGGCGCCGGCGGAGTCGAAGCCGATCGCTGCGGGGTCGATCCGGCGCCCTTGGTCGCGGCGGCCGCAGTCGCCGCAACGTCTGCGACCTGCTTACCGGGGGCCGCGGCGCCGTCCTTGCCGGCGCGGGTCCCCGTCCGGGCGCGCGGCCGACCGCGACCGGGACCTGCACCCGGACGCGCGGTCGGCCGTGGGCCCGCGGGCATCAGGCGGTGAACCTCGGGAAGGCGGCGGCGCCGGCGTAGCGAGCAGCGTCGTCCAGGTCCTCCTCGATCCGCAGCAGCTGGTTGTACTTGGCCACCCGGTCGGTCCGGGCCGGGGCGCCGGACTTGATCTGACCGCAGTTGGTGGCCACAGCCAGGTCGGCGATGGTGGTGTCCTCGGTCTCGCCCGAGCGGTGGCTCATCATGCAGGCGAAGCCGGCCCGCTGCGCCATGGTGACCGCGTCGAGCGTCTCGGTCAGCGAACCGATCTGGTTCACCTTGACCAGCAGGGCCGACGCCGCCCGCTCGTCGATGCCGCGCTGCAGCCGGGTCACGTTGGTGACGAACAGGTCGTCGCCGACCACCTGGACCTTGTCACCGATCTTGTTCACCAGCGCGCTCCAGCCGGCCCAGTCGTCCTCGGCCAGCGGGTCCTCGATGGAGACGATCGGGAAGGCGTCGATCCACTGGGTGTAGATGTCGGTCATCTCGTCGGCCGACAGCTCGCGGCCCTCGAACCGGTACGTGTCGTTGCCGAAGAACTCGGTGCTGGCCACGTCCAGCGCCAGGGCGATGTCGCTGCCCAGCTTCAGTCCGGTGCCCTCGACGGCGGTGGAGATCAGCTCCAGCGCGGCGACGTTGGCCGGCAGGTTGGGGGCGAAGCCACCCTCGTCACCCAGCCCGGTGGACAGGCCCTGCTTCTTCAGCACGCTCTTCAGCGAGTGGTAGACGTTCGCGCCCATCTCGAGGGCCTCGCGGAAGGTGGCCGCGCCGATCGGGGCGATCATGAACTCCTGCACGTCCACGTCGGAGTCGGCGTGCGAGCCGCCGTTGATGATGTTCATCATCGGCACCGGCAGCACGTGGGCGTTGGGTCCACCGACGTAGCGGTAGAGCGGCAGGTCGGCCGAGCTGGCCGCCGCGTGCGCGACAGCGAGCGAGACACCCAGGATCGCGTTGGCGCCGATCTTGGCCTTGTTGTCGGTGCCGTCCAGGTCCAGCATGGCCTGGTCGATCAGCCGCTGCTCGCTGGCGTCGTAGCCCAGCAGCTCCGGACCGAGCTGGTCGAGGACGCCGAGGACGGCCTTGGTCACACCCTTGCCGCCGTAACGGCCCTTGTCGCCGTCCCGCAGCTCGACGGCCTCGAAGGCGCCGGTGGAGGCGCCCGACGGCACTGCCGCGCGACCTTCCGAACCGTCGTCCAGGATGACCTCGACCTCAACCGTGGGGTTGCCGCGGGAGTCGAGGATCTCGCGGGCACCGATGAACTCAATACTTGCCACGTCGAACTGCCTTCCGTACCGGCCGGGCGCACGCAGCACCGGACCTGGAGATTGTCGGTCCCACCCTATCGGCGTGGGTCGGTCGGACCGACGAGGCCGGGCGGGGTGGGCGCGAGTTCACGTAGGCCGTCGGCGGCGGTTACCCCAGGCGAACACCGCGTTCACCCCGACGATGCCGGCCCAGGCCACCACCAGTCCGGGCACGTCGGCGTAGCTGGCCGCGATCGCGCTGACGGGGATGCCGGAACCGAGGGAGATGATGCCGAGGACGAAACGGTGGGAGTTGTCACGCCGGACGTCGACCCGGTCCTCCTTGGCCGCCTCGTCGGTGTGGCGCAGCTCCGCGGTCCGGTAGGCGACCAGCTCCTCCACCCGGTCGGCCAGCCCGGCGGCGATCGCGTCGTCGTAGTCGGGACCCAGCTCCGCGCGGGCGGCCATCGCGGCCCGGACCTGGGAGCTGGTCTCGACGTCCGCCCGCCGCTGGGGCCGCTGGGGCGGGTAGGACTGCTGCGGGTACGGCGGCGCGGGGTACGGCTGGGGCGGGTACGGCTGCTGCTGCCGCGGGCCCGGCCGTTGCTGCCCTGGTCCGCGCTGCGGCGGGTAGGGCGGATAGGGCGGTTGGTTCGGCCGCCCGTACGGAGGCTCGCTCATGCCCGCCAGACTATGTCGTGGCGGTCTCAGCGGACCGGACATCGGCCTCGAGATCCCGGACGGCTTCCCGGACGGCCTGCTCGGCGTCGATGCCGCTGGCCTGGGCCCGCGCCACCAGCCGGACGATCTGGTCGCCGAGCTCCGCGGCCCCGATCGGCTCGGTGGGCAGCGACAGCGGCACCCGGTGCGACCGGGACCGGCCGATGATCTTGCTCGCCCGACTCAGGGCCGACAGCCGCTCCGGGATCCCTTCCAGGGCGGACGTCCGGCCCTTCTCGACCGCCTTGCGCTGCTCCCAGACCCCGTGCAGGTCGCTGGGCGCGGCCTCGGCGGCGAAGACGTGCGGGTGCCGACGGACCAGCTTGTCGGTGATCCCGGCGGCCACGTCGTCGAGGTCGAACCCGTCATCGGCCTCGCTGGCCAGCTCGGCGTGGAAGACCACCTGGAGGAGCAGGTCACCGAGCTCCTCCTGCAGGTGGGCGGCCGCCGGTCCGGCCCCGGCCACCGTCTCACCGGGCAGTCCCTCGACGGCTTCGACCACCTCGCAGGTCTCCTCGACCAGGTAGGGCACCAGGCTGCGGTGGGTCTGCTGGGAGTCCCACGGGCACTGCTCCCGCAGCGTGCTCATCACCGCGACGAGCCGGGCGAGCTCGGCGGAGTCGCTCACCGACGGTGGGTCAGCTGCCGCTGGCGGGCAGCGACAGCGACGACGACTGACCGTCGGCGATGATCTTCTGCGTCGGGTCGAGCACGCCGAAGCGGGGGTTCAGCTCGACGTCGGTGGCCTGCACGGCCTTGAGGTAGACCTCGGCCCCGACGGCCTGGGAGACCAGCTGCTGGTCGGCCAGGTCGTACGCGATCGGCTTGGCGTCCGGCACGTTGAGCAGACCGGCCAGGTTGCTCCCCTTGATCACCGCGTCGCGCTCGGCATCGGTGACGGCGACCCCGTTGGCCCGGCCGATCTCCTCGGCCAGGGCGCCGTGGATCATCACGTTGACCACCGCCGACGGCGACACCTGCTGGCCCGCCTGCAGCGTCTGCTGCACGCCGGTCAACGCGCTGTCGAGCTGGCTCTGGGTGACCCGGGCGTCGCCGACGTACGCCACGGTGCTGGGCGAGCCGCTGAGGCCGCAGGCCGAGGTGAGCAGCGCCAGGCCGGCCAACGCGCTCGCCACCGCGGCCCGGGGCGCCCGGGTCCTGATGGCCGTCGCCCGACGTCCGCTCGTCCTCGACGCAGGCTGCGAAGCCTTGTCCACCCTCGAACTCCTCACCACCGTGCGACCGCACGGTCCTGCCGGCCTGCTGATCTCGTCGGCGATCATACGGGACCCTCCCCACCGGGGCCCGGCGCTCGCGGCGTGGCTCCCACCTTCGCGGTGCGATCCAGAGCGGGTTGGTTCGCCCTGGGGTGGTGTTCGAACATTCCGTCACTCGACGGCAACTCCAGCGCCCAGCCGGCCCCGACCTCGAACATTCCGTCACCCGACGGCAACTCCAGCGCCCAGCCGGCCCCGACCTCGAACATTCCGTCACCCGACGGCACCTCCAGCACCCAGCCGGCCCCGACCTCGAACATTCCGTCACCCGACGGCACCTCCAGCGCCCAGCCGGCCCCGACCTCGAACATTCCGTCAGATGACGGAATGTTCGAACCCGCAGCCGAGGAAACCAGCGACCCCACGCGCAGCGCGCGGAGCTGCGTACGGGGTCAGGAGATCGTCAGCACGGAGACCAGCAGACCGACCGCGGCCCGGTCGCCCGGCAGCCAGTCAAGGCCGGGGAGGCCGTCGGCGTCGACCCACTGCAGCAGGTCGTGATCGGTGGAGCCGCCGAGCTCGCCGGCGGCGATCTCGGCCAGCCAGAGGCGCATCTCCCACGTCGGACTGAGCCGCCAGCACGGCCCGTCGGCAGCGTTGGGCAGCAGCTCGTCTCCGAGCGTCACCGTCAGGCCGAGCTCCTCGTGGATCTCCCGGTGCAGCGCGGCCACGGGATCCTCCCCGGGCTCGACCTTGCCGCCCGGGAACTCCCAGCGACCGGCGAGCGATGGCGGTCCGGTCCGGCGTGCGGCCAGCAGCCGTTGGGGGCGGGCGAGGTCGTCGACGATCGCAGCGGCAACCACCAACCGACTGCGCTCGTCCGCCACCGTCGCCCGGTCCCCGGCACAACCGCCGACAGCCCGGTCCCCGGGTCCGCGGTCGGTCCCACCGGGCTAGCTGCCGAAGACCGCGGTGATCACCGCGGTGCACCAGGCCAGCAGCTCGCCGTCCTTGGGCGGCTCGCCGCCGATCGTCGCGGACCGGGGACGGGGCACCAGGATCAGCTTGGCGGTGTCCTTGACCACCGAGCCCGGGTAGAGCCGCTTGAGCCGCAGCTGCTTCGACTCCAGCAGGTCCGCCGGGGCGAACCGGATGTAGTTGCCGCTGCTGACGATGTCGGTCAGTCCGTGCGCCCGGGCGTGCAGCCGGAACCGGGCCACGTCCAGCAACGTCTCCACCGCTGTGGGCAGCGGTCCGTAGCGGTCGGCCAGCTCCTCCCGTACGGCTTCGATGTCGGTCCCGGAGCGGACCTCGGCCAGCCGCTTGTACATCTCCAACCGCAACCGCTCCGACTCCACGTAGTCCTCGGGCAGGTGCGCGGTGATCGGCAGCTCGATCCGGACGTCGGCCTCGGGCTCGGTGTCCTGACCCCGGAACTCCGCCACGGCCTCGCCGACCAGCCGGATGTAGAGGTCGAAGCCGACGTCGGCGATGTGACCGGACTGCTCGCCGCCGAGCATGTTGCCCGCACCGCGGATCTCCAGGTCCTTCATGGCCACCGCCATCCCCGAACCGAGATCGGTGTGGGCGGCGATGGTCGCCAGCCGGTCGTGCGCGGTCTCGGTCAGCGGCTTCTCCGGGGGATAGAAGAAGTAGGCGTAGCCGCGCTCCCGGCCGCGGCCGACCCGTCCACGGAGCTGGTGCAGCTGGGACAGACCGAGCAGGTCGGCCCGCTCGATCAGCAGCGTGTTGGCCGTGTTGATGTCCAGCCCCGCCTCCACGATGGTGGTGCAGACCAGCACGTCGGCCCGCCGCTCCCAGAAGTCGACCATCACCTGCTCCAGGCGATGCTCCCCCATCTGGCCGTGGGCGGTGACCACCCTGGCCTCGGGCACCAGCTCGGCCAGCTTCTTGGCCACCTTGTCGATGCTCTGCACCCGGTTGTGGATGTAGAACACCTGACCCTCCCGCAGCAGCTCGCGGCGGATGGCGGCGGTCAGCTGGGCCTCGTCGTACGGGCCGGCGAAGGTGAGCACCGGGTGGCGCTCCTCCGGCGGGGTGGCGATGGTGCTCATCTCCCGGATGCCGGTGATGGCCATCTCCAGGGTGCGCGGGATCGGGGTGGCCGACATGGCGAGCACGTCGACGTCCATCCGCAGCCGCTTGAGCTGCTCCTTGTGCTCGACACCGAAGCGCTGCTCCTCGTCGATGATCACCAGCCCGAGGTCCTTGAACTGGATCTCGCCGCTGAGCAGCCGGTGGGTGCCGACGATCACGTCGACCTTGCCGTCGGCGACCCCCTCCTTGGTCGCCTTGGACTCCGCGGGGGTCTGGAACCGGCTGAGCGGGGCGACGTTGACCGGGAACCCGGCGTAGCGGTCGGCGAAGGTGTTGTAGTGCTGCTGGACGAGCAGCGTGGTGGGCACCAGCACCGCGACCTGCTTGCCGTCCTGGACCGCCTTGAACGCGGCCCGGACGGCGATCTCGGTCTTGCCGTAGCCGACGTCGCCGCAGATCAGCCGGTCCATCGGCACGACCTGCTCCATGTCGTGCTTGACCTCGTCGATCGCCGCCAGCTGGTCGGGGGTCTCGACGAAGCTGAACGCGTCCTCCAGCTCGCGCTGCCAGGTGGTGTCGGGGCCGAAGGCGTGGCCACGGGAGGCCTGCCGGGCGGCGTACAGCTTGATCAGCTCGCCGGCGATCTCGCGGACGGCCTTGCGGGCCCGCCCCTTGCGCTTGGACCAGTCGGCGCCACCCATCTTGTCCAGCGTCGGGTTCTCGCCACCGACGTAGCGGGTGACCTGGTCCAGGGAGTCCATCGGGACGTAGAGCCGGTCACCCGGTTGGCCGCGCTTGGAGGCGGCGTACTCGATCACCAGGTACTCCCGGACCGAGCCGGCCACGCTGCGCTGCACCATCTCCACGTAGCGGCCGACGCCGTGCTGGTTGTGGACCACGGCGTCGCCGGCGCTGAGCTCGAGCGGGTCGATCGTGTTCTTGCGCCGGACCGGCATCTTGCGGGTCGCCTTGTCGGCGGTGCGCTGCCCGGACAGGTCACCGGCGGTGAACAGGGCCAGCTTGATCCGGTCGGCCACGAAGCCGTGCGGCAGCTCGCCCAGCACCACGGTGGCTATCCCGGCCGCGGGCGGCTGGTCCAGCCGGTCCACCACGCGCACCGGGTGCTCGTGCTCGGTGAGCACCTCGGCCATCCGGTCGATCATGCCCTTGCCCTCGGCGGTGAGCACGACCCGCCAGTCGTCGGCCAGCCGACGCCCGATCTCGGTGATCGCCGCCTCGACCTCGCCCCGGTAGGTGTCCTGGGCGTGGCCGGCGATCGGTCCGGGTCTCCACGCCGCGGGTGGAGGCGACCGTCCGGAAGTCGACGACCTCGCCGTCCTCGGTGCGGATGACGGTGTTCTCGTCCTCGCCCGGACCGGCGCTGAACGGCGACAGCGTCCACCAGGCCAGACCGCGGGCCAGGGCGGCGGCCCGGACGTCGGCGAGCGGTTGGTAGGAGGAGGCACCCAGGTCGATCGGCGCCTGCCCACCGCCGGCGGCCGCGGCCCACGAGGCGTGCAGGAACTCCTCCGAGGTCTTGACCAGGTCGATCGCCCGGCCGCGGACCAGCTCGGGGTCGCAGACCAGGACGTGGGTGTCGGCGGGGAGCACGTCGATCAGCAGCTCCATCCCGTCGACCAGCACCGGGGACAGCGCCTCCATCCCGTCGACCGCGTGACCCTGGGCGATCCGGTCCAGCATGTCGATCAGCTCGGGGTGCTGCTGGGACAGCGCGAAGGCCCGCTGGCGTACGTCGTCGGTGAGCAGCAGCTCGCGGCAGGGCGAGGCGATCACCTCGGTCAGGGTCAGGTCCGAGGAGCGCTGGTCGGCGACGGTGAAGTAGCGGATCTCCTCGATCGTGTCGCCGAAGAAGTCGATCCGGACCGGGTGCTCCTCGGTGGGCGGGAAGATGTCGACGATCCCGCCGCGGACGGCGAACTCGCCGCGTCGCTCGACCATGTCCACCCGCACGTACGCCGCGCCGACCAGCGCCTGGGCGAGCTCGTCGAGGTCGATGTCCCGCCCGACCACCAGCCGGACCGGGGCCATGTGGCCCAGACCCTTCACCTGCGGCTGCAGCACGCTGCGGACCGGGGCCACCACGATCCTCGGCGGGGGAAGCTCGTCGTTGCCGACCAGCCGGCGCAGCACCGCCAGCCGACGGCCGACGGTGTCGGACCGCGGGCTCAGCCGTTCGTGCGGCAGGGTCTCCCAGGCCGGGTAGTAGGCGACCTCGTCCTCACCGACCAGGGACCGGCAGGCGGCGGCCAGGCTCTCCGCCTCCCGGTAGGTGGAGGCGACCAGCAGCACGGGCCGCCCGGAGCCGCCCTGCTCGGGCGCGGCGGCCAGCGCCGCGGCGAGCAGCGACCGCATGGCCGGCGGCGCGGTCAGGTCCAGGGCGGGCAGCGTACGCGACCGCGCGTCACCAACCGCCTCGGCGACGGTCGGGTCGGTGGCGAAGAGTTCGACGAGTCCCGTCAGGGTCACGGGTGGAGCCTCTCGGGAGTGCAGGAGGGATCGGGGGCGACACTCTTTCCGTCGTCCCCGATCCGGACGAACGAGCGAGAACCTGCGGAGCCCGGGACCACGGAGCGCGGAGCGCGACAGACGAGCCTGGTCACGGGTGGAGCCTCTCGGGAGTGCAGGAAGATCGGGGGCGACACGCGCCGCCCACAGAGTCACCGGGTCACCGTACTCGGCTCCGGCGACAGATCGGATGGCTCGACAACCGGTGCAGGTCCGCGCGTGCGCTTTCCGACCACGGGCGGCCCTCCGCACCCCAGGAGCCCGACAGCACGTACGTTCTCCGACCACGGGCGGCTTCCGCGACGGTCCGGGCCGTGCCAGGTCGACGTTGGTCGTCCGCAGCGCCTAGGAGTTGAACGCCGACTGGGTCCGCTCGAGCCCGACGGTGACGAGCGACTCGACCGCGTCGGCGGCCCGCTCGATCTCGACCCCGAGGTCCTTCTTCTCTGCCGCCGAGAAGTTCGACAGCAGGAAGTCGGCCGGGTCCTGCCGACCGGGGGGACGACCCACGCCGACCCGGACCCGGAAGTAGTCCCCGCTGCCGCCCAGGGAGCGGCGGATGGACTTCAGCCCGTTGTGCCCGTTGTCACCGCCGCCGAACTTGACCCGGATCTGACCGGGGTCGATGTCGAGCTCGTCGTGAATCGCGATCAGGCGGTCCGGTGCGAGGCTGAAGTAGGACAGCACCGAGGAGACCGGTCCCCCGAGCTCGTTCATGTACGTCCGCGGCTTCATCACCGCGAGCTTGACCGAGTCGGGTCCGAGCGGACCGAGTCGCCCCTCGGCGACCTCGGCCCGCAGCCCCTTCGCGGCGCTGAACCGCGCACCGATCCGGCTCGCCAGCAGCTCGGCCACCAGGTAGCCGACGTTGTGGCGGTGACCGGCGTAGGTCGGGCCCGGGTTACCGAGCCCGACCACCAGCCATCCGGACACGGATCAGGACTCGTCGGACGCCTCAGCGCCCTCGGCAGCCTCGTCCTCGGTGCCCTCGGCGTCTTCGGTGCCCTCAGCCAGCGTCGGCTCGATGCCGACCTCGGCCTCGGCTTCGGCCAGCTCGGCCTCGATGTCGGCAGCCGTCGGGGCGTTGGTGATGTTGACCACCAGGGCCTCGGGATCCAGCTGGACGGTCGAGCCCTCGGGCAGCTGCAGGTCGGCCGCGGTGATCTGGGTGCCGGCCTGCAGACCCTCGACCGACACGATGATCTGCTGCGGGATGTGGGTGGCCTCAGCCTCTACCGACACGGTGTTGGCGATCACGTCGATCAGGGTGTCGGGGGCAGCCTCGCCCTCGACGACCACCTGGATGTCGACGGTCACCTTCTCGCCGCGGCGCACCAGCACCAGGTCCACGTGCTCGATCGTGTGCTTGATCGGGTCGCGCTGCACCTGCTTGGGCAGGGCGAGCTGCGAGCCGCCGTCCACCTCGATCGAGAGCAGGGCGTTGGCCTGCCGCAGGGCCAGCAGCGTCTCGTGGCCGGGCAGGGTGATGTGGATCGGGTCGGTGCCGTGACCGTACAGAACGGCGGGGACCTTGTGGGCGCGGCGGATCCGGCGGGCAGCGCCCTTACCGAACTCGGTGCGCAATTCGGCTGTGAGCTTGACCTCGGGCACGAACGAACTCCTTGATGGGGTGTCTGGCAGAACAACGCGCCCGGACCAGGAGCTCGATCCACCTCGTCGATCACGGTCGACATCGACCCTCGCCCAGGCAACCTCGCAACCTTAGCCCATGCGGACCAGGGCTGTCAGATCGCGACCGGTGGCCGCCGTCTCGACTGCCGCCGCCCCTGTCCATGACACCCGCGGGTCGCTTGTCTCAGCTACCCGACAGCCACTTGTCTCAGCTACACGACAGTCGCCGTCGCGACTAGCTCTGCCCCCCGAAGAGGCTGGTCACCGAACCGTCCTCGAACACCTCGTGGATGGCCCGGGAGATCAACGGTGCGATCGACAGCACCGTCAGCTTGGGGAACCGCCGCTCCGGCGGCAGCGGCAGCGTGTTGGTGACGATGACCTCCTCGAAGGCCGACGACTGCAGCCGCTCGATCGCCGGGCCCGAGAGCACCGGGTGGGTGGCGGCCGCGATCACCTTGGCCGCACCGTGCGCCAACAACGCCTCACCGGCCTGGCAGATGGTGCCGGCGGTGTCGATCATGTCGTCGACCAGCAGGCAGACCTTGCCCTCGACGTCACCGACCACCTCGTGCACGGCCACCTTGTTGGCCACGTCGGGGTCACGCCGCTTGTGGATGATGGCCAGCGAGCTGTTCAACCGGTCGGTCCACATGTCGGCCAGCCGCACCCGGCCGGCGTCCGGGGAGACCACCGCCATCTGGGTGGTGTCGTACTTGGACGTGACGTAGTCGGCCAGCACGGGCAGCGCCCAGAGGTGGTCGACCGGACCGTCGAAGAAGCCCTGGATCTGCGCCGCGTGGAGGTCGACCGACATGATCCGGTCGGCCCCGGCGGTCTTGAACAGGTCGGCGATCAGCCGGGCCGAGATGGGCTCCCGGCCGCGGTGCTTCTTGTCCTGACGCGCGTACGGGTAGAAGGGAGCGACCACGGTGATCCGCTTGGCCGAGGCCCGCTTCAACGCGTCGACCATGATCAGCTGCTCCATCACCCACTCGTTCACCGGCGCCGCGTGGCTCTGGATGACGAAGGCGTCCGAGCCACGGACGGACTCCTCGAAGCGCACGTAGATCTCGGAGTTGGCGTAGTTCAGCGCCCGGGTCGGCACCAGACCCACGCCCATCAGCGAGGAGATCTCGTCGGCGAGCTCGGGATAGGCCCGACCCGAGAAGAGCATCAGGTGCTTGTCGTTGGGTTTCTTGACGCCGCTCACCCGTGCTCCTGTCGGGGCAGTCTGCCCTGGTGTCGATGCTTCCGTCGTGGTCATCGGTCGTCCGACCCGGCCGGTTCCGACTGGTCGTCAGTCCTTGCTCCCGCGGCGTCCAGCGCGTCCTGCGCCGCCGTCGCGATCTTGGTACCGGCTCTCTTGCGCAGCACCCAGCCACGGATGTTGCGCTGCTGACCACGGGCCACCCCGAGGTCACCGGGCTCGACGTCGCCGGTGATGGTCGACCCCGCGGCGACGAAGGCGCCGGGGCCGACCGTGACGGGTGCGGCGAGGACGGCGTTGCTGCCGACGAAACTGTAGTCACCGACCACCGTGGTGGACTTGGTGACCCCGTCGTAGTTGGCGAAGATCACCCCGGCGCCGACGTTGACGTCGACCCCGATCTCGGCGTCGCCCACGTAGGACTGGTGGGGCACCTTCGACCGGTCGCCGATCCGGGCGTTCTTGGTCTCCACGAAGGTGCCGATCTTGCCCTTGGCCCCCAGCCGGGTGCCGGGGCGCAGCCGCGCGTACGGGCCGACGTCGGCACCCGGGCCGATCACGCTCAGCTCACCGTGGGTGCGCACCACTGTGGCGCCCTCCCCCACCTCGACGTCCTTCAGGGTCACCTCGGGACCGATGGTGGCCCCGGCGCCGACCGACGTGACGCCCTCCAAGGACGTCCCCGGCAGCAGGGTGACGTCGGGAGCGAGATCGACCGAGGCGTGCACCCAGGTGGTCGCCGGGTCCTGGACGGTGACACCGGCCCGCATCCAGCCGAGCAGGATGCGCCGGTTCATCTCGGCGTTCATGGCGGCCAGCTGGACCCGGTCGTTGATGCCCTCGGTCTGCCAGGTGTCGTCGATCAGGTGACCGGCGACCGGGCGCCCGACCGACAGCGCGTACGTCAGCACGTCGGTCAGGTAGAGCTCGCCCTGGGCGTTGTCGGCGGTCAGCCCGCCGAGGCCGTCCACCAGGACCGTGGAGTCGAAGACGTAGATGCCGGAGTTGATCTCGGTGATGGACCGGGTCTCGTCGTCGGCGTCGCGGTGCTCGACGATCCCGGTGACGCCGCCGTCGGCATCTCGGACGACCCGGCCGTAGCCGGTGGGATCGGCCACGACGGCCGTCAGCACCGTCACGCCAGCACGCTGCGACCGGTGGTCCTCGACCAGGTCCAGCAGCGTCTCGCCGGTCAGCATCGGCACGTCGCCGTAGGTGACCACGATCTCGCCGGGCAGCCGGTCCAGGTCGGACAGGGCCGCCAGTCCGCACTGGACGGCGTGGCCGGTGCCGAGCTGCTCCTCCTGGATCGCGGTCCGCACGTGCGGGGCGATCTCAGCCAGGTGCGCCTGCACCTGATCGCGCTGGTGACCGACGACGACCACGATCTCCTGCGGCTGGATCTCGGTGGCCGCGGCCAGTGCGTAGCTGAGCAGCGGGTGCCCGGCGACCTCGTGCAGCAGCTTCGATCTCGTCGACTTCATCCGGGTGCCTCCGCCGGCAGCCAGCACGATCACCGCCGGCGGCGCGGCTGGACCCACGCCGGCAGGGTCGGGACGGGCGGACTCGGACGGTTCGGTGGTCAGACCGGACAACTGCGCTCCTTCTCCGCTGGGCGGACCTTTCCGCTGGCACAGGCTACCGGCAGAGGTCACCCGTGCTCCCGACCCCCGTCGAGGTCAGCGCCGCTCCAACCAGGCCAGCACCGCCAGCACCCGGCGGTTGTCGGTGCCGGCGTCGGGCAGGTCGATGCGGGCGAAGATGTTGCCGATGTGCTTCTCCACCGCCCCCGGGGAGACGACCAGCCGGGCAGCGATGGCGGCGTTGCTGCGGCCCTCGGCCATCAGAGCGAGCACCTCCCGCTCGCGCGGGGTGAGCCGCTCCAACGGGTCGGCCCGGCGCCGCACCAGCAGCTGGGCGACCACGTCGGGATCCAGCACCGTGCCGCCGCCGGCGATGGTGGAGAGGGCGTCGGTCAGCACGTCCAGGGAGGCGACCCGGTCCTTGAGCAGGTAGCCCACGCCGCCCCGGCCGTCGGCCAGCAGCGCCTCGGCGTAGCTGGACTCCACGTACGCCGACAGCAGCAGCACAGCCATCCCCGGCACCAGTCGTCGGGCCTCCACGGCGGCACGGAGACCGTCGTCGGTCATGGTCGGCGGCATCCGGATGTCGACCAGGGCGACGTCCGGCCGGTGCTCGGTCGCCGCCGCCAGCAGCGACGGCGCGTCCCCGACCGCGGCCACGACCGTGTGCCCGGCCTCGTCCAGCAGCCGCAGCAGCCCCTCCCGCAACAGCACCGAGTCGTCGGCCACCAGCACCCGCATGGGCCCGATCCTCCCCGAGTTCGGCACCGCCCGCCACGTGTGCTCGTCGATGGTGCTACGACAGCTCCCTCGCTAGGCGAGGGCGGCCGGGATGGTGGCGGTGATCTGGGTCGGGCCACCGGGCGGCGAGGTGACGGTCAGGCCGCCGTCGACACCGGCCAGCCGGTCGGCGAGGCCGGCCAGCCCGTGGCCCCGGGACAGGGACGCACCACCCCGGCCGTCGTCGGTGATCGCGACCACGACCACCCCACCCACCGGGTGGATCTCCACGCTGCAGCGCGACGCGCCGCTGTGCTTCTCCATGTTGGTCAAGGCCTCGGCCACGGTGAAGTACGCAGCGTTCCGGGCCGCGTCGCTGAGCCGTACGTCGCCGACGTCGACGCTGGTGGGCACGGTGTTGCGGGCAGCCAGGGCGGTGATGGCGGCGAGCAGTCCCAGCTCGGACAGGATCGGCGGAGCGATGCCGCGGGACAGCTGACGGATCTCCCCCAGGGCGTCCTGGGTCTGCTGATAGGCCTCGTCCAGCAGTCGCTGGGCCTGCTCCGGGTCGGTCGCCATCCGGCGCTGAGCGCTGGAGATGTCCATCCCGAGCCGCACCAGGCGCTGCTGCGGTCCGTCGTGCAGGTCGCGCTCGAGCCGCCGCAGAGTGCGGGCCTCCTCGTCGCCGGCGGCACTGCGGCTGGTGGTCAGCTCGCTGACCCGGGCCCGCAGCGCCGAGCTCTCGTCCACCAGCAGCCCCCGGGCCACGGCGGCGTGCAGCCGGACCAGGCCGTGCAGCACGGCCGGCGCGGTGAGCAGCAGGATCAGGCCGAGGCCCATGTTGAGGGCCGACTCGGCGAACCGGTTGGGGAAGCCGAGCAGGTGGGCGAGGCCCTGGCTGTCGTCGGGCAGGTACCTGCCCCAGAACAGGTAGAGGACGCCGCCGAGACCACCGGCGACCCAGCTGACGGCCACGGAGAACGAGAAGGTGCTCAGCACGAACCCGATCGGTACGTAGAGCAGGTCCCGCCACGACTGCGGGTCCCGCAGCCGGCGCAGCAGCCCGAAGCCGCCGGTCGCCCGGGGGTAGTGCGTGACCGGCAGGTCGACACCGGCGTACGCCAGCAGGCTCTTGTTGGCCCGGGCCAGCGCACCGGACGCCACGAGGGCGCCGACCAGCACGAACAGCCCGACGAACACGACGAGCAGTCCGGCGCCGAGACTGAACAAGGTGGTGCCGACGACGAAGGCGGCCAGGTTGACCACGAACAGGCCCACCAGAGCGGCGAAGTTGCGGCCGGCGTTGGTCAGCAGGCCGGACACGTCGTCGGCCTCGGTCGCGGGTCCATGGTCGAGATCGGCTCCAGGCGTGGACGCGTACAGGAACTCCGGGCCGGAGTCCTCGCTGTAGACGCGCGCACCGGGTGTGGAGAGGGATTCGTTCATGCCTCTACCGTGGTCGGATCCGCGTCGGCGGACCATCAGGCTAGCCGCCGGATCGCCGGTGGGGATATCCCCACCAGAGCTCCGATGTGGGTGGGGATGTCCGCACCGGGCTCCGGTGCGTGCGCTCCCCGGGTAGGAGTCGAACCTACGTCGCTGGTCCTGATTCAAAGTCAGGCGGGCCCTGCCGGCAGACCAACCGGGGATCGCGACCCACCACAGGCGTCACGGCGGGGACCAGCGTACGCACCCGCCTCGCCGCGTGCATCCTCCCGACCTCAGCTCCCCTACCGAGCGCCCAGCCGCCCGTCGGCGAGACTGGGGGGATGGCCGCCAGCTCTCGTGACCCCAGCCGCCCCGGCAAGCCGGCCGAGTCCACCCGCGCCCGCCGGCCGACGCGGGTCCGGATGCGGGGCACCGAGCGGCGGGAGCAGCTGATCGAGGTGTCCCGCCGGCTGTTCGCCGAGAAGGGGTTCGAGGGGACCTCGGTGGAGGAGATCGCCGCTCGGGCCGAGGTGAGCAAGCCGGTGGTCTACGAGCACTTCGGCGGCAAGGAGGGTCTGTACGCGGTGGTCGTGGACCGCGAGGTCGGCTACCTGCTGGCCCAGATCGAGACCGCGCTGGCCGACGCCGTACGGTCCCGGGAGCTGGTCGAGCAGGCCGCCCTGGCGCTCCTGGACTACGTGGAGAACCACACCGACGGCTTCCGGATCCTGGTCCGCGACTCCTCGGTGGCCGGCTCGTCCGGCTCGTTCGCCAGCCTGCTCAGTGACATCGCCTCCCAGGTGGAGGGTCTGCTGGTGACGGAGTTCAAGCGGCACGGGTTGGACGCCCGGACGGCACCGATGTACTCCCAGATGCTGGTCGGGATGATCGCCCTGACCGGCCAGTGGTGGCTCGGCGCCCGCAAGCCGAAGAAGTCCGAGGTGGCCGCGCACCTGGTCAACCTGGCCTGGAACGGGCTCGCCCACCTGGATCCCAAACCCCGGCTGGTCACCGAGAGCTGACGGCACGACACCGCTTGCGTTGGGCCGGAGACCTGACCTACCCTTCTTCTAGAACGATTCAGTAACCACCACAGAACGAGCCGTCATGACCCAGACCCTGCAGCCCACCCACCCCGTCACCCCACTCGCCGGGAGGCAGGCCGCCATCGCCGTGATCGTGATGTTCGCGGTCAACGGGATGATCCTCGGAGGCTACGGCGGCAGTCTGCCGTCGCTGCGGGAGCGGCTGGACCTGGACGCCACCCAGATCGCGATCATGCTGTTCAGCGGCGGGGTCGCCGGCATCGTGTCGATGCAGATCGGTGGCCGGTTGGCCGACTCGATCGGGGCCCGGCGGGTCGTCTTCGCCGGACTGCCGATCCTGATCGCGGCCGCGCTGGTGCTCGCCTTCGCCCCCAGCTACGCCTTCGCCATCGTCGCCGCCGGTCTCTTCGGCTTCGGCAACGGCGCGATGGACGTGGCCATGAACGCCCTCGGGGTCCAGGTCGAGGCCGCCCGCGGCAAGCCGATCATGAGCCGCTTCCACGCCTTCTTCTCCGTCGGCAACTTCGTCGGCGCCGGCGCCGTGCTGCTGATGGCTCTGGCCCTCGGCATCGACGGGGCCGGCATCGTCGCACCGCTGATGGTCACCCTGGCCGTCATCGCGGTCGGCGTCTTCGTCGTCCTCGTGCGGATCTCGCCCGAGGCGGCCGTGGTCAGCCACTCCGCCGACGGGGTCAAGACCAGGATCCCGACCATGGCCTGGGTGCTGGGGGCGATGGCGCTGGCCTTCGGACTGTCCGAGGGCACCGCCGTCGACTGGTCGTCGCTGCACGTCACCGACGTGGCCGGCGTCGACCCCACCGTCGGCGCCCTCGGTCTGATCGCGGTCAGCGGCTTCATGGTGGTCATCCGGCTGCTCGGCGACGGTCTGGTCGCCCGGTTCGGTCGCCGCAACGTCGTCCGCTTCGGCGGCGTCTGCGCCGCCCTCGGCTACACCACGGTGACCCTGGTCGGTTCGCTGCCGCTGCTCATCGCGGGCTGGGCGCTGGTCGGTTTCGGCGTCGGCATGATCGCCCCGCAGGTGTACGCCGTGGCCGGTCACCTGGGTGGCGGCCGGGTGCTGGCCGTCGTGGTCACCTTCGGCTACGCCGCCTTCCTGGCCGGACCGGCGGTCGTCGGCTTCCTGGTCAGCCACCTCGGGATCCAGCACGCCATGGCCGTCCCCGCCCTGCTCTGCGTGGGGATCGTGTTCCTGGCCACGACCATGCCGAGGTCGGACGCCGACCTGGCCTCCGCCCGCGCCGGTCGCTGACCCACGGCGGAGCCGCCCCCTCGGCAGCCGCCTCCTACACTTCCAGCGTGCCCACCCCCGAGTCGGTTGCTCACCCAAGCGCGGTCGACAGCCAGCTGCTGCGGGACGAGGTCGACCGCCTGGCCGAGGCCTGGCAGCGGGAGCGCCCCGACCTGGACGTCTCCCCGATGCAGGTGCTGTCGCGGGTGACCCGGTTGGCCCGGCACCTGGACCGGGAGCGGAGCGCGGCGTTCGCCGGCTCCGGGCTGGAGTCGTGGGAGTTCGACGTGCTGGCCGCCCTGCGCCGGGCCGGGCCGGAGCACCGGCTCTCCCCCGGTCAGCTGCTGAAGGAGACCATGGTCACCTCCGGCACGATGACCAACCGGGTCGACCGGCTCGCCGCCCGCCGGCTGGTGGCCCGCGATCCGCACCCCGACGACCGTCGCGCCGTGCTGGTCCGGCTCACCGAGCAGGGCCGGACGGCCGTGGACGGCGCGTTCGCCGACCTGATGGCGGCCGAGCAACGCATCCTGGCCGATCTCGACCCGGCCCACCGGACGGCCCTGACCACCGCCCTGCGCGCCCTGCTCGCTCCGTACCGGGACCAGTAGCCGCGAGATCGCTGCGCCCGGTCGGCGGCGACGGCCGCTCCGGATCAGCTCATCAGGCGGGCGCCGGGAACCGGGCCGGTGGCCCGGCGGGCCGTCCGCACCACCCCGTCGGCGGTCAGGGCCACGCAGAGGTCGATGGCCGAGGCCTCCGATCTGGCCAGGAACGCCACTGTCGGACCCGAGCCGGACACGATCGCCCCCAACGCGCCGTACTCCAGACCGGTCTCGAGGGTCCGGCGCAGCTGGGGCTGCAGGTGCAGGGCCGGCTCCTGCAGGTCGTTGACCAGCGCCCGGCCGAGCCGGACCGCGTCGCCGGAGCGCAGGGCGGCCATCAGCTCGTCCGGCACCTCGGGCATCGGGGCGTCCGGCCGCAGCTCGTCGTACGTCCGGTAGACCGCGGGGGTGGACAGCCCGCGCCGCCCGAAGCCGAGCACCCAGTGGTAGGAGCCCCGCCCGAGCACCGGAGCCACCTGCTCGCCGCGACCACTTCCCAGCGCCGTGCCCCCGAGCAGCGCGAAGGGGACGTCGCTGCCCAGCTCGGCCGCCAGACTCAGCATCTGGTCCAGCGAGACGTCCAGGGCCCACAGGTCGGCGCAGGCCAGCAGGGCGGCCGCTCCGTTGGAGGAGCCGCCGGCCAGACCGCCGGCCACCGGGATCGCCTTGTGGATGGACAGCGCCACGCCGAGCGGCTGGCCCTCGCCGTAGCGCTCGGCCAGCAGCCGGGCGGCCCGGACCGCCAGGTTGCGGTCGTCGGTGGGCACCTCGTCGGCGCCCTCCCCGGTGACCGTGACGGTCATCTCCCCCGGGTCGCCCCAGGCTGCGTGCACCTCGTCGAACAGGGACACGGCCTGGTAGACCGTGGCCAGCGGGTGGAACCCGTCCGGGCGCGGCGGCCCGACGCACAGGGCCAGGTTGATCTTGGCCGGCACCCGTACGCGGACGCCGTCGGGCACGGGTGAGCTGGGGGCGGACATCGCTGGAAGGCTAGCGCTCGTCCCCCGCCGCGCTCAGCGGGCCGTCAGCCGCGCGACGGCAGCTGCTCGGCGATCCGGGCGAACGCGGTCACGTCCAGCACCTCGCCCCGGGACTGCGGATCGACCCCGGCCGCCTCCAGCGCCGCCGACGCCGCGGCCGACGAGCCCGCCAGCCCGGCCAGAGCGGAGCGGAGCATCTTGCGCCGTTGGGCGAAGGCCGCGTCGATGACGGCGAAGACGTCTGCCCGGCTGGCCGAGGTCTCCGGAGCCGGTCGCCGGACGATGGACACCAGCCCGGAGTCGACGTTGGGCACCGGCCAGAAGACGCTCGGCGGGACCGTGCCCACCCGGGCGGTGCTGGCGTACCAGGACATCTTCACCGACGGGATCCCGTACGTCTTCGAGCCCGGCCCGGCCGCCAGCCGGTCGGCCACCTCGGCCTGGACCATGACCAGCCCGCGCTGCCACTCGGCGAAGGTGGCCAGCAGGTGCAGCAGCACCGGGACCGACACGTTGTACGGCAGGTTGGCCACCACGCAGGTCGGCACCCGCGGCAGGGTGGTGATCTTGAGGGCGTCGGCCTCCACCACCGTGAGCGCGTCGAGGCGCCCCGGAGCGTGCTCGGCGACGGTGCCGGGCAGGGCGCCGGCCAGCAGGGCGTCGATCTCGACCGCCACCACGTGCTCGGCCGCCTCCAGCAGCCCGAGGGTCAACGAGCCGAGCCCGGGCCCGATCTCCAGCACCACGTCGTCGGGACGGACGCCGGCCGTGGCCACGATCCGCCGGACCGTGTTGCCGTCGGTGACGAAGTTCTGGCCGCGCTGCTTGGTCGGTCGCAGCTCGAGCGAGGCCGCCAACCGCCGGACGGCGCCGGCGGACAGCAGCCCGACCCGGGGAGCACTCGGGTCGGGCTCCGCCTCACTCGGGGCCGTGGAGTCGTTCAGGGTCGGCGCCGGGGGCTCAGCGCAGGCCGAGCTTGGACGAGCAGCCGGGCCACTGGCCCCAACCGGCCCGCGCCTGCAGCTTCTTGGCGATGGCGATCTGGGTCTCGCGGCTGGCCTGGTGGGGCAGACCGGAGCCGCCCATGGCCCGCCAGGTCGAGGCGCTGAACTGGACGCCGCCGTAGAAGCCGTTGCCGGTGTTGATCGACCAGTTGCCGCCGGACTCGCACTGGGCGAGCCGGTCCCAGACCGAGTTCCCGGCCGTGCTGCCGCCGGAGACCTCGGCCTGCTTGGTGCCCACCAGGACGACCTTGTCGGTGGCCTTGGTGGTCACCTTCGACGACTTCTGGGTGCGCTTGACGACCTTGCCGTCGTGCCGGACCTCGGTGTAGACGACGGTCCGCTTGCCGCTCCGGCCATCGGTGTCGACCTTCTGCTTGCCCTTGGCCAGCGAGTCGGTGTTCTTGTAGACCGTGTCGTAGGCGACCTTCTTGGTCTTCGTCACGGTCTTGACGTCGACCTTGGTGACGGTGAACGACAGACCGTCCTTCAGCTTCGTGGACTCCTTGGTGCTCACCTTGTCGTCGGAGTCGACGGCGATCCCGGCCTCGGTCAGCGCCTGGGCGACGGTCAGCGCGGTGGTCTCGAGCTTGCGCTCCTTGCCCCCGGTCTCGACGGTGACGGTCTTGGCCGTGTTGACCGTCAGGTCCAGACCCTCCCGGCCGATGCCGGCGCTGCGGCTGGTGGACAGGTCGGCGCCGGCGGTGTCGACCTGCAGGCTCTGCAGAGCCTGGTCGACGCTGGTGGCGGTCGTCCAGAAGGTCTTCGGCTGGCCGTCGACCGTGGCTGTCACCTGGCGGCCGTACTGCACCGCGATCTTGGTGCCGTCGACCACGCCGGCGTCGAGAGCAGGGAGCGACCACGTCGTGCGCGCCGACGGTGATCCCCTGCCCGGCCAGCACGTCGCCCACGGTCTTGCTCATGGTGGAGACCTCGCGGGTCTGGCCGTCGACGGCCAGCACCACGTCGTTGTTCATGGCCGCGTAGGCGAAGGTCGAGCCGGCGACGGCGAGGACTGTGGCCCCTGCCGCGACGACGGGGATGATCTTGCGCACGTGAGCTCCCTGGTCCAGGCCAGGTAACGCCCGGACAATCGATGTCAGTGGTGTGCGGGCGCTATATCACGGCCGCCGGTCACGGAAGCATAACGGTCTGACCGACACGGGCCAAAATCATCACGAAACGGGGTGTGACGTGGGTCTCCAGTGCCCCCGGTGGACCAATTCGTCCGTCGACCGACGTTCTCTTCGTGACCTACCCGGCGCGTCGGCGGGCACGCCGAGACTGACCACCCCGACCAGCTGCTGACCGGCGGGGACGCCGTGTGCTGACCGGATCGCGGCGATCCGCTCCGGCGGGGCACCGAAGAAGCAGGCCCCCAGCTCCTCGTCGACCGCCGCGTAGAGCATGGCCAGCACGGTCATGCCGGCGTCGACGTGCCAGTACGGGGCGGTCCAGCGGTCCGGGTCGCGGTCGGTCCACCCCTTGTCCGGCTCGGCGTAGCGGTCCAGATAGGCGTCCGGGTCGGTCCACACCAGCACCAGGACCGGCGCGGTCCGCATCCCGGTCAGCCAACGGTCCGCGGCGGTGTCCGGGTCGGTCGTGAGGTCCCAGTAGCGGCCGACGTCGGGTCCCTCCAGGACCAGCAGGCTGACGCCCTGGGTGAAGCCGGCGGACGGGACCCGCAGGCCGGCGTGCAGCACCCGGTCGAGTGCGGCCGGGTCGACGGGCACGTCCGGGGCGTAGCGGCGCACCATCCGGCGTCGTCGCCGGACCTGGGCGAGCTCCACCTCAGCCCTGCGCCGGGGTCGTCGGGGAGTCAGTCATCGGGGCGTCCGTCCAGCGATCATCAGGCACCCCCACCGGATCATCAGGCACCCCACCGGCCGCCGAAGGCGTCGTACGCGTTCTGCTCCAGCGCCCGGCAGACCTCGGTCAGGTCGGCGTCCCGGGTGGCGGCCAGGAAGCGGGCGGTGTGCGGGATCAGGTACGAGGCGTTCGAGCGGCCACGGAAGGGCACCGGGGTCAGGTACGGCGCGTCGGTCTCGGTCAGCACCCGGTCGAGCGGCGTGATCCGCAGCGCCTCGCGCAGGTGCTCGTTCGGCTTGAACGTCACCGGGCCGGCGAAGGACAGCCAGGCCCCCCGGTCCAGGCACTCCCGGGCGAACTCCGCGTCACCGGAGAAGCAGTGCATCACGACCCGGTCCGGCACCCCCTCGGCGTCCAGCACATCGAGGACGTCGGCGTGAGCGTCCCGGTCGTGGATGACCAGCGTCTTGCCGGTCTCGCGGGCCAGCGCGATGTGCCAGGCGAAGGCCTCGCGCTGCACGCGGTGCCCGGCCTCGTCGCGGGTGCGGTAGTGGTCCAGCCCGGTCTCGCCGACCGCCCGGACACGGGGATGTCGGGCCAGCTGCTCGATCTCGGCCAGCGCCAGCGGCAGCTCGTCGGGACGCATCCGGGCGGCGTCGTTGGGGTGGATGGCCACGCCCGGCCACCACGCTGTCCCAGCGTTCGGCCGCCGTCACCGCGAACCGGGCGCCGGCCAGGTCGCAGCCGATCTGGACGATCTTGGTGACCCCGACGGCGGCCGCCTTCTCGATGGCCTCGGCCGGATCCAGCCCGCTGACCTCCTGGGCGCTGTCCAGGTGGCAGTGCGAATCCACCACCGGGTGCGGCAGCGGCTCAGGCAGGGGCGGCAGGCTCACCCGGTCACTCTGGCAGAGAGCGCGTCATCGTCTGCCCAGGGCCGCCTCGTAGAGCGCGTTCTTCCGGACCCCGGTGGCCGCGGCCACGTCGGCCACCGCCTCCTTCAGCCGGAGCCCGTCGGCAACCAGCTGCTGCACCCGGGTCACGGCGTGGGCCAGCGCGTCGCCGGGATCGGTCACCGCACCGCCGATCACGATGGTCACCTCACCGCGGACACCACCGGTGGCCCACTCGGCCAGCTCCGCCAGCGGTCCGCGGACGATCTCCTCGTAGGTCTTGGTGAGCTCGCGGCAGACCACCCCGGGCCGGTCCGCGCCGAGCACCTCGGCGGCGGCGGCCAGCATCTCGGCGGTACGGTGCGGGGCCTCGAAGAAGACCATGGTGCGCGGCTCGGCGGCCAGCTCGGTCAGCCGTCGCCCCCGCTCCCCCGCCTTGCGGGGCAGGAATCCCTCGAAGCAGAAGCGGTCGACCGGCAACCCGGAGACGGCCAAGGCGGTCAACACCGCCGACGGCCCCGGGACGGCGGTGACGGTCACGCCCGGCCGCGATCGCGGCGACCACGATCCGGTAGCCGGGATCCGACACCGAGGGCATGCCCGCGTCGGTGGCCACCACGACCGTGGCCCCCTCCTGCATCGCGGTCACCAGCTCGGGGGTTCGCGCCGCCTCGTTGCCTTCGAAGTAGGACACCACCCGCGCCGTGGTGGTCACCCCCAGCCGGGTCAGCAGGGTGCGCAGCCGTCGGGTGTCCTCGGCCGCGATCACGTCGGCGGTCGTGAGCGCGGTGACCAGACCCGGGCTGGCGTCGGAGGAGTCCCCGATCGGGGTGCCGGCCAGCACCAGTCGTCCAGTGGTCATGAAGGCCACCCTGGCACAGGATCGCCCTCCTACACTCTCTCCCGTGAGTGTGCTCGCCCCGCCCGAGGACGTCGCGTCCCCGGGGGGCGCCGACGCACCGCCACCACCCCCGCCGACCACACGGGAACGGCTGCGGGTGCCACCGCTGACCGACCGCTGGACCGGTTGGGCGGTCACCCTGGCCGTCACCGCGATCGCCTTCGTGCTCCGGGTGGTGCACCTCGGGCGACCGAACGCGCTGATCTTCGACGAGACCTACTACGCCAAGGACGCGTACTCGCTGCTGCGGTTCGGCTACGAGCGGTCCTGGCCCGACGACGCCAACGCCAAGATCATCGCCGGGAACCCGGACGTGCTGAACAACGCGGCGTCCTTCATCGTGCACCCCCAGCTCGGCAAGTGGCTGATCGCGGCCGGGGAGCACTTCTTCGGCATGACCTCGGTCGGCTGGCGGGTCGGACCGCTGATCTTCGGCACCCTGCTCGTGCTGGTGCTGACCCGGCTCGTCCGCCGGGTGTCCCGGTCCACCCTGATCGGCGGGCTGGCCGGTCTGCTGCTGGCCTTCGACGGGTTGGCGTACGTGATGTCGCGGGTCGCCCTGCTGGACATCTTCCTGGCCTTCTTCCTGGTCACCGCCGTGGCCTGCCTGGCCGCCGACCGGGACTGGTTCCGCAACCGCCTGGCCGACCACCTCGAGCGGCACGACCTGACCGACCTCGGTGGCCGGTTCGGTCCGGCGCTGATCGTGCGGCCGTGGCGGATCGCCGCCGGCCTGTCCTTCGGGTTGGCGCTCGGCAGCAAGTGGAACGCGCTCTACGTGCTGGCCGCGTTCGCGCTGCTCAGCCTGGCCTGGGACGTCGGCGCCCGACGGCTGGCGGGGGCCGGCACCCGGGCGTACACCGGCATCCTGCGCGACGGCGTCCCCGCCTTCGTCTCCCTGGTGCTGCTCTCGGCAGTGGTCTACCTGAGCACCTGGATCAGCTGGCTCGCCACCACCGGCGGCTACGACCGGGACTGGGGCAGCCAGCACCCGGAGGCCTGGACCACCCGCTTCCTGGGCGCCCCGCTGGCCTCACTGATCCAGTACCACCGCGACATCTGGGGCTTCCACACCGGCGACTACATCAACCACGCCACCCACTCCTACGACGCCAAGCCGATCGGCTGGTTGCTGATCGTGCGACCGCTGTCGATGCACTACCAGGGCGACATCCCCGCCGGCACCGCCGGCTGCTCGGGCCCGGACACCTGCGTCAGCGCGGTGCTGGCCATCGGGACGCCGGCGCTGTGGTGGGCCGGGGTGATCGCCCTGGTGGCCGCGGTGATCTTGTGGGTCGGGGCGCGGGACTGGCGGTTCGGCATCCCGGTGGTCGGGGTGCTCAGCGTCTGGCTGCCGTGGTTCTCCTACGACACCCGTCCGGTCTTCTACTTCTACGCCATCGCGCTGGTCCCGTTCACGGTGATGGCCGTGGCCCTGTGTCTGGGACGACTGATCGGGGACGCCCGGGCGGGCGACCGGCGGATGCTCGGCGGGGTCCTGGCCGGTGCGTTCGTGGCCCTGGTCGCGGCGAACTTCGCCTGGCTCTATCCGGTCCTCAGCGGGGAGCCGATCACGTACGCCCAGTGGCGGGCGCGGATGTGGTTCCGTTCCTGGATCTGACGAGCCGATTAACGGTGGATGTGGGGTGCGGGGCTAGAGTCTTGCGCTAGGTAGACACCCTCTTGATCCGCACGACCCCCCGGCGGTGGTGATCCACCCACTTCGACGGCACGAAGGAGGTCCATCTCCCCGATGGGCGCATATGTGGCGCGGCGACTCCTGAACTACGCCATCCTGCTGTTCGTGGCGATCAGCCTCACCTACTTCCTCGCGGCCAGCCAGCTGGATCCTCGATCGCTCTTCCTGCTGCGCAACCCCCCGCTCGACCCGGGTGCGGTGGAAGCGACCCTGCGAGCCAAGAACCTCAGCGACCAGGTCCCGATCCTGCAGCGCTACTGGACCTGGCTGACGACATCGTGCTGCACTGGAACTGGGGCGAGTCCCCGGTCGGAGCCAGCGTCAACGACGAGGTGCAGCCGGCGGATCTGGGTCAGTCTGCGGTTGATCACCCTCGGCTCGCTTGATCGGCATCGTCACCGGCGTCTTCATCGGGGCCTGGACCGCGACCCGGCAGTACAAGGTCTCGGACCGCTTCTTCACCTTGTCGTCGCTGTTCTTCCTGTCGATCCCCTCGTTCGTGATGGCCAGCGTGCTGCAGGTGTGGGCGACCGACCTCAACAACGCCACCGGGCTCCGGATCTTCGAGTTCGTCGGAGAGACCGGCGAGAGCGGGTCCTACCCGGGTGCCTGGCTGTTCGACCGCCTGCAGCACCTGCTGCTGCCCACCATCGTCCTGATCCTGCTGAACGCGGCGTTCTTCAGCCGGATCCAGCGCAACCTGATGCTGGACTCGCTGGGCTCGGACTTCGTCCGGACCGCCCGGGCCAAGGGTCTTCGCCGGTCCCGGGCGGTGATGAAGCACGCGCTGCGGACGGCCCTGATCCCGACCGGCACCTACTTCGCCTTCAGCGTGGCCACCCTGTTCACCGGCGCCACCTTCATGGAGATCATCTTCTCCTTCCACGGCATGGGTGAGTACGCCGTGACCACCATCCAGCGCCAGGACGTCAACGGTGCGGTCGCGGTGGCCGCCTTCAGCGGCGTCTGCGTCCTGTTCGGCGCCATCCTGGCCGACATCATGGTGGCCGTCCTCGATCCGCGCGTGCGGCTCGGCTAGGAGGCCGGAATGTCAGAGAGGCTCCGCCCGTGACCGACAACGTCCTCTGTCGCGCTCCGCGCTCCGCGGTCACGAGCTGCGCGCAGTCCCGCTCGTTCGCGCGCGTTTCCGTACGACGAAAAGCATGTCGCCCGGAAACGCTTCTCACTCCCGGGAGGCTTCGCCCGTGACCGACAACCGCGCCGAGGTCGCCCTCGAGGTGGACAGCGACGCCCTGACCCGGTCGACCCGGGCCAGGGTGAGAAGCGGATCACCCGTCGCCGGCTGATCGTGCGCCGGTTCCTGCGCAACAAGACAGCCGTGGTCGGCGCGGTGATCATCGTGCTGCTGATCGTGATCGCGCTGATCGGTCCGTACATCAGCCCGTACGCCTACGACGAGATCGACCGACGGGCCTACCTGAAGGGACCGAGCGAGCGGCACTGGTTCGGCACCACCCAGGGCGGCCGCGACATGCTGGCCCTGACCCTGCGCGGGCTGCGGAAGTCGTTGCTGATCGGCTTCCTGGTGGCGATCATCTCCACCACGGTGGCCGCCATCGTCGGCTCGTTCGCCGCCTACTTCGGCGGCTGGTTCGAGCGGATCGCGCTGTGGGTGATCGACCTGCTGCTGGTCGTCCCCTCCTTCCTGCTGATCGCCCTGATCAGCACCGGCGGACCCAAGGGGCCGAACTCCTGGCTGCTGCTGGTGCTGCTGCTGGCCGCGTTCTCCTGGGTGCTGTCGGCCCGCGTGGTGCGCTCGCTGTCGATGTCGATCAAGGAGCGGGAGTACGTCCAGGCCGCCCGCTTCATGGGTCTGTCCGCGCCGAAGACCATCGTCCGGCACATCCTGCCCAACATCTCCTCGCTGCTGATCATCGACGCCACCCTCAACGTGGGCGCCGCCATCCTGGCCGAGACCGGGCTGTCCTTCTTCGGCTTCGGCGTCCAGGCCCCGGACACCTCGCTGGGCACCCTGCTCGGTGAGGGCGCCCGCCAGGTCAACAGCTTCCCGTGGCTGTTCACCGGCCCGGCGGTCGTGGTCGTGCTGCTGGTGCTCAGCGTGAACGCCGTCGGCGACGGCCTGCGCGACGCCCTCGATCCCAGCTCCCAATCCGGAGGATCTGCCTGATGAACAGTCCGGAGGATCCGCAGCATGAGCATCACCGCGCCCGCCGGGAAGGTCCGTCGCACCACGTCCGGGACGGTGCTGGAGGTCACCGACCTGCACGTCACCTTCCCCTCCGAGGCCGGGCCCGTCCGCGCCGTACGCGGTCTGGACTTCACCCTGGCGGCCGGCGAGACGATGGCCATCGTCGGCGAGTCCGGTTCCGGCAAGTCGGTCACCTCGCTGGCGATCATGGGTCTGCACCCGCAGTCGGCCAAGATCACCGGCTCGATCAAGCTGCACGGCGACGAGCTGCTGGGTCGCAGCGACGAGGCGATGTCCCGGCTGCGCGGCGAAGAGCTGGCGATGATCTTCCAGGACCCGCTGTCGGCGCTGACCCCGGTCTACACGATCGGCGACCAGATCGTGGAGACGATGCAGGTCCACCACTCGGTCTCGCGGGCCGCGGCCATGACCCGGGCGGTCGAGCTGCTGGAGCTGGTCGGCATCCCCAACCCGGGGGTCCGGGTCAAGTCCTTCCCGCACGAGTTCTCCGGCGGCATGCGCCAGCGGGCCATGATCGCCATGGCCATCGCCAACGACCCCGACGTGATCATCGCCGACGAGCCGACCACCGCGCTCGACGTGACCATCCAGGCGCAGGTGCTGGAGGTGCTGAAGAAGGCGCAGCAGGAGACCGGGGCGGCGGTCATCATGATCACCCACGACCTCGGCGTGGTGGCCGGGATCGCCGACCGGGTGACGGTGATGTACGCCGGCCGGCCGGTCGAGCAGGGCAGTGTCGACGAGATCTTCGCCACGCCGCGGATGCCGTACACGATCGGTCTGCTGGGCGCGGTGCCCCGGCTGGACGCCCAGGACAAGGAGGCGCTGGCCACCCTGGAGGGCAACCCGCCCTCGGTGGTGAACCTGCCGCCGGGCTGCCCGTTCGCTCCCCGCTGCCCGATGGCCACCGACGCCTGCCGGACCGAGGAGCCGCCGCTGGCCCCCACCGACCAGCCCGGCCACCGCGCCGCCTGCATCCACTCGGCCCGGATCGCCCAGGAGCACCTCGACTACGCCGACATCTTCCCGGTCCCGGTGATCCCCACCTCGTCGCTGGAGCGGATCCCGCGCGACCAGCGCGACACCGTGCTCGAGCTGTCGGACATGAAGCGTCACTACCCGCTGATGAAGGGGGCCGTCTTCCGCCGCCGGGTCGGCACCGTCTTCGCCGTCGACGGGATCGACCTGGAGGTGAAGCGGGGCGAGACGCTCGGCCTGGTGGGCGAGTCGGGCTGCGGCAAGAGCACCACCCTGCTGGAGATCCTGAACCTCAAGCCGCCGACCGACGGCCGGATCGCCGTGCTCGGTCGGGACGTCGGCAGCCTGCGAACCGCGACCGGCAGCAGATGCGCCGCGACCTGCAGGTCGTCTTCCAGGACCCGATGGCCTCCCTGGACCCGCGGATGCCGGTCTTCGACCTGATCGCCGAGCCGCTCGGGGTGTTCAAGTACAGCCCGAAGGCGATCGAGGACCGGGTCAACGAGCTGCTCCGGCTGGTGGGCCTGGAGCCGGCCTTCGCCAGCCGCTACCCGCAGCAGTTCTCCGGCGGCCAGCGGCAGCGGATCGGCATCGCCCGCGCGCTGGCGCTGGAGCCCAAGGTGATCGTGCTGGACGAGCCGGTGTCCGCCCTGGACGTGTCCATCCAGGCCGGGGTGATCAACCTGCTGGACGAGCTCAAGGCCAAGCTCGACCTCTCCTACCTGTTCGTGGCGCACGACCTCGCCGTGATCCGCCACATCGCCGACCGGGTGGCGGTGATGTACCTGGGCAAGATCGTGGAGATCGGCGACGTGGCCAGCGTCTACGACCACCCGACCCACCCGTACACCCAGGCGCTGCTGTCGGCCATCCCGATCCCGGACCCGGTGAAGGAACGCAGCCGGAACGCGGATCCTGCTGAAGGGCGACCTGCCGAGCCCGGCCAACCCGCCGTCGGGCTGCCGGTTCCGCACCCGCTGCTTCAAGATCGGCACCCTCACCGAGGCGCAGCAGCAACGCTGCGTCTCCGAGGTGCCGTCGCTGCTGCCCGTGATCGGCGATGATCACACGTCGGCATGTCATTACAACGAGGAGCGCACTGTCGTCTAGGCCGTTCCGCTGCCGCGGACGACATCGTTAGGAGGCTGTAACCCCCTCGGTCGTGGTAATCGTTCCACGCACCGTCGTAAGGTCATGTGGTCCGGGTTCGCCCGACACCATCGATTCTCTGGAGGCAATGTGAAAGCACGAAAGATCTTGGTGGCTCCCGCCATCGCCGGGCTGCTCGTCCTGAGCGCCTGCGGCGGGGGCGGGGACACCGGTGGCACCGACGAGGGCGGCTCGACCGAGTCGATCGCCCCCATCACCTCGCAGGACATCAACATCAAGGACCGTGGCGATCTCGCCCAGGGCGGCACCATGCGCCTGGACGTGTCCGACTTCGGGAACAACTGGAACCCGATGAACGTGAACGGGAACAACAGCGACCTGACCAAGGCGCGGAACCCGATCATGCCGACGCTGTTCAACTACGACACCAAGGGCGTCCCGACGCCCAACCCGGTCTGGTTGGAGTCCGCCGAGCAGACCAACGCCGACCCGACCACGGTGAAGCTGAAGCTGAACCCGAAGGCCGTCTGGGGCGACGGGTCGCCGATCGACATCGACGACCTGACGGCCACCTGGAAGGCCTGCGACGGCACGAACAAGAAGTTCGAGTGCGCGTCGACGCAGGGCTACGACCAGATCGCCAGCATGACCGCCGGCGCGGACAAGTTCGACATCACCGTGACCTTCAAGGCGGCCTACCCGGACTGGAGCCAGCCGCTGGTCAACCCGGTCAAGGCGGAGAGCGTCAAGGACCCCGAGACCTTCAACAACGGCTGGAAGACGCTGAACAACGACTGGCTCGCCGGTCCGTTCAAGGTGGAGAGCTTCGACAAGAGCCAGAAGGTGCTGACCGAGGTCCCCAACGACAAGTGGTGGGGTGACAAGCCGCTGCTGGACAAGATCACCTTCCGGGCGATCTCGCCGGACGCCACCGCGGCCGCCTTCTCCAACAACGAGCTGGACAGCTTCGACATCGGTCCCGACCCCGACGCCTACCAGCGCGTGAAGGCCGTCACCGACGCGAGCATCCGCGCCGCCGCCGGACCGAACTTCCGGCACTTCACCTTCAACACCAAGGCCGGCGTGCTGACCGACCAGAAGGTGCGGCAGGCGATCGTCAAGGGTCTGGACCGCGAGACCATCGGTCAGTCCGACCTGGCCGGCATCGACTGGCCCGTGCAGCCGCTGAACAACAACATCCTGTTGCAGAACCAGGAGGGCTACGCCGACGTCGCTGCCGAGACCGGCATCCAGTACGACGTCGAGGGTGCGAAGTCCGATCTGGACGCCTTGGGCTGGACCGTCGGCTCCGACGGCATCCGGGAGAAGGACGGCAAGAAGCTCGAGGTCAAGTTCTCGCAGCTGAGCGGTGTCAAGGTCTCGGAGAACGAGGCGCTGCAGACGCAGAACCAGCTCAAGGAGATCGGCGTCAAGGTCGACATCGTCGACGTGCCGATCGCCAAGTTCCAGGACGGGTCGGTGCTCTCCAACCACGAGTTCGAGATCATCGCCTTCAGCTGGATCGGCACCCCGTACCCGTTCCAGGGCATCAGCCAGATCTACGGCACCGGCTCGGAGAGCAACTACTCGCAGCTGTCGGACCCCAAGATCGACGAGAACGCCAAGAAGCTGGACTCGACGACGGATCTGCAGGCTCGGATCACCCTGGCCAACGAGACGGCGAAGCTGATCTGGGAGAACGTCATGACGCTGCCGCTCTACCAGCGTCCGGAGCTCATCGCGGTCAAGACCAAGCTCGCCAACTACGGCGCGTTCGGTCTGAGCAACGTGCAGTGGGAGAACGTCGGCTACGAGAAGTAGCCCGCGCCTGCGGCACCTGAGCTGAGCCCGAGGGGCCGGTGGATCACTCCACCGGCCCCTCGGTCGTCTCCGCCCGTGCGCGCGATCGTCACTATTACGTAAAATCAGAGAATGCCCTCGCCCGAGCCCCCCGATCCTCTCGCGTACGCCGAGCTGGCCGAGCGGGTGCGACGGCTGGAGGAGCGTCTCGCCGAGCCCGCGCCACCGGTGGGCGACCGCCCCGGGCCCGACCCCGAGACGTTCTGGATCCTCGCCGGGTTGCAGGAGCGGCACGGACCACGAGCGGTGGCGTACGCGGGGTCGCTGCTGGTGGACGACGGGCCGGTCCGCTGGCAGCTCACCCACGACACCGACGAGCTGCTCGACCGGGACTGGACCGCCCTGGCCCCGGCGCTGAGTGCCCTCGGGCACCCGGCCCGGCTCCGCATCCTGCAGCTGGTCGCCCGCGGGGAGGCCACCGCGGCCGCCGACCTGGCCGACACCCCCGGACTCGGCTCGACCGGGCAGATCTACCACCACCTGCGCCAGCTCACCGGTGCCGGTTGGCTGCGCGCCACCACGAAGGGGCACCACGAGGTGCCCCCGGAGCGGCTCGTCCCGCTGCTGGTGATCCTGGGGGCCGGCTCACAGTGATCCGATCCCGACCTGGTCTGACGCCGACCAGGTCCGACCCGGATCAGCGCTCGGGCTGATCGGCCGGGCGGGGACGGGCTCGGCGAGGATGACCCCATGGATCTGCTCGAGATCGGGATGATCGGGATCGCGGTCATGGTCGGGGTGAACGTGATCGCGCCCAAGATCGGTGTGGCCTCGCCGCTGCTGCTGGTGCTGCTGGGCATCGGCATCAGCTTCCTGCCGTTCGTCTCGGCCATCGTGATCGAGCCCGAGTGGATCCTGGCCGGGATCCTGCCGCCGCTGCTCTACTCCTCGGCGGTGAACATGCCGGCCATGGACTTCCGGCGCGACCTGCGCACCATCTCGGCGTTCTCGGTGCTGCTCGTGCTCGGCTCGGCCGTGGCGATCGGGTGGGTGATGAGCCGGTTGATCCCCGGGATCGACCTGACCACCGGCATCGCCCTCGGCGCCATCCTGTCCCCCACCGACGCGGTGGCCACCAGCATCGTCAAGCGGGCCGGCGTCGCCCCGCGCCTGGTCACGGTGCTGGAGGGCGAGAGCCTGCTGAACGACGCCTCCGCCCTGGTCCTGCTGCGGTCGGCGACAGCGGCGACCGCTCTGCTCACCGGCTCGATCGCTGCCGACTTCGTCTGGGCCGTGATCGTCGCGGTGGTCATCGGCTTCCTCATCGGCCGGCTCAACCTCCTGGTCCGGGCCCACATCCACCACGCTCCCAGCAACGTCGCGATCTCCTTCGTGGCGCCGTTCTTCGCCTACATCCCGGCCGAGCGTCTCGACGCCTCCGGTCTGGTGGCCGCCGTGGTGGCGGGACTGGTCACCGGGCACGGCGCTCCCAGGTACCTGCGGCCGGAGGACCGGATCACCGCGGACGCCGTCTGGCGCACCCTGGAGATGCTCCTGGAGAGCGCCATCTTCCTGCTGATGGGCCTGGAGCTGTACGGCCTGGTCCTCGATGTGCACGAGGCCCACGGCAGCGTCTGGACCGCCATCCGGCTGGGGCTGTTGGCCGCCCTGCTGGTGATCGTCGTGCGGGCGGCTTTCGTGGCGCCGTCGCTGTGGCTGCTGGCCCGCCGGAGTCGGTGGGACGACGCCCGCCGGGACCGGATCACCTCGTTCCAGGACCGGTTGGCGGACGGCACGGTGGCGCCCCGGTCCCGACGGGACGGGCCGGACAGCCAGGACGGGCGCCACGGCGCCGACGGCCGCGACTGGGGTGGCGACGAGCGTCGCGACCGGCGGCTGGCCGACCAGACGACCCGGATCTCGACCAGCCTCACCCGACGGTTGGCCGACATCGACTACCTGGCCGCGCAGGCCTTCGGCTGGCGGGAGGGTGTCGTGCTGGTCTGGGCCGGGATGCGCGGCGCCGTCACCCTGGCCGCGGCGCAGTCGCTGCCGGCCGACACGCCTCAGCGGTCGCTGCTGGTGCTGATCGCCTTCGTGGTCGCGGCCGGCACGCTGATGGTCCAGGGCAGCACCCTCGGTGGGCTGGTGCGGCTGCTCGGTCTCACCGGTCGCGACGTGGAAGCCGACCAGGCGTCTGCCCGCGAGCTGCGGTTCGCCCTGCTCACCCAGGTGAACGACCGGCTCGCGCGCGACGAGCTGACCCGGGTGGACGGCTCGGCCTTCGACCCCGAGACGCTGGCCTGGGCCCGCCGGTTCCTGTCCACGATCACGGTGGACCCCAAGGACCGGGAGTCCGAGGGCGAGGACCTGCGGACGGTGCGCGGCGAGCTGCGGCTGGCCGTGATCGAGCTGCAGCGCGCCGAGCTGCTCCGCCTCCGCGATCTCGGCACCTACCCGTCCGCCGTCCTGGAGGAGACCCTCAGCCAGCTCGACGCCGATCAGCTCAGCCTGGAGCTCCGCTCCCGGTCCTGACCACGCCGTGCGCTGTTGCGCCGGTTCCGACCGCAGTGTCCGGAGTCCGGCACTTTTCATCCACGGACGCCGACTCCCCTACGCCGGCCGCGCCACACACCGCACTGTCCATCCACGGACGCCACCTACTGCCGCCAGCCGTGAGTGGCCGACGTCGGGCGTCGTCAGCGACGCGAGCGGCCGGGCTGACCGGCCGGAGCCGGCGTCCGCCGCGTATCGACCGGACGCTGCCGATCCGCCGGCGCGTACGCCGTCGAGGCCCGCTCGACCAGCGTCGGCACCCGGGCCGGGAGGTCCAGCTGCTGCTCGTCCAGCACCGCGAGCACCGTCGTCATCAGGTCGCCACCGAGCTGGTCGAAGTCCTGGTGCACCGTGGTCAACGGCGGGCTGAAGTGCGCGGCCTCCGGGATGTCGTCGAAACCCACGATGCTCACGTCACCGGGGACCTCGAGGCCCGCGTCGGTCAGCGCGTGCATCGCTCCCAGCGCCATCTGGTCGTTGGCCGAGAAGATGGCCGTGAAGCCACGAGCCAGCGCACCGGCCACCAGTCCGTAACCGCTGTCGGGGGTCCAGTCACCGAACAGTGGCGGTGAGGAGGCCAGCCCGTGCTCGGCGAGCACGTCCCGCCAACCCGCTCCCGCTCCCCACCGTCGGTCGAGCTCGCCGGGCCGGCGAGGTGCAGGATGCGGGTGTGGCCGAGGGAGACCAGGAACTCCGTGGCCATCCGGGCTGCGCCGTACTGGTCGCTGGACACCGCGGACGCCCCGACCCGCCGGGTGGAGTCGACAGCCACCAGGGGCACCTCCAGCTCGATCCGGCCGGCGGCCTCCAGCACCCGCCGGTCGTCGACGACCACCAGGATCGCCTCCACGTGCTGGCTCAGCAGGCTCTCGGTGGCCGCCCTGACCGACTCCTCGTCCGGCTCGAACACGCTGGTGATGCTCACGGTGTAGCGCGCCGCCCGGGCCGCCCGGGTGAACCCGAGCACGGTGCTGGACGGACCGTAGTCAGCCGAGCCGGGCATGATCAGCCCGAGGTTGCGTGAGCGTCGGGTGACCAGCGCGCGGGCGGCCGTGCTCGGCCGGTACCGGAGCTGCTTGATCGCCTCCTCGACCCGCTCGCGGGTCTGCGGGCGGACGGACGGGTGGCCGTTGATCACTCGCGAGACGGTCTGGTGGGACACCCCGGCCAGGCGTGCGACATCGAAGATGTTCGCCGCCCTCGCCTTGGGATCCTTGGTCACCCGGTGTCCCGTCTGCTCACGCCACCCGTCCGGCTACTGTCGTCTCGCGGTCAGCACCCGCTGCAGGATGATGAACACCAGCAGCAGCGCGCCGATGAAGATCTTGGTCCACCAGCGAGCTGAGCGTGCCCTCGAAGGTGATGATCGTCTGGATCGATGCCCGAGCACCAGCACGCCCAGCACCGACCCGAGCACGAAGCCGTAGCCGCCGGTCAGCAGGGTGCCGCCGATGACGACGGCGGCGATCGCGTCCAGCTCGGTGCCGATCGCGGTGAGGGTGTAGCCCGACAGCGTGTAGAAGGTGAACAGCAGGCCCGGCGAGGCCGGAGCAGAAGCCGCTGACCACGTAGACGAGCACCTTGGTGCGCGCCACCGGCAGACCCATCAGCAGCGCCGACTGCTCGCTGCCGCCGAGCGCGTAGACGGTGCGGCCGAAGCGGGTGCGGTGCAGCACGCAGAACGCCGACCACGCACGACCGACCAGCGCGATGATCGACGCTCGGGCGAGATCGTCAGCGCACCGGCCGAGCGGGATCGCGGGTCTGGGCCAGCGCCATGAAGAACGGGTCGGTGATCGAGATCGAGTCGGTTGCTGATCAGGTAGCAGAGCCCGCGGGCCAGGAACATGGCCGGCCAGCGTCGCGATGAACGGCTGCACCTTGAAGCACGTGGATCATCAACCCGACCAGCAGCCCGAGCAGCGAGGTGATCACCAGGATCAGCGGGATCACCACGGCCGGCGACCAGCCCGCTCTGCAGCAGCGCCGCCGCGATCATGGTCGACAGCGCGACCACCGCGCCGACCGACAGGTCGATGCCGCCGGTGAGGATGACGAAGGTCATGCCGACCGCGAGCACGATCAGGTAGGCGTTGTCGACGAACAGGTTGAGCGAACACCTGGCCGGAGACGAAGCCGCGGTAGCGGACGCCGCCGACGACGAACATCGGCGACGAGCAGCACCAGCGGTGACGAGCACCGGGCCGTACTTGGGGCTCGATCAGCGTGCCGGCGGCGACGTCGGCGACGTCGCGGGGCGCGAGCCGTGCCGGGTGGCCAGCGTGGTGGCGGCCATCAGGCCGCCGCGCCTGCCGGTCGGTGCGGGCGAGGCGTCGGCGGCCGCCAGCGTCGGACGGCGGCGCTGGTGGCCGGCGACTGCAGCAGGCAGACGCGATCACGACGGCCGCCTTGAACACCATGGTGGCGATCGGCGGGATGCCGACGGTGTAGACGGTGGTGGTCAGGGTCTGGATGATCAGCGCGCCGACGCAGCGTGCCGAGCGAGCGAGAAGCGGCCGCCGGCCAGCGAGGTGCCGCCGATGACGACGGCGAGGATGGCGTCGAGCTCGATGAACAGGCCGGCGTTGTTGGCGTCGGCCGCCGTCTGCGTTGGCGGTGAGATCAGCCCGGCGACGCCGGCGCAGCAGCGCGCAGAAGATGTAGACGGCGAACAGCAGCCCGCGCGCGCGGACGCCGGCGAGCCGGCTGGCCTCGGGGTTGACGCCGACCGACTCGATCAGCAGGCCGAGCGCGGTCCGCCGGGTCAGCAGCGCGGCGAGCCACGAAGATCACGGCGGCGATCACGACCGCGACCGGCAGGCCGAGCAGGAAGCCGGAGCCGATCACCTTGAACGGCGGCGCTGTTGAAGGTGATGATCTGGCCCTCGGTGATGAGCTGCGCGACGCCGCGGCCGGCGACCATCAGGATCAGCGTGGCGACGATCGGCTGGATGCCGAGCACGGCGACGAGCAACCCGTTCCACAGCCCGAGCACGCAGCGCGACCACCAGCGCGACCAGCGATCGCCGACGACGCACGGTGACCGGGTCGCCGGGTCCGGCGAGCCGAGCTGATCGCAGCAGGCGACCGCGCCGGCGATCGCCACGACCGCGCCGACCGACAGGTCGATGCCGCGGGTGGCGATGACCAGCGTCATGCCGAGGCGACGATCAGCGGCGGGGCGCCGTTGCAGGATGTCGATCAGGCTGCCGAAGAGGCGGCCGTCCTGGACGCGATCGCGAAGAAGCCGGGGAACGCGACCACGTTGAGCGAGCAGCAGCAGCGGCGAGCGATCGACCGACGCGGCCAGAACAGCCGGCTGCCGGCAGATCGGGCGATCAGGCGCTCATCGGCCGGTCGCTCCGCTCGGCTCGATGTCGTGCGCCTCGGCGATGAGCGCCAGAGCTCGTCGACGGTCAGGTCGTCGCCGACGAGCTCGGCGACCTTGCGGCGGTCGCGCAGCACGACGACGCGGTGGCTGAGCCGCACCACCTCCTCGAGCTCGGCGGAGATGAACAGCACGCCATGCCGTTCGTCGGCAGGTCGACGACCAGCTTCTGGATCTCGGCCTTGGCGCCGATGTCGATGCCGCGGGTGGGCTCGTCGAGGATCAGCAGCCGCGGCGCGGTGGCCAGCCAGCGGGCGAGCAGCACCTTCTGCTGGTTGCCGCCGGAGAGCTTGCGCATCAGCGCGTCCGGGTTGGCGGGGCGGATGTCGAGCGCCTCGATGTATCGTCGGCGAGCTCGTCCTGGCGCTTGCGCGAGATGCGGCCGGAACCAGCCGCGGTCGGCCTGCAGCGCCAGCACGATGTTCTCGCGCACGGTCAGGTCGCCGACGATGCCCTCGGCTCTGCGGTCCTCCGGCAGAAGGCGATGCCGCTGCGTCAGCGCCTGCCGCGGGGTGCGCAGCGCGCCGGCTCGCGCCGTCGACGTGCAACGTCGCCGCGGTCGGCGCGGTCGACGCCGAACAGCAGCCGGGCGAGCTCGGTGCGGCCCGAGCCGAGCAGGCCGGCGAGGCCGACGACCTCGCCCGCGCGGATCGTCCAGGTCGAACGGCGCGATCGCGCCCGTGCGGCCGAGCCCGACGGCGCGCACGAGGACCGGCTCGTCGCCGGTCGTCGCGCGGCGCGGCTGTGCGTGCGCTCGCTCGAGCTCCTCGAGCGCGGCCAGCTCCTTGCCGATCATCTTCTGCGACCAGCTCGATGCGCGGCAGCTCGGCGGTGCAGGTACTCGCCGACCAGCCGGCCGTTGCGCAGCACCGTGATGCGGTCGGTGATCGCGTAGACCTGGTCGAGGAAGTGCGTGACGAACAGGATGGCGAGCCGTCGTCCTTGAGCGCCGCGGATGACGCGGAACAGCTCGTCGACCTCGTCGGCGTCGAGGCTGGAGGTCGGCTCGTCGAGGATCAGCACCTTGGCGTCGACGTCCACCGCGCGGGCGATGGCGACGATCTGCTGCACCGCGATCGAGTGCGAGCCGAGCACGAGGCCGGGTCGATGTCGAGGCCGAGGCCGGCGAGCACTCGCGCGCGCGCCGCGCGCATCGCGCGCCAGTCGATCGGCCGAACCGCGCGCGGCTCGCGGCCGAGCAAGAGGTTCTCGGCGACCGAGAGGTTCGGGCAGCAGGTTGACCTCCTGGTAGACGGTGCTGATGCCGGCGCCTGGGCCTGCGCGGGGCCGGTGAACGCGACCTGCTCGGCCGTCGAGCGCGATCTCGCCGCCGTCGGCCGGTAGACGCCGGTCAGCGCCTTGATCAGCGTGGACTTGCCGGCGCCGTTCTCGCCCATCAGCGCGTGGACCTCGCCGGGGAGCAGGCGAAGTCGACCCCGTCGAGGGCCTGCACGCCGGGGAACGCGATCGTGATGCCGCGTCATCTCGACGACGGGTGCGGCGCCCGTGCCATGCGGTCTCGGTCTCGTCTCGCCGGTGCGTCGGGTCGGTCACGGCGCTCGGCGTGCGAGCCGCCGGCGGTGCCGGCGTGCCGGTACTGGGCTGGTCGGGCGATCAGTACTGGCGGTCCGGCAGCGCCGTCTTGGCCTGCGCCTGGGTGAAGGTGGTCTCCTCGGTGACGATCCGCTTCTGGACTGCTCGCCGGCGACGACCTTCTTGCGAGGTCCATCAGCTGCGGGCCGAGCAGCGGGTTGCACTCGACGATGAAGTTGATCTTGCCGTCGGCCAGCGCCTGCATGCCGTCCTTCACGGCGTCGACCGAGACGATCTTGATGTCCTTGCCGGGCACCTTGCCGGCCGCCTCGATCGCCTCGATCGCGCCCAGGCCCATGTCGTCGTTGTGCGCGTAGACAGGTCGATCGTCGGGGTTGGACTTGAGAAACGCCTCCATGACCTGCTTGCCACCGGCGCGGGTGAAGTCGCCGGTCTGCGAGGCGACGATCTTGAAGTTCGGGTCGGCCGCGATGGCCTCGGCGAAGCCCTCGGTGCGGTCGATGGCCGGGCGCGGAACCGGTGGTGCCCTGCAGCTCGACGATGTTGACCGGCCGGTCGGCGTCGGCGAACTGCTCGACGAGCCAGTCGCCGGCCTTCTTGCCCTCCTCGATGAAGTCGCGAGCCGAGGAAGGTCACGTAGAGCGAGTCGTCCTTGGAGTCGACCGCGCGGTCGGTCAGGACACCGGGATGTCGGCGCCCTTGGCCTCCTTCAGCACCGCGTCCCAGCCGGTCTCGACGACCGGGGAGAACGCGATGACGTCGACCTCTGCTGGATGAACGACCGGATCGCCTTGATCTGGTTCTCCTGCTTCTGCTGGGCGTCGGAGAACTGCAGGTCGATGCCCGGCGTCCTTGGCCGCGTCCTGGATCGACTTGGTGTTGGCCGTGCGCCAGCCGCTCTCGGCGCCGACCTGCGAGAAGCCGAGCACGATCGCGTCGTCGCCTCCGCCGCCCGAGCCGCCGGCGGCGTTGTCACTGCCGCCGCAGGCCGACAGGCCCATCAGCGCGGCCGCCGACACCGTCGCTCCCAGGAATCCACGTCGCGTGAGTCCCATCGCTAACCTCCTGGTTGAAGTAGATACTGGCGTCGCGGTTGCGGCCACCCCTCGCTGCCCCTGGGCATAGGCGAGAAATCTTAGGGCTCACATTTCTCCCCTCGCATCCTGATCTCGTCACGATTCGATAACGCTGTGAGCGCTCACTTGAGGCGCAGCCCGGCCGGTTCGGGGGCAGCGACCCTCGGGCGGAAGCCGCTGCCGGGCAGCCGCTCAGGACGCGGTGTTATGAGCGCTCACATCGTCAGCGTCGCCGACAGGTGACGTCAAGGGTCCCGTCGGGGCGATCTGGGGTGACGACGACAAAGGGGGCAGCGCTTCAAGGCCTCCGGCGGCGTGACCAACCCGCAACTCGGCAGTCCGATGCGGGCGGGGTCGGGGTGCGCGGACACACTGCACCGCACAGATGCTTCCACGGGTTCTCGGGGAGGCGGGTGCGCCGCCCGGCCGGATCAGTTGATCAGGTCCATCCAGTTCTCCGGCAGCCGGTCCGCCGAACCACTGACCTGGCTCCGCGGCCTGCTGGTCGGCGGTGCCGGGGCCTGGCCCGCGACGGCGGTGTCGGTCCGGTCGTGCCGAGGAACCAGGTTGCTGTCGGCCGGCTGAAGCTCGGCCATGATCGGGTGACCGGTCGTGCGGAAGTGCGCGGTGGCGTGCTGGCTCGGTGAGGAGTCGCAGCAACCGATGTGCCCGCACCGCGGTGCAGCGGCGCAGATGCACCCACCAGCCGTCGGATGGTCGAGGCACTCCACGCAGCCGTCCCCGCTGGGCGCGACGGTGGGATCGAGGTCAACGAAGCGTTCTAGTCGGCCATGAGCCGACCCTACGCCCGGTCCCCGGCCCTTTGGGACCGGACGGGCTGCCGTCCGTGCGGGGCCGTGGTGGAGACTGAGCGGTGGTGTCCGGCCGAGTCGGTTGGCGCCGGTTCATACCGATGATCGGAGGGTGTCCGTGCCGCCGAGAGAGCGATCTCGAGGGCCGACTGCAGGACGGCGCGTGCCCAGTGACGTCCGTGAGGCCGTCGTCGGCGCCATCGCCCAGGTCACGCGCGAGGGAGCCACCCTGATCGAGGCGGTCGTCGGGGACCAGGTCGCCGTCGCCGTCCGCGGCCAGCCGGTGGCGGTCTACCTCTCGGCGTCACGGCTGTCGGCCGCCCTGACCCCGTCGACGCGGGAACCAGCGCAAAGGGCGGACTCGGCGCTCGGTCTGGACAAGGAGAGCGACACCACCTGGCTGGTGCACTGCCGGTACGGGCGGCTCGATCCGTCACGCATCAACGCCATGACCGCCCTGGTGGTAGCGGCCCTGCGCCGACACGCCCCCCAGCCGGCGCCCCGCGCGGTGCCCCTCGGCGGCGGGCCAGCCGCCGGCACCGCACCGGGCCGGCGCGGCCCGCAAGGCGGCGTCGAGCCGTCGGAGACGACCCGCCGGACTCCGACCAAGCAGAGCGAGGAGGACCGTCGCAACGCGGTCGACGCGGCCATCCCGCGCTGTCCGGTGCCCGGTTGCAACCTGCCCATGGTGGGCGGTTCCTGCGGCTTCCACGACTGACCATCCGCGACGCCGACCGGACCGCGGTCGGGTTGGCGAGCGTCGCCGGACACGGTTGACTGCTGCCATGGGCCCTGCGCAGACCTGCGGTTTCGAGCGGTTGACCTTGGCCGACGGGGTCCGGCTGGCGGTGTTGTCGGGCGATGCGGCCTGGGCCGAGCTGGAGCTCCGGGTGAGGGCCGGTGTCGCCCTCGGGCTGCGGCTCGAGGTGCCCCTGGGCGCGGCCGTCGGCTACTGGCACCGGGCGCCGGCGCCGACCGTACGCTGGCCGCCGACTGGGCCGGCAGGACGGCGACCAGCCTGGTCAGCTGGGCCCCGGTCGGCTGCCTCCACGACGCCGCCGGGACCAGCCTGTTCGCCTGGGGACTGGACGAGCTGGTGGACGAGCTGGAGGTCCGGTACGGCATCTCCGAGGAGCACAAGTGCTTCGCGCTGGAGCTCCACGCCCGGCCCACGGACCATGACCGCCGGCTGCGGATGGCGACCAGCACGGCGGCGGCGCCGCTCGCCGACGCCGTCGCGCGCGTGGCGGGCTGGCTGTCCGGCCGGCTCGCCGCCACCCCGTTGCCGGTCCCGGACGTGGCCCGACGACCGGTGTACTCCACCTGGTACACCTTCACCCAGGACCTCGATCAGGACCGGGTCGCCGCCGAGACCGCCCTGGCCGTGGGCCTCGGCTGCGGGTCGGTGTTCGTCGACGACGGCTGGCAGCGACTGGCTGTCGGCCGGGGGTACGGCGGCTGCGGCGACTGGGTGCCCGACACCACCAAGTTCCCTGACCTGGCAGCGTTCTCGGCGGACCGTCCATGATCAGGGCGCCGGGGTGGTGCTCTGGATCGCTCCCCTGCTGCTCGGTCCGGACGCCGACGCGTTCGCCGACCTCGGACGGTTCGCTCCCACGCGGTCGAGCACCTCGGCTGTCGCGTCCTCGACCCCCGGCACCGCGAGGTCCGCGAGCACCTGGCCGGCACCTGCACCCGGCTGGTCGTCGACTACGACCTGGACGGTCTCAAGATCGACTTCCTGGAGCAGGCGATGGTCTACCGCGGCACACCGTCGAGCGGTGATCACGAGGACGTCGGTGAGGCGATGCAGGCGATGCTGCGGCTGATCCGGCAGCGGCTCACCGAGGCCGGCGGCACGGGGACGCGGCGGTGGAGTTCCGGCAGCCGTACGTGAGCCCGGCCATCGGGGCGTACGGGCAGATCCTGCGGGCCGGCGACTGCCCGGCCGACGCCGTGGTGAACCGGCGCTCGACGGTCGACGCCCGGTTGCTGGCGGTGGGTCAGGTCGTCCACGGCGACATGCTCATGTGGGGACCGACCGGCGGCGCCGAGGCCGTCGCCCAACAGCTCTACGCCTGCTGGTTCGCGGTGCCGCAGATCTCCATGCTGCTGGCCGGGCTGGCCGCAGAGCAGTCGGCGGCGGTGGCGGGACTGCTGGCGCTGTGGCAGGAGCACGCCCCGGTCGTCCTCGACGGCACGCTGACGGTCCAGGGGTCCGAGCGGGCGTACGACCTCGTCCGCGCCGAGCGGTCGGACCTGGCCCGGACGGTCGTCGCGCGCTACGCCCCGGTGGTCGTGGACCTCGCGACACCGGGCGAGGTGACGATCCTGAACGCCACACCGGACGGCGCGGTGGTGGTCCGGCTGGCCGCCGGTAGGTCGGTGCTGAACGGTGAGGTCCGCTCGGCGTCGGCCGCGACCGTCGGTCCGGTGGCCCGCCTGGGCGGCGGGCTGCACGAGCTGGACGTGCCGGCGTACGGGAGCGTGACCCTCGCCGTGGAGGCCGAGGCGTCGTAGAGTCCGACTGACGACGGGAGCTACCCATGACCGAACCCCTCGACCTCCTCCGGCGCGCCCGGCACGTGGTGGTGCAGGACTTCCCGGACCGCGTTGTCCCGGACTCCCTGCTGGCCGCCGGACTCACCGTGACGATCTACGGCGGACCGGATCCTGCCGACGTGACCACGCAGGAGCTGGACGACGGCGCCGTGCTGCTCCGACAGCGCGGCGAGCGACCCGAGAGCGCGGACCTGCTCTACGTCTATCGCCCGTTCACGGAGATCGACGGCATCCTCACCGAGGCCGGACGACTGGGCGTCGCCACGATCTGGCGACAACCCGAGCCGGGCGGACCCGACGCCGACGCGGCCGCGTGGCGGGAACGGGTCGAGGGCGCCGGCTTCGCCTACGTCGAAGGTCCGATCGCCGACGTGGCCGAGGAGATCGCGACGTCGCGGTGACGTCCGCAGCAGTTGTCAGTGCCCTGGGCGAGACTCGACCCGCCGAGGGTGCGACACCCGCCGTCCCCTGAGCGACCAGACCCGAGGAGGCCCGGTGACCACGTTCACGCGAGCCGACGAGCTGCAGGAGGCGCAGTTCCACGGCACGAGCCTCCGCGGGGCCCGGTTCGTCGACGCCGACCTGACCGGTGTGGTGATGCGCGGGGTCGACCTCGCTGACGCCGACCTGGACAGCCCCTGGCTGCTCGACGGCCGGAGCGCTCTTCGGGTCAACGGCGTCGACGTGACCGCCTACGTCGACGCCGAGCTGGACAAGCGCTTCCCCGGTCGAGCGGAGCGTCGGGCCACCACACCCGACGGGCTGCGGTCGGCGTGGGCCCAGCTGGAGCGGACCTGGTCGGCCACCCTGGAGCGGGTCGCCGGGCTGCCGGACGGCACCGTGGACGTCTCGGTGGCCGGCGAGTGGACCTTCGCCGAGACGCTCCGGCACCTCGTGATGGCCACCGACGTGTGGCTCTCGAAGGCCATCCTGGGGGTCGAGCAGCCGTTCCATCCCCTCGGCCTGGCCGGGCCGGAGGCTGCCGAGGACGGCGTCGACCTGTCGGTCTTCGCGACCGGGACACCGACGTACGCCGAGGTGCTCGCCGTCCGGGCTGATCACCAAGCCGGCGTCCGCGACTTCCTTGCGGCGGTGACGCCCGAGGAGCTGGCCACGACGCGCGCGAACCCGTGGGCGCCGGAGCACCCGGAGACGACGTTGTCCTGCCTGCACGTGATCCTGCAGGAGGAGTGGGAGCACCACCGCTACGCCGTACGGGATCTGGACGCACTCGACAGACCGTGATGATCAGGCCGGCTGAGGAGACCAGCAGCAATCCGGAGCAACACCCTCTTGACTAACCTATCGTTGATAGGAGAAACTGCTATCACCGATAGGTAGTCGTCGAGGGGGAACGCGTGGTCGTCAGCAAGGTCGCCCAGCGCCGGGAGGGCAAGATCAGCTCGATCGTCGCCGCCGCGTGGCGCCTGGCCCGCGAGAACGGCATCCAGCTGGTCTCGTTACGGGATCTGGCCAAGGCGGTCGGGATGCAGCAGCCCTCGCTCTACGTGTACTTCGACTCCAAGAACGCCCTGTACGACGCGATGTTCGCCGACGGCAACCGGCAGCTGCTGGCGACACTCGACGCACTCGATCTCCCTGCCGACCCGCGGGCGGCCCTCAAGCTCTATCTCGGCACCTTCGCCGCCTTCGCCGTCGCCGATCCGGCGCGCAACTCCCTGTTGTTCCGTCGGGTGATTCCGGGTTTCGAGCCGAGCACCGAGTCCTATGCGGTGGCTCAGCAGGCCCTCGCCCGCATCGTCGGCGTGATGAACGCGGCCGGTGTGACCGATGACGGCGACGTCGACTGCCTCGTGGCGATGACCGCAGGTCTGATCGAGGCGCAGCTGAGCAACGACCCGGGCGGAGATCGATGGCTCCGTCAGCTGGATCACCTGACCGACCTGCTGGCCGACAACGCAACGAAAGGGCACAACCGATGAGCACCGTGCGCACTGCTGGGGTCCGACGCATCGACCGGTCGGAGGCACGAGCGCTCGCGGCGGCGGAGTTCGAGCAGTTCGCTGGGCTGGCCGCCTCGCTGACTCCGGCGGAGTGGCAGACCGACACCGACTGCGTCGGTTGGGACGTCCGGACGATGGTCCTCCATGTCCTCGGCTCCGCCGACGCCCAGACCTCCCCGCTGGTCTTCCTGCACCAGCTGCGCCGCGGCCTGCCGCTCAACCGGGAGATCGACTCCCACCACTGGGTGGACGGGTTGAACGAGCTCCAGATCCGCGAGCGCTCGCAGCTGACCAACGACGAGGTGGTCGCTCAGCTCGCGGTCGTCGGCGACAAGGCAGTCAGGGGCCGGTTCGGCACTCCCCTGCCGATGCGCTACCTCCCGGTCCCGTTCGGAGACCCGATCGGGTGGAAGCCGGTGAACTACCTGCTCGAGGTGGGCTTCACGAGGGACGTGTGGGCCCACCGGATCGACATCCATGCCGCCATCGGGCGGCCCATGGAGCTCGACGCCGACCATGACGGCCGGCTCGTCGCCGACATCGTCGGCGAGTGGGCCGAGCTGCACGGCGAACCGTTCGAGCTCCACCTGACCGGAGCGGCCGGCGGAACGTTCCACCAGGGGCAGGGCGGGGAGGTCGTCGAGCTGGACGCCCTCGACTTCGTCCGCACCCTGGACGGGCGACTCCCCGGCACCGGCGTGCTGCGCCATCCCCTGCCCCTCTGACCTCTCAGCCCTGACAACTCGTCAGCCGCTGCCCGCTCACCGAAAGGACATCTCGTGACCAGTACAGCCGTCCAGCAGGACGTCCGAGCACTCGCTCACCGCTTCATCGACGACGTGATCAACGCCCGGGATCTCGAGGGGGTCATGGTCGACATGGTCGCCGAGGACTTCGTCGAGCTGAACCCGTTCCCGGGTCAGGGCCCGGGCCGGGAAGGCCTCGCCGACGTCCTGCGGATGATGTACGCCGGCTTCCCGGACCTCCACTGGACCCTCCACGACACGCTGGTCGAGGGTGACCGGGTGATGGGTTTCTCCACCTGGACAGGCACCCACGACGGCCCGTTCATGGGCATCCCGGCGACCGGACGCACGGTCACGATCGAGGCGTGGACGATCGACCGCTACCGCGACGGGATGTTCGTGGAGAGCCGGATCATCATGGACGTCGCCGGGCTGCTCGGTCAGCTGGGCGTTCTGCCCGGCCCTCAGGCGAGCTGACCCGGGATACGGCCGACTGCCTTCGACGTTGACGGGGTGGAGCTAAGGGGATTCGAACCCCTGACCTTCTCGTTGCGAACGAGACGCGCTACCAACTGCGCCATAGCCCCTCGGTGACCCGTGGAGGTCGGTGCTCTAGGACCACCGGCCGGACGGATCAGCCGCAGACTTTACCACCTCAGGCGGAGGCCGCTCGCCGCTCGTCGTTCCCGGTCTCGTCCTCTGCGGCGATCTCGCCGGCGGTCGTCGGCGCGGCGGGCGGGGCGTCGGCGGTGACCGGGTGCTGCGTGGGCGAGCCCAGCGTCACGGCCGGACCGGACAGGTCGATGGTGCGGACGGTGCGCGGGGCCAACGGCTTGGAGACGTAGGTCGGGACCGTGATCGGCACCGGGTCCCAGAGGGCGCCGGCGGCGGGCTTCTCCTCGACCGGCTCCTCGGCGACCGGGCTGGCCGGGGAGACGGCGGACTTCACCTTGGCCCGGTTGATGAACACCGTGACCTCCTCGCCGCCCCGCTGGATGTCGCGGTAGCGGGCGTCGAGACTGCGCCGCATCGCGATCACGCTGAAGCGGGAGACCCCGAAGAACAACACCACCAGACCACCGGGGATGGCCGCCGTCCACCAGGGCAGCAGCACGGCGCCGGCCAGACCGACCACCAGGCTCAGGACAGCCATCAGGGCGAGCAGGACGCGGCGGCGACGGAGGGCCGCCACGGTCTCCAGCCGGCGCAGGTCGGCGACGGCCGCTCGTCGGGTCAGTGGGGTCGAGACCTCGTACGTGCCGATCTCGGTCAGGTCCTGGTCGAGCAGGGGCGCGGTGCCGTGCTGGACGATCCGCATCGAGCCGGCGAACCGCTCGGCGGGGTCCTCGGTGTCCACGACGGCCTCGTCCTCACGCTTCCGGACGAAATGAGGCACGAGATAGGCCAGCCACGCGATCGCAATCGCTCCGAAGATCACACCGGTCGTCCCCACAAGCAGACCGTATGGGGCTGGTGTGGTTCGGCTCACCACCCGCGGCGGTGTGTCGCCGATTCCCGACACTCTTTCCGCCAGCTCCCGCTGCAGTTCCCGGTAACGGTTTCCGATTCGCTGTTTACGCAAACGTTTCCTTGACAGTGAGCAAACGTTTTCTGCAGCATGTCGGGATGCAGCGACGCACAGCCGGTACCTCCGAGTCCGGGATCGGCATCCACCTGGGTGGAAGAGACCCGTCGCGGTCGCCAGCCCGGCACTGACGAACCGACTGCCTTCGCCGAGTGGCGTACGGCCTCCATCAAACGGCTCCGCAACCTGCTCGCCCTCCCCCTCGACCCGGCCGGTCAACCGGGCGAGCCTGATCACCACGGCGGGGCCGATCACACCACCCCAGGGCTGATCATCGACGGGGACGACCCGGTCCAGCTGGTCACGCTGGCCACCGACCAGGGCGACATCCCGTGCTGGCTCCTCACCCCGGCCGCGGACCGCCGGCTGGACCTGGCCGTGGTCGCGGTGGCCGGCCATGGCGGGGGCATCGACGACCTGGTCGCTCCCCCGGGCGGCGGGGACTTCCACGGTGGTCTGGCCCACAAGCTCGTCGAGGCCGGCTTCACCGTCCTCTGCCCGGAGATGATCAGCTTCGGCCGCCGCCGTACGCCGCAGCCCGACGGCCTCCTCCCCGCCACCAGCACCTGCCAGGTCGACGCCATGCGGGGGCTGCTGACCGGTCGCCCGGTGCTCGGCCGCCGGGTCGCCGACACCCTGGCCGCGGTCCGTGCGCTCCGGGCGCTTCCCGGGGTCGATCCCACCCGGGTCGCCGTGCTCGGCGGATCGGGCGGCGGGGCCGTCGCCCTGATCGCGGCCGCTCTCGATGATCAGATCCCGGCCGCGGTGGTGGCGACCTTCCTCAGCTCCTTCGCGGGCAGCTTCGGCACCGTTCCCCACTGCATCTGCAACGCCGTGCCGGATCTGCTGACCTGGTTCGAGATGGCCGACCTCGCCGCCATGATCGCGCCCCGCCGGTTGATCATCGAAGCGGGCCGGGCCGACCCGATCTTCCCTGTCGCCGCCACCGGGACCACCCACGCCGAGCTGGTCTCGGTGTGGCGCGGACTGGACGCGACACCGCCCGATCTCGTGATCACCGACGCCGGCCACCAGTTCCGGGCCGACGAAGCCATCGCCCTGCTCCGCGAGCACCTGCTCGCCTCCCCCTCCCCATGTCCCCCTCCCCGATTCCCCCCACCCCTGACGAAGGAGTCTCCTCATGACCACACCCGCGTTCTCGCGCCGCAGCCTGCTCGCCGGCCTGGCTGCCCTCGGTGTCGCCGCCACCCTGCCGGCCTGCAGCCCCGGCGCCGCCAAGTCGGCCGAGGGTCCGGTCCGGTTCACCTTCTGGGGTCCGGACTTCTACCAGCAGCTCACCCGGGAGATGGTCGCCGGGTTCACCGAGGCCCATCCCGACATCCCGGTGTCGACCGAGCCGGCCGAGTGGAGCGGCTACTGGGACCGACTGGCCACCCAGGTCGCGGCCAACGACGAGCCCGACGTGATCAACATGGACGGCAAGTACCTCAGCGAGTACGCGGGTCGCGGCGCCCTGGCCGATCTGGAGCAGCTCGAGGGGCTGGACCTGTCAGGCATCGCCGCCAACGACCTCGACGCCGGTCGCGTGAACGGCGTCCTCAACGCGGTCTCCACCGGCCAGAACGCCTGGGTGATCTTGGTCAACCCCGACCTGTTCGCCAAGGCGAAGGTGGAGCTGCCCGACGACTCCACCTGGACCTGGGCCGACTTCAGCCAGATCGCCACGAAGATCAGCGCGTCGGGAGCGGCGACCGGCTTCTCGGGCGGCGGCAGCTACGCCGACCTGACGATCTTCCTGCGACAGCGCGGCGAGGACCTGTGGAAGGCCGACGGGATGGGGAGCTCGCCCGCCGCCCTCACCGCCTGGTACCAGCTCTACCTGGATCTGCAGCAGTCCGACGCCACGCTCAGCGCCGCCGCCGCGGTCGAGGACGGGGCGGGCTCGCTGGAGCAGCAGGCGTTCCCCACCGGCAAGAGCGCGATGACCTGGGCCTGGACCAACCAGCTGGCCAGCATCCGGGAGGCGGCCGGGAGCGAGAAGATCACCATGCTCCGCCCGCCCTCGGTCGACGGCACGGTCGCCGGGAACGGGCTCTTCGGCAAGGCGACGATGTTCTGGTCCGTCGCGGCCCGTTCCGCCAAGCAGGACCAGGCGGCGACGCTGGTCGACTACCTGCTGAACGACCCGGGCGCGAACAAGATCCAGCTGGTCAACCGCGGTGTGCCGTCCAACCCGGCCGCCCTGGCCGCCATGGGTGACGGGCTCACCGCCACCGACCAGGAGGTGGTCGCCTTCATGAAGGAGGTGCTGACCGAGATCACCGGCACCCCGGCGGTGCAGCCGATGGGCACCAGCGACTCCCAGAACTCGTTCACCCGCTACCTGACCGAAGTGCGGTTCGAGCGGATGACGCCGGCGGCGGCGGCCGAGGCCACCATCAAGGAGGTCGACGCGATGGTGCAGACGAGCTGAGCCGGCTCGTCCACCGGAGGTGTCGTCCCGTGCGCCGTAGGGTGATCCCCGTGTCGACGCCGGAGAACCCCGCCCCCAGCCTGGCCGAGCTGCAGGACCTCGGACCGTACGCCAACGCGATCGGCCTGACGATCACCGCGGCGACGACCGAGGAGATGACGGCGTCCTGGACCGTGAGCGACAGCCTGCTCCAGCCGTACGGGCTGCTGCACGGCGGCGTGCACTGCAGCGTGGTCGAGACGCTGGCCAGCATGGCGGCCGCGTTCTGGCTCGGACCGGAGGGACAGGTGGTGGGCACCACCAACACCACCGACTTCTTCCGGGCCAGCCGGACGGGGGACCGACTGGTCTCGACCGCCCGGCCGCTGCACCGCGGCCGGTCACGTCAGGTGTGGCGGGTGGAGACCCTGGACGACCAGGGACGTCTGGTCGCCGCCGGTCAGGTGGGGATCCAGAACCTCACCGCGCCGCGGCCGTGACCGCCCTGACCCCGCGTGTGACCGCCCAGACCCGCTGAGCTCAGGACGTCGGCGGACGCAGGTGCCGCCAGCGCTGCAGCAGACCGCCCGGCACCTCCTCGGCGTTCAGGGCGAACACCAGGTGGTCGCGCCAGTCGCCGTCGATGTGCAGGTAGCGCGGGCGCAGACCCTCCGGTCGGAACCCCAGCTTGTCCACCACCCGCAGGCTCTTGGTGTTCTCCGGCCGGATGGCGATCTCGATCCGGTGCAGCCGCAGCACGTCGAAGCAGTAGTCGACCGCCAGGGCGACAGCTGTCGGCACGATGCCGCGACCGGCGACGCGTTGGTCGACCCAGTAGCCGATCTGGCCCCAGGCGGCCGACCCGCCGACGATGCCGCTGACCGTCAGCTGACCCACCAGCTGCGGCGAGCGCCGTGACCCCTCCGGCTGCAGCAGGATCAGCCAGGGCAGCAGCCGACCCTCCTTGGCCTGCCGGCCGAGCGCGCGCAGCAACGCCCCGTAGCTGGCCGGTCCGGGCCGGGCGCCGGGCGGCAGGGTGGCCTCCCAGGGTCGTAACCACGTCAGGTTCTCCCGCCGCACCCGCTCCCAGTCGGCCTGGTAGCGGCTCTGCATCGGCGCGAGCTCGAGGTCGCCGTACTGCAGGGTCACCGGCCAACGGTGATCGGCGCCGAAGCCGCCCCGGCCCAGCACGCGATAGGGCTCCCGCCCGGGCACCCGGTAGGGCTCCCGCCCGGTCAGCCCCATGATCAACGACCTGGTGCCGGGTGGTCGCCGCCGCGCAGCTGGGTCACCGCGTGCCGCAGCAACGGGGTCAGGACGGTCATCCCGTCCCGGGCACCGCCACGGGACCCCGGCAGGTTCACGACCAGGGTGCGGCCCGCGAGGCCGGCCAGCCCTCGGCTCAGGACCGCGGTGGGTACGCCGACCTCGACGCCGTGCGCGGTGATCGCTGCCGCCAGGTGCGGGATCTCCTTGTCCAGCAGGGGTCTGGTCTGCTCCGGTGTGTCGTCGGTCGGTGACAGGCCGGTGCCGCCGGTGGTGATGATCACGTCGTAGCCGTGGTCCAGCCCGTCCCGCAACGCCCAACCGACGGCCTTGCCGTCCGGCACCACCTGGGGTCCGTCCACCAGGAAACCGGTGTCGGTGAGACCCGCCGCGATGATCGGCCCGGACTCGTCGGCGTAGACGCCGGCGTGGGCCCGGGTGGAGACGGTGATCACCAGGGCGGTGCCGATCGGCTCACTCATGCCGGCGTCTCGCTCCGGGTCCAGTCGCCGCTGCGGCCGCCGGACTTGGCGATCACCCGCACGTCGGTGATGACGGCGAGCTTGTCGATCGCCTTGATCATGTCGATCATCGTCAGCCCGGCCACGCTGACCGCGGTCAAGGCCTCCATCTCGACCCCCGTACGGTCGGCGGTCCGGACGGTCGCGGTGATCTCCACCCCGTCGTCGACGACGTCCACCGCGACCTCGACGCCGCTGACCGCGAGCGGGTGGCAGAGCGGGATCAGGTCCGGGGTCCGCTTGGCCCCCTGGATGCCGGCGATCCGGGCGACCGCCAGCGCGTCCCCCTTGGGCACCGCCCCGTCCCGCAGGGCCGCCACGCAGGCGGGCGACAGCCGCACCCGTCCGGCGGCCGTCGCGGTCCGGGCGGTGACCGCCTTGCCGGAGACGTCGACCATCCGCGCTTCTCCGGAGGCGTTCAGGTGCGTCAGGCCGGACGGCGCATCCTCGGGCCGTGGGCTCACAGGCCCTCGCTCAGCAACCACACCTCGACGGGCTCGCCGGCGGCGACCAGGTCGGTCTCCTCGGGGAGCACGACCAGGGCGTTGGCGCGGGCCAGGTCGCCGATCAGGTGCGAGCCGTGCCCGCCGGCCAGCGACACCAGCCGGTTGCCGTCGTCGTCGTGGGTGACGATGCCGCGGGCGAGCTGCCGTCGCGACATCATCGAGGTCATCGCATGGGTGGCGCGGGCCTTGACCGGGGCCCGGGTGTACGGGGTGACCCCCATCAGCTTCCTGATCACCGGCCGGGCGAACGCCTCGAACGACACGAAGGCACTGACCGGGTTGCCCGGCAGCATGATCATCGGGATCCGCTCGGCGCCGATCAGCCCGAAGCCCTGCGGCTTGCCCGGCTGCATGGCCACCTGGACGAACTCGGTGGCGCCCAGCTCGGGCATCACCGCCTTGACCACGTCGTAGTCGCCCTGGCTCACCCCACCGGTGGTGAGGATCAGGTCGGCACGGATGAGCTGGTCGTTGATCAGCTCGCGGACCCGGTCCGGGTCGTCACTGACCATCCCCACCCGGAAGACCTGGGCGCCGGCGGCCCGCGCCGCTGCGGCCAGCAGGTAGGAGTTCGAGTCGTAGATCTGGAACTCGCTCGGCAGCTCCCGGCCCGGCTCGACCAGCTCCGACCCGGTGGCGATCACCACCACGCGCGGGCGGGGGCGGACCAGCACCTTGTCCCGGCCGATGGCGGCCAGCAGGCCGATGCTGCGCGGGTCCAGCTGATCGCCGTCGCGGAACACCCGCTGGCCGGCGGCCACGTCCTCGCCGGTCCGCCGGATGTGCTGGCCGACCTCGCTCGGCACGTAGACCTCCACGTCGGCCGCACCGCGGTCGGTCGACTCGTACGCCACCACGGCGTCCGCCCCGACGGGGATCGGCGCCCCGGTCATGATCTTCATGGCCGTGCCCGGCGACAGCTTGTGCGGGGCGGCCTGGCCGGCCGCCACCTCCCCGACCACCGGCAGCCGGACCGGGGCCTCGGCCGTGGCCGCCGCCACGTCCTGGGCGCGGACCGCGTAGCCGTCCATGGCGGTGTTGTCGAAGCCGGGCAGGCTGATCGGCGAGACGACCTCCTCGCACAGCGCCAGGTCGACCGCGTCCAGCAGCTGCTGTCCGAACGGCGGCAGCTCCTGCACGCAGCCCAGCAGGTAGTCCCGGTGGTCCTCCATGGAGCGCAGGCCGTCCGGCCGGGCGGGGGGCGGCAGGGGCAGCGGGTCCCAGGCAGGACGGACGGCGGTGTCCTCGGTCTTCTTGCGGCCGAACAAAGGCATGATCCCCACCCTAGGACGGGCAGCCGGGACCGTACGGGAGCGGCGGGCGTGGACGTTCGGTGTCGCCGACTCAGAAGTCGGGGTAGCCCCGCTCGCGGGTCAGCTCGCCGACCAGCTCGTAGAGGCGTCTCCAGGCCGGGGAGGAGTAGTCGTTCATCTCGATCAGCAGGCTGACGGTGACCTCGTCGGTGCGGGTCCACTCCGCGGCCTGCTCGCGGGCGAGGTCGACCGGGTAGAGCCGCTGCAGGATCGCCATGCTGCTGCGGGCGAGATCGACCAACCGGGGATCGTCGGGGTCCCAGTCGATCGCCTCGTCCATGGCCATCACCAGCGCGCGGTACTCCTCGTCGTCCAGGCAGGTCCGCTTCATGGCCAGCGACGCCTGCAGCATGTCCGGGTAGGCCGCCGACAACAGGATCCAGCTGTTCCGCTCGATCTCCACGGTGGTCTCGCTGAGACCCAGCTCCCGTTCCAGGGCCAGGATCTCGGCCACCTCGTCGGGGATGCAGAGCCGCTCGGCGGACGGCAGCTGGGCCAGGTCGTCCCGGCGCTGCCGGAGCTCGAGCGATCTGGGCCTCCAGCTCGGCGTCGACCTCGGCCAGCGCCCGGCCGAACTCCTCCGGCCCGGCCGCCAGCAGGTCCGGGATCCGCGCCAGCGGCACGCCGGCCCGGGCCAGGGTGCTGATCCGCTTGAGGGTGATGACGTCGTCGGCGCCGTAGCGGCGGTAGCCGGAGTGGATCCCGCGGCGGCTCGGCCAGCAGCCCGAGCTGGTGGTAGTGGCGGACCGTGCGGACGCTCACCCCGACGTAGCCGGCCAGCTGGCTAATGGTCAGCACGCGTCGTGCTTCCCGCCGAGCTGTCAGATCCTGCCGAGCCGTCGGACTCAGCCGGGCCGTCGAGATTGTCGGTGGCCGGCCCGGCGGGCACCGACGCGGAGAGGTCGGCCGGAGACGGGTTCTGGGCGAAGGTGCGCATCCCCTTGCTCCCGAACGCGTACGCCATCACGAGCACCCAGGCTGCCAGCAACCAGGTGGCGGTGCTCTCCAGGGTGGTGACCGACAGGGCGAGCGCGACCGCCCCCAGTCCCAGGGGCGAGGCGATCAGGGCGAGCGCGTTGAACAGGCCCAGCACCCGACCCCGGACGGACTCGGCCACCTGCTCGGTGAAGAAGACCAGGAACACCGGCGAGAGCAGACCGCTGCCGACCCCGACCAGCGCCGACCCGACAGCCACCGGCCACACCCCGTGCAGTGTGGTGAAGCCGACCATGCCGACGGTCTGCAGCAGCAGCCCGCCGACCCAGACGACCCGGCGGGAGCGGGCGGCGAGGACCGCGTACAGGATGGCCCCGATCATCGACCCGACGGCGAACGCCGACATGGTGAAGCCGAACCAGGTGGGCTCGTCCAACCGGTTGAAGTGGGCCGGCAGCAGCACGCCGAGCAGCGGCGCGATCACCACCGCGCTGCCGAAGCCGATCACCAGCATGGCCCGCAACGGCGCACTGCCCCGGATGGTGCCCACGCCACCGATGCCGGCCGTGTCCGGGGTGGCGACCTCGGGAGCGGTCAGCGGCAGGACGAGCATGCACAGGCCCGCGGCCAGGGAGCAGCCGGCGGTCACCCACACCACCTGGATGGGGTCGAGCACGGCGAGCAGCACGCCGGCCAGCGCCGGACCACCGAGGAAGGCCAGACTGAACACCGCCTGACGGAGCGAGGCGATCTTGTCCAGCGTCACCCCGCTGGTCCGGGCCACCCGGCCCATCAGCGTCTCCCGTGCGGTCATGCCGGGCACGTCGAAGAGCGCCCCGAGGATGCCCAGCGCGACGAACCAGCCGAGGTCGAGCCCGAACACCCGGTCGACCACGGCCAGCGCGGCCACGGAGACGGCGCTGCCGAAGTCGGCGAGCACACTCATCCGCCGCTGGCCGACCTTGTCGATCAGCCAGCCACCGACCAGGGCGGCCGCGATGGCCGGCAGCGCCGCGACGGCGGCCACCAGCCCGGTGACGGCGGGGTCGCCGGTCCGGGTGAGCACCAGCCAGGGCAGCACGATGGCGATCGCTGAGTTGCCGAACAGGGAGAACGCCTCGGCGGCGACGAACAGGGGCAGGGACGCGCGGGAGGTGCGTCGCCCCGTCGGGGCGGGGTCGAGATCGGTCATGAACCCCATCGTCGAGGTTGACGCGACGTCAGGGTCAAGCCACTTCCCGGCAGCGCGGTGGTCGCTCGGCAACCACCCGTCAGACGCGCGGGGTCGCTAGAAGCCGACGACGGGGTGCGGCACGTAGGGCTCCTCCAGCCGCTCGACCTCGTCGGCGGTCAGCTGCAGGTCGAGCGCGGCCAGCGCGTCGTCGAGGTGGGACTGCTTGCCCAGCCCCACGATCGGCGCGGTGACCACCGGGTTGGCCGCCACCCAGGCCAGCGCGACCTGAGCCCGGGACACGCCACGCGCCTCGGCGACCTCGGCCACCCGCTCGACGATGACCCGGTCGGTCGACTCGTCGTAGAGGGTCTTCCCGAAGGCGTCGGTCTGCGACCGGGTGGTGGCCTCGCCCCAGGGTCGGGTCAGCACCCCGCGGGCGAGCGGGCTCCACGGGATCACCCCGACGCCCTGGTCGGCGCAGAGCGGGTACATCTCCCGCTCTTCCTCGCGGTTGAGCAGGTTGTAGTGGTCCTGCATGGTGACGAACCGGTGCCAGCCGTGGATCTGCTGCAGGTAGAGAGCCTTGGAGAACTGCCACGCGTACATCGACGAGGCGCCGAGGTGGCGCACCTTGCCGGCGTCGACCAGGTCGCTCAGGGCCTGCAGCGTCTCCTCGATCGGGGTCGTGCGGTCCCAGCGGTGGATCTGGTAGAGGTCGATGTGGTCGACCCCGAGCCGCCGCAGGCTGGCGTCGCACTCGGCGAGGATCGCCTTGCGGGACAGCCCGGCCCGGTTCGGCCCGTCCCCCATCCGACCGTGCACCTTGGTGGCGATGACCAGCTCGTCGCGCTGCCCGTACTCGGCCAGAGCCCGACCGACGATCTCCTCGCTCGACCCGGCGGAGTAGACGTTCGCGGTGTCGAAGAAGTTGATCCCGGCCTCGATCGCCGCCCGGATCAGCGGTCGGCTCTGCTCCTCGGTCAGCGTCCACGGGTGCGGCCCGCGGTCGGGTTCGCCGAAGGTCATGCAACCCACGCAGATCGGTGAGACGTCCAGTCCGGTGCGGCCCAGCTTCACGTACTCCATGAACCCACCGTACGAGGGCGGGCCCGGCCTCCGGCTCGGACCCTGTGGATGGAGTTGTCACCGATGACGGTGACAACTCCATCGCTGTCGCGAGCTCAGTCGCGCGGCTGCTCCCACTCGGTCAGCCAGACGGTCGTCTCCGGCGGCAGCACCCCGGCCACGTGCTGACCGCTGCTCAGGCGGACCACGCCGTCGGGCAGCGGGACCGCCGTCGAGCCGAAGTTGCTCAGGCAGTGCCAGCCACCGGGCCGGGTGAAGTGCAGGACGTCAGGGTCGTCGGTCTCGACCCAGGTCAGCGCCTCACCGGTCTGCAGCTGCCGACGGACCCGCAGGGCCTCGCGGTAGAACTCCAGCGTCGTGCCGGTGCGACCCTCCTGCGCGGCGACCGCCGTCCGCGAGAAGCCGGCCGGCTGCGGCAACCAGGAGTGGCCGCTGCTGAAGCCGAACGCGTTGCCCTCGTGGTGCCAGGGCAGCGGCACCCGGCAGCCGTCGCGCCCCTTCTTCTCGTTCTGGGTGCGCAGCCAGATCGGGTCCTGGAGCGCGTCCACGGGTAGGTCGGCGACCTCGTGCAGGCCCAGCTCCTCGCCCTGGTAGAAGTACGACGATCCCGGCAGGGCCAGCATCAGCGCGGTCGCGGCACGGGCCCGGCGGAGACCGGTCTGCTCGTCGGCACGGGGCAGGCTGCCGTCCGACATCAGCCACTCGTCCAGGTCAGTGCCGCTGGGCAGGGCGTAGCGGGTGGCGTGCCGGACCACGTCGTGGTTGGACAGCACCCAGGTCGACGACGAGCCGGAGGCAGCGGCCTGGCTGAGGCAGAAGGTGATCGCGTCGCGGAAGGACCGCGGCGTCGTAGTCGGCCTGGCAGCAGGTCGAAGTTGAAGGCCTGACCGAGCTCGGTCGGCCGGGCGTAGAGAGCGCGCCGGGACGACGGTGCGCAGGCCTCGGCCACCGCGGTGCGGGGCGGGTCGTAGGAGTCGAAGACCTCACGCCACTCGCGGTAGATCTCGTGCACCTCGTCGCGGTCGTAGAGGGGGTCGGTGCCGTCGGTCGGCATCGACGGGTGGTCCTCCAGCGTCGGCTTGCTGCGCAGCGGCTCGGACAGGTCCTTGGCCAGCGCGTGGGCGACGTCGACCCGGAAGCCGTCGACCCCCCGGTCGGCCCAGAAGCGCAGCGTGACCAGGAAGTCGTCCCGCACCTCGCGGTTGTCCCAGTTCAGGTCGGGCTGCTCGGGCGCGAACAGGTGGCAGTACCACTGGCCGTCCGGCACCCGGGTCCAGGCCGAGCCGCCGAAGTGGGAGATCCAGTCCGACGGCGGGCGGGAGCCGTCGGGGCCCTTGCCGTCGCGGAAGATGTAGCGCTCCCGGGCCGGGGACCCCGGCGGGGAGGCGAGCGCCTCGACGAACCACTGGTGCAGGTCGGAGGTGTGGTTCGGCACGATGTCGACGATCACCTTGATCTCGGCACCGTGCGCCACGGCGATCAGGTCGTCGAAGTCGGCCAGGTCGCCCAGCTGCGGGTGCACGTCGCGGTAGTCAGCGACGTCGTAGCCGCCGTCGGCCAGTGCCGACGGGTAGAACGGGCTGAGCCAGATCGCATCCACGCCCAGCCCCGCGAGGTAAGGAATGCGTGAGGTCAGACCCGGGAGATCGCCCAGTCCGTCGCCGTCGCTGTCGGCGAAGCTGCGCGGGTAGACCTGGTAGACGACTGCCTGACGCCACCAGGTGGCGTCGGTCCGGGAGTCGGCGGACAAGACGGTGAGGTCGGTCATGAGGTGGCCTTCGGCGGTCATCGGAGCCAGGCACGACAGTGCCAGCGCTTGCACCCCAGCGTACGGGGGTCAGCTCGGCGGACAGGCCAGAGCATTTCCCGTGCAGGCACTGTGCTTCCCCTCACACGCGAGCCGATAGTCTGCAATCGCTTGCAAACCACGCTGCCCCGGGGCACCATGAATCCTGTGACCGCTGCCGCACCGCCCGCCACCATGGACGATGTCGCTGCCCTCGCCGGGGTCTCCACCTCCACGGTCTCCCGCGCTCTCCGCGACTCCCCGCTGATCTCGGCCAGCACCCGGGAACGGGTCCGCCAGGCGGCGGACCAGCTCGACTTCGCCCTGTCCCGCGCCGCGTCGGCGCTGGCCACCGGTCGCCTCGGACGGATCGGGCTGCTGGTGAGCGGACCGCTCAGCACCTGGTTCAACGCCTCGGTGCTCGACGCCGCGTACGCCGAGCTGCGCGCCTCCGGCCAGGAGCTGGTCATCTACAGCACCAAGACCGAGGACGACCGAGCCGAGTTCTTCGCCACCCTCCCCGCCCAGCGCAACGTCGACGCACTGATCGTGGCCTCGTTCCGGTTGCGACCCGACGAGTACGCCCGACTGGCCGAGCTGTCGGTGCCGGTGGTCTACCTCAACCAGCAGGTCGAGAACAGCGCCAGCGTGTTCATCGACGACGCGGGCGCCGCAGCGCTCGGCACCCGGCACCTGATCAACCTCGGCCACCGTCGGATCGCCTACGTCACCACCCGCGACCCGGAGGGCTTCACCTTCAGCGCGGCCCACCGGCACGACGGGGTCCAGCAGGCCGTCGCCCAGCACAACCTGGCCCACCCCGACGACCAGGTGTCCGCGGTCGCGGTGACCGTGGAGGCCACCGGTGGTGGGGTCGAGGTCGGGCAGCTCGCCGTCGGCCAGCTGCTCGGCGGCGACACCCTGCCGACAGCCGTGGTGACCGAGAGCGACGAGGTCGCGATGAGTCTCATCCCCGCCCTGCAACGCGCCGGTCTGCGCGTCCCGGGCGACGTGTCGGTGCTCGGCTTCGACGACAACGTGCTCGCCCCGTTGTTCGACCTGACCACCATCGCCCAGCCGGTCGCCGATCTCGGCCGCGACGGCTGCCCGGGCCGCGCTGACCTTGAGCCAGCACGGGCCGGAGGCTCTCGAGCACACCCACCAGCGGCTCGCCCACCCGGCTGGTGCTCCGTGGCTCGACAGTGGTGCCGCGGTCCGCGGCCTGAGCACGACGCCGCCGTCCCGGACGGCTGCCGGTCCGCACCTACGATGACGCCCGTGACCGGGCAGACCGAGGCGGCGGAGGCGGCCGACGCGGCGGCGATCGCGGGAGCCAAGCGGGTGCTCCGGGACGCCGTACGGCTGCGGCGGTCCGCTCGCGCTGCCGAGCGGCGGGGTCGAGACGACGAGCAGCGGTTCGCCCGGCTGACCGAGCAGCTGACCGCCCGTCCCGTCCGCCGACTCGCCGGCTACCTGTCCGCCGGCACTGAGCCGGACTCGCTGCGCCTGGTCGCCTGGGCGGTCGCCCACGACCTCGACGTGCTGCTGCCGGTGCTCACCGACGGTGCCGGCGGCTGGCTGCCCGAACCCGCCTGGGCGGCGTACGCGGGACCGGACGCCCTTCGCGGTAGGGTCGCGCCGGCATCCTGGAGCCGACCGGTCCGCTCCTGGCCGGCGACGTGCTGGGCAGGGGTGGACCTGCTGGTGGTGCCGGGACTGGCGGCGGACGAGGACGGCAACCGGCTGGGTCGCGGCGGCGGCTGGTACGACCGGGCCCGCGCCCCCACCCCGAGCTGGAGACCTGGCTGCTGCTCAACGACGACGAGGTGCTCGAGGTGGTCCCGACCGACAGCTGGGACCTGCCGGTGCACCGGCTCGTCACCCCGACCCGCGTCATCACCCCACCCCGCTGACGCCCCCGGTGCGTGAGCCGTGCCGGGCACAGGGCGTCACGGAGCGCTGTAGAGCGTCAGCGGGCCGGCCGAGGCGGCGGGGTGTCCGGTCGGGCGATGCCGTACCGGCGCTCCGGTCGGCCGACGACGCCGTAGCGGAGGCTGACCACGACACTCCCCTGGCCGGCGAAGTACTCCAGGTAGCGCCGCGCACTGACCCGCGAGATGCCGACGGCGTCGGCGCACTCCTGGGCCGACAGCTCACCGTCGGTCGGCCTGCAGGGCCCGGATGATCAGCTCGGCGGTCTCCGGGCTGAGTCCCTTGGGCAGCGACTCGCTCCGACCGCCCTCGGGACGACCCCAGAGCTGGTCGACCGCGGCCTGGTCGGTCAGGGTCTTGGGGTGCCGGGCGGTGCGGTTCGCCCGGTAGTGGGTGAGTCGCTGCACCAGGTCGTCGGCCGTGAACGGCTTCAGCAGGTAGTTGACCACGCCGAGCTTGACCGCCCGCTCGACCGTCTCCGACTCGTTGGCCGCACTGATCACGATGGCGTCACCCTCGACCCCGGCCACCCGCATCCGGTTGAGCACGTCCAGGCCGAAGACGTCGGGCAGATAGAGATCCAGCAGGATCAGGTCGGGCACCAGGGCGACCGCCAGCCGGATCGCCTCCTGCCCGGTGTTGGCCACGCCGATGGTGCGGAAGCCCTCGACCCGGTCCACGAACGCGCTGTGGATCCGGGCCACCCGGAAGTCGTCGTCGACGACCAGGACCGTGATCATGATCTTCCTCTCTCCGGTGCCGGCTGCACCGTCATCCAGGCGGCGAACTCGGCGCCGGCCGCGGTGTCGCGGACCTCGACGTCACCGCCGCGGGTGCGGCAGATCCGGCGGATCAGGGCCAGCCCGATCCCCCGTTCGCCGTCCCGGGCGGCCTTGGTCGTGAAGCCGTGCTCGAACACCTCCGAGGCGATCGTGGTGGCCACGCCCGGGCCGGAGTCCCGGACCACGACCTCCACCACGTCGTCGGTCTGCCGCACGTCGACCTCCACCCAGCCGATGGGGCCGTCGGGTGCGGCACCCGTGGCCGGCGCCGAGGTGACGGCGTCCACGCCGTTCTGGACCAGGTTGCCCAGCACCGTGGCCACGTCGAACGACGACCGGGGCTCCAGGGCCTCCAGCGCGGTGCCCGGACCGACCTTCAGCTCCACCCGTCGCTCGGCCGCCTGCGCCGACTTCGCCACCAGCAGCGCCGCCACCGACGCGTCGCGTACGCGCTGGGCGACGGTCAGGTCGACCGCGGCCCGGCTGGCCACCAGCGTGTGCACGTAGCTGACCACCTCGTCGTAGTCGCCGATCTGGATCAGACCCGAGATGGTGTGCAGCTGGTTGGCGAACTCGTGCGCCTGGGCCCGCAGCAGGTCGGTGGTGCCCTGGAACGCGCCCAGCTCGCGTTCCAGCTCGGCCAGCGGCGTCCGGTCGCGCAGGGTGGTGACCGAGCCGAGCGTCTGGCCGGCCCGGCTCACCGGCATCCGGTTCAGCACCAGCACCCGCCCGGACCGGATCACCACCGCGTCGGACTCCACCCCGTCGACCCCGGTCAGCACGTCGCGCAGCCGGCCGGCGATGGCCAGCTCGTCCAGGCTGGCGCCGACGGGGTCGGCCGGCAGTGACAGCAGGGCGATGGCCGGCGCGTTGGCCACGGTGATCCGGTGGTGGGTGTCGAGGGCGATCACGCCTTCCGCGATGCCGGCGAAGATGGCCTCCCGCTGCTCGGCCAGGGCCGCGATCTCGGCCGGCTCCATCCCGAGCGTGCCGCGCTTGATCCAGCGGGCCAGCAGCAGCGAGCCACCGATCCCCGAGCAGCAGCGCCGCTCCGAGGTAGGTGAGCAGGGTGGGCGCGGCGCTGGCCAGCGACTCCAGCCGGGTCGGGCTCTGCTGCGCCACCACCGCGACGCCCAGCTGGCGTACGGGATCGCCCTGGTCGGGATCGGACAGGATCGGCACGGCGGCGACCAGGTAGGTGGTGCCCCGGATGCTCGATCGAGTCGGAGTGGGAGCGGTCCGGGCCGAGCGGCCAGCTCGCGGCCAGGGCAGGACGTCGTCGACCAGCAGGGTGTCGGTGCTGGCGATCACCTTGCCCGTACAGGTCGGTGATCATCACCAGGTCGATGCCGGTGAGCGCCTGCTGGGTGGTGACGGCCGCCGGGCAGCACCGCCCCGGCGCGGTCGACGTCCTCGCTGCGCACGATGGGGTTGGCGGCCAGGTTCTCGGCCAGGGTGAGCACCCGCCGGCCCTCGTCGCGGGCGAAGCCGAGCCGGGTGATCTCCACCGAGACGGCGGAGACGGCGAGCAGCACGGCCATGATCAGGACGAGCTGGACGGCGACCAGCTGGTAGGCCAGGGGCAGCCGGAGCCGTCGACGCATGCGCGTCACCTCCCTGTCCGACCTCGGCGTCGAGCCCGGCGAGTGCCCGAGCCGTTGCACATTCTGGCCCCATCGGCGACCGAAACCATCACTGTGACGCCGACCACAAAGACCACAACGTCCACGATGGCCGAAAGCAGACAGCACGTTCCCCGCCCTGCCAGAGTCCAGCCCAGGCCGCCTCGAGTGGCCGTCCCCACCGTCTTGGTCGGCTCGCCCCGACAACCCGAGAGGAACGATGATGTTCGACAAGCTGAAGCTCAATCTGAAGGTTGGTGCCGCGCTCGCCGCGGCCGGGGCCCTGCTGGTCACGCCGGGTGCGGGGCGACCGCCAACCAGGCCGAGCCCGGCTCCGGCAGCGGCGCGGGCCAGCCGCTCACCGGCGTCCGGTTCATGGTCCCCAACACCGCCGGCGGCGGCTACGACACCACCGCCCGCGCCGCGGCCAAGGTGATGGACGACATCGACGCCACCAAGAACGTCGAGGTGTTCAACCTCGCCGGCGCCGGCGGCACCGTCGGTCTGTCCCGCACCGTGTCCGAGAAGGGCAACGGCAAGCTGCTGATGATGATGGGGCTCGGCGTGGTCGGTGCGCAGTACACCAACAAGTCCGAGTCGCAAGCTCGACCAGACCACCCCGATCGCCAAGCTGATCGAGGAGTCCGGCGCCATCGTGGTGCCGAAGGACTCGCCGTACAAGACGATCAACGAGCTGGTCGACGCCTGGAAGGCCAACCCCAAGGCCCTGGCCGTCGGCGGCGGCTCCTCCCCGGGTGGCCCGGACCACCTGCTCCCGATGCAGCTGGCCCAGGCGGTCGGCATCGACCCCAAGCAGGTCAACTTCGTCTCCTACGACGGCGGCGGCGACCTGCTCCCGGCGCTGCTCGGCGGCAAGATCGCCTTCGGCGCCTCCGGCTTCGGTGAGTTCCTCGACCAGGTCGAGGCGGGCGAGGTGCGGGTGCTGGCCATCAGCGGCGCCGAGCGGGTCGACGCGATCGACGCCCCCACGCTGAAGGAGTCCGGCATCGACCTGGTCTTCACCAACTGGCGCGGCGTCGTCGCTCCCCCGGAGATCTCCGACGCCGACAAGGCCGCCCTGGTCAGCGCCCTGACCACCATGCACGGCAGCCAGGAGTGGAAGGACGTGCTGACCAAGAACGGTTGGACCGACGCCTTCCTGCCGGCCGACGAGTTCGCGCCCTTCCTGACCGAGCAGACCACCTCGGTGGAGGACACGCTGAAGAAGCTGGGCCTGGCATGAGCGAGGCCACCACGACCGGGACGGAGTGGGCTCCGGCCCCCGCCGGCCCGGTCCGGGACCTCGCCCAGCTGGGCGTCTGCGCCTTCCTGGTGGTGCTCGGCGTGATCATGCTGGTCGACGCCGCCGGTCTCGGGAACAACACCACCGGCACCGATCCGCTCGGCCCCAAGGCCGTGCCGATCGTCCTGGGCAGCGCCCTGATCCTGCTGGCCGTCGGCCTCACCGTGGCCGTGCTGCGCGGCAGCAAGCCCGAGCTGGAGGGCGGCGAGGACGTCGATCTCGAGGCTCGCGTCGACATCAAGACCGTGCTGATGCTGGTCGGCGTCTTCGTGGCCAACATCGTGCTGATCGACGTGCTCGGTTGGGTGATCTCCGGCGCCATCCTGTTCTACGGCTCCGCGCTCGCGCTGGGCAGCCGGCACTACATCCGAGCCCTGGTGATCGCGGTCGCGCTGTCGCTGATCACCTTCTACGGCTTCGCCATCGGTCTGGGGGTCGGCCTCCCGGCCGGCATCCTCCAGGGAATCCTGTAAGGGGGTACGACGATGGAGAACCTCGGCTTCCTGCTCGAGGGTTTCGCCACCGCGGCGACACCCATGAACCTGCTGCTGGCGCTGATCGGCGTCATCGTCGGCACCGCCGTCGGCGTGCTGCCCGGCATCGGCCCGGCCATGACGATCGCGCTGCTGCTGCCGATCACCTACAGCCTCGAACCGACCGGGGCGCTGATCATGCTGGCCGGCATCTTCTACGGCGGCATGTACGGCGGGTCGACGACCTCGATCCTGCTGAACACCCCCGGTGAGTCGTCGTCGGTGGTGACGGCCATCGAGGGCAACCTGATGGCCAAAGCCGGCAAGGCCGCGCCGGCGCTGGCCACCGCGGCGATCGGCTCCTTCGTGGCCGGCACCATCGGCACCACGTTGATCGTGTTCTTCGCCCCGCTGATGGCCCGGTTCGCCGTGTCCCTGGGCGCGCCGGAGTACCTGGCGATCATGCTGCTGGCGTTCATCGCCGTCACCGCAGTGCTCGGCTCCTCCCGGCTGCGTGGCTTCATCGCCCTGGTGGTCGGTCTGACCATCGGCATGATCGGCATCGACGCGGTCAGCGGGCAGGCCCGGATGACCTTCGGGATCGCCCAGCTCGGCGATGGCATCGACGTGGTCGTGGTCGCTGTCGGCATCTTCGCCCTGGGCGAGGCCCTCTGGGTGGCGGCGCACCTGCGACGCAAGGCCACCGAGATCATCCCGGTCGGGCAGCCCTTCCTGCGCAAGGAGGACTGGAAGCGGTCCTGGAAGCCGTGGCTGCGGGGCACCGCCTTCGGCTTCCCGTTCGGGGTCATCCCGGCCGGCGGTGCGGAGATCCCGACCTTCCTGTCCTACATCACCGAGAAGAAGCTCAGCAAGCACCCGGAGGAGTTCGGCCGCGGAGCGATCGAGGGGGTGGCCGGTCCGGAGGCGGCGAACAACGCCAGCGCCGCCGGCACGATGGTGCCGATGCTCTCCCTCGGGCTGCCCACCAACGCCACCTCGGCGATCATGCTCGCGGCCCTGGTCTCCTTCGGGATCCAGCCCGGACCGCTGCTGCTGCAGCGCGAAGGGCCGCTGGTCTGGGCGCTGATCGCCAGCCTGTTCATCGGCAACGCGCTGCTGCTGGTGCTGAACCTGCCGATGGCGCCGCTCTGGGCGAAGCTGCTCCGGATCCCCCGGCCGTACCTCTACGCGGGCATCCTGTTCTTCGCCTCGATGGGTGCGTACGCGGTCAACGGCTCCAACTTCGACCTGATCCTGCTGCTGGTGCTGGGGTTGCTCGGCTTCGGGATGCGACGGTTCGCGATCCCGGTGCTGCCGCTGATCGTCGGCGTCATCCTCGGTCCTCGGGTCGAGCTCCAGGGCCGGCGTGCCATGCAGCTGTCCTCCGGTGATCCCAAGGGTCTGATCGGCAGCGTCGACGTGGCCACCGGGCAGTTCGTGGTCTCGGCCATCGCCGTGGTCGTCTACGTGATCATCGTCATCATCCTGGCCTTCCCGGTGCTGTTCTGGCTGATCAAGAAGCTGCTGCCGGCGCGGGTCGAGGCCAGCCTCGAGCACCTGTCCGACGAGCTGCACCACGACCTGGACACCGACGCCGACGGCCACCCGCTGGCCAGTGCGCAGGTGTCCGACGTCCGGCTGCCGGCGCCCGCGCACCGCGGGTCGCGGTCGGAGACCTCGTACGGCGAGCACTCGTACGGAGAGACGCCGCACGGCGAGCTGGGTCGACCGGAGCCGTCGAGCGACGAACCACCGGGAGTGAGGACGCCGCCGGCGGATCCACCACCCACGGACACCTCACCCTCCGAACCGTCCCCGAAGGAGAACCCATGACCATCGTCGTCGGCTTCAGCGCCAACGCCCTGGGGCGGGCGGCCCTGACCACCGCCGTCAGCGAGGCGAAGCTGCGGCGGCAACCGCTGCTGGTGATCAACTCCTCCCGCGGCGACGCGTACGCCGACCCGACCTTCGCCCACCAGGCCGACTGGGACTGGGTGCAGGCCACCCTGGACGAGGCCGGGGTCGACTTCAGCGTCCGGCAGGAGCTGCGGGGCAAGGACCCGTCCGAGGAGATCCTCGACGTGATCACCGAGGTCGGCGCCAGCCTGTGCGTCATCGGTCTGCGCCGACGCAGCCAGGTCGGCAAGATGCTGCTGGGCAGCAACGCCCACCGGATCCTGATGGAGTCACCGTGCCCGGTGCTCTCGGTACGGCCCGACGACCACGAGGAGAACTGATCATGACCGACACGATCGAGCCGCAGGCCACCGCCGACCTGGTCGACGAGCACGGCGAGGCGCTGGCCAGCATCCCCGTGCAGCTGCGCAGCTTCGGCCGCCACCAGCGGTTCGCGGGACCGGCGGTGACCGTGAAGTGCTTCGAGGACAACGCCCTGCTCAAGAAGACCCTGTCCGACCACCCGGATCCGCAGGGCCGGGTGCTGGTGGTCGACGGCGGCGGTTCGCTCCGGTCGGCGCTGGTCGGTGACCTGATCGCCGCCATCGCGGTGGAGCGGGGCTGGGCCGGGATCGTGGTGCACGGCTGCATCCGGGACAGCGTGGCCATCGACGGGCTGGAGATCGGCATCAAGGCGCTCGGCACCAACCCGCGCAAGAGCACCAAGACCGGCGCCGGCACCGTCGACGCCCCCGTCGAGATCGGCGGCGTCACCATCACGTCGGGTCAGGTCCTGCACTCCGACGAGGACGGGATCGTCGTCCTCCCCTGAGCCTGCTCCGCCGAGAACCCGTACGCGCCCGACGGCCGTGCGGGTTCTCGGCGTTCTGGCGGTGTTCCGGTCGCCGGAACCCACCGGCGAGCCACAAACGGAGCGGCTTGCGGGCGTTCGCGAGGACCGGAACCCACCGGCGAGCCACAAACGGCCAGCCGGCACGGCGCCCGAGCACCGGAACCCACCACCGAGCCACAAACGGCCAGCCGGCACGGCTCCCGAACACCGGAACCCACCACCGAGCCACCAACGACGGCAGCCGAGCCAGGCAGCCGGACAGCCGCAGGTCGACACCGGAACCCACCGCCGAGCCACGAACGGCGCGGCTGCGGGCGCACGGGAAGACCGGAACCCACCACGGAGCCACGAACGGCGCGGCTGCGGGCGCACGGGAAGACCGGAACCCACCGCGGAGCCACAAACGGCGCACCCACCGGCGCACGGGAAGACCGGAACCCTCCGCGGAGCCACGAACGGCGCACTCGCCGAACCAGCACTCGGCCGACCAGGTTCAGACGACGGCGAAGCCGGTGTCGCCCTCCGGCTCCTCCTCGGTCACCTCGACAGCGTCGACCCTGGCCGAGGCCGGACCACGGTGGCACCAGCTGATGAGCTCCTCGACCGCGTCAGCGGGTCCCTCGAAGACGGCTTCCATCGACCCGTCGGAGCGGTTGGTCACCGAGCCGGCCACGCCCCTGGCTCTCGCCTCGAGGCGGCAGCTGTCGCGGAAGAAGACACCTTGGACCCGGCCCGTGATGCGGGCTCGGCGTCGGATCATGCCCAGCAGTGTGCCGGAGATGGATCCGGCCCATGGCGCTCGGGTCCCCACACGAGCGCCATGGGCCGGGTCTGGTTCCGGCCGGCGCGGCATCCCCCGATGTGCGCGCTCTGACCGGACTTCCTGCTCCGACCACTCACCACCCCCCGGAGGTGAGCTCTGGTCGGTCTCCTGCGTCCGTGCGGTGCACCATCCCCCGATGGTGGGCACCAGCTGCGGACTTCCTGCACCTGGGACCGACACACCATCCCCCGATGGTGGGCGTCAGGTCCCGCAGGGTGTCCCGCCCTCAGAGGGCGGGACGGTTCGTGACCGGGTCAGACCCGGTAGCCACTCAGGCCGGCAGTGACGATCCAGCCGAGGGACTCGAGGGGGACGATGCTCACGGTGCTCTCACTCCTGATCTGCGGTGGTGAGAACAAGACTGAACCGTCAACCGCAGCGCCCGCCTCAGCGCCGACCAACCTCTCCTCAAGACCGCCTCAGGGTTGCGTCGACCCTCAAGAACAGATCAGGAGACGCCGCAGCGCCCCGCCTGAGGGGTACCTCAGGCGACCAGCGGCACCTGGAAGGTGTCCGAGGTGGCCTGCCGGAGGTAGGTCTTGGAGTTCGGGGCGGCCTGGATCAGCAGCTCGTACGTGATGGTCATCTGGACCGCCGTGCTGCCCTCCGGCGCGGCCGGGATCGAGAACACCTGCTGGAAGGAGCTGGGCTTGGTGACCAGGTAGCCGGGCTTCACGTCGGCGGTGTCCTCCACCGGGTCCAGCACCGCCGGCGTGCCGTCGGCCCGTACGCGGTGGTGGCCACCGTGACCGCACGGGCGGACCGGGAGCCCCGGCCGACCGAGAGGGCCGGCCGACCGAGAGGCCCGGTCTCTGACCGGTTCCCGGGCGTCAGCTCAGCGGCCGGCCGGCCGCCTCGTACGCGTGCCCCTGCTCGCGGTCCAGGGCCGTCACCGACCGGTTCTTCAGGAAGAAGACGTAGACCACCAGGCTGACCGCGATGATCGCTGTCACGTAGATGATGAAGCCCGTCACGTTGTCGCCGGCCTTGGCCGCCTGGTAGATCAGCGGTGCCGTCCCGCCGAACATCGAGTTGGCCAGGGCGTAGCCGAGACCCACCCCGAGCGCCCGCACCTCGGCCGGGAAGTACTCGGCCTTGACGATGGCGTTCACCGACGTGTAGCCGGTCAGGATGACGTAGCCGGCAGCGGTCAGCAGGAAGGCCGACACCGGCGAGGTGGTCTGGGGCAGGTAGGTGATCAGCACCCAGGTGTAGAGGACGCCGCCGACGCCGAAGAAGACCAGCATCGGCTTGCGGCCGATCTTGTCGCTGAGCAGCCCGCCCAGCGGTTGCAGCAGCATCAGGAAGATCAGTCCGAACAGGTTGACCCAGGTGGCGGCCCGCGCACCGTCCTCGCCGAAGGCGGTCTTGACGATGGCCGGGGCGTTGACGCTGTAGGTGTAGAAGGCGACCGTGCCGCCGACGGTGATCAGGAAGACCAGCAGCAGCTGACGCCAGTAGCTGGCGAACAGGACCTTGAGCGAGCCGGCGTCGCTGTCCGCCCCCGAGCGGATCGCGGCCAGGTGCTCCTCGCTGAGCGACTCGTCCATCGTGCGCCGGATCCACAGCACCACCAGGGCGGCGATGCCGCCGATGAAGAAGCCGATCCGCCAGCCCCAGTCCTTGATCTGGTCCACCTCGAGGACGTTGATCAAGACCAGCAGCGTGACCTGGGCGAGCACGTGCCCACCGACCAGGGTCACGTACTGGAAGGAGGAGAAGAAGCCGCGCCGGTTGGCCGTGGCCGCCTCCGACATGTAGGTGGCCGAGGTGCCGTACTCACCACCGGTGGCGAAACCCTGCACCGAGCCGAGCCACGATCAAGATCGCCGCCGCCCAGACCCCGATCGACTCGCGGGTCGGCATCACCGCCACCACGAACGAGCAGGCCGACATCAAGGTGACGCTGAAGGTCAGCGCCGCCCGCCGGCCGCGGCGGTCGGCGTACCGGCCGAAGAACCACGAGCCCACCGGGCGCATCAGGAAGGTGACCGCGAAGATCGCGTAGATGTAGAGGGTGGAGTTCTTGTCCGCCGGGTCGAAGAACTGGGCCTCGAAGTAGACGGCGAACACGGTGTAGACGTAGACGTCGTACCACTCGACGAGGTTGCCCGCCGAGCCCTTGATCGTGTTGAGGACCGCCCGCCCGGTGCTCACCGGCACCCGCATCGGACCCGTCGACTGCGTCGTCGTTCCGCTCATGGGCACAACACTGTAAACCTGCCATGCCGGGAGCCGGGAAGGTCACCACGCCTCGACGAAGGAGTACCACGGTCCACGCAGCTGCCCGTACGTGATCGAGGTGGCGGTCGGCGGGTTCGGTCGGCACGCCCTCGGGCAGGTAGACGAAGCCGACCGAGTCCAGGAACCCGCCGTCCCGGGCCCGGAAGTAGGTGTCGGAACCGAGCGTGCGGCAGCTGAGGATCCGGTACGAGCCGATGCGTCGGGGACAGGGGGCTCCCGGCCCGGCCTCACCGCGGTCGGCGATCACCTGGTCGAAGGCCGGGCGGGACGCCGCGAAGCGGGCCAGCAGCGGGAGCTCGATCCGGGCGGCGAGCCCGCTGCCGCCGATGACCACGCCGGCCAGCACCGCCAGGGTCACCGGGAGAGCGAACCGTGGCACCACGATCTCGGTGACGGCCAGGACCAGCCAGGCCAGACCGGTCAGCCCCACCACCACGAACGCGGCGAAGACGATGGCCAGGTTGCCGCCCGGGTAGCTGCCCGCCCACGCGATGGTCGCCGCCGACACCCAGGCGCCGACCACGACCGCGATCGCCAGTCCTGTCCGCACGGACTCAGTCTCCCCCGGGCAGGGGCTCTCCTCCCGGCGGCTGGACCGGCGCGCTGTCGGTGCCGGCTGCGACCATCCGAGGATGGCAGCCGGACGACCGCACGTGACGCTCTACAACGAGATCAGCCTGGACGGCAAGATCACCGGGTTCGCCGGCGACGGCGTGCGCTACTACGCCCGGGGCTTCCGCTGGGTGAGCGACGCGATCCTGATGGGCAGCGTCACCGCCGAGGCGTTCGGACCGGACGAGTCGGCCGCGGAGCAGGAGCGCGAGCTGCCACCGCTGGAGCGCGTCGGACCTGCCCCCGGGGTTCGCCGAGCTCGTGCACGAGCCGCGTCCGCTGCTGGTGGTGCCCGACAGCCGCGGTCGGATCCACTGCTGGCGGCACGCGCAGGCCCAGCCGTGGTACGCCGGGATCGTGGTGCTGGTCAGCCGGGCGACTCCGGCGGCGTACCTCTCCTACCTGGACCGACGCGGCATCAACCACCTGACCGCCGGTGAGGACCGGGTCGACCTGGCCGACGCCTTGCCGCGCCTACGCTCCGAGCTCGGGATCGGCTCGATCCGGACCGATGCCGGGGGTGCGCTCAACGGCGCTCTGCTGGCGGCGGGTCTGGTCGACCGGGTCGCCGTGATCGTGGCTCCGGTGATCGGGGCGGACCCGGCGGCGCAGACGCTGATCCGGCTGCCCGGGCCCCTGGTCGAGGGAGTCGCTCTGCAGCTGGTCGAGTCGCAGGTGCTGGACGACGGGGCGCTGTGGCTGGTCTACGAGGTCCCCGGAGGTATCCGGCCCGCTCCTGCCGCCCTCCTGCCACCATGAGCTCGCCCATCGCCCGGCAGGCGTCCGCGCCCGCGCCGGCACCGCCGGCCCGCCGTTACCTGTGGGCCCTGGCCGTGGCCCTGGCCACGGCGTGCGTGGTCGCGCTGGCCGAGATCGACGCGCAGTCGGCCCGGATGGTCGACAGCCAGGGGCGGGCCTGGCCGTTCTCGGTCCTGGTCGGACCGGGAGCCGTCGAACGGCGGGCCGGGTGGACTGAGGTGCTCGCCGGCGGCGGGCTGATGACCGATCAGCTGTTCCGCGCCCTCCTCGGCTGGTACGCCGCTGTCGATCTCGTCTTCGTGGTCACGTACGGGTGCCTGCTGGCCGGGCTGGTCGCCCTGCTCTACCGCAGCCGAGCCGGACGACTGACGGCGCAGTGGCTGGTGGGCCTCACGGTCGGGGCCGCGGTGGTGCAGAACCTCACCCTGCTTGCCCTGAGCGGGACACGGGGCCCGTCGGGCTGGACGACCGTGCTGGCGGCGACGACCTACCTGCGGGGCTGGTCGCTGGTGGCGGTCGGGGCCGCCCTGCTGCTCCGCTTCGTGATCCCGCAGCCAGCGTCGGCCGAGGTCGTGGAGAGCCCGCGTGCCACGACGAGCCGGACGCTGCGGGCGCTGGTGCACCACCGCTTCTCGGTGGCCATGATCATCCCCCTGGTCGTGCTGACCATGCTGTCGGGCAGCGCCATCCTCGAGCAGCTCCCCGACGTGCAACGACGCTGGGCCTCCGACGGGTCCCGGGGCTGGGTACAGGCGTTCGCCGCGGTGGCCGCGCTGGTCGCCGTGGCCATCCTGCTGGAGGTGCTCGCCCGGTTCCGTACGGGCTGGGCCGAGCGCCACCGCAGCGACCTGATCGACGACCCGAGTCCGGTGACGCCCGGAGCGGGCGCGGCGAGGCGGGCGACACCCGGCCCGGCGGGCTCGGGTGCCGCCGGACCCGTCACCCCGCCCGATCTCGGAACGACCACCACGACGGGTTGGCCGAGGCTCCTGGTCTGGCGACTGGGGCGCGACCTCCAGCTGGCCGGCACCATGATCATCGAGCTGGCCACCGACCGACAGCGCTTCCGGGCCCGGCTGGCGCACCTGCGCGGCCGACACGACGCCCTGCTGGCGCTGTGGCTGCTGGGCGCTGCCATCCCGGTCGGCGCCGCGCTGCTGGCCGGGTGGTGGATGGACGCCCCGGTGCTGATCGTCCGGCTGCTGGTGTTCTGCGCCGTCCCCGTCGTGGTCGTGGGGGTGTCCTGGACCCTCCGTCGCGCCTGGCAGATCCGGCCGGACTGGCTGGTCCCCGACCGGCCCCCCGCCTTCACCGCCACCGAGGTCGCCACCATCCGCTTCACCGGTCACGCGCTCGCCCTGACCGCCCTCACCGTGGGCGGGATCGGGCTGATCCGCTCCTACCTGTCGGTGGTCGCCCTCGGACCGGCGGTCACCGGTGTGGCCCGCGGTCCCGCGGTCTTCTTCCTGCTGCTGGGGGTCGTCGGGGTCACGTTGCCCTGGGTGATCAGCTGGGCGCTGGCGGCTGCGCCGACCGACCGGGTCCGCGACCCGCTCGCCGCGCTCGGCACCCGCCCGCCGGCCCGGCTGTTCGCCCGCTGGTTGCTGCTCGGCATCGTCCTGGCCGGGTTCCTGCTGATCGCTGTCTTCCCGGTCCTGGTGGCGCGGCTCGGTGTCTCGGCCGTCGCCGTCGTCTCGCTCACCCTGCTGATCGGCATCCCGGCCACGGCCGGGCTGCTGATCCAGGAGCGGCCGACCGCTGAGGTGTTCCGGATCCTCGGGTTCCGCCGGACACCGCTGGTCAGCGTGCTGGTCATCGCCGTGGTGCTGGCCGGTCTGACCGCTGGCGGCAGCGGCATCCACCGGGTGGCCGACGTCGCCGCCGGTACGCCGACCCGGGCGCCGGTGAGCGACGTGCTGCAGAGCTGGCTCGACCAACCGGGCGCCTGTGAGGTCGTCGTGAACGGGCAACGGGTCCGGCCGATGATCATGGTCGCCGCCGAGGGCGGGGGCATCCGCGCGGCGTACTGGACCGTCAAGGGACTGGCTGCGATCGACAGCGGCACCGGCGGCTGCGGCGCGCACTCGACCCTGTTCTCCGGCGGGGCCAGCGGCGGCTCGGTCGGTCTGACCGTCGCCCGCTTCTCCGGCACCCCGGAGGATCCGGGCACCACGCGCGCGGTGGAGTCGGTCAAGGCCATGGCCGAACCGGAGACTCTTGGGCAGGCGGTGATCGGGACCTTCGTCCGCGACCCCGCCTACGCCGCCACCGGGGTGCCGCTGGGCACCAACGGCGCGGCCCCGGCCGGGTCGTGGGCGGACCGGGCCCGTCTCATCGAGCTCGGCTGGGACCGCGCGCACGCCGACCGGCCGTGGGGGTCGTCGGACTTCCTGACCGCTCCCGGCGACCTCTCCCCCGCCACCGGCCCGCTGGTCCTCAACTCCAGCAGCGTGGCCAGCCAGTGCCGGGTGTGGGTGAGCCAGCTCGACCTGGAGCAGCCGACGCCGCCGGCGGCGGGCACCACCGGCGAGCAGCGCTGCGACCGCCGGATCGGCCCCGGGGCCCGGACGATCGACCTGTTCGCCGCCTACGGTCCGGTCGCCGGCACCGGTGACGACTGCCTGCGCTCGGTCACCGCCTCGACCGCCGCCCTGCTCACCGCGCGGTTCCCGTTCGTCACCCCCGGCGGCGTCGTCGGTGGCTGCGACGTGCGCGGCGACACGGCCGACGACCGGACGAGCTTCTGGCCGCGCACCCAGCTGATCGACGGCGGCTACATCGAGAACACCGGCCTGGCCACCGTCACCGATCTCTCCGCGCAGTGGCTGTCCCAGGTCCGGACCCACAACGACGACGTGGTGGCCGGGCGGTCGGACGAGCCGCTGGTCATCCCGTTGGTGGTGTTCTTGACCAACGAGCAGGCCACAGCCGGTCGGCTGACCCCGCCGCCGGCCCTGCAGAGCGAGCTGCTGCTGCCGGCCGTGGGCTACCTGCGGGGCTCGGCCACGCTGACCCGGACCGACGCCCTGCTGCAGCGGGTGTCCACCACCGTGCGCACCCGGTCGATCTGTCCTCCGTCGACAGCTGGTCCGATCGACTGCGACGCGGCCGCCGATGCCTTCCCGCGTCGGGTGATCGTGGTCGACCGGACCGCCCAGCCCGAGGTCACCGCCCCGCTGGGCTGGGTGCTGTCCCAGGCCAGCATGACCGGACTGGACCGGGCCATCCAGGCCCAGGTCGACACCACGTGCGCCAGCGCGCCGACCACGCCCTCGTGCCTGCGTGGCTACGGCACCCTCGGCGACCTGCTCGACTACCTGAGGTGAGCGGCGCGGCAGGGTGCACTACTGTCCCCGCATGGCCAGCGCCGCGCGGACCCCGACGGGTGACGGCCGCGCCGCCGCGCCAGCCCGACCGCGCTGGGCCGAGCTGCTCCCCGGGGCCTGGCAGATCCGCCGCTACGAGCGGCCCTGGCTGCGCGGGGACCTGATCGCCGGACTGGCGGTCGCCGCCTACCTGGTCCCGCAGGTGATGGCGTACGCGGAGCTGGCCGGCTTGTCCGCGGTCCAGGGTCTGTGGGCGGCTGTCGGGCCGCTGCTGCTCTACGCCCTCTTCGGCTCGTCGCGGGCCCTGTCGGTCGGGCCGGAGTCGACCACCGCCCTGATGACGGCCGTGGGCATCGCCACGGTCACCGCGGGCAACACCGCCCTGGCGGCGACCGCAGCGGCCGCCCTCGCCGTCGGCGTCGGCGTCATCTGCGTGATCGGCTGGCTGGCCCGTCTCGGCTACGTGGCCGATCTGCTCTCCAAACCGGTGCTGACCGGCTACATGGCCGGCATCGCGGTGCTCATGATCGTCAGCCAGCTGGGCAAGATCACCGGCATGTCGGTGCCGTCCGGCAGCACCTTCTCCGAGGTCGCCTACGTGGCCACGCACCTCGGCCTGGTGAAGCTCCCGACGCTGATCCTGAGCGTCGTGGTGGTGGTCCTGCTGCTCACCGGACGGGCGGTGCGGCCGCGCTGGCCGTGGGTGCTGATCGTGATGGTGGCGGCCGCGGTCGCGGTCGCCCTGGTCGGTGCCGACCGTTTCGGGCTGGCCGTGGTGGGCGAGGTCCCGCGCGGTCTGCCGGTGCCGAGGATCCCCGACCTCGCGGCGCTGGACCTGCTGCAGGTGGCGTTGGCCGCGACCGGGATCGCGGCCGTCGGCTTCACCGACAACGTGCTGACCGGGCGGGCGTTCGCCACCCGGGACGACCCACCGATCCGCGCCAACCAGGAGCTGCTGGCGCTCGGAGCGGCCAACGTCTCCGCCGGTCTGCTGCAGGGTTTTCCGGTCAGCAGCAGCGGCAGCCGCACAGCGGTGATCGTGTCCAGCGGGGGCCGCAGCCAGGTCGCGGCCCTGACGGCGCTGCTGGTGGTGGTGGCCACGCTGCTGTTCCTCGGGCCGGCGCTGGAGACGTTCCCGCTGGCGGCTCTCGGCGGCGTCGTCGTGTACGCGGCGACGCGGCTGGTCGACATCGACGGCTTCCGCCGTCTCGCCCACTTCCGGACCAGCGAGCTGGTGCTGGCGCTGGCCACCACCGTGGCCGTGCTGGCCGTCGACGTCCTCTACGGGATCGCCATCGCCATCGGGTTGTCGGTGCTCAACCTGCTGCGTCGGATCGTGCGACCGCACGACGCCGTGCTGGGGTTCTCGCCCGGGTTGGCCGGCATGCACGACGTCGAGGACTATCCCGGTTCGAGCCAGGTTCCCGGTCTGCTGGTCTACCGCTACGACGCGCCGCTGTTCTTCGCCGACGCCGACGACTTCCGGACCCGGGCGCTGCTGGCCATCGACGAGGCCGAGGATCCGGTCCGCTGGTTCGTCCTGAACGCCGAGGCGAACACCGAGATCGACTTCACCGCCGCCGGTGTGCTGGAGGAGCTGCGGGTCGAGCTGGACGACCGCGGCATCACGATGGCGCTGGCCCGGGTGAAGTTCGAGGTGCGCGAGGACCTGCAGAAAGCCGGGCTGATCGACGCCATCGGGGCCGAGCACGTGTTCGCCACCCTGCCGACAGCTGTCGAGGCCTACCGGAGCTGGGCGACCAGCCAGTAGCCCGGCCGGACCTACTCCGCCGTGACCCCGAGGCGTACGGTCAGGCGACGCAGCACCGAGGTCTCGTCGTACGCCGCGCCGACCAGCCAGGCACCCGCGTAGAAGACGGAGACCGGGAACACCACGGTCAGCAGGATCAGCGTCAACGCGAAGGTGATCACGCGGCGACTCCGACGGACGATCGCCGCTTCCTCGAGCCGGCTGAACGTGCGGCCGATGATCGAGGTCGGGTCGAAGAGCGCGCTGAGGAGCCAGGTGAAGGCGAAGAGCACCAGGAGCGGCAGCACCAGCGAGAAGAGGGTCAAAGCGACGGTGGTCACGAGCAGGACTTTCTGAGGACGCCGACCCGGGGCCGACACGAAGTGCCGCACAACCTCGACGTCATGCCTGACCTCTTCACCGTAACAGCGAAGTGACAACGGTGTCAGCACCCGTTGGCGTGATCCTGATCGCACCTCAGCCTCGCAACTTTGGCCGATTGCCGACAACAGTTCGCACAATCGGCACAAAAGTCCGGTCGGGGCCAGCCGCGACCGGCGCCTCAGCCGGCGAGGCGCGCGACGGCGATCGTCACCCGCTGACCGTCGCCGACGGCCAGTGGCTCACGCCTCACCGGCCTCGGTCACCACCAGCTCGCCGGCCAGCGTCTCGCTCCTGATCAGCGCGGCGTGGGTGTCCACCGCGGCCCGCACGGCCTCGTCCCCACCGAGGCGTCAGGACGATCCGGTCGCTGACCTGCAGACCGGCGTCACGACGGGCCTGCTGCACGGCGCGGACCACGTCGCGGGCCAGACCCTCGGCCGCCAGCTCCGGGGTGACCGCGCAGTCCAGGATCACGAAGCCGCCGCCGGGCAGCATCGCCACCGCACGCTGGTCACTCGGGTCGGCGTCGGCCACGACCGTGGTGAGGGCGTACTCCCCTTCCACCAGGGCGATCCCACCCGCGACGACCGAGCCGTCGTCGGCCACCGACCAGTCGCCGGACTTGCTGCCCTTGATCGCTCGCTGGACGTCGCGACCCAGCCGCGGGCCCGGCGGCGCGGGCGTTGACCTGCAGCGTCTGCTGCACCCCGAACGCCCCCTGGTCGGCGTCGGCGAGATCGGTCAGCACCAGCGCCTTGACGTTCAGCTCGTCGGTGATCAAGCCGGCCAGCGGCTGCAGCGAGGCAGCGTCGTCGGTGACCACGGTCAGGGAGGCCAGGGGCAGCCGGACCCGCAACCCTTCGGCCTTGCGCAGCGCCGAGGCGGTCGAGCAGACCTCGCGGACGCGGTCCATCGCCGCGGCCAGGCCGGCATCGGTCTCGCCGCTCACCGAGGGCCAGTCGGTCAGGTGCACCGACCGTTCCCCGGTCAGACCGCGCCAGACCTCCTCGGCGGTCAGCGGCAGCAGCGGGGCCACCACCCGGGTGGTCTGCTCCAGCACCGTGTAGAGGGTGTCGAAGGCGGCCAGCGAGGCGTCGGACTCCCCGTCCCAGAAGCGGTCCCGGGAGCGGCGGATGTACCAGTTGGACAGCACCTCCAGGAACGACCGGGTCGCGTCGCAGGCGGCGGCCACGTTCAGCGCCTCCAGCTCGTCGCCCACCTGGGTGGTGAACTCGTCCAGCTTGGCCAGGATGTAGCGATCGAGCACGTCGGTCGACGCCCGGCTGACCTTGGCCTCGTAGCCCTGCCCGCCCTGCGCCGCGTTGGCGTACAGGGTGAAGAAGTAGTACGCGTTCCACAGCGGGATCAGCACCTGGCGGACACCCTCGCGGATGCCCTGCTCGGTGACGATCAGGTTGCCGCCGCGCAGGATCGGCGACGACATCAAGAACCAGCGCATCGCGTCGGCGCCGTCGCGGTCGAAGACCTCGTTGACGTCGGGGTAGTTGCGCAACGACTTGCTCATCTTCTGGCCGTCGCTGCCCAGCACGATGCCGTGGCTGATGGCGCTGCTGAACGCGGGGCGGTCGAACAGCGCGGTGGCCAGGATGTGCATGGTGTAGAACCAGCCGCGGGTCTGCCCGATGTACTCCACGATGAAGTCACCCGGGTTGTGGTGCTCGAACCACTCGGCGTTGTCGAACGGGTAGTGCACCTGGGCGTACGGCATCGAACCGGAGTCGAACCAGACGTCGAGGATCTCGGTCACCCGGCGCATGGTCGAGCGGCCCGTCGGGTCGTCCGGGTTCGGCCGGGTCAGGTCGTCGATGAACGGCCGGTGCAGGTCGGTCACCTCGACCCCGAAGTCGGCCTCCAGCTCGGCGATCGAGCCGTAGACGTCGACCCGCGGATAGGTCGGGTCGTCGGACTTCCAGATCGGGATCGGGCTGCCGAAGTAGCGGTTGCGGCTGATCGACCAGTCGCGGGCGTTGGACAGCCACTTGCCGAACTGGCCGTCCTTGACGTGCTCGGGCACCCAGGTGATCTGCTCGTTGAGCTCGACCATCCGGTCCCGGAAGCTCGTCACCGAGACGAACCAGCTCGAGACGGCCTTGTAGATCAGGGGGTTCTTGCACCGCCAGCAGTGCGGGTACGGGTGGTCGTACGTCTCCTGGCGCAGCAGCACCGTGCCCGGCATCACCGAGCCGGCCGACTCACCCCGGGTGGTCGCCTTGAGGTCGTCGATGATGAAACCGTTGGCGTCGAACACCTGCTGGTGGGCGTAGTCGGGCACCTCGGAGGTGAACCGGCCGGCGGCGTCGACGGGCACGACCGGGACGATCCCGGCGGCGTCGGTGACGATCTTGTCCTCCTCGCCGAAGGCGGGGGCCATGTGCACCAGACCGGTGCCGTCCTCGGTGGTGACGTGGTCACCGGACAGCACCACGTGCGCGTTCGGGCTGTCCAGGAAGTAGGAGAACGGTGGCGTGTAACGACGGCCGAGCAGCTCCGATCCCTTCACCCGTTGGACGATCCGGTCGGCGGCGTCCTCGCCCAGCTCGCGGGTGTAGCGCGGCAACAGCGCCTCGGCGATCAGATAGCGCTCCCCGCCACCGTGCTCGGGCGTGCCCTGCACCACGACGTAGTCGATGTCGACCCCAACCGCGATGGCCTGGTTGCTGGGCAGCGTCCACGGGGTGGTGGTCCAGATCAGCGCCAGCTCACCGGTCTCCAGCCGGCAGCCGACGGTGACGGCCGGGTCCTGCCGGTTCTGGTAGACCTCGTCGTCCATCCGCAGCTCGTGGTTGGACAGCGGGGTCTCGTCGTTCCAGCAGTAGGGCAGCACCCGCAGCCCCTCGTACACCAGCCCCTTGTCGTACAGGGACTTGAAGGCCCACAGCACGCTCTCCATGAACGTGATGTCGAGGGTCTTGTAGTCGTGCTCGAAGTCGACCCAGCGGGCCTGCCGGGTGACGTAGGCCTGCCAGGCGTCGGTGTACTGCAGCACCGAGGTGCGGCACGCGGCGTTGAACGCCTCGATGCCCATCTCCTCGATCTCGTCCTTGGTCTTCAGCCCCAGCTGCGACATGGTCTCCAGCTCGGCGGGCAGCCCGTGGCAGTCCCAACCGAAGCGGCGCTCGACCCGGCGGCCGCGCATGGTCTGGAAGCGCGGCACGATGTCCTTGACGTAGCCGGTCAGCAGGTGCCCGTAGTGCGGCAGACCGTTGGCGAAGGGCGGGCCGTCGTAGAAGACGAACTCGTTGGCGCCGTCGTCACCGGCCGGGTTGCGCTCCACCGAGGCCCGGAACGTGTCGTCGGCCTTCCAGAAGGCCAGCACGCGCTCCTCCATGGCGGGGAAGGAGGGGGCGGCCGGGACCTGGGCCGGACCGGACCGGTCGTCGGCGCCGGTGCTCACCTTGGGGTACGTCATCGCGGTCTCTCTCACTCGTACGGTTCACTGCTCGTACGAGGACGATGTCTCCACCGCGGTACCACCTCGCTTGCCGACCGCTCACGAGGTGACCCTCGACAGCGACCGACCGCTCGTCGCGGGCTGTCACGGGCCCACCCGTCCGGTTCTACTGCGGGTTGTCCGATCGAGAAGGACGGCCCGGTTCTTCCGGAGGCTCACCGGTGATGGCCGGATCACTGCCTGTGCGCCCGATTCTAGCCCGCCCTGACCGCTCCCCCCACCCGCGTTTTGTGCCGGTATCCCCGATTGTTGATGCTCCTGCTCCAGAAGTCTGGGCAGAATGAGGCATGTTCACCGGACTGTCGACCATCCTGAGCACCCCGGACCTGCCCCGCTCGGTGGCGTTCTACACCGCCGGCCTCGACGCCGAGATCACCTACCAGTTCCCGCCCGAGGGCGATCCGGGTTACGTCGCCCTCCAGATCGCCGGTGCGGGCCTGGGCATCGCTGCCGATCCGGCATCAGGAGCGGCGGCCGGGCCGCAGCGGCACGCACTGTGGGTCTACTGCACGGACGCCGATGCGGCGGCCGAACGACTGGTCGCGGCCGGCGGGACGCTGGTCAGCCCGCCGACGGACATGCCCTGGGGCGAGCGGGTCGCCGACCTGCACGACCCGGACGGCAACCTGCTGCACGTGGCTCATCGGATCGGCTGAGGGCACCGCTCGCTCTGTAACGAGCGCGGCGGCGGGAGCGGACACCCGTTCGTCTCAGGCGGACGAGCGCAGGGGTGCCCGTTCCGCCAGACTGGCGTCCACCCCCTGAGGTGGCTGCCGCACCCGCTCGACCACCCGCCCGCCCGCCCGACCAAGGATCTGATGGCTGCCGCTGAACCCCCCGCTCACCGGTGGAGTCGATGTCGGCCCGACTGCGACCTGGCGCCGCTGAGTCCCCGCCACCTCTTCCTGCGGACCGACGGACGCGACCCGGCGTGGCCCGGTCTGCTGGTGACTGCGGTCGCCGCGGCAGCGTCGTTCGCCGTCGGCGGGCTGATCCAGCAGATCAACGCGGCCACCGTCGCCGTGGTCCTCGGCGTTCTGGTCACCAACCTCGGTCTGCACCGGACGGTGCTGCGCGCCGGCACCCACGTCGCCTCGCACCGGCTGCTGCGCATCGCCGTCGTCCTCCTCGGTCTGCAGCTCGGACTGCCGCAGCTCCGGGCCCTGGGGCTGGGCGGGCTGGCCGTGGTGGTGGTGACGGTGGCCGTCACCTTCGTCGGCACCCAGCTGCTCGGTCGGCTGCTGCGCCTGTCACGGACCCGGACCCTGCTGATCGCCACCGGGTTCTCGATCTGCGGAGCGTCGGCGGTCGCCGCCATGAGCGACGTCGCCGATGCCGACGAAGACGACATCGCCGTCGCCATCGCCCTCGTCACCCTCTGCGGCAGTCTCGCCATCGTGCTGCTGCCGCTTCTCCAGCACCCGCTCCACCTCGACGCCGTCGGCTTCGGCAGCTGGGTGGGAGCCAGCGTCCACGACGTCGGTCAGACCGTCGCCACGGCCAGCCGCGTCGACGGCGCCCTGGACGCCGCCGTGGTGGTCAAGCTCAGCCGCGTCGTCCTGCTCGCGCCGCTGGTCGCCGCCGTCGGCCTGCAGCGGCGAACGGCCCTTCGCCGTGACACCGCGGCCACTGCGGCCTCCGGCTCACGCCGCCCCCCGATCATGCCGCTGTTCGTCCTCGGCTTCCTGATCGCCGTCGCGCTCAGCAGCACCGGCTGGCTGCCGGCCACCGTGCTGCACGACGCGCAGCTGCTGCAGGAGATCCTCCTCGTGGCCGCCCTCTTCGGGCTCGGCACCACCATCAACCTGCAGACCCTGCGACGGACGGGCGGACGGGCCCTGGTCCTCGGGATCCTCTCCTGGCTGCTCGTCGCCGCCGTCGCGTACCTCGGTGTGATCCTGCTCGGCCGCTGACCGCCATCGCTCTGAGCCCCGACCCGTCCCCGGTCGAGCGGGCGCCCGCCGAGGTCAGCCGGTGGGGACCAGGTTCAGCCGGTGCTCCGTGGCCGCCTCCACGGCGGTGCGGCCGGAGACGAACGGGACCGTCTGGTTGGTCACCCAGAGCGGCGCCTGGTCGTCGTAGTTCGGGTGGTAGGCGTGGCCGGAGGTGCCGCTCTGGTTGATCCAGCGCGACCGGTCCGGGTCGTCCAGGTCCACCACCATCCGCATCGTCGGTCCGGCGGTCACGCCGTAGCCGCGGGTGTCGTCGAAGGCCATCGCGTTGACCACCGCCGGACCGCCGCCGACCGGCCAGTCGCCCCGGTTGAACAGGCGCTCGATCGGGCCGATCCCGCTGGAGCCGAGGGTGCTGGACCGCAGGGTGACGCGGTGCAGCTTGCCCCACTGCCAGCCGTCGGTGTCCCGCGACATCAAAGAGGTCAGCTCCTTGCGGGCGTCGGTCATCGCCGCCCGCAGGATGTCGTCCCGCTTCTCCACCACGTCCTTGGTCTGCTCGTCGTCCCACCAGACGTTGTCGGGGTCGTCCAGCAGCGTGGTCAGCACCGCGTTCCAGCGGTCGCCGCCGGACGGCCACAGCTCCTCGGGCATCTGGTCGCGGAAGGTCCGCTCCAGGATGTCGTGCACGACCACGAAGAAGTAGGCAGCGGCCGCCGAGTCCGGTGGTGACGAGTAGTCCCAGCCGACCAGCGTCTGCTGCCCCTCGGCCACCCACGGATCGGCCAGCTTCAGCTTCAGCAGGCGCGGCACCAGCTCGCCGGCGAACCGTACGGTGTCGTCGCCCTGCAGAGCCAGGCTCTGCTCCACGCTCATCCGTGGGTTGGCCGCGAGGGCGTCGACCAGCTCCTGGCTCCGCCAGCCGTAGGAGTAGGTCGAGCCGAGGTGCTGGCCGTAGCTCTTGCCGATGATCTGGTTGTTGGCGGTCACGATGAAGCCGGCCTCCGGGTTCTCCGCCCAGGGCAGCTGCTCGAACGGGACCAGGCCCTTCCAGTCGAAGGCGGTGTCCCAGCCCGGGGACACCGTGTCGCCGTCGCCTCGGCCGCGCTGGGGGACGGCGCCGGGCAGCTGGTAGCCGATGGTGCCGTCGGTGCCGGCGTAGACCAGGTTCTGCGACGGGGTGGCCAGCAGCTTGGCGGCCGACCGGAACTCGGTGAAGGTGCTGGCGGTGTCGATCCGCAGCAGGGCGTCCATGGTGCGGTTCGGCTGCAGACCGGTCCAGGCCAGCGACACCGCGTACGCCTCGTTCCCCTCACCCGCGGACGCCGTCCCGACCTGAGCGAGGTCGTTGCTGGCGTCGGACAGCAGCGGGCCGTGGCGCGAGCTGCGGATGGTGATGGTGCGCGGGGTGTCCTCCCCCGCGACCTTGATCTGCTCGGTCCGCACCTGCAGCGGCTGGTAGTCCTCGCCCACCCGGACCGTGTTGCCGCGGACCTCCTCCAGGTACAGGTCCTGCGCGTCGACATAGCTGGTGGTCAGGCCCCAGGCCATCGAGGCGTTGCGGCCGATCACCACGCCGGGCATCCCGGAGAAGCTGTAGCCGGTCACCTCGAACGGGCAGGCCTTGGTCACGGTCCGGCAGTGCAGACCGATCTGGGTGAACGTGGACGGGATGGAGGTGGCCAGGTGCGGGTCGTTGGCCAGGATGGGCTTGCCGGTCGTGGTCCGGTCTCCGGACACGACCCAGGAGTTCGAGCCGGTGGCCCCGTCGACGGACCGGTCGGCGACCATGGTCGGCACCGAGGCGAGCCGGCGGGCCACGGTCCGCAGCGCGTCGGAGTAGGCCGTGCTGTCGGACTCCGACAGCCCGCGTGGCAGCACCCGACGAGAGCCCGCGTCGGCGTCGGGATCGAAGGCGCCCGCCCGGACGGCGCCGGAGGTGACGATCGGGTCGAAGTCCTCGAGCGGGTAGTCCGGCCACAGGTCGGCGGTCTGGTCGGGTCCGACCCGGGCCAGCATCAGCGAGGTCTCCACCTCCCGGTCCATGTTGGCGCCCAGGTCCCACGCCATCGCCTTGAGCCAGGCCAGCGAGTCGAGCGCCGTCCAGGGCTCGGGTGCGTAGTCCAGGCCCTGCAGCCCGAGCAGGCTGTACTCCAAGGAGATGTCGGCCGGGGAGTGCGACTGGAGGTAGGCGTTCACGCCGTCGGCGTACGCGTCCAGGTAGCGGCGGGTGCTGCTCGACAGCAGCGGCAGCTCCTGCTGGGCCACCCGCCGCCAGCCGAGGGTGCGGATGAACGTGTCGGTCTCGACCTGGGACGGCCCGAACAGCTCCGACAGCCGACCGGCCGTGATGTGGCGCCGGACGTCCATCTCGAAGAACCGGTCCTGGGCGTGGACGTAGCCCTGGGCCTCGAACAGGTCGTCGGCGTTGTCGGCGTACACGTGGGCCACGCCGAGACCGTCCCGCAGCACCTGCACCGAGGCGGTGAGCCCCGGCAGGCTGATCTCGCCGTCGGTCTGCGGGAAGGACCGCCGCACCGTGGCGACCGACACGCCGGCCAGACCGACCAGGGCCAGCACGACCACGATCGCGGCGAACAGCAGCCAGCGGGGTTTGCGGAGCACGGCCAGATCCTAGGTGCTGACCGCGGGCGTTTCGGCGACCGCCTTAGCAGTCGGTATGCTTGAGTGCTAAAGCGGTTCGTGCCAGCTCCGGCACGTCAGGTCCAGAAAGAGATCCCGGATGCCTACCTACCAGTACCGGTGCACCGAGTGCGGCAACGAGCTCGAGGCGGTGCAGAAGTTCACCGACTCTGCGCTCACCGAGTGCCCGACCTGCAGCGGACATCTCCGGAAGGTGTTCAACGCCGTCGGCGTGGTGTTCAAGGGCAGCGGTTTCTACCGCACCGACAGCCGCGCTGACAGCAAGCCGGGGACCGGCTCGAGCTCCACGTCCGAGAGCGGCTCGGACAAGAGCGAGAAGAAGACCGTCGACGCGTCGTCGACCACCGAGAAGTCCTCCGGCGGCTCGGAGAAGAAGTCCGACGGCGGCAGCAAGCAGCCGGCCGCCGCCGGGAGCACCAGCAGCGGCGGCTCGAGCAGCACCAAGAGCAGCTCCGGCAGCGGTTCGTCCACAGCCGCCTGACCCCTCCCCCGGACCCTGTGGACAACCGCGGTCGAATCCGACCGACGTCCTTAGGTTCCGGGTATGACACCCCGACATCCCCGCGTGACCCCGACGGGTCGCAGCGCCCCGGCCGCCGGTTCCTCGCGTCGAACAACTCCCCGCAGCTGGGCGGTGGACTTCCGGCGAGCCCTGCGTCGTCACCGGCGCGCCCTCGCCGTCGTCGCCACGTCGGCAGCGGTGCTGGCCGGACTGACAGCTCTGGCGCCACCCCGTCCGGACACGGTGACGGTGGTCACCGCCGCCCGGACCCTGTCCGGCGGCTCGACCGTGCGGGTCGAGGACCTGGACCGTACGCAGCTGCCGCCCGGGGCCGTGCCGGACGGCGCGTGGACCACGCCGGACGAGGTGATCGGTCAGACGCTGGCCGGTCCGGTGCCCGCCGGACAGGTGCTGACCGCGACGGCTCTGCTGCGGCACCGCGCCTCCCGGGGTGGCAGCGTGGTCGCCCCGCTCCCGCTGGCCGACGACCGGGTCTCGGGACTGCTGCAGGCCGGCGACCAGGTCGACGTGCTGGCCGCCGACAGCCAGAGCGGGAAGACCCGGGTCGTCGCCTCGGCCGTCCGGGTGGTCACGGGGGCGATCGCGGGCGCCGACGACGCCGCCGGTTCGGGCGGGCTGGTGCTGGTCGAGGTCCCACCGGCCACCGCGACGGCACTGGCGGCTGCCGCGTCGACCAGCGTGCTGAGCGTGGTGTGGCGCTGAGTGGACCGCCGTCGTCACACGGGACTGTTAAGGTCTCGCGCTGACAGCGGTCTCATCCGGAGCACCGCCGTACCTCTAGTGAGGCAGCACCATGGCCAACAACACGCTCACGGGCTTCAAGGAGTTCCTGCTCCGCGGCAACCTGGTCGAACTGGCCGTCGCCGTCATCATGGGCACCACGTTCGGCGCGGTCGTCACCGCCTTCACCGCGATGCTGATGGACATCATCGGCAAGTTCGGCGGGGTGCCGGACTTCTCCTCCACCTCCATCGGGGGCATCAGCGTCGGCGCGTTCCTGACCGCCCTGCTCACCTTCGTGCTGACCGCCGCCGTGGTCTACTTCGCCGTCATCACGCCCTACAACAAGTTCGCCGACCTGCGGAAGAAGGACGAGCCGGCGGCCGCTGCCTCGGCCGAGGACCTGCTCGGCGAGATCCGCGACCTGCTCCGCGAGCAGGCCGGCAAGGGCCCGAACACCCTCTGACGCTCCGCTGAGGGCCGTCAGCCGCCGTGGTGCGGTGGGCGGTCCGCCAGCAGCCGACGGTCGTCGGCGGTCAGCGCCCGGTCAGTCACCACTGGCCGGGCGTTCGCCGTCAAGGGCCCGAGCTCGGTCAGGACCGCCCGCCAGGCGGCCGCCAGCTGGGCCGGTCCGAGACCGCGCCGCAGGTCGTCGGGCACCGCGTACGGCCACGGCTCCCGGGCCCGTGCCTCGAGCACGGCGGCGCGCACGGACTCCGCTCCCCCGAGGTCGGCGAGCAGCCGGGCGATCCGGGGTGCGCCCGGCTCGGCGAGGTCGCGGGCGGGCGGCCCCAGCAGCGCGTACGCCAGCGCTGCGTGCCACCGCTGGACCTGGACCTGGACAGGTGCCGCCGCCGTCTCGCTCGTCACGGCTGGAGTCTAGGGCTGTGACCGTCCTCACGCCCCGAGACGGATAGCCCGGGAATACACCGGTTTAGTTGACGCTTCAATCAGACGTGACTGATCTCCTCACCCACACCACACACCTCGACCGCGCCGACACCGGTCTGGCTCTGTCCGGCGACGCCCAGAACCTGCTGTTCCGCGAGGGTCGGACCGCCAACGCCTTCTCCGACGAGCCCGTCACCGACGAGCAGATCGCCGCCGTCTACGAGCTCATCAAGTGGGGCCCGACGGCCATGAACGCACAGCCCCTGCGCATCGTCCTGGTCCGCAGCGACGACGCCCGGAACGACCTGGTCGCCGCGATGAACGAGGGCAACCGGGCCAAGACCGCCGCCGCGCCCCTGGTCGCCGTGCTCGCCGCCGACGTGGACTTCCACGACGAGTTCCACCGCACCTTCCCGGTCTTCCCCGGCGCGCGGGACGCGTACGCCGCCGACGAGGAGGCCCGGACCGGCACCGCCACCTTCAACGCGGCACTGCAGATCGGCTACTTCCTGGTCGGGGTCCGCGCCGCCGGCCTGGCCGCCGGTCCGATGGGTGGCTTCGACCACGACGCCGTCAGCCGCCGCTTCTTCCCCGACGGTCGGCACCAGGCGCTGCTCGTGGTCAACCTCGGCTACCCGAGCGAGGACTCCTACCGTGACCGCCAGCCCCGCCTCGGCTACGACGACGTCGTCGCCGTCGCCTGACCGCCACGCGCTGACGCCCTTCTCGCTACGCCACGCCCCCTCTGCGGAGGGGGCGTGAGCACGGGGCAGAGGGGCGTCAGCGGTTCTGGGCCGGGTGCTCCGGCCGGGGGCCGGCGGCGCGTCAGCCCTCGATGACGGTGCCCGAGGTGACGGTGCTCGGCTCGCCCGGGTCGGTCAGCGACCCGGCGCCGCGGACCACCACCCCGGACTCGAACGTCCAGTCGCCCGAGACGCTCAACCCGGACGCGTCCTTCAGCGACGGCGCGCCCGCCGGGAACCGGTCGGTGAACTTGCCGATCGTCTTGTAGAACTTCGTGTCCAGGTCGATCAGCGGCGCCGGGTCGGTCACCCGGGTCAGCAGGCCGTCGGAACCGACCTCGTAGACGTCGGACTGCAGCAGCAGCAGGTCGTTGGTGGTCTTGACCGGCAGGAAGCGCTCCCGGCCGACGCCGATCGCGGTGGCGCCCTCGAACACCTCGATCGCCGCCCCCATCGCCGACTCGATCTGGATCACCTCGGGCGAGGTGGGGTCGGCCGGGTCGACCGTCTTCTCGTTCTTGATCAGCGGCAGCCCCAGCACGGCGTTCCGCTCGGTCAGCGTCCGGGACAGCACCTCGAGGTCGAACCACAGGTTGTTGGTGTGGAAGTACGGGTGCCGGAACTCGTCGGTGAAGTAGTGCATCTCCTCGGCCGAGGTCTGTGCGGTGTCCCGGAGGATCAGCTGCTGGTCGGCCTTGCGGATGGCCAGGTGGCCGCCCTTGCGGTCGGCGGCGGTCCGGCGGCAGATCTCGGCGGCGTACGGGGCCCCGCTGGCGGCGAACCAGCCGGCGATCCGGGCGTCGGGGGCGGCGCCGAGGTTGTCGGAGTTGGACACCGACGCGTAGCGGTAGCCCGCCGCCAGCAGCTTCTCCAGCACCCCCGAGGCCATCAGCGCCGTGTAGAGGTCCCCGTGGCCGGGCGGGCACCACTCCATGCTGGGATCGGCCGGCCAGTCGACCGGGGTGAGGTCGTCGGCGCGCAGCTTCGGCTCGGAGTTCTGCAGGAAGTCCAGCCCGAGACCGTCGACCTCGAGCTCCGGGTACGGCGCCAGCGCGGCCAGGGTGTCGTCCTGGGTCCGGAAGCTGTTCATGAAGATCAGCGGCAGCTTGGCGCCATGGGTGGTCCGCGCGCTCAGCACCTGGTCGACGATGATGTCGAGGAAGGACTTGCCGTCGCGGACCGGCAGCAACGACTTCGCCTTGTCCATGCCCATCGAGGTGCCCAGTCCGCCGTTGAGCTTGATGATCACCGTCTTGGCCAGCGCCGCCGAGGCGTCGGTGTCGCTCACCGTCACGTCGTCGAGCAGGTCCGGGTCGGTCAGTGGCTCGATGGAGTCCTCGGCGATGAAGCCGGTGACGCCCTCCTCCAGCTGGCGGTAGTAGTGGCTGAAGACGTCGATGGCCTGCTGCGCCACGTGGGCGTCCGACATCTTCTGGCGTGCGAGGGCGAGTCCTTGGTCACTCATGGGCTCGATCCTAGGGAACCGCCGTCCGGCGTAGGAACCCCCGGTCCCCCTGGTCAGCCGGTGTTCACCGGGTCTTCGGTTTGGGGGTCAGCGACGCCAGCAGCTCGATCGTGGCCTTCTGGATCTGCGCCTGGGCCTCCGCCCGCGGGATCGTCGGGGTGCCGTCGCCCGGTTGGTCGCCGTAGTCGCCGAAGAAGGAGTGCACCCCGCCTTCGATGACCACGTACGTCGTCGCCTCCGGCAGCTTCGGCTTGGCCTCGGCCACCTTGGCCGGCGTGGCCAGCCCGTCGGCCGAGCCGGAGACCGAGGTGGTGAGCAGGTCGTTGCGGGCCAGCTCGCTGGCCGGGTAGGACGCGTAGAGCAGCAGGCCGGCGACCGGGTGGTCATCGGCGTACGAGGACGCCGCCACCCCGCCGAGAGAGTGGCCGCCGACCGCCCAGTAACGGATCTCCGGGTGGTTCTGGACCACCGTCTCGGGCTGGGTGCTGTTGGGCAGGGCCAGGTCGAACGGCGGCTTCACCACGGCGACCAGGTAGCCCGCCTCGGCGACCGGGCGCAGGATGTTGGCGTACGCCCGCGGGTCGACCCGGGCACCGGGGACGAAGATCAGGCCGACGGTCGGCAGGATGGGCTGTCCGGTGGTGTTCTGGGCGACTTTGCGCATCTCGAACCAGGTCAGCCGGTCGGTGACCTGGATGTCGTCGCCGGACCGCATCGCCGCCACCGCGACCGGGTCGGCGGCGAACGGCCGGGCCCAGGCCAGACCGGCCGCCAACAGCACGCAGATGATCAGCGCGGGCACACCCAGAGCGATCCGGACCCGGGCCCGACGGCGCAGCTGGGTGGTGCTGCGCGCGCGCCGTTCCCCGGAGTCGTCGTCGGCGTACGCGTCGTAGCGGGCTCCCACGGCCAGCGACCCGATGGCCCAGAACAACGCGATGATGCCGAGGAAGCCGACCGCGATGGTGGTGGCCAGCATGGCGGGGTGGGCGTTCAGCAGACTCGACCAGCGGGTCCAGACCAGCCAGATAGAGACCCCGAGCATGGCCGCCCCGACCGGCAACCAGCAGAACGACAGGGCGACGCGGCTGGTCGTTCCGGGCGGGGACACCCCAGAAGTCTAGGTGGGTGCGGTCAGCCGGCGATGTCGGCCACTGTCGCGCCGTAGGCCCCGACCAGGTCGTCGATCCCGACGAAAGCGCTGTAGCCGTGCGCTCCCGAGCCCATCGCCACGCGGCGTCCGACCAGCCGTGCGTCGACGTAGACCGGCCAGTCACCGGCCGCCCCGATCGGGGTGATGGTGCCCCGTTCGTAGCCGGTGGCGGCCAGGGCGGACCCGGCGTCCGGAAGCGTCATCTTGTTCACCCCGACGACCGTCCGCAGCCGCGGCCACGCGAGCTGGGTGTCGCCGCCGATCACGGCGTACAGGTACTGATCACCCGACCGCCGCAGCACCAGCGTCTTGGCGATGTCGGCCGGGGTGATGCCCAGGACGGCGGCGGCGGCCTCCAGGCTGTCGGCGGGCGGACGCGGGCGGACCTCGACGGCCAGACCCCGGGCGGCCGCGGCCGACAGCATCCGGCGGACACCCTCGGGCAGGTGGGCGACGTCGGGTGGCTGCTCGGGCTCGGAGCCCGGGGTGGAGTGGGAGCTCATCGGATCCACATCCAGTACGCCGACAGGGCCGACGGCAGCAGGCCGAGCAGGGCGGCCGGGTGCCAGGGGCGGCGCCGGTTGGTCAGCAGGACCGCCTGGACGGTGGCGATCCCGAGCACCAGCCCCATCACCCACAGCCCGGTCGCGTCGCCCGGGCTGGTCAGCGCCCGGTGCGGCGCGTACGCCGCCAGGGCCGCCGTCGGGGCGCCGAAGACCACGCAGAGGATGGCCGAGATGACGACGCGCTGGACGAGGTCGAGGCTCTTCTCATCCTCGGCTTGCGACATGTCCGCAAGAGTGCCACCTGCGCGCGCCCCGTGGGCGTCGGTGGCCGGCCGTGGACATCCGGGTGCACCGAGCCTCGCCGGCGCCGCATCCGGTGGTTGCTCGACGACGGAAGCAAGCCGGTGACCACCACCGTCCTGATCTCCGGCGCCAGCATCGCCGGCCCGGCCCTCGCCTCCTGGCTGCACCGGTACGGCTTCGAGGTGACGGTGATCGAGCGCGCCCCCGAGCTCCGCTCCGGCGGCCAGAACGTCGACGTCCGCGGGGCCGGCCGCGAGGTCGCCCGGCGGATGGGGCTGGAGGACGCGATCCGGGCGGCGACGACCGGTGAGGCCGGTGTCCGGTTCGTCGACGCCGACGACCGCACCATCGCGGCGTTCGCGGCCGGCACCTCCGACTCCGACGGTCCGACGGCCGAGCTGGAGATCCTGCGCGGGGACCTGGCCCGGCTGCTGGTCGAGCAGACGGCCGACCAGATCGCGTACGTGTTCGGTGATCACATCACCGGGCTGGACGACGACGGCACGCAGGTGCACGTCACCTTCGCCCACGGCGAGCCGCGCTCCTTCGACCTGGTGGTCGCCGCCGACGGGATCCGCTCGAGCACCCGCGCCCTGGTCCTCGGTGAGGAGCCCGACGTGGCGTCGCTGGACATGTACACCGCCTACCTGACCATCCCCCGCGCCGGCACCGACACCGCCTGGGCCCGCTGGTTCAACGCCCCGGGCGGCCGCAGCTCGACTCTGCGCCCGGACAACGTGGGCACCACCCGGGCGACGTTGTCGTTCCTGTCGCCGCCCCGCGGCTACGAGCGGTGGGACGGGGCCGGTCAGCGCGACCTGCTGCGACACCGCTTCGCCGGCGTCGGCTGGGAGGTGCCGCGGATCCTGGACGCGCTGGAGGACCACGAGCTGTACTTCGAGGCGCTCGCCCAGGTGAAGTCGCCGCGCTGGTCCTCGGGCCGGACCGCCGTCCTCGGCGACGCCGCCTACTGCGCGTCGCCGATCAGCGGGATGGGCACCAGCCTGGCGCTGACCGGGGCGTACGTGCTGGCCGGCGAGCTGGCCACCCGACCCGATCACCGGGAGGCCTTCGCCGCGTACGAGTCGATCATGCGACCGTACGTCGACCAGGCTCAGGAGCTCCCGCCCGGCACCCCGCGGTTGGCCAATCCCCGCACCAGAGCAGGGATCGCGGGCTTCAACACCCTGCTGAGGGTGGCCTCCCGACCGCTGGTGCAGAAGGTGGCGGGGACGGTGTTCTCGCCCAAAGCCGAACGGATCGAGCTGCCGACCTACGACCCGTCGCCCGCGACGGTTGTGACGCTCGGCGGCGCCGGAGGCGGGTCGGGACCGGACGCGGAACCGAGAACCGCAGCGACCGGCAGCAGCCGTCGCACAGTCCCGAGCTCGGGACCTCAGACCCAGGGATCGAGCCCTCGGGCCCTACAGCAGGGATTCCGACCGGCCCACGATGGAGAGGACGTCGACGGTCGACGCAGAAGGGACAGCGATGTCGGAGATCTCAGGGTTGCCAGAGGAGCCGCACACGACGGGGATCGTGGTCGGGTTCGACGCCTCGGTGCCTGCCCAGGCGGCACTGCGGTGGGCGGCGACGCAGGCTCGGCTGACCGGGGAGGACCTCACGGTCGTGCATGCCGTCTTCCCGTGGGGAACCTATCTGGCAGCCGGCGGCTACGTCCCGGTGATGCTCCCGTCGGAGAGCATCCAAGATCATGAGCGGGACCTGATCGAGAAGCTCTACGCCGCGGTGCTGCCCGAACTGACCTGGACGCTGGAGTACGTCAGCGACGATCCCGGACCAGCGCTGGTCGCTGCCTCCCGCTCAGCCTCGATGCTGGTCATCGGCACCCGTGCGCACACCGGCTGGGGCCGTGTGCTGAACGGGTCGGTCAGTCACTACTGCCTGAGCCACGCACACTGTCCGGTCGTCGCCGTCCCGGTGGAGCACCGACCGCTGAAGGCCGATCCGTCCTCCGCTGCTGATCGATCCGCAGGGAACCCGGCCCCGACCGGGGCGGGTAGCTCCAGACCTGGCGCCGGCCCGTCAGCTGAGATGGCGACACCAGCACAGAGGCGATGATCGTGATGATCGACGCCGTTCCCGATCACGCTGCTCATGATCACGCAGCTCATGATCAAGGAGGCCCGGCGCACCTCGAGGAGCTACCGCCCTCGACCTGCCGTGAGCTTCTCGCTCAGCACGCCGTCGGCCGCGTCGGGTTCGCCGAGTACGGCGGCCCAGTCATCGTGCCGGTGAACTACCGGACCGTGGACAACACCATCGTCTTCCGCACCTCCCCCGCAGGGATGCTGTCGCAGCTGCGACGGCGTACGGCGGTGGCCTTCGAGGTGGACGGCATCGACGAGTCCAGCCAACGCGGCTGGAGCGTGCTGGGCCGCGGCTTCGCCGAAGGAGTCACCGGGGACCACCAGCTGACCCAGCTGTGGCAGAGCGGACCGGTCCCCTGGGCCAGTGGAACCCGGAACCTGTTCATCGCGATCACCCTGGACGAGCTGACCGGACGCCGGGTCCACGGTCCGTGGGTGGACTGAAGCGCTCCTGGAGCGAGCTGGGCGACCGGACACGACGCCGCACCTGGTCGCCGTCCGCGTCGACGCCCAGGTCAGCCTGGCCTGACTGCAGCTGCCCCTGACTGCCTGCTGGCCTGACCGGACCGGTCCGGGCTCTGCGCGCCGGCGTCAGTCGAGCTGAAGAGCGTCGTCGACGGCGCGCGTGCTGCTGGTCAGCTCCCGATCGGTGTCGATGACGGTGGCCTCGGGCCACGGGTCGAAGGTGGTCGCGAGAGAGTGAGCGATCTCGGGGGTGGCGTCGGAGGGATCGATGCCGGCGGCTCGCCGATCCCGGAGGCGGCGGTCGGCCACAGCAGTCGGGGCGACACACTGCAACTCGCGCACCGTCGCGAAGCCGGCGGCGGCCAGCTCCCGGGGCGAGTCAGTGATCCTGGACGCCACCTGGTCGTCCGCGCAGCACCGCGTGGACTACCAGGTCCGGGCTGACCAGCTGGTCGACCGCGGCCAGCACACCGAGGTTCGACATCCAGCGGGCCAGCAGAGCAGCCGGGGTGCCGTTGGCCTCGATCTGGGCCGATCGGCGGGCGCCGGCGTGGTGGGCGGCCAGGATGTGGGCAACCGCACGCAGCGCGTCATCGACCAGCCGACCGCCGGTCACCAGCGTCGACAGCCGCCGGTCCGCCGGCATCTGGTTCATCAGCACCAGCCCACTCGCAGGTCCGGCCGGCGCTGTCGGTGACGGCGAGCACGTCGCGGTAGACGTCCGGGGCGAATCGGCGGTTCAGCTCGACCTCCCGCCGGCAGGCGTGCTCGCGAGCGGTGGCCTTACGCCAGTCCACGAAGCCGAGATCGAGTGGCTTCTTCCACTTGACCGCCAGGTCGCCGGTCAGCATCACCCAGGCGCAGTGTGTTTCCCGCAGGCTGGCCGACGGCGCCGTCCGGGTCGTCCCCGGACCGGCTGCGGTTGCGCTCATGACGGTGGCGACGGACGGGTCGGCCGCGACGTCGAACCCGATCGACCGTCGCGGAACTGATCACGACACCGTCGCCGCTTCGGCACGTTCATCGGTGGTCATGTCACTCCTCATCGGACCGACGGTGCCTGGCCACGCGCTCCGGACGGTCCGAGGCGGTGACCAGGACGGGGCACCGGGCCTCCTCGAGGATCCGGCGGGTGACGGGGCCGAGGTTGCGGCGCACCCCGTGTCCCTCGGTGTGCCGAGCGACCACCAGCAGCTCGTGGCCGCGCGAGACGTCGGCCAGCACCGGTTCGGGCTCCCCGGCCAGCACCAGCTGATGAACCACCACGTCGGGATAGCGGTCGCGGTAGCCGGCGAGCTGTTCGGACAGCTGAGCCCCGTAGGTGGCCCGACCGGCCTCGAGCTCCAGGTCGTCCGGGGGCACGAAGGCGGGGCCGAGCGGCCTCCACACCACGACCGCGGTGAGACACACACCCCGGAACGAGGCCTCGTCGAAGGCGGCGGCGATCGCCACGGCAGCGTGCCCCCGGTCGTCGACGCCGACGACCACGCCGACGTGATCACGGGGTGCGGAGGGCAGGGGGTCGTCGGCGTGCACGACCAGCACCGGGCAGGCAGCGCGGGCGGCGACCGCCGAGGTGGTGGAGCCGGCCCGGAAGCGTGCCAGCGGTCCGAGGCGGCGCCGCTGCAGCACCACCAGCCCGGCCGTCTGTGACGCGGCCAGCAGCGCATCGACCCCCGAGTCGTGAACGGCGCTGGTGTGGATGCGCTGGTTCGGATCGAGCTGCAGAGCCAGGTGGTCGGCGGCGCGATCGATCTCGGCCAGCGCGAATCGTGGCCGAGGGTCCACTTCCCCACCGTCGGCCGGTGGGCGACCGAGCCCGGCCAGCAGCAACACGTCGACGTGGCGACGTCCGGCCCAGTCCCCCGCGGCCCGCAGGGACCTCTCGTACTCGGTGTCCCGATCGGTGCTGATGCCGACCACGACCGGGCCGGGCCGCAGCTCCGGCTCCGCCGGAGCGACTCCGTCATGGTGCAGGGCACTGGACATGGTGGTCTCCCTAGCTGCTGACGTTCGTCGAGCCGGGCGGACTGGCCCGCCGGCGGTCTCATCCTGACCGCGCCGGCGACGCGGGCCCACCGCCGTTCGGTCCCCATGCGAGGTGCCGAACGGCCTGACACATCGCTCGTACCGGCGGTCAGACCAAGGTCCGACGGAGTCGCAGCCATCGACCCTGGCCGACGGCGAGGTCCGCACGGAGGATCGACTCAGCCGCAGGAAAGGACATCACCATGTGCAGGGTTCTCGTCGCGTACGCCTCCCGTGCCGGCTCGACACGGGAGATCGCGGAGGCGGTGGCCGACGAGCTCCGCCAGACAGACCACTGCATCACCGTGGCTCCCTGCGACGACGCACCGGACGCCGATGGCTTCGATGCGGTCGTGATCGGCAGCGCGCTCTACGCAAGCCGCTGGCTGCCCGCCGCCACGCGCTATCTGCGTCGGCAGCGTCCGCACCTGAACGGCCGGCCCACCTACCTCTTCCAGAGTGGTCCCTGCAGAACCCAGCCCAACGAGGGCAGGACGCCGGTCCCGCGCGTGGTCCGCAGGCTCGGGCGACAGATCGGTCTCGCCGATCCGGTGACCTTCGGCGGCCGACTCGACCCGGCCGACAGCCGGCTCTCGCGCTGGCTCGCCGCAGCCGCACCGTCAGGTGACTTCCGGGACTGGGAGGAGATCCGAGCATGGGCGTACGCGATCGGCACCGAGCTGCAGGAGCGGGCCGTACTCGGTTCCGGGCAACCACCGCACCGGGATCAGCCCGTGGGCAGGGGTTCACGATGACTGCCGCGGAGGTGCCCCCGGAGACCGCGCTCACCCACCCTAGCTTCGGTGGCGACCGGCACCAGCGCCCGACGGGTGACCCCGCCCGCCCGGTCGAGGCACATCGCTCCTCCAGCCAGGTGCCGCGACGACGCACCTACAGCGACCTCAGCGTCACCCGGTGTCATCAGCTGATCGCCGCTCACCAGATCGGCCGGGTTGCCTGGAGCGCCGCGGACGGACCGCAGCTGTTCCCGGTGAGCTACGCCTGGATCGACGGCCGCATCGTGTTCCGTACGTCGCCGTACGGGATCTTGTCCGAGCTGGTCCGTCGGACGGCGGCCGTCTTCGAGGTCGACGAGATCGACGAGACCCGTCGCCGCGGCTGGAGCGTCATCATCCGCGGCCGGGCCGGCGGCATCGCGTCCCCGGACCAACTCCGGTCAACGACGCCGACGGGCACCGTCCCCTGGGCCGACGGCGACCGCTACCTGGTGATCGCGATCGAGCCGGTGGAGGTCACCGGACGGGAGTTCCGTCCGGTGACGACGGACGACGACGACTGACCGACCTTCAGCGGACCACCACCACGGTGCAGCGGCTGTGGGCCAGCACGTGCTGGCTCACGGACCCGATCAGCATCCCGGTGAATCCGCCGTGTCCCTTCGCCCCCACGACGACCAGATCGGCGTGCTCGGAGAGCTTGATCATCTCGTGGGCCGCGTTGCCGGCCAGGACCTGCTGAGCGATCTCGACCTCCGGGAAGTCCGACTGCACGTCCGCGACGACCTCCCCGAGCATCGTTCGGGTGGCCTCACCCATCTCGGCGGTCGCGGCCCACGGGAATCCACCGAAGGGGGGCGAAGCCGGCGCGGGCGGCACGGACCAGGCACTCACGGCCGTGACCAGGACGCCCGGGCTGGCGTGCTCACAGGCCCAGCTCAACGCCTGCCGGCTCTCCTTCGACCCGTCGACCCCGACGATGATGGTGTTCCACTTCCGCTGAGTCATGACTCCTCCGTTCTCTGTAGTGGTGCCGGGCACCGCGACAGACTCGACGGCTCGGCTGCACCGCCGGCCTAGGTCGAGCCTGACGACCGTTCGGGGCGGCGCTCAGGGTCGGAGGTCGATGACCGATGGTCCCTTGGTCCTCTCCTGTCCGCCGTGTTCGCGTCCTGATCGCCATTCGCAGAGGTGTGCGCCCGAGAGACCGGCGGATCGGACCCTTCGACCGATGACGTGACCGTGCCCGCCGGGCAGCGTGGACTCCATGAGCACCAACCCGCCTGTCACCGCCCTGCAGGTCGTCACCGCGGTCGCGTGTTCCACCGCTGCGGCCACCGCGTACGGCGGCGCCATCGGCCTGATCTCCGGCGGCCTCTCACTCGATCCGGCGGTCGGTGCCCGGCTGCCGTTCGCGAGTCTGCCGGTGGCCGGTCTCGCTCTTCTGGGCTTCGTCGCGGCACCGATGAGCGTAGCGACCGTCGCGGTCCTGCGTCGGCAGGGTCAGACGCCCACCAGGGTGCTGGCCGCCGGTGTGCTGTTGATCATCTGGATCGCGATCGAGCTCCTCTTCCTCCAGACGTACGCATGGTTGCAGCCGGTCTACCTGCTGCTCGGCACCGCGGTGGTGTGCCTGGCCTGGCGGCTCGGTGAGCGACTGGCACGCCCGGGCCGGAGACGGCCGGACGGGGCCGCGCCGGACCGCCCTCAGGTCGATGTCCTGGGCCGGATCTAGCACCGACCATCGTCTCGACGGGCCGCCGGATCCGAGCCGCACCTGGCGCTGCCTGAAAGACGAAGGACCTAGGTCCCGCCATCGGACGACCTCCGACCGGCGACGCCCGGCCCGCGACGCAGGAGAATGGTCATCAAGCACACGTGATTCGAGGTACCGATGACATCGCCACTCCCGCGCCGGACCACTGCGCCATCGTTCCTGGGACGGCTCGTGTTCCCGACCGGCCACGGTCCACGCTCGATCATCGTCGAGTGCCTGCGCGCCGACGACGGCTACACCATCCACCTGCCGGAGTTCAACGAGGCAGGCAACTACCTGGCTGACGCGCCCGTGAGTCTCACCGCGGTGGCGAAGACGACGGATCCCGCCGAGGTGATCAGCGGCCGAAGCCAGCAGGTCGCCGACCCCGATGTCGGTGCCGACACCGCCGAGGCCCTCGAACGCTGGTCCGATGGTCGGCCCGCCCACTACTTCCACATCACGCCGGTCCGCGCCCACACCAGCACGGCGGTTGCGCACCAGCGCCAGCGAAGCGTCCACGATCCCGAGGCGGCGCCGTCTCGGCAAGCCCGTCGGAGTGCCCCGTCGTCGGACCACACGATGAGCAACGGTGAGTGAGGACGGGGACGTCGTCGGTGACCCGATCTCGGTGTTCATCGTCGACGACCACGAGATCGTCCGCCGGGGCCTGATCGACCTGCTGCAGTCCCATCCCCGGATGACGGTGGTCGGGGAAGCCGGGTCCGCGGCCGACGCGCTGCATCGGATCCCGGCGGTCCGCCCCGATGTCGCGCTGCTCGACGTACGGCTCGGTGACGGCTCCGGTGTCGACGTCTGCCGCGACATCCGCAGTCTCCTCCCGGACACCCACTGCCTGATGCTGACCTCGTTCGACGACGACGACGCCCTCTTCGCCGCCGTCATGGCCGGCGCGTCCGGCTATCTGATGAAGCAGGTCAAGGGTGCCTCTCTCACCGACGCGATCCAGGAGATCGCGGCCGGTCGCTCCCTCATCGACAGCGCCTTGACCGAGCGGCTGCTGGAGCGGCTGCGGACACCCGCCGGGTCCGGGGGGCAGCAGGACGCGGCCGACGAGCTGACCCCCCGTGAGCACGACATCCTCGTCCTGATCACCGAGGGCCTGACCAACCGGCAGATCGGCGAGCGGCTGTTCCTGGCCGAGAAGACGATCAAGCACTACGTCTCCGGCCTGCTGGCCAAGCTGGGGATGGAGCGCCGCACCCAGATCGCCGCGTACGGGTCGAGGCTCCTGCAGACGCCCGATCGCCCGACTCCGCTGACCCGGCGAGAGGCACTGCGGGGCCGCGCTTCGGCTGCGGGCGAGCTCAGTCGGTGAGCGAAGCGGTCCAGCGCAGCGTCGTGCCGTGCGGGCCGTGGGTCAGGGTGAGGGTGCCCGACCGCAGCGTGGCGCGCCGCTCCAGGTTCGCCAGACCGCTCCGTCGACCACCGGTGTCGGGCGGGGACGACCCGTTGTCCACGATCTCGATGGTGATGTGGCGGGCCGACACCGACACCGACACGCTCACCCGATCGGCGTCGGAGTGCTTCGCCACGTTGGTCAGACCCTCGCGCAGAACCGCCTGGGCGTCCTCCAGCACCTCCGGGCCGAGCACCGTGTCGACGGGGCCGGCGAACCTGAGTTCCGGCGCGAACCCGAGCGCCGACTCCACCTCCGACACCAGCTCGGACAGGACCGCGCGCGGAGTCGAGGTGACGCCCCGGACCTCCTGCAGCCCGAAGATGCTGGTGCGGATCTGCCGGATGGTGTCGTCCATGTCGCCCACGGCGGTCTGCAGCCTGGCCGACACGTCCGGATCGTCGCTGCGCACCGCCGCCGCCTGCACGCTGAGGCCGGTGGCGAACAAGCGCTGGATGACGTGATCATGCAGATCGCGGGCGATGCGGTGCCGGTCCTCCAGGACCGCGAGCTGCCGCAACCCCTCCCGCCGGTCCGAGAGCTCCAGAGCGATCGCCGCGTGGCTGGCGAAGGCCTCCGCCATCCGCAGGTCCTCCACCGAGAAGGCGGTCGAGCCGGCGGTGCGTCCGACCATCACGACAGCACGTACGCCGTCCTCCCCCACCAGCGGGCAGGCCATCACGGGACCGACGTCGAACGCTGACTGCAGGTGCACGAAGTAGCGCCCTTCCGCCGAGTCCACGCGGAGCGCGTGGCCAGCGGTCATCGCTGCCAGCGCGAGGGAATCGCCCGCCGGGTAGGTGTAGCCGAGCAGGGTCTGCGCCTGGTGCCCACGAGCGATCTGCACGGTCATCTCGGTCGTCGTGCCCGCCGGGAACACCACCGTGACGACGTCCGCCGCGGCCAGCCGGAGAACCACGTCGGCGATGCGGGTCAGGATCTGGGTGGCCGTCGAGTCCTGCAGCAGCTCTCGGCTGATCTCGGCCGACGCCCTCAGCCACTCCTGCTGGCGACGTGACTCCTCGTAGAGGCGGGCGTTCTCGACGGCCACACCGGCGGTGGCGGCAACGGCCTGGACCAGCTCCTCGTCCTCGGCGGTGAACTCGCTCGCGTCGACCCGGTTGGTCAGGTAGAGGTTCCCGTAGATCTCGCCGCGGGACTGGATCGGCACGCCCAGGAACGAGGTCATCGGTGGGTGCGGCGGCGGGAAACCCGACGACCGCCGATCGGCACCGATGGAGGCGAGACGAATGGGGCGGGGATCGGTGATCAGGGCGCCGAGCACACCCCGACCGCGGGGAAGCTGCCCGATCGCGAGCACGGTGTCGTCGTCCATGCCGGCGTGGATGAACTGCTCGAGCTGCCCGTCCGGCCCGAGCACGCCCAACGCCGCGTACTGGGCACGAGCGATCGTCCGGGCGGCGTCCACGGCTCGGCGGAGCACCGCGGCGAGAGTGAGCTCGGCGACGATCGACCGGTTGAGGTCGACGAGGTAACGGACCCGGCTCTGCGCGACCTCTTCCGGTCGATCACCTCCGCTGCCGGATGACTCCGACTGCTGCGACGCGGGTCGCTGCTGCGCCATGGCAGACAGGCTAGGCCGACAGCGGCAAGGGAGGAAGGCCGCGGGTGAAGCTGGTCCCAGGACAGGGCACGAGGACGCGCCCAGCGCCGCCGAAGGACCCGCCACCCCGTGGGCCTGTGGAGGAACGGCACCGGGACGCTCGCCACCCTGGCGGGCGGAGGCACCACTGTGTTTGAGTGGGCCGATGGCCACACCGGTGGACGTCGACTACCTCGTCGTGGGGGCCGGCGCGATGGGGATGGGCTTCGTCGACGCGCTGATCGACCATGCCCCCGAGGTCCGGGTGGCCCTGGTCGACCGGCGCGACGGGGTCGGCGGGCACTGGCGGCACGCCTACCCGTTCGTCCGGCTGCACCAGTCGTCCACCTTCTACGGGGTGGCGTCGACGGTGCTCGGCGGCGGCCGACGCCAGACCACGGGACCTGAAGCGGGCTTGCACGTCCGGGCCGACCAGCCCACCATCTGCGCCTACTACGAGCAGGTGCTGGCCGACCGGATGGTGGGGCCGGGACGGGTCCGGTTCTTCCCCCGGCACGACTACATCGGCGAGAGGGTGCTGGTCTCCTCGGAGACCGGCGAGCGGTTCGAGGTGCCCGACCGGTGCCGGGTCGTCGACGCCCGCTACCTCGCCCCTGACATCCCCGCCGAGACCGAGCCCCGGTTCGCGGTGTCCGAGGGCGTCCGGGTGATCCCGGTCAACGACCTGCCGGGCTGGCAGGACACCCCCAGCGAGTACGTGGTCGTCGGCTCGGGCAAGACGGCGACGGACGCGTGCGTCTGGCTGCTCGGTCGGGGCGTCGACCCCGACGCGATCTGCTGGGTGCGACCCCGGGACCCCTGGATGCTGAACCGGTCGTTGATCCAACCGGATCCGGCCGTCTACCTGGGCATGGTGGCCGAGATGATGCGGCTGGCGGCCGAGGCGTCCTCCCTGCCGCAGCTCTTCGGCGGCTTGGAGGAGGCCGGGATCATGCTGCGGATCGACACCGGCGTGACCCCGACGATGGCCAAGGCGCCGACCCTGGGCACCTGGGAGCTCGAGCTGCTCCGCAGCATCACCCGGGTCGTCCGTCTGGGTCACATCACCCGTGCCCACCGCGGTCGCCTCGATCTGCAGGAGGGGTCGGTGGCTGTCGCCGACGACGCCCTGGTGGTGAACTGTGCCGCCAACGGTCTGAAGAACCCACCGCTGGTCCCCATCTGGGGTCCGGAGGTGATCACCCTGCAGCCGGTCCGGGCCGGTTTTCCCTGCCTGGGCACGGCTCTGGCCGGTTACGTCGAGGCCACCCGCTCCGACGACGCCGAGAAGAACCGGCTGTGCGCGCCGTCGTCCTACGGGAACTCGCTGATCGACTGGGCGCGGATGAACGTGCGTGGCTCCCGGAACGTGGCCAGGTTCTCCACCGAGCCCGACATCGTGGACTGGACCCACCGGATAGCTGTCAACCCGGCCCGCATACCTGCCGAGCACCGGGGCTCGGCCGCGCTGGACGAGGCCCTCGCCGGCCTGGACCGCTACGCCGGGCCAGGGGTGGCCCGGCTCGCCGCGCTCGGTGGTCTGGACGACTGACCGGTAGGAGTGCTCGCTGCTGCGACGCTCAGTAGAGCAGTCCGTGCCGCCGCCGCGGCCAGGCCAGGACCGCGAGGATCTGCACCATCGCCGCCTGCTCGAGCAGCTGGGTGCGGCCGGTGACCTCCGCGTCGTCACCGAACTGGAACAACCCGGTGTCGTGATCACGCCGGTCGTCCCACATCCGTTCGGCGTACGCCTCCATCGCCTCGAGGTGCCGGCGGCCACCGGTGACCGACTCCAGCCGGAGCAGGTTCTTGACGTAGATGGAGTTGAAGAACGGCGGTTGGCCATCGAGCCGGCTCTGTCCGGGGTGCTCCGGGTCGGCCTCGGCGTAGAAGGACGCCGCCGCGTCGGCGATCCGCTCGGCCTCCCGCAGGTAGGAGCGTCGCCCGGTGATCTCGTACAGCAAGGTGTTCACGCTGACCGGCACGCCCTGGTTGTAGCTCCAGATCGTCTCGTCGACCGTGCCCTGCAGATCGAGATGATCATGGAACAGCCCGTCGGAGGTCTGCAGGTGGCGGTTGGTCCAGCGGTACATCCGCAGCGACCAGTCGAGCTGGTACGTGCGACCGGTCTGCTGGTGAAGGCGCAGCCCGACCTGGGCACCGGGCATGTTGGAGACGGTGTTGCGGTCCTGGCTCCACGGCGCCTGGGTCCAGAACACCCCACCGGGCTTCGCGTGGCTGTCGTCGTCGTCCCAGCCCGAGACGACGAGGTCGAAGAGCCGACCGGCCTCGCGCAGCGACGTGCGGTCACCGTACAGCGCGTGGTGCTGCAGGTCGGCCAGGGCGACCCACTCGTTGTCGTCGTAGAAGAAGTCGCCGCCGTCGCCGTACGGCGGCATCACGTAGGAGGCGAAACCGGGCAGCCCGGTGCTGCCGGCGGGGTTCCAGTAGCGCTGCTGGGCCCGGCGGTGCGCGGCGAGCGCGCTGCGGTACCGGCCGCCGACGCCAGCCATGCCGGTCAGGTCGAGAACGGCGACGTGGGCTTGGGAGAACGGCCACTCGAAGGAGTACGTGCGGTCGTCGGCGGCGACCGGGTACTGCTCGCGGTAGAGCCCGTGATCGGCGGCGAGGTAGGTGCGCATCGCCGCGTAGGTCCGCTCGGCGCGCCGGGCCCAGCGCTGCTGCGAGGAGTCCTGTCCGGCGGCCCGGGCCGGAGCACCGACCGCGGCCAGCGCTGCGGCGCCGACGACCCCGCCCGCGAAGGCCCGCCGCGACAACCCTGGCCGCGGTCCGGGAGCAGGACGGGGCGGCAGCGGCTGTGCGGTGTGTTCGACGTCGGACACGGATGCTCCTTCAGGTCGGTGAACCCGCCGGGCCGTCGACGCTAACCGGACCGTCGCGACGGCGTCAACGATCATCCGCAGGCGGGTTCGTCCACCGCCGTGGCCGGCGCGACCGACGGACGGGCGCACGTTTCGCCGGCCGGCACCGGGGTAGGCGACTGAGCGACGTGCCATACGACGTGGCCGTCGACGAGACGGAGCTGACGTGACCAGTGGTCGGATGGTGGGTGGGAGCGGTCCCGATCGCCCCTCGTCGAGGCGCGGTCCCGCGGCGCCCGCGCCGGGTCGGGCAAGGTCCGTCAGATGAGCGCCACCGAGCTGATCATCATCCGGCACGGTGAGAGCGCGGGCAACGAGGCGGCCGCCCGGGCCAACGCGGCGGGTGCCGAGGTGATCACGATCGACCGCCGCGATGCCGATGTCGCGTTGTCAGCGCTGGGCGTGCAGCAGGCCCAGGCCCTGAACGAGGTGCTCGGACCGCTGGTCCGGGCCGAGCCCGGTGCGCGGGTCTGGTCCTCGCCGTACCGACGGGCGCAGGAGACGGCGACGTACGCCGTGGGCGAGGAGCACGCGGCCGCGATCCTGGTGGACGAGCGGTTGCGCGACCGGGAGCTCGGCGTGCTCGACCTGCTCACCACCCTCGGCGTCGCGAACCGGTTCCCGCTCGAGGCGGAGCGGCGTCGCTGGCTCGGCAAGTTCTACCACCGACCCCCGGGCGGCGAGTCCTGGGCGGACGTCGCCCTGCGCCTGCGTTCGTTCCTGGCCGATCTCGTCGTCGCTCCCCCCGAGCGGACCGTGGTGGTCGCCCACGACGCCGTCGTGCTCCTGGTCCGCTACGTCTGCGAGCGGCTCACCGAGCAGGAGGTGCTCCGGATCCAGGCCGAGGAGCCGGTCCGCAACGGCTCGATCACGCGGCTCTCCTTCCGGCCTGACGAGGGCTGGAAGCTGCTGGACTACAACGACGTCCGCCATCTGCACGAGCAGGGCGTCGAGATCACCGAGCACGGAGGAGAGGTCGATGTCAGGCACAGCTGAGGAGGTGACCCCGACGCTGCTTCGGGAGTGGCGACTCGACACCGCCGAGGGCTCCAAGCACGATCGGGGCCGGGTGATCGTGATCGGAGGTGCCCGCCGTACGCCCGGCGCGGTCCGCCTGGCCGGGGAGGCGGCTCTCCGCGTGGGCGCCGGCCACCTGACCCTCGCGGTGGCGGACTCCGCGGCGTCGACCCTGGGGGTGCTGACCCCGGAGGCAGGGGTGATCGGGCTGCCCGAGAGCAGTGCGGGTTCGGTCGGCGGCGACCTCACCGACCTGCTCGGGGACGCGGTGAGCGGGTCCGACGTGGTGGTGATCGGTCCGGGACTCGACGACGCCGACCTGGCCGCCGAGCTGGTCCGCTCGCTGCTGCCGGCGCTGGCCGACGACGCGTACCTGCTGCTGGATGCGTTCGCCCTCGGGCAGCTCGCGGACTGGCACCAGCAGGTCCGGCTGCCCGAGCGGCTGATCCTCACGCCCAACGCGACGGAGGCCGGGCTGCTGCTCGGCCGCGACCCCGCCGAGGCAACTGACGACGGGCTGGAGCTCGCTCGCCGCTACGGGGCGACCGTGTGCCACCAGGGCGTGATCACCGCCACCGACGAGCGGCAGTTCCGGGTCGGTGCCGGGCACGGCGGTCTGGCCACCTCCGGCAGCGGCGACGTGCTGGCCGGTGCGATCAGCGGGCTGCTCAAACGCACCGACGACGTCGCGCAGGCGTGCTGCTGGGCGACGTACGCGCACGCCGCCGCCGGGGACCGGCTCGCGGCCGGCGTCGGGCGACTCGGCTTCCTGGCCAGGGAGATCGCCGACACCCTGCCCGCCGTGCTGCTGGAGCTCGGCAGCTGACCGGCGCCGATCGAACTCAGGCCCGACATCAACCCGCCAGCACCCATCGACCAGGAAGAAGCGTGCCGACCATGAAGATCACCTACGACACCGTCACGGACTCGATCAGCTGTCCGGACCTCGACGCCGACCAGACCCGTGCCCTGCAGAGCCAGCTGTCGGCCGCCCTCCTCCGCAACGAACCGGTGCAGAAGGTGGTGGCGATGATCATGGCGGCGGTGAAGGCAGCCAAGCAGGCCTGACGTGAGAGTTGAGCTCGACGCGAGTCGACCTCGACGCGGGTCGGGCTTGGGGATCCTCCGCTCGTCCCGCAGTCACGACGACGGTCGGGACATCTAGACCGGGTTGAGCTCGGTGCCGTCGTCGATCTGTACGGCCGCGGGGCGCCGGAAGAACGTGGCGTCGGCTCTGAACAGGTCGTCGCCGGGACCGGCAGGCGGCTCGAGCACCAGGTGGAAGTCCCGGTGCCGGAGGTACCGGTCCGGGAAGTTGACCGAACGGAACGAGACGCCACCGCGATCCGCCAGACCGCGCTCGAAGAAGAACGAGCTGTCCTGCAGCCAGAGGTCGTCCCCGGCTCCAGCCGGACCCTCGAGGTGGATGCGGAAGTCACGGTGCCGTAGGAACCGGTCGCCGAAGTTCACCGAGCGCAAGGCGACCTTGCCGGTTCCCCGGTTGATCAGGGTGAAGGCGAAGTCGTTCACCGGACCGCCTCGACGAGTGAGCTCCCCGAGGAAGGCGGCGTGCCGGATGAAGTGACCGGGGACGTTGTACGACTCGAGGTTGTTCGCCATGCGTGGATGAGAGCCGGGGGTGGCGACTGATACGCGTCTCGACGACCCCGGCGCCATGCACTCCGGGTGCCTAGGCCGCTGGTGGGATGGGCGGCACAGCGGGATTTCCGTCGGCGAGCAGGCCGGGTCGCTACCCGGCGGTCGGAAAGGCGTCGTCCCGCAGCTCGTCGTCGGTGTCGTCCATCTCCCAGAGAGTCTGCTCGATCACGTGCGTCGCGTTCTGGCTGCCGGCGGCCGCCAGGCCGGTTCCGGTCAGGTCGACGCTGTCGAGCCCCCAGAGCTCGGCGAAGCAGAAGAACGCGCCCTGTTCGGTGACGAACTCCCGATCCCAGTCGAGGCCGAGTTCGGCGGCGCGACGCACGTCGTGCTCGATCAGGGCCGCCTGATCGAGCAGGTAGAAGTCGGATCGGGACTGGCAGGTGACGCGGACCGCATGCTCCGGGATCGCCCGACGACCCTCACGGTCGTCCGAGTCCACGTCGTCGTCCGCGTCTGCAGCACCGTCGACCCGGGCGTCGTCGACCAGCGTCGTCGTCCTCGTCCTCGCGAGCTCCCCACCCGTAGAGGACGTCACCACCCCAACCACGCGCACCGAGTGAGGCCTCGAGACGTCGGGCTGCTGTTCGAACCTCCGTCATCGCCGAGCTCACGGTCGTGAGGTCATCGCTCGCGATGGCGTCGGCGACGTCGACGAGGACGGCGGCAAGTGCACGGGCAGCTGCGGCACTCGACGTGCCGTCATCCGTTGAGGGGGTGTCGTTCACGGGGTCACTCAACCAGCCTCGGACGGCGACCATGCAGGGACAGACCGGTTTCCCTCAGCCCTGGGTGAGCTGAGGCCCGGTGAGGGGAAAGAAGTTGGGCAGCCTGATGTCGTCGCTGTACGTCCGGGTGTACAGCGCGGTCGTGGAGGCGGCGGTAGGCGCCAGGATGGTGGCCAGTCGAGCTGGGACAGTTCGTCCACGACGGGCTTCGCGTTCCTCGTGGCGGACGAAGGTGCGGGCGGCGAAGTGGTGGTCGACGATGGTCACGCCGCGCTCGTCGTAGGAGTGGATGACGGCTCGAAGAAGCTCGACGAGGGCGCGGTCTCTCCACAGCGTGCGGTCTGATCGCCGGTCCAACCCCATCCGGTCCGCGACCGTCGGAAGGACGTTGTAGCGGTAGGTGTCGGACAGGTTCCGCGCGCCGATCTCGGTGGCGGTGTACCAGCCGGAGAACGGGGCGGCGGGGTAGTCGATTCCGCCTATCCGGAGCAGCTGGTTGCTGACCGCGGGGTGGGCGTACCAGCGCAGCCCGAGGTCAAGGAACCAGGGGTAGTCAGGATGGGACAGCTCCACTTCCACGACGGTGTCGGCGGGCAGCTGGAACCAGCGTGGCTGGCCGTACGGAGGTTGGATGATCAGCGGGAGGATGTCGAACGCGGTGCCAGGTCCGCCCGGCCAGCCGAGCTCTTGGGCCATGGCGGTCAGGGCGACGCTGTCGGGATCGCCGAGGATGCTGCCGTCAGGTCGGCGGTAGCCGGCGTAGCGGATCAGCTGCTGGTTCCAGATCCGCCAGCCCGGCTGCCCGTTCGGTTGGGCCGGCATCACGGTGAGGGCCAGTCGGATCTTGCCGCCGTTGGTGCTGAACCGCAGGTGCTCGACGCACGCGTCGAAGATGTCGTCGACGGTGCTCGCGTCACGGGAGTCCCGGACGTGGAGGTCGTTCCAGTGGGCACGGCCCAGGCAGTTGACGGCGTTGCGCCACGCGAGACGGGCCCCACCGACCAGCTCGCCGTGGGTGTGGTGGTAGATGCCGGTCGTGGTAAGGGCATCGCTGATCTGACGGACCCGGTCCGTGTCGGGGGCACCGTGAAGGTCACTGAGCAGCCGCGCGGCCTCGGTGGCGCGTGCGGCCGGCCCGCTGGCTTGCACCTCGGCGGTGTCGGCGTGAGTCCACAGGTCGGCAGGGGTGGCAGTGCCCGAGGCGTCCGCCGGGCAGCCGACGTGGTGATCAGTCACGGTCGGCCCGGTCGCGACGAAGACGGCGGAGGAACCGTCGCTGCCAGGGCACCTCGACGGCGCGGGGGTGGTAGTGGCGGCGCACGAACGTGACGGCGTCGTCGACGGCTAGTCCGTCGAAGATGACCCACGCCGCGAGGGCGGTGCCGGTGCGGCCGACTCCCCCGCCGCACGCTATCTCGACCCGGTCGGTGAGGGCCCGGTCGTAGCCGGCTCGCAGGATGGTGGCGGCCTGGTCGACATCGGTCGGCACCCAGAAGTCCGGCCAGCGGATCCACTCCTGGTCGCCGCTGTCGGGGGCCGGCGGTCGTCGGCCGGTGAGATGGATGCTGAGGGTCGGCGTCGGGCCCGCGGGCGTCGACCGCCGCAGTGCCCGACCACGGACGCGACGGCCCGACGGCAACTCGAGCACGCCTGCCCCGTTGAGATCCCACAAGTGCATGCTGATCACGTCTCCTGCCGTGCGTGCTCGGGGTGGTGTCGCGGTCGGGGATGGATCATGGCGGCCAGGCCGGCCAGGATCTGGGGAAGCATCTGCTGGGCGTGGAAGAGCAGGGCGAACGCGACCGCCTGAGCCGCCGGGAGCGCCCCGGCGACGCCGAGGAGGACGGCGGCTTCGAAGGTGCCCAGCTGGGCCGGGGCTGTGGGCAGCACATTCGACACCTCGATCAGCACCAGCACGAGCACGATCTGGCCCGTCGGGAGATCCAGGCCGAGACTGGCCAGCACGGCGAGAGCACCGACCAGGTCGAGGGTCCGGGTGGCCACGGCCGCTGCCAGGCACTGCCCCATTGCCGATCGGTCCCGCAGCGGCGCCAGCGCTGACCGTGCAGCGGACATGGTGGCGGCGATCCGCTGACGGCGGCCACGCTGGTGCGGATCCGCGTCGACGCCCGGCTTCGCCTCGAGGGCTGGGTATGGCGTGGGCCGGTGTGTGGTCGGGCGGTGGGGGGCGAACCCGACGGCGGCGGTGAGGAGCGCGATCATGGCGGCGGCGTAGACCAGGAGGACGGTGACGGCCCAGCCGGGTACTGCTGCTGACGTCCCGGCGGGGGCTACGAGGGCGGCGGCGACGAGGACGAGCGGGACGAGTCCGACGCTGGACAGCAGTTTCCGCGCGGCCATCAGCGACACCGTCGTGGTCGCTGGTATCCCCTCGGAGCGGAGGTAGCCGACCCGGACCAGTTCGCCGGATCCTTCGGGGGAGACGGCGGAGGCGGCCTGGACGGCGAGCTCGTACCGGAGGAGACGTCGGAACGCGACACTGGTTGGCAGCAGCGCGTTCCAGCCGAGGCTGCGGGTGACCTGGGAGCCGAGGTTTGCGGCGGCGGCCGCGGCCAGCAGCCACGGGTCGGCGGACCGCAGTGCGCCGCCCAGGGCGGCCAGGTCGAGGTGCCGTAGCGCGTAGATCAGTCCGGCGACGACCGCTGCGAACAGGGCGACCTGCAGCACGGTCCACCATCGGGCGTGCCGGGAGCGCCGGGTATGCGTCGACGAGGTCTCAGCCACCGGGTTGGTCACCTGGACCTGTGGTGGGGCTGCCGAGGATGACGGTGCCGGCGGCTCCGTCGACGGTCAGCAGCTGACCGGGGTCGATCCGTGCCATCGCCTGCTTGGTGCCCAGCACCGTGGGGATGCCGTACTCACGGGCGACGACGGAGCCGTGGGAGAGGGCGCCACCGGCGTCAGCGACGACGGCGCCGACCCGGGGCAGCAGCGGAGCCCAAGCAGGGGTGAGGTGGGAGATGACGAGCACGTCGCCGTCTCGCAGGGAGACGGCGTCGGCCGGGGACTGCATCGGTCGCGCTGGGCCGGTGTAGACGCCTGGGCTGACCGCGGACCCGTGGAGGGTGCCTGCCTCTTCGCCTGCTGCGGCGACACCGAACAAGGCGAGGCGGGTGATGTCGATCCCGAACAGGTTGATCCGGGCGTCCGCCGGGACGACGTCGGGTGGGAGGTGTCGGGCCTGGTCGGCCCGGGTCGCACGCCGTTCCGCGACAGCGACGGCCAGCGATGCATGTGGCGGCTCCGTCGCGCGGGTGGCCCAGGCCTGCAGCTCGGGTGCGGTGAGATAGAAGACGTCGTCGGCGTGGTCGATGATGCCGGCTCGGTGCAGGCGTCGGCCCAGTTCGAGATAGCCGCTCCGCAGCACCGGCCAGCCCGCGGTGAAAGCGTGCAGAGTCTGGTCGCGGACACCGGCCCAGTGCTGGGCCCAGCGGAGCAGGCGGCGCCAGGTGGCGTGAAGGCCGGGCAGCGGCGGTAGCCGCTTCGTGATCTGCTGCTCGGCGTCTCGGCGACGGGCAGTAGCGCCGACCACAGCGTCGGGGGCTGGAGCTGGGCGGTGGTGGCGGGACTGCAGTGCGGCCTGGATGGCGGTGACGTCTTCCGCGGGTGTCGGTTCGGCGATGTCCAGGTGGTAGACGAGGTGACCGAAATCGGCGAGATAGCCAGCGAGCAGGTGAGCGTGCTCGTCGGAGTCGATGGCGGCGGCCAGCTCGTCGAGTCGGGACTCGCTGCGCTGGGCGTGCCGGTCGTCGTCGCTGAGCAGCGCGGCCACCGACACCGTCTCGGGCCCGGGGAGGCGCTGGAGGAACCAGGTCAGGCAGGCCTCACTGGCGTTCCAGTGCCACGCCAGGCCGCCGATGATGGCCCAGTAGTCGGCGGTCCGGTCGATGAGCCGCTGCAGATCGGCCAGAAGATCGGCGGCAGGCACCGTGGCCAGTGGGAGAGCGGCGACGCGGGCGACCTCCGCGTGCAGCCGCGGCAGCACCTCGTATCGCCACCGTCGTTCCACTGGGGACAGATGAAATCGAGTCCACCGGCCCAGCAGGGCGGCGGTCCGGACGGGATGCCTGGAGAGGGGGAAGTCGAAGCGGAGGTAGGCGTAGCCGTTGACGGTTCCGTGCATGGGGTGGGGAATGACGGGGTTCCGTGCCCGAGCGGCCGGCGGCCCGCCCCAGTTGGTCGCCCACACGTCGACGAGCCGAGGGAACAACGCGGTGGCGAACAGCGGCGACAGGGGCTGCGACAGCCAGGAGTCGCAGATGCTCATCCGGGCCCACCGCGCCTCCGGCACCGGGCTGACCCAGGTGGGGGTGGGCGGCGGCAACCGCGGGACGAGTGCGGTGATGGGGCGCGCTTGGACGATGGCCGGCCCGTCGCCGGAGAGGACCCACTCGACGTCCTGCGGTGCGCCGAAGTGGGCCTCGATCCGCAGACCCAGGGCCGCCAGCTCCGCTAGGCGGTGATCAGTCAGGTCGTGGGCTTCCTGTGTGCCGGGCGTCGTCGGATCGGGGTGCTCGGCGCGAAGGAGGCGGTGCGGCGGCTCCCGGCTGATCTCGAGCTGATGGGGGCTGAGGGTGCCGTCGACCAACCCGCCGGCCAGCCCCGGCACGGCCTCGACCAGGACGACACCGTTCTCGATCGCCCCGGAGTCAGTGTCGGGGTCGGGGTCGGGGTTCTTGGGGGCGAGGCTCGGATCAGTGGAGGTGAACATGACACCGGCCCAGTGCGGGTCGACCATCGCGTGGATGAGGACGGCCATGCGGGCGGGACGGTCGCCGGGATGGGTCGACCGGTAGTGGACGGCGGCGGCGCTGTTCAGCGACCGCCATACCTGTTCGACCGCGTCCAGCAGCGCCGGGCCGGTGCGGACGGAGACGACGCTGTCGTACTGCCCGGCAGCGCTGGCTGACTCGGCATCCTCGGTCGTGGCCGAGGACCGGACGGCGACCCCGTGCGGCGCGTCCAGGGCCGCCCAGCGGCGGAGAAGGTCGCCACGCAGCCCGACATCGATGATCGGGTCGCCGGACGCATGCCGCTCCGGATCCGGCAGAGCGTCCACGGTGACACAAAAGCCGTCGGGCACCGGGAAGTCTGCCTGCAGCAGGGCAGCCAGCCGAGCAGTTTTCCCGCCGACGACCCCGACATCGAGGGCCGCTGGGTCGCGAAGGTCGACGAGATCACTGCTCACCGGCAGCCTCCACCCACTGGTGGTAGAAGCGCCGGAACCGGCGCAGCGCCTCATCGCCGGGCACGTAGATGCCGTGCCGGTCACCGGGCAGCAGCGTGTCGAAGATCGGCAGATCCTGCCGGGCGGCCACCGTGACCTCGGCCCGGTGCACCAGCGACCTGAGCCATCCCGCCGGGCCGTGCCCGTTGGCGTCGACGGACACGTTGATGTGCTGGATGTACTGGCCGGCAGCGACCGGCGTCACGGCCAGCACCATGTCGTAGACGCGGTGTCCGTCGGCGAAGTACTCGATGCGCTGGCAGGTCGCCCAGCCTTGGACCCGGAGCTCGAACTGGTCCGCGTTGAGTCCGAGGACCGTTGACACCCGCCCGAGGGTCTGCGCGTACGACGGCCACGACAGTCGGGCGTCCAGCCGCTCGGGCGGCCCCTCTGAGGGCATGGTGCCGGCCACCTCGTCCCAGTCGATGCGGGTTCGGCCGGTGATGGTCAACCCGTGCAGGGCGACCAGGTGATCGGGGTCGAAGGTGTTCTCCAGGATGCGCCGGACGGTGGCCCGGGTGGGGTCGGCGAGCCGGAACTGCCGCAGAGGTCGGCGGCGTCGGTGGAGTCCGGGAACGACCGGGGGTTCGTGGGTGGGCGCCGTGGTCCCCCACCAGGCCCACACGTAGCCCGACCTCTCCCTCACCGGTACGGGGGTCACCGCGGCCCGGGTCGGCGGGAGACGGTCCGGCACGGCGATGCACCGGCCGGACCGGTCGAACCGCCAGTGGTGGAACGGGCACTGCAGCGTGGCGTCGACGATCTTCCCGTCGAACAAGGCCGCACCCATGTGCGGGCACGTGCCCGGCATGACCACGGGATCACCGTCGGCCCGCCACGCCACGAAGGTGGATCCGAACAGGTCGACCCGGCGCGGGCGGCCCTGCAGCTCCGTCGACGCGCAGACCACGTACCAGCCGGCGGCAAGGTTGCCGAGGGCTGCTCGGTCATCGGTGAGGGCGTCAGTCATCGTTGGAGTCACCCACCCATCGGCGGTAGAACTGTCGAAATCGGAGCACACCCTCGTCGAGGGAGGTGTTGATCGAGCCGTCGGTGTCGAGGGCCTGCCGGTAGATCCGCAGATCGGCCACCGTGCCCTGCCAGTGCTGCAGCCGGTATCCCCAGAACGCGGCCGCTGACCCCCAGAGATCACTGGATCGGGCGATCGTGGTCCAGCCGTGCATCACCGTCTGCCCGGGAGCGACAGGGGTCACAGCGAGGAGCTCCCGCGCCAGAGGACGGCCGTCGATGTCGAAGGTGAGCGTCTGGTAGGACGGTGACGACACCAGCCGCAGCGCCAGCTCCCCCATCCGTATCCACCGGTTGAGCGGAGCTGGCACGTCCAGGTCGGACACGACCAGACGGGCAGCGACCGTATCCGGCCGGCCGCAACGGCATCCATTCCAGCTCCAGCGGGGTCGGTGACACCAATCCGTGGACGACGGGGAAGTGGGAGGTGTCGAACCCGTTCTCCAGGACCCGCCGCGGCGGGGCCTCGGTGGTGAACCGGAAGCGGTAGCCGCGGTGCGCGCGCCGGTGCTGCCGCGGATCAGGGAAGGCCGGCGGCGGATACTCCACCTGCTCCGATCCGATCCACGCCCACACCAGTCCCTGCGCCTCATGGGCCGGGACAGTGCCGGCCCGTACGCCCGGCGGCACTCGGCGAGTGTCGGGAGCCATCACGCACTGGCCATCCGCAGCGAACCGCCAATGGTGGAACGGGCACCGCACGGTGTCGTCGACCACCGCCCCAAGGCCAGGGACGCGCCCTGGTGGGGGCAGTACCGGTCCATCACCACGGGTCGCCCGCTGCCGTCGCGCCAGACCACCAGCTCGCGGCCGGCGACCACGACCGGAACAAGGCCGGCCTTCACCGTCTCTGACGTGGCCGCCACATACCAGCCTGCGCGCGAGCCCAGGTGGCGGTGCGGCGGTGAGCGGCGGTGGCACCCGCCGCAGCACACCGCGGATCACCGTGGCTCCGCCTGCTCGACCCAGTGCTGGTAGTAGCGACGAAACCGCATCAGCCCAGCGTCGTACCGGACGTACACCGTCGGCTGCGCCGTCCTGGTGGAGTCATAGATCGGGATGTCCTGCCAGGTCCCGGCCCGGTCTTCTGCACCCAGAACAACACCAGGTTCGCCAAGGTGCGAGGCCATCGGCCGGTTCGGCGGACTCCGGCCCAGCCGACCTGGCGGGTGCGGCGGTCATCGACGGGAACGGTGCCCATCAGCACCTTGTACACCTCCTGCCCGTCGACGTAGGCGGTGAACCGTCTGACCGCCGGGCCAGCCGTCGACGAGAAGCTCCATCCGCTCCCCCATCGCGAACGTGGCGATCACCGCACTGAGGGCGGTCAACGGGCGCCGACGCAACGGAGGTCGGCGCGGGGCGGCCGGCGAACCAGACACCGAACCAGGCGTCGCGGCGAGTCAGAACGGCTCCGTTGTCGGCGGCGTCGGCCGGGTCGGTCAGCACCCGGTAGTCGATGCCGTCGAGATCAAGTCCGTGCAGGGCACTGAAGTGCTGGTAGTCCACCGCGTTCTCCAGCAGATGCCGCACGGTGCCTGTCGTGTCGTCGTCGTAGAGAAATCCGACGTAGTCACCAGCAGCTGAGGTCAGGGGCGGGAAGTCAGGAAGGTCGAACAGCGGCTCAGGTGTCCCGTACCACACCCACACGTAGCCGTACGCCTCCACGGTCGGATAGGGCTGAAGCTTCGCTGTACCAGGGATCTTGTCCAGGTGAGGGATGGAGACGCACCGGCCGTCGCCCCCGAAACGCCAATGGTGGAACGGGCACTGGACCGCCCCGTCGACGACTTTGCCGCAGACCGAGGTGGGCACCCTGATGCGGACAGTGCGCCGGCAACGTCCGCGGCTGCCCATGCTGGTCTCGCCACAGCACGAGGTCGCGCCCGAACAGCCGCCGGCTGACGGGTTTGCGACCCAGCTCCGAGGTCCTCGCCGCCGCGTACCACGACGCGGCCAAGTTCAACCCACCTGGATTCTCGGGAACAGGCCCGCCGCCCCACACCGTCAGCTCACCGGCCTGTGCCGGCCCCGCCCCACTCATGCGGGCAGCCTTCGACAGATGACCCAAGCGATCTGCCGCAGATCCTCGGCGCCGGCGCCGAAGCCGGCGAGGTCGTCGATCGCGTCGTCGACGAGCGCGCGGGCCCGCTGACCCGCGCCGTCTACGCCCAGCAGCCGGGGGAACGTCCACTTCCCCAGCTCCTCGTCACGGCCCGTCGCCTTCCCCAGCTCGGCGAACGTCGCGGTCTCATCGAGGATGTCGTCGGTGATCTGGTAGGCCAGACCGATCTTGCCGGCGAACGCAGCCAGGCAGCTGATCTGTTGCGGTCGGGCGTCGGCGAGGATCGCCCCCGTCACCACGGCCGCCTGGATCAAGGCGCCCGTCTTGCGGCGGTGCATCGCCTCCAACGTCGCCAGATCGACACTGCCGCGACCCTGGCAGTCCAGATCGATCGCCTGACCGCCCGACAGCCCGGTGGGACCCACCACACGGATCAGCTCCGCCATCACGCCCAGCAGCCGCCGCTCACCGACCCCGCGCGTGGCCGCCAAGATGTGCTCCAGCGAGTAGGCCAGCAGCGCATCACCGGCAAGCAGCGCCATTCCCTCGCCGAAGACCTTGTGGTTGGCGGGCTGGCCGCGGCGGAAGTCGTCGTCGTCCATGGCCGGCAGGTCGTCATGGATCAAGGTCGCCGCGTGCAGCATCTCCAGCGCACACGCCGTCGGCAGCGCCTGCTCCGCGGTCCCCCCGAGCATCCCGGTGGTCACCAGGCACAGGAGTGGCCGCAGCCGCTTGCCAGGGCTGAGCAACGAGTACCGCATCGTGTCCGCCAAGCAGACCGGGTCGACACCGCTCAGAGCCGCTGCCAACGCCTCGTCGACACGAGAGCGCAGCTGGTCGAGGCGCCCCTGCAGGTCGCCAGGCAGCAGCGTCTCGGCACCCTCCCGACCGCCGGAGACGTCAGTGGCCGACGCGGCCCCGATCCCTACATCTGTCACGATTAGGCTGCTTCCCGTACTCGTATGTCTCAGCGAATATATGTCGGGCAAAGGGTCACCGCGACGACGGGGGCCGCCCCATCGGCCCTTCGACAACCGCCGAAGCCCAGCCCCGGACCCCGAGAAGGAGTGCCTGCAGATGCCCGGAGCGCGACCGGATCCCGCTGCCCGCCCCAGTACGCCCCACCGCCTGCAACGCACACTGCTCAAGGTCGGTCAGCGCCTCACCGATCACCTCCCCGCCCGGCTGAAGGACGCTCCCATCGTGAAGGCGAGCAAGATCGTCCGCGACTACGTCGGCGGCGTGTACTACCCACTGCTCGGCGTCACCCGGCGGCAGCGCCTGGCCATCACACCCCGCCTCCTTCTGGTGGAGTATCTGGTCTATCGGGTGGACACGATCACCGAGCGGAGTGCCCGGGAGGATCTTGATGTCACACGCAGCGACGACTACCACCGCCTGCACACGTACAAGGCGCGGGTGGAGCGGCTGATCCGCGGCCTGGGCGGCTGGAACTCCACCGTAGCGAAGCTCCTCGACGACGGTGAGGAGTTCGTGCGCCGAGAGAACGCCCTGACCTCCGGCCACCAGATCGACGAGCCCGGTCTGCTTCGCCTCATCGAGTTGCGGCCCACCGACGTCCGGATCCTGCACGCCATGGCCGAGCAGATGCTGGACCGGGTCAGCAACCCCACCACCCATGCCGTTGCCTGGACGGCGGAGACGATGGCCGACATCGCCAACGATCTCGACCACTTCCACGCCGACGCCGCCGCCGGTCGCCTCAACGTGTACGCCAGCTACCTTCACCTCTACGGCACTGACGACGGCCCGCGACGGCTGCGCGCGCAGATCGACGCGTATGACCGCGAACTACACGACCGCATCCGGCGACTGCCACCTGACCAACAGCAGCTGGCGCAACGCTGCTGCGACAAGCTGCTCAGCGGTCGTCTCCACGTCCTGCCCGAACCCGCCCTGACTTCTGCTGCGGCGCCGGAGGAGAAACCGGCAGCGGTGTCGACGACTGTCATCGTCGCGGGCACCATCTGCGTTCTCGCGTGGATCGTCGCCTACGCCTCCATCATCTACCGAGGGTTCGCCGATCAGACGTTCGGCATGCCCATCACTGCTCTGGCCGCCAACCTGTCCTGGGAGTTCTTGTACGGCTTCGTCCTCGACCCTCTGGGTGACTACATCCACCTGTGGAGCATTCCCTGCTTCCTCGTCGACCTGGTGATCTTGTGGCAGGCCTGGCGATTCGGTGCCAGTGACTTCACCGATCCGACGGTTCGACGCCGCTTCCGCGGCATCCTGATCGGAGCCATTGCGGCCGCTCTTCCCATCACCTACCGCGGCTTCGTCGAGTTCAACGACCCCGACGGCGAGTACACAGGCTTCGGCATCAACCTCATGATGTCCACGCTGTTCGTGGCCATGCTCAGCCGACGTGACAGCGCCCACGGCCAGAGCATGTACGCCGCGATCGCCAAGTGGATCGGCACGTTCATGGCCTGGGTCGCCACCGCGTTGACGGTGACCACGACGCCGGAGCGGCCGTTGCCGCGCAGCCTGGCCACGTTCGCCCGCATCTCCGCTACCCACACGACGTATCCGCTGACGCCGATGATCAACCTCATGTACTGGGCCACCTTCATCATCGACGGCATCTACACCCACCAGCTGTATCGGCGGCTCCGCGCCGACGGCGTCGATCCGTGGCGCCGTTTCTGACCGCACGCGATCGTCTGTGGGAGCGGCGACGCCCCATCGCCGGCGGTCTGATGACCAGCTCTCTGGGGCTGTTCTGCGTTCTGACCGTCGCGCTGCCGACCGACCTGGTGACAAGCGTCGACAGGTCGGTGCACCATGCTTTGTCACCGGTGCGGCATTCCCTCCCGTTGACCCAAGCATCAGCAGCGGTGTCGGCCATGACGTCGATGCTGGCTATCGGTGGCTTGACGCTCATCGCTGCCGCCACCTATCTCGTACGGCGGGCACCACCACGACGAATCATCTTCCTTCTGGCCGCTCCCATCCTGTCCGTGGCCGTCGCCGGGATCCTGAAGGTGGTGGTCCGACGCGACCGGCCGATGGCCGGTGACGGATTCGCCTTCCCCTCCGGTCACGCCACCAACACCACAACGCTGCTCATCGTGGTGCTCTTTCTCGCGGTCCCGGCGACAGCGGCGGCCGCAACCCGCCGCCTGGCCCTGCTGGTGTGCGCGCAGCTCCTGGTCGGATTCGCCCGGCTGCTTTCGGGCGAGCACTGGCTCACCGACGTCGTTGCCGGGTTCCTCCTCGGCACGGTCTTGGGCATCGGACTCACCCTCCTGGAGGAGCTGACCCGAAGGTCACAGCGACTGCGAGCACGCCAACGCCTTGCCAGCTTGTCGACGAGGTCAGGAAGACACCGCTGAGAGTCGAGTGCAGCGACGAAAACCATCGACGAGGGACAGGTGGTCGATGCCGGTCGCCAGCAGAGCCAGGGAACTGTGCAGAATCGACTCGCGCTCGCCAGCTGGCGCGCGTGGCGACGACCGATCAGCAATCGTCAAGCCAGTGAAGCGAACCCGCTCTTGTCGCCTCTGACGTCTCGTCCGGGGTGGACCCGGGATGACATGCTCGCAGCCGCGCGACCCAGGTGATCGGTGGTGCTGGCGACAGGGGCGCCGTCGTGATCCAGGAGGGAAACGACTGCCTCCGTAGCCAGGTCACCCAGCCAGTGGGCGGCCGAGTTGGCTCGTGCGGAACGGCCCAGGTCAGCCCCCGCCTCGTCTGGTGCCTGTCGTACCGCAAGAGGTGCTCCGCTCCCGTGGTATCCCAGCCTCGGTCAGCCAGTCCCGACGCGAAGACGAGCTACCGAGTTCCTGGTCGCTCGGTGCGGTAGTGACGCGCTGAACCAGTCACGTCGGGAGGTTCAGTCGTCGATCGGACATCTGAGCCTCGGACACAGGCGCGAGCCTCGCGTCACCTTCTGAGAACGCGACTGACGAGATCCAGATCCGGCGCCCCCAGCAGGATTCGAACCTGCGACACAGGGTTTAGGAAACCCTTGCTCTATCCCCTGAGCTATGGGGGCGGGTCCCTCGGCGAACGCGTCGCCGGGCGGAACGGGGCAAGGTTACCGGCCCGGAGCCGGCGCAACGGACAGACGCGACCAAGTAGATGGTGCCGGAACGGTCTCTGACTCACTTTCGCGATGGCGGCACCCGAGTCGGTGGTGGCTGCCGCGAGCCAGCTGCGGCGTAGCGAGACCCGGGGACGACCGAGCGCAGGCTGGGCCGAAGACACCGGTCCGCTGGGCCGACCGCCTACGGCAGCGGCCCCAGAAGGAGGATGGATACCGGCCCGGGAACGAGCCCCGAGCCCGAACCTCCTTCTCGGCCGGCGCCGAGGCGGTGGGGCCTCAGGTGT
>CAWARE010000041.1:0-90492 GCA_963784345.1 uncultured Actinomycetota bacterium
GGCCCGCGTAGGTTACGGCTATGACGGATACGCTCAGCATCCGCGATAACCGGACTGGCCGCGACTACGAGCTCGCGATCACCGACGGGACGATTCGCGCCGCCGATCTGAAGCAGATCACCGCCGGCGAGGAAGATCCCGGCATCGCCACCTACGACCCCGGCTTCGTGAACACGGCTTCGTGTCGCAGTGCCATCACCTACATCGACGGCGACAAGGGGATCCTGGAGTACCGGGGTTACCCGATCGACCAGCTGGCCGAGCACTCCACCTTCCTAGAGGTCTCCTACCTGCTGCTGCACGGCGAGCTCCCCACGCAGCCTCAGCTGGACCAGTGGGTGCACGACGTCACGTACCACACGTTCTTGCACGAGAACTGCAAGCAGTTCATCGAGGGCTTCCGCTACGACGCGCACCCGATGGGCATGCTGATGGCCTCGGTCAGCGCGCTGTCGACCTTCTACCCCGACGCCGGCACCATCGCCGACCCGGACGTCCGGCAGGCCCAGATCACCCGGCTGATCGCCAAGATGCCCACCCTGGGCGCGTTCGTCTACCGGCACCAGCAGGGCAAGCCGTACGTCTACCCCGACAACCGGCTGTCCTACTCCGCCAACTTCTTGGCCATGCTGTTCAAGATGAGCGAGCCGACCTACCAGGCCGACCCGCGGCTGGTGAAGGCGCTCGAGGTGCTGTTCATCCTGCACGCCGACCACGAGCAGAACTGCTCGACCAACGCCGTGCGCTCGGTGGGCTCCTCCCAGGTCGATCCCTACTCGGCGGTCGCCGCCGGTGTCGGGGCGCTGTACGGCCCGCTGCACGGTGGGGCCAACGAGGCCGTGCTGCGGATGCTGCGGCGGATCAAGACGGTGGACAACATCCCCGACTTCATCGCCGGGGTGAAGGAGGGCAAGGAGAAGCTGATGGGCTTCGGCCACCGGGTCTACAAGAACTTCGACCCGCGCGCCACCATCATCAAGAAGGCCTGCGACGACGTGTTCGAGGTGACCGGGGTCAACCCGCTGCTCAACATCGCCAAGGAGCTCGAGAAGATCGCCCTCGAGGACGAGTACTTCATCAAGCGCAAGCTCTACCCGAACGTCGACTTCTACTCCGGCCTCATCTACGAGGCCCTGGAGTTCCCGCCGGAGATGTTCACCGTCCTGTTCGCGATCGGTCGCACGCCGGGCTGGCTGGCCCAGTGGTCGGAGCTCGTGCAGGACAAGGAGCAGAAGATCGCGCGGCCGAAGCAGATCTACACGGGGGCGCGCAACCGCGAGTTCGTGCCCATGTACCGCCGCTGACGCGTTCTCCGCCCAGCCGACCAGACCACAGCCGTCCGATCCTCGATCGGGCGGCTGTGTCGCGTCCGGGCGATCGGTGGGCCTGCCGTCGCGCTCCGCTGCCCTGCCGTCGCGCTCCGCGCTCCGCGGTCATAGGCTTCGCTGGATCCCACTCGCTCGATCGAGGCCGTACGACACGGGTCGTGCGACCTTCCCCTCTCGAGAGGCTCCACCCATGGCTGTCGTCAACGTCGAAGTGCGATCGACCCTCTCCCCCGCCGAGGTGCTGACGGTGCTGACCGACTTCAGCGAACGCCGCGCGGAGGCCTGGCCCGGCGTCGACCTGGAGCACCTGGTCGTGCACGAGACCGGCGCCGACTTCGCCGAGGTGACCGAGGGCAACGCGACCACCTGGGAGCGGGAGCGCTACGAGTGGGACACCGCGTCCGGCACCGTCACGGCCAAGACGCTCGACTCGAACGTCTGGGCCGAGGGCAGTCGCTGGGACTACCGGATCACCCCGGTGGAGGGCGGCTCCCTGGTCGGCGTCCGGCTCGAACGGCACGGGAAGAACGTCAAGGGCAAGCTGATCGGCGCCCTGCTGCCGGTGGTGGGCAAGAAGGTCGTCACCGCCAGCCTGGCCAGTGCCCTGAAGCTGGCCTGAGCTGAACCGACAGCGGCCTCAGCGAGCCCGGACGACCCGTCCCTCGTCCCAGACGGGCTCGTCGGCCTCGTAGACGCCGCCGTCGGCACCGAAGACCAGGAACCGGTCGAACGAGCGGGCGAACCAGCGGTCGTGGGTGACCGCGACGACGGTGCCCTCGAACAGCGACAACCCGTGCTCCAGCGCCTCGGCCGAGGAGATGTCGAGGTTGTCGGTCGGCTCGTCCAGCAGCAGCAGAGTGGCGCCGGAGAGCTCCAGCAGCAGGATCTGCATCCTGGCCTGCTGCCCCCCGGACAGCTGCTCGAACCGCTGCTCGGCGGCGTGGGCCAGCTCGTAGCGGTCGAGTCGCCGAGCGGCCTGTTCCTGCCCCATCCCGTCCCGGTGCTCGTCGCCGCGGTGCAGGATCTCCAGCAGCGTGCGACCCACCAGCTCGGGGTGGTGGTGGGTCTGGGCGAACCAACCGGGTCGCACGCGGGCGCCGAGCTTGGCCGATCCGGTGTGGGCGACGGGCGGCACGTCCAGCGCCTCGACCGGCCGGTGCTCGACGTCGGGATCGGACCCGCCCCGGGCCAGCAACCGCAGGAAGTGCGACTTGCCGGAGCCGTTGGAGCCGAGCACCGCCACCCGGTCGCCGAACCAGATCTCGGCGTCGAACGGCTTCATCAGCCCGGTCAGCTCCAGGTCGGTGACCACGATCGCCCGCTTGCCGGTGCGGCCACCCCGCAGCCTCATCGACACCTGCTGCTCGCGGGGCACCTCCTGCGGCGGACCGGCCTCCTCGAACTTGGCCAACCGTGTGCAGGCCGCCTGGTAGCGCCCGGCCAGCCCGTCGTTGTACGCGGCCTTCACCTTGAGCGTCTGGACCAGGGTCTTCAGCTTCTCGTGCTGCTCGTCCCACCGGCGGCGGAGCTCGGCGAAGCGGGCGAACCGGTCCTCGCGGGCGGCGCCGAAGGTGGCGAACCCGCCGCCGTGCACCCACAACGTGTTGCCGACGGCTCCGAGCTCCAGCGAGGCGATGGCCGTCGCGGCCTCGGCCAGCAGCTCGCGGTCGTGGCTCACCAGCAGCACGGTCTTCGGGGTGGCCCGCAGCTGCTGCTCCAACCAGCGCTTGCCGGGCACGTCCAGGTAGTTGTCGGGCTCGTCGAGCAGCAGCACCTCGTCCGGTCCGCGCAGCAACGCCTCCAGCGCGAGTCGCTTCTGCTCGCCGCCCGACAGGGTGGACAGCTCACGCCACTTCACCCGCTCGAACCCGACCCCGAGCGCGGCGACGCAGCAGGTGTCGAAGGTCACCTCCGCGAGATAGCCCCCGGCGTCGGCGTAGTCGGCGAGCGCCTGCGCGTACGCCAGCTGGACCGGCTCGGTGTCGTCGCTCATCAGCTCCAGCTCGAGCCGGTCGACGGCGGCCACCGCGTCCCGCAGCCGCGGCGGGCTGAGCGAGAACAGCAGGTCGCGCACGGTGGTGGTGTCGCGGATGCTGCCGATGAACTGGCGCATCACCCCCAGCCCGCCGCTGCGCGAGATGGTCCCCTCACCGGGCTGGAGATCGCCCGCGATGATCTTCAGCAAGGTGGTCTTGCCGGCGCCGTTGGGCCCGACCAGGGCCACCACCGCGCCGTCACCCACCCGGAACGAGATCTCGTCCAGCAGCATCCGGCCGTCGGGGAGCGCGTAGGACACGCCACTCAGATCCACGTGCCCCATGGCGGAGACTCTAGCCAGCCCAGCGGGGCCGGTTCACCCCGATTTCGTGCGCGAGGCGGTCAGGCGGCCAGCAGCATGGCCAGGGCCGCGGTGTCGACGTTGCCCTGCGGGTCGACCCCGACCTTGTTGACCAGCTGGGTGACGTTGCCGTCCACGTCGGCCTCCACCCAGGCCGCCCGGTGCTCCAGCCCGAGGTGCGGCAGGCCCGGCAGGAACACGCAACCGGACGCCACCTCGTAGTCGGGGACGGAGGAGAAGGTGCTCGACGGCGGGTGCAGGACCACCAGACCCGGCGGCTGCGGGTGCGCGAACTGCCCCGGGCTCAGCGGGTGCTCCCCCAGCAGCGAGCCCTCGGCCACCACCAGTCCGACGGCGCCGGCCTGCGGCTGATCGGGGACCTCCTCGCGGACCCGGAAGACGGTGCTGATCGGCAGCAGCCCGGGCACGGCCGCCATCCGGACGGCGAGGACGAGGAACTTCGCCCACTCCACCGTGTCCTGGGGCCAGCGCCCGATCAGCAGGAACCCGTAGAGGGCACCCTTCGACTGCAGCGGCGCCACCTCGATCGATGACCGGAAACCATCCATGATGACCTCCCCACTCATCCCCTCAGCAGGTCCCGGGTGAGTCCGGGTGACCTCATGCTCCACATCGGGTCGCTGCTGCACAAGAGGGCACGGGGGCCACGGCTAATACCGTGACGAGACTGAAACACCCGATGTCAGTCCGATCACCAGCTATTCCGGCCGACCGCTCCGATTCCGGCGGTTCCGCGTCAGAATGGTTCCATGCCCACTCGACCGTGGCTGCGGTGGCTCGTGCCCTTCGCTGCCGTCCTCGCCATCGCCGCCACCACCCTCGTCGCCGGGAACGCCTCCGCCGACGAGAAGCTGCCGCCCCGCAGCGCCGAGCAGCTGCTCGTCGACCTGCAGCAGGCGAAGGTCGACGGCTTCTCCGGCACCGTCCAGCAGTCCGCCGACCTCGGCATCCCCGCCCTGCCGGGCATGAGCGACCAGGGAGGTGCCGACTTCTCCTCCCTGATCTCGGGGACGCACACGCTGCGGGTCGCCTACGCCGGCCCCGACAAGTCCAAGGTCGCCCTGCTGGGTGACCTGTCGGAGAGCTCGGTCATCCGTGACGGCTCGCAGGTGTGGACCTGGTCCAGCCGCGACAACGCGGTCACTCACGCCACCATCGACGCGTCGGACCGCAAGACCACGAGCGACAAGGCACCGACCGACGCTCCCAAGACTCCCCAGGAGGCCGCGACCCGCTTCCTGGCCGCGGTCGGACCGACCACGGACGTCAGCGTGGCCACCGACACGACCGTGGCCGGACGGCCGGCGTACGAGCTGGTGCTGCGGCCCAAGCAAACCGGTTCCCTGCTGAGCAGCGTCCGGATCGCCGTCGACGGGACCGAGCACGTGGCCCTGCGGGTGCAGGTGTTCGCGGGTGACCGCGCCGAACCCGTCGCCGCGATCGGTTTCACCGAGGTCGACTTCACCACCCCGCCCGCGTCCGAGTTCGCGTTCACCCCGCCGAAGGGGGCGAAGGTCACCGAGGTCACCCCCGAGGACCACGCCGACCCGAGCGGGAAGACGGCCGACGCCCGCACGGCGGACGAGCCGAAGGTCGTCGGAGAGGGCTGGACCACGGTCGTGGTCGGCACGCTGCCGAAGGGCGATCTGCCCGCCGCGAAGCCCGACGCGGGCGAGCGCGGCGACGGCCCCGACCTGCAGGCGTACCTGAATCAGCTGCCCAAGGTGTCCGGCAGCTGGGGATCGGGTCGACTGCTGGCCGGCACCGCCTTCTCCGTGGTGATCACCGACGACGGCCGGGTCGCGGCCGGCGCCGTGGGACCCGATCTCCTCTACGACGCCCTCGGGTGAGCCGCCACTCCGAGGTGTCGGCACCGTCGGTGGCCCCGACCGCCACCGAGACTGACACCTCGGCCCCGGTGCGGACCCGCCGGCTGACCAAGAGGTTCGCCCACCAGATCGCCGTCGACGGCGTCGACCTCGTGGTGCCGGCCGGCTCGGTCTACGGCTTCCTCGGACCCAACGGGTCGGGCAAGACGACCACCATCCGGATGCTGCTGGGGCTGATCAGCCCGACCTCCGGCGACGTGGACCTGCTGGGCTCGGCCATGGCCGGCGAGGGACGCGGCAGCGACGTCTCCGTGCTGCGCAGGGTCGGCGCGCTGGTCGAGGGGCCGGCCTTCCACCCGTACCTGTCCGGTCGGGCCAACCTGCGGCGACTGGAGGCGGCCGACCCGTACGCCGAAGCGCGGACCAGCGCGCGCCGGGTCGATGCCGCCCTGGACCGGGTCGGGCTGCTGACCGCGGCCCGGAAGCGCTACCGGGCCTACTCGCTGGGGATGCGGCAGCGGCTGGCCATCGCCAGCGCGCTGCTGGTGCCGCGGGATCTCCTGGTCCTCGACGAGCCGACCAACGGACTCGACCCGCAGGGCACGCGCGAGGTCCGCCACCTGGTCTCCGAGCTGGCCGCCGACGGCACCACCGTGCTGGTGTCGAGCCACCTGCTCAGCGAGGTCGAGCAGATGTGCAGCCACGTCGGCGTGATGTACGCCGGACGGCTGGTCGCGCAGAAGCCCCTGGCCGACCTGTACGCCGGCACCACGGTGTCCGTCCGGGTCCGGACCACCGCGGCCGGGGCCACCGGCGCCCGGACCGCCCTGATCGGCTCTCGGCCTGGCCGCCGGTGGAGACCGAGCCGGCCCACGGTGACGCCGCCACCGTGACCGCTGCCCTGGGAGAGCTCGCCCTGGCCCGGGTCGTGCCCGCCCTGGTCGCCGCCGAGCGTCCCGGTGCTCGGTTTCGAGGTCGTGTCGGCCAGCCTGGAGGACGTGTTCGTGGAGCTCACCGGTGAGGGGTTCGAGGTCAGTGGCTGAGTCCGAGGTGCTGGTGAGCGACGGCGCCGAGCGCAGAGCGGCGGCGACGCGGGCTCCGGCGGCCACGGCACGCTGGCTGCCGGTCCGGTTCCTGGCCTCCGAGCTCGGACTGATCTTCCGGCGGCGGCGCAACATCGCCGGTCTGGCCGTGCTGGCCGTCGTGCCGATCATCCTGGCCGTCGCGGTGAAGACCTCGGGCGGGGGCGGCGGCGGCCCCGACTTCATCGACGCCATCGTCGGCAACGGTCTGTTCGTGGCGTTCGCGGCCCTCACCCTCGAGCTGCCCCTGTTCCTGCCCCTGGCCGTCGCGACCATCGCCGGGGACTCCGTGGCCGGTGAGGCCAACATCGGGACGCTGCGCTACCTGCTGACCGTGCCGGCCGGACGGACGCGGCTGCTGGTGGTGAAGTACGCGCCATCGTCATCTTCTCGTTCGCGGCCGCCGCCCTGGTCGCGCTGGTGGGCAGCGTGATCGGGCTGGCCCTGTTCGGCGGCGGGGAGATGATCCTGCTCTCCGGCAGCACGGCCTCGTTCCTCGATGCGGTGGGACGGCTGCTGCTCAGCGTGGCCTACCTGGGCTGTGGACTGAGCGCCCTGGGTGCGATCGGTCTGTTCGTGTCCACCCTCACCGAGCAGCCGATCGGAGCCACCGTGGCGGTGGTGCTGGTCAACCTGATGATGATCATCTGCGATGCGGTCGAGCAGCTGTCCTGGTTGCACCCGTGGCTGCTGACCCACTGGTGGACGGCGTTCGGCGACCTGCTGCGGGATCCGATCGCCACCGCCGGCATCGAGCGCGGACTGGCGACCTTCGCGGCGTACGCGGTGGTCTTCTGGCTGCTGGCCTGGGCGCGGTTCACCACCAAGGACGTCACCAGCTGAAGCGGGTTTCTTTCGCCGCCCGCGCGAACCGATCCGGTAATTGTTCACCCCGGAAGTCTTGACCCCGACAGATTCTGTCGCTTAGGTGAGCAGGGTCACACAGCGCGGCCACAGCCGGCGCTACCTCACCTACCTCCCCCCGAGAGGCACCATGAGACCCTCCCCCACCCGTCGCGTCGCCACCGCGGCGGTCGCCGTGCTCAGTGCCGGCGCCCTGTCCGTCGGCTTCCTCGCCGCTCCCGCCGAAGCGGCCGCGGACCCGGCCACCAAGCTGGCTGAGCGCCTGGTCAAGCGGACCGACGTCGCCGACGCCAACCGGCACCTGATCGCGTTCCAGCGGATCTCCGACCGCAACGGCGGCAACCGCGCCGCTCCCGACGGGGAGCGGGCCACCGCCCCGGGTTACGACGCCAGCGTGGCCTACGTGGCCGACCAGCTGCGTCGGGCCGGTTTCGTCGTGCGTACGCCGGAGTTCTCCTACCCGGTCGAGGTCGAGATCGCCGCCTCGCTGACCGTCGGCGGGACCGCGTACCGGATCGACAAGATGGCCGAGAGCATCGACACCCCCGCCGGAGGCATCACCGGTCCGATCCGGGTCGTGCCCGAGGACGCCACCACCGGCTGCGAGGCGACCGACTTCGCGGGCCAGGACTTCACCGGCGCCCTGGCCCTGATCCGCCGCGGTGGCTGCACGTTCGAGCAGAAGTCGTTGAACGCGGCCGCGGCCGGCGCCGTCGCCGCCGTCATCTCCAACAACACGGCGGGCCCCCTGACCAACGTGACGATCACCAACACCGGCCCGATCCCGGTGGGTGGCATCAGCCAGGCGGACGGCACGACGCTGGCCGCCCGGGCCGGCACCGCCGCCACGGTGGACATGCGCTACGAGGAGCAGACGCGCACCAGCAACAACATCATCGCCGAGACCCGGACCGGCAAGAAGAACAACGTGGTGATGGCCGGGGCGCACCTCGACGCCGTCTACGCGGGCATCAACGACAACGGCAGCGGCTCGGCCGCGCTGCTCGACGTGGCGCTCAAGCTCGGCGGTTCGCCCAAGGTGAGCAACCGGGTCCGCTTCGCCTGGTGGGGCGCGGAGGAGCTGGGCCTGATCGGATCGACGGAGTACGTCAAGGGCCTGACCTTCGAGCAGCAGCTCGACATCGCCCTGTACCTGAACTTCGACATGGTCGGTTCGCCGAACGCGGCCTACTTCGTCTACGACGGCGACGACTCCGACGCCACCGGCGCCGGTGCCGGTCCGTACGGCTCGGCGCAGATCGAGCAGACCTTCGTCGACTTCTTCGGTGATCGGCTCGGGATCGAGACCGAGGGCACGGACTTCTCCGGACGTTCCGACTACGGCGAGTTCATCGCCGTCGGCATCCCCGCCGGTGGTCTGTTCACCGGCGCCGAGGGCATCAAGACCGCGGCCCAGGCGGCCAAGTGGGGCGGCACGGCCGGGATCGCGTACGACCCCTGCTACCACCAGGTGTGCGACAACCTGGGCAACGTCGACCGGGTGGCGCTGGACCGCAACCTGGACGCGATGGCCTGGTCGGTGGGCGTGTACGCCTACTCGACCGAGGACATCAACGGCGTGCCTCCGCGGGCCCAGCGGCTGAAGCTCCGGTCGGCGGCGAAGAACAAGATGAAGCTGGCCCGGAACTACGTGCCCAGCGACAAGGCGGCCTGACCCGGTCGGTCGATCCGCCGCACGCCACCACCGGTCCGTCACGTTCGTCGTGGCGGGCCGGTGGTGCGTCCCGGCGCGTGCGCCGTGCCGGACGGTGGCCCGTCGGAGCCGTTCGGTCTGGGTAGGGTCTGGGCCGTGACCGAGCCGATCCACCAGCCCGCGGGCGAGCCGCCGGTGCGGCGTGAGCCCCGGGTGCAGCGGGAGGTCACCTCCTTCGTCCGTCGCAGCACCCGGATGCGACCGGTGCACCTGCGGGCCTGGGAGCGGTTGCGGCACGCGTACGTGCTCGAGGTGCCGCAGCGGTCCACCAGCACCTCGATCGCCCCGGGGCACCCGCTCGACGTCGCCGCCGCCTTCGGCCGGACCGCTCCCCTGGTGGTCGAGATCGGGCCCGGCACGGGCGAGTCCCTGGTGGCCATGGCCGCGGCGCGTCCCGAGATCGACGTCCTCGCCTTCGAGGTCTACCTCCCCGGTGTCGCCCGCGCCGTCAACCGGCTGCACGAGACCGGCGTCACCAACGTCCGGCTGCTCCAGTCGGACGCGGTCGACGGCCTCACGCACCTGCTCGGTCCCGGCAGCGTCGAGGAGCTCTGGACGTTCTTCCCCGATCCGTGGCCCAAGGTCCGGCACCACAAGCGGCGGCTGGTCGACCGGGCGTTCGCCGACCTGGTGGTCAGCCGGCTGCGTCCCGGCGGGGCGTGGCGGCTGGCCACGGACTGGGCGGACTACGCCGCGCAGATGCGCGCGGTGCTCGACGCCCAGCCCGATCTGGTGAACGCCGGGACGGCCGACGACGGCTGGGCGGTGCGCTACGCCGACCGCCCGCTGACCCGGTTCGAGCAGCGCGGGATCGAGGCCGGGCCGGACCGTTCGCGACCTGCACTACCGGCGCCGATGAACGGCGCCGACCGATGCCGCGACCGCCGCCGGCGAACGCGGCCGCGGACGACCAGGATCTGGTCCGGTGGCGCCTCGACGTCCGCTACGACGGAACCGACTTCTCCGGCTGGGCGACCCAGCGGGAGCGGCGCACGGTGCAGGGCGACCTCGAGCTCTGGCTGGGACGCGTGCTCGTCGCTGCCCGAGCCACCTCGACTGGTGTGCGCCGGCCGCACCGACGCGGGCGTGCACGCGCGGGGTCAGGTCGTGCACGTCGACCTGCCCCCCGCCGCCCTGACCGATCCGGCGGCGCTGCTCCGTCGGCTCCGGCGCGCCCTGCCCGCCGACCTCGCCGTGACGGCGATCCGGCGGGCACCGGCGGGTTTCGACGCCCGATTCGGGGCGATCTGGCGGCGCTACTGCTACCGGATCAGTGACGCGAACACCGTCCCGGACCCCCTGCGCCGCCGCGACACGACCTCGATCCCCACCTGCCTGCTGGACGTCGAGCGGCTGAACGACGCTGCCCGGACCCTCCTCGGACTGCGCGACTTCGGCGCGTTCTGCAAGCGCCGGGAGGGGGCCACGACCGTCCGGACCCTGCTCGAGCTCACCGGCGCCCGCGGCCCGGAGGACGGATCGAGATCACGGTGCGCGCGGACGCCTTCTGCCACTCGATGGTGCGGTGCCTGGTCGGCGGTCTGGTCGAGGTCGGCTCCGGACGCCGGACGCTCGACTGGCTGACCGACCTCACCACCGCCGCGGTCCGCAACAGCGAGGTCCCGCTGCTGCCCGCCCGCGGGCTGACCCTGGAGGAGGTCGGCTACCCACCCGACGACCAGCTGGCCCAGCGGTCGTCGGCGTCGCGGGCCCGACGCGTCCTGCCCCCGACGCCCACCGAGGAGTCCCCGTGACCGAGCACTACTTCAGTGACGCACCGAGCGGGCCGGAGCGTCGCCGAGAGGTCACCGTCGAGGTGTTCGGCCGCACCGTCACCGTGCAGACCGCCAACGGTGTCTTCGCCGGCGACGGCCTGGACCGGGGCACCGCCGTCCTCCTGCGCCAGGTCCCGCCCCCGACCGGATCACCCCGCATCCTCGACCTCGGCTGCGGCTGGGGAGCGATCACGCTCGGCCTGGCGCTGGCCTGCCCCGGGGCGGTGATCGACGCCGTCGACGTGAACGACCGCGCCCTGGCGCTCTGCCGCGACAACGCGGACCGGCTGCAGGTGGGCCGGCAGGTCCGGGTGCAGCGTCCCGACCAGGTGCCTCCCGAGACCCGGTACGACGAGCTCTGGTCCAACCCGCCGATCCGGATCGGCAAGGCGGCCCTGCACGAGCTGCTGCTCACCTGGCTGGCGCGGCTGACCCCGACCGGGGTGGCCCACCTGGTGGTGGCCAAGAACTTCGGGGCGGACACGCTGGCCGGTTGGTTGATCGAGCAGGGCTACAGCTGCGTGCGCACCGGCACGGCCAAGGGCTTCCGCGTCCTCCAGGTCCGTCCCGGCGGCTGACGCACGCTCGCTCAGCGGTCCGAGACCGCCGACAGCACCTCCGGCCACCGTCGATCCAGCACGACACCACCGCGGACCACCCCCTGCCACAGGGTCAGCGAGCCGATCACCACCCCGACGGCGAGACCGAGCCACCCCAGCCACCCGACCCAGAAGGAGGCGATCACCAAGGCGATGGCCGGCGCCGCCAGCAGCAGACTCACGGTGCTGGTCACGCCGAACGCGGCCAGCGACGGCAGCCCACCGCTGCTGCCCTTCTGGAAGGGGTTCGCCCCCGGCGGTGGTGCCGGCCACTGCCACAGGGTGCCGACGAAGGCCCCGACCCCGAGGCTGACCAGGGTCAGGGCGACGCTGACCGCCACCACCGGCAGCCACGCCGACCACTCCCCGGACAGCGCGAGACCGGCCACGGTCAGCACCACCAGCAACGGCAGGAAGACCGTCAGGGTCGACAGCACGCGGCCCAGGCGGTCCTCGACCCCGCGCACCCCCGAGGTGGCGTGCAGCCAGAGGGCGCTGCCGTCGTAGCTGAGGTCCTGGGCCATGCTCGCACCGATCAACCAGCACAGCAGGGCGGGGGCGAAGGCGGCGACCAGCGGGCAGCCCGTCCGGGTTCGCCAGCTGGGCCACCATCAAGATCACCGGACCGATCAGGAAGCCCGCGATCCCTGCCACGTAACGAGGGTCGCGCCGCCAGTAGCGCAGCGTCCGCGCGGCCACCCCGCCGACCGGGGTGGCCGGGTAGAGCCGATCGACCAGGCCGCCACCCGCATCCGACCGGCTCCGCGGGCCGCTTCCAGCGGCTCGGTCAGGCGCTTGGTCGAGGTAGTGCCCCCAGACCAGCCACAGCACGGCGACGAAGGCCACGGCCAGCAGCAGCCGGACGCCGGCGAGCAGCCACCGACCCGCAGGCGACGTCGGCCGGGACCGCCCAGGCCCAGCCGAACGGGGTCCAGCCCGCCAGGGTGGCCGCGTCGCTCAGCAGCGCCCGGAACCGGTCGGCGCCCTGACCGAGCAGGCCGCCCACGAGATTGGCCCCGACCCCGAACACCAGACCCGAACCCGGCGAGTCCGACGAAGGCGAAGTCCCGGAACCGTCGGGAGCTGAGCACCGCGGCGAAGGCCGCCGTGCCCGCTCGGGAGAGCAGGAAGCAGGTGGCCACGCCGATCGGGATGATCACCACGGTGGCCAGCAGCGGACCCACCCCCCGCGACCAGCTCGCGAGCAGCCCGAGCGCGACCAGCACGGTGGCGACGCCGGTGCTGCTGATCAGACCGGAGACGAGCAGCCCGGGCATGATCTCGCGGGCCCGTACCGGCAGCAGGGCGAACCGGGACGGGTCCAGGGTCTCGTCGATGCCGAACACCAGCAGGGACAGCAGCAGCCAGCCGGCGGTCAGCACCGCGAACGCCAGCACGGTGACGTCGGCGGTCAGGGCCACCGACGTCCAGCGCAGCGCGACCAGCCCGACCAGGGCCATGCACGACGACGCCGAGGGCGTAGACGATGCCGAAGATCAGCCCGACGGTCCGCCAGACGCTGCGGCGCAGGGCGTTGCGCAGCAGGCTCAGCTTCAGCCGGACGAGGATCGCAACCATGCCAGGGCCTCCTCCCCTGCCGCGGTGTAGCCCACCAGCTCCAGGAAGCGGTGCTGCAGGCTCCCGTCGCCGCGGACCTCGTCGAGCGGTCCCGGCGGCCAGGACCCGCCCCTGGGCGACCACGGCCAGCTCGTCGCACAGGCTCTCGACGAGCTCCATCACGTGGCTGGAGAGCACCACCGTGCCGCCGCCGGCCACGTAGCCGCGCAGGATCGCCCGGATGTGCTCCCCGGACACCGGGTCGACGGACTCGAACGGCTCGTCCAGGATCACCAGCCGAGGCGCGTGGATGAGGGCGCAGGCCAAGCCGATCTTCTTGGTCATGCCGGCCGAGTACTCCACCACCAGGGTGTGGGCGTCGTCGGCCAACCCGAGCGCCTGGAGCAGCTCGCGTCGAGCGGGAGGCGATGTCGTCGGCGGGCACCCGGCGCAGCAGCCCGACGTAGCGCAGCAGCTCGGCGCCGGTCAGCCGGTCGAAGAGCCTCATGCCCGTCGGGCAGCATCGCCGATCAGGGCCTTGGCCGCCGGCGGGATCGCTCCACACGTCCCGGCCCGAGGATCTCCGCCCGGCCGGCGTCGGGGCGCAGCAGACCGGTGGCCATCGACAGGGTCGTGGTCTTGCCGGCGCCGTTGGGACCGACGAGCCCGAACAGGCAGCCCGGCCGGACGGTCAGGTGCAGGTCGTCGACCGCGATCTTGGTGTCCGAAGCGCTTGACCAGTCCGGTCAGGGCCAGCGCCGGCGGTCGCGCCGCGGTGTTCGCACTCATACCCCCAGTGAACACGGCCGCCTCGGTAATTCCTTGCCGGGACGAGAAACCTGTGAGGTTCGTCATTGACTTGGATCACATTCTCTCGTTACGTTGAGTTAACACTGAGAGCGCTCCCACGGTCTCGGTTCCCCCTCCCCCACCCACCCGCGTAACCAGTCTTCATCCCCGAGGAGACTCCCCATGGCAACGCTGCCGACCCCGCCCTCGAGCGACCCCGCAACCGGGTCCTCGACCCACCCCCGACGCCCTGCTCGTCCCACTCCCCCCGGCGCACCGGCGCTCGCCCGTTCCGGGCCCCCGCCGCGTCGTCGATCCCGGTTGGCGGCCTCCCTGGTCGCCCTCAGCCTCGCCGCCGGCACCCTCGTGGCCGGTGCGGTCGCCCGCCCGGCCGAGGCCGCGGTCACCAGCGTCGGGGCGGGCTCGTACACGACGACCCTGCCCGCCGGGAAGTCGCTGCCGACCGGCTGTGGCGACATCTCCACCAACCCGCGCGGCGCGCTCACGGCGAACGCCCCGAAGGGCCCGGTGCCCACCAACGACTGGTGGTCGTCGATCCTGTTCAAGAAGACCGACTGCGCGTTCGGTGAGCCGCTGTACGCCCACCCGGCGGCGTACGACACCTATCCCGGCGGTCTGGGCATCTCGTACACCAACACCCCGACGATCACCGGCACGGCGACCGGCGTCGGTGAGTACAAGTTCAGCTACACCCGTGACCTGCTGGTCGGCGTCGCCGGCCTGAACGTCGGCCGGGTGCAGGTCGACGACTGGTCGGACTGGACGGTCAGCCCGGCGTGGGTCGACGGCAGCCGCTCGCTGAAGGCGACCATCGGCCACGGACTGCCGATGTCCTACTTCGACGTCACCGGCGGCGGCAGCGCGCAGATCAGCACCGACGGGCACGCCGAAGGTCTGGGCGAACACCGGTTCCATGATCGGCTTCAGCATCCGTGATCATGACTACGTCGCGTACGCCCCCACCGGAGCGAGCTGGGTGGTCAACGGCGCGTCGATCACCTCGACACTGGGCGGCAAGAGCTACTTCACGGTGGCCGTGCTCCCCACCAAGGCGGCCGACACCGACAGCACCCGCACCGCCCTGGCGACCTCGTACGGCCGCTACGCCCACGCGCACGTCACCGGGACCAAGATCAGCTACGCCTACTCGCCGAGCACCGGCAAGGTGAACAGCACCTACGCCTTCACCACCGAAGCCAGGGAGGGCACGCGAGACCAAGACCGTGGTGTCGCTGTACCCGCACCAGTGGAAGGACCTCGCCGGCGGTTCGCCGATCAGCCAGACCTACGTCTCCCCTCGCGGGGCAGATGAAGAACCTGGTCGGGGTGGCCAGCTTCGCCACCTCGATGACCTACCACGGGATCCTGCCGGAGCTGCCGGCGGTGGCCACCTCGGCGGGGGCCGACAAGGCGACCTTGATCGGCTACCTGAACCAGGTCGCCGAACGACCCGGCCGGGGAGCAGAAGCCCGACACGTACTGGGCCGGCAAGGGTCTGGGCCGCTCGGCCCGGATCGCCGAGATCGCCGACCTGGTGGGCGAAACGGCCACCCGGGACAAGGCGCTGACGGCGATGAAGAGGACGCTGGAGAACTGGCTGACCGCCTCCTCCGGCGAGAACGACCACCTCTTCTACTACGACCAGAACTGGGGGACCCTGATCGGCTACGAGGCCAGCTACGGGTCCGACCAGGAGCTGAACGACCACCACTTCCACTACGGCTACTTCATCGCCGCGGCGGCCACGGTGGCCAAGTTCGATCCGAGCTGGGCGAAGTCCAGCCAGTACGGCGGGATGATCGACCTGCTCATCCGCGACGCCAACAACTACGACCGGGACGACAACCGCTTCCCGTACCTGCGTGACTTCGACATCTACGCCGGTCACGACTGGGCCTCCGGTCACGGCGCCTTCGCCTCGGGCAACAACCAGGAGTCCAGCTCGGAGGGGATGAACTTCGCCGGCGCCCTGATCCAGTGGGGCCAGGCCACCGGCAACACCGCCGTCCGCGACGCCGGCATCTACATCTACACGACCCAGGCCGCGGCGATCGCCGACTACTGGTTCGACGTCGACAACGACGTGTTCCCGACCCAGTTCCAGCACAGCACGGTGGGCATGGTCTGGGGCGACGGCGGCGCGTACGCCACCTGGTTCACCGCCGATCCGGAGAAGATCCAGGGCATCAACCAGCTGCCGATCACCGGCAGCCACCTCTACCTGGGTCTGCACCCGGCCTACAACAAGATCAACTACGACGAGGTGGTCCGCAACCGCGGTGGTGAACCCACGGTCTGGCAGGACATCCTGTGGGAGTTCCTCGCTCTCGGCGATCCCGATCTGGCGCTGAGCAAGTTCAGGGCGAACCCGAGCTTCATCTCCGAGGAGGGCGAGTCCAAGGCGCACACGTTCCACTGGATCCGCAACCTGGCCGCCCTGGGCAACGTCGACGCCGGCATCACCGCCGACAACCCGTTGGCCGCGGTGTTCACCAAGAACGGACAACGCAGCTACGTGGTCGCCAACATCTCCTCGCCGCTCTGACGGTGACGTTCTCGAACGGGACGAAGGTGACGGCACCGGCCGGCAAGACGGTGGTCAGCGGAGCCATCACCTGGAGCGGGGGCAACGCCTCGGCGACGCCGGGGACGGATCCACCACCCACGCCGACCCCCACGCCCACGCCGACACCCACGCCCACCCCGACGCCCACGCCCACCCCGACACCCACGCCCACCCCGACCCACCACGCCCACCTCGCCGAACCCGACGCCGACGGCGCCGACGCAGCCGGGTCGGTACTTCCTCGGCGGTGACGGCAAGCTGATCACCGCCACCACCACCGCCGGCTCGGTCCAGCTGGCGGCGGCGAACTGCCAGTGCGACGGGACGCCCGAGAAGGCCACCGTGTTCACCGCCACCAAGGTGACCAACAGCTGGACCGGGGGCGCCGCCGCCTTCGATCTCGCGGTCGACGCGGGTACGGCGGTGGGCAGCGCCAGCCAGGTCCGGATCTCCTACGACCTGACCGGCAACGGTTCGCTTCGACCGGGTGGAGACCTACCGGTACTTCGCCACCGACCCGGTGGTCGGCTACGAGCACTACACCCAGGACCGGCAGCTGCTCAGTGCCACCGGCACGATGGGCGCCCTGAGCGGCGGCACGGTCAAGGTCGAGGTGTGGAACGCGATCGGCAACCAGCCGACCACCCTCGGCGTCGGATCACTGTCCCGGCTGGACCTGCCGCTGCGGTGATCGACCGTGCCCGGCCCGACCCGAGGGGCTGAGCGCACTCGACAGCACCCACCGGACGTCTCCGGTGGGTCGCTCGTCACGTCCGGGTGCGGTCGGGACGCGCCGCAGGGCACGAGCGGCCGCCGCTGACCGCCCGAGCCGTCCGCGACGCCCCGGACTAGGATCGGAGGCGATTCCAACTGGTCCACAACGAGGAGAGCAATGGCTGACTACGTCCTGCCCGATCTGCCCTACGACTACGGAGCACTGGCGCCGCACATCTCCGGCGAGATCATGGAGCTCCACCACGACAAGCACCACGCGACCTACGTCAAGGGTCTCAACACCGCGCTCGAGCAGCTGGCCGAGGCCCGGGACAGCGACTCCTTCGGCAGCCTCGGCGGGCTCGAGAAGACCCTCGCGTTCCACCTCGGCGGCCACATCAACCACTCGGTGTTCTGGCCGAACCTGTCCCCCGACGGCGGTGACAAGCCGACCGGCGACCTGGCGGCCGCCATCGACGAGTACTTCGGCAGCTTCGACAAGTTCCGCGCCCACTTCGAGGCGATCGCCAACACCATCCAGGGCTCCGGCTGGTCGATCCTGGTCTGGGACGCCCTCGGGCAGCGGCTGAACATCGTGCAGCTGTACGACCAGCAGGCCAACGTGCCGCTCGGCCAGGTCCCGATCGTGCTGCTCGACATGTGGGAGCACGCGTTCTACCTGCAGTACAAGAACGTCAAGGCCGACTACGTGAAGGCCTGGTGGAACGTGGTCAACTGGGCGGACGCTCAGGCCCGTTCACCGCCGCGGTCGCGCAGACCCCGGGGCTGCTCACCCCCTGAGCCTGCCCCACGACCTGACGCAGCCGCCGGCTGTGGACGCGGCGTCCGCCCTCCGGGGCGGGCGCCGCGTCGTCGTCCGGGGTCCCGTCGGCCCGTCGCCACCTGGCGTCAGGGGCTCAGCACGTGGGGCGCAGACTTGGTCCCGTGAGCGACATCGAGCTCCGTTGGTTCGACGGTGACGGCGTGAGCAGTCGGGATCTGGACGAGCTGGGCGAGCTGCGTCAGCGGACCGACGGCTTCTGCTGGCTGGACATCGGACCTGGTCGACCGAGGCCGAGCGGCTGCTCACCGAGGAGTTCGGCTTCCACCCGATGGCGGTCCGCGACTGCCGCGAGCGCAACCACGTGCCCCGGATCCACGTGTACGTCGACCACCTCTTCGTGGTGGTCCACGCCCCCGAGATCGGCGAGCACGGACACGTCCACTACCTCGAGCTGGATCAGTTCATCGGTGAGCACTTCCTGGTCACTGTGCACGGGCCGCTCAGTCCCAAGGTCTCTCCCGCCGCGGCCCGGCGTGAGGTGCGGAGCGTCATCGAGCGCCTGAGGCCGGGCGGCTGCGACCGACCTCGCCGTTCGGGCTCACGTACGCGATCGTCTCCACGGTTGTCCGCAACGAGGCGGCCATGGTGGCCGAGCTGGCCCGGGAGGTCGGCCTGCTGGAACAGCGGGTGATGGCGGCCACCCACACCGATCCCGAGCCCTTCCTCGACGAGCTGTTCACGGCGCGGCACGAGCTGCTCACCATCCGCACCATGGCCGCCCAGGGTGGCGAGATCTACCACCGGGCGATCAGGCTCGTCGAGTTCGCCCCACCGGAGGCATGCACCTGATGCGGGACCTGCTCGACCAGTACGAGCGGGTCGCACGTATCAGCCAGAGTCAGCTCGAATTCCTGATGGGTGTGACCGAGTTCTACCGCGCACGCACCGACACGAAGATGACCATCGCCGCCGAGCGGCTGGCGGTGATCGCCGCCGTGACCCTGCCGGTCACGGCCGTGTCCTCCGTGGTCGGCATGAACGTGATCGTCAACGCCTCGACGCACTGGGTGGTGCTGATCATCCTGCTGGCCCTGATGCTGACGATGTCCGGCGTGGTGCTCCGCTGGACGAAGCGGCTGGGCTGGTGGTGAGCGGGCTCCGCCGGCGACGGCCGGTACGGGCCGGGCTCGCGGCGATCCACCCGGACCGAGTCGCCGTCGCCCGCGGTCAGGAACCAGGCCTGCCCGGTGCCGAGCACCGTCACCGGACGGTCTCGCCCGCTCTCGCCGGACCGTCAGTGGCTACGGGTCGAGGATGACCACTGTGTTCTCGTCGACCGCGATCCCCGAGGTGGCCCGCCCCGCCGCGACCGCCGCGACCAGGCGGGACAGCGTCCCCCACTGGCTCGTGTGCACCTCGACCGTCGACGAGATCAGCCCGAGTCCGTCGACGACGGTGACCTGGTCGAGGTCCTCGGCGTTGTCCTCGTGCGTCACCGCCGTGGAGCCGAGCCGCCAGCCCCCCAGCAGGGCCCGTTGCGGGGCGATCATCGCGCCGGCCGAGAACCCCGCGTACGGCAGACCGTCGGTCACGGCGACCCGGATCGCGGCGGCGTGCGGCTGGAGCACCCGGTGGTAGGCCGGAGTCAGCCCGCCCCCGACGAGCAGCCCGTCGAGATCCGACCACCAGCGTGCGGTCGGGGCGGACCCGTCGTCCAGGCCAGGGCACCCTCGGGTTCCGCGGTCGCCGCCACCACCTCGGCCGGGCCGCAGCTCGCCAGGGCCTGGCGGAACCAGTCCACGCCGCCGGCGAGGTCGTCGGCGTCGGCCACCAGCGACGACAGCGATCCGGGGCACGGCTCGACCCGACGCCTACGCCCGCTGCGCCGGCCTCGGCCAGGAAGCCGCCGTAGACGATCGCGGTCAGCATCCAGGTCCCGGCCGCCGCCGACCAGATGCACGCTCATGGGTCCTGGAGCGTAGCCGTCCGGTACGGCGACCGGCTGATGGCCCGGCGCAGCCGTCGGGGGCCTCGTCGGACGCGGTGCCGCCGCCGAGCGGACCGCGGTGGTGATCGGCGCGAGCATGGCCGGCCTGTTCGCCGCCGCCGCGCTGGCGACGCACGGCTGGACGGTGCACGGTGCTGGAGCGGGACGATCTGCCCATCGACCCGGAGCACCGCCGGGGCGTCCCGCAGGACCGGCAGGCGCACATCCTGCTGCACCGGGGCGATGGTCGCCATCGAGTCGCCTGCTGCCGGGGTTCCGCGCCGAGCTGCTGGCCCGGGACGCCGTGCCGTTCGACACCGGCACGCATGCCCTGGCTCGGCGAGTACGGCTGGCTGGACACCGAGTCTGCCGGGCTGGGAGGTCGTGTCGGCGACCAGGCCGCTGATGGATGCGGTCGACCCGGGAGCTGCGTGCCGGGTCTGCCGGGGTGTCGCCGCCCCGGGACCAGGGTGACGGACCTGCGGGCCGGCTGCGGAGGGGTCGGCTGGTCTCGGCCCGGTCCAGACCGAGCACCGGGACGACGCGACCGGTCGTGACGGCCGGCTGGTGGTGGACGCCTCGGGTCGCGGCTCGCGGCTCGATCGCGGCTGGCCGGTCGTCGCCGGAGGCGCCGTCGAGGAGAGGTCGATGCGCGCGTCGGCTACGCCGGACGTCTCTACCGGCAGGCGCGGCCCTCCCGTGCGGACCGGGGTGATGGTGTTCGGTCGCGCCGAGGACGGCGCCGTCCGGGCTCGCCCTGCCGGTGGAGGGCGGACAGTGGATGATCTCCGGCGCCGGGCTTCGGCGACCGGCGTCCGCCCCGGGATCCGGCCGGCTTCGAGCACTTCCTCGCCGAGCTGCGCGATCCGGCCATCACCGACCTCGTGGCCTGCCTCGAGCCGGTGAGCGACGTCGGCGTCCACCGCCAGACCGCCAACCGGCGACGACGGTTGGGGTCGCCACCGCGGCTGGCCGGCCGGGGCTGCTCGTCGTCGGGGACGCGCTGTGCTCGTTCAACCCGATCTACGGGCAGGGCATCACCGTCGCGGCGCTGCAGGCGGAGGCACTCGGCCGGCTGGCTGAGCGCGGACCGCGGATCGACCATCGCCTCCAACGCCGGCTGCGCTCGATCACCGATCTGCCCTGGTCGATCGCGACCAGCAACGACCTCCGATTCACCGACGCCGCGTCACCCATCGCCGTCGACGGGCAGCGTCTGTCGTGCCGGCTGCACGACCGGATGGCCCGACTGGCCGCGGCCGGCAACGCCCGCGCCACGCGGCGCCTTCAGCGACGTCTACCACCTGATGGCGTCCCCGGCCGCTTTCCTGCACCCCGCCCTGCTGCTCGCCGGCGAGCCGACCGCTGCCGACGGCTCGACTGCCCCGCCCCGCCGTGCTCGACGAGCTCAGTCGGGCTCGTCGGGAGCAGCCACCGGCGGCCCCAGCAGACGCTTGACGTCATCCAGGGTGTCGGCCTCCGCCGCCTTCTTGTCCGGGCGGTAGCGGAGCACCCGGGCGAACCGCAGCGCCACGCCACCCGGGATAGCGGGTCGACTGCTGCAGACCGTCGCAGGCGATCTCCACCACGGTGGTCGGTGTGCACGTGGACGGTGTGCTGATCGCGACTGGTCGCGATCGCCGCGAAGTGCTCGGTCTGCCAGCGCAGCAGCTCGTCGGTCATCCCCTTGAAGGTCTTGCCGAGCATCACCGGCTCGCCGGTCTGCGGGTCGCGGGCCGCCAGGTGGATGTTCGACAACCAGCCCTGACGGCGCCCGTAGCCCCACTCCACCCCGGTCACCAGCAGGTCGAGGGTGTGCCGTGGCTTCACCTTGATCCACGACGCCTGCCGTCGCCCGGCGGAGTAGCCCGCGGCCGGTTGCTTCACCACCACGCCCTCGAACCCGCGAGCGACCGCCGAGTCGAACACCTCGGCCAGCTCCTCGGCCGTCGTGACGGTGGTGCGCTCGACCCGGAGCTCGGGAGGCAGCAACCGCTCCAGCTCGGCCGCACGCTCGGTCGAGGCCGGTGTCGAGCAGGGTGCGCCCGTCCACGTGCAGCACGTCGAAGAAGAACACCCGCAGCTCCAGGCCCGGCGCGTCGGCGGCGTGGGTGGCGGTGCGGGAGGCCACCAGCTGGAAGGCCTCCGGCCGCCCGTCGGACCGCAGCGCCAGCACCTCGCCGTCGAGCACCAGCTCCTCGGCACCGATCGTCCGGGTGGCCGCCACGACCTCGGGCAGGCGCTCGGTGATCTCGTCCAGCGACCGGGTGAAGACCCGGACGTCGTCGCCGCGGCGATGAACCTGCACCCGGATGCCGTCGAGCTTGACGTCCACGATCGCGGGCACGCCGGACTTGGTCAGGGCGTCCGCCGGGCCGGGGGCACTGGCCGCCAGCATCGGCTGGATCGGCGTGCCGACCGACAGACCCACCGCCGCCAGCGCCTCGGCTCCACCGACGACCAGCAGGTTCGCGGCCTCGGTGGTGGACGAGAGCAGCATGGCGGCGCGGCGCACCACCGCCGGATCCACGCCGTACGCCTTCGCCATGCCCTCCTGCACCAGCGCGTCCATCGCCCCCTGCCGGAGGTCGCCGAGCACCAGTCCACGCAGGAACGCCTGCTCGCCGCTCGGTCGCGCGAGCGAACAGGTCCGCCGCCAGCGCCGAGCGGCGGTTCGCCGAGCCCGGCCCGGACAGAGCGGCCATGGTCTCGAACGCCTCGTCGACCTGCCGCAGGGTGAGCGACGGGTCGGTCGCCGGGTCCGGCAGCGCGGCCAGCCCTCGCCAGCCGAGTCCCGGGCGGCGCTGCCGCAGCGACCCCGCCAGATAGCTGACGGCGATCTCGAGGTCGCCCGGTCCGGCCTCGGCCAGGGTGGCCGCCAGCAGATCCCGCTTGGTGTTCCTCGATCGGGTGGCGGCGACGGCGGTCCAGGTCTCGGCGAGTCGATCCAGCAGCACCACCCCATCCTCGCCCCGACCACCGACATCCGTCCCCGGGGAGGACGCGAACGGGCTCTTGTCCGAGGCCCGCGAAGGTCACGATTGGATACCAACGCCCGCCTGACGCAGATCTTGCCGCCGGGAAGGCTGGCGCCCACGTCGAAGTGGTATACGCTCCCCCGTGTAGGAGCGCTCTCACAAGGAGCGCTCGCAACGATGCGGTTACTAAATGGGCGTTAGGCATTGACACCGAACCGGTTAAGTGGTGTGTTGTCACCTGAACGTTCGTTGAGAGTGGGGGACGCGATGCCGCAGACCACGGGGATACTCCGCCGTGCCTGTTTCGCCACCCTCCCTTCCGGGCCCGTCCCGGCTCACAGTTCGCCTGTGCAGCGTCAGGCTGCGCAGCACCCGACGGCTCATCTTCAGGCCGGGGGAACCCGCATCACCGATCGTCCTACGGTCGCCCACCCACCCGTGGCGACACCGTACGGAACGATCCGCCCTCCGCGTGAGGGCACTCGCAGTTCGGCCGTCGGCCGAGTCATCCACGGATCGGCCGTCGGCCGTGACGACAGTTGCATCACCGCGTTCCAAGGAAGGAAGCAATGAACGACCAGAACGATCACGACTTCACCGGTGGGGACCTCAAGGCGGCAGTGACGGGTTGGACCCCGAACCGCCGCCGGTTCCTCTCGGTCGCCGGCCTCGCCGTCGGCGGTGCCGTGGTGGGCACCACGGCCGCCGGCTGTGGCACCGCCCAGACCGGCAACAGCACGGGAGGCGACGGCGCGGCGAAGGGCCGAGCCGGCGCCGCCGGCGAGACCCTCTTCATCGCCGGGTTCCAGTGGGGACCGCCCACCAGCTTCAACCCGTTCGGCGCCAGCCCGGCGTGGCCCACGGGCGGCGGCCAGAGCCAGCTGATCTACGAGTCGCTGGTCCGCTTCAGCCTGCTCGACGGGTCGCTGACCGGCGGTCTGGCCAAGGAGATCCAGGAGCCGGACGCGAACACCTTCGTGCTGCCGCTGCAGGACGGCACCAAGTGGTCCGACGGCAGCGAGCTGACGGCTGAGGACGTGGCCTTCACCTTCGACCTGGCCAAGCAGACCGCGCTGTCGTTCTCGACCATCTGGAACTACGTCGACAGCATCGAGGCCACCGACGCCCGGACGGTGACGATCAAGATCAAGGCCGATCCGAACAACCCGGGCTTCGTCAAGAACGTTCTGGCCACCACTTTGATCGTGCCCAAGGCCGTGTTCAGCAAGATCGCCCCGGACAAGATCACGGCCGACACGAACCTGCAGCGCCGATCGGTTCCGGCCCGTACAAGCTCGACAAGGCCGATCAGACCCAGATCAGCCTGACCCGGGACGACGCCTACTGGGGCAAGGACGTCTTCGGCACCCCGGCGATGACCGCGGTCAACCACCCGATCTTCAAGAGCAACAACGACGGTGACCTGAAGCTGGAGAGCGGCGAGATCGACGTCTCCCAGCAGTTCACCGCCCAGATCTGGAAGATGTGGGAGGACAAGGGCGCCCCCGTCGGCACCTGGCTGAAGGACAAGCCCTACTACGTGCCGGGCAACATCCCGCTGATCATCTTCAACCTGGACAAGAAGGGCCTGGACAACCCGCTGGTCCGCAAGGCGATCGCCTACTCGATCGACTACGCCAACATCGCCAGCACGGCCATGTCGGACTACTCCGATCCGGCCAACGCCTCGCTCATCATCCCGACCGGCTACGAGTCGAAGTACTACGACTCCGCGGCGGTCGAGTCCGAGGGCTGGAAGTACGACAAGGAGAAGGCCGTCGAGATCCTCGAGGGCGAGCTCAAGGCCAAGAAGGGCTCCGACGGCATCTACGTCCTGCCCGACGGGACCAAGCTGGGCGGCTGGAAGGTCATCTGCCCGACCGGCTGGACCGACTGGAACACGGCACTGGAGATCGTGGCCAAGTCCGCGCAGGCCGTCGGCATCGGGATCACCACCGAGTTCCCGCAGGCCCCGACCTGGACCCAGAAGATGCAGAACGGCGACTTCGACATCGTCATGAACGGCTACTCCGGCGTCAGCCCGGCCAGCCCCTGGATCCGGTTCCGCGACGCCCTCGACGACCGCGGGGTCGCCCCCATCGGCAAGCGGGCCGACTGGAACTACGGCCGGTTCAAGAACGACGAAGGTCGCGGAGCCTGCTGGACAGCGCAGCGGCGGCCAAGAGCGACGACGAGGCCAAGACCGCGTACGCGGCCCTGGACAAGATCTACCGCGAGGAGATCCCCTGCGTCCCGCTGATGTACCGCCCGCTGGAGTTCTACGAGTTCAACACCTCCAACTGGGAGGGCTTCCCGACCGAGGACGATCCCGACGGCTCCGCCGATGTTCTCGGGCGCCGGCATCGGCTGGTTGTTCAAGCTCAAGCGCGTCGGCGGCTGAGCGACCTGATCCCCTAGAAGGCGGAGGCACCCACAATGAACCTGGCGCGCTACTTCCTGCGCAAGATCGGCTGGTACCTGGTCGTGTTCGTCGCGTCCATGCTGATCATCTTCATCCTCCCCCGGATGATCCCGGGCAATCCGGTCGACGCTCTCGTCGCCCAGATGACCCGGGGCGGCGGGGCGAGTGGAGATGCGGTCAAGGCCATCTACGAGAACTACATGCGAGAGTTCGGGCTCGACCAGCCGATGTGGAAACAGTTCCTGACCTACGTGGGCAACGTGCTGCAGGGAAACCTCGGCACGTCGTTCGCGCAGTATCCGGCGTCGGTCAACACGTTGATCGGCCAGGCGCTGCCCTGGAGCGTGGCGCTCCAGCTGCCGGCGATCATCGTCGGCTGGGTCGTCGGGAACATCGTGGGTGCCATCGCCGCCTTCAAGGGAGGCTGGTTCGACCGCGGGGGATTCCTCGCGTCGCTCTTCCTCTCCTCCATCCCGCCCTACTGCCTGGCCATCATCCTGCTCTTCGTGTTCGCCGTGACGCTGGGGATGTTCCCGGTCGGCGGGGCCTACTCGTTCGGCCTGTCGCCGGAGTTCTCGCTGGCCTTCTTCGGTGATGCGATCACCTACTTCTGGCTGCCGTTCTGGTCCATCGTGCTGGTCTTCATCGGCGGCCAGGCCGTCGGGATGCGGTCCATGGCGATCTACGAGAACGGTTCGGACTACGTCAACTACGGCCGCGGACTGGGTCTGCGGGACCAGACCACCGTGCGCTACATCTTCCGCAACGCGATGCTGCCGCAGATCACCGGTCTGGCCCTGGCCATCTCCGGCATGATCGCGGGTGCCCTGATCATCGAGCTGGTCTTCTCCTACCCCGGCCTGGGCACGCTGCTGTTCGGGGCGATCGGGACGAACGACTACCCGGTGATCCAGGCCATCGTGCTGATCCTCACGCTGGCCGTCCTGCTGGCCAACTTCCTGGTCGATCTCACGTACGGCCTCATCGACCCCCGTATTCGGGCAGCACAGAGCGGAGACCGCTGATGAAATCGGTCAACTTCAGCCCTCGCTTCTACGTCGCCGCGGCGATGCTGGCGGTGATCCTGCTGATCGCCATCCTCGGACCGCTGCTCGTGCAGACCGACCCGAACGCCACCGTCGGCGGCCTCTACGACAAACCGGCCGGGTGGGGTCCGCTGCTGCTCGGCACCGACAACGAGGGCCAGAGCGTGATCGCCAACCTGGTCTACGGCACCCGCACCTCGTTGATCGTCGGCCTGATCGCCGGCACCATCGCCACCGTGATCGGGTTGGCCGTCGGGCTCATCGCCGGCTTCAAGGGCGGGCTGGTCGACAACATCCTCTCCAGCGTGACCAACATCTTCCTGGTCATCCCGGTCATCATCGTGGTCATCCTGCTCAGCGTGGCCCTGGACAACCGCAGCATCTTCACCCTGGCCCTCGTGATCGGCATCTGCTCCTGGCCCTGGCTGGCTCGGGCCGTGCGGGCCCAGACCGTCAGCGTGCGCACCCGGGAGCACATCGACGTCGCCATGATGTCCGGTGCGAGCTTCTGGTCCATCCTCGTCCGCGACGTGCTGCCGTACCTGCTGTCGTACGTGGTGATGGCCTTCGTCCTGCAGGTGTCCGGGGCGATCCTGTTCGAGGCGACCCTGAGCATGCTCGGGCTCGGCCCGAGCGGGGCGGTCAGCCTCGGTGTGATGCTCTACTGGGCGATCGCGTGGGGCTCCGTCCGCACCGGCGCCTGGTGGGCGTTCGTGCCGCCGACGGTGATGCTGACGATGATCTCGTTCTCGCTGCTGCTGCTGCAGTCCAGCCTGGACGAGCTGTTCAACCCGCGGCTGCGGCGCGGCAAGATGAAGCGCAAGCCGGGCACCGGTTCGAAGTACGAGATCCCGGCCGCCGAAGGCCCGGCCCCGTCGCTCACCGCGGCCGGCGTCGCCGAGGGTCCGGCACCGATCGAAGACAACAAGGGGGTACGGGACTGATGGCGGAACTGCTCAACGCCCAGAACATCCGTGGCGTCTACTACACCCCGAGCGGGGGTGAGGTCGTCGGTGTCGACAACGTCTCGATCCAGATGGCCGAGGGCGACGTGCTCGGTCTGGCCGGCGAGTCCGGCAGTGGCAAGTCCACCCTGGGCTCGATCATCTCGCTGACCGCGCGCGACCCCCTGGTGGTCGAGCACGGGACGTTGTCGATCGACGGCAAGGCGCAGGACCTGTCCAACATGGCCGGCATCCCCCGGACCTGGCGAGGCGCGGTCGTGTCCATGCTCCCCCAGGGAGCGATGAACTCGATCAGCCCGACCATGAAGGTCCGGGACCTGGTCTTCGACGTCATGCGGGCGCACGACGGCAAGATCAAGAAGGAAGAGGCCCTGGACCGTGCTCGGGACCGGCTGGTGACCCTGGGCCTGCCCACCCGCGCGCTCGATGCGTATCCGCATCAGCTGTCGGGCGGCATGAAGCAGCGGGTCGTCACCATCATCAGCACCTTGCTCAACCCGCGACTGCTCGTCGCCGATGAGCCGACCTCGGCGCTCGACGTGTCCTCGCAGAAGGCGCTGATCGAGATGCTGCTGGAGATGCTGGAGAAGCAGATCATGTCCGGGGTCATCTTCGTCACGCACGACCTGCCGGTGCTGCGGACGGTGGCCAACCGGATCGCCGTCATGTACCAGGGCAGGGTCGTCGAGTCCGGGCCGACCGCGGTGATGGTGGAAGACCCGGAGCACCCGTACACCCGAGCGCTGCTGAGCTCGGTCCTGACCCCGGAGCCCAAGTACGCCAAGATCAGGATCGAGGGCATGCGGGCCTTCGACCGAGAGTCGTTCAAGGCCCCGGAGGTGAAGCACTGATGGACGGGATCTTGACAGCTCAGAACCTGACCAAGACGTTCGGCAACGGCAAGACCGCGGTCACCGCCGTCAACGACGTCTCGTTCGCGCTGCAGAAGGGCCAGATCACCACGATCGTGGGTGAGAGCGGATCCGGGAAGTCGACCATCGCGCGGATGGTGCTCGGACTGCTGCCGATCACCTCCGGCACCCTGACCTTCCAGGGCAAGGACGTCACCAACCCGAAGGGCAATGACCGAACGAAGTACTGGCGGGACGTGCAGGCGGTGTTCCAGGACCCGTTCTCGGCCTTCAACCAGTTCTTCACCGTGAAGACGCTGCTCTACCGCTCGATGCGGTTGCTGAACGAGAGCGTCGGCCAGGACCGTCTCGAGGAGGCCCTCGGTCACGTCGGGATGGATCTGTCGGTGCTGGACCGCTACCCCCACCAGCTGTCCGGTGGGCAGCGGCAGCGGGTGATGATCGCCCGGGCCCTGATGCTGCGGCCGACCCTGCTGGTGGCCGACGAGGCCACGGCCATGCTCGACGCCTCGTTGCGGGTGAACATCCTCAACGTGCTCACCGACCTGCGCGACGAGCTGGACATGACCGTGCTGTTCATCACCCACGACATCGGCCAGGCGTGCTACGTCGCCGATCAGGTGCTCGTGATGGAGCACGGGGTGATGGTCGAGCAGGGCACCGTGGACCAGGTGATCTTCCATCCCGAGCACGACTACACCAAGAAGCTGGTGGCCGACGTGCCCAAGCTGCACGAGGACATCGAGCTCCACGTCGGCGATCACGAGGCCGCGGCCCGGGACCTGGCCTAAGCCCCCGCCTCCGCTGAACGCTGCGGCCCCGTCACTCGAGCGAGTGACGGGGCCGCGGCGTTCTGCCGCCGGTGGAGGTCCACCGGGCGGAATCAGCGCAGGGTGTCGATGTCGATCACGAACCGGTAGCGCACGTCGGAGGCCAGCACCCGCTCGTACGCCTCGTTGATCGCCTCGGCCGCGATGACCTCGACGTCGGAGGCGATCTCGTGCTCGGCGCAGAAGTCGAGCATCTCCTGCGTCTCCCGGATGCTGCCGATGCCGGAGCCGGCGAACGACCGCCGGTTGCCGAACAGCGAGAACACGTGGATCGGCAGCGGCTCGGGCGGGGCGCCCACGTTGACCATGGTGCCGTCGAGGGCCAGCAGTCCCAGGAAGGCGTCGATGTCGATCACGGCGCTGACGGTGTTGACGATCAGGTCGAAGCTGTTCGGCAGCTCCTCGAAGGTCGCCGGGTCGCTGGTCGCGTAGTAGTGCTTGGCTCCCAGCGAGATCCGGGCGTTCCTGTCCTCCCGCCGGGCCAAGATCACCCCCCAACAGGCCGGGCTGCCGGCCTGGGGTGGCACCCGCCGGGTCCCGGGACTGCGTCGCGAGGAGGTGGCCCTGCTGGCCGGCGTCAGCATCGACTACTACACCCGACTGGAACGCGGCAGTCTGGACGGTGCCTCCGACTCCGTCCTGGACGCCATCGCCAACGCCCTCCAGCTGGATGAGGCCGAACGCGCCCACCTGGACAACCTGGCCGTGCCGCGCAGACCAGTCCGCGCCGCCGGCGCCGTCCGGCCCGCCCGGCGGGGATCCGACCCGAGCTGCAGCGGATCCTCGACGCCATGACCGAGGCACCCGCCTACCTCCGCAACGGGCGGCGAGACCTGCTGGCGGCCAACCGGCTGGGCCGCGCCCTCTACCGCGACATGTACGACACGGCGGAGCGGCCGGTGAACGTCGCGCGGTTCGTCTTCCTCGATCCCCGGGCTCGCACCTTCTTCGGCGACTGGACCACGGCCGCCCGCGACATGGTCGCCGCACTGCGGATCGAGGCCGGCCGCCACCCGCACGATCGCGGCCTGAGCGACCTCGTCGGTGAGCTGTCCACCCGTAGCGACGAGTTCGCCACCTTGTGGGCCTCCCAGAACGTGCACTTCCACCGCAGCGGGCAGAAGAGCATCCACCACCCGGTCGTCGGCGAGCTCCAGCTCAGCTTCGAGGCGATGGACCTGCCCGCCGATCCGGGGCTGTCACTGGTCGTCTACAGCGCCGCACCCGGAAGCTCGTCCGACGACGGACTCCGGTTCCTGGCGTCCTGGGCGGCGACGCTGACCGCGGACGCGCCCGCAGCGGCCGACGACAGCGCGCACGGTGGCGCCCGAGGAGTGACCCGGGCTCACGTCGTGGGGTCGCCGACCGGTGGCTCGGGCCCCCGCTCCGGGGCGCCCGCGATGGCTCGTTCGGGGAGCCAGATGACGAAGGTGCTGCCGGGTCCCGGGGCATCGGCGAGGAGCAGGCGCCCGTCGTGGCTCTCGACGACCTGACGCGCGATGGCCAGACCGAGTCCGGTGCCGGGTGACTGCGGCGCCGCGGTGGAACCGGTCGAAGACGCGGAGGCGGTCCTCGGCGGCGATGCCGGGGCCCTGATCGGCCACGGACACCCAGGCCCAGCCCTGGCGACTGCCGATGCTGACCGTGATGGTGCTGCCCTCGGGGGCCAGCCGGATCGCGTTGGCCAACAGGTTGGCCAGCGCGCGCTCCAGGGCGGCGAGGTCGGCGTACACGACCGGTCCGGCGGCGGCTCGCAGCTCCAGCCGCAGTGCTCTCCCCGCGGCGAGGGCGGCGTGCTCGGTGACCACCGATCGGGCGAGAACGGCGATGTCGATGTCGGCGTCGGCGAAGGCGGTGGAGCGTCGGCGGGCGGAGGCGAGCAGATCGTCGAGCAGCCGGCTCATCCGGGTGGTGGCCCGGGTGACGACTGTCGCGGCCTCCCGCCGGTCGTCGGCCGCGGCGTGCTCGTCGGCCAGCACCGCCTCGACGTTGGCCTGGATGACGGCGACCGGGTTGCGGAGCTCGTGCGACACGTCGGCCACCAGCCGCCGCTCGGCGGCGAACGCCGCGTCGAGGCGGCCGAGCATCCCGTCGATGGTGTCGGCCAGCACGCGGAGCTCGTCGCGGGTCCGGTCGCCCCGATCCGCCGGGACAGGTCGGTGGCGGTGATCTCCCGGGTCGCGTCGGTGATCGCCGACACCGGTCGCAGCGCCCGCCCGGCCACCCACCAGCCGATCAGCAGACTGAGCCCGAACATGATCACCAGCGCCACGACGGAGTAGTCCCGTACGGTCTGCAGGGTGGCGTAGTTGACGGCCTTCTGGACGCTGTCCAGGTCGGCGGCCTGGAAGCTCTCCCCCGCCCGGTAGCGATCGTGCCGTCCGCCGCGCGGACGAACTTCTTGACCGTGACCGGGTCCAGCGGCTCGGCGACCAGGGTCCGGGAGAGGGCGACGTACACCCCGGCCAGGATGAGCGTGGTGATGCCGAACAGCAGCGCCGAGTAGGTCAGGGCCAGCCGCACCCGGACGGTCCGACACCACGAGGGCAGGCCGGACACCAGCCGACGAGCGATCATGCGGGCAGGTCGACGGGCTCGTCGGCCCTGAGCCGGTAGCCGCGACCGGTGACCGTCTCCAGCAGCTGGGGCTCGGCGTGCACGGTCAGCTTGCGGCGCAGGGTGCCGACGGTGACCCGGACCGTCTGGGTGAACGGGTCGGCGTTCTCGTCCCACACGTGCTCGAGCAGCTCCTCCGCCGAGACCAGGTGACCGGGCCGGGACAGCAGGTAGCGCAGCACGGCGAACTCCTTCAGGGTCAGCCGCAGCTCCCGGCCGCCGCGATGGGCGAGGTGACGGGAGGCGTCCAGGCGGACCGGTCCGGCGGTCAGCACCGACGAGGTGGTGGCGATCTGGCGACGCAGCACCGCCCGGAGCCGCGCGCTCAGCTCGGCCAGGGCGAACGGCTTGACCAGGTAGTCGTCGGCGCCGAGGTCGAGTCCGCGGACCCGATCCGGCAGCCCGCCGCGGGCGGTCAGCATGACCATCCGCAGGTCGGTGCCGGTCATCGTCTCCACGACCCCCGTCCGGATGTCCTCGGCGAGGGTGAGTCCGTCGCCGTCCGGCAGGGTGATGTCCAGCAGAGCCAGGTCGTACGCCGTTGACGGCCAGCTTCTGCTCGGCGTCGGCGACGGTGTGGGCCAGGTCGACGGCGTACCCCTCGCGGGCCAGACCGATCCGCAGGGCACTGGCCAGATCCCGCTCGTCCTCGACGATCAGCAGCCGCATGCCCCCAACGCTAGTCGCGATCGGCCGCTCGCAGGCCCGATCCGCTTTCGCCCGGCTTTCGGGTTCGTTTCCGCTGGTTTTCCGTCCCACTTGATGAACTGAGGATCTCCCCGATCACCCGGGAGGCTCGAGATGATCACGGAAGGAACTCCATGTCCTCACCATCCACCACATCCGTACGACGCCGGATCGCCCTGGCGACCGGCGCCGGAGCCCTCGTCCTGCTCGGTGGAGCCGGCGTCGCGTACGCCGCCAGCTCGATCGACGACTCCGTCGAGACGGGCTGGTCGACCGTGGTCGACGCCGATCCGGCCGCCGTCGGCGACACCGACACAGTCTCGCGACGCGCAGGACTGCCCCGACCAGGCCGACCCGAGCGAGTCGGGCGCGAGCCAGTCCGGCCCGAGCCAGGACGTTCCCAGCCAGTCGGTACCGAGCCAGGACGGCAGCTGTGATGCGGGACCCGCACGACCGCCTGGTCTCCACAGCGGTGCTGGAACAGAGCCTGTTCGAGGTGAAGCGGGTGGTGGTCGGCCAGGACCTGATGGTCGAGCGGATGCTGGTCGGTCTGCTCGCCCGCGGCCACGTGCTGCTCGAAGGGCGTGCCCGGGGTGGCCAAGACGCTGGCGGTGAAGACCCTGGCCGACGTGGTCGGCGGGACGTTCTCCCGGCTGCAGTTCACCCCGGACCTGATGCCGGCCGACATCGTCGGCACCCAGGTGTGGCGCCCCTCGACCGAACGGTTCGACACCGAGCTGGGCCCGGTGTTCGCCAACCTGGTGCTCGCCGACGAGATCAACCGGGCACCGGCGAAGGTGCAGTCCGCGCTGCTGGAGGCGATGGCGGAGCGACAGGTCAGCATCGGCGGCATCACCCACCGGCTGCCGACCCCGTTCCTGGTGCTGGCCACCCAGAACCCGATCGAGACCGAGGGCGTCTACACGCTCCCCGAGGCGCAGCGGGACCGGTTCCTGCTGAAGGTCGACGTCGACCACGCCGACGAGCTCGACGAGCTCGCCATCGTGCAGCGGATGAGCGTCGCCCCGCCGCGGGCGGAGCCGGTGCTGACCGTCGACGAGCTGATCGAGCTGCAGGCGGTGACCGACCAGGTCTTCGTCCACCACGCGGTCGCCCACTACGCGGTGCAGCTGGTGATGGCGACCCGGCACCCGCAGCGGTACGGCCTGGACCTGGCGCGGGTGCTGGAGTACGGGGTCAGCGCCCGCGGCAGCCTCGGGCCTGGTCGCCGCCGCCCGCGGCCTGGCCCTGCTGCGGGGGCGGGACTACGTGCTGCCGCACGACGTCGTCGACATCGCCGGCGACGTGCTGGCTCACCGGCTGGTGCTGTCCTTCGACGCCGTCGCCGAGGGCGTCGACCCCCGCTCGATCGTGGCCAGGTGCTGCAGGTCGTACCCCGCCCCCAGGTCGCTCCCGACGAGCAGCTGGCCCGCGCAGCATGAGATCCAAGCGTCGCCCTGCCACCGCGGCGCCCCTGCACCCTGTCACAGCGGGCCACCGTCGACGGGCGGGCCGCCGCGGTCGCACCGGCCCGCCCGGCCGGCGGGTCCCGCACCACCTTGCGAGGTCTCGACCTGACCGTGCAGCGCCGGCTCGACGGGCTGCTGCACGGCGACCACGGTGGGCTGCGGCTGGGACCGGGCAGTGAGACCGAGGAGCTGGCCCGCTACCAACCGGGTCATGACGTCCGGCGGATCGACTGGAACGTCACCGCCCGGGCCCGCGAGCCGCACCTGTGGCTGACCCGGGCCGAGCACGAGCTCGACACCTGGCTGCTGCTGGACCGGACGGCCAGCATGGCGTTCGGCACCGTCGACGGGGAGAAGGGCGAGCTGGCCGCCAGCGTCGCGGCGGCCGTCGGACTGCTCACCGACGCCCCCGGGCAACCGACTCGGCATCGCCACCCTCGACCGGGACGGGCTCAGCTGGCAGCGTCCCCGGCCCGGCCGGATCGCTGCCCACGCAGGGCTCCGGGCGCTGCCCGCCGGTGAGCGGGAGGGGACGGCGTCGACCGGTCTGGCCGAGGCCCTGACCGCACTCGCGGCGCGGCACCGCCGCCCGGGACTGCGGATCGTGATCTCGGACCTGCTCGACCCGACCGGCGTGCACGTACGGCCGTTCGACTGGGAGCAGCCGCTGCGCCGGCTCGGCGTACGTCACGACGTGATCGTGGTGGAGGTGCTCGACCCGCGGGAGCTGGAGCTGCCGGCCGTCGGGCAGCTCGTGCTGGTCGATCCCGAGTCGGGTCGTCAGCGCGAGGTGTTCACCGGCGACCGGCGGGTCCGGGCCGCCTACGCCGACGCCGCGGCCACCCACCGCCGCCAGACCGCCGAGGCGGTCCACGCCGCCCACGCCGCCCACCTGCAGCTGCGTACCGACCAGGACTGGATGCCGGCCCTGGCCCGCTTCGTCCGTTCCCGGCGCCGACAGTCGATCCGCCGGGCCGCCCCGAGGAGAACCCGATGACCTTCCTGTCCCCGCTCTGGCTGCTGATCCTCATCCCGGTCGCCGCCCTCGCGCTGGCCTACGTCGTCCTGCAGCGACGCCGCCAGCGCTACGCCGTCCGGTTCGCCAGCCTGCCGATGCTCGACAAGGTGGTGCCCCGGCGCCCGGGCTGGCGCCGGCACCTGCCCGCCACCCTGGTGGTGGTCGCGCTCGCCTGCCTCGGCCTGGCCGCCGGGCGCCCCGAGCTGTCGCTGCGGGTGCCCTACGACCGGGCGACCGTGATGATCGCGATCGACACCTCCGGCTCGATGGCGGCTCCCGATGTGCCCCCCACCCGCCTCGAAGCGGCCAAGGCGGCCGCTGTCGCCTTCGTCGACCAGCTGCCGGACACCGTGAACGTCGGCGTCGTCTCCTTCGCCGGCAGCGGCGCGGTGGTCGCCGCACCCTCGACCGATCACGCCCAGGTGCAGCAGCAGATCAGCACCCTGCATCTGGCCGGCGGCGGCACCGCCATCGGTGAGTCGGTGTTCGCGTCGGTGGACCAGATCGAGGCCATGATCGCCGACGCCGACGGCGAACCGGTGCCCAGTCGGATCGTGGTGCTGTCCGACGGCAGCAACACCGCCGGTCGGTCCCCCGACGCCGCCGCCCAGGCCGCCACCGAAGCCGGCGTGCCGGTCTCCACCATCGCGTACGGGACCGAGGACGGCGTGATGCCCAGCTCGCGGGGTGGCACCCGGGTGCCGGTCGACGGGGAGACGCTCGCCCAGCTCGCCGACGCGACCGGCGGCACCGCCTACACCGCCGAGACCGGCGAGGAGCTCCGCGACGTCTACACCGACATCGGTTCCTCCATCGGCTGGCGCACCGAGCAGCGGGAGGTCACGCCGTACCTGGCCGCCCTCGCCCTGCTGATCAGCGTCGGCGCCGGCGCGCTCGTCCCTGCGCTGGTTCTCCCGCCTCATCTGAGGCCAGCTCGACCGACCCGAGGAGATGACCATGAACGACTCCCACCCCGGCCTCGGTACGCCCGCCGGACCCGAGCATCGGCTGGAGCGCACCGCCTCCCCCAGCTCCGCTCCCTCCCCCGCCGACCGTCACGACCCCGGCACCGCCCGGCCTGGGCGACACCGGCCACCGACCCCCACACCGGCAGCGATCGGCTCACCGGCGCCCGTCCGGTCGGCGCGGGCTGACCTCGCTCGTCGTGGTCGCCCTGCTGGCCGGCGGGGTCTCCGGGGCCGGCACCGCGTTCGCTCTCGCAGCAGACCGGCGGATCGTTCCCGGCGATCGTGCAGTCACGCGACGGGACGGCGGGCGCCGGAGCGTCGCCCGCCGGGAGCGTGGAGGCGGCCGCCCGGACGATCCTGCCCAGCGTCGTCCAGGTGCGGGCGAACGGTGGCAGCGGATCCGGGGTGATCATGGACGACCGCGGGCACGTGCTCACCAACCACCACGTGGTCGCCGGTGCCGACGAGGTCACTCTGGTGCTGTCCACCGGCCGACGGGTGTCGGCCGAGGTCGTCGGCAGCAGCCGGGCCGACGACATCGCCGTGCTCCGGGCCACCGGCGGGCAGCTGCCCGCCGCACGGTTGGGGGTCAGCGAGGACCTGCGGATCGGACAGGCGGTGATCGCCGTCGGATCGCCCCTCGGTCTCAACGGCACCGTCACCGCCGGCGTGGTCAGTGCCCTGGACCGTCAGGAGATGATCCAGACCGACGCCTCGATCAACCCCGGCAACTCCGGCGGACCGCTGGTCGACCTGGCCGGCCGCGTGGTCGGGATCAACACCTCGATCGCCACCCTCGGTGGCCGCAGCGTCCGGCAACATCGGCATCGGCTTCGCGGTGCCCATCGACCGGGCGGCCGACGTGGCGGCCGACATCCTCGCGCGCGGATGAGGCACCGGTGGGAGGTCGGGACCTTGGCCGACCCGTGGTCGGAGGCGGTGTTGTCCTCCCTGGGTAGGGTTCCCGCCTGGCTCGGACGAAGGGAGGTGCTGATGGCTCTCCACAGCGCGGCCGGCCCCGGGGCCGAGAGGCGACTGCTCGCTGGGATGCTGGCCTGTCTGCTGCTCAGCGTGAGCTGTGCCGCCCCCGGCGCCCAGCCGGGTCCCGGACCGCCCGCCCCGTCGCAGGAGACGGCGCCGTCGACCCGGCCGACGCTCCCCGAGCTCTCCCGCTCCCAGCAGTCGCGTCCACCCACGACGCCGACACGGTCAGGCTGTCGTTCGGCGGCGACGTCATGTTCGAGGGCGGGCTGGAGCAGCTGCTCGAGCACCCGAGACCGGCCTGGCCCCGATCCGGGCCGCGACCGCCGAGGCGGACTTCACCATGGTGAATCTCGAGTCCGCCCTCACGACCAGGGGCACACCCGATCCCAAGAACCTCGAAGCGGAGGGCAACCGCTACCACTTCCGGACCAGCTCGACGGCACTCTCGGCGCTCGAGGCAGCCGGAGTCGACGCCGTCTCGGTGGCGAACAACCACGGTGCCGACTTCGGCGCGCGCGGACTCGCCGACACACTGGAAGCCAAGGCGAGTGGTGTGCTGCCCGTCATCGGCGTCGGTCGGAATCGCGCCGAGGCGTTCACCCCTCATCGGGTGACGATCAAAGGACAGCGTTTCGCCTTCTTCGCGGCCGACGACTCCTTCCTGGAGAGCACGGCCCCGCACTGGCAGGCCGGAGCGACCACGCCGGGACTGGCGGCGGCTCGAGGTCCGGGGCGCACCGCACTGCTGAAGGGCGTCGAGCGGGCGGCGGCCGACGGTGACGGTGGCGGTGGTCTACCTCCACTGGGGCAAGGAGAACACCGCCGCCGCCACCGCCGCCCAGCAGAAGCTGGCGGGCGATCTCTCCCTCGCCGGCGCCGCCGCCGTGGTCGGCACCCACACGCACCGGCTGCAGGGCGCCGGGTGGCTCGGTCCCACTACGTGGCGTACGGCTTGGGCAACTTCGTCTGGTACCACGGGATCTCGGGCGCCGAGACCGGCCTGCTGGACCTGTCGGTGAGCCGACGGCCGCGTCGTCGCCGACGGCTGGCGACCCGCCCTGATCCCTCGAGAAGGCGGCCTGCCGCGCTTCCTGAGCGGGGCGTCGCAGGACCGGGCGACGGCGGCGTGGCGACGACTCCGGAAGCCGGCGGATCTCGCGGCCCGGCCCAGCGCCCCGCCCGCCTTCACCATCGCTGCCATCACGCCGGCGCTGCCAGAGCGGATGGCGAGCAGCTACCGAGCGGGCTGCCCGGTGCCCCTGAACGACCTGCGCCACCTGCGCCTGAGCCACTGGGACTTCACCGGTCGCGTGCGTCAGGGCGAGCTGGTGATCGCGGCGAAGCACGCGGACGAGGTGGTGACGGTCTTCCGCAAGCTCTACGAGGCGAGGTTCCCCCTGCAGCGGATGAAGCTGGTCAGCGAGTACGGCGGGGACGACGAGAAGTCGATGGCGGCCAACAACACGTCCGGCTTCAACTGCCGCACCGTGGCCGGCACCACGCGCTGGTCACAGCACTCCTTCGGGGCGGCCATCGACCTCAACCCCGTCCAGAACCCGTACGTGACCGACACCGGCGTCTCCCCGACCGCAGGTGAGAAGTACGCCCGGTCCGGCGACCGTCGCGCCGCCGTGAAGGGGCTCATCGTGGCCGACTCGGTCGTGGTGGAAGCCTTCCGCGACGCCGGGTGGGAGTGGGGCGGCGACTGGAGCAGCCCGAAGGACTACCAGCACTTCTCCGCTGCCGGCTCCTGACCGATCCGGACGCAGAAACGGCGCCCACCCCGAGGGGTGGACGCCGTTCCGGCGATCGCGTACGCGGTCGGCTCAGGCCTTGTCGCCCGAGGCGGCCTCTTCGGTCGAGGAGTCGTCGCTCGGGGTCTCCTGGTCGGAAACCGCCTCGTCACGCTCCTCGGTGCCCTCGACCAGCTCGGTGGCCGGGGACTCGTCGGACTCCTCGGTCGAGGAGGGGCTGTCCGGCGAGGCCGGGCTGTCGGCGCTCTCCGGGCTGTCCGGCGAGGCCGGGCTCGACTCGGAGACCGGAGCGGTGGCCGACGCCGCAGCGGCCGGGGCCGCGGTCGACGTCTTGGCCGCGACCGGCTCGGTGACGAGCTCGATCAGCGCCATCGGGGCGTTGTCGCCCTTGCGGGGACCGACCTTGGTGATCCGGGTGTAGCCACCCGGGCGGTCGCTCGAAGGTCGGGGCGATCTCGGTGAACAGAACGTGCACCACACCCTTGTCCCGAACGGTCTTGAGCACCTCGCGGCGGGCGTGGATGTCGCCACGCTTGGCCTTGGTGATCAGCTTCTCGGCCACCGGACGCAGGCGCTTGGCCTTGGCCTCGGTGGTCACGATCTTGCCGTGCTCGAACAGCTGGCTGGCCAGATTCGCCAGGATGATCCGCTCGTGGGCGGGGCTGCCGCCCAGGCGTGCGCCCTTGGCTGGTTGTGGCATCTCAGTTCTCCGTTTTCTTCTTCATGATCAGCTCGTCTACAGGTCGGACGCGCGAGCGGAGGTCGCGTGCGGCGAGCAGTCAGCTTTGGTGTGAGCGAGCGACTCCGGCCCGTGCGGCGAGCACTGTCAGTACTGCTCGGTCTCGGTGAAGTCGGCTTCTTCTTCTTCATCGAGATCGTCGTAGCGGCCGATCGCGCTCAGCGGATCGAAGCCGGGTGCGCTGTCCTTCAGCGACAGACCCATCTCGTGCAGCTTCAGCTTGACCTCGTCGATCGACTTGGAGCCGAAGTTGCGGATGTCGAGCAGGTCCTGCTCGCTGCGCGAGACCAGCTCGGACACCGTGTGGATGCCCTCGCGCTTGAGGCAGTTGTAGGACCGGACGTCAGGTTGAGGTCCTCGACCGGCAGCGCCAGGTCGGCGGCCAGCTGCTCGTCGATCGGCGACGGGCCGATCTCGATGCCCTCGGCCTCGACGTTCAGCTCACGGGCCAGACCGAACAGCTCGACCAGCGTCCGGCCGGCCGACGCGACGGCGTCGCGCGGACGGATGGCCGGCTTGGACTCGACGTCCAGGATCAGCTTGTCGAAGTCGGTGCGCTGCTCGACGCGGGTGGCCTCGACCTTGTAGGTGACCTTGAGCACCGGCGAGTAGATCGAGTCGACCGGGATGCGGCCGATCTCGGCGTCGATGGTCTTGTTCTGGACCGCGGACACGTAGCCACGGCCACGCTCGACCACGAGCTCCATCTCGACCTTGCCGTTCTCGTTCAAGGTGGCGATGTGCAGCTCGGGGTTGTGCACCTCGACCCCGGCGGGCGGGGCGATGTCGGCGGCGGTGACCGGACCGGCACCGGCCTTGCGCAGGTACATGGTGACGGGCTCGTCCTCCTCGGAGGAGACGACGAGGCCCTTGAGGTTCAAGATGATCTCGGTGACGTCCTCGACGACGCCCTCGATGGTCGAGAACTCGTGCAGGTTGCCGTCGATCTTGATGCTGGTCACGGCCGCGCCCGGGATGGACGACAGCAGGGTGCGACGCAGCGAGTTGCCGAGGGTGTAGCCGAAGCCGGGCTCCAGCGGCTCGATGACGAACCGGGAGCGGAAGTCCGACAGGACCTCTTCCGACAGCGACGGGCGCTGAGCGATCAACATGGTGGTCTTCTTCCCCTGCAAGAACCTCTATTTGATCTTGCAGAACCTGGGCCCATCCGGGGCCCAGGGGTCAAGCGACGTCCCGCACGGGACCGAGGTGACCGCCGGAGATGGTCGCACCGGCGACCACGCGGCGCCCACCCGGGCGGACGAGGTCTACTTCGAGTAGAGCTCGACGATCAGCTGCTCCTGGACGTCGATCACGATCTGCTCGCGGGTGGGGAGCGAGTGGATCAGGATCCGCATCCGGTTGGGCAGCGCCGTCATCCAGGCCGGCACGTCGCGCTCGCCGTGGGTCTCACGGGCGACGACCAGCGGGGTCAGGTTGAGCGACTTCTCCTTCACGTCGATGACGTCATGAGCGCTCACCCGGTACGACGGGATGTTCACCTTCTGGCCGTTGACCACGAAGTGGCCGTGCACGACGAGCTGGCGGGCCTGCCGACGGGTCCGGGCGAACCCGGAGCGGTAGACCACGTTGTCGAGACGCGACTCCAGGATCTGCAGCAGGCTGTCGCCCGTCTTGCCCTGGCTCTTGTTGGCCTCGACGTAGTAGCGGCGGAACTGCTTCTCCAGCACGCCGTACGCGAAACGGGCCTTCTGCTTCTCACGGAGCTGGAGCGAGTACTCCGACTCCTTGGTACGACCCCGGCCGTGGACGCCGGGCGGGTAGGGACGGCGCTCGAACGCCGAGTCGCCGCCGACCAGGTCAACACCCAGCCGACGAGACTTCTTGGTCATGGGACCGGTATAGCGAGCCATGTTCTCTTAGTCCTGTTCGTTTTCGGGTCAGACGCGGCGGCGCTTGGGAGGGCGGCAGCCGTTGTGGGGGACGGGGGTGACATCGGAGATCGCACCGACCTCGAGGCCGACGGCCCCGAGCGAGCGGATGGCGGTCTCGCGGCCCGAGCCCGGACCCTTCACGAACACGTCGACCCGCTTCATCCCGTGCTCCATGGCCCGACGACCGGCGGCCTCGGCGGCCATCTGCGCGGCGAACGGGGTGGACTTCCGCGAACCCTTGAAGCCGACGGTGCCGGCCGAGGCCCACGCGATCACCGCACCGGTGGGGTCGGTGATCGAGATGACGGTGTTGTTGAACGTGCTCTTGATGTGCGCCTGACCGGCGACGACGTTCTTCTTCTCCTTGCGCCGGACCTTCTTGGCGCCGGTGTTGCGGCCTGCTGTAGCCATGTGTGCCTAACTCTCCTGGATCTCTACTCGCACAAGCCCGCTCAGCGGGCTTTCTTCTTGCCGGCGACGGGCTTGCGCGCGCCCTTGCGACCGCGGGCGTTGGTCCGCGTGCGCTGACCGCGCACGGGCAGGCCGCTGCGGTGACGACGGCCCTGGTACGAGCCGATCTCGACCTTGCGACGGATGTCTGCGGCCACTTCGCGGCGCAGGTCACCCTCGGTCTGGTAGTTGGCCTCGATCCAGTCGCGCAGGGCGACGAGCTGATCGTCGTTCAGCTGGTGGACGCGGGTGTCGCCACTGATCTCGGTGGCGGCGAGAGTCTCCAGGGCACGGGTGTGGCCGATGCCGAAGATGTAGGTGAGAGCGATCTCCAGGCGCTTGTCGCGCGGGAGGTCGACCCCGATGAGACGTGCCATCAGGCGGTACTGCCTTTCGAGTGACGTACGGGCTCGGGACTGCCGAGGATCCGACGCGGAGGTGTCTGGCGTGATGCGTCCCCGTACCTGTCCACCCGAAATGGTTCGGGCGGCCCCCCGTGTTCCAGAGGGGGGGGCCCCGGCCTCCGACCGGGGGTGGACCCGGGCTTCCTCCTCCGAGAGGGGGTCACCCGGGGTGCGATCACGTTGCTGGATTATTCAGTTGTGGCAGGTTGCCGGTGACCTGAGTCGAACCCCGGCGAGCTTCAGAGCCTCAGCCCTGACGCTGCTTGTGCCGCGGGTTCTCGCAGATCACCATCACGCGACCGTGCCGGCGAATGACCTTGCACTTGTCGCAGATCTTCTTCACGCTCGGCTGGACCTTCATCGAGCTACTTTCTGTCGGCGTCGAGCGCGCTGACGCGAGCTCGAAGTGATGGTGGACTTACGGGACGACCGGTGTTACTTGTGCCGGTAGACGATGCGACCCCGGGTGAGGTCGTAGGCGGAGAGCTCGACGACCACTCGGTCCGACGGGAGGATGCGGATGTAGTGCTGCCGCATCTTGCCACTGATCGTGGCAAGAACCTTGTGCCCGTTGGCCAGCTCGACCCGGAACATCGCGTTGGGCAGAGCCTCGACGACGGTCCCTTCGAGCTCGAGTGCTCCTTCTTTCTTCGCCATGAACTCACTATCTATCGACAACATGCGGAAACGGACCACCGAGAAGGTGGCCGACGGGTAATAGTAGTTCAGAAGCCCGCACCACCCAAATTGGTGCGGTGTTGTCGTCACTCGCTGCTCCGCTGCGCGCTGACTGTCCCTGACTTCCCTCCTCGCTCGCCGACGGAAAGACGTGTCTGCTCGCTCGTCGGTCCAGTCAGGGACCGCGCTTCGCTGCGCGGCCGCTCGCGACGGGCTCGCTCGCTGGCGCTCGCTGAGGACTACGCCGCGGCGGCGCTTGCCTCTCGCTGGAGGCGCTCGGTGTAGAGGTCCACGCTCTCGCGCAGCGCCTTCAGGATGTAGGGCGGGAACTCCATCCCGTTCTTGTTCGCCCAGAGCAGCCGTGCCTCGAGCCGGCCGACCTCGCGGGCGTACGCCTCCAGGTCGGCGTCCAACCCGAGGGCGGTGACGAGCTGGCCCATGTCCGCCTTGTAGCGGTCCATGGCGTTCGTGCCGACCAGGTTGTAGGACTTCTCGCGCAGCACCTGAGCCAGGTAGAGCTGCCAGGGCTTGAGCACCCCGTCCTGGATCATCGCGGTCGCCGACATCTGGTAGAAGGCGAAGTGCCCCGGCTCCTGCTGCTTGATCGGGGTGATGATCGTCTCGGCGATCGCGCTCTCCCCCAGCTCCAGCATGCCGGCGTTGATCTGGTTGTACGCGAGCACCGCCTGCCGCTCGGTGCTGGCGCCGGTGAGGAAGTAGAGCAGCTTCGCGACGTCCTGGATGGGGGACAGGTTGGCCAGCGCGCCCAGGATCTTGATCTTGAACGAGACCTCCAGGTGCGGCTCGGCCGCAGGCCGACCGAGATCCTGCTGCAGCCGGTCCAGGATCAGTCCGTGCTGGATCTCCTGCGGTTGCCAGACGTCGGCGTAGAACGTCTTGTTGGTCTCGTCGACGTCGGGCAGCAGGCAGAGCAGCTCCAGCACGTTGCGATCGACCTCGAGCTCGACCCGAGCGAGGTAGTCGATCACGTGACCGTACGAGTCGGCGACGGCCTGCGGGTTCTTGATGGTGCGGTCGACCGAGTCCAGGGCGATCGGCGGGTAGAGCTCACCGAGCCGTTGGACGTGTTCAGCGATCTTCTGCTGAGTGATGGGTTGCCGCGGCACGGCTCAATGCTATCGACGTCGAGCCGCGGATGCAGGCACCAGGAGTGTGCTTCCGGCCACAGATTGTTAGGGAAGCCTAACCGATCGGTCCGGAGGCGTCACAGCAGGATGGCCAGCAGGATCACGATCAAGATGATGGCGCCGATCACGGCACCGCCGGTGACCAGCGCCAGCTTGCTGGCGTCGCGGGGTGCGGAGAGCTCGCCGGGCTGTCCGCCCGCGCTGGCCACGATCGCCGGATCGGCGTACGTCTGCAGCGGCGGCAGCCCCTGCACGACCGGCACCAGCTCCCCCATCCGCTGAGCGCCGAAGAGGGTGTCGAGCCGCGCCTGGAAGTCGTCGCCGTCGATCGTGCCGTCGGTGAACGCGGAGTTGAGCTGCGTGCTCAGCTGGTTGCGCAGCTGATCCGGCACCGGGGCGTCGGGACTGCTCCGGTACGGCGAGGAGATCGGCAGCTCGCTCATCCGGCCAGGGTACTCGCCACGGCGGGCATCACCTCCGTGCCGAGGAGCTCGATGCTGCGCAGCATCGTCTCCGGCGCCATGATCGCGTTGGTCATCTGCAGGGTGAACCGGGACAGGCCGCCCAGGGCGGGCGAGAGTGCCGCCATCTTCTCCGCAACGGTCTGCGGGCTGCCGATGAAGTAGGGGCCGTGCTCGCCGAGCGACGCGTCGTAGGACCGTCGGGTCGGCGGCGGGAAGCCGCGCTCGCGGCCCATGGACGTGAAGGCCTGCTCGTACCCCGGCCAGAAGGTGTCGGCCGATTCGCGATCGGTCTCGCCGACGAAACCGAAGCAGTGGACGCCCACCTGGAGGGACTCGGGCGGGTGACCGGCCTGGGCGCCGGCACTGCGGTACAGGTCGATCAGCGGCACGGAACCGCCGAGGGTCGCCGCCGATGATGGCGACCATCAGCGGCATCCCGAGCAGTCCGGCCCGCACGAACGAGGCCGGCGTGCCACCGACGCCCAGCCACATGGGGAGGCGATCCTGCACGGGGCGGGGAAAGACGCCCTGGCCGGTCAGGGCGGCCCGATGGCGTCCGGACCAGTGCGGGTACGCCTCGTCGCGCAGCAGGAGCATCAGCTCGAGCTTCTCCTCGAACAGGGAGTCGTAGTCCGCGAGGTCCAGTCCGAAGAGCGGAAACGCCTCGGTGAACGAGCCGCGGCCGAGGACCAGCTCGGCACGCCCGCCGGAGATCAGGTCGAGGGTGGCGAAGCTCTCGAAGACGCGGACGGGATCGGCGGCGCTCAGTACCGTCACCGCGCTGCGCAGGCGGATGCGCGTGGTGAGGGCTGCGGCGGCGGCCAGGATCACCACCGGGGCCGAGTCGAGGTAGTTCGACCGATGGTGCTCGCCGACCCCGAACGTGTCGACGCCCGCCCGGTCGGCGGCCACGACCTCGGCCAGGAACTGGCTGCATGCGCTCGGAGGAGGAGTAGGCCACACCCGTCCGCGGGTCGGTCACCTCCGAGACGAAGCTGTCGATTCCGATCTCCACTGGGACCCTCTCGCTGCTGCTGGAACGCGCGACGACGCGTCGCCGCTCGAACTCCTATCATCTCCTGCAGGACACAGGGAGGGAGCCGACGTGGGCCGGGCCACCGTCAAGGACGTCGCCGCGCGCGCCGGGGTCTCCCCCAAGACGGTCTCGAACGTGATGAACGCGACGTTCCCGGTCGCCCCCGCCACCCGGGAGCGGGTCGAGCAGGCGATGGCCGAGCTGGACTACGTCCCCAACTTCTCCGCGCGGGGACTGCGCAACGGGCGCACCGGGATGATCGCCCTGGCCCTGCCGGAGCTGAACACCGCCTACTCGGCCGAGATGGCCCACCACTTCGTCAACGCGGCGCGGGATCAGGGCTGGGCCATCCAGATCGAGGAGACGAAGGGTGGCACCGCACCCGAGCACGAGCTGCTGCTCAAGGGTCGGGCCCACCTGGTCGACGGTCTGATCCTCAACCCGGTCTCGCTGGAGACCTCCGCGATCCAGCCGGGGGTCACCCTGCCGCCGGTGGTGGTGATCGGGGAGGTGGACCAGCCGATCGTCGACCACGTCTGGATCGACAACGTGGCCGCCACGGCCGCCGTGGTCGCGCATCTCGCCGCCGGGGGGCGACGCCGGATCGCCGCCATCGGCGTGATGGACGGCGAGAGCGCCCGGCTCCGCGTCCAGGGCTACCGCGAGGGCCTGGCCGCGGCCGGCCTGCCCCACGACCCGGACCTCGAGGTCGTCACGAACGGCTGGGGACCCAGCGGTGCCGACGGCGCCGTCCGCGCGCTGGTGGAGCGGGCGCCGGACGTGGACGCCCTGTGCTGCTTCACCGACGCGCTGGCCATGGGTGCGCTGCACGCGCTGGCCGACACCGGTCGCCGGGTGCCGGTCGACATCGCCGTCGCCGGCTACGACGACGTGTGGGAGTCGGCGTACTTCGTGCCGGCCCTGACCACCATCGGGTTCGACAAGGCCGAGCTGGCCCGCACGGCCATCGCCCTGCTGGCGGCCCGGATCGCCGATCCGAGCCGGCCGCCGGAGACGGTGACCCTGCCTTACACCCTCGTCGTCCGTGACAGCACCTGACAGCACCTGACCGCTCCCCTCCGCAGGGCGGTCGACGGTGAGCCGACATACCGCGCAGGTCTTGCACCGCGGGGTTACATCGTTGTAGCCTCGCTGCCGACGTGCATCGAAGTAACAACCAGGAGTGCCTCGTGCCCACTGCTCACCTCGTCCTCGATTCCGCCTTCGCCCTCGCGCCGGTCCCCCGGCGGCTGTTCGGCTCCTTCGTGGAGCACATGGGGCGCTGCGTGTACACCGGCATCTACGAACCCGACCACGCCACCGCCGACGAGAACGGCCTGCGCCAGGACGTGCTCGAGCTGACCCGGGAGGTCGGCCCCACCCTGGTGCGCTATCCCGGCGGCAACTTCGTGTCGAACTACCGGTGGGAGGACGGGGTCGGCCCCCGCGATCAGCGACCCACGCGTCTCGACCTGGCCTGGCACTCGATCGAGACCAACCAGTTCGGGCTGCACGACTTCATGGCCTGGGCCGACAAGGTCCAGACCGAGCCGATGATGGCGGTCAACCTCGGCACCCGCGGGCTGCAGGAGGCCTGCGACCTGCTCGAGTACACCAACCACGCCGGCGGTACCTACTGGTCGGACCGGCGCATCGCGAACGGGGCCGCCGACCCGTTCGACGTGAAGCTGTGGTGCCTGGGCAACGAGATGGACGGGCCGTGGCAGGTCGGTCACAAGACCGCCGACGAGTACGGGCGGCTCGCCAACGAGACCGGCAAGGCGATGCGGTTGATCGACGGCGACATCGAGCTGGTGGCCTGCGGGTCCTCGAACTCCTCGATGCCGACCTTCGGCGCCTGGGAGTCGACGGTGCTGGAGCACTGCTACGACACGGTCGACTACATCTCGCTGCACGCCTACTACGAGGAGCGCGACGACGACGCGCGCTCGTTCCTGGCCAGCGCGGTGAACATGGACCGCTTCATCGAGTCGGTGGTGGCGACGGCGGACGCGGTCCGCGCGCGCGGGCGGCACAGCAAGAAGATCAACCTCTCCTTCGACGAGTGGAACGTCTGGTACCAGCGCCGGTTCAGCGGTGACGGCCCCAAGCCGTCCCACGTGGAGTGGAAGCCCCAGCCCCGGTTGATCGAGGACGAGTACACGGTGACCGACGCCGTGGTCGTCGGCACCTTCCTCAACTCGCTGCTCCGGCACGGTGACCGGGTCACGGTGGCCTGCCAGGCGCAGCTGGTCAACGTGATCGGGCTGCTGCGCTCCGAACCGGGCGGCGAGGCCTGGAAGCAGACGATCGCGTACCCGTTCGAGCAGATGGCCCGGCTCGCCCGCGGCCAGATCCTGCAGGTGGTCGCCAGCTCGGACCTGTTCGACTCCGACGCCTACACCGACGTGCCGGTGGTCGACGCCACGGCGACGTACGACGCCGAGACGGGCCGGGCCGCCGTCTTCGTGGCCAACCGCAGCCTGACCGAGACCGCGACGCTCGAGGTCGACCTGCGCGGCATCGGCGGGAGCGCCGTGCGCGCGGCGACCACCCTGCACGCCCGCGACGGGCAGGACCGGCACGCCAGCCAACACCACCGAGCACGACGCGGTGGTCCCGACCCGGTTCGACGACCACGCCGTACGGGACGGTCGACTGACCGCCACCCTGCCGGCCCTGTCCTGGACGGTCTTCGAGCTGGACGCCCGCCGGGAGGGCTGACCCGAGGCCCCTGACCGGTTGCCCGGGGCTCAGCCGCTCATCTTGTACGCTCCGCCGGAGGTGGTGGCGTGCTGCGAGGGGCCAACCTGCCGACCCTGGGTGACTTCAACCAGCGGCTCGTGCTGGACGTCATCAGGCGGCATCCCGAAGGCATCGGGCGGGTCGCGGTCGGCGCCGCCACCGGGCTCACCCCCCAGACCGTCTCCAACATCGTCCGGCGCCTCGGCGAGGCCGGGCTGGTGGCCGAGGGCGAGCGGGTACGCACGCCGCGGGGCAAACCGCCCACGCTGCTGCACATCGAGCCGACCCGGCACGTCGCGGTGGGGATCCACATCGACCCGGCGCAGGTGTCCGCGCTCAGCATGGACCTGGCCGGCGAGGTGCACCGGGTGGCGTCGGCCCCCACGCCGCCCGAGGTCACCCCGGCCACGGCCGTGGCGATGGTGCAGGAGCTGACCCGGGAGGTGCTCGCGGACTGGTCGGGCGCGACCGACGAGGACGCCGTGCTCGGCATCGGCGTCGCCGCCCCCGGCCCGATCGACCTCGAGCACGGCAGTCTGCGCCGGCCGCCGCAGCTGCACGGCTGGGCCGAGGTGCCGTTCCGCGACACCCTGCACGAGGCCTTGGGCCGGCCCGTGCTGCTGGACAAGGACGTCATCGCGGCGGTCACCGGCGAGCACTGGGCGCCGGACGGACCCCGAGACGACTTCGTCTACGTCTACCTGGGTTCGGGCATGGCGGTCGGGGCCGTGCTCGGCGGCCGGGTGCACCGCGGCACCACCAACAACGCCGGCGAGATCCTGGGGTTGTTCGACCGGGCCCCCCTGCCGATCACCCTGGTCGCCCGGGCGGCCGAGGCCGGTCTGCTGCCGAACGCACCCCAGACCTACTCCGAGGTGCGACCGGCCTTCGAGGCACTCTGCGCCCTGGCCGAGGCGGACCCGCGCGCCGCCCGGCTGCTCGACGACGCCGTCGATCCCCTCGCCCGGGGCGTGGCCACCCTGGTCAACGTGCTCGACGTTCCTCGGGTGGTGCTCGGCGGCCCCTCCTGGCCGCTCGTCGCGGAGCGCTGGCTCGCGCGTCTCCCCGGCCGGCTGGACGGTCGACTCGCCGCCCGGCCCTCGGTGGCCGTCGACGGCAGCCGGCTGGCCGACCACGGCTCGGCGTACGGTGCGGCCGCGCTGGTCCTGCACCATTTCCTCAGCCCCGGACCGGCCCTTCCCACTGGTTAAATCAAATTGATTGCGTTAATGTTCTTCGGTGCACTCCCACTCCGATCTGCTGACCCAGCGCCTCGACCGCTTCGTCCGTGACCAGCTCACCCCCAGCCTCTACCGCGAGCGCCAGCCGCTGAGCCTGCAGGCGTGGCCGGTGCCCGACGAACCGGTGCCGTTCGCCGAGGCCGTCGCCGGCACCTACGAGCCGGTGGAGGCCGGCACCCGCTGGGGTCGTCCGTGGTCGACGCTCTGGCTGCACGTGCAGGGCAGCCGTTCCCGCCGGCTGGAGCGACGATCCCGGGCACCCGGGTCGAGATCGCCATCGACCTGGGCTTCACCGGCGGACCCGGCTTCAACGCCGAGGGCCTGGCCTGGCGCCCGGACGGCACGATCATCAAGGCCATCTCCCCCGACAACACCTGGCTGCCGGTGGACGCCGAGACGATCGACTTCTACCTGGAGGCCGCCGCCAACCCCGACGTGGGCGCGGCCATGTCGGGCGGCAGCTTCCGCCCGACGCTGCTGGGCGACAAGGCGACCGCGGGCGAGGACCCGATCTACGAGCTGCGGGCCTTCGACGTCGTGCTGCTCGACCTCGAGGTCTGGGAGCTCATCCGCGACATCTGGACGCTGCGCGGCCTGATGGCCGAGCTGAGCAGCGACGACGCGCGCCGGTACGAGATCCTGCACGCCCTGAGCCGGATGGTCGACGTGGTCGATCCGGCCGACGTCGCCGGCACCGCCTCCGAGGGCCGTCGCCAGCTCGCTGCCGTGCTGGCCGCCCCGGCCGCGGCCTCGGCCCACAAGATGGTCGCCGTCGGCCACGCCCACATCGACTCCGCGTGGCTGTGGCCGCTGCGCGAGACCGTCCGCAAGGTGGCCCGGACCTGGAGCAACGTCGCCGATCTCGCCGACCGCGATCCCGAGTTCGTGTTCGCCTGCTCCTCGGCGCAGCAGTACGCCTGGATGAAGCAGTACTACCCGGCCCTGTTCGAGCGGATCCGCGGCCTGGTGGCCCGCGGCCAGTTCGCCCCGGTCGGCGGCATGTGGGTCGAGTCCGACACCAACATGCCCGGCGGCGAGGCGATGGCCCGCCAGTTCGTGGCCGGCAAGCAGTTCTTCCTGGACGAGTTCGGGGTGGAGACCGAGGAGGTCTGGCTGCCCGACTCCTTCGGCTACTCCGCCGCCCTGCCGCAGATCGTCGCCGCGTCGGCCTCGCGCTGGTTCCTGACCCAGAAGATCTCCTGGAACCAGGTGAACAAGATGCCGCACCACACCTTCTGGTGGGAGGGCATCGACGGCAGCCGGGTCTTCACCCACTTCCCGCCGGCGGACACCTACAACTCGGTCATCTCCGGCTACGAGCTGGCCAAGGCCTCCCGCCAGTACAGCGAGAAGGGCGCGGCCAACCTGTCGCTGCTGCCGTACGGGCACGGCGACGGCGGTGGCGGACCCACCCGCGAGATGATCGCCGCCGCGCACCGGACGGCCGATCTGGACGGCTCGCCGAAGGTCGAGCTGAGCACGCCGCGTGACTTCTTCTCCCGGGCCGAGGCCGAGTACGCCAACGCGCCCGTCTGGCGGGGCGAGATGTACCTGGAGCTGCACCGCGGCACCCTGACCAGCCAGCTCAAGACCAAGCAGGGCAACCGCCGCAACGAGCACCTGCTGCGCGAGGCCGAGCTGTACGCCGCCACGGCGGCCGCCCGGACCGGCTTCACCTACCCGTACGAGCGGCTGGCCGAGCTGTGGGAGATGGTGCTGCTGCTCCAGTTCCACGACATCCTGCCCGGCAGCTCGATCGCCTGGGTGCACGCCGACGCCGAGCGCAACCACGCCGCCATCACCGCCGGGCGCGACGGAGATCATCGAGGCCGCGCTGGCCGCGCTGACCGGTGCCGGCGAGACCCCGGTGACCGTCAACGCCGCTCCGCACGCGCGGATCGGGGTGCCCGCCCTGGGCGCCGCGGTGACCGAGACCGGTCGAGACCTCGGCCGCCACCCGGGTGTCGACCGAGGGCGACCTGGTCGTGCTGGACAACGGCGTCATCCGTGCCGCGATCGACCGGCGCGGGCACGTCGTCTCGCTGGTCGACCACGCCGACGGGCGCGAGGCGATCAGCCCCGACGAGCCCGGCAACCGGCTCCGGCTGCACCGCGACGAGCCGGCCAACTGGGACGCCTGGGACATCGACGAGTACTACCGGCGCACCGTGATCGAGCTCGACGACGTCGACACGTTCACGGTGGAGGAGACCGGGGTCGTCACCGAGCGTCGCACCCCGGCCGGGTCGACCATCCGGCAGCGGATCGTGCTGGCCCCCGGAGCGAACGCCCTCGAGCTGGAGCACGAGATCGACTGGCACGAGCAGCAGAAGCTGCTCAAGCTCGGGTTCGGGTTCGACGTGCACGCCGACCAGGTGGCCGCCGAGACGCAGTTCGGTCACCTCTACCGCGCCACCCACACCAACACCTCGTGGGAGGACGCCCGGTTCGAGACCTGCGCGCACCGCTTCGTGCACATCGGCGAGCCCGGGTACGGCGTGGCCGTGACCAACGACTCGACGTACGGCTACGACGCCCAGCGCCACACCCGGGAGGACGGCGGCACGACCACGACCGTGCACCTCTCCCTGATCCGGGCGCCGCGCTACCCCGACCCGTACGCCGACCAGGGCGAGCACAGCCTCAAGGTCGCCGTCCGGCCGGGCGCCACCATCGGTGACGCCGTCGAGGAGGGCTACCGGACCAACCTGCCGGCGCGGGTGGTGCGCGGCGATCACGGCTTCGCCCCGCTGGTCGAGGTCGATCACCCGGGCGTCGTGGTCGAGGCCGTGAAGCTGGCCAACGACGGCTCGGGCGACGTCATCGTCCGGCTCTACGAGTCGCGGGGGGCGCGGGCCGAGGCCACCGTCACGCTCACCGACGGCGCCACCGCCGTGGTGGCGACCGACCTGCTCGAGCGGACCGGCACCTCCGGCGTACGGGAGTGCGGCGAGCTCGCCGACGGGGTGGCCACGCTGCGGCTGCGGCCGTTCCAGCTGGTCACGCTCAGGTTCACCCGCTGAGCTCGACCACCGCTCGACGCGTTCTCGCTCGGGTTCGCGCTTCCTGCACCGGTTCCAACCGGCGCACGAGGCTCGATCCCGAGCACGCCGAGGCGGCGAATCGTCGACCGCTTCGACGTGGGCACCACGACCCCGACTCACCGGCGGGCAGCACCTCGGGCAGCCCGAACCGCGCGAACAGCGAGGTGTCGAAGTAGGCCACCACGTGGGCCACCCGGCCGTCGCGGATCTCCAGCTGCTGGATGTGGAACGCCCGGTGCACCCCGTCGGGCCCCCGCATGTACAGCCCGAACGCCGGCTGACCGTTGGCCATCACCGGCACCATCCGCTGGTCGCCCGGACCGCTGGCCGGGCAGTAGTTCGAGATGAGCTGGTGGATGGCCTCCGACCCCCGGTACCACGCGGTGAACGGCGGCATCTCCCAGACCGCGTCGCTCTTCAGCAGCGCGATGATCCGGTCCACGTCGTACGCCTCGAACGCCGCGACGTAGTCCTCGAGCAGCTGCTGGGTGTGCGGATCGTCCAACGGCTCGACCGGGGTGTCGGCCTCCGGATCGAGCTTGGCCAGATGGGCGCGCGCTCGCTGCAGGCTGCTGTTCACCGCGGCGACCGAGAGATCGAGCGCGGCCGCGACCTCGCTGGCCTGCCAGGCGAGCACGTCCCGCAGGATCAGCACGGCCCGCTGGGGCGGCGTCAGATGCTGCAGCGCAGCCACGAAGGCCAGCCGCACGCTCTCCTTCGACACCACCTCGTCGCCGGGGTCCTCGGCGGCTCGCTGCCAGACCACCGAGTCCGGCAGCGGCTCGAGCCAGGCCACCTCCTGACGGAACGGCCAGGTCACCGGTGGGCGGTCCGCTCGGCTGTCCCACCCCGGTGGGCAGCGTCCGCCGGTGCTTGCTGCCCAGGGCACTCAGGCAGGCGTTGGTGGCGATCTGATACATCCAGGTCCGCACCGAGGAGCGGTTCTCGAAGTTGTGATACGCCTTCCAGGCCCGCAGATAGGTCTCCTGCACCAGGTCCTCGGCATCGTGCACGGAGCCGAGCATCCGGTAGCAGTGCGCGGTCAGCTCGCCGCGCATGGGCTCGACCATCGTCATGAAGGTCTCATCGACTGAGGGTGCCCTGAGGTCGCCAGCGTCATGGGCTGAAACTACTCGCCGCCTCTGACAGCCGCCAGGGGCGATGATTTCGGTCGGGTCCGCGGAGTCCACCTTCCGACCGCTCCCCCGAGTCCTGGAGAAGAACGCCATGCGACGGATGCTCTTCATCAACCTGCCCGTCACCGATCTCCCCGCGGCCACCGACTTCTACACCGGGCTCGGCTTCGACCTGAACCCCGACTTCTCCTCCGCCGAGTGCAGCTGCATCGTGGTCTCCGACACCATCTTCGTGATGCTGCTCGTCCGCGAGCGGTTCGCCGACTTCACCGCCGGACCGGTCGGCGACGCCCGGACCGCGACGACCGTGATCAACTGCCTGTCGGCGGTCAGCCGGGCGAGGTCGACGAGCTGGTCGCCAGGGCGCTGACCACCGGCGGCAAGCCCTGGCTGGACAAGATCACCGACGGCCCGATGTACGGCCACAGCTTCGCCGATCCCGACGGCCACGTCTGGGAGGTGCTGTTCATGGAGCCGGCCGGCTGACCTGCTCGCCTCGCGAACGCCGCTCGGGACCAGGATCAGCCGGGCGCGAGTCCCGTGTGGTGGGCACAGAACGCCAGCAGGTCGGCCCACTCCGCCGCCACCAGCGTCGTCGGCTTGCCGGCACCGTGCCCGGTGGCGGTCTCGATCCGGGTCAGCACCGGGGCGTCACCGGACTGGGCCCACTGCAGGGTGGCGATGAACTTGTGGCTGTGCAGCGGCACCACCCGGTCGTCATGATCACCGGTGAGCACCAGCGTGGCCGGGTAGGACGCGCCCTCGGTGATCGTGTGCAGCGGCGAGTACGCCAGCGCGACCGCGAAGTCCTCGGCGTCGTCCGGGTCGCCGTAGTCGGACTTCCAGGCCGCCCCCACGGTGAACCGGTGGAAGCGGAGCAGGTCCAGCACCCCGACCCCGGGCACCGCCGCCGCGAACAGGTCCGGTCGCTGGGTGATCAACGCCCCGACCAGCAGACCACCGTTGCTCCGGCCGTGCACCGCGAGCTGGTCGCTGGTGGTGACGCCGGTGGCGATCAGGTCCTCCGCCACGGCGATCGCGTCGTCGAACACGTTCTGCTTCCGATCCAGCCGGCCGGCGTGGTACCAGTCCGTGCCGAACTCTCCCCCGCCGCGCAGGTTCGCGATCACCAGCGCGCCGCCGGCGGCCAACCACCCGGTCCAGCCCGGTCGGTAGTCGGCGAAGATCGGGATCTTGAAACCGCCGTAGCCCCACAGCAGCGTGGGTGCCGCGCCCGACCAGCCGTCCGGGGTGATCAAGAAGTAGGGCACCTCGGTGCCGTCGGCGGATGGTCGCCCGGCGGCGCTGGACCGAGACCACGGGCTCCGGCACCTCGACGTCGGCGACCGGCACCAGGTCGGTCGAGTGCCTCCACCTCCCCGGTCCGGGTGTCGACCCGGTACGCCGACGTGGGCGACGTCACCGAGGACAGTCCGACGAACAGCTCATGATCATCACTGCGACCGTTCAGCCCGACCAGGGACACCACCGGTCAGCGGCAGGCGATGGCGTACGGTCCCGTCCCACTCCAGCACCTGGACCACCGGGCTCACATCGGCCAGCGTGGACACGGCCATGCCCCCGCCCACGGCCTCGATCGCCAGCAGCGTGTCCTCGCCCGGCCGGTAGACCTCGGTCAGCACCGGGCGACCGTCCTCACCCTGCGGCTGCGACGGATCGGTCCACACGACGCGGCCCCGCGGTGCGTCCAGGTCGGTCTCCAGATAGAGCCGCCCGTCGACCAGCTCGATCGGCAGCATCTCCGCGACGGCCTCGTCGATGATCTTGATCGGATCGCCGAGCACGCGTCCGCCCCGCGACGTCGTCGAGGGGGTAGAGCCAGAGCCGGTTGCGGGAGTCGGTGCCTTCGGTGATCGTCACGGCGAGGTAGCGGTCGTCCCCGATCACCTTGCGTACAGGAAGATCTGGTCGTTCTCGGGGAACGCCAGGATCTGTTCGTCCTGCTCGATCGGCTGTCCGATCCGATGCAGCTTGAGCCGACCACCGCCCAGCGCGCCGGTGCCGGTGCCGTCGTCGCCGGTGTGACCGAAGTCCAGGTAGACGAAGGACCGGCCGTCGGGCAGCCACTCCGCCGAGCAGAACTTCGTGGTGATCGCCGGATCGGGTACGTCCTCGCCGGTGGACAGGTCCCGCAGGCGGAACGTCTGCCAGTCGCTCCCGGACTCGCTCACCCCGAGGGCGGCGTACCGGCCGTCGGCGGAGATGGTCAGACTCTGCAGGGACGCCCGCCCGTCGGCCGAGAGCCGGTTCGGATCGACCAGCACCCGCCCGCCGGCCCGCAGCTCGGCGAGGGAGTCGGCGACGTACCAGATGTCCTGGTCGGTGTGCCCGTCGTTGCGGGCGACGACGTAGCGACCCCCGCGGCAGAAGGGCACCCCGGCCCGGGGTCGGTGCAGCACCGCCGACATCGTGCGGGCGAACCAGGGGCGCTCCGGCAGCGACGCCAGGTAGGCCTCGGAGACGTCGTTCTGTCGCTCGACCCAGTCCACCGTCTCGGGATCGTCGGGATCCTCCAACCAGCGGTAGGGATCGGCGATCTGCTGGCCGTGCAGCGTCTCGACGACGTCGCCACGGCGGCTGAGCGGGTAGTCCATGATCACCACGCTACGCCCCGGCCGTCCCGGGCCTGTCTACTCTGATCGGGTGACCGAGCCGGCGACGCCTCCACCGGACGAGGTCGTACGCCGTCGTCGCGGCCGCCCCCGCAAGGGTGAGTCGAACGCCCGGGAGCGCATCCTGGCGGCGGCGACCGACGAGTTCGGGGAGCACGGGTACGACGCCTCGACGACCCGCGCCATCGCGACGCGGGCCGGTGTGGATCCCGCCCTGCTGCACCACCACTTCGGCACCAAGGCCGATCTGTTCGCGGCCTCCATCGGGGCGCCGCTGCGGCCCGACCTCGCCGTACCCGAGATCCTGACCGGGCCCCGGGAGCGGACCGGCGAGCGGCTGGTCGCGTACGTGCTCGGGATGTGGGAGTCGCCGACCATCGGTCCGCGCGCCCTGGTCATGCTCCGGACCAGTCTCAGCAGCAAGCGGGCCACCCCGTTGCTGGCCGGCTTCCTGCGCCGCGAGCTGCTGGACAAGGTGGCGGCCGGGCTCGGACGCGCCGGACGCCGGACTGCGTGCCGATCTCGCCGCGTCGCAGATCGCCGGGCTGATCATCGCCCGCTACGTGCTGCGACTGCCCGACCTGGTCGCCGCCCCCGTCGACGACCTGATCGTCCGGGTCGGGGCCACCGTCCAGCGCTACCTGTTCGACTGACCGACCCGACTCCGCGGGTGCTGCAGCACCAGCGCAGTTCACCTTCGCGACCTTTCCCCGACTCCGCGGGTGCTGCAGCACCAGCGCAGTCGTGTGAGGAGGTCCCTCTTGACCAACGCCCGCCGGCGTGGATAATTCATCGTATGGTGAATAAGGCGCTGGCGCGGCTGAGGCGCACCGTCCCCGACGTCGTCGACCTGAGCGACATCGGTCCGGACGACCTCGTGACGGTCGGTGGCAAGGCGCTCAACCTCGGTCGGATGCTGCGGGCCGACCTGCCCGTGCCGCCCGGCTTCTGCGTCACCACCCCGGCGTACCGCCGGGTCGTCGGCGACCGGCTCGCGGACGTCGATCGTCGCCCTGACGGAGCGAGCACGACCGCGCCCGACCAGCTGGCCGAGCAGCTCCGCCGGATCGTCCTGGACGCCCCGGTGCCCGACGATCTGGCCGAGGCCATCGCCGCCCGCTACCGCGCGCTCGGCGACGACGTAGCGGTGGCGGTGCGTTCCTCGGCCACGGCCGAGGACCTGCCCGGGGCCAGCTTCGCGGGTCAGCAGGACACCTATCTCAACGTCGTCGGCGCCGACGCCGTGCTGGACGCCGCCCGCCGCTGCTGGGCCTCGCTGTGGACCGAGCGGGCGGTGAGCTACCGCACGCACCCAGGGCATCGACCACGCCGAGGTCCGGCTGGCGGTGGTCGTGCAGCGGATGGTCGACGCGGAGGTGGCGGGGGTGATGTTCACCGCCAATCCCGTCACCGGCAACCGGCGGCAGCTGGTCGTCGACGCCAGTCCCGGGCTCGGCGAGGCGGTCGTGTCCGGAGCGGTCAACCCGGACCGCTTCGTCGCTCGACGCCGCCACCGGCGCAGCGGTCGAGGTGACGGTGGGCGACAAGCGCACCGCCATCCGGGCGGTGGCCGGCGGCGGCACCCGGACGGTGGACACGGACGCCTCGACCGAGCCCTGCCTGACCGCCGCCCAGCTCCACTCCCTCACCGCGCTCGCCGCCGCCGTGGCCGCGGTCTACGACGACCCGCAGGACACCGAGTGGGCCATCGACGCGGACGGGATCGCCTGGCTCACCCAGGCCCGGCCGATCACCACGCTCTACCCGGTGCCGGACGCCCGGCGCCGCCGGGCGATGCGGGTCTTCTTCTGCGCCAGCCTCGCCCAGGGCCTGACCCGGCCGATCACCCCGATGGGCCGAGCCGCGTTCCGGCTGATCGGCACCTCCGTCGCCACCGTGGCCGGCCACCCGCCCGCCGACCGGTATCGCGGCCCGTCCGGTTTCGCCGACGCCGGTCAGCGGATCTTCGTGGACATCACCCCGATCCTGCGCCACCCCCGGGCCCGCCGGGTCGCCGTCCGGGTGGCCGGGGTGATGGAGGCGCGCACCAAGGCGGTGCTGCAGCACCTCGAGGACGACCCGCGCTTCGGACCGGGCGAGACGACCACCGGCCGAGCCTGGCCGGTCCTGGCCAGGATCTTCGCTCGCACCCGGGCACCGCTCCGGCTGGTGCACGCCCTGGTCAGCCCGGCCTCGGCCCACCGCCGGGTCGACCGGATCGAGCGGGCGATCCACGACCGCTGGCGGATCCCGGCGTCCGCGACCCCCGCCGAACGGCTCGATGCGGTCGAGGAGCGTCTCGGCACCGACACGTTCCTGGTGATGCCGAGTGTCTTCCCGTACGCCGGCCGCCGGGCTGCTGTCGATCGCGGTCGGCCCAGCGCCTGGCGCCGGCCGATCTGGACCCGGTGCTCTTCGCCGAGGTCCGGCGCGGCCTGCCGCACAACGTCACCACCGAGATGGATCTCGAGCTGTGGCGGCTGGCCAGCCGGATCGGCGCCGACCCCGTGGCCGCCTCGGCCCTCGACCTGATGTCGGCCCCGGCGGCGGCGCAGGCGTACGCGCAGGGGCGCTGCCGGCCGCGATCCAGGACGGGCTCGCCGACTTCCTGGCGGCGTACGGGCATCGCGCGGTCGCCGAGATCGACCTCGGCATGCCCCGCTGGCGCGACGACCCGACCCACCTGCTCGGCGTGCTCGCCAACTACCTGCAGCTGGACGATCCCGACCTCGCCCCGGAGCGCAGTTCGCCGACGGCGCGCGGATCGCGGAGGCCGCGATCGATCGGATCGTCCGGGCCACCTGCCGCTCCGGACCGCGGGCCGCTGCGCGCGGCGTCGTCCGCCTGGCCCTGGATCGGGCGCGGCACCTGATCGGGCTCCGGGAGCGCCCGAAGTCCCTGTGGGTGTACGCCCTCGCGGCCGCCCGCGCCGAGCTGCAGCGGGTCGGCGACGCCGCCGTGGCCGCCGGCGCCGTCGAGGACCGCGACGACGTCTTCTTCCTGGACCTGCCGAGGCCCGGCGGGCGCTCGCCGGCGTCGACCACCGGGCCGAGGTGCGGCGGAACCGGGAGTCGTACGCGGTCGAGCTGCGCCGCCGCCACATCCCTCGCGTGCTGCTGTCCGACGGCACCGAGCCGGAGACGCTGATCCGGCACCGACACCCCGCGAGGGCGCCCTGGTCGGCAGTCCGGCCTCGGTCGGCGTGGTCCGCGGCCGCGCCCGGGTGATCCTGGATCCCGCCGGGGCCCACCTGGAGCCGGGCGAGATCCTGGTCGCCCCCTCGACCGATCCGGGCTGGACCCCGCTGTTCCTGACCGCCGCCGGCCTGGTGATGGAGATGGGTGGGTCCATGTCGCACGGCGCGGTGGTGGCCCGGGAGTACGGGCTGCCGGCCGTGGTCGGGGTGCCGGACGCCACCAGCCGGATCAGCACCGGCGACTGGGTCACGGTCGACGGCGCCGCGGGCTCGGTGGTGGTCGAGACCGAGACTGCGTCGAAGCACCCCGGCCGGGCCCGGCCGGCCGCCGACATGCCGTGAGAACCCCCGGTCGGGGCGACTTCTCCGCAGGACCGGTCAGCTCGGCCAGCGGCTGAGCAGCAGCAGCACACAGCCGACCGCGGCGGACACCGTCCGCACGTGGTTCAGCCGGGTCCAGTCGCTCAGGTACGTCCGCCACGCCTTCTCGGTGTCGGCAGCGGCGGGGTCCAGCGCGTCCAGTGCCTCGTTCCGGGGCACGTGGTAGCCGATCGTCAGCCCGACGCAGACCAGGTACGCCGCCGCACCGGCCACGACGATTCCCCAGCCCGACCCGCGACCGATGATCGCCGCCACCGCCAGCCCCACGCCGAGCAACGCCGTGCCGAACAGGGTCAGCATGAACACGGGGTTGGGGGCAGCTCGGTTGATCTCCTGCATCGCCCGGACGCCGACGGGGGCCGGAGCCCGCCCCAGCCCGGTCATCACGAAGCTGGAGAAGGCGAGGAACACCCCGGCCGTCAGTCCGGCCCCGACGGCGGCCACCAGGATCAGCCAGCTCAGCATCGCTGGCCCGTCACACATCCCTCCAGTCAGGTCCACGGGAGTCAACCGTGCCAGACCGAGCCCGGTCCACGAGATATCGGCTGTCCGTTCCTGGGTTATCGTCGCGGCATGGCTGACGCAGCGAGCGCACGTCATCAGCGGCGGGCGTCGGCATGAGCGACACGACGCTACGGGTCGGTTTCGTGCCCGGCGTCACCCCCGACAAGTGGGCCCGTTCGTGGCGCGAGCGCCCGGGCCGGACCCGGCTGCGCCTGGTGCCCCAGGAGGAGTCCGAGGCCGAGGCGGCCGTCCGGTCGGGTGACCTCGACATGGCCCTGGTCCGGCTGCCGGTCGAGCGCGAGGGTCTGCACCTGGTCCGGCTCTACGACGAGGTAGCGGTCGTCGTCGTCGCGCGCGATCACCCGGTCGCCGCCTACGACGAGATCGATCTCGCCGACCTCGCCGACGAGCAGTTCATCCTCGGCCCGCCGGAGGATCTGATCCTCAGCGTCGAGCAGCTCGACTTCCCGACGATGACCGCCCAGGAGGCCGTCGAGGCGGTCGCCGCCGGCACAGGCGTCGTCGTGCTGCCGATGTCGGTCGCCCGACTCCATCACCGCCGAGACGTGGTGCACCGACCAGTCCGAGGACTCCCCCCGACCACGATCGCCCTGGTCTGGCTGGTCGAGCGGGACGACGAGCACACCCAGGCCTTCGTCGGGGTCGTCCGCGGTCGTACGCCGCGCAGCTCCCGCGGCTGACCGCCGCGAGGACCTATTCAACCAATCAGTTGACAACGTCGCCGACCACGCCTAAGGTCGTAATCAACCAAACAGTTGAGGAAGGGTCTCATGGCCGATCAGCTCTCCCGGGTCTTCGCCGCCCTCGGCGGATCCGACCCGGCGTGACCTGGTGGCGCGGCTGACGGTCGCCGATGCCACGGTCAACGAGCTGGCCGAGCCGTACGAGGTCAGCGTGCAGGCGATCTCCAAGCACCTGAAGGTGCTCGAGGACGCCGGCCTGGTGACCAAGGGCCGCAAGGCGCAGACCCGACCCGTCCACCTGGAAGCGGAGGTGTTCGACCTGATGACCGCCTGGATCGAGCGCTATCGCCGACGGGCAGAACAGCGCTACCAGCGCCTCGACGCGGTGCTGGCCGAGCTCACCGACGCCGGGCCCCCGCGCCCCGCCGCCACCACCACCCCACCCACGAAAGGACCAGCGTCATGACGACCACGACCCAGACCCCCGAGGCCACCATCAGCGCCGACGAGCGGCTGCCCATCATCCGGATCACCCGCGATTTCGACGCCTCCCCGGCCCAGCTGATGCGGGCCCACCTGGAGCCCGACCTGTTCGCCCGCTGGGTCGGGCCGGACGGGATGGACACGACGATCGACGTGTGGGACGTGCGCGACGGCGGCAGCTGGCGCTACGTCGCCGGCCGCGACGGTCAGGACTTCGCGTTCCGCGGGTGCTTCCACCGGATCGGCGAGGACACCATCGTGCAGACCTTCACCTGGGAGGGGATGCCGGACGACGTGGCTCTGGAGACCCTGCGGTTCGAGGATCTCGGCGACGGCCGGACCCGGCTGCACGCCCAGTCCCTGTGCGACTCGTTCGAGGGCCGGGACGCCTGGCTGCGCAGCGGCATGGAGGTCGGCGTCGAGCAGGGCTACGCGAAGCTCGATCGGGTGCTGGCCGCCGGGACCGACGCGTGACACCGTCCGAGCGCCACGCCTGGGTGGCCGGCACCTTCTCGGAGCGCGTCGACGGCGTACGCGACTGGGAGGCCCGGCCCCCGTGCCCGGCTGGGTCGCTCGGGACGTGGTCGCGCACCTCGTCGAGTGGATGCCGGGCTTCCTCGCCGGTGGCGGCGTCACACTGATCACCGAGGGGCCGACCGTGGCCGAGGATCCCGTCGGCGCCTGGCACGCCCACGCGGCGGCCATGCAGGCCCTCCTGGACGGACCCGATGCCGACCGGGAGTTCAGCCACCCGAGGGCGGGCACCCATCCGCTGAACGCCGCGATCGACCAGTTCTACACATCTGACGTGTTCATGCACACCTGGGACCTGGCCCGGGCCACCGGTCAGGACGACACCCTCGATCCGGCGCTGGCCGCCGAGCTGCTGGCCGGGATGCAACCGATCGACGCGATGCTGCGGGCCTCCGGTCAATACGGTCCCCAGGTTCCGGTGGCCGACGACGCACCGCTGCAGGACCGGCTGATCGGCTTCATCGGCCGCGACCCGGCCTGGCGGCCGTGACGACGGCTGCCGGCATCGTCAGGGAGCTGTAGTCGTGGTCGACCCGGGTGAGCACGCCAAGGTGCTCGCCCGGGTCGGCGATCCGCCGCCGTCATCGGGTGCGGCTGCGTGGTCGATTTTTCTGAGAGAACGCTGAGTCTTTATTTCGGACGCTACACGGAATTGATTCGTTGGCTACGCTCCCTGCATCGACGCTCTCCGTCTTGGGGGAGATGAGAAGCGGCCGACGGTGACGACTCCCGTGGCCGCCGCTTCGTGGCGCACCTGGATCTCGCGCGTCGTGCTGATCACCGCCGGGGTGACCCTCGGTCTCCTGCTGAGCGCCGGGTCGGCGCACGCCGGCTCCCCGCTCGATCTCGGCAAGACCGCGGACAAGGTCGCCGAATCCGTCCGCAAGACGACCTCGTCGGTCGCCAAGGCACCGGCCAAGAAAGCCGGCAAGGTCGTCCACCGCGCAACCCAGCCGGTGCGTCAGGTGACCAGGTCCGTCCACAAGGTCGGCAAGCCTGCTCGTCACGTGACGAAGGCCGTACGGCACACCGTCCGCCGGGACAGGGCCGCCGAGCCGAAGCGTGACCATGCCCCCGGCCCGACGACGAAGACGACGAAGACGACGAAGCCCAAGGCGACCGCGAAGCCCCGCACCGCGCCGCCGAGGGTGTCGAAGGCCGCCGCGACCCCACGGGCGACGACGAAGGCCCCGACCGCCGCGAAGCCGGTGCTGTCCACGGTGGTGAAGCGGACGACGGCCCTGACCGGCTCCGTGACGTCCGGCGTGTCGACGGGTCTGGTCGCCACCGATCAGGCGCTGGTCGAGACCTCGACACCGCTGGTGACGGCGGTGACCCAGCAGCTCCCGGCCCCCGTGCGAACCGTTGTCGACGACGCCGTCCTCAGCCCGGTCGGAACCCTGCACGACGCCACACTCGGACTCGTCGACGACACCCTGAGCGTCACGGTGCCCGCTGTGGTCGACCAGATCACCGCTCCCCTGCTGCCCGTGCTGGACACTGTCGAGGGCCCCCTGCCGGGCGTCCCCGGTTCCCCGATCACTCCCCGTGTCTCCCGTGCCGCCGGTCCGGAATGCGACGTCCGTGGGGGTCACCGGCACCCTGTCCGGATCTCCGCCCGCCACACGAGCACCGCCCGTACGCCAGCCGGTGACGCCGACGGGCGCCGGAACGCCTCAGTCGACCGCTGACCGGCTGACCGTGTTGCTGGTCGGATCCTGTCGATCACGGGCTCCGACCGCCGCGACGACGTCACTCGCCGTCGCCCGTGAGCTCGACCGCTGTCGCCGCAGCGACCGGCGTCGGTCTGCTCGGAGTGCTCGGCGACCTCGCCGGCCACCGGGTGCTCACCGTCGCGCCCGTCCGGTTCGGCCACGGCCACCGCACTCAGCCTCACTCTTCTCGCGCTGGCTTCGGCCGGCGTGTTCGGCGCGGGCTTCGCCCGCTCGCCGCGTGTCCTCGGTCCCCTGCATCAGGGGCCGTTCCGCCGGGCCCATCGGCCCGGTTTCTCTCCCGACTGAGGTTCTCTCTCACCTCGACCCGACCACCGCCACGCGGTGCGTCGGACCGGTCGCGGGTCGGCCGGCCACCACGCCTCGCGCGTGGGTGGCGTCTCGACCCGACACACGAGAGACACCTCGAAGAGAGAGATCACCCACATGAACGCATGGTTGGTGAGAGTGTTGGGCGGAGCCGCCTGCACCCTCGGAGCACTCAGCTTGGGAGCCGGACTGGCTCACGCAGAAGGCCACAAGGACCCGCTGCTCGGCCTGGAGACCACCGTCAAGGTGGCCACCAAGCACGTGACGGGCCACAAGTCCTCGGAGCCGAGCAAGAAGCACACGCGGCGCGCAGCCGTCCGGACCGAGATCAAGGTGAACTTGGGCGGGCCCCGGAAGGAGTCGGCCAAGCCACGGACCTCGGCGACGGTGAAGGTCGAATCTGGGGTCGCGCAGCAGCGCGACGAAGAACTCCAGCAGCCGCCCCCGCGTCGCGGTACGAGCCGAGATCGGCACCGGATCTCACCGCAGTCAGGCGACCCGGAGCGATCGGTCCAGGACCGATCAACACCGGGCCGACCGCTCAGCAGAACGCAAGGCCGAGCAGAAGGCAGCCGAGCGCACGGCGGAGCGGAAAAGCGGAGCGGAAGGCCGAGGCCAGAGCCGCCGCGGTGAAGGCGAAGGTGACAGCCGAACGGGTCAACCGATCCACGTCGGCCGGCCACCGGACAGCTCTTCTCCCGTCGGTCAGCGCTGACGTCAACGCCCGGGTCCTGGACCTCCCGATCGACGTCTGCGTCCGCCTGATCGCCGGCCCCTGCGCCGACGGTACGGAGACGAACGGGCCCGGTTCGGACACTGCCGGTTCGGACACTGCCGGTTCGGGCACTGCTGGTTCGGGCTCGGGCGCATCGGCCCTGCCGGTCACCGTCGACAGCGTCACCGAGGCCACCGTGCTCGACATCCCCGTCCTCGTCTGCGTCCAGCTGAACACCACCGGCTGCGGCAACGGCACGGGCGACGGCAACAGCTCAGGCAACGGACCGGTCATCCCGATCCTGCCGATCACCGTCGACAGCATCACCGAGGCCACCGTGCTCGACATCCCCGTCCTCGCCTGCGTCCAGCTGAACACCACCGGCTGCGGCGCTGACAGCACGCCCGGGGCGGCACAGCCGGCCAACCCGGTGCTGCCGGTCATCGGTACCGATGTGACGGCGGTCGTGACCGACGTCGTGGATGCCGTGGTCTGCCTGCGGGTGAACGGCGGAGACTGCGGTTCGGGCAACGGCGGCGGGGACCCGGTGGATCCCACCGATCCCACCGACCCCACCGATCCGACCGATCCGACCGATCCGACCGATCCGACAGGCCCCGCCGACCCGGGAACGAACGGTCCGGGAACGAACGGTCCGGACGACGCGATCACCGGCACCGATGGCCGCTCGCCCGTCATCTCGGCGAGCTTCGTCAACGGTTTCGTCGCACCCCAGGCGAGCACGGACGGCCGTCAGCCGTCCGACCGACAGCTCGCCATGACCGGCGCCGGTGCCGGCCTCACCTGGGCGCTGCTGGCCGGGCTCCTCGCCCTGCTGATGAGCGGACTGGTCCTGCGGCTCGCGAACGGGCTGCGGCTGCCGCGCGGCTGACCGACAGACCGGGCGACCGGTAGACCGGCCCCGGAGCGGTTCGCCGCTCCGGGGTCTGGTCGCGCCTGTTTCCGGACGAGACGAGGTCGCCCCGAGTCTCGCTGACGCACTCCTCCGGTGACTCACGCACGTGATGCAACGACCGCGTGAGTGCTCCGAGGAGTGCGTCAGCTGGATGGGTGTCAGCGAGGGGCTGCAGCTCCGCCGCCGCCCGGAGTGGCGCGGCCGGACGCGCGCTCAGTCCGCCAGCGGACCGAACGGAGCGCCGACCTCGGCCAGCATCGCCTCGCCGCCGTCGGGTGAGGTGAGCACCCAGATGCCGCGGTCGGTGACCGTCATCGAGTGCTCCCAGTGGCAGGCCAGCGAACCGTCGTCGGTCACCACGGTCCAGTCGTCGTCGAGGACGGAGTTGGCCGGATCGCCGGCGGTCAGCATCGGCTCGATGGCCAGCGCCAGCCCCGGCACGATCTTGGGACCCTTGCCGGCCCGACCGAGGTTCGGCACGTCCGGCGGCTGGTGCATGGCCGACCCGATCCCGTGCCCGGTGTACTCCTCCACGATCCCGTACGCCGTCGGCAGCGCGCCGACATAGGCCTGGACGGCGGCCGAGATGTCGCCGACCGTGCCGCCCAGTCGGGCCGCGGCGATGCCGTGCCACATGGCGAGTCGGGTGGCTTCGCTCAGCTCGCGCGCCGCCGTCGCTGCCGGCGCCCACCTGGACGGTGACCGCCGAGTCGCCGTGCCAGCCGGCCACGATCGCCCCGCAGTCGATCGAGACGCTGTCGCCGTCGGCCAGCACCCGGGGACCCGGGATGCCGTGCACGATCTCGGAGTTCACGGAGATGCAGGTGACGGCCGGATAGCCGTGGTAGTCCAGGAAGGACGGGGTGGCCCCGGAGGTGCGGATCACCTCGGCGGCGACGGCGTCGAGCTCGGCGGTCGTGATCGCCGACCCGGACCGCTCCAGCTGTCGCCTGCAGAGCCGCGGCCACCACCAGGCCGGCCTTGCGCATGCCGATCAGCTCGTCGGGTGACTTGAGCTCGATCCCACTGCGACGCCGCAGGAGGTTCAGGAGGGATCCCCGATCAGCTCCGCGCTGCCGGCCCCACCCAGGAAGCGCTCGTCCAGCGCGGCGAACACCCGGGCGGAGACCTCGTCGATCTCACCGAGTCCGTCGACCTCGACCAGCAGACCGCGCGCGGCGTAGACCTCGAGCAACGGTGCGGTCTGGTCGGCGTAGACGTGCTGCCGGACCCGGATGGTCTCCTCGTTGTCGTCGGCGCGGCCCTCGATCTCGGCCCGCTTGAGCAGCCGGGCCACCACCGCGTCCTCGTCGGCGAGCAGCGACAGGACCACGTCCAGCGGCGTGCCGCGCTCGGCCAGCGCCGCGTCGAGGGTGTCGACCTGGGCGGGCGTACGCGGGTAGCCGTCGAGCAGGAACCCGCCGTCGCAGTCGGACTGCGCCAGCCGGTCGGCCACGATCTGGTTGGTGATCTCGTCGCTGACGTACCCGCCGGAGTTCATGATGTCGCGCACCTGCTGGGCGAGCGGGGTGTCGGCGGTCTTCATCGCGCGGAAGATGTCGCCGGTGGAGATGGCGGGGATCCCGTAGTGCTCGGCGATCAGCTTGGCCTGGGTGCCCTTGCCGGCACCGGGCGGGCCCATGATGAGGAGGCGCATCAGCGGAGAAACCCTTCGTAGTTGCGTTGCTGCAGCTGGCTCTCGATCTGCTTGACCGTGTCCAGACCGACGCCGACGATGATGAGGATGGAGGTTCCGCCGAACGGGAAGTTCTGGTTGGCGTTCAGGAAGATGAACGCCACCGACGGCAGCAACGCGATCAGACCCAGGTAGAGCGATCCCGGGAACGTCAGCCGGGACAGCACGTAGCCGAGGTAGTCCTCGGTCGGCTTGCCCGCCCGGATGCCGGGGATGAAGCCGCCGTACTTCTTCATGTTGTCGGCGACTTCCTGCGGGTTGAACGTGATCGCCACGTAGAAGTAGCAGAAGAACACGATCAGCAGGAAGAACGTGATCATGTAGATCGGGTGGTCGCCGCGGACGAAGTACGTCTGGATCCAGGTGGCGACCTGCGAGTCGGGGCGGAACTGGGCGTACAGGGCCGGGATGTAGAGCAGCGAGCTGGCGAAGATGACCGGGATGACGCCGGCCTGGTTCACCTTGATCGGGATGTAGGTGGTGGTGCCGCCGAACACGCGCTGGCCGACCATCCGCTTGGCGTACTGCACCGGGATCCGGCGCTGGGACTGCTCGACGAAGATGACGCCGGCCATCACCACCAGTCCGAGGGCGATCACCAGCAGGAAGACGATCCAGCCGTTGGCGCCGGGACGGGCGACCCGCAGACCCCAGAGCGCGCTGGGGAAGGTGGCCGCGATCTGGGTGAAGATGAGCACCGACATGCCGTTGCCGACGCCGCGCTCGGTGATCAGCTCGCCGAGCCACATGATGACGCTGGTGCCGGCCGTCATGGTCAGGATCATCACGATGATCGGGAAGATGCTGGTGTCGTGCACCAGACCGGGGCAGCCGACGAACAGCTGGTCGTTGACGGCCAGGGTGACGAAGGCCGTCGAGTTGAGCAGGGCCAGCACCAGGGTCAGGTAGCGGGTGTACTGGGTGATCTTCGTCTGACCGGACTGACCCTCCTTCTTGAGGGCCTCCAGCCGCGGGATCACCACCGTCAGCAGCTGCAGGATGATGCTCGCCGTGATGTACGGCATGATCCCGAGCGCGAAGATCGCGAGCTGGAGCAGTGCCCCACCGGAGAACAGGTTGATCAGCGAGTAGAGACCCTGCTGGTCGCCCGACGCAGCCTGGGTCAGACAGAAGTTGACCTGCTGGACGTTGACGTTGGGGGTCGGGATGATCGAACCCAGCCGGAAGACGGCCAGGATGGCCAAGGTGAAGAAGATCTTCTTGCGTAGGTCCGGAGTCCGGAATGCGTTAGCGAACGCGGCGAGCACTCCTGCCCTCCCTTTCCTTCTGCTTGACCTGACCTGAGCCGCTCGGCTGCGACTGCGCGCCCCGTGCGGCTCACGCGCAGGACCGCCCGACTCTATCAAGTGATGACGCGGAATCCGGCATCACCGGCAGGAGAAACCACGAGGGCCGCCCGGTCTCCCGGACGGCCCTCAGGCGTACCTGCTGATGTCTCAGCGGATCACAGCTCGGTGGTGGACCCACCGGCCGCGGCGATCTTCTCTTTGGCGCTGGCCGAGAACGCGTTGGCGCTCACCTGCACGGCCACGGTGATGTCACCGTTGCCCAGCACCTTGACGGGCTGGCCGCTGCGGACCGCACCCTTCTCGACCAGGTCGGCGACACCGACGGTGCCCCCCTCGGGGAACAGCGCCGAGAGCTTGTCCAGGTTCACGATCTGGAACTCGACCCGGAACGGGTTCTTGAAGCCGCGCAGCTTCGGCACCCGCATGTGCAGGGGCATCTGCCCACCCTCGAAGTTCTCGGGGATGTTGTTGCGAGCCTTGGAGCCCTTGGTGCCACGACCGGCGGTCTTGCCCTTGGAGCCCTCGCCGCGACCCACGCGGGTCTTGGCGGTCTTGGCGCCCGGAGCGGGACGGAGGTGATGAACCTTCAGCGCCATGTCACTCCACCTCCTCGACGGCGACCAGATGGGACACCGTGTTGATCATGCCCCGGATCTCGGGACGGTCTTCGTGCGCCGCCACGTCCCCGATCCTCTTCAGACCGAGGGTACGCAGCGTGTCGCGCTGGTTCTGCTTGCTGCCGATGCCGGACTTGACCTGGCTGACCTTCAAGCGAGGCATCAGTGCACCGCCTCCTTGCGGGCCCGCAGCAGGGCGGCCGGGGTGACGTCCTCGACGGACTTGCCCCGACGTCCGGCCACCTGCTCCGGCGTCTCGAGGGACTGCAGCGCGACCACCGTGGCGTGCACCACGTTGATGGCGTTGGCCGAGCCCAACGACTTCGCCAGCACGTCGTGCACACCGGCGCACTCGAGCACCGCGCGAGCCGAACCGCCGGCGATGACACCGGTACCCGGCGACGCCGGACGCAGCATGACCACGCCGGCCGCCTTCTCGCCCTGCACCGGATGCGGGATGGTTCCCTGGATCCGGGGCACGGTGAAGAACTGCTTCTTGGCCTCCTCGACGCCCTTGGCGATCGCCGCGGGCACCTCCTTGGCCTTGCCGTAGCCGACACCCACGGTGCCGTCGCCATCGCCCACCACGACCAGCGCGGTGAAGCTGAACCGACGACCACCCTTCACGACCTTGGCCACCCGGTTGATGGCGACCACCCGCTCGATGTACTGGCTCTTGTCGGCGCCACCTTGGCCACGACGATCGCCCTGGCCGCGACGGTCGCCACCTGCACCGCCACCGCGGCGCTGGCTTCCACTCATATCGCTCTACCTATCTCTCGTCAGAATCCGAGGCCGCCCTCGCGGGCGCCGTCTGCCAGCGCCGCGATCCGACCGTGGTACTTGTGACCTGCTCGGTCGAAGACGACCTGCTCGACCCCGGCAGCTTTCGCCCGGTTCGCCAGCTCGACACCGACCTGCTTGGCCTTGGCGCTCTTGTCGCCCTCGGCGGCGCGGACATCGGCCTCCATGGTCGACGCCGAGGCGAGCGTACGGCCCGCCACGTCGTCGATCACCTGGGCGAAGATGTGCTTCGCCGACTTGGAGACCACCAGCCGCGGCCGCTCCGGAGAACCGGAGACCTTCTTGCGAACCCGGACCTGCCGACGCAGCCGTGAGGCCGTCTTGGTTGCCGTGTGCTTCGACTTGGACAGGGAAACGCCCATCGTCACTTACCAGCCTTTCCGACCTTGCGGCGGACGTGCTCGCCCGCGTACCTCACGCCCTTGCCCTTGTAGGGCTCCGGCTTGCGCAGCTTGCGGATGTTGGCCGCGACCTCACCGACCTGCTGCTTGTCGATCCCCAGGACCGTGAACCGGGTGGGTGCCTCGACGGTGAAGGTGATGCCCTCGGGCGCGTTCACCTTGACCGGGTGCGAGAAGCCCAGCGCGAACTCGAGCTCGGTCGGGCCCTTGGAGATGACGCGGTAACCGACGCCGACGATCTCGAGCTTCTTCTCGTAGCCGGCGGTGACCCCGGTGACCATGTTGGACACGAGCGTCCGGGTCAGGCCGTGCAACGACTTGCTCTCCCGCTCGTCGTCGGGACGATTCACCTGGAGCTCGCCGCTCTCGGCGCGCTCCACGGAGATCGGCTCGGCGATGCGGTGCGACAGGGTGCCCTTGGGACCCTTGACCGAGACCTGCTGGCCTTCGAGGGTCACCTCGACACCGGACGGAACGGCGATCGGCATCTTGCCAATGCGTGACATGTTCTTTCCTCTCTGGTGTCTAGTGCCTCACCAGACGTAGGCGAGGACTTCCCCGCCCACCTTCTGGCCGTGGGCCTGCTTGTCGGTCATCAGACCGGTCGACGTGGAGATGATCGCGATACCCAGACCACCGAGCACCTTGGGCAGGTTGGTCGACTTCGCGTACACCCGCAGGCCCGGCTTGGAGATCCGCCGGATCCCCGCGAGCGAGCGCTCCCGGTTCTGCCCGTACTTGAGCGTGATGGACAGCGTCTTGCCGACCTCACCCTCGGCCGGGTCCTTGACGTCCCAGCCGGCGATGTAGCCCTCGGAAGCCAGGATCTCAGCGATCCCCACCTTGATCTTGCTGTGCGGCATCACCGCGGTGTCGTGGTACGCCTGGGAGGCGTTCCGCACCCGCGTCAGCATGTCCGCAATCGGATCGGTCATCGTCATTGCTTGATTACTTCTTTCTCGGAGTGGTATCCGCCGATTGCGTCGTACGGACCTGCACCGTTATTGAGTCTGTTGGGGCCTCGAGCTCGAGGACAGCACCACGGCGTTCTGGTGACCACCGGCTTGTCGGCGTCGGTCCTCCCGGCCCTGCGAAGGGACGTGGATGGGCCTGGCCGTCGGCCGGAGCTTGCGGAGGCCGACCGGTTGTCCCGAGCCGGGCTGGGAGGACCGACGACGACCCGCAAGCAAACGAGGTCACCAGGACGACTTGGTGATGCCGGGGAGCTCGCCCTTGTGCGCCATGTCGCGGAGGCAGATCCGGCAGAGACCGAACTTGCGGTACACCGCCTTGGGCCGGCCGCACTTCTGGCAGCGGGTGTAGGCACGGACGCCGAACTTCGGCTTGCGGGCCTGCTTGACCTTGAGGGCTGTCTTCGCCATCTATCTCACTTCTCCCGAATCAGTTCTTGCGCGCGGCCCAGGCGGGGCCCTTGGCCTTCGCCTTGGCCGGCTTCGGGTTGTCGTTGAACGGGAAGCCCAGGTGCTTCAGCAGCGCCCGACCCTCGTCGTCATTGCTCGCCGTGGTGACCACGGTGATGTCCATGCCCCGACTGCGATCGATCTTGTCCTGATCGATCTCGTGGAACATGACCTGCTCGCTCAGCCCGAAGGTGTAGTTGCCCTGACCGTCGAACTGGTGGCTGTTCAACCCACGGAAGTCGCGGATACGCGGCAGCGCCAGGGTCAGCAGCCGGTCCAGGAACTCCCACATCCGGTCGCCGCGCAACGTGACGTGCGCAACCGATCGGCATGCCCTCCCGCAGCTTGAACTGCGCGATGGACTTGCGGGACCGGGTGACCTGCGGCTTCTGACCGGTGATGATGGTCAGGTCCTTGACGGCACCGTCGATCAGCTTGGAGTCACGGGCCGCCTCGCCGACGCCCATGTTCACCACGATCTTGGTCAGACCGGGGATCTGCATGACGTTGGCGAAACCGAACTCGGTGTTGAGCGCCGGGGCGATCTCGCTGCGGTAGCGCTGCTTCAGCCGCGGCACCGCACGGGTCTCGGTGGTCGTGGCGGTCATCAGATCTCCTCTCCGGTCGCACGAGCGATCCGGATGCTGCGGTAGCCCTTGTACTCGGAGCCGTCGGGACGCCGCTTGGTCGCCTCGACACGGTTGTAGCCGACCCGGGTCACCACGTCCTCGCCGTCGCTGTTCTTCACGAGCAGCTGGACGTTGGACACGTGGATGGGTGCCTCCGAGGAGACGATCCCGCCCTTGGTCTGGCGTCCCTGCGGCTGGGCCGAGGTGTCCTTGAGGTGCCGCTTCACGATGTTCACACCGGAAACGGTCACCCGCTGGGCCTCGGGGTGCACGGCGAGGATCTCGCCGACCAGACCCTTGTCCTTGCCGGCGATGACCTTCACCCGGTCACCCTTGATCACGTGCAGCTTGTTCTTCGTCATTCAGATCACCTCCGGGGCGAGCGAGATGATGCGCATGAAGCGCTTCTCGCGCAGCTCGCGGCCGACCGGACCGAAGATGCGGGTCCCGCGGGGCTCGCCGTCGGTCTTCAAGATCACCGCAGCGTTCTCGTCGAACTTGATGTACGAACCGTCGGCACGCCGACGCTCCTTGACCGTGCGGACGATGACGGCCTTGACGACCTCACCCTTCTTCACGTTCCCGCCGGGGATCGCATCCTTGACGGTGGCGACGATGACGTCGCCGATGCCGGCGTAGCGGCGACCAGAGCCGCCGAGCACCCGGATGCAAAGGATCTCCTTCGCCCCGGTGTTGTCGGCGACTTTGAGCCGCGACTCCTGCTGGATCATCTGTTATCTCCTGGTTGTCTCACCGGTTCCCGGTTCCGCGGGCCTGGCGAGAACTCGTGGGTTACTTCCCCGACTGTGCGGCGCCTCGTAGCGGCTTATGGACACCGCCGACGCCGAGCAAGTCGGTTTACTTGGCCTTCTCGAGGATCTCGATGAGGCGCCAGCGCTTGGTGGCGGACAGCGGACGGGTCTCCATGATCCGGACCCGGTCGCCCACGCCGGCGCTGTTGGTCTCGTCGTGTGCCTTCATCCGACTGGTCTGGCGCAGCACCTTGCCGTACAGGCGGTGCTTCACCCGGTCCTCGACGGCGACCACGATGGTCTTGTCCATCTTGTCGCTCACCACGTAGCCCTCGCGGACCTTGCGGCGACCCCGCACTGCGGTGGCCGCACCACTGCGGGGCCTCGACCTCGACGGTCTCGTTCACGTTCTCACTCATCTCAGGCCTCTACCTTCTCCGCCTCGGTGTCCTCGGCGGCGTCCGGATCGTCCACGATGCCCAGGGTGCGTTCCTGGATGACCGTGTAGATCCGGGCGATGTCCTTGCGTACCTCGCGGAGCCGACCGTGCGACTCCAGCTGCCCGGTGGCGGACTGGAAGCGGAGCGAGAACAGCTCCTCCTTCAGCTCGCTCACCTTGGTGTTGAGCTCGGCCCGGTTGAGGCCGCGCAGCTCAGCTGCGGTGGCGCTCTTAGCCATCAGTAGTCTCCTGCTTCACGCTTGATGAACCGTGCCTTCATCGGCAGCTTGTGGATCGCGAGACGCATCGCCTCGCGCGCGACGTCCTCGGTCACGCCGGACAGCTCGAAGAGCACCCGTCCCGGCTTGATGTTCGCGATCCACCACTCCGGAGAGCCCTTGCCGGAACCCATCCGGGTCTCGGCCGGCTTCTTGGTCAGCGGGCGGTCGGGGTAGACGTTGATCCACACCTTGCCGCCACGCTTCATGTGCCGGGTCATCGCGATACGAGCGGACTCGATCTGCCGGTTGGTCAGGTAGGAGGCCTCGACGGCCTGGATCCCGAACTCACCGAAGGCGAGCTTGGTGCCACCCTTGGCCGCACCGGTCCGCTTCGGGTGGTGCTGCTTGCGGAACTTCACCCTGCGGGGAACCAACATGACTCAGGCCTCCTGTCCTGCGGTCTCGGTGGTGCCGGCCGTCGGCTCCGCGGCCGGAGCCGCGGTCTCGGCCGCACCCTCGGCGCGACGACGACCGCCGCGCTCGGGCCGGTCACCACGGGTCGGGCGGTCGCCCCGGCCGGGACGACCCGGACGGTTGCGGCCACCGGCGGCGCTGCGAGCAGCCTTCTGAGCCGCCCGCTCCGCGCGGGTGCCGGCGACGTCACCCTTGTAGATCCAGACCTTCACGCCGATCCGGCCGAAGGTGGTGCGAGCCTCGAAGAAGCCGTAGTCGATGTCCGCGCGCAGCGTGTGCAGCGGCACCCGGCCCTCGCGGTAGAACTCCGACCGGCTCATCTCGGCGCCGCCCAGACGACCCGAGCACTGGATCCGGATGCCCTGGGCACCGGCCCGCATCGCGCTCTGCTGCGCCTTGCGCATGGCCCGACGGAACTGCACGCGGGAAGCGAGCTGCTCGGCCACACCCTGCGCCACCAGCTGGGCGTCGATCTCGGGGTTCTTGACCTCGAGGATGTTCAGCTGCACCTGCTTGCCGGTGAGCTTCTCCAGCTCGCCGCGCACGCGCTCGGCCTCGGCGCCGTTGCGGCCGATGACGATGCCCGGACGGGCGGTGTAGATGTCCACACGCACCCGGTCCCGGGTCCGCTCGATCTCGACGCTGGAGATGCCGGCGCGCTCGAGGTTCTTCGTCAGCATCCGACGGATCTTGACGTCCTCGCCCACGTAGGCGCTGTACAGCTTGTCGGCGTACCAACGGCTGCGGTGGTCGGTGGTGATACCGAGCCGGAAGCCGTTCGGGTTGATCTTCTGGCCCATTGCTCAGGCCTCCTTGTTGCTGGTCGGCTCGACGACGACGGTGATGTGGCTGGACCGCTTCAGGATCCGGCTGGCGGAGCCCTTGGCCCGCGGACGGATCCGGCGCATGGTCATCCCCTCATCGACGTACGCCTGCGACACGTACAGGTCGTTCCGCTTCAGGTTGTCGGTGTGCTCGGCGTTGGCGATGGCACTGGCCAGCACCTTGTACACCGGCTCGCTCGCGGCCTGGGGGGCGAACTGCAACGTGGACAGCGCGTCGTCCACTCCCATCCCGCGGACCAGGTCGACGACGCGGCGGGCCTTGGTCGGTGAGACCCGGACCTGGCGCGCGATCGCGTACGAACCGGGACGGTCGCCGAGCAACGCCTGGCGGCGGCTGGGACGTGAGTCCTTGCTCATGTGTTCTCTGATTCCTTCTCTGCGGCTGCCCCCGCGTCAGCGGCGGCGGGACTTCCGGTCGTCCTTCTCGTGGCCCCGGAAGGTCCGAGTCGGGGCGAACTCGCCGAGCTTGTGACCGACCATCGAGTCGGTCACGAACACCGGGACATGCTTGCGACCGTCGTGCACCGCGATCGTGTGACCGATCATGTCGGGCACGATCATCGAGCGGCGCGACCAGGTCTTGATCACGTTCTTGGTGCCCTTGGCGTTCTGCACGTCCACCTTCTTGGCGAGGTGGTCGTCGACGAAGGGCCCCTTCTTCAGGCTCCGTGGCATCTCTTCTGTGCTCCTGCTCAGCGCTTCTTGCCGGACTTGCGGCGACGGACGATCAGGCGACTGCTCGCCTTGTTCTTGTCACGGGTCCGGCCCTCGGGCTGGCCCCACGGCGACACCGGGTGGCGACCACCGGAGGTCTTGCCCTCACCACCACCGTGCGGGTGGTCGATCGGGTTCATGGCCACACCACGGACGGTCGGGCGCTTGCCCTTCCAGCGGTTGCGGCCGGCCTTGCCCCAGTTGATGTTGGACTGCTCGGCGTTGCCGACCTCGCCGATGGTCGCGCGACAGCGCACGTCGACCAACCGCATCTCGCCGGACGGCATCCGCAGCGTGGCGTGGGTGCCCTCGCGGGCCACCAGCTGGATGGAGGCGCCGGCCGAGCGGGCGAGCTTCGCGCCACCGCCGGGTCGCAGCTCCACCGCGTGCACCGTGGTGCCGACCGGGATGTTGCGCAGCGGCAGGTTGTTGCCCGCCTTGATGTCGGCACCCTCGCCGGCCTCCACGGCTGCACCCTGCCGCAGGCCCTGCGGCGCGATGATGTAGCGCTTCTCGCCGTCGGCGTAGTGCAGCAGCGCGATCCGAGCCGTGCGGTTCGGGTCGTACTCGATGTGCGCGACCTTGGCCGGCACGCCGTCCTTGTCGTAGCGCTTGAAGTCCACCAGCCGGTACGCCTGCTTGTGCCCGCCGCCGACGTGCCGGTTGGTGATCTTGCCGGAGTTGTTCCGGCCACCGGTCTTCGGACTCGGGACGAGCAGCGACTTCTCCGGAGTGGACCGGGTCAGCTCGACGAAGTCGGCAACGCTGCTGCCGCGACGGCCCGGCGTTGTCGGCTTGTACTTACGGATACCCATGAGGTCAGATTCCTTTACTGCGTTCGGATCCCGGTCAGCCGACCGGTCCGGAGAAGATGTCGATGCGCTCGCCGTCGGCCACGCTGACGATGGCCCGCTTGGTGTCGGGGCGCTTGCCCCAACCCGCCCGGGTCCGCCGCTTCTTGCCCTGCCGGTTGATGGTGTTCACACCGGTCACCTTGACCTTGAAGATCGACTCGACGGCGATCTTGATCTCGGTCTTGTTGGCGTCGGTGGCCACCAGGAACGTGTACTTGTTCTCGTCCAGGAGCGAGTAGCTCTTCTCGCTCACCACGGGGGCGAGCAGGATGTCGCGGTGGTCCCGGATCTTGAGCGCGTTGCTCATCGCAGCTCCTCCCCATCGTTCTCGGACGAGGCGTCAGCCTCGGTCGCCTCGGACTCGGTGGCGACGCCCTTGCCGGACTTGCCCTTGGTCGGGCCGGCCACGTAGGTGCTCAGCGCCGAAGCGGTGAACACCACGTCGTCGTTGACCAGCACGTCGTAGGCGTTCAGCTGGTCGACCGTGATCACGTGCAGCGCCGCGGCGTTGCGCAGGCTGATCCAGGCGAGGTCCTCGTCCCGGTGCAGCACGACCAGGGTCTTGGCGGTGATCGTGTCGCCACCCAGGGCCTTGGCGACCAGGGACAGCGCGGTCCTGGTCGAGGGCACGTCACCGATCGTCAGATCGGCGACCACGTGCACCCGGCCGTCGCGGGCCCGGTCCGAGAGCGCCCCGCGCAGGGCGGCGGCGATCATCTTCTTCGGGGTCCGCTGGGCGTACCCACGCGGCGTCGGGCCGTGCACGATGCCACCACCGGCGTACTGCGGTGCGCGGATCGAGCCCTGCCGGGCGCGGCCGGTGCCCTTCTGCCGGTACGGCTTGGCGCCGCCGCCGGAGACCTCGGAACGGGTCTTCACCGAGTGCGTGCCCTGCCGGGCCGCGGCCAGCTGCGCCACCACGACCTGGTGGATCAGCGGGATGTTCGCGGTGACGTCGAACAGGTGGGCCGGCAGCTCGACCGAGCCGCTGGTGCCGCCGTCGGCGTCGATGACGTCGACCTGGCGCGTGGCGCCGGTCTCGGTGGCGGAAGCTGTCTCGCTCATGCCACGTCTCCCTTCTTGGCGGCGCTGCGCAGCACGACCAGGCCACCCTTGTTACCGGGGATGGCCCCCTTGACCAGGATCAGGCCGCGCTCGGCGTCGATGCTGTGCACGGTCAGGTTCTGCACGGTCACGCGCTCGTGGCCCATCCGGCCGGCCATCTTCAGGCCCTTGAACACACGACCGGGGGTCGCGCAGCCACCGATGGAACCCGGCGAGCGGTGCTTGCGGTGCACACCGTGGCTGGCCCGCAGACCGTGGAAGCCGTGACGCTTCATGACACCCGCGGTGCCCTTGCCCTTGCTCACACCGGTGACGTCGACGACCTCGGCCGCCTCGAACACCTCGGCGGTGAGCTCCTGGCCCAGGGTGTACTCGCTGGCGTCGTTGGTCCGCAGCTCGACCAGGTGCTTGCGCGGGGTGACGTCCGCCTTGGCGAAGTGCCCGGCGTCCGGCTTGGTCACCTGCTTGGCCTTGATCGCACCGAAGCCGAGCTGCACGGCGGAGTAGCCGTTCTGCGTCGGGGGTGCGGACCTGGGTGACGACGCACGGACCGGCCTGGATCACCGTCACCGGGATCACGCGGTTGTTCTCGTCCCAGAGCTGGGTCATGCCGAGCTTGGTGCCCAGCAGACCTTTCACCTTCTTGTTCTCGCTCATTGTCGCTTCAAACCTCAGAGCTTGATCTCGATGTCGACGCCGGCGGGCAGATCCAGCCGCATCAGCGAGTCGACGGTCTTCGGGGTGGGGTCGATGATGTCGATCAGACGCTTGTGCGTCCGCATCTCGAAGTGCTCCCGGCTGTCCTTGTACTTGTGCGGAGAACGGATCACGCAGTACACGTTCTTCTCCGTCGGCAGCGGCACCGGACCGGCAACGCGAGCACCCGTACGGGTCACCGTGTCGACGATCTTGCGCGCCGACGAGTCGATGACCTCATGGTCATAGGCTTTGAGCCTGATGCGGATCTTTTGTCCCGCCACAGTTCGTCCTTCTCTCGTAACTACCGGTATGTCCGACCCCCGAGGTCGGGCGTGTCGCACCGACCGGACGCAGTCAGGTCCGAGTCCTGCTTGCTAGGGGCTGTCGCCTGGAGGCCCCCGACCGGGTGGTCGATGGCCAGACGATGAAGGTCTCGCGGTTCGGCTACCACTGCACGCGCCGCACGATCACTTGCGATCTCGTACGCCCTGCGCAGGGCACACCCCGGCGACCTCCGTCGGAGCAACCTGACGATTCTTTCACCAGACGCGCGCCAGGGCAAATCGAGGCCGATCGGCTCCCGGAGCGCTGTTGTCCGGCTGCCCACCATAGTCGCTGAGGTCAAGGAACCAACCCCTGCGCGCGGTCTACCCCACCTCCGGAGCGGCGCAGCTGCCAGACGACGTCACGACCGAACGACCAGACCAGGGTCGCCAGCGAGCCGGCCAGCAGAATCGAGGGCAGCACCGGTACGGCGGCGGCGATCCCGGTCAGGCCGAGCGCGAGGGCCGCCAGCAGGGTGACCCCCTGGATCACCGCGACCACCTTGCGGGAGTAGTGGAACGGCAGCGGGATCCGCAGGGCCGTGCGGATCCGGCGCGGGGCGATCCAGGCGGCGGCGACGTAGGCGTACCGGAGTGCCGCCGATCGCCAGCGCCCACCAGCCGGTGAGGCCCAGCGCCGGCACGGCCAGACTCAGGGCCAGCAACAGCGCCGCGTCGGTCTCCATGTCGAAGCGCGCACCGAACGCCGAGGTCTCGCCGCGGGCGCGCGCCACCTTGCCGTCCACCCCGTCGAGCACCAGGCAGCAGGTGCCGACCACGACCATCGCCAGCAGACCCGCTCGGCGTCAGCCGGCCCGAGCAGTGCCTGCAGGGTCAGTCCGATCACCCAGCTGGTCCCGACCACCCGGGCGAGGGTGACCAGGTTGGCGGCGCCGAACCGGCGCCGGTGCCAGTAGGCGAGGATGATCGCCGCGCCGCCGAGATAGCCCAGGAAGGCGCCGAGCGCGGGGAGCGGCAGCAGCAGACCGACTCCCCCGGCCGCGGCGAGCCCGGCACCCTCGACGACGGCTCCCGTCGCCAGGGGCTGCCACGGCCGCGGCCCACCGAGGTTCACGGTCCGATCCTAGGCAGCGGCGGTGAACACGGCTGGGGCGAGTCGGAGGGGCCCAGCCGAGCCAGCCGTTCTCGGTGGCGATCCGGACGGCCTCGGCCCGGCTGCCGGCCCCGAGCTTGCCCATGGCCGACGACAGGTGGTTGCGCACCGTGCCCTCGGACAGGAACAGCCTGCCGGCGATGGCGCTGGTCGACGCCCCCGACGACGCGGCGGCGAGGACCTCCATCTCGCGGGCCGTCAGCGGTGACGCGCCGATGGAGAGGCTGGCCGCGGCCAGCGAGGGATCGACCACCCGCAGCCCCTGGTGGACCCGGCGGATCCCCTCGATCAGCTGCTCGGCCGGCGCGTCCTTGACCATGTACCCGACCGCCCCGGCCTCCATCGCCCGGCGCAGGTAGCCCGGCCGGCCGAAGGTGGTCAGGATGATCACCCGGGTCTCGGGGTGCGCGGCCATGATGGCCGCGCAGGCGTCGATCCCGTCCGCGCCGCTGTCGCTCCGGCGACGGCATCTGCACGTCGAGCAGCACGACCTCGGGCGAGGTCTCGTCGACCTTGCGGACCGTCTCGGCGACGTCACCGGCCTGCCCGACGACCCGGATGTCGGCCTCCAGCTCGAGCAGCGCGCGTGAACGCCTGCCGGATCATCGCCTGGTCGTCGGCGAGCAGCACGGTGATCACGGCGCGGGCTCCACGGGCATCGCGGCGCGGTCACCGCGGGCGCCGGTCGGGCGGTCTCCCGCCCGGGGCCGGCACCGCCAGCTCGGCCCGTACGACGGTGCCCGCCGGTCTCGGCCGGCACCGACCTGCAAGGTCCCGCCGGCCGCCTCCACCCGGCTGCGCAGACCGACCAGTCCGGAGCCCGACCGCACTCCGGTCGGCAGTCCGCGGCCGTCGTCGCGGACCTCCACGGCCGACGGCTCGACGGCGATGGTGCAGACGCCGGCCGGCTGTGGCGGACCACGTTGGTGACCGCCTCGCGGACCACGTAGCCCAGCAGCTCGCTCGCCTGGTCGCTCAGCGGCGGCAGCGCCGAGGGCATCCGCGACTCGATCCCCGCCGCCAGCAGCACGGACCGGGCGCTGGCGATCTCGGTCGCCAGCCGCACCTCGTGCATGCCCGGACGCCGTGGTGCGGACATCGGCCAGGGCCTGCCGCGACACCTGCTCGATCTCGGCGATCTGCGCCTTGGCCGCCGCCGGGTCGAGGTCGACCAACCGGGCCGCCAGACCCGGCCTTGATCGAGATCGCGGTCAAGGAGTGACCGAGGATGTCGTGCAGGTCCCGCCCGATCCGCTCGCGCTCGGCGGCGACACTGAGGGTGCTGACCCGCTGCTCGGCCCGCTGCAGCCGACCCTGGGCCGCGCCCGCCTCGATCCCGGCCGCGGTGGCCAGACCCGTCCCGGCCGCGACCACGCTGATGTAGATGGCCGTCTCGCCGCCGCCGAACGGGATCGTGGCGGCGAGCACGCAGCCCCAGCACGACGACGGCGATCCGGGACTGCCGCCACGGCAGCAGGGTGGCCATCATGATGGCCACGTACGCCCCGTAGCCGACCAGCGACCAGCCCCAGGTCGGGTAGCTGACGACCAGCACAGCCGACGTAGGCGCCGATGTAGAGCCAGCGGGTCCGCAGCGAGCAGTCGGCCGATCCAGGCCGTGGCCAGGTAGCCGACGGCGAGCGCGACCACCAGCACGATCCGCCAGACCAGCTCGGCCGGCGGACGGGTCGTCCTCTGGGAGGGCGGCGATGGCGAACAGCAGGAAGACCAGTCCGAAAGCGTAGATCCAGACCATGTTCTGGGCCGCGCGCCGCAGGGTGAACGGCGGCTGCCGCGTCCGGGCCGTGGTGGCGCGCCGGAGCCGCGGTCGAGGTCGTCGCAGGCGCCCTCGTACCCGGGTCGGAAGATCGACCAGATCGTCTTCCGCTCCGGCCGGTCGCGTCGCTCCAGTCGACATCGGACCGCTCCCTCCTCGACGGTGGCGCGAGCTCACCGCTTGCTGCTGGCCGTGGCCCGTCGGAAACCCAGGGCTCCGAGCACCGTAAGTCCGACGACCCAGGCGAGCAACACCAGCACCCCGGTCCAGGGGAAGGCGGTGTCCGGCAGCATCGGCCAGCGGCCGAACTCGGCCAGCCAGTACGACGGCAGCGCCTGCGCGAGGGCCTGGGCGCGACCGGCGGCATCATCTCGGTGGGCAGCCAGAGGCCACCGAGCATGGCCAGCAGCAGCAGCACCAGCGTGGTGACCCCGCCGACCGCCTCCGCCTTCACCCACAGCCCGATCACGATGCCGAGGATCGCCAGCGGGATCAGCGCCACCCACATCAGCGCGAGGGAGGCGAGCCAGACCGCCGGCGGGCAGCCGTACGCCGCCGATCAGGAAACCCGCACCGAAGACCAGCAGCAGCGACGGGAGCACCAGGACCATGATCACGCCGGCCTTCGCCAGCAGGAACTCCCGCGGCGCCAGGGTGGTGACGCTGAGCTGCCGGAACCAGCCCGACCGGCGTTCCGTGGCCAGCTGCGCTCCCCCGCTCATGGCCGCACCGAGGGCCCCGTACGCCGCCATCGAGACCATGATCATGGCCGAGACCAGCCCGGCGTCCGGTCCGGCACCGGCGGTGAAGGTCTGGCTGAACACGACGTAGAGCACCAGCGGCAGCCCGACGGCGAAGACCACGAAGGCGAAGTTCTTCACCGTCAGCCAGGTGCTGTGCACGGCGTAGTGCACCGGCGCGGGCCAGCGCGGGCGCCCGACGGGCGGCGGTGGCGGCGGCGCTCAGGGGTGAGGGTGGTCATGAGAGCTCCTCGGGAGCGTCGTGGGTCAGGGTGAGGAAGGCGTCCTCGAGACTCGCGGAGACGACCTCGATGTCGCGCGCGCGGCGGGGTGCTCGGTGATCAGCGCCCGCAGGGTGGCGTCGGAGTCGGTGGTGCGCAGCAGCAGCCGGCCGCCGCTCCGCTCACCGGCGATCACGGCCGGCAGTCCGATGCAGGTCGGCGAGGCTGACCCCGTGATCGGCCAGCGTGATGGTGCGATCGGCGACCCGGCTCTTGATCATGGACGGGGTGCCGTCGGCGATCAGCCGACCGCGGGCCAGGACCACGATCCGGTCCGCCTCGGCGTCGGCCTCGTCCAGGTAGTGGGTGGCGAACAGCACCGTCCGGCCGCCGGCGATGAACTCCCGCATCGAGGCCCAGAAGGCGCGCCGGATCTCCACGTCCATGCCGACCGTCGGCTCGTCCAAGATCAACAGCTGCGGGTCCGCCATGATCGCCAGCGCGTACCGCAGCCGCTGGGCCTGGCCCCCGGACAGCTTCTCGGTCTTGGTCTTCAGGAACGATGCCGAGATCCGCCCGCTCGATCACCTCCTCCAGCGACAGCGGGTGCGCGTGCAGACCGTGCATCAGGCGCGAGCACGTCGTTGACCGTGGCTTCGTGCAGCAGCGCGCCGGCCTGCAGCATCACCCCGACCAGCCCCTGCCGGACGGCCGCGCGCGGCGCCCGGCCGAACACCGCGACCCGCCCGGCGTCCGGATCGGTCAGTCCGGTGATCATCTCGGTGGTGGTGGACTTGCCCGCGCCGTTGGGCCCGAGGACCGCGACGATCTCGCCGGGCGCGATGGCCAGGTCGAGACCGTCGACCGCCCGGACCGCCCCGTACGCCTTGTGCAGACCCTCGAGCAGGATGGCCGCGGGGCGGTGGTCGGGCGGCTGTGGTGATGCGGTGATCGGCGAGGCGCTGCCGTCGACGGCGGGGAGGATCATGGGAACGAGTCTGGTCCGGTCGCTCCCCCGACACCCCGGCCAAGCGTCATCACCTGACCGTGACAGCCTGTCATGCGAGCGCGCCTCCGCTCGATCGCTCCTCCGCACGCGCGGGCACACCGCCTTCCCGCTCACGGGCCTAAGGTGACCTCGTGACGATCACCGCGGGTGTGGCCGCCGGCCATCCGGCCACCGCCCAGGCCGGTGGCGACATCCTGGCCGCGGGCGGTTCGGCGGCCGACGCCGCCGCCGCGATGGTGCTGACCAGCTGCGCGGCCGAGACCCTGTTCACCGGACTCGGCGGCGGCGGTTTCGCCATCCACTACGAGGCTGCGACCGGGCAGACGCGCTGTCTGGACTTCTTCGTGTCGATCCCCGGCCTGGGCGGCCGATCCGCCGGCCGAGGGCAGCCGATCGAGGTCGTCTTCGTCGGTCAGGCGATCCCGTACGAGATCGGGCCGCCGACCGTGGCCGTGCCCGGCATCCCGGCCGGTGTCCTGCACCTGTGGCGCCGGTGGGGACGGCTGCCGTGGGCCGAGGTGGTGGCCCCCGGCCGGGCGGCCTCGCTCGGATCGGTGTTCCCGAGCACGCACGCCGAGCTGCTGCCCAAGGTGTCCCCCGCCTTCCACGTGTCGGAGGGGATCGCGGTCTACAGCCGCCCCGACGGAAGCACCCTGCAGGCCGGCGACCTGGTGGCCCACCCCGCCCATCCGCAGGCGTACGACCTGCTGGCCGCGGAGCCGGAGGCCTTCTACCGGGGCGAGTACGCGCGGGCCGTGCTGGAGGTCCTCGGCGACTCGTCGGCGATGGAGGCCGCCGATCTGGAGGCCTACCGGGTGATCGAGAGCAAGCCGCGCCGCGTCGGTGTGCACGGCTTCGGGGTGCTGGCCCGGGGCAACGACCTCGACGACGTGCTCGGGCACCATGCAGGCTGCCGCCGCCGACGATGCCCGGCGACCCGCTCACCTCTCCCGCCGCCGCCCGGGCCCTGGTGCAAGCGCTGCGGGCGCCGGACCGGCGGTCCGAGACCACCAACCTGGTCGCGGCCGACGCCGACGGCAACGTGTGTGCGGTGACCACGAGTCTCGGCCTCGGCTCCGGGGTCTGGGTGCCGGATTTCGGGGTCCACCTGAACTCGATGCTCGGCGAGGGCGAACTCGTCCGCGACGGGGTCGCCCCGGGGATGCGGATGGGGTCGATGATGTCGCCGATGCTGGCCATCGACCCGAGCGGTCGGCCCGTGGTGGCGGCCGGAGCGGCGGGCGGCAGCCGGATCCGCTCCGCGCTGGTGCAGTGCATGCTCCGGATGCTGGAGCACACCCCACCCCAGGCGGCGATCGACGCTCCCCGGCTGAACGCGGTGCCGGGAGCCGTCCGGCTGGAACCCGGCTTCTCCGCGGAGGTGCAGCAGGCGCTGGCCGCCGACGGCGACGAGGTCGGGGTGGCCGAGGACCTGGATCCCTACTTCGGCGGGGTGTCCGCTCTCAGCTGGCTCGGGGGCGGGGCCGATCCGCGCCGTTCCGGGCACGTGGAGCTGCATCTGGCCGCGGACCTGCCCGACGCCCCACCGCCGCGGGCGGCGGAGACCGACGGTAGTGGCCACGGCCGGGTGGTCGCGGGGTGACGAACTCCCGGCCGCAGCCACTAGCCTTCGGTGGTGACGCCGCCCTCCTCCACCTATCGGCTCCAGATCCGCAAGAGCTTCACCCTGGACGACGCCGCCGCGGTCGTCGGCTATCTGCGCGACCTCGGGGTGGGCGCGGTCTACCTGTCGCCCGTCCTGCAGTCCACCACCGGTTCCGACCACGGGTACGACACCACCGATCCGCTCCGGATCGACCCGGACCGGGGCGGCGAGCAGGGCTGGGCCGCGCTGCTGGCGGCGGCTGCCGGCGCGGGCCTGCAGGTCGTGGTCGACATCGTGCCCAACCACCTCGGCATCAGCGCGGCGCGGGAGAACCCGTACTGGTGGGACGTGCTCACGTACGGGAAGGCGTCGGCGTACGCGGACTGGTTCGACATCGACTGGAGTCGCCCGATCACCGTGCCGGTGCTGGGCGACGACGCGGTGCTGAGCGTCGAGGACGGGGAGCTGACCTACTACGAGCACCGCTTCCCGCTCGCCCCGGGGATCTGGAGCCCGGGCGACGACCGGACGCCGTGCACGAGCGCCAGCACTACCGACTGGTGCACCACTCGCGCGGCGACGAGGAGCTCAGCTACCGCCGCTTCTTCACCGTGACCACGCTGGCCGGGGTCCGGCAGGAGGACCCGGCGGTCTTCCGGGCCACTCACCAGCGGGTCGCGACGATGATCAAGGAGGGGGTGACCGGGCTGCAGGGTCGACCATCCCGACGGCCTGGTCGATCCGGGTGAGTACCAGGATCGGCTGGCCCACCTCGCCCCCGAGGCGTGGATCACCGTGGAGAAGATCCTGGAACCGGGCGAGCAGCTGCCCGACTGGCCGGTGGCCGGCACCACCGGCTACGACGCGATGCGCGAGGTCAACGGGGTCTTCGTCGACGTCGCCGGGGAGGCGGAGGCCACCGAGCGCTACCGCCGGTTGACCGGGGACCAGCTGACCAGCGCCGAGCAGGTCGAGCGCGGCAAGCGGATGATCGTGGACACCCTGCTCGTCGCCGAGATCGAACGCATCGCCGCGCTGGCCCCGGAGATCGAGGGCGCGGCTGCGGCGATCGCCGAGGTGGCGGTGGCCTTCGCGCGTCTACCGGTCCTACCTGCCCGACGGGGTGGCCGACCTGGACAAGGCGCTGGTGCTGGCCGAGCAGCGTCGACCCGAGCTGGCCTCGGCGTTCGCCGCGCTGTCGCCGCGCCTGCACGACCCGTCCGACGAGCTGGCTCGGCGGTTCCAGCAGCTGAGCGGCGCGACCATGGCGAAGGGCACCGAGGACACCGCCTTCTACCGGTACGCCCGGTTCATCGCGCTCAACGAGGTCGGCGCCGACGCCGGCGAGTTCGGCATCGGGCTGGACGACTTCCACGCTCTGCAGCAGGTACGCCAGGATCGGCAGCCGCTGTCGATGACGTCGCTGTCCACCCACGACACCAAGCGCGGCGAGGACGTCCGCGCCCGGCTGGCGGTGCTGGCCGAGCTCGGCGAGGAGTGGGAGCGGTTCGCGGACATCTTCTTGTCGAGGTCACAGATCCCGAACCGAGCCTTCGCCTACTTCCTCGCCCAGACGCTGGTCGGCGTGGGACCGGTCGACGACCGGGAACGCCTGCACGCGTACGCGGAGAAGGCGATGCGGGAAGCGAGCCAGGAGACGGGCTGGACGTCGGTCGACGAAGGGTACGAGAGCACCGTCCAGGCAGCGATCGACCTCGCGTACGACGACGCCGGGCCTGCGGGATGCCTGGCAGCGGCTGCTCGCACTGGTCGAGCAGCCGGGTTGGTCGAACGCGCTCGGCCAGAAGCTGGTCCAGCTGACCATGCCGGGCATCCCCGACGTCTACCAGGGCACCGAGCTGTGGGAGGACTCGCTGGTCGACCCCGACAACCGCCGGCCGGTCGACTTCGCCGAGCGTCGAGGGCTGCTCTCGTCGTTGACCACGGCTCCTCCGGTCGACGCCTCCGGGGCGGCGAAGCTCTGGGTCACGACCACCGCCCTCCGCCTGCGCCGCGACCGGCCGGAGCTCTTCACCTCGCTACGCACCGGTGCCGGTGACGGGCCCTGCGGCCGCTCACGCGATCGCGTACGACCGGGGTGGTGCCCTGACCGTGGCCACCCGACTGCCCATCGGCCTCGCCCGGGCCGGCGGCTGGGGCGACACGGTGCTGGACCTGGACGGACTCCTGGACCGACGCCCTGACCGGACGCGCACACACGGGCCCCATCCCCCTGGCCGACCTCCTCGCCAGCCTCCCCGTCGCCCTCCTCACCCGCTGACCCAACTCCGCTGGTGTTGCAGCACCCGCGGAGTTGCATCACGCGGGAAAGCAACACCCGCCAATCCCAACTCCGCTGGTGCTGCAACACACGCGGAGTTGGGTTTCAAGATGCCGGCAGGGACTTATCCACAGATCCTCGAGTTGTCCACACGTGATGTTGGCTACGACAGCCTGACGTGTGGTGGCGTCTGGTCATGGACGACATCATCTCGACCAGCGCGCTCGATCGCCCAAGGTCTGAGCCACGCCGAGATCCGGCAACTATCGTGCGAGTGGCACCCTCACGGCCGATCCGGCGGGGTGCCTATCTGCTCGGACCCGTCGATCCGGATGAGGACGATCCCGGCGGCTACCTCGCCCACCGCCGTCTGATCGACGCCAACCTGCTCCAGTGTGGCCCGGTGCCGTGCTGTGCCACGGGTCCGCGGCGGTGATCCACGGCCTTCCGATCTGGCGACACTCCATCGCCCAGCGTCCACGTCATGCGAGACGGCAATGCCGGTGGCCAGACGACGGGCACACGTGCACGTCCATCGGACCCCATCTCGCCGAGACGACATCACGTCAGGTGGACGGGCATGCCGTGACCACCCTGGCCCGTACGGTCGCAGACCTGGGCCGATCGTCCCAATGATGGAGAGCGTGCCGATCGGTGACCAGGCACTTCGCCTCGGGCTGCGACCGGACGATCTGCACCGCTCGCTGCGGTCGATGAAACGTTGGCCGGGGGTGCGCAATGCACGCCAGATGGCGGACTTCCTCGACATCCGAAGCGAGAGCCCGGGCGAGTCGGCGAGCCGCGTACGGATGGTGCAGGACGGCATCCCTGCAGCCCGAGCTGCAGCGCGTCATCCTGGACGAGCACGGGAAGTTCGTCGCCCGCGTCGACTTCGCGTGGGAGCAGCACCGCACGGTCGGAGAGTTCGACGGGCCGATCAAGTACGGGCGCACTGTTGAAGCCGGGCCAGACGGGTGGACGTCCTCGAGGCTCAAGACCACCGTGAGGACGCCATCCGGCGCGCAGGGTGGGAGATCGCCCGCTGGGGCTGGCCGCAGCTCGGCCAACCGGGCGAGATCGCTGACTCGCATCCGCAGCGCCTTCCGACGCGCGGACCACTCGCTTCGCTCATCTGACACTCGGCGACGTGACCGACCCTCGTCTGACTTCGCTGGGTGCTGCAACACACGCGCAGTCGGTGCACTACCGCGAGACCATGACCCCGCTAGCGACTTCGCTGGTGCTCGAACACACGCGCAGTCATCCGCTACCGCGACCATGAACCCCGCAGCGACTCCGCTGGTGCTCCAACACACGCGGAGTCGGAGGTGGGGACGCGAAAGGGCCCCGCACCAGAAGGTGCGGGGCCCTTACGATCGAGCTTTCAGGCTGGGTGCCTGGTCAGACCATGATCACTTGAGGATCTTGGTGACCCGGCCGGCGCCGACGGTACGGCCACCCTCGCGGATGGCGAACTTCAGCTCCTCCTCCATGGCGATGGGCTGGATCAGCGACACGGACATGTCCGTGTTGTCGCCCGGCATCACCATGTCGGTGCCCTCGGGGAGGTTCACCACGCCCGTCACGTCCGTGGTACGGAAGTAGAACTGCGGGCGGTAGTTGTTGAAGAACGGCGTGTGACGGCCGCCCTCCTCCTTGGAGAGGATGTAGACGCGAGCCTCGAACTCGGTGTGCGGGGTGGTCGTGCCCGGCTTGATCACGACCATGCCGCGCTCGACGTCCTCGCGCTTGGTGCCACGGAGCAGCAGGCCGACGTTCTCGCCCGCCTGGCCCTCGTCGAGGAGCTTGCGGAACATCTCCACGCCGGTGACCGTGGTGGTCTGCTTGGCCTCGCGGATACCGATGATGTCGACGGTCTCGTTGACCTTGACCACGCCACGCTCGATCCGGCCCGTGATCACGGTGCCGCGACCGGTGATGGTGAAGACATCCTCCACCGGCATCAGGAACGGCTTGTCGATCTCACGCACGGGCTGCGGGATGTGCGCGTCGACGGCATCCATCAGCTCGATGATCGACTCGCCCCACTTGGCGTCGCCGTTCAGGGCCGGGAAGGCCGCGACCTTGACGACCGGGATGTCGTCGCCGTCGTACTCGTACTCGCTGAGCAGCTCACGGACCTCGAGCTCGACGAGCTCCAGGATCTCCTCGTCGTCGACCATGTCGCACTTGTTCAGCGCGACGACGATCGCCGGCACACCGACCTGACGGGCCAGCAGCACGTGCTCGCGGGTCTGCGGCATCGGGCCGTCGGTGGCGGCGACCACGAGGATCGCGCCATCCATCTGGGCCGCACCGGTGATCATGTTCTTGATGTAGTCGGCGTGACCCGGGCAGTCGACGTGCGCGTAGTGACGCGCCTCGGTCTGGTACTCGACGTGCGCGATGGAGATCGTGATACCGCGCTGACGCTCCTCGGGCGCCTTGTCGATCTGATCGAAGGCCGAGGCCTCGTTCAGGGTCGGGTACTTGTCGTGCAGCACCTTGGTGATCGCCGCGGTCAGCGTGGTCTTGCCGTGGTCGATGTGCCCGATGGTGCCGATGTTGACGTGCGGCTTAGTCCGCTGGAACTTGGCCTTGGCCACTGAGGCTCCTTCTAGCTGGTTCGCCACGCTTTTCTGCGGGGCGCTTCTTGGGTTATTACGGTGTGTCGGCCAGGTTTTGGTCCGGCCTAAGTGTTGTGGACGAACCGTCTTAGGTCAAACGGTTCTTCCACGGTCCTGTGGACCCGCGATCACTCGCCGCGGGCCTTCTGGATGATCTCGTCGGAGATGGACTTCGGCGTCTCGGCGTA
>CAWARE010000042.1:0-164798 GCA_963784345.1 uncultured Actinomycetota bacterium
GCGTCAGATCAGGTTGCGGAGCACGACGTAGAGCGCGGCCAGAACGGCGATCACCGTCCACCAGACCGCCGGACGGATCCGGCGCACCGCGGTGGACCAACGCACCGGAGGTCGGACCCGGGGGCCGCCGACCGCCTCGACGATCCACAGCGCCCCGACCACCGCCCCGAGGACGAGACTGGCGAAGACCAACGGGTTGTACGCGAACGCGGCCGCCACGTCGCCGCGCAACAGGGCCGCACCGAGCCGGGTGCCACCGCAGAACGGGCACTCCCAGCCGGTCAGCGCCCGGAACGGGCACGGGAAGCCGACGCCGGTGGTGGCGTAGAGCGTGGCGATGCCGAGCCCGAACGCCGCGTAACCGGCCAGCCACTTCAGCCCGCCGACCGCCTGGAACGGTGGACGCTCACGAGTGGGCACGCTGGACACCCCGCCATTGTGCCCGCTGTCGGTTCTCCCCGGCTGGTGACGGCACTGGCCTACACTCGCCCGGGTTGCCACAGCTCGCCCGGGTTGTCACAGGAGGAGCCGCGATGAGCAGCCATCAGCATCCCCCGGCGCCGCCGACCGTGCGACCACCGGCCTGGGTGCCGCCGGTGCCCGTCTACCCGTACGCGCACTGGGGCCGTCGAGTCGCGGGCTTTCTGATCGACGTCGCCCCCGTCTACCTGGCCCTGATCCCGTTCTGGGTCGGCTACGCGCTGTTCTACCGCCGGGTCGTGGAACTGCCGGGTCGCAGCTCGAGACCGTTGCGGGAAGCGCTGCTCGACGAACCTCTGCGACCAGCACTGGTGTGGATGGTCGTCGGGGTCGTGGTCCTGGCAGCAGGTCTGGGCTGGGTGTGGTGGAACCGCTGGCTGACGGCGGGTCGGACCGGTCAGTCGGTGGGCAGGCGACTGCTCGGGACGTCGCTCGTCGCCGAGGTCAACGGTCGGCCGATCGGTGCCGTGAACGCCTTCCTGCGCGACCTGCTGCACGCTCTCGACGCCGTCGCGTACGTCGGGTTCCTCTGGCCGCTGTGGCACCCGAAGCGGCAGACCTTCGCCGATCTGCTGATGGCGACAGTGGTGGTCGACCGGCAGGCGCCGGCCGATCCGGCACCGCCGTCCGTCCCGACCGGCGCCTACCCGTACGGTGCTGGATCATGATCGCGATCACCGGAGCCACGGGAGCCATCGGCTCGCGCGTGGCGGCACTGCTGGCCGACCAGGACCACCACCTGCGGCTGCTGGTGCGGGACGCTTCGCGCGCGCCGCAGCTGGACGCCGAGGTGGCGGTCTTCGAGGGCTACACCGACGGCGAGGGAGCCCGGGCGGCCCTCACCGGCTGCGACACGATGCTGCTGGTCAGCGGCCGCGAGTCGGCCGACCGCGTCAGCGAGCACCGCTCGATGGTCGAGGCCGCCGTGGCCGCCGGGGTGGACAGGATCGTCTACATCTCGTTCCAGGGAGCGGCCGAGGACGCCACCTTCACCTTCGCGCGCGACCACTTCCACACCGAGCGCATGATCGAGGCCTGCGGACTGGGTCACGTGTTCCTGCGCGACTCGCTCTACCTGGCGGCGCTGGCAGGGCTGGCCGGCGCGGACGGCGTGATCCGCGGGCCCGCCGGGAACGGTGCTGTGGCCGGGGTCAGCCACACGGACGTGGCGGCGGTGGCGTCCCGCGTGCTGGTCGACCGGCAGTGGGACGGCTCCACCCTCGACGTGACCGGCCCGGCCGCACTCACGCTGGCCCAGGTGGCGGAAACGCTGACAGCCGTGTCGGGTCGGGCCGTCAGCTACGAGCCGGAGTCCGAGGACGAGGCGTACGCATCCCGTCAGCACTACGGGGCGCCGGACTTCGAGGTGCGCGGCTGGGTGACTTCCTACCAGGCCATCGCCACCGGCGAGCTGGCCGCTGTCTCCGGCACCGTGCAGCTGATCACCGGGCGGGCGCCCCAGTCGTTCGCCGACTTCCTGCGGGCCGAACCCGGCTCCTGGGCCCACCTGGCCCCCCGGGATCTGTCCTAGCGGACCGGTCGGGAACTCAGCGCGGCAGGCTGGCGGACACCGTCGCCTGGTAGCCGTCGCCGGTCACCGACATTGCGGTCAGCCCCACCACGGTGAGGGCGGCGACCATGATCATCAGGCCGACCACGAGCACCACAGCGACCCCCCGGTCGGTCAGCCGCCAGGTCGGGTAGGACACCGCAACGGCCACCGGCGGAGGCGTCGGCGTGCAGGAGCGTGCCGCCGGTCCCGTACGACGTGCCGTCGCCGGTGCGGCCCAGAACGACGACGGGCGCAGAGCTGGCCCGACCGTCCGACCAGGTCCCCGCCCGGTCCGCCCCGGACGCACCCGACGAACAGGCTTCGGTCGGGCGGGAGCGATCCGCGCCCGGGCCGCCCGCTCCGCCACGGCGCCTGCCGGGGTGTTGTCGACGGGCTCGTCGACCGGGATCCGGTCCACCAGGAGCTGGGTCATCGCTTCCTCCTACCTCGAACGGACATTCGATAGAACGCCTGTTTGAATTCTTACCCGGCCCTCAGGAGATTGGCAAGGCTTTTCGAAAAACTTCCTCGATCGTGATCCTGCCGAAGACCACTGACACTCCGGAGCCGAGAGGCACGACCGCGCCTACCCAGACACAAGCACCCGGGTCCGACAGTGCCGCCGTCCGACCACCGACCGCTTGTCGCCCCGGAGCCACATCCGGTCGACCCAGACCCCTACCACCGACCCTTTCGGCGCCACGGAGCCACATCCGGTCGATCCAGACCCCCACCACGACCGTTCCGCGCCGCGGAGTCACGTCCGGCGGATCCAGACGCCGACCACCGACCGTTCGACGCCATGGAGCCACATCCGTCGGATCCGGACGCCGACCAAACCGGTCGCGACACCGTCGAATGCGAGTCAGGATCGCTCGCGACACGCTCGAACAGATGTTTGATTGGTCTTCGAAGGTTCCCTAGAGTGCTGTCCATGGCGAACACGAAGGACGAGCAGCCCCCCACCCCGCAGCGCAAGCGGGGAAGGCCGCGCGCAAGTGAGGTGGCCGCGCAGCTGGGCGAGACGAACTCGGTGTCGACGCTGCCGGACGGGCCGGCCGGGGTCGACGGTCTCACCCTGCGCCAGCGTCGGATCCTGGAGATGATCAAGGAGACGGTGGAGACCCGCGGCTACCCGCCGAGCATCCGTGAGATGGGCGACGCGGTCGGTCTGGCGTCGTCGTCCAGCGTCGCGCACCAGCTCAAGGTGCTGGAGGGCAAGGGTTTCCTGCGCCGCGACCCCAACCGACCGCGCGCCCTGGAGGTCCTGCTGCCGGGCGCGAACGAGGCGGCCAAGGTGCGCCAGCTGCCGCCGGTCCCGGCCGAGATCGAGATGGACGAGACCGGCATCAACGACTCCTACCCCGAGCCGGTGCACGTTCCCGTCATCGGGCGGATCGCCGCCGGTGGTCCGATCCTGGCCGAGGAGCGGGTGGAGGACGTGTTCGCGCTCCCCCGCCAGCTGGTCGGTGAGGGCACGGTCTTCCTGCTCGAGGTCCGCGGGGACTCGATGATCGACGCCGCCATCTGCGACGGCGACTGGGTGGTGGTCCGCCAGCAGCCGACCGCCATCAACGGCGACATCGTGGCCGCGTTGCTCAACGACGAGGCCACGGTCAAGACGTTCAAGCGGACCGAGGGTCAGGTCTGGCTGATGCCGCACAACCCGGCGTACGACCCGATCGACGGCAACCACGCCTCGATCCTGGGCAAGGTCGTGGCGGTCCTCCGCCGGCTCTAGTCACAACGAGCGCGACGCGCTCACAGCGAGTCAGGACTAGAGGAGGCTGGGCTCGTCGGTCATCAGCTGGTTCGTGAAGCGGGCCACGGCGCGGAGCTTGTTCGCCACATCGAGCGCCGCGACCTTGTAGGCCTCCGAGAGCGTCGGGTAGTTGAAGACCGTGTTCACCAGGTAGTCGACCGTTCCGCCGCAGCCCATCACGGCCTGGCCGATGTGCACCAGCTCCGTGGCGTTGGTGCCGAAGACGTGCACGCCGAGGATCTCGCGGGTGTCGGCGTGCACGATGAGCTTCAGCATCCCGTACGAGTCGCCGATGATCTGCCCACGAGCCAGCTCGCGGTAGCGGGAGATGCCGACCTCGAACGGGATGGCCTCCTGGGTCAGCTCGCTCTCACTGCGACCGCAGTAGGAGATCTCCGGGATCGAGTAGATGCCGATGGGCTGCAGGTGGTGCAGCTCGCTGACGGTCTCCCCGAACGCGTACGCCGCGGCCAGCCGGCCCTGGTCCATCGAGGTGGCGGCCAGCGCCGGGAAGCCGATCACGTCGCCGACCGCGTAGATGGTCGGCACCGCTGTGGCGTACGTGTCGTCGACCACCAGCCGGCCTCGTGCGTCAGCCTCCAGACCCGCCATGCCCAGGTTGAGGGCGTCGGTGTTGCCCTGCCGGCCGGCGGAGTACATCACCACCTCGGCGGCGATCCGCTTCCCTGAAGCAAGAGTGGTGACCGTGCCCTGACCGGAGCTCTCCACCGACTGCACCTCCTCGCCGAAGCGGAAGGACACCGACAGGTCGCGGAGGTGGAACTTGAGGGACTCCACGATCTCGGGATCGCAGAAGTCGAGCATCTGGGGCCGCTTCTCGACCAGCGTGACGCGGGTCCCCAAGGCGGCGAAGATCGACGCGTACTCGACCCCGATCACCCCGGCACCGACCACCACCAGCGAGTCCGGCACCTTCTCCAGGGTGAGGATCTGGTCGGAGTCGAGCACCCGTACGCCGTCGAAGTCGATCGACGTCGGACGTGCCGGGGTGGTGCCGGTGGCGACCACGATCTTGTCGGCGGTCAGGGTCCGCATCGAGGAGGGTGTGTCGCCGTCGATCGACAGCGTGTGCGGATCCAGGAAGTTCGCAGTTCCCGCCATCAGCTCGATGTGGTTGCGCAGCAGCTGGTTGCGGATCACCTCGACCTCGCGCCCGATCACGTGCTGGAGCCGGCTCAGCAGGTCGCTGATGGTGATCTCGTTCTTGACCCGGTAGCTGGCGCCGTACATGTCACGCTGCTGCATGCCGGTGAGGTAGAGCACGGCCTCGCGCAGCGTCTTGGACGGGATGGTGCCGGTGTTCACGCAGACACCGCCGACCATCTGCTTGCCGTCGATGACGCAGACCCGCTTGCCGAGCTTGGCCGCCATGATGGCTGCCTTCTGACCGCCCGGACCGGATCCGATCACGGCCAGGTCGAAATCGTAGGAGTGCTCCATAGCGGGAGCCTCACACACCTGTGTTACAGCCGCCACCACCGGGGCGGAACGGATCCCGGTGGATCTGGACGCCGACGACCGGGCTCAGGAGGTCTCGGCCAGCCGACGGAGCGCCCCGATCGCGGTCTCCCGGTCGCTGGTGGTCCACATCGGGGGCATCGACGAGCGCAGATAGGACCCGTACCGGGCAGTCGCCAGGCGGGGGTCGAGGACCGCTACCACGCCGCGGTCGCTGACCCGTCGGATCAGCCGGCCGGAGCCCTGGGCCAGCAGCAGCGCCGCGTGGCTGGCGGCCACGGCCATGAACCCGTTGCCGCCCGCGTCGGCGACCGCGCGCTGGCGGGCCACGGTCAGCGGTTCGTCCGGTCGCGGGAACGGGATCCGGTCGATGATGACCAACCGGCAGGTGGACCCCGGCACGTCGATCCCCTGCCACAGCGACAGGGTGCCGAAGAGCGACGACTCCTCCTCGGCCACGAAGCGTCGGGTCAGCTCCGAGAGCTGGGCGTCCCCCTGGCAGAGGATCTTCTGCTTGGGCAGCTGCTTGCGCACGTGCACCGCGGCGGTCTCCGCGGCCCGGCGGGAGGAGAACAGCCCGAGGGTACGGCCGCCGGCGGCCCAGACCAGCTCGGCGACCTCCTCCAGCACGGCGTCGCTGATGCCGTCGCGACCCGGCTGCGGCATCGCCCGGGCCAGGTAGAGGATGCCCTGCTTCTCGTACGAGAAGGGCGATCCGACGTCGATCCCCCGCCAGGGCTGGCGCTCGTCGTCCTCGGTGCGCTCCGGCGCCGACGCAGCGTCGCGCACCCGTTCGTCCTCACGCAGCCCGACCGACCCGGCGATGCCGGTGAAGTCACCGCCCAGCTTCAACGTGGCCGAGGTCAGCACCGTGGTGTGCTCGCCGAAGACACGGGACCGCATCAGCCCCGCCACCGTCAGCGGTGAGACCCGCGCCTCCCGGCCGCTGCGCTCGCGATCGGCGACCCAGACCACGTCGTGCTCGCTCAGCGCCGCCATCCGCTCGGCGACGTCGAAGACCTCCTTGACCGCTGCCGCGGCCTGCCGGCACTCGGGCTCGTTCTTGTCGGTGCCGCTGCCCAGGGCCGTCACCACCCGCCGGGTGACCGACCGGATCGCCTCGAACGCGGCGACCACCGGGGCATTGGCGTCCTCCAACCGCTCGAGCGGTGTCTGCTCCAGCGCGTCCTTGAGCGTGTCCGCCGACGTCAGCAGCTCGGTGGCCAGATCGTCGTCGTCCAACCAGCTCAGGGCCCGGCGGCCGACCCGGTCGACGATGCCCGGGCTGAGCTCGGCCGAGGCGGCCCCGGTCACCCGCGCGGTCAGCTCGTGCGCCTCGTCGATGATCACCGCCTGGTGCTCGGGCAGTGCGGTGCCGCCGTGCATCGCGTCGATGGCCAGCAGGGCGTGGTTGGTGACCACCAGCTCGGCCGCCCGGGACACCTCCCGGGACTTCTCCACGAAGCACAGGCCGCCCTGCGGACAGCGCTGCGTGCCCAGGCACTCGCGGACCGGGATGGAGACCTGCTGCCAGCCGCGTTCGGTGTGGGTGGGTGCGTCGTCGCGGTCGGCCAGGGCGCCGGCGTCCAGCTGTTCCTCGGCCCACTCCCGCAGCGCCAGCACCTCCGCACCCAAGCGCGGACTCCGGGGCCGCCCGGGGCGACTCCTGCAACGAGGCGACCAGCTCCGAGGCGGGGATCAGCGCCGCCTGGTCCTCGGCCCCGTCGCGCACCTTGAGCAGGCAGGCGTAGTTCGTCCGGCCCTTGAGGATCGCGTGCCGCGGCCGGCGCCCGGTGACGGACTCGACAGCGTCCAGCGCGTGCGGGATGTCCTTGCCCGCCAGCTGACTCTGCAGGGCCAGCGTCGCCGTGGTGACCACGACCCGGTCCAGGTCGCCACGGGCCAACCGGACCAGCGTCGGGGCCAGGTAGCCCAGCGACTTGCCGGTGCCGGTGCCGGCCTGGGCGAGCAGGTGGACGCCCGTGTCCAGCGCGTCGCCGACCGCCGCGGCCAGCTCCAGCTGGCCCGGGCCGTTCGTGACCACCGATCTCGGCGACGGCGGCCGCCAGCACGGCGGCGGTCTGCTCGGCCGCCGTCGGACGTCCGGCGGCCCCGGTTCCGGTCATCAGGCCCGGGTTCCAGTTCTCACGAGGCGTGCGCTCAGCTGGAGGAGGCGAGCTCGTACGGCGCCAGCTCGCCCGCCAGGTCCGGGTGGACCCGAGCGGTGACCAGCGACCCGTGCTCGGTGTGCTCCAGGCTGACCAGCTCGCCGCTGGTGTGGATCCGGTTGACCAGATCACCCCGCTCGTACGGCAGCAGCACCCGCACCTCGCGCTCCGGGCGTGGCAGTCGCGACTCGACCACGGCCCGCAGCTCCTCGATCCCCTCGCCTGTGCGGGCGGAGGTGACCACGGCGCCCGGGGCGGCGGTGCGCAGGGTGGTGATGGCCTCCGCGCTCGCCCGGTCGCACTTGTTCAGCACCACCAGCTCGGGCACGTCCCCGGCGCCGATGTCGGCCAGCACGCCGCGGACGGCGCGGATCTGGCCCACCGGGTCGGGGTCGGAGGCGTCGACCACGTGGACCAGCAGATCCGCCTGCGCCGACTCCTCCAGGGTGGAGGCGAACGCCTCGACCAGGTCGTGCGGCAGGTGGCGGACGAAGCCGACCGTGTCGGTCAGCGTGAACACCCGACCGTCGGCGGTCTGGGTCCGCCGGGTGGTGGGGTCCAGGGTGGCGAACAGCGCGTCCTCGACCAGCACCCCGGCCCCGGTCAGCCGGTTCAGGACGCTGGACTTGCCCGCGTTGGTGTAGCCGACGATGGCCACCGACGGGACCTGGTGGCGACGCCGCTCGGCCCGCTTGAGCTGACGGTTGGCGTCGAGCTCACGCAGCGCGGCCCGCAGCTTGGCGATCCGGCTGTGGATCCGCCGGCGGTCGGTCTCCAGCTTGGTCTCACCGGGGCCACGGCCACCGATGCCGGCGCCGCCGCTCGCGCGACCGCCCGCCTGCCGGGACAGGTTGCCGCCCCAGCCACGGAGCCGCTGCTTCAGGTACTGCAGCTGAGCCAGCTCGACCTGGGCCTGACCCTCGGCGCTCTTGGCGTGCGAGGCGAAGATGTCGAGGATCAACGAGGTCCGGTCGATCACCTTGACCTTGACCTTGTCCTCCAGGTTGCGCAGCTGCGCCGGGGCCAGCTCGCCGTCGCAGATGACGGTGTCGGCGCCGGTGGCGACCACGATCTCGCGCAGCTCGGCGACCTTGCCGCGGCCGATGTAGGTGGCCGGGTCGGGACGCTGGCGCCGCTGGACGAGGCCCTCCAGGACCTCGGAGCCGGCCGTCTCGGCGAGCAGCTTCAGCTCGGCCATCGCGTTCTCGGCGTCCACCTCGCTGCCGGTGGTCCAGACGCTGACCAGCACCACCCGCTCCAGCAGGAGCTGGCGGTACTCCACCTCGGTGATGTCGGTGAGCTCGGTCGACATGCCGGCCACGCGACGCAGCGACTGGCGCTCCTCGCGGTCCAGCTGCTGGCCGTCGTAGTCGGCGCGGTCGGGCTGCTCGTACGCCTCGGACTCGAGCTGCTCGTCGGCGACGTCTCCTCCGGCGTCGTCGGCGTCCAGCGGGGCGGCGGGCACGTACTCGGATTCAGGCAAACTCATCGTGGGTCAAGAATCGCACGTACCACCAACAGTCGCGACCCGTTTGCCCGTGAGCCGGGCGGTCACGGGACGAGCGCGTCCGGCAGCACGAGCTCTCCGCGGGCCACGATGACGGCCGGACCGGTGAGGAACGTCTGCTCCCCCAGCTCGACCTCGACGGTGCCCCCCGGGACGTCCACCCGGTAGGTGACCGCCGTCCGGCGAGGACTCCGGCTCGCCGGCCACGGCGTGTCGCTGGTGCCAGGCGGCCGCCGCGGCGACCGTGCCGGTGCCGCAGGAACGGGTCTCGCCCGACCCGCGCTCGAAGACGCGCATGACCAGGTGGCGCGGACCACGGGCGCTGATGAACTCCGCGTTCACCCCCTCCGGGAACGCCTCGCTCGGCCGCCAGGTCGGGGCGTCCCGCAGGTCGACGGCCGCCGGGTCGTCGACGAAGCTGACAGCGTGCGGGTTGCCGACGTCGACCGGCGTGGCGACGTGGTCGCGGTGGTCGGCGGTCGTCACCCGGACGTCGCCGGCCGAGACCCGGGCCGGTCCCATGGCCACCCGGACCCGACCGTCGGCCAGCACCTCCGTCGTCCGCAGTCCCGCCCGGGTGCCGACGGGCACTGTCGGCCCCTCGACCAGCCCCTCGTCGAGGAGATGGCGGACGAAGACCCGTACGCCGTTGCCGCACATCTCGGCGATCGAGCCGTCGGCGTTGCGGTAGTCCATGAACCAGGTGTCCGGGTCGCCGGACCCACTCCGGCACGTGCCGACCGGCGACGGCGCGGAGCACCCCGTCGGCCCCGATCCCGGCCCGACGGTCGCACAGCCACCGGACCTGGTCGGCGGTGAGTGGTCTCTCGTCGTCGCGGTCGACGAGCAGGACGAAGTCGTTCTCCGTCCCGTGGCCCTTCGCGAACGTCCAGTGCGGCACCGGATCAGTCTCCCACCCCGGCCGCACCGTCCGGGTTCGCGACCGAGGCCGCCAGCGCGGCGTCGACCAGGTCCGGGCGGTCGTGGGCCAGCCAGGCGATCCGGTCGTCCTGGCGGAACCAGGAGTCCTGGCGGCGGGCGAACCGGCGGGTGGCCACGACCGTCCGCCGTTGCGCCTCGGTCTCGTCGACCAGACCGTCGAGCAGCTCGAGCACCTGCCGGTAGCCCAGCGCCCGGGAGGCCGTCACGCCGTCGCGCAGACCGCCGTGCCGACTCAGCCGCTCGACCTCGGCGACCAGACCGGCCGCCCACATGGCGGCGACCCGGTCCTCGATCCGCCGGTCGAGCACGGGCCGTTCCAGGGCCAGGCCGATCTGGACGACCCCGGGCAGCAGGTAGCGCCGCTCCGGCAGCTGCGCGCGGTAGGGCTCGCCGGTCAGCTCGATCACCTCCAGAGCGCGGACCACCCGTCGCCCGTTCTCCGGCTGGATGGCCGCGGCCGCCGTCGGGTCGAGCCGGGTCAGGCGCTCGTGCAGGGTCCGGGAGCCCACCGCGGCCAGGTCAGCCTCCAACCGCCCGCGCACCGCCGCGTCGGTGCCGGGGAACACGAAGTCGTCCACGATGGCCCGGATGTAGAGCGCCGAGCCACCGACCACGATCGGGACCACGCCACGCGCCCGGCAGTCAGCGATCGCCGTCCTGGCCCGGTCCTGGAACTGCGCCACGGTGGCGGTCTCGGTCACGTCCAGCACGTCGACCAGGTGATGCACCACCCGCGACCGCTCGGCCGCCGACGGTTTCGCGGTGCCGATGTCCATGCCGCGGTAGACCAGCATCGAGTCGGCGTTGACGATCTCGGCCGGACGGCCGGTGGACATCAGTCGCTCGGCCAGTCCCAGCGCCAGCCCCGACTTGCCCGACGCCGTCGGTCCGACCACCACGACCGTACGGTCGCGCGCCGGGGTCCGCGAGCGGCTGTCGGGACGGCACGGTAGACATGAGGCAACCGAACCTACCGGCGAGAGGAACTGAGCATGGGCATCTTCGACAAGGCCAAGGACCTGCTGAACGAGCACAACGACAAGGTCGATCAGGGGATCGACAAGGCGGCGGACCTGATCGACCAGAAGACCGGTGGTCAGCACACCAGCCAGATCGACCAGGCGGCCGAGCAGGCCAAGAAGGCGATGGACGACAAGGGCACTCAGCCCCCGGCCTGACGCCCGGAGCCGACTGGCTGGTCCCCGTCGCTGACCGAGTGGTCACCTGAGCTGGCCGGCTGGGGCAGGTGCGCACTGAGCGCACTGGCCTCGCCGGTCAGCCGGACCAGCCCGGCCGAGCGCTGCTCCTCGGCGCGGGCCACCCGGTCGGACGCCGCCCGGACCTGCTCCTGGAACCGCTGCTGCGCCGCGGCACCGTCGCGCTGAGCGGCCTGCCGCGTGCGCAGCTGCGTGCCGGCGCCGATCGCGCCGGCCACCGCTGGTCACCGCGAACAGCCAGGCCCAGTCGCTGCCGAGCAGCGCGAGGACCAGCACCAGGACGACCGAGACCCCGGTGGCCACGGCCCAGATGCGGAACCGCTGGGGCGGGACGTGGTGCAGCGCCTCCAGCCGAGCGGTAGCGGCCGAGAGCTCCGTCGGGTCCGCCCCCTTCGGCGTCACCACGATCTCCGCGCCGGCTGCCCGCACGGTCTCCTGGACGGGTGGCGTCCGGGTTGCCGTGTACGTCAACCGCTTGACCACCGAAGCCAGGTCGGCCGACACCCAGGCCACCAGCGTGGCTCTGACCGCCGGCGACGTCGATGGACTCTCCAGGGCTCGCCGGACCTCGGTGACCACGGTGGCCGGCTCCGTGGGGAGCGCCGAGGCCGGGGCGGCGGGAGTGCGTCCGGGTTGCTCGATCCGGGCCCGCAGCTCGCGGGACCGCTGCAGCAGCGCGGCCTCCGACGGCATCCCGCGCCCGATCAGCTCGGTGGCCACCGTGCGCAGCTCGGCCGTGGGAGTGCTCTGGGCCACCGGCGGTGGCGTCTCAGCGCGCGAGCGGGGCAGCTGACCCAGCGGGGTGTCGGCTCCGGCCGGCACTGCCTCGCTGACGGTTGCCCGGGGACCCGGGCGCTCCCCCGTCGCCACCACGTCCCGGAGCCAGGTGATCCCCTCGGCCGGGGTGGAGGCGTGCGCGTCCACCCAGCTCGCCCAACCGGTGACCGGCTCCGCTTCCAGCGCCGGCCGCCAGACGGCGGCCAGCCCGTCGCTCAGATCGCCGAAGGTGCCCGGTCGCGGCGGCCCGCCAGATCCGCTGCTGGTGCTCGGTCAGCTCGCCGTCGTTCGCCAGCACCGTGGGTAGCAGGTCGGCGACCGCGGGACCGTGACCCAACGCACCGCAGGTCGCGACCACGAACGTGTCAGCCTCCGGAGCCAGGGCCCGGGCCCGGTCCAGGGCGGCCGGGTCGGGTCGCCCGTCGACCAGTCCGATGACCGCGTTCATCGCGTACGGCAGCCAGTAGTCCAGACCCAGCGGGTCCACCGGCGTGGCCGGCCGCCCGCCGGCCAGGGCGTCGATCGCCCCCATCACCGAGCGGCGCACGGCGGCCGGCTCCCCGTACGCGGCCAGCTCCTCACGGACGTCACCGAGCTCGACATAGGCGTCGAAGGCCTCCGAGAGAGCGTTCAGCCGGGTCTCGATGGAGCCGGACAGGCTGGCCAGCTGGCTGCTCAGCCGGTGGGTCTGCGAGCTGGCACTGGACAGCTGCGCGTGCAGTCCCTCGACCTCGTCGCGCAGGATGCGGTCGCGACCACCCTCCCCCGCCCAGAACCACTGCCAGTCATCGGTCATGAGCGGAGCCTCTCGGGAGTGCAGGAGCGATCGGGGCGACACGTTCCCCTCAGTGAATTGAGCACCGCGTCGTCACAGATCGCGACGAACGAGCGAGAACCCGCGGAGCTCAGGACCGCGGAGCGCGGAGCACGACCAGAGGTGACGGTCATGAGCGGGAGCCTCTCGGTCATGATTCCCATCTGATCACGGCTCCGGTTCGCGATCACGGCGTGCGCCAAGTCATGTGAGGCATGGCTCACCTAACTGCTAGGGTTGGCGTCGTGTCCGTACGACCGAAGAAGAAGTGCTGCGAGGACCGGCCCCGGTGCAAGCGGTGCCCGATCCGGCTCCTGTCCGAAGGCAAGCTCGCCCCGGAGGACGCCCGCCACCTCTTCGCCAACGCCCGTAACAAGAAGGCGCTGAAGAAGGCCAAGCTGGCCAAGACCGCGGCCAAGCTGGAGTCCGCGGCCTGACGCCGCCGCTGCCGACGTCGGCAGCCGTACGCGTAGCATCCGGCGCCATGAGGCTGCGTCGATCGGTGGTCGCAGCGACCGTCCTGACGGCCGTGCTGATCGGCACCCAGGCCTGCGGTCCGGGTGCGGAACAGGAGCCGGCCAACCCGCTGGCCGGAGCCAGCCTGTGGATCGATCCGGAGTCCGCCGCCGCCCGGGCGGAGCAGCAGCTCCGCGACACCGGTGACAGCGCCACCGCCGACGGCCTGAGCCCGATCAGCTCGCAGCCGGTCGCCACCTGGCTGGTGGACGACGATCCCACCGCCGCGACGCGGCGGGTCACCCAGACCGCCGCGGTGACCGGTCAGCTGCCGGTGCTGGTCCTCTACCACCGCCCCGGCCGCGACTGCGGTTCCTACTCGGCGGGCGGAGCGGCCGAGCAGTCCAGCTACCTCAGCCTGGGTCGCCGCGGTCGCCGACGCCATCGGCGACCAGCGGGCTCTGGTGGTGGTCGAACCGGACGCCATCCCCCAGGCAGTGAGCGGGCAGTGCGCGCAGGACGGCGACCCGACGGCCACGTACGCGATGCTCGCCGAGGCGGTCGACCGGCTGGCCGCGCACGAGAACACCCTGGTCTACCTGGACGCCGGCCATCCGGGCTGGATCGCCGACACCGCCGGCCTGGCCCAGGCGCTGCGGGACAGCGGCGTCGAACGAGCCGACGGCTTCAGCCTGAACGTCTCGAACTTCGCCTCGACCGCCGACAACCAGGCGTACGGGGACGGGCTGTCGTCGGCTCTCGGCGGTCGAGCAGTACGTCATCGACGTCTCCCGCAACGGCCGGGGCGCGCCCGCCGCGGACCCGGGCAGCATCGACGCCTGGTGCAACCCACCGGGCGTGGCCCTGGGCGAGAACCCGCGGGTCGGCGCCGACCGGGCGCGAGCCGTCGGCTTCCTGTGGATCAAGGAGCCGGGAGCCTCCGACGGCAACTGCCGCGCGGGCGAACCCCCGGCCGGGCAGTTCTGGCCCGCGTACGCCCTCCGGCTGATCCAGCAGCGGCCCTGAGCGCTCGACGCCGGTCTCGCTGCCGGCCGAGCCGACTCAGCTGACGGCGCAGGCCGGCGCCGGGGGCAACGGCGCCGGCGCACCGAGCCCGGGCATCCCCAGACCGACAGCCGTCGCACCCGTCGGCGCCACCAGACCGTCCCGCCGGGCCTGCCAGGCGTCGCCGCCCCGGGTCCGACGCAACGACAGCAGGCCGTGGTCGGCGGTCAGGTGGTGCGGGGCGGCGTAGGTGATCTCCACCTCGGCCAGGTCGCCGGGTCGCGGTCGGAGCGTCTCGTCCTCGGGCACGGCCACGTGCACCAGCCGGTTGTCCTGCGCCCGACCGGACAGGCGACGCGGTGGCCGCGTCCTTGCGGCCCTCCCCGTCGGCGAACATCACCTCGACGGTGCGGCCGACCTGGGCCAGGTTCTCTGCCCAGGAGATCTCCCCGACCAGCTCGACCAACCGCTCGTAGCGCTCCTGCACGACGGCCTTGGGAATCTGGTCCGGCATGGTCGCCGCCGGTGTGCCGGCCCGGATCGAGTACTGGAAGGTGAACGCCGACGCGAACCGCGACTCCCGCACCACGTCGAGGGTGGCGGCGAAGTCCTCCTCGGTCTCACCGGGGAAACCGACGATGATGTCGGTGGTGATGGCCGCGTGCGGCATGGCCGCCCGGACGTTCTCGATGATCGACAGGTAACGGCTGCTGCGGTAGGACCGGCGCATCGCCTTGAGCACCCGGTCCGAGCCGGACTGCAACGGCATGTGCAGCTGCGGCATCACGTTGGGGGTCTCGGCCATCGCGGCGATCACGTCGTCGGTGAAGTCCTTGGGGTGCGGCGAGGTGAACCGAACCCGCTCCAGGCCCTCGATCCTGCCCGCACGCCCGGAGCAGCTTCGCGAACGCCTGCCGGTCGCCGAACTCGACCCCGTACGCGTTGACGTTCTGGCCGAGCAGGGTGATCTCCTGCACGCCCTCGGCCACCAGCGCCTCGACCTCGGCCAGCACGTCGCCCGGCCGCCGGTCGGTCTCCTTGCCCCGCAGGCTCGGCACGATGCAGAAGGTGCAGGTGTTGTTGCAGCCCACGCTGACCGACACCCACGCCGCGTACGCCGAGTCGCGCCGGGTCGGCAGGGTCGAGGGGAACCGCTCCAGCGACTCCGCGATCTCGACCTGCGCCTCCTCGGCGATCCGGGCGCGTTCCAGCAGCGTCGGCAGCTGGCCGATGTTGTGGGTGCCGAAGACGACGTCGACCCAGGGGGCGCGGTCGAGGATGATCCCGCGGTCCTTCTGGGCCATGCAGCCACCCACGGCGATCTGCATGCCGGGCTTGGCCTTCTTCACCGGCGCGAGCTGGCCGAGGTTGCCGTACAGCCGGTTGTCCGCGTTCTCGCGCACCGCGCAGGTGTTGAACACGACCACGTCGGCCTGCTCGGTGTCGGCGGCCTTGGCGTAGCCCGCGCCCTCCAGCAACCCGGCCAACCGCTCGGAGTCGTGCACGTTCATCTGGCACCCGTGGGTGCGGATCTGGTACGTCCGGGCGGCGGTGTGGCTGGTCATGGCGGGTCACAGGATAGTCCCGATCACTGCCGTCCCCCTCCGGTCATCAGAGCCAGACAGTCGGTCACTAGAGTCGGACAGCGTGACTCACGCAGCCGTGAACCCGACCGGAGACCAGTACGAGATCGTGGCCGGCCTGCGCCGCGCGGTCGTGACCGAGGTGGGCGCGACCCTGCGCTCGTACACGGTGGACGGTCGTGAGGTGGTCCGCGGCTTCGCCGCCGACGAGGTGATCCACGGGGGTCGTGGCCAGCAGCTGCTGCCCTGGCCCAACCGGATCCGGGACGGCCGCTACACCTTCGCCGGAACCCCCCAGCAGCTGTCGCTGTCCGAGCCCGACCGCCACAACGCCATCCACGGCCTGGTCCGGCACGTGCCGTGGCAGCTGGTCAGCCACACGGCCGACCGGGTCGAGCAGCGGGTCCGGGTGTATCCCCAGTCCGGCTGGCCCGGGACGATCGAGGCCACCGTCGTGCACACCGTCGGCGAGGACGGTGTCGTGACCACCGTGACCGTGACCAACATCGGCGACGGTCCGGTGCCGTACGGCTACGCCGCCCACCCGTACCTGACCGTCGGTGAGGACACCGTCGACGACGTGGTGATCAGCGTGCCGGCCGAGCGCTACCTCGCCGTCGACGACCGGCTGCTGCCGGTCGACCTGATCCTGGTGGAGGGTCGCGACGAGGACATGCGGACGCCCGCACCGCTGGGCACCCGCCGGTTCGACACCGCCCTGGCCGGACTGGCCCGCGGCGGGGACGGCCGGTGGCGGGCCCGGCTGGAGCGGGGCGACCGCTGGGCCGAGCTGTGGGCGGGCGAGGGTCTGGACTGGATCCAGGTGTTCACCGGCAACGACCGCCGCGACCTGTCGATCGCGTTGGAACCGATGACGTGCGGCCCCAACGCCTTCAACCCCGGGCCGACCCACGAAGACATGATCACCATCGGTCCGGACGAGTCAGTCCGTTGCGTCTGGGGCATCGACGGCGCCTGAGGGGCCTGCCGTACCCCTCGGAAACGTTGTGAATCGGCGCCGAAGTAACCGAATCTCAACATCCGGTTCCCACCGCTGGGGAATTATCTCGTCTATGGTCCTGCCATGGGAAGCAGGCGAGCATGAGGACGTGGGCGAGCCGACCACCACATCTCCGGCGGTCCCCCAAGAGGTCGGCGATCCCCTTGTCGTCTTGAGTGATGTCGACAAGTACTTCGGCGATCTGCACGTCCTGCAGCACATCGACATGACCGTGCACAAGGGCGAGGTGGTGGTCGTTCTCGGCCCGTCCGGATCGGGAAAGTCCACGCTGTGTCGGGCGATCAACCGGTTGGAGACGATCCAGGGCGGCACGATCTCCATCGACGGCAAGGAGCTGCCGGAGGAGGGGAAGGGCCTGGCCAACCTCCGAGCTGACGTGGGCATGGTGTTCCAGTCCTTCAATCTCTTCGCCCACAAGACGATTCTCGAGAACGTCACCCTGGGGCCTATGAAGGTCCGGAAGAAGTCCGGCGCTGAGGCCAAGAAGCGCGGGATGGAGCTGCTCAAGAGAGTCGGCGTCGACAGCCAGGCCGAGAAGTATCCGGCGCAGCTGTCCGGCGGCCAGCAGCAGCGGGTGGCTATCGCCCGAGCGCTGGCGATGGACCCCAAGGTGATCCTGTTCGACGAGCCCACCTCGGCGCTGGACCCGGAGATGGTCAACGAGGTGCTGGATGTGATGGTCGGCCTGGCCCGGCAGGGCATGACCATGATCGTGGTCACCCACGAAATGGGCTTCGCCCGCAAGGCGGCCAACCGGGTGGTCTTCATGTCGGAGGGGCAGATCGTGGAGGAAGCCGATCCCGAGACGTTCTTCACCGATCCGAAGAGCAACCGCGCCAAGGACTTCCTGAGCAAGATCCTGACCCACTGATCGGTACGCACCGACTTCAGAGCTCAGCGACGAGCCCTACCAACGGAGGAATGCATGATGTTGACGAAACGGATTCTGGCCATCGGAGCAGGACTTCTGCTGGCGGTGCCCCTGGCCGCCTGCGGTGGCGACAGCGGCACCGGTGGTGATCCGGGCGACGGCGGCAAGGTCGTCATCGGCGTCAAGTTCGATCAGCCCGGCCTGGGCCTCAAGGAGGGGGACACCTTCACCGGCTTCGATGTCGAGGTGGCCAAGTACGTGGCCAAGGACCTCGGCTACACCGACGTCGAGTTCAAGGAGTCGCCGTCCGCCCAGCGCGAGACGCTGCTGCAGAGCGACCAGGTGAAGATGATCTTCGCCACCTACTCGATCACCGACGACCGCAAGCAGAAGATCTCCTTCGCCGGCCCGTACTTCATCGCCGGTCAGGACCTGCTGGTCAAGACCGACAACACCGACATCACGGGGCCGGACAGCCTGAACGGCAAGAAGCTCTGCTCGGTGACCGGTTCGACCTCGGCCAAGAAGATCAAGGACAACTACGCCTCCGGGGTGCAGCTGCAGGAGTACGACACCTACAGCAAGTGCGTCGAGGCCCTGAACTCCGGGGCCATCGACGCGGTCACCACCGACAACGTCATCCTGGCCGGCTTCGCGGCGCAGTCGCAGTACCAGGGCAAGCTCAAGGTCGTCGGCAAGCCGTTCTCCGAGGAGCGCTACGGCGTCGGCATCAAGAAGGGCGACACCGACCTGTGCGGCAAGATCAACGCCGCGCTCGAGAAGATGGTCTCCGACGGCGCCTGGGAGAAGGCGATCGCCGACACCGTCGGCGCCTCGGGCTTCAAGCCGGACGCGGCCACCAACCCGCCGAAGCCGGACGCCTGCAGCTGAGCCCGGTCTGACTCACTCCTGAGCACACCCGGAGGGCCTGCGCCCTCCGGGTGTGACCCGGCTCGAACCCGAAAGTAGGTGCCGATGGACTCGCTGCAGACGCTGCTGAGTGAGTACAACGTCTTCTCCGCGTTCTGGATGACGATCAAGCTGACGTTCTTCGGAGCCATCGGGGCGATGGTCATCGGCACCGTGATCGCGGTGATGCGGGTCTCCCCGGTGAAGGTGTTCCAGGTGTTCGGTCTGGCGTACGTCACCGTGATCCGCAACACCCCCCTGACCCTGGTGGTCTTCTTCTGCGCCTTCGGCCTGCTGAACACGCTGCAGATCTACCTGGCTCCCGTCGACTCCCCGACCTCGATCGTGGACAACAACTTCCGGTGGGGGGTCGTCGCCCTGGCGGTCTACCACGCATCGTTCGTGGCCGAGGCGATCCGCAGCGGCATCAACACAGTGCCCCAGGGTCAGGCGGAGGCGGCCCGGGCCATCGGCCTGCCGTTCCTACCCACTGTCACCACGATCATCCTGCCGCAGGCCTTCCGAGGCGCCATCGCCCCCCTGGGTAACACCTTGATCGCCCTGACCAAGAACACCACCGTGCTGGCGACCATCGGTGTGGCTGAGCCGGCGCTGATGATGCGCAACATGTTCGAGTTCAACATCTCGCTGCTCTACTGGATCTTTGCCATCATGGCCTTCGGGTTCTTGGTCCTGACCCTGCCGGTGGGCCTCTTCTTCACCTGGTGGTCCCGCAAGCTGGCGGTGCAGCGATGAGCGAAGCGAACGTCCTCTTCGACGCGCCGGGCCCCAAGGCGATCGTCCGCTACCGCATCATCGCCGTCATCGGCGTCCTCCTGGTGCTGGGCGTGCTGCTGCTGGTGATCAAGGCGCTGGCCAACCCGGACAACAACCAGTTGACCGCGGAGAAGTGGCTTCCGTTCCTGGAGTGGTCGTCCTACCGGGACTACCTGATCCCCGGTCTGATCGGCACCCTGCGTGCGGCCGCCATCAGCGTCGTCCTGTCTGTCGTCGCCGGCGTCCTGCTCGGCATGGGCCGGCTGTCCACGCTCGCGCCGGTCCGGGCCGTCTGCGGGATCTTCGTGGAGTTCTTCCGCGCCATCCCGGTGCTGATGATGATGTTCTTCGCCTACTACTTCGGTCTGTTCGCGTTGAAGATCTCCGGCAGTGCGCTCCCTCTCTTCGCCGCCGTGGTCGGTCTCACCTTCTACAACTCCTGCGTGATCGCCGAGCTGGTGCGTTCCGGGGTGCACAACCTGCCCCGGGGCCAGCGGGAGGCCGGCTGGGCCGTCGGACTCACCCCGGGTCAGACCCTGACCGCGATCCTGCTCCCGCAGGCCGTCGCGGCCATGCTGCCCTCGATCGTCAGCCAGCTGGTCGTGATCTTGAAGGACTCGGCGCTGGCGTATGCCGTCACCTATCTCGAGCTGCTCCGCTCAGGTCAGAACCTGGCGACGTTCAAGGGCAACCTGATCCCGACCTTCATCGTTCTCGCGCTCATCTACATCGTCATCAACTGGGCCCTGACCCGGGTGGCGCGGGCCCTGGAGGCCCGGCTGCGTACCGGCAAGCGCGGGATCAAGCCCGGTCCGCTGAACCCCGGCAGCCAACCCTGGCCTGGCCGCCGAGGAAGAGCCGGCGGAAGAGGCCGCGGCCGGACCCGCCGGCACGCGGTAGACGGGCTGGTCGCGGTGCGGGCCGCCCGGATCGCTCGGTCAGCCGAGGTCGCGCAGGGCGTCGAGCAGCCGGTCGACGTCGCTCTCGTCGTTGTACGGGGCCAAACCGAGCCTGATTGCGCCGTGATCGCCCAATCCGAGGTGGCGGGAGGCCTCGAGGGCGTAGAAGGACCCGGCCGGGGCGTTGATCCCCTGAGCCGCCAGCGCCAGGCTCACCTCAGCGGCAGCCCGACCGGGCAGGTCGAACAGCACCGTCGACGTGCGTCGGGCTGCGCGGCTGTGCACGACGGCGCCGAGTTCCCGCAGTCCGTGTTCCAGGTGCGTCTGCAGCCGCATCTCGTGCTGGTGGAGACGGCCGAAAGCCGCGGTCAGCCGAGCCGCCCGGTCCTCCCCCGCGCCCAGGCCGGCCAGGTAGTCCACGGCCGCCGTGGTGCCGGCCAGCAGCTCGTACGGCAGGGTGCCGAGCTCGAACCGCTCCGGCACGGCGTCGCTGGAGGGCAGCAGCTTGTCGGGTCGCAGCCCGGCCAGCCAGCCGGGGTCGGCAGCCAGCACCCCGAGGTGCGGGCCACCGAACTTGTACGGCGAGCAGACCACGACGTCGGCGCCGAGGGCGGCCCGGTCGATGCGGACGTGGGCGGCCAGGTGGACGGCATCGACCCACAGCAACGCGCCGGCCGCGTGGACCAGCTCGGCGATGCGGGCGTGGTCGGGGATGGTGCCGACCAGGTTGCTGGCCCCGGTGACCGCCACCACCCGGGTGCGGTCGTTCAGGACGGCGGCGAGCTGGTCCAGATCGAGCTCGGTGGTGGCCGGGTCGAAGTCGACCCACCGTACGGTGGCGCCGACGCGTTCGGCGGCGAGCAGCCAGGGCCGGATGTTGCCGTCGTGGTCCAGCCGGGTGACCACCACCTCGTCTCCCGGCGCCCAGTCGTGAGCCAGCGTGCGGGCGAACTCCAGGGTCAGCTGGGTGGCGCTGCGGCCGAACACGATGCCGGCGGCGTCACTGCCCAGGTAGTCCGCCATCGCGGCGCGGGCGTCGAGCACGATCCGGTCGGCGTTGCGCTGGGCCGGGTTGTCCTGGCCGCGGTTGGCCAACGGGGCGGTCAGGGCGGCGGAGATCGCCTCGATCACCGGCGTCGGGGTCTGGGTGCCGCCGGGTGCGTCGAAGAAGGCGAGCCCGGACGCCAGGGCGGGGACGTCACGACGCAGCGCCGCCACGTCCAGGAACGGTGGCGGATCGGCCACGTCCGCGACCCGGCGGCGTCCGCCAGGGCTGCCGGAGCCGGGTGTCGACGGTCGAGCTCACCGAGCGGTCTCCGTGGCCCGCGACTCGCGCACCACGACCACCTTGATCTGACCCGGGTAGGTCAGCTCCTCCTCGATCTGCTTGGCCAGGTCGCGGGCCATCACCTGGGCCTCGATGTCGTCGATCTGGTCCGGCGCGACCATCACCCGGATCTCGCGGCCGGCCTGCATGGCGAACACCTTGTCCACTCCCGCGTGGGCGGAGGCCAGGCTCTCCAGCTTCTCCAGCCGCTGCACGTACGCCTCGATGCTCTCCCGCCGGGCCCCGGGACGGCTGCCGCTGATCGCGTCGGCCGCCTGCACCAGCACGGCTTCCACGGTGCGGACCTCGACCTCGTTGTGGTGGGCCTCGATGGCGTGCACGATGTCGGCGTTCTCGCCGTACTTGCGGGCGAGATCGGCCCCGATCATGGCGTGAGAACCCTCGACCTCATGGGTCAGCGCCTTGCCGATGTCGTGCAGGAAGGCGGCGCGGCGACACTGGGCCACGTCCAGCCCGAGCTCGGCAGCCATCAGCCCAGCGATGTGCCCGGACTCGACCAGGTGCTTGAGCACGTTCTGCCCGTACGAGGTCCGGTACCGCAGGCTGCCCAGGATGGGGATGAGGGCGGGGTGCAGGTCGGAGATGCCGACCTCGGCGAGCGCGTCCTCGGCCGCCCGGAGGCACTGCTGCTCGATCTGGCCCTTGCTGCGCTCGTGCACCTCCTCGATCCGCGCCGGGTGGATGCGTCCGTCCTTGACCAGCTCGGTCAGGGTCATCCGCGCGGTCTCCCGCCGAACCGGGTCGAAGCACGACAGCAGCACCGACTCGGGGGTGTCGTCGATCATCACGTTGACCCCCGTGACCTGCTCGAAGGCCCGGATGTTGCGACCCTCGCGGCCGATGATCCGGCCCTTCATGTCGTCGCCGGGCAGATGAACCGCCGAGACGACCGATTCCGAGGTCTGCTCGGACGCGACCCGCTGGATGGCGCCGACCACGATCATCTGGGCGCGCGACTCCGCCTGCTTGGTCGCCTCCCGCTCGATGTCACGGGCCAGGATCACGGCGTGGCGTTTCGCATCGTGCTCGACGGCCGCCACCAGCTCGGCCTTCGCCTGCTCGGCGGTCAGTCCCGCGATCCGCTCGAGCGCGTGCTCGTGGTCGGCCTCCGCCTCGGCCAGGGTCCGCCGCTGCGCCTTCAGCTCGGCCTTGACGACGTCGAGGTGCCGGGCCTTCTCCTCCAGCGCGCGGTTGTCGCCGTCGAGCCGCTCCTCCCGGTCCGCCAGCCGCTGCTCCCGCCGCTCGATCTCCAGCCGCTGGTCCCTCAGCTCGTGCCGGCGCTGCCGGATCTCCTCCTCGGCTTCGCGCCGAGCCGCCTCGACGGCCTGCAGCTGCTCATCGGCCTTGGTCCTGAGCTCGCCGGCGTACGCCTCGGCCTCGGTCCGGAGCTGGAGAGCATCGCTCTCCGCCTCCCGCCGGCGCTGTGCGGCGCCCTCGTCGACCAGCGGCGCCGGGGTCGACCCCGGTCCGGACGTCTTGTTCGTGTAGCGCTTGTAGGTCAGCAAGGCGATCGCCGCGACGACAACGAAAAGCAGGAAGATCCCCGCGAGGACCGCTATCTCGAAAAGTCCTGAGTCCACCATCTCCAGCACTCCTGTCTGCACGCCGAAGCGTGCCTTCAAGAGGCCTTGCGGCAAAGCCGAAAGAGACCGCAGCACCTGACCAGGTGCTGGTCAGGACCGGTGCGGCGCCTGTGCGGTTGTGGGATCACACGTCAGTGAGAAAGAAATGTTCACGATATTCACATGCGACCGGGGATAACCCGGCGCGCCTCAACTATTCGTACAACTTTGCCGTAAAACCTCGTGACTGCAGGTTAGGGCGGACCTCCAGAAGGGTCAAGCACCGTGCCCGTCGCGCAGCTCCGCGAGCACGGTGGACACGATCCCGGACCCGAAGCCCCGCCGGGCCAGCACTCCGGCCAGCCGGCGCTCGCGGACCACGCGATCCAGGCCGTGCATGCTGGCGGCCTTCTTGGCTGCCAGCGCGCGAGCGGCCGCCAGCTCGTCGTCGACGTCCACCGAGGCCAGCGCAGCGTCCACCTGTTCTCGGTCGACGCCCTTGGTCTGGAGCTCCCGGCGGAGCGCCGAGCGGGACAGGTGCCGGCGCTGCTGGCGAGACTCGACCCAGCTCTGCGCGAAGGCCCCGTCGTCGATCAGACCGACGTCCTCCAACCGATCCAGCACCGCCGTGGCGATCTCGTCCGGCACGTTCTTCTTCTGCAGCGCCTCGTCCAGCTCGTGCCGGGTCCGGGCCGACGCGGTCAGCTTGCGCAGAGCAATGGTGCGGGCCGTCCCCACCGGATCGGCATCCGGCTCTGGCGGACCGTCTGTCGGTTCCGTCGCGCCGACGCCGAACGACCTGCGGGTCGATGAACGCCGCTTGCGCGATCTCCCGGTCCGCGACCCTCCCTTGCCGGTGCGGTCGAAGCCCGCATCACGATCCGACGAGTCACCGCCGGTGACGTGCGGGACGAACGCTGCGCGACCGGACTCCGCCGACGAGAGTCCCGACCCCGACGCGCCCCACGCCCCGCCCCGCGACGATCCGGGGCCGGAGCCCGGGGACGTCTCCGAGGCAGACTCACGAGGGAGCGGCGGAGCAGCGTGCGGCGGAGCAGGTTCCGAACCCTGCCGAGCAGCGAGCGGCTCGGGCTGGACCCGGGCCGAGACCTCGACCTGGGGCGACCCGGACCGAGTCCCTGCTGGAACCTCGACTCCGGGCGGCCCGACGGACCAGGTCTCCGGCACTGGCTCCGGGGCCGGCCGCCCGGTCTTCTCCTCGAGCCAGGCACGTGCCTGCTCGACCGGATCCGACGCGGTCATCTCGATCAGAACTCGACCTCACCCGTCACCGGGTCCACCCCGGCGGGGACGTCGACCTGCGGGCCGATGTTCATCAGCTCCTTGATCTTCTTCTCCAGCTCGTTGGCCAGATCGGGGTTGGCGCGGAGGTAGTTCCGGGCGTTCTCCCGACCCTGACCCAGCTGGTCGGTGTCGTAGGTGAACCAGGCGCCCGCCTTGCGGACGATCCCGACCTCGACGCCCAGGTCGATCAGGCTGCCCTCACGGCTGATGCCCTGCCCGTACAGGATGTCGAACTCGGCCTGCTTGAACGGCGGGGCCACCTTGTTCTTGACGACCTTGACCCGGGTCCGGTTGCCGACCATCTCCTGGCCGTCCTTGAGGGTCTCGATCCGACGGACGTCCAGCCGGATCGAGGAGTAGAACTTCAGTGCGCGGCCACCGGTCGTGGTCTCCGGCGAGCCGAACATGACGCCGATCTTCTCGCGCAGCTGGTTGATGAAGATGGCGGTCGTGTTGGCGCCGTTGAGCGCGCCCGTCATCTTCCGCAGCGCCTGGCTCATCAGCCGCGCCTGCAGACCGACGTGGCTGTCGCCCATCTCGCCCTCGATCTCGGCGCGGGGGGTCAGGGCGGCGACGGAGTCGATCACGATCAGGGCGAGTGCTCCCGAGCGCACCAGCATGTCGGCGATCTCCAGCGCCTGCTCGCCGTTGTCCGGCTGGCTCACCAGCAGGGCGTCGGTGTCGACCCCCAGCTTCTCGGCGTAGTCGGGGTCCAACGCGTGCTCGGCGTCGATGAAGGCGCAGATGCCCCCGCCGGCCTGGGCGTTGGCGATGGCGTGCAGGGCCACTGTCGTCTTGCCGCTGGACTCCGGGCCGTAGATCTCGACCACCCGGCCGCGCGGCAGCCCGCCGATGCCCAGGGCGAGGTCGAGGGCGATGGAACCGGTCGGGATGACCTCGATCGGCGCGCGGACCTCGTCACCGAGGCGCATCACCGAGCCCTTGCCGTACTGCTTGTCGATCTGGGCGAGCGCTGCCTCGAGCGCCTTGTCCCGGTCTGCTACGGCCACGGTCGTTCCTTTCGTTCACCCGTGTGGGTGGCTGCTTGCTGCGTGTGTTCTCGATCGCCAAGACCCTAAGGACCCCCACCGACATCCGACCGGGGTGCGATCAGATCTGTGGACAGCGCTCGAGGTCGTCTCTCGCCTGTGGATATCTCGTTGGACCGAGCCTAGGCGAACACGTGTTCGAACAACAGCCCGACACGCCGACGCCGTGGCCGACGCGCGACAGTCACTCGAACTGACCTGCCTCTCCGCGTGGACGGCGGCACCGAGCAAAGGAGGGGACACACCTCGAGAGCGGGGTTTCAGCTGCGTCCGCTCCTTCTCGATCGAGGTGGCGGCCGACGAGTCAGCGCTCCCGGGCGGGGAGTTCGAGAGCCGTCCAGACGGCGCGCCAGATCTCCTTGGCCGACAGCCCGGCCGCGAGCGCCTGGTCGACGGTCCGGCTGTCCAGCTCGGCCAGACTGTGCTCGGCCGACCAGACGCGGCTGTAGCCGCGACCCAGGTGGGTGTCCATCCGGGCCCACAGCTCGGTTTCCTTCATCCGCCAACCCCGTCTGCTCACCTGCTCTGCGCAGACGAGACTAGGCAGACGAGACTAGAGCCGCGGACCGGAACTCCCAACTGGAGCGGCGTATCGCACCTCCGCACGCCACGCGAGGAGCACGCTGTGTCAGTGGCAGCGGGCAGGATGTGAGGGTGCCTGTTCAGACCCCGACCGCGGCGGACCCGCTGGCCGCGTTCAGCCCGGCGACCGCCACCTGGTTCGCCGAGGTGTTCGCCGAGCCCACCGCCGCTCAGGCCGGGGCGTGGCGAGGCCATCTCGTCCGGGGAGAACGCGCTGGTCATCGCGCCGACCGGGTCGGGCAAGACGCTGGCCGCCTTCCTCTCCGCACTCGACTCACTCATCAAGGACCCGCACCCGTCGGCCAAGCAGCGCTGCCGGGTGCTCTACGTCTCGCCGCTCAAGGCCCTGGCCGTCGACGTGGAGCGCAACCTGCGGGCACCCTTGGCCGGGATCACCCAGACCGCACTGCGTCTGGGTCAGACACCACCGTCGATCAGCGTCGGGGTCCGGTCGGGAGACACCTCCGCCGGCGACCGGCGCAAGATCGTCACCCGGCCACCGGACATCCTGATCACCACGCCGGAGTCGCTGTTCCTGATGCTCACCTCGGCGGCCCGGGACGTGCTGCGCCACGTCGAGACGGTGATCATCGACGAGGTCCACGCCCTCGCCGGCACCAAGCGCGGCGCTCACCTGGCCCTGTCCCTGGAGCGACTGGACGCCCTGGTGGCCGAGCAGGCCGAGTCCTCCGCAGGGACCGACCACCGCCCCTTCCAGCGGATCGGTCTGTCCGCGACCGTCCGGCCGCCGGAACGGGTCGCCGGCTACCTCGGCGGCGTCCACCCGGTGACGGTGGTGGCGCCGCCGGCGTCGAAGTCGTGGGACCTCTCGGTCGTCGTCCCGGTGGAGGACATGGGCGACCTGGCGTCCACCGCCTCCACCCCGACGCTGGATCTCGACTCCGACGGGGCGCCGCCGCCCCGCCCGTCGATCTGGCCGCACGTGGAGAACCAGATCCTCGATCTGATCAGCGCCCACCACTCCACCATCGTGTTCGCCAACTCACGTCGGCTGGCCGAGCGACTCACAGCTCATCTCAACGAGCTGCAGGCGGAGCGGGACGAGCAGGCCCGGACCGCCGATCAGGCGGCGGGTGACGACGGTGGGGACCACGCCCCCGGTGGCGCCAACGGTTCAGCCGCTTATCCCCCACCGGCCGAGATCATGGCCCAGTCGGGATCGAGTGCCGGTCACGACGGCAGCACCGGCACCCGCGTCGTGGCCCGGGCGCACCACGGCTCCGTCAGCAAGGAGCAGCGGGCGCAGATCGAGGCGGACCTCAAGTCCGGCCAGCTGCCGTGCGTGGTGGCCACCTCCTCGCTCGAGCTGGGCATCGACATGGGGGCCGTCGACATCGTCGTCCAGGTCGAGGCACCGCCGTCGGTGGCGAGCGGGCTGCAGCGCGTGGGCCGCGCCGGTCACCAGGTGGGCGCCACCTCCCGTGGCGTCTTCTTCCCCAACCACCGCGGCGACCTGATCGAGTCGGCCGTCGTCGTGGAGCGGATGCGGGTCGGTGCCATCGAGGAGGTCGCCACCCTGCGCAACCCGCTCGACGTGCTCGCCCAGCAGGTCGTCGCCGTGGTGGCGGCCGCCGCCATCGGCGGGCCGGCCGGGACGCCGACCGAGATCAAGGCCGACGACGTGTACGCGCTGGTCCGTCGGGCCGACGGCTTCCGCGAGCTCCCGCACAGCGCGTTCGAGGCGACCCTGGACATGCTCAGCGGGCGCTACCCGTCGGAGGACTTCGCCGAGCTGCGCCCCCGCATCGTCTGGCAGCGCGACACCGGGGTGCTCACCGGACGACCGGGAGCGCAGCGACTGGCCGTCACCTCCGGCGGCACCATCCCCGACCGCGGTCTCTTCGGCGTGTTCCTGGTCGGCGAGGGATCGGCCTCCGGCAAGCACAACCCCGGTCGCCGGGTGGGCGAGCTGGACGAGGAGATGGTCTACGAGACCCGGGTCGGCGACGTCTTCACCCTCGGCACCACCAGCTGGCGGGTCGAGCAGATCACCCACGACCAGGTGCTGGTCTCCCCCGCTCCGGGGGTGCCCGGTCGGCTCCCGTTCTGGAAGGGCGACTCTCCGCCCCGCCCGCTGGAGCTGGGCCGAGCCTTCGGTGCCTTCGTCCGCGAGATCGGCACGCTCGAGCCGTCGGCGGCCTACGAGCGTCTGCGCACAGCCGGGCTGGACGAGTTCGCGGCCCGCAACCTGCAGAGCTACCTGGCCGAGCAGCACGAGGCGACGGCCGCGCTGCCCACCGACACCACAGTGGTGGTCGAGCGCTTCCGCGACGAGCTGGGCGATTGGCGCGTCTGCCTGCACTCCCCCCTCGGCTCCGGCGTGCTGACGCCGTGGGCGCTGGCCATCGAGCGGGCCGCCCGCGACCGCTACGGGATGGAGGTGCAGGCCACCGCCACCAACGACGGCATCGTGCTGCGGGTCCCCGACACCGAGTCCGAGCCGCCGGGGGCGGACCTGGTGATCGTCGACCCCGAGCAGCTCGAGGCCATCGTCACCGACGAGGTGGGAGGTTCGGCGCTGTTCGCCGCCCGCTTCCGGGAGTGCGCCGCCCGTGCGCTGCTGCTTCCCCGGCGCGATCCGAAGTCCCGCTCGCCCCTGTGGCAGCAGCGGATGCGCTCGGCGCAGCTGCTCACCGTGGCCGCGCAGTACCCGGAGTTCCCGATCGTGCTGGAGACGATGCGGGAGTGCCTGACCGACGTGTTCGACCTCGACGGGCTGATCGAGGTGCAGCGCCAGCTGGCGGCGCGCACCATCCGGCTGGTGGAGGTCGAGACCCGCGAGCCGTCGCCGTTCGCCAAGTCACTGCTCTTCGGTTACGTCGGCGCGTTCGTCTACGAGGGCGACGTGCCGCTGGCGGAGAAGAAGGCCGCGGCCCTGTCCCTGGACGCCGGGCTGCTGGCCGAGCTGCTCGGCAAGGACGGTCTGCGTCAGCTGCTCGATCCCGAGGTCATCGCCGCCACCGAGGCCGATCTCCAGGGTCGCAGCGAGCAGCGCCGCGCGGGCACCGCCGAGCAGCTCTACGACCTGCTCCGCACCGCCGGCCCGTTCACCCCCGGCGAGCTCACCGAGCGGGTCAGTGAGCTCGACCTGGACGCCGCCCTGGACGAGCTGGTCGGCGCCCGACGCGCCGTCCGGCTCCGCATCGCCGGCCGCGAGATGGTCGCCGTCGTGGAGGACGTGCCTCGGCTACGCGACGGTCTGGGGGTGCCCGTGCCGCCCGGGGTCGCCGCCGCCTTCGAGACCGACACCAGCAGCCACCCGATCCAGGACCTCGTGCAGCGCTGGGCCCGGACCCACGGACCGTTCACCATCGGCGTGGTCGCCGAACGGTACGGCCTGGGCCGCGCCGTGGTCGAGAGCGCGGCCTCGGACCTGGTCCGGGCCGGCACCGTGGTCCGGGGCTCCTTCGTCGACCCCGCGCCCGGCACCGCGGACGTCGACCAGTTCTGCCACACCCAGGTGCTCGCCCTCATCAAGCGCCGCTCCCTGGCCGCGCTGCGGCGCGAGGTCGAGCCGGTCGAGCAGGTCGCGTACGCCCGGTTCCTGACCGAGTGGCAGGGGGTGGGCTCTCGCTCCCGCGGCACCGACGCGGTGCTGTCCACGCTCGAGCAGCTCGCCGGGTACGCGATGCCGGCCAGTGCGGTGGAGTCGATGATCCTGCCGGCCCGGGTGGAGGACTACCGGCCGGGGATGCTGGACGAGCTCACCACCGCCGGCGAGGTGTTCTGGGTGGGCGACGGACCGATCGGTGAACGCGACGGCTGGATCCGGTTCCATCTGCCGGGGGCCGATCCGCCGACCGCCCGTGGTGAGGTCGAGTCGGCTCAGGCCCGGACCCTGCTGGAGAGCTTCGCGCCGACCGGGGGCTACTTCTTCGACTCCCTGCTACCGGCCGATGCCGAGCGCGAGCAGTCCGGTTGGGTGAGTGCGCTGTGGCAGCTGGTCTGGGCGGGCCTGGTCAGCAGCGACACGTTCGCCGCGGTCCGCAACCTGACCACGGCCGGGGCGCACAAGACGGTCCGGAAACCGGCGCCGCGCAGCTACCGGGGACGGCCCCGGATCCCACGACCGGGTCGCGGCGACCGGCCAGCCCGGATCAGCTCCCCCACCACCGTGGGGCGTTGGTCCCTGGTCGCCTCGGTGTCGCAGCCGCCCGCGGCGCGGCTGGCCGACGCCATGTTCGCCCAGCTCGACCGCTACGGCGTGGTCACCCGCGGCAGCGTGCTGACCGAGGGCGTCGAGGGCGGGTTCGGCACCGCGTACCGAGCCCTCAGCGCCCTGGAGGAGTCGAGCCAGTGCCGCCGCGGCTACTTCATCGAGGGGCTGGGAGCGGCCCAGTTCGCCTCCACCGGAGCGGTCGACCGGCTACGGTCCGAGCAGACCGAGCCGCGCCAGCCCCGCGGGCTGGTGCTCGCCGCCTGCGACCCCGCGAACCCGTACGGCGCCGCGCTCCCCTGGCCGGAGCGGGAGGGACACCGACCCGGCCGCAAACCCGGTGCCCTGGTCATCCTGGTCAACGGCCGGTTGGTGTTCTACGTCGAGCGCGGCGGCCGCACCCTGCTCTCGTTCAGCGACGACGCCGAGCTGCTCGCTCCGGCGGCGGAGGCTCTGGCCAGTGCTGTCCGCCTCGGTCAGCTCGGCCGGCTCACGGTGGAGAAGGCCGACGGGCAGCACGTGTTCGGCTCGGCGGCGGTGAGCACGAGCCTGCAGGACGCCGGTTTCGTGATGACGCCGTCGGGGCTGCGCCTGCGACCCAGCCCCGGCCACGCGGACACTCTCGACCGGCGATAGTCGGCCGACCTCCGCGTCGACCCGGTGAGCCGGCCCCGGATCAAGCCGGGCCCGGATGCGGGCCGGATCAACTGAGCGACGGGGCGAGAATCAGGCGGCGGCCTGGGCCACCGTGTCGTGGATCGTCGGCAGGGCGGCCACCCGCTGGTGCAGCTGCTCGTGGGAGGCCATCTTCGCGCTGACCAGATTCAAGATCACCGACAGCGGCACGTCGAGAGCAGCGCAGATGGCGGCCAGCAGCTCACTGGACGCTTCCTTCTGTCCGCGCTCGACCTCCGAGAGGTAGCCCAGGCTCACGCGAGCGGCCTGCGAGACGGCCCGCAGCGTCTTGGCCTGCGCCATCCGCTCCTCGCGCAGCGACTCACCGATGAGCTCACGGACGAGCACCTGCTTCGGCGGAGACGTAAGTCGCATGCAGAAACTGTACCCAGGCGGTCCGACAGCATCGGGGCTGACCGAGCGGTGGGCAGCGTGTCGGTCAGATCCCGCTGCCGGACGAGGCGGCGGAAGCGTCGGTGGCCTCGGTCCCGAGGGCCCCGAGCAGCAGCCGCAGCACGGCGTCGGTGGTCCGGGCGCGGATGGCGGCCCGGTCGCCGGTGAGGGACAGCTCGTGCACCAGCGTCCGGCGACCGGCCTCGCCCTCGACCGCGGCGACCGTCGGGTCAGCGACGGACTGCGAGCTGCCAACCGGCGACGATTCCTCGCCGGGCAGCGGACCGGCGACGGCGACGAAGACCTGTCCGACGGGGTGCCCGTCCTGCGGGTCCGGCCCGGCGACCCCCGTGGTGGCCAACCCCCAGTCGGCCCCGCAGACCGCCGCCGCCCCCTGTGCCAGCTCCGCTGCCGTGGTGGCCGCCACCGGGCCGTCGGCGGTCAGGGTGCCGGCGGAGACCATCGCCAGGGCGGCCTTGAGCTCGGTCGCGTACACGATCAGTCCACCGCGGTAGACCGCCGAGGCACCGGCGACGTCGGTCAGGGCGGCGCCGACCAGTCCGCCGGTCAGCGACTCGGCTGTGGCCACTGTCTGCCGTCGAGCGCGCAGTGCGGCCACCACGGCCTCCGCGGCCGCCGCGGTCGACGGCGGTTCCAGCGAGGACGCCTGCTCGTCCGCCCCGGTCACCAGACTCCCGGTCAGGGAGTCCCGGTCACGAGGAACCGCTCACGACGAGGAGGTGGCCCGCCGGCGCAGCTTCACGGCTTCGCGGACGTAGTCCAGTCCGGTCACCACGGTGACGAGGAAGGCGGCTCCCATCACGATGACGGCCAGCCAGTGCAGCGGTCCGGTGAGCGGCAGCGGCAGCAGGTAGAGGATGAGCGCCACCGCCTGCAGCACCGTCTTCACCTTGCCGCCACGGTTGGCGGCCATCACCCCGTAGCGGAGCACCACGAAGCGCATCACCGTGATGCCCCACTCGCGCACCAGGATGATGATGGTGACCCACCACGGCAGCTCGCCGATGATCGACAGACCGATGAACGCCATGCCGGTGAGCGCCTTGTCGGCGATCGGGTCGGCCAGCTTCCCGAACCTGGTCACGATGTCGTAGCGGCGGGCCAGGTAGCCGTCGACGAAGTCGGTGAGGATGGCGACCGCGAACACCGCCGTGGCGCCGATCCGCCAGCCGGGTTCGTCGGGATGCGACAGCAGCATCCAGGCGAAGACCGGCACCAGCACGCAGCGGACGGCCGTCAGCGCGTTGGGGACGTTCCAGGGTGAGCTCTCCACGGGCTCGGTGGGCTGACCGGACGGGCCGCCGGGCGCGCTCACCGCGGTGCCACCGGCTCCCGGACGGGATCGAGCACGACCCCGCGCAGATCCACGCCGTCGGTGTCGGTGACGGCGACGTCGACCAGGTCCCCGATCCGCAGGCCGTCGGCGGCGAGCATCGTCACCCCGTCCACCTCCGGTCCCTGGTGGTCGGCGCGGCCGACCGCCACGGGCGCGTCACCGTCGGTGTCGATCTCGTCCACCAGCACCCGGAGCACGCTACCGATCCGCTCCTCGGCGCGTTGCGCGACCAGCTCGTCGGCCAGGTCGGCCATCCGGCTGCGACGCTCCTCGACCAGGTCGAGGTCGAGGTGGTGGTCCAGCCGGACGGCCTCGGTCCCCTCCTCGTCGGAGTAGCCGAACACGCCGATCGCGTCGAGCCGGGCCGCGACCAGGAAGTCGCTGAGCACCTGGACGTCGTCGTCGGTCTCCCCCGGGAAGCCGACGATCACGTTGCTGCGGATGCCCGCCTCGGGCACCTGGGCACGCACCTGCTCCACCAGACCCAGGAACGACTCCGCGTCCCCGAACCGGCGCATCCGGCGCAGCACCGGTCCGGACGCGTGCTGGAAGGACAGGTCGAAGTAGGGCGACACGCCGGGGGTGGTGGCCATCACCTCGATCAGGCCGGGCCGCATCTCGGCCGGCTGCAGGTAGGTGACCCGGACCCGCTCCAGACCGTCGACCGCCGCCAGCTCCGGCAGCAGCTTCTCCAGCAGCCGCAGGTCGCCGAGGTCCTTGCCGTACGAGGAGGAGTTCTCGCTGACCAGCAGCACCTCCTTGACCCCGTTCTCGGCGAGCCAGCGGGCCTCGGTCAGCACCTCCGCCGGTGGCCGCGACAGGTAGCTGCCGCGGAACGCCGGGATGGCGCAGAAGCTGCAGCGTCGGTCGCAGCCGGACGCGAGCTTGAGGGGCGCCCACGGGCTGCTGGTCAGCCGTCGACGCAGCACTCGTGGTCCGCTGGCCGGCGCGACCCCGGCGGGCAGATCAGCGATGCCGTGCCCGGGCGTGCTCACGGCCCCGGCCGAGGCGGCCCGGTCAGCCGGCGCCAGGGGCAGCAGCCGGCGACGATCACGCGGCACGTGCGCGGTGTGGGTGCCGCCGTCCAGGATGGTCTGCAGCCGGTCGGCCACATCGGCGTAGTCGTCGAAGCCCAGCACGGCGTCGGCCTCGGGCAGCGACTCGGCCAGCTCGGTGCCGTAGCGCTCGGCCAGGCAGCCGACGGCCACCACCGCCTGCGTACGACCGTCGACCTTGAGGTCCGCGGCGGCCAGCAGGGTGTCGATGCTGTCCTTCTTGGCCGACTCGACGAAGCCGCAGGTGTTGACCATGACCGCGTCGGCGTCGGAGGGGTCCTCGACGAGCTGGAACCCGCCCAGCTCCAGCCGTGCGGCCAGCTCCTCGGAGTCGACGTCGTTGCGGGCGCAGCCCAGGGAGACGAGATGGACGGTGGTGGGTGCACTCATGACCGGACCAGTATGCCGGACCCCGGCGGTGGGAGAGGTCACCAGCGGCGGCGGCCGGGGCCGGTAGCGTACGGCGGGTGGACGCTCCCCTGACCCGTCGGTTGCTGCTGGTGAACGGCCCGAACCTCAATCTGCTCGGCACCCGCGAGCCTGCCGTGTACGGCCACGACACCCTCGCCGACGTCGAACGGCTGGCCGGCGAGACCGCCGCGGCGGCCGGCTGGGAGGTCCGCTGCGTGCAGAGCAACCACGAGGGTGTGCTGATCGACGCCATCCACGCGGCCCGCGACGACTGCGCCGGGATCGTGATCAACCCGGGTGGGCTCACCCACACGTCGGTGGCGCTGCGCGACGCGCTGGCCGGCGTCGACCTGCCGGTCGCGGAGGTGCACCTCAGCAACGTGCACCGCCGCGAGGAGTTCCGCCACCACTCGTACGTGTCGGGCATCGCCGAGCTGGTGATCGCCGGCGCCGGGATCAACGGCTACGCGTACGCGGTCCGGCAGCTGATCTCGGTGCTTGACCACTGACTCCGGTCGGTCTGGGCGCTTGAACTTTCCGTCAGTCGACGGCATTTGCGTGCTGGAACAGCCCCGTCGACCGTGTAAGCCGTCGAGTGACGGAAAGTTCAGAAACCCCAGGGCGCCGAGCAGCGCCCGACCAGCGCCCGTGACGGCAACCTCAGCCGAGACGCAGGTTGTCCACCACCGCGTCCAGCTCGTCGGGCTTGACCAGCACCTCGCGGGGCTTGGAGCCCTCCGAGGGACCGACCACGCCGCGGGTCTCCAGGATGTCCATCAGCCGGCCGGCCTTGGCGAAGCCGACCCGCAGCTTGCGCTGCAGCATCGAGGTCGAGCCGAGCTGCAGGGTGACCACCAGCTCGACGGCCTGCAGCACCAGCTCCAGGTCGTCTCCGATGTCCTCGGCCACCTTGGTCGCCGACTCCACCGGAGCGACGAGGTCCTCGCGGTAGATCGGCTTCAGCTGCTCGGTCACGTGGTTGACCACGGTCCGGACCTCGGCCTCGGTGACCCAGGCGCCCTGGATGCGGACCGGCTTGCTCTGTCCCATCGGCAGGAACAAGGCGTCACCCTGACCGACCAGCTTCTCCGCGCCCGGCTGGTCCAGGATCACCCGCGAGTCGGTCATCGACGAGGTGGCGAAGGCCAGCCGGCTGGGCACGTTGGCCTTGATCAGACCGGTGACCACGTCGGTGCTCGGGCGCTGGGTGGCCAGCACCAGGTGGATGCCGGCGGCCCGCGCCAGCTGGGTGATGCGGACGATCGAGTCCTCGACGTCGCGGGGCGCGACCATCATCAGGTCGGCCAGCTCGTCGATGATCACCAGCAGGTACGGGTAGGGCGCGAGCACCCGCTCCGAGCCCTCCAGCGGCTTCACGGCACCGGCCCGGACGGCCTTGTTGAAGTCGTCCACGTGCCGGAACCCGTACGCGGCCAGGTCGTCGTAGCGCATGTCCATCTCGCGCACGACCCACTGCAGCGCCTCGGCCGCCTTCTTGGGCTGCGTGATGATCGGGGTGACCAGGTGCGGGATCCCCTCGTACGCGGTCAGCTCCACCCGCTTCGGGTCGACCAGCAGCATCCGCACCTCGTCCGGCGTGGCCCGCATCATGATCGAGGTGATCATGGAGTTGACGAACACCGACTTGCCCGCGCCGGTGGCACCGGCCACCAGCAGGTGGGGCATCTTGGCCAGGTTGGCCACCACGAAGCCGCCCTCGACGTCCTTGCCCACCCCGATGGTCATCGGGTGGTGGTCGTTGCGCGCCTTGTTGGAGCGCAGCACGTCGCCGAGGGAGACGACCTCCTTGTCGGTGTTGGGGATCTCGATGCCGATCGCCGACTTGCCGGGGATCGGCGACAGGATCCGGACGTCGGCGCTGGCGACCGCGTACGAGATGTTCTTGCTCAGCGCGGTGACCTTCTCCACCTTGACCGCCGAGCCGAGCTCGACCTCGTAGCGGGTCACCGTCGGGCCGCGGGTGTAGCCGGTCACCTTGGCGTCGATCTCGAACTGGTCCAGCACCCCGGTCAACCGGCCGACGACGGAGTCGCTGGCCTCGGTCCGGGCGCGGTGCACGCTGCCCTGGCGGAGCTGCTCGGAGTCGGGCAGCAGGTACTGCACGTCGCCGGACAGCTGCAGCTGCTCCACCCGCTGCGGGATGGGGGTGTGCGGCGGCGCCTCCAGCTCGGTGTTCTCGCCGTGCACGACGACCCCCGGCGGGAGGCCGGCGGTGGTCTTCTTCTCGGACTTGTCGCGACCGGAGCGACCGGCGGGGGCCTCGGCGTCCGCTTCGTCCTGCGGGCTCAGGAAGGACGACGCATCCAGGTCCGGCTCCAGCGCGATCCCCTCGTTCGGATCGAACTCCTCCAGCTCCGCGTCGGCGGTCAGCGCCGCCTGCTTGCGGCGACCGCGCTTGGGGCGCTCCTCGACGATCGGGGTCTCGTACGCCTCGTCGCCGGTGTACTCGTCGACCTCGCCGCGGATGACCAGCGGCCGGCGGAACGGCTCCACCCGGTCCCGGACCCGTTCGGGGATCTGGTGCAGCGGGATGCCGACGACGACCAGCAGGCCGAAGCCGAGCAGCAGCACCAGCAGCGGCACCGCCACGTACGGGGTGAGCAGGTCGGCCAGCAGGCTGGACGAGAGGTAGCCCGCGATGCCGCCGGCCTCGCGCAGGGCCGCCGGGTCGTTGGTGCGGGGCAGGCCGTCGGCGATGTTGATCAGGCCGAGCAGGCCGAAGGTGATGGCCGACCAGCCGACGAACTGGCGACCGCCGGGGCCGTTGCGCTCCGGGTGCCGCAGCGTCCGCCAGGCCATCAGCAGCAGCAACAACGGCGCCGCGTACGCGAGGGTGCCGATCAGCGTGGCCACGCCGATGTGGACGGCGTTCCCGACCGAACCGGGCAGCCCGAACCAGAACTCGGCGGCGATGACGATCGCGGTGCCGATCAGGAACAGCCCCATCCCGTCCCGCCGGAGCGCCGGATCGAGATCGCGGGCGCCGTTGCCGACCGCCCGCGCGGCGGACCCCACCAGGTGCGCCAGACCGAGCCAGACCGCGGCCAGACCGCGGCCGAGCCGGACGATGATCGGGGTCGGCGGTGGCTTCCGCCGCGACCGCGACGACGACCTCGACGCCGGTGCGCGCTGAGGGGTCTTCTTGGCCGGCCCGCGGCTGCTGCCGCGCGCGCTGCTCCCGCTCCGAGAGGAGCCGGAGCGCGCGGGCGCGCTGGACTTGGTCTTGCTTCCGGACGACCGCGGCGGCGAACCAGCACCCGAGGAGGCGCTGGCTTTGGCTCGCGACCGCGGTGGGGAAGACACGCGGGTCGCCATGGACGTGGAGCCTACGCCATCGCCTCATCCGTCACTTGCGTCACGCGCCGCTCCCTGAGTGTCGGCTGAGTGACGATCTGGCTCGGCTCCGACGCCCATCAGGCCCGCCGTCGCGGACCCGTCAGAGGTGGGGGCGGAGCCGCCACAGGTGGTCGGTGGGGCCGATCCCCGCGCCGAGCGGGAAGCCAGCCGCCACCGCCCCGGTGATGTAGGTCTTGGCCGCCGAAACAGCGCTCACCACGTCGTCCCCCAGTCCCAGCCGGCTGGCGATGGCCGAGGCGAGCGTGCAGCCGGTGCCGTGACTGTGCCGGTTGTCCGAACGCGCCGCGGTGAACGCCACCACGGTCCCGTCGGCGCCGAACAGGTGGTCGGTCGGGTCACCCTCGGCGTGACCGCCCTTGACCAGCACCCAGGCGGGCCCGTACGCCAGCAGCGCCTCCGCCAGCTCCGCCGGGCTCCCCGGCCGGCCGGCCAGCAGCTCGGCCTCGGGCAGGTTCGGGGTGATCACGGTGGCCACCGCCAGCAGCTCGTGCCGCAGCGCCGCGACCGCGTCGTCGTCGATCAGCGGGTCGCCGTGCTTGCTCGCGCAGACCGGGTCCACGACCACCGGCACCCCGTCCGGCAGGTCCGCCAGCAGCGCCGCCACCAGCCGGGTGGTCCCGGCCGTGCCCAGCATCCCGGTCTTCACCGCGTCGACCCCGATGTCGTCGACCACGCTGCGCACCTGAGCCTCGACGGCCTTCTCGGGCAGCGGCCACCAGCCCTGCACCCCGAGCGAGTTCTGCGCAGTGACAGCTGTCAGCGCGCTCATCCCGTGCACCCCGAAGGCCAGCATGGTCTTGAGGTCGGCCTGGATGCCGGCCCCGCCGCCGGAGTCGGAGCCGGCGATGGTCAGCACCCGCGCGGTCGGCAGCTCGCCCGCGGTCACCGGCTGCCGCCGAAGTGGTCCCAACCCGCCGGTCCCTCCCAGACCGCGCCGTCCACCAGGACCCCGGCCGTCTCCCCCTCCCCTGGCGCCCGGGTCCGGCCGACGACCAGCCAGCCCTCGGGCACCGCCGACGGGTCCGGGAAGCAGGCGACGAGGGCGTGGTCCTCACCACCGGTGAGCAGCAGCGCGTACGGGTCCTTGCCGGTCGCCGCGGCCACCGCCTGCAGCACGTCCGGCACCTCGAAGGCGTCGAGGGTCAGGTCCACCGCGACCCCGGAGGCCCGCGCCAGGTGACCCAGGTCAGCCAGCAGACCGTCGGACACGTCGATCATGGCGGTGGCCCCGGCGTCGGCGGCCACCTGACCCTGCCCGTACGGCACCGCCGGCACCCGCTGCGCCTCGACGACGGCGCGCGGGGAGCGGAAACCGCGCTGCAGCACCGCCATCCCCGCCGCCGCCCACCCGGTACGGCCGACCAGCGCCACCACCTGGCCCGGTGCAGCCCCGCTGCGGCGGACCGGGGTCCGTCCGTCGAGCGCCCCGAGCACGGTCACCGAGATGGTCACCTCCCGGCCGCCGGTCACGTCACCGCCGACCAGCACCACCCCGGACCGGTCCCCCTCGGCCCGGATGCCCTCGGCCAGCTCCAAGGCCCAGGCCAGCGGCAGCTCGCCCGGCGCCGACAGCCCGACCACCACCGCGACCGCCCGACCGCCCATCGCCTCGATGTCGGCGACGTTGACCGCGACGGCCTTGCGCCCGACCTCGGCGGCGCTGGACCAGTCCCGGCGGAAGTGGACACCCTCGACCAGCAGGTCGACCGACGTGAGCACCGGACCGTCGATCCGCAGCACCGCTGCATCGTCGCCGGGACCGAGCAGGATCTCCGGCGAGGTGGGCAGGTCGGCGGTGATCTGGGCGATCAGGGAGAACTCCCCGGACTCCCCCAGGGTGGGTCCGGCAGGGCTGGAACCGACAGACAACGGTTGGGCCTTTCTTCCTGAGTTGGGCTTATGCGGGTCGGGACGACGCGATAGGTTGACGGCGAGTCCGTGACTCGGGCCCGACATCGGAGGAGAAGCATGGTCGTTCAGGCATACATCTTGGTGCAGACCACCGTCGGCAAAGCAGCCGAGGTCGCCCAGGCGATCGGTGCCCTCCACGGCGTCACGCTCGCCGAGGACGTGACCGGGCCGTACGACGTGATCGTGCGGGCCGAGGCCTCCAGCGTCGACGAGCTGGGCGCGCTGGTCGTGGCCCAGGTGCAGAACGTCCCCGGCATCACCCGGACCGTCACCTGCCCCGTGGTCCACATCTGAGCACCCTCCTCCGCTCGAACGCTGCGGGCCCGACCGCCGCCGCTCCGACAGCCGCCCGCCGGATCGGAGCGGTCTGGGTCGTCGCGCTGCTGCTGGTGCTCGGCGGCTGCTCCCGTACGGTCACCATGACCGACCCCACCCCCACGGCACAGACCCTGGAGCAGTGCACTCCCGTGATGGCCGCGCTACCGGCCACGGTGCTCGACCAGCCCCGCCGTACGGTTGAACCCGGCGTCCTGTCAGCTGCCTGGGGTGACCCGACGATCACGCTGAAGTGCGGCGTGGACAAGCCGCCCGCCCTGGGTCCGGCGAGCGAGTGCTTCGAGGTCAACGGCGTGGGCTGGTTCGCCGAGCAGGTCGAGGGCGGCTACCTGTTCACCACGATCGGCCGACCGGTGTACGTCCAGGTGGGGGTGCCGCCGGACTACGCGCCGGAGGCCACCGCCCTGGTCGACGTAGCAGCCGCGGTGACGAAGATCCCCGCCGAACGGCCCTGTCTCTAGGGTCCTGGGCTCTAGGGTCCTGGACCCGATCCGGTCACGGTCGGCTCAGCGCAGACCGACGGGACGTTCCAGGGCGAGCAGCAGCAGCCGGTCCACCAGCTCGGGGTAGGTCATCCCCGCGGCCGCCCACATCCGGGGGAACATCGAGTGCGCGGTGAACCCCGGCATGGTGTTGATCTCGTTGACGTAGACGCGGCGGTCCCGGGTGACGAACACGTCCACCCGGGCCAGACCCTCGCACCCCACCGCCTCGAAGGTCCGCACCGCGAGCCGGCGCACCTCCTCGGCCAGGTCGTCGTCGACGTCGGCCGGCACATCGAGGTCGACCTGCTCCTCGGGCAGGTACTTCGCCTCGAAGTCGTAGAAGCCCGACTCCGTGTGCACCCGGATCTCGGCGACCTGACTGGCTTCGGGCAGGCCTCCGTCCAAGGCACCCAGCACACCGCACTCGAGCTCGCGGGCGTCGACGAAGCCCTCCTCGATGATCACCTTGGGGTCGAACTGCTGTGCGTGCTCGATGGCCGCGACCAGCTCACCGGTCTCGGTGACCCGGGTGATCCCCAGACTCGACCCGCCGCGGGCCGGTTTCACGTAGAGCGGGTAGTGCAGAGCGGCGACGGCCTCCAGGCAGGCAGCCCGGTCGCGCTCCCAGTCGCGGGGCAGAACCGGCACGAAGGGACCGATGGGCAGACCGGAGGCGGCCAGCACCAGCTTCATGAAGATCTTGTCCATGCCCACCGCACTGGCCAGCACCCCGGCGCCGACGTAGCGGGTGCCCATCATCTCGAACATGCCCTGGATGGTGCCGTCCTCGCCGAACGGTCCGTGCAGCAGTGCGAACGCCACGTCCAGGGAACCCAGCCGGGCCAGCGCCGAGCTCTGCGGCATCGGCATCAGGTCGTCGGTGCCGACAGGGGCGCCGGTGTCGGCCTGGTCGAACAGACGACCGCCCGGTCGGCGCGGTCGGAGACGACCGCCGGGTCGGCGCGGACGGCGAGGTCGGTGCCGGTGGCGGTTCGCAGCCAGATCGCGTCGAGCAGGTCCTCGCTGATCTCCGGCAGCGTGCCGTCGACGACCCGGAGCCGGTCCTGCAGCTCGTCGGGGACCACCACCCAGCGACCGGAGCGGGTGATGCCCACAGCGATCACGTCGTAGCGGTCGCGGTCGATCGCGGCGAGCACGCTGCCCGCGGTGAGGCAGGAGATGGCGTGCTCGCTGCTGCTGCCGCCGAACACGACGGCGACGCGCGGGCGGCTGGCGGCACTGGGAGCGCTGTCGGTCATCGCGCGCCCTCCGGCGGTGCGGGGATCATCGCGCCCGACCCTACCGGCCCGGTGCCCTCCGCCCGGGCAGGCGCGCATGCGGTAGGAAACACTGGGCGGGTGACCTCGTCGACCCCGTCCCACGCCCCACTGCACCCGATGACCGTGGCCGTGCACGCCGGCCGGCCGGCGGCCGAGCCGGACGCGCCCCTGAACCCGCCGGTGGTGTTCGCCGCGACCTACGTGGGCGTCGAGCCGTCCGGACAGGGCGAACGCGGTTACGGCCGCTACGGCAACCCCACCTGGTCGGCCCTGGAGGAGGCGGTCGGTGCCCTGGAGGGCGGGATCGCGCTGGCGTACGGGAGCGGGATGGCGGCCGCGCACGCGGCGCTCGAGCTGGTCCCGGCGGGTGGCGTGCTGGTGCTGCCGGCCCACTGCTACCTCGGGGTCGCCGCCTCCGCCGAGGAGCGGGCTGCGCGTGACGGTCTGCAGATCCGTCGGGTCGACGTGGCCGACACCGACGAGGTGCTGGCCGCCGCCGAGGGAGCGGATCTGGTCTGGCTGGAGTCACCGACCAACCCGATGATGGAGGTGGCCGACCTGCCGGCGCTGTGCGGTGCGCTCCGCGGTCGGGTGACCACCGTGGTGGACAGCACGTTCGCCACTCCCCTGCGCCAGCAGCCGCTCGCACTCGGCGCGGACCTGGTGCTGCACTCGGGCACGAAGTTCATCTCCGGCCACTCCGACGCGCTGCTCGGTCTGCTGGTCGGTCGCGACCCGGCGCTGCTGAGTCGGCTCGAGGGCGTCCGCAAGCTGCACGGTGCAGCGCCCGGGACGATGGAGACGTACCTGGTGCTGCGCGGTCTGCGGACCCTGCCGCTCCGGCTGAACGCGTCAGAGGCCAACGCGCAGGTGCTGGCCGAGCGGCTGGCCGCCCACCCGGCCGTGACCCGGGTCCGCTACCCGGGGCTGCCCGACGATCCCGGCCACGCGGTCGCGGCCCGGACGATGAGCGGTTTCGGTTCGCTGCTGTCGATCGAGCTGGTCGACGGTCCGACCGCGCAGGCCTTCGTGGCCGCACTCGATCTGTGGGTGTTCGCCACCAGCCTCGGGGGCGTCGAGTCGATGCTCGAGCGGCGCCGCCGGTGGGCCTCGGAGCTGGCCACGGTGCCGGAGGGCCTGGTCCGGTTGTCGGTCGGGGTCGAGCACGTGGAGGACCTGTGGGCGGACCTGGCCCAGGCGCTGGAGCTGGCGTCCGGAGCGGGCGGCTCGGGTGGCTCGGCGTGGTGCGGGCGGCGCTGGTGCTGGCGGTGCTGGGTGGCGGCGGGTGGCTCGGGCTGGTCGGCTGGCTCGGCTGCGGCGATCGCAGGAGTGGGCGACGTGACCGGGCCCGTCAGCTGATCGACCGGAACCCACCCGCGAGCCACAGCCGGCCGGCAGCTGGGCCGACCGGCTGACCGGAACCCACCCCCGAGCCACAAACGGCCGACAGGTGAGCCGACCGGCTCACCGGAACCCACCCCCGAGCCACAAACGGCCCGCAGGCGAAAACGGCCAACAGCGGGCCGACCGGCTCACCGGAACCCACCCCCGAGCCACAAAGGGCCAACGGGCGAAAGCCCAGCAGGCCGAGCCCCTCAGGCGGCGGCGTACGTCCGGCGAGTGGCCATCGAGGTGCGGACGGGCAGGTGGGCGAGGCCGCGGATCAGCGTCCCGGGGCGACGCCGGCCTCGGCCGTCGATGCCCAGGTCCGGGAAGCGGGTGACCAGCTCGCGGACCGCGATGGTGGCCTCCAGCTTGGCCAGCGGCTGCCCGACGCAGTAGTGGGCGCCGGCCGAGAAGGCGAGGTGATCGCGAGCTGTCCGGTCCAGGTCGAACTCGTCCGGCCGGTCGACGACCTCCGGGTCCCGGCCGGCCCCGCCGATCAGTGTGACCACCATCTGCCCCTCGGTCACCAGCTGGCCGCCGAGCTCGATGTCGGCCCGGGCGACGCGCGCCGTGCGTTGCACCGGCGAGTCGAACCGCAGGGTCTCCTCCACCGCCGCATCGACCAACGTCGGGTCCTCGGTCAGCCGGCGCCACAGGTCGGGCCGCTGCAGCAGAGCGTGGACGGTGTTGCCGATCAGGTTGACAGTGGTCTCGAAGCCGGCGATCAGCAGCAGGGTGCACAGCGGCACCATGTCCCCGGCCCGGATCTGCTCCCCCGGTGCGGTGACCAGCCGACTGATCACGTCCTCGCCGGGGTCGGCGCGACGCCGGCGGATCAGGTCCTCGAAGATCCGCTGCAGCCGTCCCTGCGCCTCGACCAGCTCGCGGGCGTGCCGCAGTGACTGCAATCCGCCGAGAGCGCTGCCGAACACCTGGCCGTACTGCTGGAACTCCTCGCTGTCGGCGTCCGGGATACCGAGCAGCCGGGTGATCACGGCGATCGGCATCGGCGCGGCGTAGTCACCGACCAGGTCGAACCCGCCGTCTGCTGGGACCGCGTCGAGCAGCTCGCCGACGACGGCGCTGATCTGCGGGTCGAAGCCGGCGACCGCCTTGGGGGAGAACGTCGGCATCACGAACCGGCGTAGCCGGGTGTGGTCGGGCGGGTCGAGCTCCAGGAACGACAGCATCGGCGAGGCCGCGCGCTGCTCGGCCGGGCGGCTGTCGACCCCGAACCGGCGATCGCGGAGCACCTGCTCGCAGACCGCGTACGTGGCCGACGTCCAGGCCCCCACCGAGGAACGGATCAGCGGGCCGCGGCGTCGGACCTCGTCGTAGATCGGGTACGGGTCGCGACTGCCGGACTCCAGGTGGAGCCGACACAGCGGATCACGCCGCAGGTGGGCGCCGTAGCGGAAGAGCGCGCGCTCGCGGTAGAACCCCGCCACCATCCGACCCTGTTCACGCCACGACATGTTCGCTCCCCTGACTGATCCGGCGCTCTCTCGACCCGTCCATTGTGCGCGCGACCCTCGACGTACGACCTGACGATCGTCACGGATCTCGACGCCTCGAGCCGTCGCCAGGACCTGGTGCGGTGACCGGGACGCCGCGCGGCTGGAGGTCAGGAGCGCCGTGAGGCAAGCCTTCACTGCCTGTACGCCACGACGAGACCGGATTACCGTGACGCAGGTCACTGCGTCGTACGCGGCGCATCAACGCCCTGATCCCGGAGGTCGGCATGACGAGTCTGATGGATCTTCCCACCGTGAGCGAGTGCTCGGTGGACGGATGTTCCTACAACCACGAGCACGCCTGCAACGCGGCCGCCGTCACCATCGGCGCCAGCGGAGGCGACGCCAACTGCGCGACCTTCATCCCCCTCGGCGTCAAGGGCGGACTGGACCGGGTGATCTCCCACGTCGGCGCCTGTCAGCGGGCCGACTGCACCCACAACTCCTCGCTGGAGTGCACGGCCGACGCGGTCCGCATCGGTGCCGGCGCCGACAGCGCGGACTGCCTCACCTACGCAGTGTGATCGACCCCAACGGTCCGCTCCGCGCCTGACCACCCGGCGTCATCCGGCGGCCGCCGATCAGGTGGCTGCCCGGACGCCTCCTGCTCGTCGGCACTTTCCATCCACGGACGCCAGTTCCGGGCACTCTGCCGCCCAACCACCGGCACTTTCCATCCACGGACGCCAGTTCCAGGCACTCGGCCGCCCAACCACCGGCACTTTCCATCCACGGACGCCAGTTCCAGGCATCTGCCGCCCAACCACCGGCACTTTCCATCCACGGACGCCAGTTCCGGGCATTCGGTCAGCCAACCACCGGCAGATTCCATCCACGGACGACATCTGGCCCCCCACCAGTCGAACCACGAAGCCCGCACTGTCCGTCACGAACGGCTCTCCGTCCGACCAACGGCGAGGCGGATCGTTCGACACAGCCTGGGCGTGGGCCCCGTACGGTCAGTAGCGCTCGGGTTTGGCCGAGCGGGCCATCAGGCTGGCGATCATCTGCGGCGGCGTCTGGGTCCCGTCGATCACCGTCTTGACCGCCTCGACGATCGGCATCTCCACGCCCGCCCGGCGCGCCAGGTCCAGGATCGAGGCGCAGGACTTCACGCCCTCGGCCACCTGGCGGGTCGACGCGGCGATCTCGGCCACCGAGTGGCCGCGGCCGAGCTGCTCGCCGAAGGTGCGGTTCCGCGACAGCGGTGAGTTGCAGGTGGCCACCAGGTCGCCGAGACCGGCCAACCCGGAGAACGTGTACGGGTCGGCACCGAGCGCGACCCCCAACCTGCTGGACTCGGCCAGACCCCTGGTGATCACCGTGGCGGTCGCGTTGGCTCCGAGGCCCAGGCCGACCGCCATCCCGACGGCCAGCGCGATCACGTTCTTGGTCGCCCCAGCCAGCTCGCAGCCGACCACGTCGGTGTTGGTGTACGCCCGGAACCGGGGCGTGTGACAGATCGCCTGCAGCCGCTCGGCCGTGGCCAGCGAGGTGCTGGCCACGACACTGCCGGACGGCTGCCGGTCGGCGATCTCCCGGGCCAGGTTCGGGCCGGTCACCACAGCCACCCGATCCGGCTCGATGTCGGCGACCTGCTCGATGATCTCGCTGACCCGCAGGCCGGTGCCGAGCTCGATCCCCTTGGCCAGGCTCACCACCACCGCGTCGGACGGGATCGTCCAGGTCTCCAGGTTCGCCCGCAAGGTCTGGGACGGCACCGCCATCACCACGAAGTCGGCACCGTCCATGGCGGCGTGGGGGTCCGTGTCCGCCACCACGCCCTCGGGCAGCTCGACGTCGGGGAAGTAGTCCGGGTTGTGGCGGTCCTGGGTGATCGCGTCCACCACCTCCTGGCGGCGGGCCCACATCGACACCTGCTGCCCGGCATCGCCGAGCACCATCGTGAAGGCCGTCCCCCACGAGCCCGACCCCATCACGGCCACCCTGCTGCTCACGTGCTCTCCTTGTCGCCCGACGGGGCCGGATCGGTCGTCCCCGGGCCTGATCCGACCACCGGGCCTGATCCGACCACCGGGCCTGATCCGACCACCGGCGGCACCGCGCCCTCGCGGCGTGCCCGCCGTGGGTCGAACAGCTCCGGCGGCGCCGGCTCCCCACGGAGCTCGACGACCAACGCGGTGATCGCGTCCATGATCCGCTCGGTGGCGATGGCCACGGCCTGCGGGGTGATCGGTTCCACCCGCAGGTCGTCCAACGGCACCGGCGGGCCGGCCTTCAGGCGCAGGGTCTTGCGCGGCAGCAGCTTCGGGAAGTGGATCTTCTTGCCCCACATGACATCCTGGGCACCCCACTGCCCCACCGGGATCACCGGGCAGGCGGTCTGCAGCGCGATCCGGGCTGCGCCGGACTTGGCCACCATCGGCCACAGCTGCTCGTCCAGGGTGACGGTGCCTTCGGGGTAGATGACCACGGCCTTGCCGGCCTCCACCGCCACCACGGCTGCGTCCAACGCGTGCACGGCCGACTTGGTGCCGCGCTGGACCGGGATCTGCCCGCAGGCGGTGATGATGCGTCCGATCACCGGCACGGTGAACAGACTGGCCTTGCCGAGGAAGCGGGGCCAACGGCCGGCGAACGCCAGGTACTGACCGACAGCTATCGGGTCGAAGTTGGAGATGTGGTTCGACACCACGAGGACCCCGCCGGTGCGGGGCAGGTTCTCCTGCCCCCGCCAGTCACGGAAGGTGAACGGCCGGATGATCGCGTTGATGATCGTGATGACCGCTACCAGCGTCTTCTCGGCCTGCTCCGTGTTGGCCTTGCGCAGACCCGTGGCTCGTGCCGACGGACGTCGCTGCCCGCCGGGTCGCATCCCGGACTGATCGGTCACCCGCACCTCCATCCGGACGAAGTCACCTCACCCTAGAGGATCGTGGCAGCATCGGACGATCATGGACACGTCGCCGGCACCGCACAGCGGTGAGGAGCTCGCGAGCCCGCTCGTCGAGCGGGTCGCCGCCGTGGTGGCGCTCAAGACGCTGCCGGCGGCCAAGTCCCGCTTCTCGTCGCTACCGGGACCGCTCCGCGAGCGGCTGGCCCGGTGCATGGCCCTCGACACCCTCGCCGCCCTCCGTCCCGCGGTGCACGAGGTCGTGGTGGTCAGCGACCAGCCCGACCTCGGTCCGGCCCTGCGGCGCCGGGACCTCGACGTCCGCATCATCGCCGAACCCGATCCGGTTCGCGGCCATCCGGCTCCGGACGACGGACTCAACGCGGCCCTGGCCCGGGCCGACAAACTGCTGCGCGCGGAGGGGGTCGCGGCCGTGCTGGCCTGCGTCGGCGATCTGCCGGCCCTGCGCAGCACCACGGTCCGCCGGCTGATCACCGCCTCGCGGGGTCGACCCCGGAGCCTGGTCAGCGATCACGAGGGCCAGGGAACCACCATGCTGATCGCCCGCGGCGTACCGCTGGATCCCTTGTACGGAACGGAGATCGTGGCTGGCGAGCGCATCGGTTCGGCTGCCCGTCACCGACGGTCGGGAGCGGTCGACCTGCCGCTCGGCGCGCTGCCGGACGCCCGCCGTGACGTGGACACCCCGGCCGATCTCGCCGTCGCCGCCCGTCTCGGGGTCGGTCCGGCCACCGCCCGGCTGCTCGACCCGATCACCGGCGCACTCGGCGCCTACCGACCGGTCGAGGTGCTGTCGGCCGACCCGACCACGCTCACCGTGCTGGTCGACGACGGCGGCATCGAGGCGGTGACGCTGCCGGTGTCGCTGTCCACGTACGACGGCGACCCGGCACTCCTGGTGCCGGGTCGCCGTCTGCATGCCGTACGGGTGGCGGACGATCTCCGCTGCTGGACCTGACCGTCGAACGGTCAGCAGGCTCAGCGCTTGGCGGTCGTCTTCTTGGCCGGCGCCTTCTTGGCGGCGGTCGTCTTCTTCGCCGGCGTCGCCTTCTTCGCCGGAGCGGTCGTCTTGGCCGCCGTCTTCGCGGTCGTCTTCTTCGCCGGCGTCGCGCTCTTCGTGGCGGGCGCCTTGGTCGCCGGGGCCTTGGTCGCGGGCGCCTTGGTCGCCGAGGCCTTGGTCGCGGGGGCCTTGGTCGCCGTGGTCTTGGCCGGCGCCTTCTTGGCGGCGGCCTTGGCCGGTGTGGCCTTGACCGCGGTGGTCTTGGTCGCCGCCGCCTTCTTGGTCGCCGGAGCTGTCGTCTTGGTGGCCGGCGCCTTGACGGCGGCGGTCTTGGTCGCCGGAGCGGCCGCTGTCTTGCTCGCGGTCTTCTTGGCGGCCTTCGGCACCTTCTTGGTCCCGGCCACGTACGCCTTGAGGTCGGTGCCGGCGCGGAACCGCGGGATGGCCGTGGCCTTGGCCCGCTTGCGCTCGCCGGTGCGCGGGTTGCGCACCATCCGGGCAGAGCGGTGCACCTTCTCGAAGACGCCGAAGCCCGTGATCGTCACCTTCTCGCCACCGGCGGTCTGGTAGGTGATCGTCTGGGTGACGGCGTTCAGAGCCCGGGCGGCCTCTGCCTTGTTACCGTCGAAATGGGTCGAGAGCACCTCGATGAACTCAGCCTTGTTCACGGCTTCCCTTCCGTGGGGAGGATGTCAGCAGCCGCAAACCACGCCTGCACGGACCCACGCTAGAGAGTTCTGGGCGTGCAGACAATCACCGGAACGGCGAGTTTCGCCTGAAAACAACGAAAGTGGCCGTTTCGGTGATCGCCGAGGGCAGATTCAGGACGTACTGGCGACCTTCACCGGCAGGGTTTTCGGCTTGAACGAGGGACGATCGGCCTCGTAGGCACCGATGGCGTCGACGTGGCGCAAGGTCAGACCGATGTCGTCCAGGCCCTCCAGCAGCCGCCAGCGGGTGTAGGGGTCGATCTCGAAATCTGCCCGGAAACCCTCGGCGTCGATCGTCTGCTCCTGCAGGTCGACGGTCAGCGGGCGGTCCGGGTTGACCTCGATGAAGTCCCACAGCTCCTCGATGATCTTCTGGTCCACGACCGCCACCAGCAGACCGGCCTTGCCCGAGTTGCCCCGGAAGATGTCGCCGAACCGCGACCCGATGACGACCCGGAACCCGTAGTTCTGCAAGGCCCAGACAGCGTGCTCGCGGGAGGAGCCGGTGCCGAAGTCGGGCCCCGGCACCAAGATCGTGGCGCCGGCGTACTGCGGCTGGTTGAGCACGAAGTCGGGGTCGTTGCGCCAGGCGGCGAACAACCCGTCCTCGAACCCGGTCTTCGTGACGCGCTTGAGGTAGACCGCCGGGATGATCTGGTCGGTGTCGACGTTGCTGCGGCGCAACGGCAGCGCGGTGCCGGTGTGCGAGCTGAACTTCTCCATGGTGATGGGCTCCTGCGAGGTCGGAGTGGTCGGGGTCTCGGAGTAGGGTCAGATCGAGGGCGAGCTCAGGGTGCCGCGGACCGCGGTGGCGGCCGCCACCAACGGGGACACCAGGTGGGTGCGACCCCCCTTGCCCTGCCGACCCTCGAAGTTGCGGTTGGAGGTCGACGCCGACCGCTCGCCGGGCGCGAGCTGATCGGGGTTCATGCCCAGGCACATGGAGCACCCGGCGGCCCGCCACTCGGCGCCGGCCTCCTTGAACACGACGTCCAGGCCCTCGTCCTCGGCCTGCAGCCGGACCCGGGCCGAACCCGGGACGACCAGCATCCGTACGCTGTCGGCGATCTTGTGACCCTTGATCACGGCGGCCGCGGCTCGCAGGTCCTCGATCCGGCCGTTGGTGCAGGAGCCCAGGAAGATCGTGTCCACAGCGATGTCGCGCATCGGGGTGCCGGCCCGGAGATCCATGTACTGCAGGGCCTTGGTGGCCGCGGTGCGGTCCGCCTCGTCGGGGAACTCCTCCGGGTCCGGCACCCGGGCACCGAGCGGAACACCCTGGCCGGGGTTGGTCCCCCAGGTGACGAAGGGGGTGAGCTGCGCCGCGTCGAGGTCGACCTCGACGTCGAACTCGGCGCCCTCGTCGGTGGTCAGCGTGCGCCAGTAGGCGACGGCGGCGTCCCAGTCCTCGCCCTCGGGGGCGTGCGGACGGCCCTTCACGTACGCGAACGTCGTCTCGTCGGGAGCCATCAGCCCGGCCTTGGCCCCCCACTCGATGCTCATGTTGCAGATGGTCATCCGGCCCTCCATGGAGAGCGCCCGGATGGCCGACCCGCGGTACTCCACGATGTAGCCCTGGCCACCGCCGGTGCCGACCTTGGCGATCAGCGCCAGCACGATGTCCTTGGACGTCACGCCGGCCGGCAGCTCGCCTTCGACGTTGACCGCCATCGTCTTCGGCTTGGCCTGCGGCAGGGTCTGGGTGGCCAGCACGTGCTCGACCTCGGACGTGCCGATGCCGAAGGCGATCGAGCCGAACGCGCCGTGGGTGGAGGTGTGCGAGTCGCCGCACACCACTGTCATGCCCGGGCTGGGTGAGCCCCAGCTGCGGACCGATGATGTGCACGATGCCCTGGTCGAGGTCGCCCAGGCTGTGGATGCGGACACCGAACTCCTCGGCGTTCTTGCGCAGCGTGTCCACCTGCGTCCGCGACACCGGGTCGGCGATCGGCTGGTCGATGTTCAGCGTCGGCGTGTTGTGGTCCTCGGTGGCCATCGTCAGGTCCGGACGGCGGACCGGACGGCCGGCCTGCCGCAGACCGTCGAAGGCCTGCGGGCTGGTCACCTCGTGCACCAGGTGCAGGTCGATGTAGAGGAGGTCGGGTTCGCCGTCGGCCGAGCGCACGACGTGTGCGTCCCAGATCTTCTCGCTCAGCGTCTTCGCCATGGGGGCGTCATCTCCTCTCGGTCGGTCGTGGCCGTGCCCGGGATCGCTCGCGGGGGCTGCCGGGGGTCGATGCCATGGTTGCGCCGGGGATGCTGGTCAGCTGATTTGCATACCAGCATCCGAGACGGCAGTATCAAGGCATGGACAACTCTAGCGGCGTCGGCGTCCTGGACAAAGCCGCCCTCGTGCTCAGTGCGCTGGAGACCGGGCCCACCACGCTGGCCGGGCTGGTGTCGGCCACCGGGCTCGCCCGGCCGACCGCGCACCGTCTCGCTGTCGCTCTGGAGCACCACCGGCTGGTCAGCCGCGACCTGCAGGGACGCTTCATCCTCGGACCCCGCCTCGGCGAGCTGGCCTCGGCCGCCGGCGAGGACCGGTTGCTGGCCACCGCCGGGCCGGTGCTGGCCCGCCTGCGCGACATCACCGGCGAGTCGGCCCAGATGTTCCGGCGACAGGGCGATGTGCGCGTCTGCGTGGCCACCGCCGAGCGGATGTCCGGTCTCCGCGACACCGTCCCGGTCGGCACCCAGCTCACCATGAGCGCCGGCTCGGCCGCCCAGGTCCTGCTGGCCTGGGAGGAGCCGGAGCGGATGCAGCGCGGCCTGCGGGGCAGCCGCTACTCCGCCGTCGCCCTGGCCGCCGTACGCCGTCGCGGCTGGGCCCACTCGGTCGGCGAACGGGAGCCCGGCGTCGCCTCGGTGTCGGCGCCGGTGCGTTCCCCCTCCGGCAAGGTGATCGCCGCGGTCAGCGTCTCCGGTCCGATCGAGCGGCTGTCGCGCCAGCCCGGCCGACTGCACGCTCCCGCCGTGATCGCCGCCGCCGAGCGGCTCAGCGAGGTGCTGCGTCGCAACGGCGGCGAGTGACCTGCTACCGGCCATCGGGAGGCTGACAGACTGCCGGAGATGAGCGCGCGCGACGACATGCACCGCCCGGCCCGGATCGACCAAGCCATCCTGCGGTGGCGGGCCGACTGGGCGTCCGGCCGGGTACGCGCCGGCAGTGATCGCCTACACCTGGTACGGCTCGCCGACGCTGGGTCCGCGTCCTGGCCCGGGTGCTCTACTCCGGGCGGGGAGTCGTCTTCCGGGCGACCCGACCGGCGTTCGCGGGTGGCGCACTTTCACCCGGGTGCCGGTGGCCGACGCCGAGGTCGACGTCGAGCTGAACGGTGTGCACCACACGGTGCGGGCCGACCCCAGCGGCGTCGTCGACGCGGTGGTCGAGCATCGAGCTGGATCCCGGCCGGCACCCCTCACGATGAGTGCCGGGGGCTCGCCGCCGGTGACCGCCGAGGTCTTCGTGCGTCGAGCCGCGAGCCGCGGTTCGGCATCGTCTCCGACATCGACGACACCGTGATGGTGACCGCTCTCCCCCGACCGCTGCTCGCCGCCTGGCACACGTTCGTGGTGAACGAGCACGCGCGCGCCACGACCCCAGGGATGCCGGTGCTCTACGAGCGGCTGACGGACGCGCATCCGGGCGCACCGGTCATCTACCTGTCCACCGGCGCCTGGAACGTGGCCCCGACGCTGACCCGGTTCCTGTCGCAGCAACCTCTACCCGCCCGGCGCCCTGCTGCTGACCGACTGGGGCCCGACCCGGACCGCTGGTTCCGCAGCGGCAGGAGCACAAGCGGGCGAGCCTCGCCCGGCTGGGCCGACGAGTTCCCCCAGATCAAGTGGTTGCTGGTCGGCGACGACGGCCAGCACGACGAGGTGATCTACGCGAGTTCGCCGACGCCCACCCGCCAGAACGTGGCCGTCTGCATCCGGCAGCTGACTCCCGGCGAGGCGGTGCTGGCCGGCAGACTCGCTGCGGGAGTCGCCTCGGCCGGAGGGCAGCCGAGGTGCCCTGGCTGTACGCGCACGACGGCGCCGGCCTGGCGAAGCAGCTGGAGCAGATCGGGGTGCTGCCGCCGGAGCGCAGCCCCCAGAACACCATCTGAGCCGCTCCGGTCAGCCGTACCGACCGACGGCGCGTCGACGCACCCTGTCGGCCGACAGCTCCGCGACGACGCAACCGGCCGTGTCCCCACCGAGATCTCGTCGTCGGGCGCGACGGTCGTCAGCCGACGTCCTCGACCTCCCTGACCGCGTGCGAGGCGAGAGTGCCGATGCTGCGGCGGCCCTCACCGCGTACCAGAGCAGTCCCGAGCCCAGGATCACACCGATGTAGAGGAACGCGCCGAAGGTGTTGTACCAGGCGGCGCCGTAGACCGCCTCCCGCGGCCAGGCGAGGTTCACGGCCATCGCGCGCCCCAGAGCACCGCGACGATGTTGACCGGCAGCCCCAGCGGCCGAGCGAGAAGTAGCCGCCGGCCTTCGGGCCCGGTGGCCACGCCCCGCGCAGCCGCCTCATCAGCAGCGGCACGGTGACCAGCAGGTAGGCGAGGTAGATCATGATGATGGCGACGCTGGTGACGCGCGGTGAAGATCTGCGGCTGAGCCGATGTTGACGACCAGGATCAGGATCGCGAGCACGCCGATCACCACGGCCGGGACGACCGGGGTCTTGCGCTCGGGTCGATCCGGGCGAGCCGCTGCCGCGGCAGGGCGTTGTCGCGGGCCATCGCGAAGATCAGCCGGATCGCGGCGGTGTGCACGGCGAGCGCGCAGACGATGATGGCGACCACGATGCAGACCAGGAACACCGAGCCCAGCGGGCCGCCGAGCACCTGAAGCACGATGTACTGCAGGCCGCCCGCGGGCTCGCCCAGCGCCGGGTCGCTGCAGGTCGGGCGCGGCCAGGATGCCGAACAGCAGGATCAGGCCGCCGATCACGAAGGACGCGACGATGGCGCGGAGGATCGCGGTCGGCGCGGTGCGCCGCGGGTCGACGGTCTCCTCGCCGAGCGAGCTGGCGGTGTCGAAGCCGTACATCACGTAGCCGGAGGCGAGCGACGCGATCAGGAACGCGCCGAGGTAGCCGCCGCTCGTCGCCCGCGCCGTAGCCGTTGGTGTCGAAGAGCACCGGCGGCGCGGTTACGATGTTGACGGCCAGCAGCACGACGATCAGCACGGCGGCGACCAGCTCGATGAACACGCCGGCGCTGTTGATGCGCGCCATCAGCTTGACGCCGATCGCGTTGACCACCGTGGTGAACACGATCAGGATCGCGCCGAGCAGCACGGCGTTGGCGGCGAAGTCGTGGCGCCGGTGCCGTCGCCGACGAGCTGGAAGCCCGGCCCAGATCTGCGGCAGCGTGATCTGGTAGGCCAGCACCACGGCGGCGAGCGTGACGACCGAGGCGGTCAGCATCATCCAGCCGGCCAGCCAGCCGACGACCCGGGCTGCCGAGGCGTCTTGGCCCAGTTGTAGACCGAGCCGGCCACCGGGTAGCGCGCGGCCAGCTCGGCGAAGCAGAGCGCCACCATGAGCTGGCCGACGAACACCATCGGCCAGGACCACCGTAGGCCGGGCCGCCGGTGCCGAAGCCGAAGTAGAACAGCTGGAACGTGCCGGTCAGGATCGAGATGTAGCTGACCCCGGCCGCGAAGCTGGCGAAGCTGCCGATGCTGCGGTCGAGGGACTGGGCTTGTAGCCGAACTCGGCGAGGTCGTGGTCGTCGCCTCCCGGGGACCGGGTGGAGGACGGCTCGGCTGTGGACATGCTGACGACTTCCTGTCGGTTCGAGTGGTGCGCTGTGCCGGTGGTCGGTGGGGTTCAGCTGTCGCCGGTGATCACCCGACCGGTGACCTGGCTCCGTGCGGCGGTCAGCCCCGCCGTCCGCCGACCGCCGTCAGCACCGCATCGGCATCCCGGGTCTTCATGCGCCGGGTGCTGCGGGCCTTGGAGCCGTACTCCACCGTGACCGCGGCACCGGCGAACGTGTGGTTGTACCAGGCGGTCATCGTCCCGTGGCAGACGCCGCCGCAGTCCAGCTCCTTCAACGGGAGCTGCAGGTTGGCTGCCAGCCGCTTCGACAGGGCCAGGTCCTTGACCTTGTCGGTGTCCACCCCGTGCAGCGGCTGGTGCCAGCTGACCAGGTAGCGCGGCCTGGTCCGGGAGAGGAAGCTCATGATCACCGCCGTCTCCCGCTCCGACACCGCGCGGGGTCCGCTGTCGGCCCGCTTCACCCACGAGTACGGGAAGTTGCGGTTCAGGTCGACGTGCCCGTTGACCCAGCGCCGGTCGTGGGCCAGCCCGTCGGGGTTCGCCACCGGGAGCACCCACAGGTCCACACCCTTGATCGGTCGGCCCTCCAGCAGCCCGTACGCGACGTACTGGCCGAAGTCCTCCTCACCGTGCATGGTGGCCATCACCACCACCACGGGCCGGCCCGCCTCGCCGGCCCGATAGGCCCGGATGGCCCGCCCGCTCTGGGACCGACCGATGACCTCTGAGTGGTACCAGGTGCGGCGACCGGTCATCGCCGACACCGCTCTGGTCAGGGCTCGGTCCGTGGCCCGGGTCATCCGGCCGGTGGCCTTGAGCCTGACCGCCCGCTGCAGCGCCTTGACCGCCTTCTTGGTCCGCGCACCGTAGTAGCCGGTCCGGTACTGGGCCCGCAGGTAGTCGGCCTGGACCAGCCGCTGCTGCAGGGCGCGAACGGCCTTGCCCCGCTTGCCGGGCTGCGGCAACGCCGCCGCGGCGGCCGCCTCCGGACCCAGCAGGCCGGACCGGTCCGGCGGCGCGACCAGGCCCACGGCGATCAGCAGGGCAGCCGCCAGGACGGTGACGACCAGACGGCGGGAGAGGTGGGCCATCGCTCGGTCCTCCGGCTCGTGCCCAGCCGAGTCGCCGAGGCCCCGTGAGTATCCCCAGACCGGCGGCGACCTGGCAACCCCTCCGCCGGCGCTGCTGGAGCCGGAGGACGGAAGCCGCGCTAGCCCGTCGAGCTGTCCGGGTCCGGCTGGCCGGGCTCGGTCTGGCCCGGGGCGGTCCTGGTCGGTTCCGGTGCGCTCTGTGTCGGGTCCGGGTCGGACGGCTCCGAGCTCGGCTCGGGGTCGCCGCTCGGTGTCTCGCTGGGCTCGTCGGTCGGCGTCGGTGTCGGGGTCGGGGTGCCCGTCGCGGTCGGGCTCGGTGACCACGGAGGGCTGGTGGTCGAGCTCGGCGGGGCCTCGCGGCGACCGTCCGGTCGACCGGTCGCGTCCGGGAGGCGTCGGCCCTTTGCGTCCGGCTCGCTGTCGCCGGTGGCACCGGGGATCGGTGCCTGGGTCGGCGTCCCGGCCGGGATCGGCGTGCGCCAGACCGGCAGCACCGTGGCGCCGTAGACGGCCACCCCACCGGTGACGACCATGATCACGGCCGCGACCGCCACGGCGACCTGACGGCGCCGGCGTCGGCGAGCGCCGAGACCGCGGACGACGGCAGGGTCCAGCGGCGCCTCGACCAGGTGGGCCGCGTCGCGGCCGAGGTCCTTCAGGCGGGCTTCCAGATCGTCCCACTCAGCCATCGTTCTCCTCGTCTTCGCAGATGGTGAGCAGCGCCGCCAGAGCGGTCCGGCCACGGGACAGGCGCGCTTTCACGGTGCCGACCGGTACGCCGGTCTCGATCGCGATGTCGCGGACCGACACGTCGCACAGGTGGTGCAGGACGACGGCCCGGCGCTGATCCGGCGGCAGCCGTCGCAGCGCCCGCAGCAGCGCCACCCGGGAGGGATCGGGCTCGGCCAGTCCGTCGGGCAGCTGGGAACGGTCCTGCAGCCCGAGGGCTCGCTGGGCCCGCCGCCACCGGCTCACCGCCAACCGGTAGGCCACGGTGCGGACCCAGGCCTCGGGGCTCTGGTCGGGGTCCAACGACCGGCGCCGGTCCCAGGCCCGGACGAACGCCTCCTGGACGCAGTCCTGGGCCTCGGCGAAGTTCCCGCACATCGCGTAGACCTGCGCCACCAACCGCCGGAACGACCCCTCGTACAACGCGTCGAACGCCTCGACGTCGAGTCCCCGCCCGTGCGCGCCCGCGGTCACGGCCGCCAGACCCCCCGGAGCGGCCATGGGCCTAGGCATGGCGACCCACCGCAGCCCGCACGCGCATGGACGGGGCCCCTTTCACTCGACTTGCAGGCTCTACGCCCGGGAACCCCCCCAGGTTGCCTGCTGCACGGAATTGATGACAGCACCGTGTTCCGGCGGCGCGGCGGCGGCCGCGTTGACGGAGCGTCACCGCCAGCGGTAGCCTGTGATATATCAACTGGATACGACTTGTCCACCAGGAGCCCCGTTGTCCGTCGCCTCGGCCACCGCGCCCGTCAGCACCTCAGCGGACGCCCGATCCCGCCGGACGCTCGGGGTCCTGACGTTGACCTGTTCGGAGCACCGCGGCATCGTCCAGGCCGTCACCAGCTTCCTGCTCGCGCACGGGCTGAACATCGTCGAGCACCACCAGTTCGACGACAACGACCGCGGGGCCCTGTTCCTGCGCACGGCGTTCGCCACCGACGGCGAGCGTCGACGTCGACGGGCTGACCGCCGCGTTCGCCCCGATCGCGGAACGGTTCGCGATGAGCTTCTCCTTCCACGACGAGCGGAAGCCGCGGCTGCTGGTGATGGTGTCGAAGTTCGGACACTGCCTGAACGACCTGATCTTCCGGTGGCGGGCCGGCACCCTGGGCGGCGACATCGCCCTGGTGGTGTCCAACCACGATGACCTGCGGCCGATGGCGGAGGCGGCCGGGCCTGCCGTTCGTGCACCTGCCGGTCCGGCCCGACACCAAGGCGCGGTGCGAGGCCCGGCTGCTGGAGCTGGTCGACGAGCACGCCATCGACCTGGTGGTGCTGGCCCGCTACATGCAGATCCTGTCCGACGAGCTGTGCCGGGCGCTGAAGGCCGGGCCATCAACATCCACCACTCGTTCCTGCCCGGTTTCAAGGGCGCCAAGCCCTACCACCAGGCGTACACCCGCGGGGTGAAGCTGGTCGGAGCCACCGCGCACTACGTGACCGCCGGACCTGGACGAGGGACCGATCATCGAGCAGGAGGTGATCCGGGTCGACCACACCTACCACCCCCGGAGCCTGTCCACCGTCGGGCAGGACGCCGAGTGCCTGGCCCTGTCCCGCGCCGTCCGCTGGCACTGCGAGAACCGGGTCCTGCTCCACGGCCACAGCACCGTCGTCTTCCGCTGAACCGCCAACCACCCGAGGTGCCCCCGATGTCAGCCGACCCTCCCGCTCGAGCAGGCCACCGGCCTCCGGCACCAGGCATCGACAGCAGACCACCGTCGACGACTCGTCGGCGGTCGCACCGCGCGTGGTGATCATCGGCGCCGGCATCGTCGGCACCAACCTGGCCGACGAGCTGGTGCAGCGCGGCTGGACCGACATCACCGTCGTGGAGCAGGGACCGCTGGACCTGCCCGGCGGTTCGACCTCGCACGCCCCGGGACTGGTCTTCCAGACCAACCCGTCCAAGGCGATGACGCTGTTCGCCAAGTACACCGTGGAGAAGCTGCTGTCGCTGGAGGTCGACGGCCAGAGCTGCTTCCGTCAGGTCGGCGGGCTCGAGGTGGCCACCACCCCGGCGCGGCTGGCAGGAGCTGAAGCGCAAGCACGGCTGGGCCACCTCCTGGGGGGTCCGACGCACCTGATCGGCCCGGACGAGTGTCGTCGGCTGTACCCGCTGCTCGCACGCCGACGCCGTCCTCGGCGGTCTGCACATCCCCAGCGACGGCCTCGCGCTGGCGGCCCGCGCCACCCAGCTGCTGATCGAGCAGCACCCGGGCGGCGGGCGTGCGCTACCTCGGTTCGACGCCGGTGGTCGGCATCGAGCAGTCCGACGGCCGGGTGACCGGGGTGCAGACTCCCGACGCGGTGCTGCCCGCCGACGTCGTCGATCTCCTGCGCCGGCTTCTGGGGGGTCGAGGTCGGCGCCATGGTCGGGATGGCGGTGCCGCTGCTGCCGCTGGCCCACCAGTACGTCACGACCACCACCGTGCCGGCGCTGGTCGGCCGCAACGACGACCCGAACGGGGCGAGTCTGCCGATCCTGCGCCACCAGGACCAGGATCTCTACTACCGCGAGCACGGCGACCGCTACGGCATCGGCTCGTACGCGCACCGCCCGATGCCCGTGGTCGCGGCCTCGCTGGGTCGCACGCCCGAGCACGTGGACGAGCACCACATGCCGTCCCGGCTGGAGTTCACCCCGGCGGACTTCGCAGCCGGTCTGGGAGGAGTCCCGGAAGCTGCTGCCGGCGCTGCGCGACAGCGAGATCGCCGACGGCTTCAACGGCATCTTCTCCTTCACCCCCGACGGCGGCTCGCTGGTCGGCCAGTCCCCCGACGTCGACGGCTTCTGGATCGCGGAGGCGGTCTGGGTGACCCACTCGGCCGGCATCGCCCGGGCTGTCGCCGAGGTGCTCACCACCGGCCGGTCACAGATCGACCTGGCCGAGTGCGACGTGTCCCGGTTCGAGCAGGTCCAGCTCGCCCCCTCGTACGTGGCGGAGACGGCGCAGCAGAACTTCGTCGAGGTCTACGACATCCTGCACCCGTTGCAGCCGAAGGAGTCGCCCGCGCGGGCTGCGGGTCAGCCCGTTCCACGCCCGGCAGACCGAGCTCGGCGCCCGGTTCCTGGAGGGCGGCGGTTGGGAGCGGCCCTACTGGTACGAGGCGAACGCCGCTCTGCTGGACCAGCTGCCGGAGGCCTGGCGTCCGGTGGACCGCGATCCGTGGTCGAGCCGGTTCCACTCCCCCATCGCGGCAGCCGAGGCCTGGCGGACCCGCACCGCCGTGGCCATGTTCGACATGACCCCGCTGCGGCGGCTGGAGGTCTCCGGTCCCGGCGCGGTCGACCTGCTGCAGCGGCTGACCACCGGTGACTGCGGGAAGAAGCCGGGCGCGGTCACCTACACCCTGCTGCTGGACGACCACGGCGGCATCCGCAGCGACATCACGGTGGCCCGGTTGGACGAGGAGACGTTCCAGGTCGGCGCCAACTCCCCGGTCGACCTCGTCTACCTGACCAGGGAGGCGCGGCTGCAGCGCCGGACGAACCCGGAGCGCTGGGTCCAGGTCCGTGACATCACCGGCGGCACCTGCTGCATCGGGTTGTGGGGGCCCCGGGCCCGCGACCTGGTCACCTCGATCAGCCGGGACGACTTCAGCAACGACGGGCTGCGCTACTTCCGGGCCAAGCGGGCCATCATCGGCGGGGTCCCGGTCACCGCGATGCGGCTGTCGTACGTGGGCGAGCTGGGCTGGGAGCTCTACACCACGCGCCGACAACGGGCAGCGGCTCTGGGACGTCCTCTGGCGGGCCGGCGAGCCGTTCGGTGTCATCGCCGCCGGGCGCGCCGCCTTCAACTCCCTCCGGCTGGAGAAGGGCTACCGCTCCTGGGGCACGGACATGACCACCGAGCACGACCCGTACGAGGCAGGGCTCGGCTTCGCCGTGCGGATGGCCAAGGAGTCCTTCACGGGCCGGGAAGCCCTGGTCGGACGGTCGACGGAGACCGCCGGTCGGCGACTGCGGTGTCTGACCGTGGACGACGGGCGCTCGGTGGTGCTGGGCAAGGAGCCGGTGCTGCTGGACGGGCAGGCTGTCGGTTACGTCACCAGCGCGGCCTTCGGCTACACCGTCGGGACGCCGATCGCGTACGCCTACCTGCCCGCCTCGGTGTCGGAGGGTGACAAGGTGGAGATCAGCTACTTCGGCGAGCTGGTCAAGGCCACCGTCACCGCCGAGCCGCTGGTCGACCCGGAGATGACCCGACTGCGCGGCTGATCATGGTGCGGAGGGCTGGTCCTCGGGTCGCGTCAGCCAGGTCTCGCAGAAGGCCAGCACGGCCGAGCTGACGAACTCGTCGTCGTGCGGGCGCACCTCCCCGTACGCGGGTCGTCCGTCGATCTCGATCGTGGCCTCCAGGCAGGGCACGATCGCCGCGGTGGTGCGGTACTCGTACGGGCGGGTGTCGGTCCAGACGCAGGGCTGGGGCCGGCGCCAGACTCAGCTCGACGCTCAGGTCCTCGGCCCGGCAGAGCAACCGGTGCTCGCCGGCCGACGCAGTCTCGGTGAACTGAGCGGGACGCAGCGGCGCGTCCTCGAGTCCCCGGCCGAGCAGCGGATCCCAGCGTCGGTTGAACGTCGTCCAGAGCCAGCGGGCCAGCGGCGGGTTGTCGGTGCAGATCGCGGCGACGTCCGGTGCGGCCGGCCTGGGCCGTCCGGGCCCGGGTCGGCCCAGATGATCAAGGACGTGCCGGCGCCCTGCTCGGTGTAGCGGGCCCGCCACAGGCTGGCCACCGCCACCAGGTCGTCGCCGCCCGGCCGGTACAGCATGATCAACGGGTTCTCCCCGGCGAAGACGACCTGGGGTGCGACGGCTGTCATCCCCCATGATCACATGGCCGGCCCGGTGTGGGCGTTTCGGAGCATGTGCGGGAAGACGACGCGCCAACGCAGCGTCCCGGGAGCCGTATCGACGCAGGTGCGGGAAGACGACGCACCAACGCCACTGCCACGGCAGGAGCGCGTATCGACGCATATGCGGGAAGACGACGCGCCAATTGCCACCCTGGGCACGCGTACGGACACATGTGCGGGAAGACGACGCGCCAACGCCACGCCCTGGGCACGCGTACGCACGCAGGTGCGGGAAGACGACGCGCCAGCAGCAACCCGGACCAGCTGCCGTCAGAACGTGACGGCGAACTCCTGCATCGCGTCGATCAGCCAGCGACCCAGGAAGTCGGCGTAGGAGGACCGGGGCAGGATCCGGTACGCGTCGTCGGCGATCTTCCACAGCAGCACGGGGACCGAGCCGATCAGCGTGAGGTAGGCGGTGCCGACCACGAAGCTGCGCGGGTGCAGGTCGAGGGGGCACCCCTTCTCCAGCACGGCGCGCGCCGAGGGCCCCGCCAGGGCGAACGTGGTCCGGTTCGCCGACAGGTCGAGGACGGCTCCCGGTCCGGAACCGAGGGCCTCGACCAGCTCGGCCGCCAGGACGGCGGGCGGCTGCTCGCTGATCACCAGGAACTCGTCGGGCGACAGCCAGAGCACCGACACGCCGTCACCGGCGGTGGTGACCGAGCCACAGCGGTTCGGCAGGCTCGTCCCGAGGACGACCTCGAGCCGGTCAGCCGCGTCGGTGCCGGGGACGGTGCGTAGACCCACCATGGTGAGGAAGGGCACTTCGCGCAGCGGAGACGGCGCGAGGTCCGGCCACCTCGGCGGCGGCGAACCGCTCGGCCAGGTGCGCCGCCGGGCTGACCCGGCGCGGTCCACCGGGCACAGCGGTGCCGGCCGCCACCAGGGGCGGGGACGAGATGACGACGGCGGTCTCACCCATCGCGGCGCTTCCCTTCGGGGTCGTAGAGCACGGTCTCGGCGACCACCACGTCGACGAGCTGATCACCGACGGCGGCGGTCAGGGTCGCACCGATCAGGTTCCGCCCGTTCTTGATCAGGGCCAGGGCGAACGACCGGCCCAGCGCCGCACTGTGGTAGCTCGACGTGACGTGTCCCAGCATCGGCACCGGTCGCAGCCCCGCCACCGTCGAGGTCTGCGCGATCAGCTGGGTGCCCTCAGGTAGTCGCAGCGTCGGGTCGACGGGGAGCACCGAGACCAGGTGCTTGCGGTCGGTCCGGGCGGTGTCGGTCCGGGAGAAGGACCGCTTGCCGAGGAACTCCTTGGTCTTGGAGACCACCCAGCCCATCCCGGCGTCGGCGGGCGTCACGCTGCCGTCGGTGTCCTGGCCGACGATCGGGTAGCCCTTCTCGGCCCGCAGCACGTGCATCGTCTCGGTCCCGTACGGCGTGATGTCGAACGGAGCGCCGGCCTCCAGCACGTCCTCCCAGACCTGGGCGCCGTACCAGCCGGCGACGTTGACCTCGAAGGCCAGCTCACCGGAGAAGGAGATCCGGCAGATCCGGGCCGGGATGCCGGAGGCGAGCGTGGTCTCGGCGAAGGTCATGAAGCCGAACGCCTCGTTGCTCACGTCCAGGTCCGGAGCGAGCGCCGCGATCACCGCCCGGGATCGCGGACCGACGACGGCCACCGTCGTCCACTGCTCGGTGACCGAGGTCAGCGTGACGTCGAGGTCGGCCCACTCGGTCTGGTGCCAGTCCTCCAGCCAGTCGAGCACCTTGGCCGCCCCGCCGGTGGTGGTGGTCATGAAGTAGCGGCGGTCGTCCAGCCGCAGGGTCACCCCGTCGTCGAAGATCATCCCGTCGGGGGTGCACATCACCCCGTAGCGGGCGGATCCGGGCGCGAGCTTTTTGAAGGCGTTGGTGTAGATGCGGTTGAGGAACTCGCCCGCGTCGTCGCCGGCGATCTCGATCTTGCCCAACGTGGTCGCGTCCATCACGCCCACCGAGGTCCGGACCGCGGCGCACTCCCGCAGCACCGCCTCGTCCATCGACTCACCGTCGCGCGGGTAGTACCAGGGGCGCAGCCACTGCCCGACGTTCTCGAACTCGGCGCCGGCGGCGACGTGCCACTGGTGGATCGAGGTCAACCGGGCCGGGTCGAACAGGTCGCCGCGATCCCGCCCGGCCAGAGCGGCGAAGGCGACCGGAGCGTACGGCGCGCGGTAGGTGGTGGTGCCGATCTCGCCGGGGGTGGGACCAGCCGATCCCGCCGTGCTGCTCGCGTGCGCACCACCGAGAGCGGCAGCGATCACCCCGATCGCGTTCACGGCCGACGTCTTGCCCTGGTCGTTGGCCGTGCTGATGGAGGTGTAGCGCTTGATGTGCTCGACGCTGCGGAGACCGGCGCCGGTGGCCCGGAGGACGTCGGCCACCGTCTGGTCCCGTTGCAGGTCGACCAGGTGGGTGTCCAGACCGGTGAGCCGACCATCCGGGCCGGGCACCACCCACAGGGCGCGGGTGGGCCCGTCGGGCACCGGCGTCGCCGGGGGTGCCGAGAGGGCGGCCGCGCCGGCTTCGCCGACGAACCCCGCACCGAACGCGGCAGCGGCTCCGGCGCGGGCGCCGTCGGTCAGGCACTCCGACAGGAGCGCCACCCCACGGGCGGCACCGACCACCTGCTGTCCCTCGACCTCGCCGGAGGGCACGAACGCCACCAGGTCGTCGTCCCAGCGCAGCGATCCCTGCCGCTGGCTGTGCAGGTGCACCACCGGGCTCCAGCCGCCGGAGACGGCCACCAGGTCGCAGGCGACGGTCATCGGCTCACCCACCGGGACCCCTGACGCGTCGATCGGGCCGACCAGGGCGGCGGTCGACGCGCGGATCACCGGCGGTGCCGACCACCGCGGTGGAGGCGACCACCTCGACGCCGCTGTCCCGGGCGGCCCGGGCGACGTCGCTCAGCTCGGTCCGGGCGTCGGCGACCAGGGCGACCTCGACGCCGGCGGCGGACAGCTCCGGCAGCAGGGCGTACGCGCTGTCGTTGGTGGTGGCCACCACGATCCGGCGACCGGCGGCCACCCCGTAGCGGTTCAGGTAGGTGCGGACCGCCGACGCGAGCATGACCCCGGGACGGTCGTTGTCGGCGAACACCAGGGGGCGCTCGTGAGCGCCGGTGGCGATGATCACCTGCTGCGCCCGGACGTGCCAGAGTCGCTGCCGCGAGACGCCCCGGAGGTCGACCCCGGCGGCTCCGAGGTGGTCGGTCCGGCTCTGCACGGCGATCACGTAGTTCGCGTCGTAGCTGCCCAGGACTGTGGTGCGGTTCAGCAGCGTGACCTCCGGCGCCTCGCCCAGCTCCCGCTCGGCGGTGGTCAGCCAGTCGGCGGCAGGGACGACCGTCGAGCACCTGATGCGGCTGCGAGAGCAACGAGCCCCCGAGCTCGGGCTGGTCGTCCATGACGATCACCCGGGCCCCGGTCACGGCCGCCGCCCGGGCGGCCGACAGACCGGCGGGTCCGGCTCCGACGACCAGCACGTCGGTGTGCACGTAGACCTTGTCGTAGGGGCTGGTGTCGTCGGCGGGGTCGAGGGTGCCCACGCCGGACAGGTAGCTGGCCTCCAGCCCGTCGACCAGCTCCAGCACCGTGGCCGGCACCATCGGTTCGCTCACACTCTGTCCCGGACGCCGGACGTCGACCAACGCGTTCGGCTCCTCGACGCCGGCCGCCACGATCCCCCGCGGGCGACCGAGGTAGATCGACGGCCCGGTCTCGATCACCCCGGCGGCCAGCAGGGCCGAGGCCAGCGTGTCGCCGGGATGTCCGACGTACGACCGGCCGTCCACGGTGAAGGCCAGCTCGACGGAGCGGTCGACGCGGCCGCCGGTGGCCAGTCGGTGGGAGGTCATGCCCGTCCTCCCGACGGCTGCTGACGGTGTGCGCCGTCCGGGCGGGCGTCGTCGAGGCGGTAGACGGCCTCGACGCGGTAGCTGACGGTGTCCCGGAGCACGTTGAACCACTTGCGACAACCCGCCGAGTGCACCCAGCGCTCAGCGAACAGACCCTTGGGATTCCTGCGGTAGAACAGGTAGCGGCCCCACTCCTCGTCGGTCAGGGCCTGCGGATCGGCCGGGTAGGCCACGTGCGCCTCGCCGCCGTAGTGGTACTCGGTCTCGTCGCGCGGTCCGCAGTTCGGGCAGTCGATCAGGATCATCTGTCTGCTCCTCAGTGCGCCACACCGGCGGCGCCGTGCTCGTCGATCAGGGCGCCGCTGACGAACCTGTCCAGGGCGAACGGCTCGTTCAGCGGGTGCGGCCGGCCCGTGGCGATGGTGTGGGCGAACGTCCAGCCGGCCCCGGGGGTGGCCTTGAAACCGCCGGTCCCCCACCCGCAGTTGACGTACAGGTTCTCGACCGGGGTGGTGCCGACGATCGGGGACGCGTCCAGGGTGACGTCGACGATGCCGCCCCAGGTCCGGAGCAGGTGGGCCCGGGCGAAGATCGGGAACAGCTCCACGGCGGCGGCCATCTGGTGCTCGATCACGTGGAACCCGCCGCGCTGCCCGTAGCCGTTGTAGGAGTCGACACCGGCCCCCATCACCAGCTCACCCTTGTGGGCCTGGGAGACGTAGACGTGCACGTGGTTGGACATCACCACTGTGGGGTGGACCGGCTGGTGCAGCTCGGAGACCAGCGCCTGCAGCGGGTGCGACTGGAGCGGCAGGTCGACCCCGGCCAGGGCGGCCAGGACGCTGGAGTGCCCGGCGGCCGACAGCCCGACCTTGCCGGTGGCGATCCGCCCCCGGGTGGTCTCGACCCCGACGACCCGGTCGCCGTCACGCACGAAGCCGGTGACCTCGCAGTTCTGGATCAGGTCCACGCCCAGCTCGTCGCACTTGCGGGCGAACGCCCAGGCCACGTGGTCGTGCTTGGCGATCCCCCCGCGCGGCTGGAAGGTCGCTCCCAGGACCGGGTAGCGGATCCCGTCGCTGATGTTGATGATCGGGCAGAGTTCCTTCACCTGCTGGGGATCCAGCCACTCCGCGTCGATGCCGTTGAGCTGGTTGGCGCCGACCCGGCGGACCGAGTCGCGGACGTCCTGCAGGGTGTGGGCGAGGTTCATCACCCCTCGCTGGCTGAACAGGAAGTCGTAGTCGAGCTCGGCGGGCAGACCCTCCCACAGCTGCAGGGAGTGCTCGTAGATCGCCGACGACTCGTCCCACAGGTAGTTGGAGCGGATGATCGCGGTGTTGCGGGCCATGTTGCCGCCGGCCAGCCAACCCCGCTCGAGGACGGCGATGTCGGTGATGCCGTGGTTCTTGGCCAGGTAGTAGGCCGTGGCCAGCCCGTGCCCGCCGGCGCCGACGACGACCACCTCGTAGGACCGCTTCGGGTCGGGGTTGCGCCACAGGAAGTCCGGGTGGGGTGGCAACGCCTCAGCCATCAGGTACCTCCACCGACCCATTGGTATGTCACTAATATATCAATCGCTCACAAGTAGTATGCTCATCGCCGTGGGGGCCTGTCAATCGAGGCTCCCGGTGCACCGGGCGACGTCGCGCCGGTGGTGCGGAGAGAGGCGTCGCAGACCATGATCATCGACCACGCCCCGGCGAGCCGGGACGAGCGGGTGGGTCCGACCTCGCTGGCCGGGCAGGCGTACGAGCAGATCAAGGACCGGCTGATCATGCTCCGGATCCGGCCCGGCGACCCGATCAACGACGTCGGTCTGGCCGCCGAGCTGGGGGTGGGCCGGACGCCCGTCCGAGAGGCCCTGAAGCGGCTGGAGACCGACCACCTCGTCGTCTCGTACGCACGTCGCGGCACCTTCGCCACCGTCGTGGACGTGACCGAGCTCGGCAGCATCTCCGATCTGCGCCAGCTGCTCGAACCCCACGCCGCCCGCCGCGCCGCCGAACACGCCACCGCCCGGCAGCGCGCCGAGCTGCGGGCCACCGCCGCGGAGGTCCGGCACCTGCAGCAGGTCGACGACGACCGCACCTCGGTGATCACCGAGGACCTGGCGATCCACAAGCTCGTCTACCGGGCGACCGGGAACCCGCACCTGGAGGACGTCCTGGTGCGCTACGACAACCTGGCCACCCGGATCTGGTGCCTGGTGATCGACAAGCTCCCCGACCTGGCCGAGCACGTCCGCGAGCACGCCGCCCTGCTGGAGGCGATCGCCGACGGCGAGGCCGACACCGCCGCCGCGCTGGCGCTCGAGCACGTCACCGGGTTCGAGCGGGCCATCCGCCGCGTGCTCTGAGCGGCGGACGGCCCCTCGACCATCGGGGTCAGCCGGTGCGGATCAGTTGAAGTCGTTCGGGTGCGAACCCAGCCGGTTGTCGGCGTTGACACCGGAGATCGCCGTCACCTGGTCGGCGGAGAGCTCGAAGTCGAACACCTCGAAGTTCTCCTTGATCCGCTGCGGCGTCACCGACTTGGGGAAGACGACCCGACCGAGCTGCAGGTGCCAGCGCAGGATGACCTGAGCCGGCGTACGACCGGTGGCCGCCGCGATCTCGCGGACGGTCGCGTTCTCCAGGTCTGCCGACAGGCCCAGCGGGCTGTAGGCCTCGGTGATCACGCCGAGCTCGTCGTTCACCGCGATGATGTCCTCCTGGGTCAGCGTCGGGTGCACCTCGATCTGGTTCACCGCCGGCACCACCGAACCCTCTGCGATCACCCGGCGCAGGTGCTCCTCGGTGAAGTTGGAGACGCCGATGGACCGGGACAGGCCCTCGGCCTGCACCTTCTCCAGACCGTGCCAGGCGGCGACGTAGTTGTCGCGGGCCGGCGTCGGCCAGTGGATCAGGTAGAGGTCGACGTAGTCCAGGCCCAGCTTGGCCAGGCTCGTCGTGGCGGCCCGGACGGCGGTGTCGACGCCGTGGCTGTCGTTCCACAGCTTGGTGGTGACGAACAGCTCCTCGCGGGCGATGCCGGAGTCGGCGATGGCCTGGCCGACGCCTTCCTCGTTGCCGTAGATGGCCGCCGTGTCGATGTGCCGGTAGCCGATCTCCAGGGCGGTGGCGACCGAGGCCACGATGTCCTCGGTGGACACCTGCCAGACGCCGAAGCCGAGCTGGGGGATGCGGTGGCCGTCGTTGAGGGTCAGGGTGGGCACGTCGGACATGGGTGTCTCCTGGGTTCGTGGGGTGAGGGGCCGCGCTCGCTGACAGCGGCCGTTGGTCAGGGTACCCAGTCGCGCCGGGTTCAACCCGGCCGGCGGAATCGAGCGGAGGGGTTCGCTCAGTAGGAGGCCCACAGGCCGATGACGGCGCGGAACTGTGCGACGACCTGCTCGACCGTGCCGGGGGGTGCCAGCGCGGCCTGCAGCCCCGACCGGTCAGCGGCGCTCTCGTCGGTGGCCCAGGCCAGCAGCTGGCGGAGGCCGTCCGCGAGATCGGGCCGGTGGACGGCGAGCCGGTCGGCGCCCAGCGCTCGGTCGGTCGTCCAGGTCCGATCGAGGACGCTGACCAGTCCAGCCGTGGCCAGCAGCGTCTTCCGCGCCACCACGCGACCCAGTGCCTCCGGGTCGGCCTCAGGTGCTGCCTGACGCCACCGGGCGAGATGGCGGTCGATGTCGCCGTTGAAGCCACGGGCGGCCCGCGCATCCGCCGGGAAGGCCGGCCCCGGGTCTGCCGCGGCCGGACCCGGGAGCGGGGCGCAGTAGTGCCGTAGAAAGACCCGCATCCCGTACGCGGCGTCGTCCTCCCCGACCAGGTCGTCGGCCTGGGCCGGGGCCGATCGCCACCTCGCGACAGAGTCCGGCGAACCGGACGCTCAGCGCCCGTCCGATCTCCGCGGCCCGCTCGGCCGGCAGCCCGACGGTGAGCAGGTCGACGTCGGAGCGGCCGAGCTGCGCCTGTCCGGTGGCGACCGAGCCGTACACGTACGACGTCACTGCCGGCCAAGCCGCCAGCTCCTCATCCACAGCGCGCAGCACGGGTTCGAACACCGCCGGCACTGCGCGCCGGTCGACACCGGTGACGATCGAGCCGTCGGCGGTGACACCTTCCCGTGGATCACGCATCTGCCCAGTCTGCTGCCCGCTGGTGAGTAGGGTCTCGGGGTGGTCGACGTCCCCGCTGCGCTGCGTGCCCAGGCCGAGGGCCGTCCTTCCTGGGACGACTGGTTGGCGCGAGCACCCCGGTTGAGTGACGACCTGATCCGCGAGTGGCGACTCCGTGTCGACGGCGCGACGCTGTCGGGCAACTGCGCCATGGTGGTGCCGGTGCGGACCGAGGACGGGCGGTCCGCGGTGCTCAAGATCACCTGGCCGCACTGGGAAGCCGAGACCGAGCACCTCGCTCTGCGAGCGTGGCAGGGGAACGGCGCCGTGGAGCTGTGGCGGGCCGATCCGCGACGCAACGCCCTGTTGCTGGAGCGGGCCAGCACCGACCGGGATCTGCACGCCCTCGGGGTTCTCGAGGCCTGCGAGGTGGTCGCCGGACTCTACCGGCGACTGCACGTCGCCCCGCTCCCCCAGACCCGGCGGCTCAGTGAGCTGTGCCGGGACTGGCTCGGGCGACTGCCGGTGCTGCTCGGCGCCAACCTGATCTCCCGTCGCTTCGTCAGTCAGGCCGACCGGCTGCTCCGTGACTTCGCCGACGACGCCGACACCGACCGGGCGCTGATCCACAGCGACCTGCACTACTTCAACGTGCTGGCTGCCGACCGCGAGCCGTGGCTGGTCATCGACCCGAAACCGTTGGCGGGTGACCCCGCCTACGAGGTGGGGCCGCTGCTCGGCAACCGATGGGACGAGGCGATGGCCGCCACCTCGCCCCGGCAGGCGCTGCTGGACCGGCTGTTCACCGTGGTGGACGTCGCCGGCCTGGACGAGGACCGCGTACGGGACTGGATCGTCGTCCGCGAGGTCTGCAACGTGCTGTGGACGTACGAGGAGCACCTCCGTGACGGGGCGCCGATCCAGCACGACTGGGTGACCGGGGCGACCACCATCCTCAAGGCCGTCCAGCGCTGACCACCTGGGCCGAGACGCGGCGCCCGCACCCTTGCGGCCGATCACCCGGACCGACCATCATCGTCTTCAGGTCATCCGGCCAGCCGTTGTGAGGTGATCCATCAAGCACCCGTTCCGAGCCGCCGCCTGGATGGCTGTCTACCTGCTGCTGGCCATCGCCCCGCTGCCGCTCAGCCTGATCAGCCTCGATCCGGGCCGGGGCTTCTGGGTCAACCTGTCGGTCGCCCTCGGCTTCGTCGGGCTCGCCTTGATGGGGTTGCAGTTCGTCCTCGCCGCCCGCTTCGTCCGCGCCACGGAGACCTTCGGCATCGACATCGTGCTGCAGGTGCACCGGCAGATGACCGTGATCATCACGGTCTGCCTCTTCGCCCACCCGATCGTGTTGATGTTCTGGGACAGCCGCTATCTCGCGCTGCTGAACGTGTTCACCTCGCCCCTGCGGGCCAAGTTCGCCGTCGGCTCGATCGTGTTCCTGCTGATCTTGATCATCACCTCCGTCTGGCGTCAGCGGCTCGGGCTGACGTACGAGGTCTGGCAGGTGCTGCACGCGACGCTGGCCGTGCTCATCGTGGTGACCGGTCTGACCCACGTGCTGCTGATCGGCTACTACGTACGCGAGCCGTGGGAGCGCGCCCTGTGGATCGCCTACTCGGCGGCGTTCATCGGCATCGCGGTCTGGGTTCGCGGGGTGCGGCCGCTGCTCCGGTGGCGTCGCCGTTGGACAGTGGCCGAGGTCCGCGAGCAACCGGGCGGCCACACGGTGTCGCTGAGGCTGCTCAACCCGACCGCGTACGGACGACAGGGCTTCCGGTTCCAACCCGGCCAGTTCGCCTGGATCAACACCGGCCGGCTGCCGTTCTCGATGAACTACCACCCGTTCTCGATCTCGTCGTCCGCCGAGAACACCGACCGGGTCGAGTTCACGATCAAGACCGAGCGTCGCTGGACCGCCCGCGTCCACGATCTGCAGCCCGGTGAGACCGTCTACCTCGACGGACCCTGGGGTCACTTCACCCTCGACCGGCACGAGGGTCCGGGCTTCGTGTTCATCGGCGGCGGGGTCGGCGTCACCCCACTGCTGTCGATGATCTCCACCCTCGCCGACCGCAGGGACCCTCGGCCCTGCTGGGCCATCATCGGCAACCGGCAGGACGACCAGATGATGGGGTACGCCGAGCTGCTGGCTCTCGCCGAACGGCTGCCGCTGACGGTGATCGCGACCGCGTCCAGTCCAGGTGAGTCCTGGACCGGCCACCGCGGACGGGTCGACCAGCGGTTGCTGGACGAGGTCCTGCCCCGCGACCGGCAGCGCCTGCAGTACTTCCTCTGCGGCTCCAACGCGATGATGGACGGCGTCGAGCAGGCACTCGCCCAGCTGGGGATCCCCGGTGACCACATCCACTCCGAGCGCTTCGCGATGGCCTGAGCCGTGCGCCGCCAGCTCACTCTGCGCTTCGTGGTCGTCTTCGCGATCATCGTGGTCCTGGCCTGCGTGGGGTGGGCGGTCCTGGTCCAGCGCGTGGTGCCGGACGCCTGCAGCTATTCACCGCCCCCCACCAACGCCCAGTACCTGCACTGTCCGTAGCCGGGTTGGAGGAGCCGACGCTGACGGCGGGTCGGCAGCCGGCACCAAGCACGCCGATGGCCGCCGCAGGGGAGTTCTGCGGCGGTCGGCTTCTGATCGTGGTCGAGTTGATGATCGTGGTCGAGCTGATGATCGTGGTCGGACGTGATCTTGGTCTGCGGACTCCCAGGGACCCGGGTGACTCAGAGGTCCAGCGGGTCTTGCGGGTTCCAGTGGTTCAGGATGATCCGGGGGTGCAGGATCGGTCGTCGTTGTCGGTCGACCCATCTCGGTGGGATCCACACCGGCAGACCATCAGCGTTCATCCGGCAGGTCCAGCCGCCGGTCTCGAAGTGGCGGTGGTGGTAACGACAGACCAGGGTCAGATTGTCCAGGTTCGTGTCCCCGCCGTCCTGCCAGGCCACGATGTGATGCCGCTCGCACCACGACGGGCCCACGTCGCAGCCCGGGAAGGAGCAGCCACCGTCGCGGGCGATCAACGCCACCGTCTGCGACGGGGACGCGATCCGCCGGGTCCGGTACAGATCCAGCACCGCCCCCTGCGGTGTGGTCACACACCACGCCACCTCCGCCTGGTCCGCCCACCGCAGCGCCGTCGACACCGCCACCGGACTCCCATCAGCAAACGTGCGCGATCCCCCTCGCCCCGGCCCTCACTCGCACTGCCCTGCCCGTCTGCGCTCGGTGCGGTGTCGCCGCGGGCGGTGACGTAGTCGGTGTAGGACATGACGATCACCAGCGTGGTCGCGATCCCACCCGACTCCGGCAGATCGCTGCTGCGCAGCAGCCGGTCCACGACCGCCTCGACCGCATCATGACGCCGCTGCCCCCGCGACCGCCGATCCACCTCCTCCACCACCAAACCATCCCCACCACCTCCCCGGTCGTGTGTGCGGGGTGAGGAGACATCAACGGGTCCAGCAGGGCCTGCAGCTTCTGCCCCAACACCGGCGTCAACCGGAAATCTCCCACCCACGCCCCATCCGCCCGGTGCTTCAGGTGGAAGAACCGCCGCTCGGCGTGTTCCCGCTCATCGACCGGTGCCACCCCGTCCGGGTCGATCGCATCGACCACCCGCGCCGCCACCAACCCCAGCTCTTTCGGCCCCAACGCGCCAGCCGCCTCGGTCAGCAGCTTCTCCCCCGCCGCCACCGCGGCCGGGTCGCAGTGGTCGACCTTCCGCAACGCGGTGTCGATGACCGCCACCTGCTCCGGCGACACCCCACCCTCCGCCTGCGCCGCCGCCAGGTGCGGCCGGACCGGACCCAACGGCTCCCCGGTCATCGACCGCCGAACCGGCCAGATGCTCCGCCGCCTTCACCCGACGGTGCGCCTCCCCGACCGACAACCGCAACCCCGCCATCAGGACCCGGGTCATCGACCGCTCCGTCAACACACGCAGGCACACCCTGCTCGATGCCGAACTGGATCGCCGCCCGGTCCACCACCGGCCACTGGTTCCGCACCTGCTCCAGCTCCGCCAAGAACCCGACCAGACCCACCGCCCCCAGATCAGCCAGGGCACCGTCGTCGACCACCTTGATCAGATGCCCCACAGCCGTCCGGACCCCATCCACCGCCGCCGCCAACACCGAACCAGCTGCCTCGGCAGACTCGGTTTCGGGTGTCGGATCCATGATCACAGTCTACTCGAACACGTGTTCGAATACAAGACGCAGGTGACCCGATCTCCAACTGCAGAAGGACATGAGCATCAGCTGGACCAGGTCAGGCACCGCCCACGCCACACTGACGTGATCAGATTTGGCGGCACGCTCGCGCAGTCAGGGGCTGAGGATGGCGGAGTTCTGCCGGGAGTCGAACAGCAGGTTCCCCGGCCTACGACGAGGGACGGCGCCGGAGCTCCCGACGCATCACCAGCCCGCGATCACCACGGTCTACCGCGACGACGAAACCCAACGCGTCGTAGAGGTGCTGAGCTCGGCGGTTCTCGCTGGCCACATGCAAGCCCACAGCCGGCAGTCCGCGCACATCCGCCTCCTGCAGCAACCGTCTCATGAGAGCCGAGCCCAGTCCTTGGCCGCGGCCGTCCTCCACCACCCCCACGACGAGCTCAGGCACATCCGGCGCAAGGTACCCGCTGCGATGGTGGTCGGCGGTGAACCAGCGGCACCAGGCGGCGCCCGACCACTGTCGGGAACGGCCACTAGCAATCCGGCCGACGAATCCGACATCGCCCGGCCGACGACCGAAGTCGTCGACGTAGGAGTCCGGCGCGTTGCGGGCCAGCTGCTCTTGGAATTCTTGTTCAGACCACGGCTCGCTCCAGCGCCAGGCGCAGTGGAGAGCGCGCCGCAGCACATTCTGATCTGCGGCGGTAGCTCGCCGGATCTGGAACCGCACTCGGACACGGTAGCGAGGAGCATCATGCGACCCTGCTGCTCCCGCTCGCCAGACGTCACTGTTTGAGCCCGCCCCAGACGGGCAACGTAGGGTCGAACCGCGACCGGCACCGATCCCGAAAGGGCGTGCGGCAGCGATCCCCGGTCGACCGTCGAGCCGATCGGGACACCAACAAGGAGAAGAGGCAGCAGATGCGCGTCGTCGTGACCGGAGGGACCGGCCGAGCAGGCCAGTGGGTCGTCCGCAACCTGGCCGAGGCGGGGCACCAGGTGGTGAACTTCGACGTCGCCGACCGACCCGATCTGCAGCTTCCCGGTGAGTTCTGCCGCGTGGACCTGACCAACGCCGGCAAGGTCTACGACGCCCTGTTCCAGTTCCGACCCGAGGGCATCTGCCATCTGGCCGCCAACCCGGCGCCGAGCGGACAGGCGCAGATCGACGTGTTCGACAACAACGTGCTGTCGGCCCACAACATCCTGCAGGCGGCCGGCGATCTCGGCGTCTCCCGCGTGGTCTACGCCTCGAGCGAGATGGCCACCGGGCTGCTGACCGACGGGACCGTCCCGGACCGCATCCCCTTCGACGAGAGCGAGCGGCGGCCGTCACCCAACGCGTACGCGCTGAGCAAGTACCTCAGCGAGGTGATCGCGGACTCCCTCGCCGTCCGCTACCCCGAGACGGCCTGGGTCGGGCTGCGGATCAACAACGTGATCCCACCCGACACGTACGGGCGGTTCGAGGCCGAGTGGGCGGACCCGTCGTTGAGCAAGGGCAACTTCTGGAGCTACATCGACGCCCGCGACGTGGGCACCGCCTACCGCGCCGCCCTGGAGGGGACCAGCACCGGCCACGAGGTCTGCCTGATCGCCGCCGCTGACACGCGGGCCAAGCGGGGTCTGCGGGAGCTGATGGCCGAGCACTACGACGGCTACGACCGGTTCGCCGACGACTACGCCGACCCGACGTCAGCCTTCGACTGCACCAAGATGCAGACCCTGTTCGGCTGGACCCCGAGCCACAGCTGGCGCGACCGGTAGCCGACGCGGGCCTGCCGGCACAGCGCGAGGAGGGGGCCCGGCGCGGGCTACGGTGAGCCCGTGCCCACCGGTCCTGACCCGCTCGCTCCCGGCATCCGTCGCGCCAGCGCCCGGGGACGGTGGATCCTGCTGGCCACCGTGCTGGGGTCCAGCATCTCGCTGCTCGACTCGACGGTGGTCAACGTGGCGCTACCCGCTCTGGGCAGCGATCTCGGCGCCAGCCTCGGTCAGCTCCAGTGGGTGGTCAACGGGTACACCCTGTCGCTGGCCGCCCTGGTGCTGCTGGGCGGCTCGCTCGGCGACCGATTCGGCCGACGGCGGATCTTCTCGGTCGGTGTGGTCTGGTTCGCCCTCGGGTCGCTGCTCTGCGGTCTGTCCCCCAGCATCGGCTGGCTGATCGCCGCCCGGATCCTGCAGGGTGTCGGCGGCGCCCTGCTGGTGCCGGGGAGCCTGGCCATCATCTCGGCCACGTTCGTCCGCACTGACCGGGCCCGCGCCATCGGGACCTGGTCGGCGCTGTCCGGGGTGGCCTCGGCGATCGGGCCGCTGGTGGGCGGCTGGATGGTGCAGACGATCGGCTGGCGCTGGGCCTTCTTGATCAACCTGCCGCTGGCCGTGGTCGTGCTGCTGGTGACGCTGCGGCACGTCCCGGAGACGTCCGACCCGGAGGCTCCGCGGAGCTTCGATCTCGCCGGGGCCACGCTGGCCGCCGCAGGCCTGGCCGGTCTGACGTACGCGCTGATCGGTGCCGGAGACGGCTGGGGCCCGCGGGTGATCATCGTCGGGCTGCTGGGCGTGGCGGCCCTGGCGGGCTTCGTCGCGGTCGAGCGACGTGGGCGGACGCCGATGCTCCCGCTCGAGGTCTTCGGCTCGCGGCAGTTCAGTGCCGCCAACGTGGTCACGCTGGTGGTCTACGCGGCACTGGGCGCCCTGTTCTTCCTGCTCGTCGTGCAGCTGCAGGTGGTGGCCTCCTTCGACGCCCTCGCCGCCGGGTCGGCCCTGCTGCCCATCACCATCATCATGCTGCTGCTGTCCGGCTCGGCCGGGCAGCTGGCCGAGCGGATCGGGCCACGCTGGCCGATGACCCTGGGACCGCTGCTGGCCGGGGTGGGGGCACTGCTGCTGCCCCGCATCGGGCCGGGGGCCTCCTACGTCACCGACGTGCTGCCGGCCGTGGTCATCATCGGTCTCGGACTCGCCCTGACCGTGGCGCCGCTGACCGCGACGGTGCTGGCGGCTCTCGAGGACCGGCACGCCGGCATCGCCAGCGGGGTCAACAACGCGGTCGCCCGAGCCGGTGGCCTGCTCGCGGTGGCCGCCCTCCCGGTGCTGGTGGGACTGCGGGGGGACGACTACGCCGACCCGGCCACCTTCGACGCGGGGTTCGACCGCGCCATGATCATCTGCGCCGTCCTGTTCATCGTCGGGGGTGTCATCTCCTGGCTGACCATCCGCTCCCCGCTGGCCGGCGGCGACGACACCCCGCCGCGCCTCCGCCGGCCGAGGCGCCGCGGCCGGCGAGCCGGCTGCACTGCGGCGTCGGGGCGCCGCCGCTCACCGACGCCGCGACCGCGACGAAACCGGCGCGCCACCGCCGTCGTGAGTACGCTCGGACCTGGCCACAGGACGACGACCGGGAAGTGAGGGTCCGATGGCAACGCCGGGGACTCTCATCGCCGACCGCTACCGCCTGGTCCGCCAGCTCGGCGCCGGCGGGATGGGGGTGGTCTGGGAGGCACGGGACGAGCGCCTCGACCGCCCGGTAGCGGTCAAGCAGCTGCGGACCCAGGTCGGCCTGACCGAGGCCGAGACCGAGGTCATCGCCCAGCGCGCGATGCGCGAGGCGCGGATCAACGCGAGCCTCCAGCACCCGTACGCGGTGGCCGTGTTCGACGTGGTCGAGCACGAGGGGCAACCCTGCATCGTGATGGAGCTGGTGCCGTCGGTGCCGCTCACCGAGGTGATGCGCGGCCTGGGCAACCTGGCCCCCGCGGAGGCGGCCCGGGTCGGGTCGCAGGTCGCCTCGGCCCTGGCCGCGGCGCACGCCCTCGGCATCGTGCACCGGGACGTCAAACCGGGCAACGTGCTGATCGGAGACGACGGCACCGCCCGGATCTGCGACTTCGGCATCTCCCGGTCCTTCGGGGACGCCACCCTGACGATGACCGGCATGATCACCGGCACCCCCGCCTACCTCGCCCCCGAGACGGCCCGCGGCGAGGAGTCCACCTCCGCTTCGGACGTGCACTCCCTCGGGGCCACCCTGTACGCCGCGGTGGAAGGCGAACCGCCGTTCGGGAGTGAGGGCAACGCCATCGCCGTGCTCTACCGGGTGACCGCCGGGGAGATGCGGCCGCCGGAGCGGGCCGGTGCCCTGGAGCCGCTGCTGCTGTCGATGATGAGCCTGCAGCCCGGGGACCGTCCCACGATGGCCGAGGCGTCGGCCCGGCTGTCCGCGCTGGCCGGTGGCTCGGCGCCCCTGCCGACCGCCCTGCCCCCGACGGGGCCCCATCGCCAGCGCTCGGAGCCTGAGGCGACCGAGGCGATCCCGGCACCGACCAGGGCGCTCCCCCTCGAGCCGTCGTCAGCGGCGTCGCCGGCGACCCGAGCACTGGGGCCGGCCGCCGACGCCACGCCCCGGCTGCCCACAGCAGCACCACCTGTCACCCCCGCTGCGGCACAGCCGGCTGAGGGCGCGCCCGCCGGGTTCGCCGGCACGACCGAGCCGAGCGCCGCCTCCACCTCCACCGCTTCCTCGTCGGCCAGTCCGACGTCCGCTGGACCCGGGTACGCGTCGGCCGCACGTTCCACGTCCCCAGGTCCCTCCACGTCAGCTGGCTCCTCCGGAGCCCCGTCGCCCGCCAGCCAGTTGTCCGCCGGCCCGTCGCACACCAGCGCGCCCGACGCCGGCTCGGGCTACGCCCGCCCCTCGTCTGCCAGCCCGCGGCCCCGGCTCGCCCGTCCCCACCCGGCCGGCGGAGCCGACGCGGGCTGGTGGTGGCGATCGTGGTGCTCGCTCTGCTGGTGGCCGTCGTCGCTGTCGCGCTGCTCTGGCCGACAGTGACCTCGCCGACCGTGGGCTCGGATCCCAGCCCCGGCGTCAGTCGGTCCGACTCCCCGACCGGCTCGAGCGAGAGCGCGGACCCGTCGTCGCCGGCGCCGACCACCGCCGGCGCACCCACCACCGAGCAGCTGGCGCAGGCGGTCACCGACTACTACGCCCTGCTCCCCGACGACACCGACGCGGGCTGGGCGCGGCTGACGGCGTCGTACCAGCAGCAGACCGGCGGCCGGGAGAGCTACGAGGGGTTCTGGAAGGACATGGACACCGTCTCGGTCAGCGACGTCCGGGCCACTGCTCCCGACCGGGTGCAGGCCACGATCACCTACGTGGCCAAGAGCGGCAACCAGCGGTCGACCGAGCAACGGTCCTTCCGGCTGGTCAGCGAAGGCGGCGTCCTCAAGATCAACGAGTCGGCAGTCATCTGATCACCAAGCGGTCAGCGCCGGACTCGGCAGCACCGTCAGCGGGAACGCCCGAGGTAGGCCGTCGGGGCGGGCCGCCGGGAACACCGAACCCCCCGTTCTCGACGACCCGACCAGCCTCCGACGGCCGGCGGCCCGACGCCGCGAACGGGTAGCTCGGCCCCTTGGTTGACGTCGGTCGACGCTGAGCGACAGCCGCGCGGACTTACGAGCTTCGTTGACGACGACAGGCGCCGAGGGTGGTCGCCCTCGTGCGACGATCACCCGTTCGGAGCTGCCCCCTGCGCCGACTGTAGGGGCGGCGCTGACGGCGGCGCCACACCCTCAGGGGTGGTGGCAGAGCGGTCGCCGCCCACGACGGCGACGCCGGGCTGACCTACGCTGTCGCCATGACCAGCAGCGCCGCGCCCGGCCCCGACCCGGCCTGGCCGGTCGAGCCTCGCGCCCGGGCGCTGGCCGAGGAGCTCTACGCGTCAGTGGCCTCCGCTCCGCTGGTGTCGGTGCACAACGGTCTCCCCGCCCGCTACCTGGCCGAGGACCTGCCGATCACCGACCCGATGAACCTGCTGATCTCGCACGACCAGGGCATCCAGGCTCTGCTCCGGGGAAGCGGCATCCGGACCGAGTTCGCGATGACCGACGGTTGGCGCGCCGAGCAGGCCTCGCGCCAGGCCTTCGTTCTGCTGTGGCGGCACCTGGTGGTCACGATCTCGCAGCCCTGGATGCTGGCGCACGGCGAGGAGGCCGTACGCCTGGCGGGGCTGCCGCCGCTGCGGGCGGACCGCGACCCGGCCGAGGTGTACGACGAGCTGGTGGTGCGCCTGGCCGAGGAACCGTTGCACCCGCGTCGTCTGGTGGCCGCGGCCGACCTTCGCCGGTTCGCCACCAGCGACGACCCCGCCGACCAGCTCCGGGCGCACGAGCAGCTGGCCGAGGACCCGACCTTGTCCGGTCTGGTGGTGCCGACCTTCAGCCCCGACCGCTACCTCGATCCCGGACGGCGCGGTTGGCGCACCGACGCCGACCTGCTGGCGGAGGTCACCGGTCTCGCCACCGACGACCTCGACGGCTTCCTCGCCGCAGTGCAGGAACGGCGTCGCTACTTCCTCGACCGCGGTGCCCTCGCCTCGGAGCACCACGCCAGCGACGTGGCGATCCGGCGGCTGCCCCGCGACGATGCCGCTCGGCTCTACGGACTCGCTCGCTCGGGCGAGCTGCTGCCCGACGAGGCCTTGGCGTTCGAGGGCCACCTGCTCTGGGAGGCGGGCCGGATGGCGGCCGAGGACGGACTGGTGATGAGCCTGTTCCCGCCGGCAGGCTTCTCCCCCCGCACCCGGACCACGACATCGACCACGACCGCGGCGGTGTCGTCGGCCGACCGCGGCGTGGCCGAGAGGGTCCGTCCGCTGCTCACCGACTTCGGTGCCGAAGGTCTGCGTCTGCAGCTGTTCACCGTCGACACGGAGGCGTACGTCGCCGAGATCCTGCCCCTGGCCGCCGAGCACGCGGCCCTGTCGGCGGTGCCACCCACCCGCTTCGCCGACCACCCCGCCGAGCTGCGGGCGGTGCGCGTCGCCGCGGTCACCGCGCAGGGGGTCTCCCGGTCCCTCGGGGTGGTCGACGACATGAGCGGACCCTTCGTGCTGTCTCTCCGCCACGGTCTCGGACGTCGGCTGGACGCAGGGGCTCTCGCCGAGCTGGTGCTGGCGGGTCGGTTCTCCGTCGACGAGGCGCGGGCCGAGCTGGTGGCCGCGGTCGACGCAGGTGTCGCGGCCCTGACGGCTGCCCCCTGACGGTGGTCCGGCCGCCCCGCCAGCTGTCAGTCGAAGGTCAGCCCGTGACCCAGGACGTAGCGGTTCCCGTCGGCATCGGTGTAGACGTAGGGCCGGCCGTCCATGTGCTGCTCCTTGGCGTACCCCGGCACGTCGTTGGGCGACGCGCACCGACCCTGCTCGTCGACGGCGATGGCGGCGTCGTCGACCGGGAAGGTGAGAGGCAGCCGACCGGTCGGGGCGAACGCGCCGACGACGGCGTCGAAGACGGTCTCGGTCCGGGTGTCGAACCCCGCCACGACGGCGTCGGCCAGCGGCTCCAGGGTGCCCAGCAGCCAGGGCATGGTCACGTTCAGCGCGACCACCACCTCGTCGACCACGGAGCGGATGGCGGTGATCTTGGTCAGGGCCACGTTGGTGGCTTCGTGCACGGTCAGATCGAGTAGTCCGGTGGAGTGGAAGTAGTTCCCCGTCGACGGGTTGACGAACAGGACGGCGACGTCGGCGTGATGGGGATCGGTGGTGAACGCGATGCCGGGATGGTCAGCGGCGAGCCGGTCCCGCAGGCCGTCGAGCTTGGCCACCAGCAGATCGGCTTCGAAGACGTCCACGTAGACAGAGCGACCGGCGAGCCGATCGGCGGTGAGCGGGAGCGTGGCGCCGCGGTTCTTCAGCAGCACCACCGAGCGGCGGTGGGCCTCCTCGGCGGCGACGACCAGATCGGGGGCGGCGACCACGGCGTCGGCCCGGGCGGGATCGACGTAGGGGTTGTCGAACAGTCCGAGGGCGAACATCTCCTCCGTCAGCCGCCGGGCCGCGTCGTCCAGTCGCTCGGTGGTGATGAGCCCCTGTAGGTACGCGGTCCGGATCGAGCCCACGTCGTTGGTGTCGGCGATGATGTCGGTGCCGGCCATCACGGCCTTGCCGACCCGCTCCGGGACGCTGAGCTCCTCCACCCCCCAGGCCATCTTGGACAAGATGCCGGAGTCGGAGTTGACGTAACCGCGGTGACCCATCGACCGCAGCAGGTCCAGGATCGGCTTGTTGTAGGCGAACCCGACGTCCTCGAACTCGTCCAGCGGCGGTTGCGGCATCGCCGACTTCTCCGCCGACGGGATCGCGTAGTACGGCATCACGCTGGAGGTGCCGGCGTCGATGGCCGCCTGGAACGGCGGCAGGTGGTAGTCCTGCAGGGAGCCGGGCGTCGGGTACACGTTGAACTTGCCCTCGGCGTAGTGCGGGTCGAAGCCGTTCTCCCGGGCCCCGCCACCGGGGAAGTGCTTGGTGGTCATCGCCACCCCGTCGGCGGCCAGCCCGTGCTCGCCCTGGAAGCCGCGGACGACGGCCCCGATGGCCCGGGCGTTGAACGCGGGGTCCTCGCCGAAGGTGCCGCTGCCGCGGAACCAGCGGGGGTCGGTGACGGTGTCGGCCATGTACATGTAGCCCTTGCGCAGCCCTGCCGCGACCCACTCCGTCCGGGACTTCTGGGCGAAGTCGGCGATCAGCTCGACGTCACCGGTGGCAGCCAGACCCAGCGTGCCGGGCCACTGGGTGAAGTCGCGGTCGGCCGGAGTGGCCCCCATCTTGAAGCCACCGAGCTCGTTCTTGGAGTTGGCGGCCACGATCACCGGGATCCCCAGCCGGGTCCCCTCGGCCACCTCGTTCATGGCGTTCACCCAGGTGGCGATCGTCGACCCTGCCGGGGTCTCGCGCATGATGAAGTGCCGCAGGTGCAGCTCTTCGATCTGTTGAGTGGTGCCCTCATAGGGCAGTCCAGCGGTGTTGTGCGGGTCGTTCTTGATCCGGTGGTACTGCTCGTCCAGCGCCCCGTCGTGGCTGGTCAGCTCCTTGTCCGGCTGGGAGATCCCCATCGACCGGGAGTTGATCACCATCAGCCCGATCTTCTCCTCCGGTGACATCCGGGCCACCAGATCCGCCGCCCGCTCGGCCGGGCTCAGCCGCCAGTCCTCGTACGGGTCGAGCACGCCGTTGGCGTTGAGGTCGCGGAAGGCCAGACCGTCGGACTCGACGACGGGCTTCACGCGGACGGCGATGTCGAGCTGGGTCACCATGGGACGGTCCTGCTTCCAGTGCTGGTCAAATGTTCGGGGCTGGTCGGAGTTCGGGGTTGGTCGGAGTTCGGGGTTGGTCGGAGTTCTAGGCCGGTCGGGCGGGGATCGGTCAGAGGTCGCGCTCGGGGAACGTCCCCTCGGCGGCGATGCGCTTGTTCAGCTCACGCAGGTAGCGGTCCTCGTCGAGGTCGAGGGGGACCTCCTCACCGACCCAGCTGGACAGGTGGATGGCGTTGGCCAGGCGGACGCCGTTGATGCCGTCGGAGCCCGGGGCCAGCAGCGGGGTGCCGTCCAGGATGTTGGCGGCGAAGTTCTCCAGCACGCCGGCGTGCTGCGCGCCCCAGGGCGAGTCGAACTCGATGATCTCCTGGCTGTACAGGGTGGTCGGGTCGAGCTGGCCGGTGAACAGCTGGCGCACCTCGTCCATCCCCATCGAGTCCGAGATCTCCCGCTCGTCGGCCACCAACCGGGTGACGGTGGCCGTCTTGGAGCCGTCCACCACGATCTTGCCCTTGTCGCCGAGGATCTCGAACCGGTCGGTGCCGACCAGGTCGTGCACGGCGGTGACGAAGGTACCGGTTGCGCCGTTGCCGTAGTCGACGACGGCTGTGACCTCGTCCTCCACGGCGATGTCGCGGCGGAAGCCGTACGCCACCTTGGCGTAGACCGACTGCGGCACACCACAGATCCACTGCCACAGGTCGAGCTGGTGCGGGGCCTGGTTGACCAGCACCCCACCGCCCTCACCGCCCCAGGTGGCCCGCCAGGCGGACTGGTCGTAGTAGCCCTGCGGCCGCCACCAGGTGGTGATGATCCAGCTCGTGCGACGGATGGCGCCGATCTCGCCGGCGTCCACGATCTCCTTGATCCGTCGGTAGAGCGGGTTGTTCCGTTGGTTGAACATGATGCCGAAGGTCAGCTCGGGATGGGCGGTCGCGCACGCGTTGAGCTCGGCCACCTGTCGGGTGTAGACGCCGGCCGGCTTCTCCACCAGGGCGTGGATCCCGGCCTTCAGTGCGGCGATGCCGATCTCCGGGTGCAGGTAGTGCGGCACCGTGGTGATCACCGCGTCCACCTCACCGGCGGCTAGCAGGGAGGTGTAGTCGTCGTGCACCGGCACGCCGTAGAGCTCAGCCGCCAGCCGGCGCCGCTCGGGGTCGGTGTCGGCCACCGCGCCGACCAGCATGTTCGGGACCAGGCCGTCGGCGATGAACTTGGCGTACATGGAGCCCTGGGCACCGAAGCCGATGATGCCGAGGCGGACCTGACCGGGGTTGGGCAGGGAGGTCATGGGGACGTTTCCTTTCGGTTCAGAAGAGGTCGGCGTGACCGAGGGCCACGAGGTTCGCGCGGGAGGTCTGCAGGCAGTCGAAGGGGTCGCGGCCGTACTGGTCGTCCTGCTCGATCAGCAGGTACTGAGCGCCGGAGGTGGTCGCCTGCTCGATGATCTCGGTCCAGTCCAGGTTGCCCTCCCCGACCTCACCGAACTGCACCACCCCGGTGAAGGCCTGCAGGAACCCGGCGTGGTCACCGGACTGCAGGGCGGTGAAGGCGGTGGCCGGGAGCTCGCCGATCCGGTAGTCCTTGAGGTGGACGAGATCGACCAGGCCGGCGTACTTGGCGAGCGTGCGCACCGGGTCGCGGCCGCCGCGCTGCACCCAGTGGACGTCGATCTCCAACCGCATGGTGGGTGCCTCGGCCCGGATGGTGTCCAGGATCGACCGGCCGCCCCGGTGGGCGAACTCGAGATGGTGGTTGTGGTAGTAGAGCGTCAGTCCGTCGCCGGCCAGTCGGACCGCGATCTCCTCGGCCTGGCGGCAGAAGGCGAGCAGCGCCTCCTCCGACGACATGGCCGGGAACGGCATCATCCCGATCCGGAGCCGCGTCGACCCGAGGGCCCGTGCGTCGGCCACGATCTTGTCGTAGTCGTCGACCAGCGAGTCGTTCGGTCCGGGACCGATCCCGGCCGACAGCGCCGCGAACTCGGTGCCGAGCTCGCTCTTGGCTCGTTGCATCTCGGCCAGGTTCTCCGTGGTCATGGGGATCTGGGAGACCTCGACGGCCGAGAAGCCGATCTGGTCGAGCCGACGCAGGACCTCGTACGGGCCGGTCTCGGCCACCTGGTCCTTGAGCATCATCATCTGGACGCCGATGCGGGGCATCTCCACTCCTTCGTGTCGTCGTACGGGTTCGTCGTGTCGCGGCCGGGCCGTGACCGAGCGCTCAGGCCCTGTGGTCGGGGGTGATGAAGTCGGCCGGATCCTCGTGGTGCTCGGCCAGCAGGTCCAGCTTGCGGGCCTCGGTCTCGTTGCGGATCTCCTTGAACCGAGCGTCGGTGAGCGGGTACTTGATGAAGATCAGCATGGCGATCAGTGCACAGGCGGCGGGCAGCAGACCGATGGTGGCCTTGATCGCGATGATCGCGCTGTCGGGCTGGACCGGGCTGGGGTTGGCCGCACTCGCCGCCATGTAGCCGCCGATGGCCAGCGCCCAGGCCCCGACCGCGCCGCCGATGGACTGGGTGACCTTGCGGGTGAAGGAGAACAGGGCGTAGGTGGCACCCTCGCTGCGCTTGCCGGTCTTCCACTCGCCGTACTCGACGGTGTCGGCCTCCAGGCCGAACATGACCGTGTTGATCAAGCTGGCGCCGATGCCCTTGACGGCCAGGGTCAGCAGCACCAGCCAGAACATGGTGGCCGGGGCGAAGAAGAGTCCGACACCGCCGACGATGGTGAACACCCCGCAGAACTGGAAGACGTTCTTCTTGCCGAACCGGTCGATGATCTTCGGGATGAACGGGGTGACCAGCAGGGTGATGCCGGTGTTGACCAGGGTGATGATGCCGACCAGACCGATGTTGCCCAGCACGTACTGGGCGTAGAAGGCGGTGGTGCCGCCGACCGCGAACACGCCGATCAGGTAGAAGAAGCTGGACCCGCACAGGTAGGCCAACGGCTTGTTGGAGCGCAGGGTGCCGAAAGTCTCCTTGATGCTGATCCGGGGCTGGGTCCGCACGACCGCCTCGCGGCAGGCCCAGGCGGTGAAGAAGAAGGCGATCGACCCGACCACGATGAACGCGAGCGTGACCTTGGTGAACACGCCCTGGACCGCCGCCTGGTAGGCGATCAGATCCTCCGGGCCCTGGATGAGAGCCTTCTGGCCGCGCAGGTCGCTGATGAAGTTGCCGACCACGAAGGTGAGGATCACGCCGCCGATGCCGGCGCCGAAGGCGCGGGCGGCGACCAGCTTGGCCCGTTCGTGCACCGACTGGGTGATCGCCGAGGCCAGCGAGCCGTAGGGGATGTTCACCAGCGAGTAGACCAGCCCCAGGATCGCGTACGTGGCGTAGGCGTAGACGAGCTTCATGCCAGCGTCGAAGCTGGTCGGGACGTGGAAGACGAGGAAGCTCATGAACATCAGCGGCACCGCGCCGAACATGATGAACGGCCGGAACTTGCCCCACCGGGTCATGGTGCGATCGACCAGGCGGCCGGCCAGCAGGTCGGCGAAGGCGTCCCACAGGCGCACGACCAGGAACATGGTGCCGACCGCGGCGGCCGAGATGCCGGCCACGTCGGTGTAGTAGTAGAGCAGGAACGCCGTGCTCAGGCTGAACGCGAGATTGAAGCCGAAGTCACCAGCCCCGTACCCGGCCACCGTCTTCCACGGCAGCCGCTCCATCGAGCGGAGATCCTTCACAGCAGCCGGATTCGGCATCGACACTCCTCGGTCTCTTGACCGGCCCTCGTCGGCCGGTACCCGCAGTCAACGCCCGGCGGGACGGTCCCAGCCAACACTTGCCACCTGTTGCCAAGTTGCGGTCCGCGCCCCGACGGCGCTGCGCGCATCCCGATCGCGCGCTTCGGCTACTCGGCTCGGGGACCGGTCGAGCCGCGCAGCACCAACCGGGCCGGCAGCAGCACCGGCTCCCGGGTCTTGGTGTCCACGGGCCGGCGGGAGGCCAGGTGCGCCACGGCCGTCGACCCCAGGCTGACCAGGGGTGCGGCGATGGTGGTCAGTCCCGGCTCCACCAGCCCGGCGTCCACGATGTTGTCGAAGCCGATCACGCTCACGTCGTCCGGCACTCGACGACCACCGGCCGCGACGGCCTGCATGAAGCCGATCGCCATCAGGTCGTTGTAGGCGATGACAGCCGTCGTCGGACGCTGCCCCCACCGCTCCGCCGCGTCACCGCCGCCCCGCAGGGTCGGCAGGAAGGGGCCGATGCGGCGCACCTGCAGGTCGAGCTCGTGACCGGCCTCCTTCAGCCCGCGCCACCGCATCCCGTTGGCGAAGGACGCCTCCGGCCCGCCCAGGTAGCAGATCGAGGAGTGCCGGAGCCCGATCAGGTGCTCAGTGGCCTTCTTGGTCGCCCGGACGTTGTCGCTGGCGACCGAGGGCACCTCGCCCACCGTCCGGTTCAGCACCACCACCGGGGTCCGCTTGGCCAGGGCCCGGATCGTCTGGTCCGACAGCCGGGAGGAGGCCAGGATGAAGCCGTCCACCGTCGCCTCCAGCCGGGAGATGGCTCGTTCCTCCCCCTCCTGGGACTCCTGGGTCTCCACGATGGCCAGGGTCAGACCGTGCTGGGCGGCCTCCCGCTCGGCGCCTCGGATCATGCCCACGAACACGGGGTTGGCGATGTCGGCGACGATCACCGCGAGCACACCGGTCCCTCGGGTCGACAGCTGCCGCTCCATCCGCCCTGACCGGTAGCCCAGCTCGTCGGCCACCCGGCGGACGTGCTCCGCCGTACGGAAGCTGACGCGACCTGGTTTGGACAGCGCGCGCGAGACCGTCGACGAGGCCACACCCGCGGCCCGCGCCACGTCGTAGATCGTCGGCTCCGACCTGTCGCCGTCAGCCATCTCCGCCTCCCAGGCGCAAGGTAGCAAGCGCGACCGCCGGGGTCATCCGCCCCGGCTCGACGACTACCGACGAGTGTCGCGGTGACGCTCCGACCTGGCCATGCTCTTGTCTTTCCGCCGGGGGTGGCTTACGTTGTAAACAGCGTCGGGGCCTGGATCTCAGGACCGTCGCAGGTGGGTCAAGACATGCGCGCACCTCCTCCGGACTGCTTCGAAGGACGCGCCTGTGCTCAGTTCCACGACCCCCACCGCCCCCACCGACTCCGCTCTCGTGCTCGACCACCTCTGGTTGGCCGACGCCATCGCCCGCCGCTTCCGTGGCCGGGGTGAGGACGAGGACGATCTGCGCCAGGTCGCCCGCTGCGGTCTGGTCGAAGCCGCCGGTCGCTACGACCCGGCCCAGGGGGCGTTCGCCGCCTTCGCCAGCCCGACCATCAACGGCGTGGTCAAGCGACACTTCCGCGACCACGGCTGGAGCGTGCGACCAGGTCGCTCGACCCAGCAGCTGGCCCTGCAGATCACCAAGCACTGGTCGGAGGTGGCCCAGGGCGGCGGGACCGAGCCGACCGACCGCGACCTGGCCGGCAGTCTCGGCGCCTCGGTGGCCGACATCCGCAAGGCGCGAGTGGCCTCCCAGGGCTATCGGAGCGTCTCCATCGACGCCGCTCCCTCGATCGAGGCGAGCGCCTCGATGGACGACCCCGAGTTCGAGCGCTCCGAGGCCCGGATGCTGGTGGCCCAGACCTGGCCGCTGCTGGACGACGCCGAGCGCAGACTGCTCCGGCTGCGGTTCTGGGAGAACCGGTCGCAGAGCGACATCTCAGGTCTCCTCGGAACCAGCCAGATGCAGGTGTCCCGGTTGATCACCAAGACGCTGGCGCACATCCGTCAGCTGCTGGAGATCGACGTCGACTCCAGCGCCGCCTGACTGACGGCAGCTGCTCCGGCCTCAGTGTTTCGATCCACCGCCGGCCGGGTAGGAATCAAACCCCTGCGGTCGCCGAGACGCTGGTCGCGGCGTTCGGGGGTGAGCGTGTGGCCGCCGACGCGGCAGGAGAGGGCGCAGGAGTGACTGGCGTCTGTGGGGGGCGTCGCACGGTCGGCGGCCACACGTGACAGGTGTCCTGCACCCACCCTCGGTGTCCCCCGATCGGTGGACCCGGCGATCAGCCGCCGGGTCACCCCGACGGCGGACAGACCGGCGGCCCGGATCGCGGCAGAGTCGTTCTCGTCGGAACGGACGGTCCGGGCCGAGCAGGAAGGACGATCACCATGACCAGCACCACCTCCACCAGCACCACCCCCACCAGCACCACCGGGTCGCCGAAGACCTCCCGTCGCCTCGTCGCGGCCCTCGTCGCGGGCGGCGTGGCCCTCGCCGGCATCACCGCGGCCGTGACCATGACCCTGGCCACGCCGGAGGCCCACGCCCAGCCCGCTGTGACGACGAGCTCGTCGTCCACCTCGTCGAGCCATGGCTCCGCCGGCGGCCACACCAGCCACAGCCACGCCGGCCACCACACAGCACCGGTGGTCCCGTGGTCGCAGTCGACCAAGACGCTGCAGTCGCAGCTGGCCCAGCTCAACTACTACGACGGCCACATCACCGGCTACTGGAACGCGGCGACCACTGACGCGGTGACCTACCTCCAGGCTTCGGCCCACCTGCCGCAGACGGGCACCATGAACGCCGCCACCCAGGCCGCGCTGGACTACCAGCTGGTGCACGGCGACAACCAGATGGGCAGCTGACCCCGCGAACGGCCGCCCGAGGGATGCGGTCCGGCGAGGATCACGTCACACTGGCGCCGGACGATCGAGTCGGACGGCGGGAGATGCGGATGGCCAACGGCAGCCAGGGCCGGGCGACGGGGGCCCGCCCGGCCACCCGGGTCGTCGTGGTGGACGACCACGACTTCTTTCGGGACGGGCTCACGCGCGGCCTCCAGCAGAGCGGCTTCCTGACCGTGGTCGGTGAAGCCGGAACGGGCCGAGAGGGGCTCGCTCTCATCCGCGCCGAGCGGCCCGACGTGGCCGTCCTCGACTACCAGATGCCCGACCTGAACGGTCTGGACGTCGCGCACGCCGTGCTCCGGGACCGGCTACCGACCCGGGTGCTGCTGCTGTCGGCCCTCACCGACGGCGCCATCGTCTTCCGGGCCCTGCAGGAGGGAGCCCACGGCTATCTCTCGAAGGAGGCCCGGCGGTCGGAGATCGTCGACGCGGTGATCAGGGTCGCCCGCGGTGAGACCGTGGTGCCGGCCGAGCTGGCCGCGGGTCTCGCCGACCAGATCCGGCTCCGCACCCAGTCCGACGCGCCGGTCCTGAGTCCGCGCGAACAGCAGGTCCTGGAGGGGTTCGCCCGTGGTCTGTCGATCCCGGCCCTGGCGGCCGAGCTCTATCTCGGCGCCAGCACGGTGAAGACGCACACGCAGCGGCTGTACGAGAAGCTCGGGGTCTCGGACCGGGCGGCGGCGGTGGCCGAGGGGATGCGACGGGGACTGCTGGAGTGACCGCTCAGCAGAGCGGGTCCGACGCGCACCCGCCGGCCCCCGGGACAGTGGCGTCCGAGCCAGTCGCGTCCGAGACAGGGGCGTCCGAGACAGGGGCGTCCGAGACAGGGGCTCCGGCCGCGACGGAGCCACTGACCGACGTGATGGACGAGCACACCGTCCGCGGGGCAGGCCTGCGGCGTCTGCTCCGCCTGCTGCTGATCGCCTTCCTGGTGGCGGTGCTGATCACCGAGCCGCCAGCGGCGCACCTGCTCGCCTGCTGGCTGGTCGTCGGTTGCTACCTGGTCTGGAGCCTGGCGATCTACGTGCTGGGCACCGGCGATCGCACCACCCGGTTCCTCTGGCTGGCGTTGTTCGTGGATGTCGTCGTGCTGGCCTCGCTGACCATGATCACCGACGCGACGGCGGCGGTGTCGTGGACCCCGTACCTGATCATGAACGGCTTCTTCCTGATCCCGGTGATCGCTGCGGCTCAGCTGAGTCCGGCCATCTGCGCGGCCGTGGTGGGGCCGGCGGTCGGCGTCTACCTGGTGTCCGGGCTGGTCATCCGCGACGCCGATCAGGAGCCGATCTCGTACCCGTTGCTGCGCACGCTGCTGCTCGCCGCCGTGGGCACCGGTGCCATCCTGCTGTCCCGGCTGCAGCGGTCCAGGGTGGAGACGATCGCCGGCTTGCTGGCCGACCGGACGGAGCTTCTGAACGACCGCACCGCGCTGCTGGCGGATCGGACGGCTCTTCTCGCCGACCGCACCGCGCTGCTGGCCGAGATGGTGGGGATCGAGCAGCGCGAGCAGAGGGACCTGGCCGAGACCCTGCACGACGGCGCTCTGCAGTACGTGCTCGGCGCCCGGCAGGAGCTCGACGACCTGGCCGACGGCGATCCGGAGGCCAGACGACGGGTGGACGAGGCCCTGACCGAGTCCGCCCGCCTGCTCCGGAGCACCGTGTCGAGGCTGCATCCAGCGGTGGTGGAGACGACCGGCGTGGTGCCTGCCCTGCGCGACCTGGTGGACGCCACGGCGGCCCGCGGCCGGTTGACGGCGACGTTCAGCACCCGCGACTGGCCCGAGGGCGATCAGGACCACGGCGCAGGGACCGGCGTCGAGGAGCTCGTGGTGACCACGGCCCGTGAGCTCCTGGTCAACGTGGTCAAGCACGCCGGGGCCAGCACGGTCCGGGTCGAGCTCGACCGTCGGGCCGGTGCAGTCCGGCTGCTGGTGAGCGACGACGGCCGCGGGATGGCCGGCGTGGACCTCGCCGGTCGACTGGCCGAGGGTCACCTCGGGTTGGCCTCCCGACGGATCCGGATCGAGGCCGCGGGCGGGGCGCTGACCGTGCGCCCGGGCGACCCGCGCGGCACAGTGGTCGAGGTCACCCTCCCCGTCGCCTGATCGCGCTCACTCAGCAGAGGCAGCGCGACCCGCCCGACCCCGCCGCCTCGACCCCGCCCGACCTGGCGGCGCCGGGCCCGCGAAGCGCCGCTACCGACGGACCGGACTGGCCTCCATGTCCTCCAGCGCCTTGCCCTTGGTCTCGGCGATGAACCTGACCACGAAGAACAGCGACAGCAGGGCGAACCCGGCGTAGAGACCGTACGCCAGCGCCAGCGAGACGTCCTTGAGACCGGGGAAGGTGACCGTGATGATCCAGTTCGACACCCACTGGCCACCGGCGGCCAGCGAGAGCGCCGCTGCGCGCATCCGGTTGGGGAACATCTCCCCGAGCAGCACCCAGGTGACCGGGCCCCACGACATCCCGAACGCGACCACGAAGAGGTTGGCCGCGATCAGGGCGATCGGTCCCTGGGCCCCGGTGAGGACGGGGTTGCCGTCCACCACGGTGGCGGTGCCGAAGATGACGGCCATCGTGCCCAGGGTCACCGTCATGCCGATGGAGCCGATGATGAGCAGCGGCTTCCGACCGAACCGGTCGATCGAGGCGATCGCGATCAGCGTGGTCAAGATGTTGATCGTCGCTCCGATCACCGTGATGACGAACGCCTGGTCCTCCCGGAATCCGACCGCCTCCCACAGCACGTTGGAGTAGTAGAAGATCACGTTGATGCCGACGAACTGCTGGAACACCGACAGCAGCAGACCGGCCCAGACGATGCCGGCGATCCGCCCGTTGGGTCCCAGGAGATCCCGCCACGACGGCTCGGTCTCCCGCTCCATCGTCTGCTGGATCCGCTTGATCTTGAGCTCGATGTTGGCCTCGCCGAGCAGCCTGGACAGGATCGCCGTCGCGGCGGTGATCTTGTGCTTGGAGATCAGGAACCGCGGTGACTCCGGGATGGTCAACGAGAGCGCGCCGTAGACGATGGCCGGCACCGCCATGGCCAGGAACATCCACTGCCAGGCATCCAAGCCGAACCAGAACGGCTCGCCCGAACCACCAGCGGCGGTGGCGAACAGGAAGTCGACCAGCAGCGAGATGAAGATGCCGGTGACGATGGCCAGCTGCTGCAACGACCCGAGCCGGCCGCGGATGCGGGCCGGGGCGATCTCGGCGATGTAGGCGGGGGCGATCACCGAGGCCATCCCGACGCCGAGTCCGCCGATGACCCGGAAGACGATCAGCATCTCCAGGTTCGACGGCCAAGCCGGCACCGATGGCGCTGATCAGGAACAGCACCGCGGCGATCCGCATCACCGCCAGCCGGCCGATGTGGTCGGCGATCCGTCCGGAGGCGAAGGCTCCGGCCGCCGCGCCGAGGAGCGCCGACGCCACCGCGAAGCCGAGCGAGGCGGCGTCGGCGTCGAACTCGCGGGAGACGGCCGAGACCGCGCCGTTGATCACCGCGCTGTCGTAGCCGAACAGGAAACCGCCCAGGGCGGCCACGGCAGCGATCCGCACCACGCCCTTGCCGGCTGCGCTGTCGTCGTCGTAGATGGACGCCTCTTCGGTGGCCGTGCCGCCGTGTCCAACCATCATCGGTCCTTTCGTCGGGTCTCGCCGGCTGGTGCGGGCGATGGGAGGGGCACCGTGCGGGGCGTGCCGGCGACGAGCCGGACCGGTTCCCCGGCCACCGAGATCAGCTCGGTGGCGCCGGCAGGTGCGTGATAGGTGAAGGTGGCGTCGCTCATGGCGGAGAGCGACCTCGAGCGCGTGGCCTCGCCACCGGAGGCGGAAGTGGAGACCGTCCCACTCCGGCGGCAGCCACGGGTCGAAGGAGAGCCGCTGGTGTCGGACGCGGAAGCCCCCGAACCCGGCGACCAGGATCTGCCACGTGCCGCCGGCCGAGGCGATGTGCATGCCCTCGTCGGTGTTGCCCTGGTTGTCGGCCAGGTCGACGAACGCGGAACGACGGAAGTACTCCACAGCCCGGGTGGCGTCGCCGACCTCGATGCCCATGATCGCGTGGATGGCCGGGCTGAGGGAGGACTTGTGCAGCGTCCTGGCCTCGTAGAACTCGAAGTTCGCCCGCTTCGTGGCGAGGTCGAACTCGTCCGGGAGCATGTGCATGAGCATGATCACGTCCGGCTGCTTCAGCAGCTGCGTGTCCTCGCAGTTGAAGTGGTGGTAGCTCTCGGGGTAGCGCGGCATGCCGTTCGCGTCGTAGCTCGTGATCGGTACGTCGTGCGGTCGAAGTAGCCGGCGAACTGCTCGATCACCGGCTGGTCGGGGTCCTGCGGTCTCACCAGGCCGGCAGCGACCGCGCGCCACCGGGTCACCTCGTGCGCCTCCAGACCGATGGCCCGGTTGAGCATCTCCAGCGTGTGCGGGTACGCCTCCGCCAGCTCCCGGTGGACCCGGGCCGCCTCCATCAGGTTCCACCGGGCGAGCCGGTTGGTGAACGCGTTGTCGTCCACGTGGGAGTGGAACTCGTCGGGTCCCATCACCCGCCTCAAGGTGTAGCTGCCGGTGGCCGGGTCGAGCTCACTGCGGTCCACCCAGAACCGGCTGGTCTCGAACAGGATCTCGGCTCCGTGGTCGAGCAGGAAGTCCTGGTCACCGGTGGCGGTGACGTAGCTGAGGACGCCGTAGGCGACGTCGGCCGAGACGTGGATCTCCTCGTCCCGGGTCCAGAAGCGATGCTGGCCGTCGTTGGTCCAGACCGGGCACTCCTCGCCGCCGGTGTCGGCGGACTCCCAGGGATACCGGGCCCCGCGGAGACCGCTCTCGGCCGCCAGCGCCCGGGCGCCGGGCAGCGTGTGGTGCCGGTAGCGCAGCAGACTGAGGGCGGTGGCCGGCTGGGTGAAGATGAAGAAGGGCAGCATCAAGACCTCGGTGTCCCAGAAGACGTGCCCGCGGTAGCCCTCCCCCGTCAGCGACTTGGCGCCGATGTTGACCGTCGGGTCGTCCGGGTTGGCCGCGATCAGCAGGTGGTAGAGGCCGAAACGCACGGCTGCGGTCGCGGCGGCGTCGCCGTCGATGCGGCAGTCGCAGTCCTCCCACAGCGCGGCCCAGGCCGACCGACTCTCTTCGATCACCGCGGCGAGACCGGCCGTCCGGGCCGTGCCGAGAGCGTCCTCGGCCAGGCTCGCCGGCGCGGCGCCGTCCCGGGAGGTGAACACCGTGACGACCTTGTCCACGACCAGCGTCTCCCCGGCGTGCATCGCGTACTCCCGGCACTGGCTGACCCGCTCGTAGCCGGTCTCGGTGCTGGCGCGGTCCGCCGGCCGGTCGGCCTCGGTGGCCGCGGCGTAGGCGAGCAGGATCCCGCTGTCGATGGTCTCCACCTGGAGGGCGATCGTCTCGTCCTGATCGACCGACCAGCCCGCCGGCCGCAGATGGCGGGACCGGGCCCACTTCTCCCACCGGACCTCGGGCTCGACCACGGTCCCCTGGGCGTAGACGGGCAGCCGGTCGAGGTTGCGGCGGTGACCGTCGAGGCCGCTGCGGATCAGCACCGTCGCGTCGTGGTTCTCTGTGGTGACAGCGATCCGGAGACCGCAGACGTGTCGGTCGGCCATGCTGGCCAGGCGAAGCGACTCCAGTCGGGTGCGTCGGCCGAGGGCGTCGCTGACCACGGTGCGCCGCCAGAGGAGACCCTGTCGCAGGTCGAGCACCCGCTCGTGCGCGAGCACGGTGCTGTGCTGCAGATCCAGCCGGACACCGCCGACCACGACCTCGAGCGCCAGCCAGTCCGGGGCGTTCACCAGGTCGACGACAGCAGCGTCGTGGCGGTCGTAGACCCCGGCCAGGTAGGTCCCGGACAGCTCGCCGCGGTGACCCTCCTCGTACGTGCCGCGGGTGCCGAGGTAGCCGTTGCCGACGGTGAAGCGGGTCTCCGAGGCGTTCGCGGTGGCCGGGTCGAAACCCGACTCGGTGATCAACCACTCCGGGGCGCTCAGCTGATCGCGCCAGAGCGCACCGGACTCCGTCGAGCAGGTCGGGTCGTCCCGGGTCTCGGTGATCATCGCGCGTACGCCATCGCGATCTGGCGATCGGTCTCCGCCAGCGGAAGGTAGATCGCCAGCTCCGAGCCGGCGCAGCGCTGGGCCCCCATGGCGTTGCCGTAGCGGGCCGCCTGGACGATGTCGCCCGTGCGCAGGAAGCCGAACGCCATGCCGGCGGCGAACGAGTCACCGCACCCGGTGGTGTCGACCACGTGGTCCACCGGCAGCCGGTCGACCAGGTTCTCCACCAGCCGGCCCTGCTCGTCGTGGGAGTAGACGGCGCAACCGTGCTGGTCCAAGGTGACGCAGACCGCCGACACCCCTCGCTGCAGACAGTGCTCGGCGAAGCTCGGCAGCTCACGGACGGGCAGCGGCGGCGCCGCCGTGGTGCCCCCCGGGGCGTCGGCGGGCGGGAACCAGCTGCAGCCGGCTTCCTCCAGGTTGAGCTTCAGGATGTCGATGCTCTCCAGCCACTGGTCCCGCTCGGCCCACAGCCGGTGGAACCGCTCCCCTCCCCGGGTGAGGGCGTTGGTGGGACCGTGGCCGTCGAGCAGGATGACGCCCTCGGCATTCGCCTTGAGGTAGCGGAGGGTCTCCAGACCCACCTCGTAGTCGGTGATCGGGACGCAGACGAAGGCGTCCGCGTCGAGGACGTCGACCAGGTCCTCCGGCAGGATCGGCGCCATGAAGCCGGTCTGCCGTTCCACCCGGGTGTTCTGGTCGACGTAGTTGAGCTCGACCACGTCGCCGCGGTCGAGCTCGGAGCGGATGCCCGAGACGTCGATGTTGGCGAACGGCCGCAGCAGGTCCTTGATCGCTGCCTCGTCCCGGCGGCGGACGTGCACGATGGGGCACACCAGGTCGTCGGGGCCGAGCAGCGTGGCCAGCGCGACCGAGGTGTAGAGCGCGCAGCCGTACTTCTCGAACACCGCCCCCGGTGGGTGGTGATGCGGTCGTACGGGATCGGACCGAGCACGGCGATCTTCAGACCAGGCACCGTTGCCTCCTTCAAGATCAAGTCGTGGTCACGGAGCCGTGACCGCCGCACCGGACTCCACACCAGTTCCACCGCATCCGGCAAGATCACCTCGCGACGGGCTGTCCGGTCAGCGGCTCAACTCGGTCGGCACAAGTGGGCCTTACAGAACTCAGCGCCCGTGCGCCGGCCCGAACGGGTCACCAGGGCCTCAGAAGACAGCGCTGCCGATCCGATCCCGGCCCTGCCACACCTTTTCGCGGGTGGGCGGACTGGTCGCCGGTCACCTCTGACGGCTCACCAGCAGCTGTCGGGTCACACGTCTTCGACTTGTTTTGTCCTGTTACCGGTGCTATTGTGTACAACTAAAGTTGTCTTATTGTTCAAAATGCCGTAGCCTTCGGACATGCCCATCGCCGAGCTGCCCTCCAGTCGCCGTCTTCGCTCCCGTTCACGCCTGCTGGAGGTCATCCGGCACGAGGGCGGTGCGACGCGCGCCGATCTCAGCCGCATCACCGGGCTCTCGCGGAGCGCCATCGCCGAGGCCGTGCAGGACCTGCTGGACGACCGGCTGGTGACCGAGGACGTGCTGGAGCCCGGTGGCCGGGGCGCAGGGCGGGGACGACCGTCCGCGCTGCTGGTGGCGGTCCCCCCGTCCGGGGTGGTGGTCGGCATCGACTTCGCTCACGATCACGTCGCGGTGGCCGTGGCCGAGACCGACGGCCGGGTGCTGACGCAGCAGGAGACGGCTCTCGACGTCGACCACCAGGCGCGCAGCGCCCTGGACACCGCCTCGATGGCGACGTTCCGGCTGCTGTCGTCCTTGGGCCTGACCTTCGCCGATGTGCGCAGCGTCGCCGCCGGCATCCCGGCACCGCTGGACGCCGAGGGCAGCCAGATCAACGCGATGCAGATCATGCCGGGCTGGGTCGGGCTGCATCCCGGTGAGGAGCTGGCCCGACTGTTCGGTCGACCGGTCACGACCATGAACGACGCCGAGCTCGGCGCGTACGGCGAGATGCGGTTCGGCGCCGCCCGCGGACTGCGCGACTTCGTGTACCTGAAGGCCTCCGACGGGATCGGAGCGAGTCTCGTGCTGGGCGGGAAGGTGTACCGCGGGGCGCGCGGGATGTCGGGCGAGATCGGCCACACCCTGGTGCAGGACCAGTCGCTCCTCTGCCGCTGCGGCAAGCGTGGCTGCCTGGAGACCGTGGTGTCCTCCGCGGTGGTCGTCGACCGGATGCGTCAGTCCGGGTTCCAGCCGGCGGACGAGAACTTCCCCCTCGCCGACGTCCACACCTCGATGGTGCTGTCCACGATGGTGACCGACGTGGGGCGCACCCTCGGCCGGGTGCTCGCCGACCTCTGCAACTGGATCAACCCGGCGGCCGTGGTGCTCGGTGGGTCGCTCGGCACCGCGGGCCAACCGCTGGTGGACGGCGTGCGCGAGTCGATCAACCGCTACGCCCATGCGGGTGCGGCGGAGTCGCTGGAGATCAAGACCACACAGCTGGGTCTGCGTTCCGAGCTGCTCGGCGCGGTGGCCGTGGCCTGCCAGGAAGCCGCCTACCAGCCCGCGTGACCGGGCGCCGGCGCGGCTGGCGCGAACCTGCTCACAGTGAGCGCGGGACCAGGTCGCCCGAGCCCGACACCGCTGCCCGCAGCTGGTCGGTCCACAGGGTCGCCAGCTCCCTACCGCGCGGGAACTGGTCGTCGCGGTCCCAACGCCAGGCGGTGATCATGGCCAGCACCAGGATCCGGCACTGCCGCAGCAGCTGGTGATCGAGGTCGCGGTAGTGGTCACCGACCTCGGGCGGCGCGTGAGCGACGTCGAACTCGACCGGGCCGCGACAGCAGGTCTCGAGGTCGATGAACAGCGGCCCGCCCGGCGTCGCCAGCAGGTTGCCGGGGTGCGGTTCCCCGTGCAGCAGCTGGTCGGCGTGCCGGTGATCATCGAGGACCCTCCGAAGATGCGCCAGGGTCGAGGCGATCAGCTCCCGGTCCGCGTCGCCCAGGTCCGGGGTCTGATCGGGATCGGCCACCAGCTGCTGTGCCGAGACGATCCGGTGCGTGGCGTGCGGGACCACGAGATCGACTGCCCGCAGGCCTGTGTGCAGGTCCCGTAGCGCCAGCGCGTAGTCCGGCGGCGAGGTGCCGGCGTCCGAGGGGGCCACCGCGGCCCACAGGGTGAGGACGAAGTCGTCCTGCCGGTGGACCCGAGGCACCGTCCGCGGCTCCGGTGGCACCACCGGGGAGCCGGCCGTGACCAGCCGCCCGGCCAGCTCGAGCTCGAACCAGCCGTTCATCTGACCGGCCGGCGCCACCCGGGCCACCAGGTCACTCGGCAGCACGCGCAGGATCACCTTGTTGGAGTTGCTGAGCACCAGCACCTCGTCGGCCGCCAGCCCCAGGGAGGTGACGACCGACCGGGTCGCGGTGATCGCTCGCCCGAGCTCGACGTCCTCCACCGGCCCGACATTAGACCTCCGGTCCGGCCCGGGGATGACGACCGCGCACCACTCGAGGACCGACGGCGGTGTCGCTCAGGACGAGTGTTGGCGGTCTGACGGCTCGGGTCTGAACCGCCAGACCTGACCACGACCGATCTCCGGAAACCTGCCGGGCCTGATCGTGGATTTCCCCTCCTGGCGGGCCTCAAACACCCGACCGAGAACCCGGTCCCCGGGCGGCTCGATCGACGGGAACCGTTCCCGGCCTCACGTCAGCACGCTGGCGGCGACGGTGGCGTGGAGGGGCACCAGCCGGGCGAGCTGGTCATCGGCGCGGGTGATCAGCTGAGCCACCTGGTCGGCCACGTCGGCCGGGAGCCGCGCGGCGGCCAGAGCGAGCCAGCCGGTCCGCTTGGCCGTGACGGCGTCGATCAGGCCCTCGATCTCGATCAGGTCGCTCAGCGGGGAGCGCCGCAGGACGCGGCCGTTCGGCTTCAGTCGGGCGACCCGCTCCCCCATCTGGAGGGCCACCGCCAGCACAGGGTTGGGGCGGACCTGCACCGCCGACATGATCGCGCGCAGCCGCGACCGGTCCTCCTCGATCGCCTGCCGCAGACTCTTCAGCTCCGGGCCGTGGGCCTGTCGTCGCTGGTTGAACGCGGCCCGACGCGACAGGTCGACCCCGGCTCGGGCGGCCGCTTCGTGGTTCTGCAGATAGATCTCGAGAGCTGACACGTCGACGGCCTACCCGTTCCGGGGCGGCCCTAAACGATCCGGAGGCCGAGACGAGTTCGTGCGGAGCGAGTGATCAGGACGGGTCGGAGGGCAGCTGGCCGGTGGCCAGCAGCTGCTCGGCGACCGCACCGATCTTCGTACGGCGGCTGCGAGCGGTGCTCCGCAGGCGGTTGAAGGCCGTGACAGAGTCCACCCCACCCTGGGCCATCAGGTAGCCGACCGCCCGCTCGATCACCACCCGGTAGTCCAGCGCGTACTGCAGCTGATCGGCCAGCTCGCCGGCGGTGTGGGCCAGCAACGCCGCAGTCAGCGCCGTCTCCACCACGTCGCTGTACCGGACCAGCGCCCGGCGCTCGCTGTCGTCCCACTCGTGCGGCCGGTCCAGGTAGGCGTCCAGGGTGCCGACCGGCACCCCGCCGAGCCGCACCGGCACGCCGAGCACGGCATGGACCCCACGGCCCCGCAGGGCGTCCGCCAGGTCGGGCCAACGGTCCTGGGCGGTGACGTCCGCGCTGGCCACGACAGAGTTGTTGACGAAGGCCTCGGTGCACGGGCCCTGACCGAAGCGTGCCTCGGCCTCTTCGAGGAACCGGCCCGGTCCGTCACTGGCCGACACGTACCGGGTGATGTTCTGCTCGTCGGCGACCATGATGCCGCTGCCGCTGATCCGGAAGAGGTCCACGCAGGCCCGGTTGACCTCCTGCAGGGCGCTGATCACACCGCCGCCCTCGCCCTGGCGGGCGGCGAGGCGTCGCAGGCTCGCGCTGAGCTCAGCACTGTCGATGGCCATCCGGCGCCGTCCCCCTCCACCGTCGGCGCCAGGACTGGTGAGCGGCGCCACCTCATCCTCGCAGACCGACAGCGGTCGGCCGATCTGGGACAGAGAGCCGTCCTCGCCCGGTCGAGGTGTGCCGCGATCGCTACCCGGTTGAGCATCCCGTACGGGTCGTCACCGAAGGCGATCTCGGTCTGCTCCAGGGTGAGCAGCCCGGCGGTTACGGCTCGCCGACCCGCTCACAGGATCGGGCGGCCGCCGGTGACGGCGATCCGCGCACCGGAGATGTAGCTGCCCGCGTCGCCGGCCAGCAGGACGTAGACCGGCGCCAGCTCGGCCGGCTGGCCGGCCCGCCCGAGCGGTGTGTCGCTACCGAAGCTCGCCACCTTCTCCGGCGGCATCGTCGCCGGGATCAGCGGCGTCCAGACCGGGCCGGGGGCGACGCTGTTGACCCGGATCCCCTTCTCCCCGAGCAGCTGGGCCAGGCTGGCGCAGAAGTTGGCGATCGCCGCCTTGGTGGCCGCGTACGGGGCCAGGGTCGGCGACGGCATGTCGGAGTTCACCGACGAGCTGCCGATGATCGCCGAACCGGGCGCCATGTGCGGCACAGCGGCCTTGCACAGATGGAACATCGCCCGGACGTTGGTGTCGAAGGTCCGGTCCCACTCGTCGTCGGGGATCTCCTCCAGCGACTCCCGGGTCATCTGGTACGCGGCGTTGCTCACCAGGATGTCGACCCCACCCAGCCGCTCGACCGCGGTGGCGATGACGTCGCGGCAGTGCTGCGCGTCGGCGAGGTCACCCTTGACCAGCACGGCCCGCCGGCCGGCCTCCTCGACCAGACGCCGGACGTCCTCGGCGTCGGAGTCCTCGCTCAGGTAGCTGATCAGCACGTCGGCTCCCTCGCGGGCGTACGCGATGGCCACCGCTCGCCCGATCCCGGAGTCGGCCCCGGTGATGACAGCGACCTTGCCCGTGAGCTGGCCGGTGCCGACGTAGCTGTCCTCGCCGCAGTCCGGCACCGGGGTCATCTCCGACTGGATGCCGGGTACCGCTTGCTGCTGCTCGGGGCGCTGCTGCTCGGGCTCACTCATCGACGTTCCTCTCACCTGGTGTCCGGCGCGCCGACACGGCCCGCCGTGACGTCCACTACCCGGAGCACCGGCCGCCAAACCGAATGCTGCAAGGCCATAGCGACCCGGACCGAGGTCGCCGGCGGCGGTTCGGAGCAGTAGCGGCGATTCGTCTCCGAGGCATCGGGTACAGCTGAGGTCGTCGCCGCACGTGGTCGGGTCATCCAGCCCGAGCGCCCGTCCGAGAGGAGCTCCTGTGACCCAAGCCGCCCGACGAGGGTCCGGCCCTGGTCGCCACACCCTCGATCCGTCGAAGGTCGTGGCGTCCTTCGACTCCGCCAGTGCGCTGCACGCGGCCATCGCCGCGGCGCTGCGGGGGCGTCCGTTCCCGCACCTGGGCAACCCCACGGCCTATGCCCGGGCCGCGCGCGTCGCGGGCCGTCTGCCCTGGCCGCTCCTGCGGCGGATCTACGCCCGGATCGGTGCCGCCGAGGGCATCGCCCCGGAACGGCTGGGTGAGGTGGACATGGACCAGGTGGCGGGGAGCTTCGCCGCTGCGTACCCGGCGCGTCGGTACCCGGCGGTGCTGCTCGGTTCGAGCAACGGAGCACTCGCTCATCTGGCCGCCGCCCTGCAGGCGCCGTGGCTGCCCGGCACCGTGCTGATCCCGGTGGCCCACGTCGGCGACCCCGAACGCCCGGACCGGGCCCTGGCGTTCGGCCGTGAGCACGGCAACCGGCTCCTCGCTGGCCAATCCCGACATCGTCCTGCACCAGATGCACGACGAGGCCCAGGACGCCTTGATGGCGGCCCGGATGGCGTACTTCCGGACCGAAGTGGTCGGCGCTGCCCGACGCGTACGGCCGGTTCCTGGCCGAGCGGCTCGGCACCAGGGGCACCGGTGATCGTGGCGGAGGACCGGTCGCGGTGGCCGGTGACACGGGTCGGGTCCCGGCACGTCTTCCAGAACGGCGGCCGCGGCGGCCAGCCGCCGGTGGACTACCTCCGAGGACCCCACAGCCCGACACCCGACGAGGAGGCCCCGGAAGCGGAGTGGGGAGCGGATCCCGGGCTGCTGACCGGCCTGCGCCACTGGTGCGCGATCCACGGGCACCCGCTGGTCCGACTGGTCTACGACGGACCGCAAGCCGCGGCGGCGCCAGTGGCAGCGGCGGTCCGTCGGGCTGGTACCAGCGCCTGGGACGACCGAGCGACAAGCTGATCGTGCCGTCCTTCGTCCTCGGTGATCCGTGGCGCACACTGCAGATCGGCGCGGTGCCGTTCTGGACGTTCTTCCCGGTAGCTCCGGCGCTGGCTGACCTCGAGACCTACCTGCGCACCAGACGAGCCCTATCGCGAGGTGCTGCTGCTCGTGTTCCAGCACGGCGCCGACTCCCCGGGTCGGGCTCCCGCCAGAGACTGGCGGCGCGTCATCGAGGCCCAGGGACCCACCGCGCGTCTCGTCGCCCTCGACCAGCGCAAGGATCCGCACGACATCGGCTCGCTCGGACGCTACGGACCCGAGCTCGCGGCGCTGGCCGACGAGCCGACGCCGTGGACCCCGCTCGAGGTCGCCGAGGCGCTCGCCGGACTGCGCAGCCGCGGGGCTGTCGGTGGTCACCGAGTCCGCGCCTGCTCCACCAGCCGCACCGATGAGAGCGACGAACCGCCCCTCGTCGCCGATCGGCCACGAGTGCGGAGCGGCCGGCAGCTCCAGCACCGGGTCGACGTGTCCACCCGCCAGAGCCGCGGCGAAGTCGTACGAGGCCAGGTTGTCGTGTCCGGCGTGCACCAGGGTGACCGGCGCGGCCACCAGGGGCAGCACATCCTCCAGTGGCAGCTCGAGCGCCGAGACCAGGCAGCTGTAGATCCGCCGGACGCCCGCGCGCGACCAGTCCGGCGCCTGCTGGCTCAGGGTGGGTGAGTCGGGGTGGCCGTCGCCCCGCAGCCAGGACGTGAGCAGCCTCCGCCGTGACCGGCGCTCGGGTGCCACCGTCGGGGACACCAGCAGCAGACGACCCACCGCCACGCGGGTCGCGGCCACGGCCGCCGCCTGGGTGCCGGCCGAGAGACCGACCAGCACGTCGACCGGTCGGTCCGAGGCCCGGAGCTGGTCGGCCAACCACTCGCCGTAGACGTCCAGTCGATCCGGCACGCCGCGCCAGGCCGGCGCCGGCCACAGCTCGGCGCGGTGACCGGCTGCGGACAGGGCGTCCACCGCCGGCACGACGAACCCTGCCACCGCCAGTCCGGGCACGATCACCACCCGGCCGCCGGCCGAGGGGTCGGCCGGCGGTGGAGCCGGGTTCTGGTCGGGTGACGCGCTCATCGGCGGTGGGTACCCGCGCTGGGTTCCGCCAAACGCCCTTTCCGGAGCACGGGACGGCCGAGGCGGAGGCCCGCACCGGCCGCTCGTTCGGACCCGTTCGGGCGGAGCAGGTGGCGACCGTCGACCACGTTTCGGTGCCGCCGAGTGGGATACGCAGTTACTGGACAACCGCGCGACGAGCAACGACCGGCAGGTCGGCACGAGTCGTCACCGGGACTGATCGCAGGACGCCCCCGCGCCGGGACACCACTCCTCGAGGAGATCCATGACCACTGTCACCGACACCGACCGCCGGCTCCGGTTCGAAGCTCAGGCAGACCATCACCGGTCCGCTGCTCTTCGTCTTCATCCTCGGCGACGTGCTGGGGGCCGGCATCTACGTGCTGATGGGAGTGCTGGCCGCCGAGGTCGGCGGGGCGGTCTGGGTACCGCTCGCTGTAGCCCTCGGTCTGGCGGTGCTGACGGCCGGGTCGTACGCCGAGCTGGTCACCAAGTACCCACGGGCGGGCGGCGCGGCGATCTTCGCCGAGCGCGCGTACCGCAACCGCCTCGTCGCGTTCCTGGTCGGCTTCAGCATGCTCGCTGCTGGCGTCACCAGTGCCGCTGGACTCTCCCTGGCCTTCGCCGGTGACTATCTCGGCACCTTCCTCGACGTGCCGGCGGTGCCCGCCGCCATCGTGTTCCTCGGGCTCGATCGCCCTGCTGAACCTGCGCGGTATCAAGGAGAGCCTGTCGGTCAACCTGGTGATGACCGTGGTCGAGGTGTCCGGGCTGGTCATCGTGATCGTCGCCGGTGCGGTGCTCGTGTCGGGCGGCGGCGGCGACCTCAGCCGAGCCGTGGAGTTCCGCCCCGACGTCTCTGCCGGCGCGGCGGTGCTGGGCGGAGCCATCATCGCCTACTACTCCTTCGTCGGTTTCGAGACCTCGGCGAACGTGGCCGAGGAGGTCACCGACCCGAGCCGCGTCTATCCCAAGGCCCTGTTCGGGGCCCTGATCACAGCCGGCGTGGTCTACGTGCTCGTCGGCCTCGCCAGCTCGGCGGCCCTGACGCCGGACGAGCTGGCGGAGTCGAGCGGTCCACTGCTCGAGGTGGTGCGGTCCAGTGGTCTCGGTGTGCCGCCCTGGCTGTTCAGCCTCATCGCCCTGGTCGCGGTGGCCAACGGCGCCCTGCTCACCATGATCATGGCCAGTCGCGTCACCTTCGGCATGGCCGAGCAGAACCTGCTCCCGGCCGGGTTGGCCACGGTCCTGCCCAGCCGCCGGACCCCCTGGGCGGCCATCGTGGCGACCACGGTGCTGGCCATGGCGCTGACCCTCGTCGGGGACCTGGCGCTGCTCGCGTCGACGGTGGTGCTGCTGCTGCTCTTCGTGTTCCTCAGCACGAACATCGCGGTCCTGGTGCTGCGGCGGGAGCCCGTCGAGCACCGGCACTTCCGGGTCTGGACCCCGGTCCCGGTGCTCGGTGTCGCTTCCTGCGTGCTGCTGCTCACCCAGCAGGACGGGCGTGGTCTGGCTGTACGCGCTTGCTCTGCTCGCCCTCGGCGCCGGGCTCTACGCGGTCGCACACCTCACCAGCAGACGGCGGAAAGCCGGCACCACGCCGGCCGGCAGCGGACGGGCGAGGGCAGCCGGTGCCAGCGGGCCCTCGGCTCAGGATACCGGCCCCGCGGAATCGGTTTGGTCCCGGCAGAGCAGGGATAGAAGGCGAAGGAACCGTCGCACGAAGGAGCAGTGTTCTTCCACAAGCAGGAGCTCCAGTTCCGGTCACGCCGGACAAGCCCGACGCCATGTACGCCCGACGACTCCAGGAGGTGCTGGGCGGCCAGTACGGCGAGATCACCGTGGCCATGCAGTACGGCTTCCAGGCCTGGAACACCCACATCCCCGGCAAGTGGCGCGATCTTCTGTTCGGCATCGGATCGGAGGAGTTCGGCCACGTCGAGATGCTGGCGATCATGATCGCGCAGCTGCTCGAGAAGGCCCCGGCCGACCGACACCGAGGCCGCCGTCGACGCCGATCCCGTGATGGCGGCCGTGATCGGCGGCACCGACGTCCAGCACGCCATCGTGGCCGGCGCCGGTGCGCGAGCCGTCGACAGCAACGGCAATCCCTGGCAGGGCAGCTACATCACCGCCAGCGGCAACCTGCTCGCCGACTTCACCGCCAACGCCAACGCGGAGATGCAGGGCCGGGTGCAGGTGGCTCGGCTCTACCACATGACCGACGACCACGGCGTCAAGCAGCTGCTGTCGTTCCTGCTGGCGCGGGACACGATGCACCAGAACCAGTGGATCCAGGCCGCCGCGGAGCTCCGGGCCGAGGGCCGGGAGAACCTCCCGGTACCCAGCAACTTCCCCCTGAAGAACGAGCACCGCGAGGCTGTCGTACCAGTACCTGAACTTCTCCGACGGAGCCGCGGCGGCCGACGGTGCTGGGCCAGCGGACCGACCCCGGACGGTCACGGTGAGTTCTCGTACCACGACGGCCCGACCACCTCGGCATCCGATGCCGCCGCCCACCAAGCCCGATCCCCGGCTCTACGGCACCACAGCCGATCCGAACCTGCTCGACAAGGCCACGGCTGCCGTCAAGGACGCCACCGGCAACTGACGCCACCCGTCGCCCCGAACCAGGAGAACCATGATCACCGACCGATTCCGACCTGACCACCGACCGGAGCCTGCTGGCCCACCACACCTTCTCGTGCGCCCTGCCGACCCGTGGCGGCGTCTGCGACTGCCTGCCCGGTCCGGACGACCCGGAACTGCACGAGGACGAGGCGACCACGGTCGCCGCAGCCGGCGACGGCGTCCCCCGCAGGCTTCCTGACCCGGAAACCGAGTCACCGACGGCGCGTACCCGCGGGGTGACCCGGCCGCGACCCGCGGCGGCTGATCCACGACGCTCGACGAAGGAGGAGGCCGAATGTTCGAGACCGTTCACGTGATCATCGACGTGCCTCCGGCCGCCGCCGATGCGTCGAGGCGCTTCTGGTCCGCCGCGTTGGGCTGGCCGATCGGCGAGCCATGGCCTCATCACCCCGAGTTCCGCAGCCTCGTGCCCGCAACCGGCGTCGACTACGTGCACCTCCAGGAAGGGGATCACGGTCCGCGCGTGCACATCGACGTCGAGGTGCACGACATGGACGCGGCGGCCAACCGGCTGCGGGAGCTCGGTGCTCGATCACGACGGCGGGAGGCCGACTGGCACACCATGCGTTCCCCGGCGGCCTCGACTTCTGCCTGCTGACGGCCGCTCCAGCCGATGTGCCCGCACCGCTGACCGCAGTGGACCACCGGCTGCGGCTCGTCCAGGTCTGCCTGGACATCCCAGCCGCGGCGGTGGCGGAGGAGGTGGCCTTCTGGCGACGCGCCAGCGGGTGGCGGTGGGTGCGCGTCGGCTGACGAGGCGTTCGCGGGCAAGCTGCACCACGACGGAACCTCACCGGTGCAGCTGCTCATGCAGGCCCTCGGCGACGACGACAGCTGCACCACCACCCGGGCCCACATCGATCTCGGAGCCGATCACGTAGAGGCCGCGGTCGGTCGGCTGGTCGAGCTGGGTGCGTCCCGCGGACAGACGGGTGCGGGCTGGGTCGTGCTGACCGATGCGGTGGGCATGGTCTTCTGCGTCACCGGGAACGCGCCGGACTGATGGGCGCCTCGCTCTGGCAGCGTCCCCGGACCGGCTGACGTCGGTTCTGGGACGCTGCTGGCGGTGAGGGTCGCCGTCGCGGCCGGCTCGGGTCCGCCCACGGCTCTCCCGCGAGCTGGTGGTTGGAGACCAGGTGTGAGTCGCTTGAGAGTCGTGCCGGAAACCATGGGCTCCAGTTCGCCAGCCACCAGTCTTCGAAGGAGCACCTCCCTGATGTCCAGCTACGAGATCGTCGCCATCCTCGCTCTCACCGCCTGGGCGGTCTACCGCCAGACCATCGTCTCCGAGGTCACCTTCACCAACGCCCGGTTCACGATGGCGGTCATCTACGCCGTGGTCGGTCTGGCGGTCGGCGGGTTCGACACCCCGGGCGGCTGGGCCGGCTGGGCGATGATCTTCACGGGACTGGCTCTCAGCTTCGTCGTCGGCCTGATCCGCGGTCGCCACACCAGCCTGTGGGTGGCCGACAACACTGTCTGGCGGCGGGGCAACGCCTTGACCGTCGGCCTGTTCCTCGGACTCGTCGCGACGAAGTTCGCTCTCGGCGCCCTCGCCTACGTCTGGCACATCGATGACGGCGCCGGTTTCGGCGAGGTCCTCTTGATGATCGCCATCATGATCGCCGTCCAGGCCCAGATCATCCACCGGCGGGCCCTGCCGCTGCAGCCGTCACCGGCCGCAGCCACTCAGCACGCCGCACCCGGTCCCCGCTGACCAGCACGCCGCACCCGGCCGGCTCACCCGCGGGGACCCGAGCGGATCCCACGATCGACCACGCCATCGCCGGTGCGCCGGGGATATCGTTCACCCGTGCGCTTCTGTGACCTCGGTCCCCTCGAGGTCGAGATCGACGGATCTCTCGTTGCCGCGCGCGGCCCCCGCCTGAACGCGGTGCTCGCCGCCCTGCTGCTGCACCTGAACCGGCGGGTGTCGACCGACCTCCTGCTGGACGCCGTCTGGGGAGAGTCGGTCACCGCGAGCTCCCAGAGCACCCTCGAGACCCACATCTGGCGGCTTCGGCGCCTGCTCGAGCCGGGCCGGGAGCGTCGTCAGTCGGCGACGGTGCTCACCAACGACTCCGGCGGCTACCGCCTGCTCGCCCGGACCGAGGAGGTCGACTCCGCCCGGTTCGAGCAGCTCAGCGTCGAGGTGCTCGACCTGAGCATCACCCAGCAACCCGAGCGTGCCCTCCAGGCCGCCGACCAGGCCCTCGCCCTGTGGCGCGGGTCTCCGTTCGAGCTGATCGCCGAACGCCCCTGGGCGACCGGACCCGTCGCCCGACTGCAGGAGATCCGGTTCCAGCTGCGGGAACGTCGGATCGACGCCATCCTGGGCGTCGACCGACCCGACCTGGCTGTGGGTGAGCTGGAGCCGTTGCTGGCCGACCAGCCCTACCGCGAGCGGTTGTGGTGGCTCCGGATGCTCGCCCTGCACCGCGCGGGTCGCAGCCAGGACGCGCTGGCCACCTTCCGCGTCGCCCGCCGCACGCTGATCGACGAGGTGGGCATCGAACCCGGCGCGGACCTGGTCGAGCTGCACCGGCAGATCCTGGACCAGGACCCCGCCCTCCGGCCATCGGCGCCGCGACCGGCGCCGTCGACGACCAGAGCCGTCGAGGTCCACCTCCCCCGCGCCCGCCCGGTGGTGGGTCGCGTCCGCGAGCTCTCCGATGTAGCGGCCGCGCTGACCACCCACCGCCTCGTCACCGTCGTCGGCGGGGCCGGCAGCGGCAAGACACTCCTCGCCACCGCTGCCGCGCGGACGCGCGCGGCGTCGTACCCGGACGGGGTCTGGTTCGTCGACCTGAGCACGGTGGAACCCGAGAGCGACGTCGCCGCCGAGATCGTCGCGGCGGTCAAGATCGCGGTCCCGGAGACGTCGACGCCGATGACAGTGCTGGCGGCGTACGGCCTCGACCGCCGGATGCTCCTGGTCCTGGACAACTGCGAGCAGATCCTCGACCAGGTGGCCGACATCGTCGAGGTGCTGATCGAGCCGGACCAGCAGCTCCGGCTGCTCACGACCAGCCGCGAACCGCTCGGGGTGGCCGGTGAGGCGGTGGTCAACCTGGGACCGCTGCCGCTGGACGCCGACCTCGCCGATCGCGGGGGCACCGTGGCCGGACCGGCGGTGGCCCTGTTCCTCCAGCGGTCAGCACTCGACGCCGCCACCGTCTCGTCGGCGGATCGCGCGGTTGTTCGACGGATCTGCGGCGCGGTGGACGGCATCCCGCTGGCGATCGAGCTGGCGGCGGCCCTGACCACCGCGTACGAGCTCACGGAGATCGCCGACCAGGTGGAGCGCGATCCCGGGCAGCTGTCGGCGATCGGCCGGGGTCAGGCACGCCACCACCAGACGCTGTCGGCCGCCATCGAACGCAGCCACCGCCTGCTGTCGGAGGAGGAGAAGCTGGTCCACCGGCGCCTGGCGGTACTGCCCGGCGCCTTCGGTCGGGGGCTCGCCGAGGCGGTGGCCGGACCGGAGCTGCGGGGCAGGGTGCCCGGCCTGCTGGCCAAGCTGGTCCACCGCTCCCTGCTCACCGTCACGCACGAGGACGGCGGGTACGCGCAGTTCGCGCAGCTGGCCCCGGTTCGCGCCCACGCCTACCGCTCGCTCCGTTCGGCCACGGAGACCGCGCTCGCCGAAGACCTCCGTGACGCCTGGTCGCTGCAGCTGGCCCGATCGCGACCTCGGTTGGGCCGTAGCGAGGAGGCCGACTGGTACGCCGAGATCGACGCCAACCTGCCCACCGTGCGGGCGACCCTGCAGCGCCGGCTGGTGGTCGGCCCGGACGTTGTCGGCTCCGAGATCAGCGCCCAGCTGAACGGCTTCTGGTTCTACCGTGACCGTACCGAGGAGGGCATCCGCTGGGCGGAGTCCGCCCAGTCAGCACCCCGAGCGAGCGACCTGGCTCGCGTGCTGAACCAGCTCTCGTACGGACTTCTGCTTCTGCAGCAGCTCCAGGGCGACCGTGGGCGCGAGGCCATCGACGACGCTCTGGCCACCGTCGCCGCCCTCGACCTGGGCCGCACGACCGAGAACCCGGTGGACCGACGTCACCTGGCCGAGCTGCTGCTGGCGGTCGCGACGGGCTTCAGCGGCGACCCCGCCATGATGCACCGGATGCTCGACGTGTTCGAGACCGTCCAGAACCTGCCGGAGCTTCCCGCTCTCGCTGTCGGGTGCGACGCCGTCCGCTGTCTGGCTGACGCCATCGCCGATCCGGGCACCGCCGACCTCGGTCGGATCCAGGACGTCTTCGACCGTGCGCTGGCGCTGGACAACTTGTGGGCGGGCTGGTTCGCCGCTGCCAGCGGGGCCTTCCTGGGACTCGTCCGACGCGATCCGAACCTGGGGATGGAGTGGTCGATCCGGGTGGTCAGCCTTCAGGGCCGGCTCGGGGCCAAGGCGGCCTTGCCGCAGGTGGAGACGCTGGGCGACTTCCTCGCTCTGGACGGCCAGCTGGTCGAGGCGGTCCGGATCTTCTCGGCCACCCACCACCAGGCCCGGCGGGTGGGCAAGCCCTGGCCACGCAACTCGCAGACCTCCGACCTCCTCGAACGGTGTCGGGTCGGCCTCAGCACCGAGGAGTTCGAGGACGCCTGGACCATCGGACCCACCCTCAGCCGAGCCGACCTCACCGAAGGCGCGCACCCCCGGGCGCTGCCGGGCCCGGCGCTCAGCCCGCCCTGAGCCGCAGCGCGCCTGACGTGCCGTCAGCCTGCAGGTGCAGCCGGGCCTGAGGGTGGCGCGCCGGATCTTCCGGCGTCACGGGGTCGGCGGACCCGGTCGCCGGGACCGCTCCCGTTGGAGCGGGATTGGAGCGGTCTCGCCCACCATCGCCTCATGATGCCCCGAGACCAGCCGGAGCCGGCCGCCGCCTGCCGGCGACGGGCGATGAGCCCTCTCTCCCTGCGGGCCTGGGCCTTCCCGACCGACCTCGCCGCGCAACGGACCGTGCAGCGCTGGGTGGGATCCCCCCGAACCGTGCCCGTGTTCGACGACCTGGCGGTGGTCTGCTGGCCCGCGGGTGAGCCGCGTCCGTCGGCCTGGCAGGCCCGAGACCTGTCCGGCGAAGGTCGGCTGTCCGGCGCGTTCTGGGGCCTGCTCTTCGCTCACCTCTTCCTGCTGCCGATAGCGGTCGGCAGCGTCCGGGTCCCCGACGCCGACCACCTCGACGACGCCCTCGCCGCCATCGGGGTGGGCGCCGGCTTCATCGACCCGATCCGGCAGCGCACAGTGCCGGGCACGTCGGCCCTGTTCATGCTGAACCGGGGCACGCCCTCGTCCCCCCTCAGCGGAGCCCCGGACGACGCCGTCCACCTCGCCGAGGTGCAGCTGTCCCCCGAGCAGTCGGACCGCTGGCTGGCCGGCTTCGCCGACGGCTAGCCGGACGGGCTGGACAACGCAGCGCCGAAACGTCGGCCGACACTAGGATCCGGCTGTGCCCCGCTCGCCGGACCTGCAACCGCCCCGGGTGCCGGCAGCCCTGTGGCGGATGGCGACGGCCGCCGGCCTCGCCTTCTACCTCGACGCGGCCACCCTCATCTCGGTGTCCATCGCCCTGCCCATCTGGCGGGTTCACTACGCCTTGACCCTGTGGCAGGTCGGCCTGCTCAGCGCCGGGCTGGCCGGCGCCATCGCGGTCGGGGCCTTCGTCGGCGGCTGGCTGGGCGATCGGTTCGGCCGGGCCCGCATGTTCACAGCTGACCTGGTGGTCTTCGTGCTCGGGACGGTGCTGATCTTGACCGCTCCGGGGCCGACCACGCTGATCGCGGGCGTCGTGGTGGTCGGGCTCGCGGCCGGGGCCGACATGCCGACCGCGTTGGCGGTGATCTCCGACAGCGCCCCGGCCTGGGCGAGGGGACGACTGATCGGACTCACTCAGGTGCTGTGGATCGCGGCGATCCTGGCCACCTTCGGTCTCGGCTTCGCGGTCTCCGGACTCGGCTTCACCGGCACCCGTTTCCTCGTCGCGCACCTCGTGGTGCTGGCCGTCGCGACGTTGGTCCTGCGTCTGGTGCTGACCTCCCGCTCGACCGAGAACGACCGATCCCCGGTCGCCCGGTTGGCCGTCACCCCCCGGGTCCTGCTCGGCAGCGGGATGGCGCTCCCACTGGCGACGACGGGGCTGTTCCTGCTTTTCTGGAACCTCGCCTCCAGCGCCCTCGGCTCCTTCGGCACCTACTTCCTGGTCACCGAGACCGGTCTGACCCAGAGCGAGGCCACCGGACTCGTGCTCGTCACCTTTCCGCCGGCCCTGGTGATGTCGCTGATCTTCGTCCGCCTGGCCGACACGGTGTGGCGGGACCGGCTGTTCCTCGGCGCCATGCTGCTGCAGATCATCGCCTTCGCCACCGGGGCGCTGACCGGCGGCACCGTCGTCGCCGGGATGGTGGCGGTCACCGTGCTCTATAGCCTGTCGAACGTGTTCGGCGGAGAGGCGGCGTACAAGGTGTGGAGTCAGCTGCTCTTCCCGGCTCAGGTGCGCGCCACCGCGCTCGGGGTGACCTACGGCGTCGCCCGCGGTGCAGCGGCAGCTTTCGCACTGGTCACCCCGACGCTGGTGGCCCGCGACGCCGCCGGACTGCTGTGGATCCTGACGGCCTGCGTGACCGTCTCCGGGATGTGCGGGTTGATCATCACCCGGCACCCGAGGTTGCGTCAGCGGCTGCAGCCCGGTCACCAGCGGCCGGCCTGAAGAGCACGGACCCTCCACGGGTCGCCTGGCCGGCGGGTCACCGGGGCACGGCGACGTCCTCGATGCTCGACGAGGCGCACTCCTGCGTCCCGGACGCGACACGCAGGACGCCGGTGCTCATCGGGTGATGCCGCCCGACCGGTGGGTCTCGGCCGCCGTCCTGCGCGCCACCGTCTGGTACTCGTTGTTCCACTTCGCTTGTTCCACTTCGCCGTCTGACCGCGACCCCCCTGTGGTCGAGAGTCCTGGTAGGCGGCGCTCTTCCCGGTGCCGACCATGATCAACAGCTCACGAAGCTCGTGACGCCTTGGGCCGAGCCAGTATCCGCACCGGCGCGATTCGATCATCCGGACGGCGGCGCCGCCACCCGCTCGTGGCCACCCACACCTGGCTACCAACCGTGTGATCGGTGTTGGATCGGCATTGGAGTGCCGCCTGACAGTGTCTGGGTCGTCGCCCAGGGAGGGCGCCAACATCAACCAGGAGGCAATCATCATGAACATCCGTCACCGTGTCGCCGCAGCCGTCGCCACCGTCGGTCTCGCCGCCACCGGTCTCGCCCTGGCCGCCCCCGCGGCACAGCGCTGCGCCGATGCCGCAGGCGGCCCCGAAGGCCTGCAAGATCAAGGGAATCACCCCGAGCTCGGTCACCTTGGGACTGTCACCGAAGAAGGTCAAGTTCGCCCCGATCACCAGCGGCTGCAAGGTCACCTCCTGGTCGATCTCCACCGACAGCTTCATGGTGACGAACAAGAACCCGTACGCCACGCTGAACCCGAAGTCGGCGCCGGCCAAGACCCAGGACGTGGTGGTCGAGGTCACCGCGAACAACGGTCTGCCGACCAAGGAGGCCACCTTCATCGACGGTCTGCACCTGCAAGGCGCCGGCCCAGTTCAACACCCGGACCAAGGCCGAGCCCGGAGCCGGCGAAGAAGGGCCACGAAGATCACCGTCACCGGCCAGCTCGCCGTCGTGTCGTGGAAGCAGAACGCCTGGACCGGCTACGCCGGCCAGCCGTTGAAGGTGCAGTTCAAGGCCAAGGGCGGCACGTACAAGACCGTCAAGACCGTCACGTCCGGCGAGTACGGCTACACCCAGACCACCGTGACGGCGAAGAAGTCCGGCACCTGGCGGATGATCTACGCCGGCACCTCGACCGCCACCTCGGCCACGGCTCAAGGGCGACTACGTCAAGGTCACCAGGTGACCCCGGCCCGGCCCGCTCGACCTGCCGCCGCCCTTCCTCGATGGGGGCGGCGGCAGCACCACCGCAACCACCTTCCCGCCCGGACACCTGAGAAGAGACATCGACGTGAGCTCGCTGCTGATCACCCCGGCGCCCCCGACGACGACCGCGGCCGCCTCGGGAGGCCCCGACGTGCTCGCTGAGGCCGGCGACCTTCTCAGCCCGGCGACCAGGACGAACTGCAGGCCCAGCATCGACAGGCCCACGAAACCCAGGGCCACCGCGAAGTCCCGCCAGAAACCCCGATCCTCCTCGGCGACACCGATGGCCGCGAGGACGAGCGGCAGGCAGACCACCGCGACGTACGCGCCGAACCAGATCAGACCACGAATCGCGCCACGCATGAAGCGTCCTCCTCCGCGACACCCCGGCTGAGACGTCGGCGATCGAAGGCTAGTGGATCCCGGCTTCCGGGCTCGGAACCGAGTCGAGTCGCTGCCCGACACTGTGCCGTGAGTGGTCGAGTTCGTGGGCACGTCGAGGGTGGGCACGACGTCGTGTCGGAGCAGCTGCAGCCGATGCTGCCTGAACTGCACCCCGCCGTGGGATCGACCCCTTCCTCGCGATTCGGGCGACGGGCGTCCGCTGTCAGCGGTGGTGGTCAGCAGCGGAGCGTCTGCGGGTGACCAGGTAGACGAAGCCCGCGACGACCAGGGTTCCGGCGCCGCCGAGCACCCAGGGCAGGGCGCGGTCGGTGGCGAACCGGTCGGCGCTGAGGAGACCCGGCTGCGATGGTGGCGCCGCGGTCGGTCGGGGTGGTGGGACGGCGGTGGTGTCACCGACGGTGAAGCCGATGCTGCCGGTGGAGGGGTGGCCGTCGTCGGCGACGACCCTGAAGGCGAGCCGGTAGCCCCCGGCCGCCAGGGCGGTGGCGGCGGCGAGGGTCACCGACCTGTTGTCGGGTGTGAACCTCGGTTGGACGCTGACGGTGGCACCCGTGGTGTCGGTGAGGGCGAACTGGCTGTACTCGGCCAGCACCGGGGTGGAGAACCGCAGCTCGATCGTCGCCAGCTTCGCCACGGCGGCACCGTCGGCCGGGTTGGAGGACTTCAACACCCCACCGTGCGCGGCCGCTCCCGCCGGGAGCCAGACCAGCAGGACCAGCAGCAGCAGGCCGCCGGCAGCCACCCCCCACAGCCGCGTGGGCTGATCCGGTCGGCGACCGGTCATGGGAGGAGTCCTTCGCCGAGGTAGCCGCCCGGTGGGCAGCCGGGCGGGATGGCGAAGGTGGCCGACCCGATCGGGGTGGTCCACTCGTTCAGCAGGTCGTTGTCGGCCAGACGTTGCTGGACGGGCAGGAACTGGGCGCTGATATCGGCCTGGAAGGCGGCGAAAATCAGCCCGGAATCGGCGAGTCCGTCGTCGTAGTTGTAGGCACGCCGCAGGAACCGGTCGGTGCTGGTGGTGTGCCGGGCCCGGGCCATGTGGGCGAACGGCGCGATCACCGGCAACCCCGTCGCATCGACCGCGGCGAAGTCCGGTTCGTCGGTTTCGCTGGTTCCGGTCAGCGGTGCCCCGGAGCTCAGGCGGCGCCCGACGGCGAGCTCCTTGCCGGTGACGTCGAGCTCGTCCCAGGTGTCGAGCTGCATGACGATCCGCCGCACGACCATGGTGGTGCCGCCGGCGAACCAGCCCGGGCCGGGCGACCACACCAGACCAGCGAAATCCGGTGTGTCGGGGCTGGGGTTGGCGGTCCCGTCGACCTGACCCATCAGGTTGCGGGGTGCCCCGGCTCCGTCGAGCTGGGCGGTGGTCTGGGTGAACCCGCGCTGCACCCATCGGCCGGTCGCGAACGTTCGCAGCGTCTTGGTGAGCTGCCGAAGGGCGTGCGCCACGACCAACGGGTCGTCGGCGCAGATCTGCAGCACCAGATCACCGCCACTCCACCCACGTTGCAAGCTGTCGATGGTGAACGGGGGCAGCTCGACCAGTCCGACCGGTTGCCGGTCGGTCAGGCCGAGCTTGGCGAACAAGGAGGTGCCGAACCCGGCGGTGACGGTGAGGCGGGCCGGGATCTGCGCCAGCGCCGGTTCCTGGTCGTTCAGTGCCGGTGTCGCCGCCGTCAGCCGGGCGGCGTCGTCGGTGACCAGCCGCATCATCCGCCCGGCCGCCTCCACGGTGGTGCTGTTGCGGAGCGTGTACGCGGCGACCGCCGCATGGGTTTGCGGGCGGGTCGCGATCCCGGCCTGATGAACACCGTGGAACGGCACCAGCAACGGCTCCCCTGCTGCAGGGCTCTCCGTGGCGGTGGCTCGGCCGACCAGGCCGCCGGCGACCGCGGCACCGGCCGCCGCGGCCGCGGCGGCCCCGCCGGCGGTGAACAACCGCCGACGAGACAGTCCCGCGGCCGCTGAGGTCGTGGGCTGATCGTCCACGGTCAGCTGTCGGCGTTCGGGTCATAGGACTCGTTGGCGTTGGCCATGTCCCGTCCGACCGCGGTCGCGGCAACCGTGGCGCCGTTGGAGAACTCCAGCTCCACGTTCACCGTGTCGCCAGCTCTGATGTCGCGGGTCAACCCGATCAGCATGATGTGCAGACCCCCCGGGTCCAAGGTGATGGAGCCCTGGGCCGGGACGACGAACCCGCCGTCCTTGGGGCGCATCTTCATCGCCCCGCCCTCCATCACCATCTCGTGCAGCTCCACCGTGGACGCGGCGTCGCTAGTTGCCTTGACCAACGTGGCCTCGGTGTCGGTCTGGTTGGTCAACGTGCCGAAGATCGCCGACATCGCCATGTCGCCGTCTTTCGGCACGGCCTTGACGTAGCCATCGGTCAGGGTCACCCCAGCGGCTGAGGTTGCTGGCGTGGACGGTCCGGCCGATTCCGAACAGCCGGTCACGCCGACCAGCGCCACCACCGCCGCCATCACCATCCCCAGGAGACCGAAGTGCCGTACCGACGCGGGCGGGCGCGAGTGGGCAGGCGTCGCAGGAGAACGAGAAGAGAAATCGTGCATGGAAGAACACCTTGTCTACGCAGGGTCAGGAACAGGACGAGACGCAGCCCTGGCTCGGGAGGCGCCGAGGCGCCCGCACGGTCGAACGTGGCCGGGGCGCAGGGAGAGAAGGTTCCTAGATCTGCGGTGGGCCGCGGGTCGGCGCCGACGCCAGCAGCGGCGAGCCCGCCGACCCGAACACCGCCAGCGGCACCGAGCGGGCAGGACGTGCACGCCGACGCGACGGGCGCACCGTCACGGCTGCGGTGGCGGTGGCCACCAGCGCCCACACCCACCGTTCCCCGCGGGCCAGCAACCAGGCTGTCGCCAAGAGTGCAGCCACGTGAGCGAGCACCATGCCCAAGCTCGGCTCCGCCATCCCGGCATGGCCGGCGGCCGAAGCACACATCGCTGCTCCGGCATGCAGACCGTGGGCGGCCGAACCGGCTGCTGGGCTGCACGACGTTGCCGTCGAGGCCGTGCCGAAGAGCAGATGCAAACCTGCCTGCTCCAGCCCCAACACCGTCAACAGCTTCGGCAGCCGACACCGTCGGGCCGTCACCGACACGGCGACCAACCCGGCCAGGCAGACCGTCAACGCCACCACCGCAGCATTCGGCGCGGAGCCACCGCCGACCAGGTGCGCCCCGACCGCCAAGAGCACCGAGCTGCCGCCCAGCACCCCGGCCCGCAGCAGACGCCACCCACCATTGACCGGGCGCGGCACGCCAGTCACGGTGCGGGTCATGGGGCGGAGTCTACGAGAACCCACCCGCCACGTCCTCCAGGACGAACGAGGACAGACGACACCGGTCCGCAGCCATCGCCTGAGGTCCGCCTACCGGTGAGAAATCGCCTGCTGGTGCGTGCACTCACCTAGGTTCTGTGCTGGACCGATCCACCCTGGCACCGGGAACAGCCGTTGCGGGTGGACATCGACCCCAGCACTGGCCTACTCGTCCGTGCCGATCCATCGAGCGGCCGCGTCGAAGGTGTCTTCCGGGGTCGTGTTGAAGGCGATCGCAGCAGCTGGCGCGTGCACCCGAACGAGGTTGATGACCTGCTCGAACAGCTCGTCGTCGTGGCGTACGCCACCGCCGATCACGACGCACTCCCAGGGACTCGCGCGCAGAGCTGCAGCGATGACGGCAGGCACGTCGTCGGAACCGTCCAGGCCCACCAAGCAGAAGTCGGCGCCCACCTGGTGCTCCGCGAACCGGGCTTTCCCGGCCTGGATGCCGTCCGCCACGGGCTGAGGGTCCCACGGCCCCGGCACCCGAAAGGGATCGAGCCCGACCACGAGCACGCGCGGCGCCACATCAGATGCTCCCATCACCGCACTGTACGACCGCTGCATCGGGACTCTGCACGAGCCGGGCCCTCCGTGCTGCCGTGCTGGTCGGGAGCGAGACGAGGTGGGTGGCACGATCGACCCGACACGGTGACGACGAGAGGAGACGACCATGCCCAAGACGACCAAAGCCGGGAAGCCGAAGAAGAGTGAGCTGCCCAGCACCCTGCGGAAGTCGGGGAACAAGGCCCAGCGGACCTTCACCAAGGCCTACGACGCAGCCATCGAGCAGTACGGGGACGAGCAGCGCGCCCATCAGGTGGCGTTCGCGGCGCTCAAGCACACCCACGAGAAGGTCGGCGACAAGTGGAAGAAGAAGCCCAAGGGGAAGAAGGGCCCGTCCGACGCCCAGGCCGAGGGTGGTCGCGACACCAACCGGGCGACCGCGGGCGGCGTCGATGCCCACGCCACGAAGCAGCACCTCTACGACCTCGCCAAGCAGCTCCAGGTCCCGGGCCGGTCGTCCATGTCCAAGGCACAGCTCGTCGACGCCCTGCAGAAGGCCAACGACCGCGCGTCCGCCAGATCGCGGACGAAGGAAAGCTCAGCCAGCGGTTCCACGAAGGGCAAGGGCAAGAAGACGTAGCGCGGTCCCGTCGGGTCTGTGGTGCCTCCGCGGGCGGGGACCCTCCACTCGTTGTGTCCGATCGCCACGGGAGCTCAGGGCGTGAGTACGCCCGTCACCGGTCCGCGAGCCGGAGCCGCCGACCTGATGCTGCGGCCAGGCGCTCGACGGCGCCGGGCAGCGACGCGGGCGAGGCGGAAGGGGCTTCGTCCAGCCAGGTCAGGTGGATCCGCTCGCCGACCACCTTCCAGGTGCCACCGACCCGCCCGCCGATCAGGATGAGGTTGGCTCCGCGAGTTGCCAGTGAGCGGTGCCGACTCGGCACGATCCGGGTGTCCGACGTCCCCGCCCCCAGGATCCACTGGTCGGCACCGGGCACCAGCACGACGCGATCAGTGGCCTCTGCCACCAGTACGTCGTCGACGTGCTCGGCCAGACAGAACGCCTCGACACCCTCGATCGAGAGCTCGACCAGCTCGTCACCGAGACCGTCGATCCAGCCGGCGAGGCGGCGTCGCCCGGCGCTCAGTCCCTCCCCGAGCCAGTAGTCGATCCGGTCACGCGGCGCGGGACCGTAGGCGGCGAGGTAGGCCCGGATCGCGGCCGGCCCGGCGTCGTCGAGCTCGGCCAGGCCGGTCCAGCCCGGGACGGACTCGAGCAGCCGGAAGGTCGGACCCTCCGCGGAGGGGCTGAAGCAGAGATCTCCCTGCCAGGCCAGCGGTTTGAGCAGGGTCTGGGACTTGTCGGTCAGGGCCGACCGCAGGTGGCGGTACGCCGGGTCCGCGCTCACGGCCTCCGCCAGCTCCTGCTGGGTCAGCGGTCCTCCGCGCAACGCCTCGCGGACGACGCGAGCGCAGTCGCGGCCAGTCCCGGGGTTCGAGGCCGTAGAAGGTGCGCCAGCTCGCGAGCTCCCACTGGCGACCGGCACAGCGCAGGGCCAGGTGCACCGCGGCCGTGGCCGGGGTCAGGTAGTGCGTCGAACCTCGGAACGCGTACGTGACGATGAGGCGCCCTGCGGCGACCGCACCCGCTAGGTCGTCCTCCGCCGGCCGGTTCAGGCGCAGTCGGATGGCCGTGCGCGCGTCCCCCGACCAGGCAGGCACGGCGACCAGCCGGTCGACGACGGCCTCGACCGATCAGCCCGCTGGTCCGCGAGATGCTGCCGCCGCAGCCGCCAGCCGAGCGCGGCTGCCCAGGTCACCGTCATCTGCACACCGTACGACCGGTGTCCGACAGGGCAGGTCGGCTTGCGAGACTGCTCGGACGCTGTTGCTCACCTGACTGAAGGGACCTGGCCTTGACCGTTCACGTGGGACTGCAGCTCTACTCGGTGCGCCACGCCCTCGCCGAGTCCACCCTGACCACGCTGCGGCGGGTGTCCGAGCTGGGTTTCCGTCATCTGGAGGCGGCCAACCACGCGGCCGCCACCGACGACGGGATCGGCTTCGGCGTGCCCGCCGCCGAGCTGCGCGCCCTGCTGGGCGACCTCGGCCTCCAGGTGGTCGGGTGCCACGTGAACCCGCTGCAGCTGGACCGCCTGCCGGCGATCCTGGACTACCAGCAGGAGATCGGGAACACCCAGATCGGTTGCGACATCGAGTTCTACCCCCGCGGTGAGCGCGACTACGTGCTGCGCCGGGCCGACTTCTTCAACCAGGTCGGTCGGCTCTGCGCCGACCGCGGTCTGCGCTTCTACTACCACAACCACTACCAGGAGTTCCAGACGATCGGTGACCAGACGATCTACCAGATGATCTTGGACAACACCGATCCCGAGCTGGTGTTCGTCGAGATGGACACCTACTGGGTCTACCGCGGCGGCCACGACCCACTGGCCTGGCTGAAGCGCTACCCCGAGCGGGTGATCCTGCTGCACCAGAAGGACTTCCCGGCGGACGCCCCGCAGCCGCTGAACCTCTACGACGGGGTCGTCGACCATGATCAACCGATCACGATGGAGTCGTTCACCGCGGTGGAGAACAGGCTGTGCTTCACCGAGATCGGCACCGGCACCCTGCCCATCCAGGAGATCATCGACGCCGCCGACACCCTGCCCAACCTCAGCTACCTGCTGCTCGAGCAGGACCACAGCCGGCACCCCGATCTCGACTCCATCGCGCGGAGCCACGCGGCGTTCGAGGGGTACCGCGGCATCAGCTGGGAGTGAGCAGGACGCCGACGCCAACCGGCCGACCCGAGCGCTACCTAGCCGACGAGCGTGAGCTCACCCTGCACCAGATCGACCCCGGAGTGCTCGACGTCGCCGGCGCTCTGCTGCGAGATGGTCACGATCGCGTACTGCTCGAGGTCGATCGACCGGTCCACAGTCCACACCCCGTACGCGCCGTCGAGCACACCCAGGGTCTGCATCTGCGTCGGGTCGTCGCGACGGACCAGCCAGGCGTACCGGACGCCGACGTCCACCGGGGCGGTGGTCAGGGCGACCTGCAGGATCCGCCGACCGAGTGCATCGGCGGTGAGCACTGCCCGGCCGGAGGCGCTGAAGGTCTCGGTGCGGACCGGCGCCAAGGTCGCGCTCGCCACCAGCTCCGGGCCACCGGACGACGGACCGGTGGCTGCTTCGATCACGGCCCAGAACGGGTCCACGGGCACCTCCCGGATCGACGACGGAAGGTCGAGCTCCTGCTGCACCCGCGTCCCACACCCGGGGGCTGGGGAGCGATCAGCTCGGGGTCGCCGTCAGCAGATCGGCCGAGCGACACGACCCGTTGCAACGCGGCCAGCTCGGTGGCGCACTGCTCGCAGGTCTGCACGTGGCGCCGGTCCTCGTCGGTGCCGACGTCCTCGCCGAGGGCGCACAGAGCCAGGTCGTCGGGATCAGCATGCGCCATGACTCACCGCCCATCGCCTTTCGCAGTCGGATTGGGGCCGCTGCCAACATAGTCGCCGAATAGATCAGCAGACATTCTCACCCGCGGCAGCCGTCGCAGGAGGTGATTCGGTGCAGAAGCCCCGATCGGATGTCCGCCCGTGAGGCGGAGGAGAACGGGTCCGCTCGCGGGCCGATGGCGTACGGTCCGGAGATGGACAAGGAGGAGATCGTGACCACCTCGCACGTGATCAAGCCGCTCACTCCGGAGACCTTCCCGGCCTGGCTGGCGCTGGCCCAGAAGCACAACGGCGTCTGGGGCGGCTGCTACTGCTCCTACTTCCACAGCGACACCGAGCACACCGTCAAGCGCGAGCACGACGGGCCCACGTTCAAACGGCGTCTCGTCGACGAAGGTGTGGCGCACGCCGCCCTCGTCTTCGACGGCGACGACGCGATCGCGTGGTGCGAGTACGGCAGCCCGATCGAGCTACCGAACATCTACCACCGCAAGCAGTACGACGCCGGCGAGACCCAGCCGGCACCGTGGCGCATCACCTGCTTCTTCGTCGACCGCGACCACCGACGCTCCGGCGTGGCGCGGGAGGCGCTCGACGGCGCGCTGACCCTGATCGCCGAGGCCGGCGGCGGCGAGGTCGTGTCGTTCCCCAACGAGCTGACCCCGGGCAAGAAGACGTCGTCGTCGTTCCTCCACAACGGCACCCGCGCCATGTTCGAGAAGGCCGGGTTCACCTTCGAGCGACACATCGGCAAGAGCAAGACCGTGATGAGGATCCTGGTCCCACCGGCGCGCGCCTGACGCCCCGGCTGGTCCGGCCCGGGCCCGCCGGCGAACCTGGTGGACGGGCAGCCCCTCCAGCTCGAGGATCGCGAGGGCGGCCCCACCGCCTACTCGGCGACCGACGACTGCCGTGCCTGGGCCATGCCGGTCTGCACCGCCCAGAGACCGCTGTAGAGGCCGTCGGCGTCGACCAGCTCCTCGTGGGTCCCCGCCTCGACGACCCTGCCCTCGGCCAGCACCCAGATCCGGTCGGCATCGCGCACGGTGGACAGCCGGTGGGCCACGATCAACGCGGTCCGGTCGGCGGTGACGTGGGCCAGCGACCGCTGGATGGCCGCCTCGGTCTCGTTGTCCACCGCGGAGGTGGCCTCGTCGAGGACGAGCACGGCGGGGTCCCGCAGGATCGCGCGAGCCAGCGCGATCCGCTGCCGCTGGCCGCCGGACAGCGTCAGCCCGCGCTCGCCGACCACCGTGTCGTAACCGTCGGCGGTGGCCTCGATGAAGCGGGCGGCTTCGGCGAGGCGCGCCGCGTCACGCACCTCGGACTCTGTCGCGTCCGGGCGACCGTAGGCGATGTTGTCCCGGATCGTGCCGTGGAACAGGAACACGTCCTGGCTGACGTAGCCGATCACGCCGCGGAGCGAGTCCCAGGTCAGCTCGCGGACGTCGACGCCGTCCAGCAGCACCGAGCCCTCCCGCGGGTCGGAGAAGCGCAGCACGAGGCGCAGGACGCTCGACTTCCCGGCGCCGGTCGCGCCGACGATGGCGTGCGTCTCCCCCGCCGGGATCACCAGATCGAGTCCGCGGAGGATGTCGGGGCCGTCGGCGTAGCCGAAGCGGATGCCGCGGAGCTCGACCCGACCCCGTACGGGAGCCGACAGGGTCGCCGGGCCGGGTTGCTGCTGGCCGCGCTCCCCCATCAGCGCGAAGATCCGGCGGGTGGAGGCCATCGCCCGCTGGTAGAGGTCGAGGGTCTCGCCCAGATCGGTCAGGGGCCACAGCAGCCGCTGGGTCATGAACACCAGCACCGTGTAGAGGCCGATCTCCAGCCGACCCTCCAGCACGAACCAGCCGCCGAGCAGCAGGGTCGAGGTGAAGCCGGCCAGGATCGCCATCCTGATCAGCGGGACGAACGCCGCCGAGCTGGCGATCGCCCGCCGGTTGGCTTCCCGGTAGGCGTCGCTCACGGCGCTGACGCGTTCGATCTCGCGCCGCTCGGCCGTGAACGCCTTGATGGTGGTGAGGCCGCCCAGGTTGGCCGACACCGTCGCGCTCACCTCGCCGGCGGCTTCCCGCACCCCCTTGTAGAGCGGTTCCAGCACCCGCTGGAACCGGATGGAGCCCCAGATGATGATCGGCACCGGCAGGAAGGCCAGCAGGGTCAGCTGCCAGGAGGTGGCCGCGAAGACGGCCCCGACGAAGATCACGGTCCAGAAGGTGTGCAGGATGACCCGGGCACCCACGTCGAGGAACCGCTCGAGCTGGTTGATGTCCTCGCTGATCACACTCAGCACCCGACCGGGCGCGGATCCTTCGTGCCAGGAGACGTCGAGCTGCTGGACGTTCGCGTACGTCTCCACCCGCAGGTCGTGCTCGACCGACTGCGACAGACCCCGCCACAGCCGTGCGGCCAGGTAGTCCGTGGCCGACTCGATCACCCAGACGATCACGTTGAGGACAGCCACCGCCACCAGCTGGCCGAAGCGGCTCTCGATGCCGAACAGACTCGAGGCGAAGGAGTCGCTGCCGCGGACGACGATGTCGACCGCTACACCGAGCAGCAGCTCCGGGGCCACGTCGGCGGCCGTGTTGGCAGTTGTCGCCGCCACCGCGGCCACCACCCGCGGCCGGAACCGTCGGTGATGCCGCCACAAGGCACGAAGGGGTCGCTCGACACCCTCGGAAACCGACAGGTCCACCGTCACGTCCACCCTCGCGCGCCACGACCCGCGAGGGGCCGATCTCGATCTCGTCCAGCACGTCCAGCCGACGGCCAGCCGCCACCCTACCCAGCCGGCGCGTTGCTGATGAGCTCGTCGAGCAGGGCCAGCGCGCCGACCTGGTCGACCTCGGCGTCCAGCAACCACTGGGTCTGGAGGCCGTCGGAGGCGGCGATGATCAGGGCCGCGACCTGGCCCGCGTCGAGATCCGGGCGGACGCGCCCGTCCTCCTGCCGGACGGTGATCTGCTCGACGAGCGAGGCACGCAACGCGGCGAACCGTGCGGACGCGAACTCCGTGGCCGCCGGGTGCCCGTCCTCCAGGGCGGAGGCGACCAGGGTCGTGTACAGCTGCACCATCCCCGGCACCTCACGGTTGCGCTCGGCCACCAGCCGGAGCATCTCGACCGGCGACACGTGCTCACCTATCCGGGCGTCCCGCTCGAGTCGACGCGCGGACTCGGTGTAGACGTCGACCAGCAGCTGCTCGAGGGAGCCGAAGTGGTGGGTGAGCGCCGCGTGCGTCACCCCGACCTCCTGCGCGATGGCGCGGAGACTGGTGCGATCGGCGCCGCGTCGGGCGAACACCTGGATGGCGACGTCGAGGATCTCCTGGCGCCGGGCCACCCCTTTGGCGTAGGCGCCGCGTGACCGCACCGGCTTGTCTGAGCTGTCCACCATGGCAGTGATGCTAGGCCATTCCGGCCCGAATACCTCCACCCGGATGTTTCTGCTACGGTGGTGCCGTGCCCGTGGGGCACAGCCCCAGCCGACACCAGCAGGAAGAAGGACAACGTGGCCCTCCCGGTCGCCTCCGTGCAGCTCTACACCCTCGCCGAGCAGTTCTCCGCCGACATGAACGGCTCGCTCGAGCGACTCGCCGCCATCGGTCTGAAGAACGTCGAGGCCTTCGACTTCGTGCGCCGTCCCGACGAGATCCGTACGGCGTTGGACGCCGCCGGACTCGCCTCCCCCACCGGCCACGCCCCGCTGCTGTCCGACGAGCTGTGGACGCCGGACGGCTCGATCCCGACGCCGGAGCCCCAGGTGGTCTTCGAGGCCGCAGCCAAGATCGGGATGACCACGGTGATCGACCCCATGGTCCCGCCGGCCCGCTGGCTGACCGAGGACGGCGTGAAGGACATCGCCGACCGGATCAACGGCATGGCGGAGACGGCAGCCCAGTTCGGGCTGACCGTGGGCTACCACAACCACGCGCAGGAGTTCGTCGCCTCCTTCGACGGGCAGACGGCGTTCGAGCGGTTCGTCGAGCTGACCGAGGACCGGGTCGCCCTCGAGCTGGACCTGTTCTGGGCGCTCGTCGGGAGCCAGGACCCCGCCGCGCTGACCGCCAGCCTGGGTGACCGGCTGATCGCGCTGCACATCAAGGACGGCGTGGCGCCGGCCAGCAACCCGTTCGCCCCGGGCGCCCCGGCGTTCTCCTCCAAGAGCCTCGATCAGCGCCACGCCGGCGACGGTGACGTGCCGCTGGTGGAGTCCCTGCAGGCCGCCACCGCGCTGCAGTACGCCATCATCGAGTACGACAACGCCCCCGGCGACGTCTTCGACGACATCGCCTCCTCCTACGCCTTCCTGATCGAGGGCGGTCACGCCCGATGAGCGCTGTCGGCGTCGGCATCATCGGGGTGGGTGTCATCAGCGACACCTACCTGGAGAACCTGAACTCCTTCCCCGACGTCGAGGTGCTCGTGGTCGGCGACCTGATCGCCGACCGGGCCCGGTCGCAGGCCGAGAAGCACGGCATCCCCGCGCACGGCAGCGGCCCGGACGTCCTGGCCCACCCGGGCGTCGAGCTGGTCGTCAACCTGACCACGCCGGACGCTCACATCGAGGTCACCTCGGCGGCGATCGCGGCCGGCAAGCACGTCTGGTCGGAGAAGCCGCTCGGTCTGGACCGGGACGGCGCCGCGGCGCTGCTCGAGCAGGCCAAGGCGGCGGGCGTCCGGATCGGATCGGCTCCCGACACCCTGCTCGGCCCGGGCTTCCAGAGCGCCCGGCGCGCCATCGCCTCCGGGGTCATCGGCGAGCCGATGTTCGCGCAGACCGCGTTCCAGACCCAGGGACCCGATCTGTGGCACCCGAACCCGGGCTTCCTCTTCGCTGAGGGGGCGGGCCCGCTGCTGGACATGGGCCCGTACTACTTCTCGGCGCTGATCACCCTGCTCGGCCCGGTCGACCGGGTCGCGGCCGTGGGTCGCAAGGCGCGGGAGCAGCGGGAGATCCGGACCGGTCCGAACGCCGGGACGATGTTCCCGGTCGAGGTGCCGTCGACGATCCAGGTGCTGACCGCGTTCGAGGGCGGCGCCCAGGGTCAGAGCCTGCTGAGCTTCGACTCCGCGCAGGAGCGGCACGGGATCCTGGAGATCCACGGCACCGAGGGCTCCATCGTGCTGCCCGATCCGAACCAGTTCACCGGGCGGACCGCGTACGTGAAGCCGCTCGGCGTGCTGCGCGACGGGATGTCCTTCGAGCAGCCGTGGGTCGAGGTGGAGGAGAAGGGCACCGTCGTCGGCCGTGGCCTCGGGGTCCTCGACATGGTCCGCTCCATCGCGGCGGGCCGGCCCCACGTCGCCGCCGGCGAGCTGGGCAACCACGCCGTCGACGTGATGCTGTCGGCGCAGGAGTCCGCCGCGACGGAGCAGTTCGTCAAGGTGAAGAGCACCGTCGGATCGATCCCGCTGCTGCCGGACGACTTCGACCCGTTCGCCGCCACCCTGTGAGGTGTGGTGCCCGCGGCCGATCGGTCGCGGGCACCCGCTCGCGGGCACCCGCTCGCGGGCGGTGACGGACGACCCTGTCCCACCCGACTGCTCCGTGCAGGGTCGGTCTCAGACGGTGACCGAGTGCCGCGGCGGCTCGCGATACAGCGGGTACAGGTCGCCGACGATCCGCTCCGCCGTGGCGTACGAGTAGTACAGGGGCCCGCCCAGCCGTTCCTCGGCCTCGGCGGTCAGGTGCACCCGGTGCGCGTGGCTGTCCGACGGTCGGTCCTGCCGGCGCACCAGGTCGAGGTCGTCGTCCAGGGAACGCCGCGAGCCCAGCTCGCCGATCCGGCCGTACGACAGGATCTCCACCTCCAGGCCGGTCACCAGCACCTTGGCGGCCGTGACAGCACCCTCGGTGGCGGTGACGGCCAGCACGTCGTGGCCGGCCTCGGCGCCGTCGAGAGCGGTCAGCAGATGATCCCGAAGTCCTTCCTGGGTGGAGACATCGGGAAGACCAGGCACCACGATCTGGTCGTAGCCGACGGTCCGCGGCGTCTGCGGGGCGGTCTCCGCGCGGAGCGTCGCCACCGGCAGGTCGGCCCACCGTCGCAGGGCCTCGCGGGCGCGGGTCTCCCCCGCCGACGACCGGGCTTCCACCGCCGACCAGTACGCCTCGAGGCCCCAGCTGTCGGACCAGCGGCTGCCGGCCGAAGAAGAACGCCTTGCGGGCCCGCGAGTTGGCGAACTCCAGCAGCGCCTTGGTCAGGCTGACCTCTGCCGACGGGTGGGCGGCCTCGCCGCAGCCGGTGAGCCGGATCGGGTCGCCGTCGTCGTCGTCGTGACCCATCACGTAGGTCGAGCAGACGCCCAGCTCCGTGGCCGCGTGCTTGAACACCGGGAAGACACCGACCTCCCGCAGGCCGGCGGCCAGGGCCCGCACCGACGCCGGCAGACCCTGCTTCCTCGATCGCCGGCGACAACCGGTCGAGCGCCCGGAACCGCAGCCCGTTGGTGTGCCGCTGCAGGACCTCCCCGATCCCGTGGCTGACCGCCCGCGCCCGGTCCAGCCCGGCGCCCAGCCCGTTGGTCACCGGGGTGATCAAGGGGTCGTCGGTGCCGAGCTCACCCGGTTCGCTGACCACGAAGTCGGCGGGCACGAAGACGGTCTCGCCCGTCCGGACCCGGGTGGTCGGCACCCAGGTCAGCTGTCGGTCGTCGTCGTAGGCGGAGCCGGCGGGCAGACCGAGCCGACGGGGGTCGACCACCCGGTCGGCGCCCTCCGCGGCCACCAGCTCGCGGCGCGACCCGCGCCGTGCCGACCCGAGCAGAGCCGCCATCGCCCGCCCCATCACCACGCCCTCGGCCAGCTCGCCGAGGCCACCGACGCGAGCCGACTCCAGCTCGAGCCCGTAGCCGTTGGCCTGGGCGGCGAACTGCCCGTCGACGATCAGGGAGCAGCTGGTCACGGCAACGCCGACCCGATCCAGCGCGGAGACGTCGAAGTCGACCACCTGCCCGACCGGCGAGAGGGCCGCCTCGTAGTGTTCGATCACGTCGGTCGCGTTCATGATCGGCCAACGTAGTCGGGCCACCCCACGCGATCCGGAGGAACCCATGGCCGAGGTCAACCGCGAGCTGCTCCGCATCGTGGAGAAGCAGGGCCGGGAGCCGGTCGGCATCCCGGTGCTGTTGTTCACCGACGTGACCCTCGCCGCCGACGGCCCGCTGGACGACGGTGCCCAACCGTCGGTGAACGCCGTCCAGCAGGCGGCTGCCGACCTGGGCTTCGACCTCGACCAGCTGGAGCTGTTCTCCACCGAGTCCTACCTGGTGCAGACCGTGGCGGGGCAGCTCACCGTGGGGGCGTGACGTGGCCGCGGAGCCAGGAGCGCCCGCGGCGGGTACGGCGGACCTCGCCTGGACCCCGGCCCGTCAGCAGGCACTGAGCCGCACACCGCTGCTGGCCCTGAACTTCCACGAGGTGCCGCCCGACTGGCGGACCGAGGCCCGCCGCCGACTGGTGCAGCTGAGCGAGCGGGCGCCCGGTCTGGACCTCGATCGGCTCGACCAGCCGGCCGACGGCCCGCGGGTGGTGGTCGGCTGGTACGACGGCTGGCGGGACACGGCGCTGTTCGGGGCCGAGGTCTGTGCCGATCTCGGGATCCGTGCCTTCTTCTTCCCCATCACCCGGCCTCAGGTCTCGGGTCGCGGGACCCTCACCCCCGACGACCTGGCGTCGATCGCGACGGCGCACGAGGTCGGCTTCCACACGGCGACCCACCGCAGCGCGCCGACCATCACCCAGCGCCTGCTGCCCAGTGAGGTGGACCGGCCGATGGCCGAGCTGGAGGCGGCGACCGGTCGCCGACCGCGGATCGCGGCCTGGCTGCTCGGCTCCCGGTTCGACCCCACGCTGGTGGGTAACCGGCGCCTGCGGGAGCTCGGGGTGACCTTCATGATGTCGAACTGGTCGGTCGAACGGATTCCCGCGGCGGACCGGTCGCAGCCGGCGTAGACGGTCAGACGCTGTCGAAGCGCGCCCGCCGCTCCAGCAGCTGCTGGCCCCGCTCGTAGGCCTCGTCGTCCTCGTGGGTCAGCACACCGCACAGCTCGTCCCCAGCCCGGAACCACACGGTCCACCGGTCCGGACCGCCGGTGAAGACGGCCTCGTCGTGGCCGTCACCCCAGGCGCTGTACTTGAGGGTCCGGTCGCCGATGGTGGACCAGAAGCCCGGGGGCGTGTGCCAGGAGAGCAGGCTGCCGGCGGCCGTGGCACCGGCGATCTCGCCGTGGGTCTCGGCGTCGCCCCAGTGCTCGACCCGCAGCCGGCGGCCGGCAGCGGTGTGCTGGGCGTACGCGAGGTCCCCGACGGCGAACACGTGCGGGACCGTCGTCCGCATGCTGGCGTCGACCACGACTCCGCCGCGCTCGGTCCGGGCGCCGGCGGCCTCGGCCACGGTCAGGTCGGCACGCGCCCCCGCACCGACCACGACCGCACCGGCGAGGACGGTCCGGCCGTCTCCGCGGTGCACGCTGAACCCGTCGCCGCTGGCCTCGACGCGAGTCACGGCGTCGCCCAGCAGCATCGTGACCCCGGCCTCGCGCAGCCAGGTCAGGATCTGCCGCCCGGCCTGATCGCCCAACCGGGAGGCGTGCGGCACCTTCTCCTGGCTCACCAGGATCACGTCGAGCCCTCGCCGAGCCAGGGAGGCGGCCGCCTCGCAGCCGATGAACCCCGAGCCGAGGACGACGACGCGACGGTCCTGTCGCCCGGCGAGCTCGCGCAGTCGGTGGCCGCTGGCCAGGTCACGGACGTGGATCAGGTCCGGATGATCACCGCCCGGCACCGGCAGCGGGACCGGGTGTGATCCGGTGGCCAGCACCAGCTCCTCGTACGGCAGCAGGGCCCCGTCACCGGTGACGACGATCTGCCGGGCCGGGTCGACGTCCCGGACCGAGGTGCGGTGGCGCAGCTCGATCCGCTGCTCCCGGAGCGAGTCCTCGTCGATGAGCCACAGATCGTCCAGCTCGCTGTCGCCCTGCAGGAAGTCCTTGGTCAGGGCGGGTCGCAGGTACGGGAGCTCGGGGTCCGCTGTGATCATCACCACCGGCCGGTCGTCCCGCTCGCGGAAGGCCCGGGCGGCGGCCAGACCCGCCGGTCCGCTGCCCACCACCACGAGTCCGCTGCCGGCCGACGACATCAGCTGTCCTCGCCGGTCGGGGTCGACGACCTCAGGGCTGGTTCGTTGGTCACGCATGGCCTCCTGGGAGTCGGCGCCCGCACCGGGTCACCTGCAGTGGCGACCTCCGGCCAGCGTAGGCGCCACCCAAGACCGCAGGCTCCGGCCTCGGGGCGCCCCGAAGACCGGAGACGACCGGTCAGCGGCGCATCCGGTGTCGCCGTCAGTGGCTGCGGCCGGGGGTACTGCGGCGTCGAGCACGAACGGGAGGTTGAGCGGGGAGTGGAAGCCCAGCGCCGCCACGAAGTCCTGGTCGAACCCAGGGAGGCGATCTTCTCGCTTGTTCATCGCCGAGGTCGAGGTCGTTGGCTCCGACGGTCGGGATGTCCTTGCCCCGACCGACCCGGAGCGGTATTGCCCGACGAGTCAGGCAGCGAGGACGGGTGCTGACGGTCGCTCGCGAAACGCGTCGATCGCCTCTCGGAAGGCCTTGAGGGCATAGCCCGGCACCGTCATCCCCTGGCGCTCGGCCCACAGCAGCTGGTGTTCGACCAAGGTGATGTCCCGGACGGTCCGCTCGAGCTGGTCGTCGAGGCCGAGGGCGACCATCACGCCGCCGAACTCGACCTGTTGTTCCGCAGAGGACACCCCGACCAGCGAGAACGCCTTGGACCGCAGCAGCCGTGCCAGGGAGAGCTGCCAGGGGGCGAGGACCCCGGTCTGGACCATCTCCTGCGCGCTCATCCGGTAGAAGGCGAAGTGTCCCGGCTCCTGCACCTTGATCGGACCGATGACTGTCCGCTCGAGCGCGGTCTCGCCCATCCGCCCCAGCTCGGCGCCCATCGCCTGGTAGGCGATGATCGCCGACTTCTCCGTCGCCGCTCCGGTCAGGTAGTACAACAACCTGATCACCTCCTGCACCGCGGGCACGTGCGCGAGCGCGCCGAGCAGGCGGATGCGGCGAGAGGGTTGCAGCTCGGTGGTGACGGCCGGCAGGTCGAGACGCTGCACCAGGGTGTCGAGCAGCACACCGTGGTGCTGCTCCTGGGGTGCCCACACGTCCTGGTAGAAGAGCCGGTCGGTCTCACTGACCCCGGGAAGCATCATCGCCAGCTCGAGCACGTTCCGCTCGACCTCCATCTCGACCCGCGCCATGAAGGCGAGCGGCCGGGCGAAACGGCGTCGCACCTGATCGGCGTCACGGGTGGTGTAGTCGGCTGAGGCGAGGTCGATGGGCGGGTGCTTGTCCCCGAGCCGGACGACGTGGTCACGGATGCGGGCGGCGTCGACGCGAGGTGCGGACATGGTGGAGCTCCTTCATGATCAGCAACCGAGAACTCGGAGCTGCACTGGTGATTCGGAGCCCGGAGGAGCGGCGGATCGTCCGCATCGGAACTTCTCAGGTGACCCGACGCGACACCCACGCCGCAGGTGCGTGTGCGACCATCCCACGATGGACAACCGCGAACGGATGGACGCCGGCCTGATCTACGACCCCGGGGACTCGTCCCTGACGCAGCAGCAGGGTGAAGCCCTCGAGCTGCTGTACGACTTCAACGCGACCCGGCCGTCGCAGTCGCAGGAGCGAGCTGAGCTGCTCCGCCGGATGTTCGGGTCCATCGGTGACGACTGCTACATCGAGCCACCCCTGCGCGCCAACTGGGGCGGCCGTCACGTGCATCTCGGTGACCGCGTCTACGCCAACTTCAATCTCACCCTCGTGGACGACGGGCCCATCCACATCGGCGACGGCGTCATGTTCGGGCCGAACGTCGTGATCACCACCGCCGGCCATCCGGTGCTGCCCGAGCTGCGACGGCACGGCGCGCAGTTCAACCTGGCCGTCACCATCGGCGACAACGTCTGGATCGGCTCCGGTGTCCAGATCATGCCCGGCACCACCATCGGCGACAACACAGTGATCGGCGCCGGGAGCGTCGTCACCAGGGACCTCCCCGCCGACGTCGTCGCGGTGGGCACACCCTGCCGGGTCGTCCGCGCGATCGGTGACCACGACCGCACGCACTACTGGCGCGACAAGACGTTCGACGAACCCGCCGAGCAGCTTCTTCAGCGGTTCACGAGCTGACCCCTCGCCGCAGCATCTGCTGTCCGGCCGGGAAGATCGGGCAGACCGGGCCGCCGGTTCCCGACGAACGCACGACGGAGCGGCATACTCGGCCGGGTGTCCAGCGGTCAGGCGGGTCGGGGTCCAGGCTCCCGATCCAGTGTCCTGGAGGCCTGCGCACTGCTCCCCCGCCAGCCCGGGGTGTACCGGTTCCGGGACGGGCACGGACGAGTGCTGTACGTCGGCCGGGCCACCGACCTGCGCAGTCGGACCCGCTCGTACTTCGGCGATCTGGGCACCCGGCGGCACCTGCGGAGGATGGTCCCCCAGATCGCGCGGGTCGAGGCAGTGGTCTGCGCGTCGACGCACGAAGCGGCGTGGCTGGAGCGCAACCTCCTCGTCCGCTCCAAACCCCGGTGGAACCGCGCCGTCGGCGGGCAGGAAGTGCCGCAGTGGCTGGTCGTCGACGTCAGCGCCGACCGGCCGGCGGTGCGGCTCGCCCACCAGCCCGACGACCGGCGGCTCACGTTCGGGCCGTACCTCGGAGGCGAACGCTCCCGTACGGCGCTCCGGGCGATCCTGCGGGCCTGGCCGGTCCACCTCACCGGTGCGCGGGCGTCGGGCACCGAGCGGGCGATGGCAGAGGTCCGCGGTGTGGGTGGCGAGGACCGCGAGCACCTGCTGACCCAGCTCGTCCGGCTGCTGGAGGGCGACCCCGAGTCTCGGCACGGGCTCGAACGGGCTCTGATCGCCGCCCGCGACGAGGCGGTGACGGCCCAGGAGTACGAGACCGCGGGACGGATCCAGGACGAGCTCGTGGCGGCCCGCTGGCTGGTGGCCTCCCAACGCGTCACCGCTCCCCTGCCACCCGATCTCGCCGTCCACGGCTGGGCCGAAGGGATCCTGGTGAGCTTCGCCGGGACACCGACCGGACTGGACCGCTGGGAGATCCGTCGCGCCACCGCCGACCGAGGTCTGACCCTCAGCCGCCTGACGCCACCGGCGTGGCAGGAGTTCGCGAGCGTCAACGCGAGCCTGGCGGCAGCTCTGCGTCAGGTCGCCTGAAGCGACAGCACCCGGGACCAGGACGGCTTCCCCGGCAGGTGGCCGCCCGGCTCAGCCCTGGGACCGCAGCCGGCCGACGGCGATGATCAACAGCAGCCGCTGTTGATCACGTCCACCGAACCACGGGTACGGGCGTCCCAGGTAGCGCCGAGCCAGCACCTCGATGTGGTCTGCCGCACCGGTCGTGGTCATCTCCGTCACCCGTCCCCGAACCTCGGTGTACCGCGACGGGCGCGCCGGGTCGGAGATGGTCAGCGCCACCCGGGGGTCGCGCGTCACGTTACGCACCTTCTGGTGCGTCTGGACGGTGTTGATGAGGACGTGCCGACCGTCGGTGTCGACCCACGTCTGGGTGAGCTGCGGCGATCCGTCCGGCATGACCGTCGCCAGGTAGCAGGTGGCCGGGGTCTGCAGGAGCTCGACGAGCTCGTGGGGAAGGTCCATCGTGATCTCCGTTCGGGGGCGTGGAACGCCCGCAGAAGTCGTCGCCGTCTGGCCCACCGATCATGCTCCCCGCACCACAACCAGGCGAGACCCGATGCCGTTGGGGAGACCGAACGGTCTACGGTCGATCCCATGGTCGACTTCAACGGACGTCCGATCCTGGTCACCGGTGCCAGCGGCGGGATCGGCGGCGAGACCGTGCGGCAACTGGTCGCCGCCGGCGCCGACGTGATCGCCAGTGGCCGCTCGGAGGAGGCTCTCGGCAGGCTCGCCGAGGAGACCGGCGCGCGCACCGTTCCCTTCGACCTGACCTCCGAAGACAGCGTCCGCGCTGCCCTGGAGCCCCTCGACCTCTGGGGCGTGGTGAACTGCGGTGGCTACGGGGGCGAGATCGCCACCCCGATGGACACCGACATCGCCGTGTTCGACGAGGTCATCACCATCAACGCGCGCGGGTCGCTGCTGGTCATCAAGTACGCCTCCCGGTCCATGATCAGGCTCGGCCACGGAGGGTCCATCGTGAACGTGTCCTCCCAGGCCGGCCTCGTCGCGCTCAGCGGCCACATCTCCTACGGCTCGTCCAAGGCCGCACTCGACAACATCACCCGCGTCTCCGCCCTCGAGCTCGGGCAGTACGGCATCCGCGTCAACAGCGTGAACCCGACGGTGGTGATGACCCCCATGTCGGCCTGGTACTGGGGACGCCCCGACATCGAGGGACCTTTCCTGAGCGCCATGCCCCTCGGGCGTTGGGCCACCGAAGCCGAGATCGCCGCCCCCATCGTCTTCCTGCTCAGCGACGGCGCGTCCATGATCAGCGGTGTCTCGCTGCCCGTCGACGGCGGCTACACGGCCCGCTGACCCGCCGACACCGGAGGCCCGGACGTGATTCGGGTCCGGGCTCCTTCTCTCCTCGACAGTGGTCGAGCCGGTCCCGCTCCGCAGCCGGTCAGGAGGTCGAGGCCTTTGCTCGCTTCCACACCCGTACGTAGTCGAGCTGCATGGTCTGCGGTACAGCCACAGCCGTCCCCGAGATGGCCAGCCCGGCGACGACGTAGTGCGGGGTGTCGGTGACCCCCTCGGTCTGGACGCCGACCGGGACACCGTCGTAGTAGAAGACCAGCCGGCCGGGCGACCAGTCGACCCCGAAGGTGTGCCAGCCGCCGGTGTCGGGCATGGTGGCGCGCCACAGCTCCGGGTACCCGCTGGCTGACTGGGGCGCGGCCTCGGTGCCCCAGTGGTAGTGCCAGGACACGTCGTTGCGGGACAGGCACTCCATGACGTCGATCTCGCCGTCCTCGGGATGGCGTTCACCGTTGAGCCAGAAGACACCCCAGTTCGGTCCGCAGGACCCGACCGGGGCCAGGGTTCCGTCCGCGGGCGGCAGATAGATCCGCGACTCGACGAACCCGTAGGTGAACCGGTGGTCGTGGGCGGACTCGACCAACCCCGAGGTGTAGTCGTACGTCCGGCCGTCGTGCGTGCGACAGGCCTGGTCGGTGACCCGGAGTCGCAACGTGCCGCCCTTGACCGTGACGTTCGCCGGGTCGTAGCAGGCTAGCTCGGCCTTGTTGATCGGCTTGGTGACGGCCCGGTCGGAGTTGGCCAACCAGTTCGGCCGCCACTTGTCCAGATCCAGGCTCCGCCCGGAGAACTCGTCCCGCCAGCTCAGCTCCCACTCCCCCGGCGCCCCGCGCGGGCCGCTCGAGGCCGGCCGCGGCTGATCGACGGCAGGCGGTGGGGCCGGGTTGGAGGACACCGCTGTGCTGGCCGGAGTGACCGGCGCCACAGCTGCCGGTGTCCCCGACAACGGGCCGGCACAGGCGCCGGCCCCGGCCACGATGAACAAGCCCAGCGCGACCCCGACGGCCGTACGGACCAACCGTGCGCCGCGACGGCGCGCGCCACTTTCCCCCGAAACCACGAATCCCCCGATTCACACCCGACCGGGGAGTCGGAAGAACCTGCGCCCATGACGGACCGGCCAGACGGTGTCGAACACTGCTTCCGGTGCACCCGTTCCCCGTCGAGGTGTGACCTCCACGGGCGCGCCGGAACCCGCAGCTGGCCCGACCTGTATTCGGAGCCGCCGGAACAGTGGATTGGTCCCCTCCTCCGGCTTCCAGGACCGGGTGATGTTGACTGTTTCATCGACATCCTCAGCAGCCTTCGAGCACCCAAGGAGCCAGCGCATGACCACCTCGACCAGGAAGCTCCGAGTCGGCGTCATCGGCCTCGGATTCGTGTCGGTCGACCTGAAGCACCTGCAAGGACTGCGGGCCTGCAGCGACCTGTGCGACATCGTGGCCTTCTGCGACATCGACGAACAGCGCGCGGCAGCTGCTGCGCAGACCTGGGGCAGCTCCGACGCCTACGCCACCACCGACTACCGGAAGCTGCTGCAAGACCCCTCGATCGACGTGATCCACGTGTGCACCTGGAACGCCTCGCACGCTGAGATCACGGTGGCCGCCCTCGAAGCAGGCAAGCACGTCATGTGCGAGAAGCCGATGGCGGTCACCAGCGCAGAAGCGCAGCAGATGGTCGATGCCGCCGAGCGGACCGGAAAGCTGCTCACCATCGGCTACCAGAACAGGTTCCGCCCCGACGTGCGTCACATCCGGCAGCGCATCGACCAAGGCGATCTGGGAGAGATCTACCTGGTCCGCGCGCACGCTGTCCGCCGCCGCGGCGTACCGACCTGGGGGGTGTTCACCGACAAGGAGAAGCAGGGCGGCGGCGCCCTGATCGACATCGGCACCCACGCGCTCGACCTCGCGCTCTGGTTCATGGGCGACTACGACGTGGCCTCGGTCAGCGGGACCACGTTCGACAAGCTGCGCGACAAGCCTGACGGCAACCCCGGCGGACCGTGGGACCCCACGACGATGGACGTCGAGGAGTCCGCGGTCGCGATGATCCGCATGAAGAGCGGCGCCGTGATCTACCTCGAGGCGGCCTGGGCGCTGAACGACAAGAACCCCCGCGAAGCCGCGTGCACGCTGATGGGTACCGAGGGCGGTGCCGAGATCGAGATGAGCAACGGCGCCTACCAGCCGAGCTACAACTCGGTCGAAGCCGGCCTGATGACCGTCACCGAACCCGGTGGCAGCGGCAGCTTCTCCGGAGCGCACGGGGCCGAGGCCGCGGCGGATCTGGCCGAGCGAGAAGCACGTCAATGGCTCGACGCCGTGCTCGGCAACGGTGAACCGCTCGTGAAGCCACGAGAAGCTCTGGTCGTGACGCAGATCCTCGAAGCCGTCTACGACTCAGCACGATCAGGCCGTGAAGTCACCTTCTGAGGCGTTGCCCTGACGGTGCCCGGACTTCGTGAAGGAAGTGACGCGACACACCGCCACTGCTGCTGCCAGCGCCAGCCTGATGGCGTCGGCACGAGCGCCAGGCCGAGGCCACCTCGGAACGACGCCGAACTCAGCCGCGCAGGGCTCCGTTCACCAGACCACTGACGTAGAACCGCTGAAGCACCAGGTAGAGCACCAGACAGGGAACCATCGCCACGACGACACCGGCCTGCAGCGCACCGAAGTCGACCGATCCGTAGGCACCCGATCGGATGTTCACCAGCATGATGGGGAGGGTGTACTTGGCTCCGTCGTTCAGGAAGATCAACGGTGCGAGGAACTCGTTCCAGGAAGCCAGGAAAGCGAACAGCGCCACCGTGACGATCCCGGGCGTGACGATGCGCAGCGAGACGTACCGGAGGGCCGTCAGGTTGTTGCAGCCGTCGACCAGGGCCGACTCCTCCAGCTCACGGGGGATGGACTCGAAGCTGTTGCGCATCATGAAGATGCTGAACGGCAGCTGGAACATCACCAGGACCAGGCTCAGCCCGATCAGGGAGTTCTGCAGGCCCAGCCGTCCCAGCACGATGTAGAGCGGCAGCAGGATCGTCGCGTACGGCACCATCAAGATGGCCAGCACCGCGAGGAACAGGGGCCGCTGACCGCGGAACTCGAACCGCGCGAAACCGTAGCCGCCCAGCACCGAGACCACGACGGTGATCGCCACCGTGATCAACGAGATGGCCACGCTGTTGAAGGCGTACGTTCCCAGACCCTCGCCGTACGTGGCCAGGCCCCGGTAGTTGGCGATCGAGAGCTCGTGAGGAAACCAGGTGGGGGGCTGCTGGTTGGCTTCGGCCCTCGACTTGACCGAGTTGAGCATCGCCCAGACCAGCGGGAAGAGGAAGAGGACGGACAGGACCACCGACAAGACGTGGAACCCGGTGCTGGTCAGCGCGGCCGTCGTGGCGACCCGGCCCGATCGAGGGCGTCGGTGGGTCGGTCCGGAACGACGATCGGTCGTGGTCGACATCAGGAGTCCTTGCTTCTCAGCACCCGCAGCTGCACCGCGTTCAGCAGGATCAGCGCGAGCAGCAGCACGATCGACAACGCGGCCGCCGAGCCGAGGTCGAAGGAGGTGAATGCTCTCTTGTACAGCGCGTACACCATCGTGATGGTCGAGTTGTCCGGTCCACCGGTGGTCAGCACCACGAACTGGTCGAACGAGAGCAGCGAGCCGGTGATCGACAAGATCAGCAGCAGCGCGATCGTCGGCCGCATCAGCGGAGCCGTGATGTGCCGCAGACGCTGCAGGGTGTTGGCCCCGTCGACGGCGGCCGCCTCGTACAGCTCGGTGGGGATGGACTGCAGCCCGACCAGCAGCACGACGACCTGGAACCCGATGAACTTCCAGACCACCATGAGGATCACGGAGAAGGTCGCCTTCACCGGGGTGTCGAGGAACCCGACGGGACCGTCGGTCAGGTGCAGGGCCTGGAGGATGAGGTTGTAGACACCCACCTGGTCGTTGTAGTTGACGAACCAGAGCAGGCTCGCCGCTGCGGTGCCGACGACGTACGGCAGGAAGAAGGCGGTCCGGTAGAGCTTGGCGCCACGTCGTGGCGCGTTGGCGATCCCGACCAGGACGAACGAGATGCCGAAGATCACGATCGTGGTCAGCACGGTGTAGATCAAGGTGAACCTGATCGCCCCGAGGAAGATCTCGTCGCTGCCGATGTCGGCGTAGTTCTCCAGACCGTTGAAGCTGGGCGTGCCGAGCAGCGGCCAGTCGGTGAACGACATGTAGACCAGGATCCCGAGGGGGACGAGGAACAGGGACACCACGATCAGCGCGGTGGGGGCTACGAACAGCATGCCGGTCAGGGGTCGGCGCGAGACCCGAGATCCCTGCTGGGGTGGAGTTCGGCGCCTTCGGGTCGTCGGGGCGGTTCGTGGTGGCGCTGCGGTGGCCATGCTCTCGCTTCCGTCGCGTTCTCGGGCCGTGGCCGGGTGGCGCACCCCGGCCACGGCCCGTGAGCTCCTAGTAGGACGAGTCGATCGTGGACTGGATCTTGCTCTGGGCGTCGGCCAGGGCGGCGTCGGGATCATCGCCGAAGATGGCGCCCCGGAAGCCGGCGACCCACGGTCCGTTCGGGTCGTTGAACAGCTCGCCGAACGGCAGCGTGGCCGGTGTCCGGCCGTTCTTCAGCCCGTCGGCGATCAACTTGGTCCGAGGATCTGCGGAGGTGTACTTGTTGTCGACGAGATCCGTACGGTCCGGCAGGTCACCGTTCTTGGCGATGATCTCCACCTGGGCCTCCTCGCTGAGGGTCCAGGAGAGGAAGTCCCAGGCCTGGTCGACCTTCTTCGAGGACCGGGAGATCCCGGCGACGTCACCACCGACGAAGGTGGAGGTCGCCGATCCGTCCGGCGATCCGAGGGCAGCGACTCCCCAGTCGAACGTCACCGGCTGCAACGAGCTGATCAGCGGTGAGCCGTTCATCACGATCCCGACCTTCCCGGCGACGAAGCCCTCCGACCAGGTGGACCCGTCCTCGGTCTTGGCGCCGCTCGCGACGATGCCCTCGTCGAACATCCGCTTGTACAGAGCGAACGTCGCTTTGAAGGCGTCGTTGTCGATGTCAGCTGTGCGACCGTCCGACGAGATCACCTCGCTTCCCGCCGCCCAGGCATTCGGGAAGGTCGTGTAGCCGGTGCAGCCACCGCAGTTGCCGCCGAAGTAGAAGCCCTGGACGCCCCCACCGAGGGCGGTGATCGCCTTGGCCGACGTGTAGATGTCCTCGAAGGTCTTGGGCGGCTTCTCGGGGTCGAGGCCTGCCTGTTCGAAGAGGTCCTTGTTGTAGAACAGCACTGACGAGTCCAGCTTGTGCGGGATGGCGTAGATCTTGTCCTCGTTGGTGGCTGCCTTGATGTGGGCCTGGGCGAGGTCGGCGGCGAAGTCGAGAGACTTCACCCGGTCGGTGACATCCACGAACAACCCCTGCTTGGTGTAGTTCGGGGAGTAGACGACGTCAGCGGCGAGGATGTCCGGCAGGCTGTTGGCCCCGGCGGCCGCGCCCACCTTCTGCAGGTACGAGTCGTTGGGGATGATCGTCAGCTTCACCTTGTTCTGGTGGGTCTTGTTGTACCCGTCGACGAGCCGCTGGCTGAAGTCGTCGGTGGCGGAGCGCACCCACATGGTCAGCTCGGATCCGTCGTCCGGTGTGGCCGCACTCGACGGACTGGAGTCATCGGCCCCCGAGCACGCCGCGGCCACCAGGAGCAGCGGCACCGTGGCGAGCACGCAGGCGCGGCGTAGGCGGTTGGTGAGGTTCATCGGTTCTCCTCGATAGTGGCGGTTGTGGTGGCGGCGACGGGAAGGAAGACGCGCATCGGTCCCAGCTCCCGGTTGGCCCAGCGGAAGTACGGGACGGCGACGATGTCGATCTCGGGGGCGCCCGACGGCGGTGCGTCCGGCCGCCCCACGCGGGGAGCCAACGGGCCATAGGGGAGGCCGCCGGCAGAGGCGCCCGACGGGATGCGGCGAGCACGAGCCGTGACCGTGACGACTCCGCCGAGCAGACCCGGCTGCCACGTGTCGCGCAGACCCTCTGCCGGCAGGAGCTCCACCAGGTCCAGGTCCACGCCGTCGGGCAGGTCGGTCTGCTCGAAGGCGAAGACCAGCGGGCCCCGCTCGACGGCCACAGTGCCCCGGACCGCATCGATACGTGGGTCGGGAGCAGTGAGTCGCGGCGTGCACGGCAGGACGAGAGTCACCACGTCGCCAGGACTCCAGCGTCGCCGGAGACGGAGGTAGGTCCCGGGATCAGCAGCCTCCGGCACCGGGCGGCGATTCACCGCGGCGGTGGCGCCGGCGGCCCACGCAGGGATGCGCAGGGAGAGGGTCCACTCGACCTCGGGAGCATCCTCGACCTCGATCGACACGTCGCCGCCCCACGGAAGATCGGTGGTCATCCGCAGGCTCACCCCACCGCCGGGTGATCCCGCGACGTGCCCGGTCGTGTACTGCTGGATCTGGAGGCCGTGCTGGTCCTCCGTGGCCACGTAGTGCTGGAGGGACGCCAGGGTCCGCATCACGTTCGGTGGGCAGCAGGCGGTGCCGTACCAGGCCTGGCGACCGTGCTGAGCGCTGCGGCTGCTGTCCCCCGCCTCCCCCGGACGGTTCTGCAGGGCGTTCACGTAGAAGAACCGTTTCCCGTCCAGGGACAGCCCGGGAGCGAAGGCGTTGTAGAGCGTCCGTTCGATCAGCTCGGCGTACCGCGCTTCTCCGGTGGCCAGCAGCAGGCGCCAGCTCCACAGGATCGAGCCGTGGGCCGCGCAGGTCTCGGCGTAGGCCAGGTCGGGCGGCAGCTCGAAGGAGTTCCCGAAGGCCTCGCCCTCCCACCGCGCTCCGATGCCTCCGGTGAGGTAGGTCTTGCCGACGACCATGTCGTCCCACTGCGCGACCGAGGCACGGAGCAGATCCTCCTCGCCGGTCTCCAGGTAGAGATCGGTGACACCCGCGCTCAAGAACACCTGGCGGACGGCGTGCCCGCGCACGTGGACGGCCTCGCGCACCGGCTGCTCGTCCTGGAAGTACGCCGACCCGAAGCGCTCTCCCCCCAGGATGCCGTGTCCCCGGACGTCCACCAGGAAGCCGGCGAGGGTCAGGTACTCCTGTCTGCCGGTCTCGCGGAACAGCTCGACCAGGGCCATCTCGATCTCAGGATGGCCGTCGGTGCTCTCCAGCCGCCCGGGACCGAAGGTCGCCACCAGATGATCGGCGTAGCGACAGGCCACCTCCAGGAGCTCGCGGCGGCCGGTGGCACGCACCTGGGCGATCCCGGCCTGGATCAGGTGTCCGCCGCAGAACAGCTCGTGGCCGAAGGTCAGATCGGCGTAGCGGTCGCGGTCGCCGCGGGTGATCTGCACGTACGTGTTCAGGTAGCCGTCCGGACGCTGCGCTCGGCGGACCAGATCGGTGATCTCGGCCTGCCACTCGGCGAGCTCCTCGGACGGACGCCGGCCCTGCTCCCAGGCCACGGCCTCGAGCGTCTTGTAGACGTCGGAGTCGAGGTACAGCTTCCCGCGGTAGTCCCCGACCTCGTCACCGGCGGCGACCCGGAAGTTGTGCAGGTTGCCCGCCTGCTCGAGCTGCCGGAAGGCTTCGTGCAGCGTCACCTCCCGGTCGGTCTCCTGCAGCTCGTTCCACAGGCCGCCGTCGATGACCACCGCATCGATCGGACGCTGCCGCAGCCGCGGTGAGGACGTGCGCACCGGGCCGGCCGGACCCTGGGACTGCGAGAGCTGAGACGGAGACGGTGCGTGGTGACTCAACGGAGTCGCTCCTCAGGGCTGTGGATCAGCGGCGATGCTGGTCTGTCGATGTCTGCGACATCGATTTCTCAGACTGTAAGCCGGGGGTTTGCGTTGGGTCAAGGAAATTGAGCAATGGATTGCGCAGCCTGACGACGGGCCATCTGGTGCATACTGTTGCGCAGCTCAGCTCGACCTGGAGGTGGCTTCGGAGTGACGAACGGGAAACGACCCGGTCCGACGGTGTCCGACGTCGCCGCTCGCGCGGGGGTGTCGACCGGCACGGTCTCGAAGGCCCTCAACGGACGGGGGCGGATGCGGCCCGAGACGCGAGACCGGGTCGCCGCGGCCGCCCGGGAGCTGGGGTGGGAGCCGAACGTCCTGGCCCGCAGCCTCCTGGCGGGACGCAGCTACACCGTCGGCCTGATCACCACCGACAGCTTCGGTCGCTTCACCATCCCGGTGATGCTCGGCGCCGAGGACACCCTCGGCGCCGGCGAGATGTCTGTCCTCCTGTGCGACGGGCGGGGCGACCCCATCCGGGAGCAGCACCATCTCCGGACTCTGCTCGCCCGTCGCGTCGACGGCATCATGGTGACCGGACGGCGGCTGGAGCCGCGGCCACCGATCGGCACGGACATCCCGGTGCCCGTGGTGTACGCGTTCGCGCAGTCCCAGTCGGCCGAGGACACCTCCGTCGTCACCGACGACGCCGAGGGCGCGCGGCTGGCGATCCGGCACCTGCTGATGACCGGCCGCAGCAAGATCGCGCACGTCACCGGGCCCGCCCGACACGTGGCAGCCCGGCTGCGCGCGGACGCCACCGTCGACCTGCTCGCCGACAGCGGCCTGGAGCTCGTCGGCGGGGAGCCGCTCTGGGGTGAGTGGACCGAGTCGTGGGGACGTGAGGCGGTGGCTCTGCTGCTCCACAACCAGCAGCCGATGGACGCCATCTTCTGCGGCAGCGACCAGATCGCCCGCGGCGTCATGGAGGCGCTGCGCGAGTCCGGCGTCCGGGTGCCGTCCGACGTGGGCGTCGTCGGGTTCGACAACTGGGAGGTGATGTCCCTGGCCACCCGACCGCTCCTGACCACCGTCGACCTCGACCTCGGAGTGCTCGGTCGGTTCGCCGCGACCAAGCTGCTGCACGCGATCGACGGGCGTCCCGAACCAGGGGTGCACACTCTGCCCTGCCGACTCGTCGTCCGGCAGTCGACCGCGCTTGCCGACCCCTGATCATCCAGTCTGCTCCCCCGCCCCAGTTGCCCACGTCGTCAGGAGATCCCGTGCCCAGCACCAGTCCGCAGGCCCCGACCACGTCGTTCACCGTCGACGCCGACACCCGACAGCAGTTCGATCGGAACGGCTGCGTCAAGCTCCGTGGGGTTCTCGATCCCGACGGCGTCGCCGCATGGGCGCCGACGATCTCCCAGACCGTGATCGACCTGAACACCGAGCACACGCCGTTGGCCGAGCGCGACACCTACGGCAAGGCCTTCCTCCAGGTGTCGAACATCTGGCAGAGCAGCAGCGCAGTGAAGACCTTCGCGTTCAGCGAGGACCTGGCCCGCATCGCGACCGAGCTGCTGGGGGTGTCCGGGGTGCGGATGTACCACGATCAGGCTCTCTACAAGGAACCTGGTGGTGGTCACACCCCGTGGCACGCCGACCAGTACTACTGGCCCTTCGCCACCGACCGGTGCGTGACCGTCTGGATCCCGCTGCAGGACACGCCGGCGGATCTCGGGCCGCTCGCGTTCGCCGAGACGAGTCAGTCGTTCGAGATCGGCCGGGATCTGGCCATCAGCGACGAGTCCGAGCGCGAGCTGCAGGCGGCGCTCTCGGCGGCCGACTTCCCGCTCGATGACAGCGCGTACGCGCTCGGGGACGTGAGCTACCACCTGGGCTGGACCTTCCACCGCGCCGGCGCCAACCAGTCGACCGAGCCGCGCAGGGTGATGACGATGATCTACGTGGATGCGGACATGGTGATCACCGAGCCCACCAACGACAACCAGGTCCGCGACCTGAGTGTCTGGATGCCGGGTCTGCGGCCCGGTGACGTCGTCTCGTCACCGCTGAACCCTGTTCTGTACCAACGGTGACGAACGGTCACCTGGTCAGTCCCTCGGACCAGAGCCGAGGGCGCCTCTTGGAGGCGGTCAGGCTTGATCGTCCGAGGCCCCGGGGGCTGGCAGCTGCTGCGCCAGCCGGCTCGCGCGGCTCAGGACGTCGAGCTGGGCGGGGTTGAAGAGAGCGACCACAGACTCGATGATCGTCTCCCCGGTGACCTCCACTCCCTTGGAGAGATGGCCAGTCTGGTCGCTCAGCCAGGGGTACTCCGCCAGCAGCTGAGCCAGCTTGACCGCGTAGCGTCCGACCAGCTCCTCGCGGACGCTCTCCTCGGCGTCGGGCGACAGCTGGTCGAACGCCACGTCCGCATCGTCTGCCTCGGACTCCAGCATCCGCCGGACGTCGTTCATCGCGTCCTCGTCGTAGAGCTGGGAGTAGATGAGCACCAGGGACCGCTCCGGCCCTGACATCCGAGAAGCGACCTTCTCGAACCCTGCCGGGACGTCGGTCAGGGATGAGCCCTCCACGATGGCCCTGATCTCTCCGCGGGCACGCTGTAGACGTTCGATGCTCGCCGCGAGGTCCGCGTCGACGGCCAGCAGCGCCGTGGTCGCGGTGTCCCCCGCCGTCCCCGCCTGGTCGATCTGGTCCAGCGGCACGCCCAGGTCACGCAACCGCCGCACCTGCAGCAGCCGGACCAGATGCCTGACCTGGTACTGCTTGTACCCGTTGGAGCTCCGGTCGGGTTCTTCGAGCAGGCCCGCCCGGTGGTAGTGGCGCACGGTGTTCACGGTCGTGCCTGCCAGGTCGGCGATCTCGCGTGTGCTCCACGCCATCTTCGACTCCTCCTCGTGCTGTGGCTTCCGGTAGTGGTCCAGTGCCCTCGGCGGGCGAGCGGTCCCAGGTCGCCGGCCGGCCCGAGCCCTGGGAACCAGTCTCGGCCGTGCGCCCGCCAGCGGGTCAAGGGAACGCCAGGAAGTGTTCAGGTCGTGCTTCCGAGCCCCAGGAGCAGGACGAACAGAGGAAGGCCGAGGTTGTTGATGACGTGCACCACGACCGCCGGCCAGATCGACCCGGACCGTCGCGTGATCTCCGCTGCGACGACGCCCACGACCAACGCTGTCGGGAGGGCCGTGTTGATCCCGTGGAACAGGGCGAACACGACAGTGCTGCCGAGCACGGCGACGACGGCGCCGTACCGCAGCAGACCGCGCATCAGAACACCGCGGAACAACAGCTCCTCGCCGAGGGGGACGAGGAACGACAGGCACACGAAGGTCAGCAGCAAGGCGATGACTCCGCCATTGGCTGCCTCGACATAGGGAACCTGCGCAGTCTCGCCCAAGCCGGGAAGAGCGCTGATCGCAAGATTCACCACACCTTTCAGCAGGAAGGTGACCACACCCGCCGCAGCTGCGAGGAGCAGCCACCGCCAGGTGGTTCGGCGTACAGCGAAAGCGGACAGCGACCGGATGCGGACGGCGACGGCTGCACCGAACCCGATGAACGCGACTGCCACAGACCACGCAGCGAGTGTCAGCCCGTACAGCACCGAGTCGGTCGGAAGGGAGGGAGCCACGAGGATGAGTGCGCCCGTCACCAAACCCGCAGAACCGAGCCCGGCAACGATCTCGGGCCAACCGGGCAGGCTGGGCTTTGCTCGGCTCGTAGCTGTCGTGACAGCGGTTGAGTCCGGATGCGGATCGATCGTCACTGGGGTCTCCTCAGGGTTCTGTCGTGTCAGTTCTGAGCGCACCGGATGGCCTCGGTGCAGGACTGGGTGCACGCCCAGATCTGCGCCACGCCTGGGCCGCCATGAGCACCGTGCAACCCATCAGGGCCCCGATGACCACTGCTTGGGTGACTCTGCCCGGATCGAGGATGCCGGAGACGACGGACAGCGATACGGCGAAGGCACTCACGGAGAGCGCGATGTAAGCGCGTTGCTGGACTTGGGCCGAGAGCTGTCGATCGGTGGCGGCTGGAGGTGCTGTGCGGGTGTCGAGGAAGAGCGCGATCATCAGCACCGGTATCACGTCCAGAGAAGTCTCGTACAAGATCATCACGGTTTCCGTTCGTCAGTTGCAGGCCCTGCTGGTGGTCGTGGGCGCGGCTGGTCGGTGGGCGGCAGCTGTTCACAGCAGCACGTGGACCAGCCAGGGGAACAGCTGGGTGAGCGACCAGGCCTCCCAGGCCGCACCCACGACCAGCAGCACCAGAGCGGCCAGACCCAGCCACCCGAGGCGCTGCAGTCCGCGGAGATAGCCCTGGCGCCGCGTGGCGGCGCCGATGGTCCCGGGAAACAGCCAGGAGCGTCCGAGGATCCAGACGCCGAGCATGAGCAGCACGTAGGCCTCGAACTCGATGACCAGAGTGAGCGAGTGGGGGATGAAGCCCACCCAGAGCGTGGGAGTGGTCGGGGCGATGGCCATGCCGATGTTGACGGCCTTCCAGGCGAACAGGGCTATACCCAGGAAGGGGACGACCAGCGAGGGCAGCACGATCCTCGCCGCACCCACCGTGAAGGTGTTCACGGCCAGGATGACGACGGCGAACAGCCAAGGGTTCTGAAAGACCCTGAGCACCAGGTCCGTCTGCCCGGACGCCTCCAGGTCGTCCGCCTGCGCCTGGACGAGCTCGGGAAAGAGCAGCCCCAACAGGAATCCGACCAGGAACAGCCCGAAGGCGATCCCGTTGAGAACGAGGAAGGCCCGGGCGTCGGCCCGGATGATCTGCACAGGTCTGCGAAGGGTTCGCACGGTCGTGGCTCCAAGGTCGGGCAGCTGGATCGAGGGCGATCTGGACCCGGCGTGCCGCTGGCTCCAGCCCTCAGCGCCAAGCCTCAACCGTGTGCCCACCACAAGGTCAAGCGGTGGACCGCTGCTGAGCGGGACAACCGCCGTCAGCCAGAACCTCCCCGGCTCCGGCTGGCCGTCAAGTGCTGGCCGTGGTCCTCTCTCCTCGAGCAGGAGCGCCGGGGCCGCGTTGAGCCACGGGCAGGGCCGTCGCACAGGACCTGCCTTGACCCTGTCCCGTGAACAGCCCTTTGACTCGTGTCCGACGCTGCAGCCGCGCCGTCAGATCGAAGCGGAAAGGGTGGAGGTCTCGACAACCCACGACTGCTTCGTCCTTCAGATCCAGGGAGTTCACCACCATGTCGCACCTCTTCACCGGCAGTCCCCCGGACCCCGAGCTGCCCCTCGCTCCGCCCCCGTCCCCGCGCGCCCAGCTGTCGTGTCCGGGTTGGCCCGAGATCGTCGTGGGTCTGGGCAGCCTGGCAGTCGTCGCGCTCGGACTCAACTCGTTGCTCCAGGGGCTCGACCTCGACCCAGTGGTCTACGGTCTCATCCTCACCGCGCTCGCCGGGGTCGGCGGGATCGCCGGGTTCTCGGCCGCCGTCGCCCTGCGGATCCGTGACCTGGGTGCCTTCGGCGTACGTCGGACGACGCGCCGCTGGATCCTCATCGCGGTCGGTGCGGGAGTTGTCGCATTCGGGCTCAAGATCCTGGGCATCCTGGCCTGGACCCGGCTCTTCGGCGCGGGCGACAACGTCCAGAACCCGTACGCAGTCGGCGGTGGTGGTGGTGTCGTCTCGCTGATCCTCGCGACCACGTTCCTGACGCTCCTCACCCCGCTGGGTGAGGAACTGCTCTTCCGAGGTGTGGTGACCACCGCGCTCCTCCGCTACGGCCCGATCATCGGCGTGGTCGGCAGCACACTCATCTTCGCCGCCACCCACGGCTTCAACACGGTGTTCCCTGCGGCTGTCGCCGTCGGCCTGATCAGCGCCGAGATCCTTCGCCGGAGCGGATCGATCTGGCCCGCGGTCATCGTGCACGCCGTGCACAACCTGCCCACTGTGCCGGCCATGGTGCTAGCGGGATGACAGACACCAGCGGCTTCCGGCTCGGCTGCACCGAGATGATGAGACGCTTTCCGCAGGCGGCTGCTGCTGGCGGCGACCGCACCCACATCTATCGCGACCACAGCGGCGGCTGGCTGCAACACGACCTCTCCGCCGCCGGCAGGTGAGCTGTGACGTGACGTGGCTCCGGCGCTCGAGACGCCATCGACTGACGCCCGACGAAGACGCCCGAGAACGCAGCACAGGAGGCAGAACATGACCAGCATGATGCGAGTCCGGAGGAGCGACGAGCACAGCGTCGGGCTCGTCGACCAGGCGCAGGGCCTGTCGTCGTCGGCGGCAAGCTGATGCGCACCGTCGGCACTGTTCTTCTCGGGATCGGCTTCAGCCTGCTTGTCGCGGCGATCCTCATCCGCGACCCGACGGCTCTCGACGCCAACATCGGCGCCGGCATCCTGTCGCTCCTCGGCATCCCCGTCGGGGCGCTCGGTCTCGTCCTCATCGCCCTCCAGGCCGTCAGGAGCCGGTGGATGCGCTCGTGACAGTTGGTCGAGGTGGTTGCGGCAAGGCCCCGTGCGCGCAGATTTGGGTTGGCAGGCGTTTGGGACCGGGCGGGCCCGCGACCTGACCTCGGCGGGGTACCGGTGGGTGATCGCGGCACCGTCGACGAGCGGCCACGTCCGCGGGATCGGGTGAAGATGATGCCCGGGATGCGTTGCTGCTGGCCCGGCTGCTGCCGATGGATGACCTGACCTTGGTCACCGTGACTGCGTCGAGGCTCAGACCAGCGCGACGACGTTGAGGGCCAGCCAGACGGAGATCGTCGCGACGGTGGTCCAGATGACGATCGCCACCGCCTGCCAGAGGAGGACCCAGCGGCGCGGTGTGCCGCTGGCGACAAGGATCGCGGAAGTGAACTGGGTAGGGATCGCGAGGGGCCCGAGGATGCTGGCGCCGGGCACACCGAAGCGGACGAGCCAGCCCCGGAAGCGCTGACGCCCCTTCGACTCGGATTCAGGCCGTGGGGATCCCTCGAGCGTGGCGGACCCCTCGTCGACCGAAGGATTCGCTGCGCGGGGTCCGCCCACGGTCGTGGCGACGCGACTCGCGCGGCGGCTCGCGACGGCGGTGCGGGCCCTCGACGAGAGCAAGACCACAATGAGCACGCAGACGAAGTTCCCCGTGGCCGCGGCGATGGCTGCGATGACAGGGTTGATTCCTCCGAGCGTGCCGATGACGGATGCGCCCTCGCCCTCCACGAACGGGATCGCGCCGGCGAGCATCACGATGATCGGCTGGACGATCTCGGGCACCTGGGCGACGAGATCCTGCAGGTTGCTGATCAGTTCCTCAACGGGATTCATGGTGGAACTCCTTGGGTACCAGGTCCGAGATGTCGAGCCAGAGCTGACTCTGTCTCCAGGAGAAACCGTGTTCCCGGAACCACGTCAAGTCCCGTGGAGCTCACACAGCCGACAGGCTGACCGGTGTGCAGAGATCGTGGGGCGCGCTGCGACTGGTCTGGGCTAGATGGCGAAGTGAAAGAGTCCGTACCAGACCACGAAACCGAACACGGCAAGTCCGCCGAAGACGGCGAGAGTGAAGCGTCGTGGCGTCAACACGTGCTGAGTGAGGACCGCAGTGGCGGTGAGCAGGCTCATCGGGATGTACAGGAGCGCTGCGGTGACCAGGCCCGGGGAGTAGACGTCGAGGACCGGGGTCAGGATCAGGTGAAACATGGCGTCCCAGAACAGGTTGGCGCTGACCCATACGACGAGGGCGGTGGCGCGGGCCGGTGTGCTTCGCCACCAGTTCAAGGTGACGACGATCAGCAGGACCGTCATGAAGGCGATGTTGTTGAGGATGAAGCCGGTGTAGGAAAAGGTGCCGTGCACACTGTGTTCGACCCAGCCGGGGAAGTTGCCGGTGAACTCCTCGACGATGTGCAGGGCATAGGCGGCAGGAATCAGCCACAGAAAGGATCGCAGAGCCGGAACCTGGACGGGGGGAGCGGCTGGGGTTGCTGCCGGATGATTCTGGGTGATCATGATGGTCCTTCGGTAGTCGACGATCGTCCTGGTTCCCTATCGGGCTGGGACTACCGTCGCCGGTCTGGCTCTAAAGTCACTCAAATGTGTTGGTGACGACGCGCTCAGCCGTGATGCCCTTGACGGGGACCGAGGGTTGGCGGCCTTCGCGGTGGCTACAAAGCGACGGCCTGCACCCAGGCTCCACGATCCTGGCGCCACTGGTGCGCGTCGTCAGTTGAAGTTCCAGTACTGGTTCGGGTTCGTTGCGTCACAGCTCTGCAGCGTCGGTGTGCCGTCGCTTGCCGGAGCGGTCAGGCACAGGCCGCCCGAGCCGACCGTGCCACTGTTGACGTTGCCGCTTTGTGGGACCGCGATGCTCGTAGCCTGCACAAGCATCTGCGACCCGCCCCCGGGGTTGCCCGATACCGGCAGCAGCAGTCCCCCGTTGGAGATGCCGCTGCTAGGGCCGTACCAGGTGGCCGTCTGGCCGCTGAAGCCCAAGTTGGGGCCGACGAACTGGTTCCCCCCGGCCTCTGACCACAGCCCGTAGGCCACGGTGTTGTAGTAGTCGGTGAGGCCACCGTCCTGGCTGCCGGCGACAAACATCGTGGTTCCCGCGCTGCTCATCTGCGCTGCCGAACCCGACGCGCCGCCGCTGAGGTACATCCCTGTACCGGCGTTCTGCAAGGTGGCTTCGAAACCGTTGTTCGCCCCCACGGTAGGCACTGACTTCGGTGAGGGCGACGCCTTCGCGGCAGCATATGAAGCGGGGGCGCCCTGGCGCGCCGGCGGCGGGGTGACGTTCACCGTAGCTAGCCGGTCACACCAGAAAGTCATCGTGAAGTGGTGAGTACCGCTAGCGCTCAGGTTGTCGTACCCTTCCTCGAGCCCCTGGTAGAGGTCCTCGTTCGCCGCGGTTCCGGCGTACTGGAACTCGAGCTCCGGCTCCTGAGTCTGGTGCATCAACGCGGTGTTGCCGACGAATGTCTTGATGACCGGCTCAGACGTGTTGTCACCCCAGACGTCGCCGCTTCCCGGCCGCACGTAGAAGCCTGAAGGGCATCCGACAGTTTCGCTGCTCTTCGAGTCCTTCGGGACCTGACGCTGGATCGAGTACGAGAACGAGTTGACGCCCGGCCCGGGGTCGGGTGCGAGCGGAACGTTGCTGGGGATGTTCGAACTCCACGTGGACCCGGTCGAGACTCCCGACATGTCGTCGGCGACGCGAGAGTCGCTCAGGCCGAGGGCGCCGCACCCCACGCCAGCTGTCAGCGCAGCGACAACAACCGCGGCACCCGTCGCGAGCTTCGCCTTCGTGACGTTGAACGAGTACTTCATTTCCGTCCGATCTTCTTTCGTCGTGCCGCAACGCGGCCAGTTGGAGGATTCGGCCCACGAGAGTGGTCCCGACCTGGTGTGAGGCCCCTTCGTGATCGCCGATGCCCTCACTCTGCTGAGGTCGACTCAAAAACGACTCCAAGAACTGGCTGCTGGAACGCCGCGAGCGGACCGAGCAGGCGCTGACGTCGGTGGTGGCGACCTGCTACCTCTGGCCCGTTCACGTTCGTGGCCGCCGACGCCTTGGTGTTGAAGGTCCGCGAAGGTGGCCGGGTGGTGCCGGTGCATGTGCTGGTCGCGACCGGGGTCAACGCCGACGGCCACCGTGAGGTCCTCGGCGTCCAGATCACCTCCAGCGAAGACCGTGCGGGCTGGCTCGGGTTCTTCCGTGACCTGACCGCCTGGGGCTTGTCCGGGGTCAAGCTCGTCACCGGCGACACCCACGCCGGCCTGACCGCGGCGATCGCGGCCACTGTTCCCGGCGCGAGTTGAGTGCAGCAAGGCTGTCACCCAGCCCCAGTTGTTGCTACGACGACGGAGTGACCTGGACGGTCATCGGATTCACAACCGTCGTCATCGGCCGCAGCGAGCTCCCGTAAAGGTGAGTCGGCAGCCCTTCGTTAAACACTTAACTGGCTAAGTGTTTAACGATCGTCTATCGTTACGTACATGCCGAGCCAAGCGCGCAGACCCGCCGGTAGCTCTGCGGGAGCCGAGTTCGCACCGCGAGCGCTCTCGGACAGCAGCGTCGAACTGGACACTGGCTCTCGCTCCGCGCACGCACCCGAGAACGCCGAACCAGAAGTGGCGTCAGGCAGCCAACTCACCGAAGACGGCAGCGAGACCTCAGTGCGCATCCCCCCGATCGGATACGAGACGCAAGTCTGGGACCCACTGGCAACCTACGGCTACACACGTCGTGACCGAGCAGCCCACGGCCGCTCTTACCGGTCGGCGATTCCCGCCGAGATAGCCGGTCTGCGCCTGTGGATCCCGTCCGGCCTGGCGGCTGATGCCGAGGACGTCGCTGCCGAGATCGCCCGGTTCGACGCGTCGGCGGAGCACGGCCTTGGGGCGGTCACCGCCGTGCTGCTGCGCTCCGAGTCCGCATCCTCGTCGCAGATCGAACAGATCACCGCCTCGGCCCGCGCGATCGCAGAGGCCGAGCTCACCGGATCGGGCAGTTCCAACGCCGTCGTGGTCGTCGACAACATGCACGCGATGACCGATGCCGTCTCACGCGCCGGCGGACTGACCGTGGATCAGATCGCGGAGGTGCAGCGCGTCCTGTTGGAGCGTCACTCACCGAAGATGGTCGGTTGGCGGACCGAACCTGTCTGGATCGGCGGGGGCGGCTCAACACCCGTCACGGCCGACTATGTGGCACCCGACCACCAGCGGATTCCGGGCGCGCTCACCGATCTGGTCCGGTTCGCCGGGCGGGACGACCTGCTGCTGCTGCCGCAGATCGCTGTCGCACACGCTCAGTTCGAGACCATCCACCCGTTCGCCGACGGCAACGGGCGCACGGGGCGTGCCATCATCCAGATCATGCTGCGCTCCAAGCAGCTGACCCGGACGGCGACCGTGCCGATCTCCGGCGGCCTTCTGGTCGAGAAGGAGCGCTACTTCGAGTCGCTAGGGGCGTTTCGCCAAGGTGACGCCGGACCGATCGTCGACCAGTTCAACCATGCATCGTTGCGAGCCGTGCACCACGGGCGCCAACTGGCCGCCCAGATGACGGAGCTGAGGGAAGGCTGGCGCGAGACGGTCCGTGCCCGCTCGGACTCGGCAGCCTGGAAGATCATTGATCTGCTGTCGTCCCACCCGGTGATCGACGCCGAGACCGTGGCACGGGAGACGGGCATCCACCCCAACGCGGTGAGACGCTCGGTCGCCCCGCTGGTCGATGCCGGTGTCCTCGTCGGGAGCCAGCACTACAAGTCCCACAAGTACCTGTACCGCGCCCCGGCGATTCTGGGTCTCCTCGACGACTACGCAGCCGAAGTCGGTCGCCGCCAGCGGTGAACAGGGTGGCTCGACACCGCACACGTTCGGGACATGCACCCCATCAACCCTGCCCTGACGTCTCTCCCAAGCTCCAGCACAGCCACCGCGCCCGGCACCCTCGAGCCCGTGACGGTGGCCTGTCGTTCCACGCAGAGTTCTTGAAGGTCATCGCCATCGGCGCAGACGACCGGGTAGAGGGTCCGTCAGCGAATTCACGGCGATCTGTCGAGCATGGTCCAGAGCCTGGCGATCCGCCACGTCGACGACCTCGATGACGTCATGGTGTCGGCGCTGCGGTCATCTGTTCAGCCGGTGTGGTGCCCGTCGGCCGGCGGGCGTTGGCTAGCACAAGCGCAGCGACACCGATGGCCAGATACCCGACGACGTAGGCCGACGACATGGCACCCGCGCGCTGGCGGCCGGCGCTCCTGCTCACCAGCCCGAGCCCACGGCGAACAGCAGGCTGTAGCCGGCGCCGCCGATGTCGGACGACCGCAGGAACAGCGCGGTCGAGTGTGCATCGCGCCCTGTGCTGTCCGACCGCCTGAACACGCTGGTGGAGCACGGGATCCTGCAGCGGCGTGCGTAGCGCGCGGACGGGAGCGGGGGCGGGAGGAGTACGTGCTCACGCCAGCAGGTCGCGACCTGGTCGCGGTCGTTCGCGGACCGGGTGCGGCAGCTTCCTGAGAGTGATCCGCCGACAGCCGCCTCCCCGGTCAATATGCCTCAGGTCATCATGGGTGTGGGGCGGTATCGCAGGACGACCGCTCCCGACCGGAACTGATGGCGGTCCACGAGCTCGAGCTGGATGTGCTCCTGCAGACCCGCGAGCAGAGTCGGCCCGTGTCCGGCGACGATCGGCTGCACCACGAACACGTACTCATCGATCAATCCCAGGTCTGCCAACGCCAGGGGGAGGGTCACACCGCCCACGGACAAGCCATTGCCGGGCGCCTGCTTGAGCTGTCGGACCGCTTCTCCCAAGTCGCCTTGCACCAGCTCGGCATTCCAATCGACCCCGCTCAGCGTGCTCGACACGACGTACTTCTTCGTCTGGTCGATGGCCTCCGCGAACGGGACATCCGCCTCAGTCATCCAGTCAGGCCACGGGCCCGCCGCCGGCTGTCGCCACGCCGACTCCATCATCTGGTAGGTCACCCGTCCGTACAGCAGGGCATCGGCTCGTTCCATCTCAGCGGTCCAGTACCGCATTGACTCCTCGTCGGGAGGGAGGCCTGCCTCATGGTGGCAGCAGCCGTCAAGCGTGACGTTGATCGAGTATCGAAGTGGTCTCACGTCGTTGCTCTCCTTGCTACGCGCAGGGCGTTCTCACCGGACAGTACTCAGACTGCTGCCAGCGCCCGTTCTCATCTGCACCCGAGGCCAACTCCGCAGCGCCGTCGCGACTGCCGCTTCCAGGGTTGGCCGGTGACGGTCAGGGTGCCGGTTGGTCTGGCAGACGTCACGACGCTGTGTGAAGGTGACGGCACGACCAGCTGAGCATCGAGGACAGGTTGCCCGCCGCGATCACGCGACGAGCCCGCGCTTCGCCGCTGCTGCCGCCCGTGTGGACGGCGAGCTCGCGTGGGCCTGGGCCCAAGCCCGGGCTGTGAGCTCCACCGTCGGGCTACGGCACCGCGGCCGCGGAGTTGGGTGAGCGCTAGGAAGAGGATGAGGCTGAGAAACGTCTGGCGCAGTGAGCGCTTCACCTGGTCAAAGCCAGGTCCGTGAAAGTAGCCCCGACGGGATTCGAACCCGCGCTACCGCCTTGAGAGGGCGGCGTGCTAGGCCGCTACACAACGGGGCCCTAGCTCGTCCCGACCCTCCGTGAACGGAGGATCGGACCGCGGAAGCGTACCAACTCGGTGATCATCCGACGAATCGGCGATCTCCAGCGAAGGTCTGCTTCGCTGGGGTACTAGGACTCGAACCTAGACTAACTGAACCAGAATCAGCCGGGCTGCCAATTACCCCATACCCCATCGTCGGACTGCTCCGACGAGTCGTGCCCGTCCCCGGGCACGGGGAGCAATGCTAGTAGATCGGCCCCGTTCTCTCCAAACGAGTGGCCCATCCGGCCGGCGGCGCTTGGAAGTGCTGGTTCGTCTCCGTCGACGGGCAGCAGCCAGCACCCTGCCCCGGTCAGCGCCCGAGTGACAGGTCCACCGTCGTCCGCAGCCGCATCCGGCGGGCGATCAGCAGGGCCAGCAGGGCGAAGAGGGCGAAGCCGCCCAGCTGGACGCCCGAGTCCAGCCAGGTGATGGAGCTGATGCCGCGGACCGTGGCGATCGAGGACGTCAAGCCCGGCGATCACGTACGCGCAGATGTTGTTGACCACGTGCGCGCCGATGCCCGCCTCCAGCCCACCGGTACGCCAGACCAGCACCCCGGCCAGCAGTCCGAAGCCGAGCCGGTTGAGGAACAGCGCCGGGTTCTGCACCCCGTGCATGAGGGCGAAGATGAGCGCTGACACCACCACGCCGAACGCAGGGTGGGCGACCAGGCTGCCCAGCGCCTGCATCAGGTAGCCGCGGAAGAAGATCTCCTCCGCCGCCGCCTGCAGCGGGGAGGTGAGGACGATGACCGCGAGGAAGCCCCAGAAGCCGGCCTGGGGCGCCACGGTCACCGGGGTGGAGCCGAGGGCCAGCGGGAGCAGGGTCACCCCGTTCAGCACGACCAGGGCCACCGCGGCGCTGAGCAGCAGGTAGCGCCAGCGCAGCCGGGGCTGCACCGAGCTCAGCCAGCGCGGCCGCACCTGGTGGACGATCGCCATCAGCACCCAGCAGATCGGGATCAGGGTGGCGATCCCGAGGTTGGCCGCGATCATCCCGGCCGGCAGCTCGAAGTCCAGCGCCCGACGGCTGAAGTCCGCGAAGGACTCCCCCGCGCCGACCGCACCCCAGGAGATGCCGAGCACCGCCTGGGTCACGACCGAGGTCATCAGGAGGTAGAGCGACAGACCGCACAGCACCCCGAGCAGCGACCGCCACCAGACGTAGCTGGGGCCACGCAGGATCTGCGGGTACGGCGCCCCGTTCGGCGGCAGCGCCTCCGGGAGCTGCGGGTCGTAGCCGGCCCAGCGCGACGACTGTGCCGGGGTCGACGGCGCCGGGGTCGACCCCGATCCAGACCGCACCGGGGCGGGACGAGACGTGGGACGGGACGCCGCCGGCCGGCCGCTGTCGGGCTGGGTCCGGACGGCCGGGTTGCCGGAACGGCGGTTCTTCTTGGCCACGTCAGCCCCCTCTTCTCGACCGGGTCAGCTTCTCGACCGGGTCAGCTCTGCGGCAGACCGGCCCGGGCCGCCTCGATCCGGGCCAGCGAGGACTCCCGGCCCAGCAGCTCCAACGACTCGAACAGGGGCGGCGAGATCTTCCGGCCGGTGACCGCGACCCGGACCGGCCCGAAGGCCAGCTTCGGCTTCAGTCCGAGACCCTCGATCAGGGCCGACCGGAGGGCGGCCTCGATGGCGGTGTGGTCGAACGGCTCGACGGTGCGGACGGCCTCGGCCGCCGCATCCAGCACAGGGCCGGCGGTGGCGGCCAGCGCCGCCGCCTCGTCGATCTCCACGTCGGCGTCGGCGGTGAACAGGAACCGGATCAGCTCGACCCCCTCCGACAGGGTCACCATCCGCTCCTGGATCAGCGGCGTCGCGCCGACCAGCAGCGACCACTGCTCCGGCGTCGGCGGGTCGGCCACCAGGTCGACGGCCACCAGGAACGGCACCAGGTGCTCGGCCAGCTCGTCGGTGGACAGCCGGCGGATGTGGGCGGCGTTGATCGCCTCGCACTTCCTGGCGTCGAACTTGGCCGGGTTGGCGTTCACCCGGAGGATGTCGAAGACCGCCACCATCTCCTCGATGGTGAACACGTCGCGGTCGTCGGCGATCGCCCAGCCCAGCAGGGCCAGGTAGTTGAGCAGCGCCTCCGGCAGGTAGCCCTGCTCCCGGTACTCCGCCAGGCCCGATCCCTTGTCCCGCTTGGACAACCGGCGGTTGCCGTCGCCCAGCACGGTCGGTAGGTGGCCGAAGGTCGGCACCCGGCCGCTGCCCACCCCGATCTGGGCGAGCGCCTGGTAGAGCACGATCTGACGCGGCGTCGAGGGCAGCAGGTCCTCCCCGCGCAGCACGTGGGTGATCTCCATCAACGCGTCGTCCACCGGGTTCACCAGCGTGTAGAGCGGATCGCCGGTGCCGCGGACCAGCACGTAGTCGGGCACGTTGACGGCCTCGAAGGTGATCTCACCGCGGACGAGGTCGTGGAACGTGATCGGCGCGTCCGGCACCCGCATCCGCACCACGAAGGTGCGCTCCTCGGCCTCGTACGCCGCCACCTGCTCGGCGGTCAGATCCCGGCAGTGCCCGTCGTAACCCGAGGGGGCGCCCTTGGGCCGGGCCTTCTCCCGCTCCTCCAGCTCCTCCCGGGTGCAGTAGCAGCGGTAGGCCAGCCCGGACTCCAGCAGCTTGGCCGTCACCTCGGTGTAGAGCTCACCGCGCTCGGACTGCACGTACGGCCCGTACGGTCCGCCGACCTGCGGACCCTCGTCCCAGTCCAGGCCGAGCCAGGTCAGCGCGTCCATCAGCCCGCGGTAGGACTCGGCCAGGTTGCGGCCGGCGTCGGTGTCCTCGATCCGGAGCACGAAGGTGCCGCCGTAGTGGCGGGCGAACACCCAGTTGAACAAGGCGCTGCGGACGTTGCCCACGTGCAGGTTGCCGGTCGGCGACGGGGGGAACCGGACCCGGACCTGCTCCGGGGCGAGGTCACCCAGGACCGGGTCGGAACCGGTGCTGGTCGACGGGGCGGACACGGGATCGGTGCTGGTCACTGGCTCACTCTCGGAACTTCTGACGTACGGATGACTGCTGATGTCGGCGATGACTGCTCACGCTCACAGAGCACTGCTCACAAGCAGATGACTCTCACTTGCGGATGACCTGGTTGGTCAGGGTGCCGATGCCGTCGACGGTGACGGACACCTCGTGACCGGGCTTCAGCTCACCGACCCCGGCCGGCGTACCGGTCAGGATGACGTCGCCGGGCAGCAGGGTGGTGAACGAGCTGATGTAGACGACCAGCTCGGTGATGTCGCGCAGCATCAGCGACGTCGAGCCGTGCTGCCGCTGCTCGCCGTCCACGGTGGTGGTGATCATCACGTCGGACATCTCGGCCACGCTCTGGTGCGTCGTGATCCACGGGCCCAGCGGGCAGAACGTGTCGTAGCCCTTGGCCCGGGCCCACTGGCCGTCGGACTTCTGCAGGTCGCGGGCGGTGACGTCGTTGGCCACCGTGTAGCCGAAGATCACCTCGTCCACCCGCTCGGGCGGCACGTCACGGCAGATCCGGCCGATGACCAGGGCCAGCTCGCCCTCGTACGCCATCTCGTGCACCGGCTCGGGGTAGATGATCGGCTCGTCCGGGCCGATCACCGAGGTGTTGGGCTTGAAGAACAGCAGCGGCACCTCGGGCACCTCGTTGCCGAGCTCGGCGGCGTGCGCGGCGTAGTTGCGCCCCACCCCGACCACCTTGCTCCGCGGGATCACCGGGGCGAGCAGCCGGACAGCTTCCAGCTCGTGCCGCTCGCCGCTCAGCTGGACCGGCATGGAGAGCGGGTCCCCGGTGAGGGTGGAGACGGTGTCGGGGTTCTTGCCGCCGTCGGCGGCCAGCTCGACGATGCCGAAGGCGGGGTCGCCACCGGTGGAGAAACGGGCGATGCGCATCTGGTCACCCTATCCACCCGGCACGGCATACTCGCCCCCATGACCGGAGCGGGCGGTAGGAACGAGATCGAGCAGGCCGAGCGCAGGCACGAGCCGTACGAGGTCGTCGACCTGATCAACGGCAAACGGCGAGGGGCCCGGCTGACCGACGCCGAGGTGGACTGGGTGATCGACGCCTACACCCGCGGCGCGGTGGCCGACGAGCAGATGTCGGCCCTGGCCATGGCCATCGCCTTCGTCGGGCTGGAGCCGGACGAGCTGCAGCGCTGGACCGACGCGATGATCGCCTCCGGCGAGCGGCTGGACTTCTCCGGGCTGTCCCGCCCCACCTCCGACAAGCACTCCACCGGCGGGGTGGGCGACAAGATCACGCTGCCGCTGGCCCCGCTGGTCGCCGCGTGCGGGGTGGCCGTGCCGCAGCTGTCCGGCCGCGGGCTCGGTCACACCGGCGGCACCCTGGACAAGCTGGAGGCGATCCCCGGCTGGCGGGCCGACCTGAGCACGGCCGAGATGCTGGCCCAGCTGGAGTCGGTCGGGGCGGTGATCTGCGCGGCCGGCGCCGGGCTGGCCCCGGCGGACAAGAAGCTGTACGCGCTGCGCGACGTCACCGGCACCGTCGAGATCATCCCGCTGATCGCCTCCTCGATCATGAGCAAGAAGATCGCCGAGGGCACCGGGTCGCTGGTGCTGGACGTCAAGGTCGGCTCCGGGGCGTTCATGAAGACCGAAGCCGACGCCCGCGAGCTGGCCGAGACGATGGTCCGGCTGGGCACCGGGGCCGGGGTGCGGACGATCGCCCTGCTCACCGACATGAGCACCCCGCTCGGACTGACCGCCGGGAACGCCCTCGAGGTGCGGGAGTCGGTCGAGGTGCTGGCCGGCGGCGGCCCGGACCGACGTGGTCGAGCTGACCCTCGCCCTGGCCCGGGAGATGCTCGCCGCCGCCGGTCGGGACGACGTGGACCCCGCCGACAAGCTCGCCGACGGCTCGGCCATGGACGTCTGGGCGGCGATGATCCGAGCCCAGGGCGGCGATCCCGACGCTCCCCTGCCCACGGCGCGGGAGACCGAGGTGGTCACCGCGGAACGGGACGGGGTGCTGACCACGCTGGACGCGCTGGCCGTCGGCGTCGCCGCCTGGCGGCTCGGGGCCGGCCGGGCCCGCAAGGAGGACCCGGTGCAGGCCGGCGCCGGCGTCGAGCTGCACGCCAAGCCCGGCGACGCCGTACGCGCCGGGCAGCCGCTGCTCACCCTGCACACCGACACCCCGGAGCGCTTCGCCCGAGCGCGGGAGGCGCTGGCGGAGGCGTACACGATCGGCGACCGGGCCCCGGAGCGTACGGGCGTCGTCCTGGACCGCATCAGCTGACCGTCTTCGCCTCACTCAGCCACCCTGCCAGCTGGGTCAGGCAGGCGGCCTGCCGCCCGCACGGACCGCAATTTCCATCCATGGACGCGAAGTCGGCGTATCAACGGGATGTCACGGCCGAGAACACGTCCGTGGATGGAAAATGCCGGACCTGCCGGGCCCCAGAGCCGAGAACACCCGTCCGTGGATGGAAAATGCGTGCACCCGGGCGCCCGGGACCAACTCAACCGAGCCGGACCAGACCGGCCGGATCAGCTGACCTTCTTCGCCTCAGTCAGCCAACCGGCCAGCTGGTTCATGTAGACCGCCTGCGACGGGTAGTCCATGCCGGCGAACACCCACGGGTGGACCTGACCCGCCTTGGCCGCCGGGGTCGCAGCGAAGGTCGGCTGCTTGCTCAGCTGCTCCGGGCCGAAGCCGCGCTGGGAGTAGAGGACCAGGTCACCGCCGATGGTGTCGTAGTCCTCCCAGCTGATGATGTCCCAGTAGTAGCCGTCGGTCTTCGGCTCCACGAACCGCATGCCCAGGTCGGCGTACATCCGCAGGCTCGGGTCGTCGGGTGCCTTGGCCACGTAGACGTTGGCCGCTTCTGCATACATGGGCTGGCTGACGACGCCGGACCCCGCCGCCTCGGTCAGTGCGGCGGACGCCTGGTCGAAGGCCGCCTTGCCGTCGACCACCGGGCCGCTGTCGGCCGGCGCCCCGAGCGAGACCGCCAGCTCGGTGGTCCGCTTGATCACGTCGGCGGCCGAGCCGCCCATCACCAGGGTGATGATCGGGGCGATCGCCGCGACCTGCTGCTGCTGAGCCACGTCCTTGAACCCGTACAGCGGCTGGGTCTTGTCGATGGTGCCCTGGGCGTCGGTCGGGTAGACGTGGGTGACGATCACGTCCGGGGCGGCCGTGGCCAGGGCCTCGACGTCGATCTCGCCGTACGTCTTGCCGAGCTCGACCACGCCACTGGTGTCCAGGTCGGCGAACCGGGCGTCGGTGGCCAGGTCGCTGTAGCCGAATGAGGCGACCGGCTTCAGCCCGTAGTTCATCAAGGAGTAGACGACGTCGCTGAGACCGGCGACCTTGGTCGGCCGGGCGTCCAGGGTGACCGTCTGGCCGAGGTCGTCGGTGAACGTCCAGCCGCTGCCCGCGGCCTCGGTCGGTGCGGCGGCCGGCTGGGTGGCCGAGCAGCCGGTGGCCAGCACCAGCAGCAGGCCGGCGACGGCCGCCAGGAAGCGGAACGGACGGGGCGTACGCATGAGTCTCCTCCAGGTCAGGTAAGGGTTACCTACCCTAACCTGATGAGGAGCAGTGGAGCGGACCGCTGCTCACGCGCGGACCGGAGGTCAGCCGTGAGCGGCCGCCAGCTGCCCGACGGACGGCTTGACCGGAGCGGGGTCGTCGGCGTGGATGAGCCCGTAGAGGTAGCCGTCGCGAAGCGCCTCCCACGAGGCCTCCACGATGTTCTGCCCCACCCCGACAGTGGTCCAGATCCGCCGCCCGTTGGTGGTCTGGATGAGCACCCGGACGGTGGCGTCGGTGCCGTGGCCCTGGTCGAGGATCCGGACCCGGTAGTCGACCAGCGAGAACCGGTCGACCACCGGGTAGGCGGGCTGCAGGGCGTTCAGCAGGGCGTGGTCGAGGGCGTTGACCGGTCCGTTGCCCTCGCCCACGACCCGCTGTTCCTGCCCCTTGGCACTGAGCCGGACGATGCACTCCGTGTCGACTTCGCCTCCACCGTGTGACTGGGTGAAGACCCGCCAGGAGTGCACGTCGAACAGCGTCGGCAGCTGACCGAGCTCGCGACGCAGCAACAGCTCGAAGCTGGCGTCCGCGGACTCGTAGGTGTAGCCAGCCGCCTCGGCTTCCTTCACCTTCTCGGTGATCCTCGCCGCCAGGTCGCGGTCGGAGAGGTCGAAGCCGAGCTCGGATCCCTTGATCTGGATGTTCGCCCGGCCTGCCATGTCCGAGACGAGCATCCGCATGTCGTTCCCCACCTCGACCGGGTCGATGTGCTGGTAGAGGTTGGGATCGACCTTGATGGCGCTGGCGTGCAGTCCCGCCTTGTGGGCGAAGGACGACGAGCCAACATAGGGGGCGCGAGCGCTCGGTGGAACGTTCGTCACCTCGGCGATCGCATGCGATAACCGCGTCGCCTCTTGCAGAGATCCGGCCGGGAGCAGGTCCCAGCCGTACTTGAGCTGGAGGTTGGCCACGACGGTGACCAGGTCGGCGTTGCCGGTCCGTTCGCCGTAGCCGTTGATGGTGCCCTGGACGTGCATGGCGCCGGCGTCGACGGCGGCCATCGTGTTGGCCACCGCGCAGCCGGTGTCGTTGTGGCAGTGGATGCCGAGCTGGGCCCCGGTGGTGCCGGCCGCGCCGACGATCTCGGTGACCCAGGGCGGCAGCATCCCGCCGTTGGTGTCACACAGCACCACCACCTCGGCGCCGGCCTCGGCCGCTGTGTGCACGACCTCCAGCGCGTACGCCGGGTTGGCCCGGTAGCCGTCGAAGAAGTGCTCGCAGTCGACGATGACCCGCATCCCCTCCGAGCGCAGGTGGGAGACGGTGTCGGAGACCATGGCCAGGTTCTCCCGCAGCGTGGTCCGCAGCGCCTGCTCGACGTGCCGGTCGTGGGACTTGGCCACGATGCAGGCCACGTCGGCGCGCGAGTCGCGCAGCGCCGCCGTGAGCGGGTCGTCGGCGGCGACCATGCCGACCCGGCGGGTGAAGCCGAAGGCGGTCAGGGTGGCGTTCTTCAGCGGGACCGCACCGGAGGCCATCTCGGAGAAGTACGTGGTGTCGCTCGGGTTGGCGCCCGGCCAGCCACCCTCGATGAAGTCGACGCCCAGCTCGTCCAGCAGCGCGGTGATGGCCAGCTTGTCGTTGACCGACAGGTTCAGGCCCTCCTGCTGCGACCCGTCCCGCAGGGTCGTGTCGTACACGTGGAACGGGACCGGCGCTGACCTGACGGGCGTCGACATCTGCGG
>CAWARE010000043.1:0-143688 GCA_963784345.1 uncultured Actinomycetota bacterium
CCAGTCACCGGCGGCGGGGTGACCGCGACCGCCACCGGCCGGGCCCGCAGCACCGCCCACCCGGCCGCCAGGATGCCCAGGGCGACGATCGCCGCCACCACGACCAGGTGCGGTCGCCGGAATCCGATCAGCGCGGCCACCAGTCCCGGGCCGGTGCGAGAGACCTCGGGCAGGCGTGGTCGGCGCTCACCGCCGACCGGCTGATCCTCGCCGAGGCTGAGTCTCCCGCGCCGGCCCGACGACGCCCGGTCAGGCTGTCGCCGGACCTCGCGCGGGCCGTGCGGTCCACCGCTTGATCCGTCCACCGCGTTCACCGCCGTCGCCCTCGGTACTCGACCTCGTCGGTCGGAGCTGGGTTCGTGCTCGCCGGGCTCGACGCCGGATCGGCTCACGCGTTCGGGAGACCCCGGCTGCTGGACCCGGCTCCGGTGCGGTGGGGCACCCGTGCCCGGTCCGTTTTCCTGCAGCAGCCACTGCAGCCGCTGCTCCACCAGGCGCACGGTTTCCGGGTCGATCCGATCTCGGCGGGACATGTCCAGAACCTAAGGACGGTGCCCCGTCGTCGTACGGGCCCGACGCCGGTCTGTGGACACGGCTCGAGGTGGCACTCCGTCTGTGGACAACCGGCGCAGCCGTCGTTGCGGAGCGCGCCGCCCACCTGAACTGACGGTCAGTCGAGCGGCGAGACCACCACACCCACCGTGCCCGGACCGCAGTGCACGCCGAGCACCGCGCTGACGTCGGAGACGGTCACCGAGGCGACCTCGGTCTCCCGCGCCCGCAGCGTGCGGGCCAGCCGATCCGCGGCTGACCGGTTGTCCAGGTGGAGCACGGCGACGTCGGCCCGCCCCCGACCCGGCCCGCCTCCAGCCTCCGGGGACCTGCACCGGCACCCACACCGGCACGCAGGGCCTCGAGCGCGAGCTCCTCCAACCGGGCCAGGGCCCGCGACATGGTCCGGACCCGCTCGTACGGCGTGATCCGACCGTCCGAGACGGTCAGCAGCGGCTTGACGGCGAGCGCCGAGCCGAACAGCGCCTGGGCAGCCCCGATCCGGCCGCCCCGTCGGAGGTACTCCAGGCTCTCCACACAGAAGTAGGTGACCGCCGCGGCCGCGCGGCGCCGGGCGACGTCGGCCACCTCGGCCGGCGAAGCCCCGGCCCGCGCCGCCGCGGCCGCGGCCAGCGCCGCAAAACCACAGCCCGAGGCCACTGTCAGGCTGTCCACCACCGTCACCGGGACCGGCGCCGACCGCGCGGCCAGCTCGGCCGCGTCCACCGTGCCCGAGATGGATCCGCTCAGATGCACCGAGACGATCGCCGTGGCCCCTCGCTCGGCGGCCGCCGCGTACGCGGCGGAGAAGGACTCCGGCGCCGGCCGTGACGTCGACACGTTCCGGCCTTCCCGCAACGCGGCGGCCACCGCTCCGGGCGTCAACGTTCCGGCACTCGGACGAAACGACTCGGGCCGGCTCGTACCATCCACGATGACCTGCAGCGGGACGACGACCACGCCGGCCCGATCCGCCACGTCGGGGGCCAGGGACGACGTAGAGTCGGTCACCACCGCGACGCCGGGCATGGCGCCACCCTAGGCGACCGGACTCCCCTGGGCGGTAGAGGAACCGAGGAGCATCTGCATGGCCGTCCGGACCCGACGTGTCTGGCGCGTCTCCACCGGGACCTTGGTGGCGGTCTGGATCTTCGTGGCCCTCGCCGGGCTGGGGGTGCCGGCTCTGGCGCGTGCTCACCTACCTGCGCGCCGGCGACCTGCTGATCGCCCTCTTCCTGCTCCTGCTGGCCGCTGGGGCCGTCGTCTACGGCTGGCGGTTCGGCCTTCATCCCCGGCTGATCGCCGGTCCCGACGGGGTCGAGGTGGTCAACCCCGGTCGTCGTACGCGGCTCGACTGGGACGACCTGACAGTGATCGCCCCCGGCGAGAACGGTCTGGTGCTGGGCACCGAGGTGTCCCGGACCGAGGCGTGGTGCGTGCAGAAGTCCCGCTCGGCCACCACCAGGGGCAAGACCACCCGGGCCGACCGGGTGGTCGCCGAGCTGGAGGACCTGCAGGACCAGTTCGACCCACCGCTGGAGGACGAGCAGACCGGGATCCGGCTGCGGCGGGCGCGGCAGGCCGACCTCGACCTGCTGACCGATCTCGAGCGGGCGGCCAGCGAGGCCGGTCTCGGCCACATCTTCGACGCGGCCCAGCACCCCTACCCGACAGCTGACGTCCGTCGGCGCTGGCGGCGCCTGCTCCGCGACCGTCAGGTGCAGCTGCGGGTGCTGGAGGAGCACGGGAAGCCGGTCGGGGTGGTGGCCTGGGACAGCCGGGGACAGCTCCGGCACCTGGCCGTGTCCCCGCGCTACGCCCGCCAGGGCCACGGGTCGCTGCTCCTCCAGTACGCCACCGAGGAGCTGATGGCCACCGGAGCCCGGGAGCTGACCTTGTGGGTGCTGGAGGACAACCGGGAGGCGCGCGGCTTCTACCGCTCGCGTGGTTGGCGGGACACCGACGAGCGGTCCGACAGCGAGTACCCACCGCACCCGGTGGAGATGAAGATGGTGCGGACCAACCCGGCAGCGCCCCGTCGGCGCGCCTGATGCCCGACGCCCGACGAGGCCTGGGACGGCCGACGCCACGTGTCGCGCCGGTCAGGGGTGGCTGGTCACCCTCGGGCTGCTCGCCCTCGTGCCCGCCCTGGTGGCCACCGCGCTGCGGGTGGTCCCGCCCACCGATGACGGACCGGCCCTGCTCGCCTCGTTCATCCCGTACGGGCTGGTGTTCTACGCACCGGCCCTGCTGCTGATCGGCGTCGCCAGCCTCCGGGCCCGGCGCAGCTCGGCGTTCGCCCGCGTCAGCCTGCTGCTGGTGACCCTGGTCGTCCTGGTCGGGCTGCTCGCCTCCGTCGCCTGGCAGGGACCGGCGTGGGTGCCGAACGAGCGGCCGGTGGCGACCGAACCGTTGACGCTGATGAGTCTCAACGTGCGGGCCGGGTCGGCCGACCCGGCAGACGTCGCCGAAGCCGTCCAGGGGGCCGACGTCGTGTCCTTCGTCGAGGCGAGCCCCGCCTGGGTCGAGGCGCTGCCGGCTGCCTTCCGGGAGGAGCTGCCGTACGCGGTGGGGGCCCCGCTGCAGTACACGAGCGGGTCGGTCATCTTCTCCCGCTACCCCATCACCTCCTCCGAGGCGCTGCCGGCGAGCTCGTTCCAGCAGTGGTCAGCGGTGATCGACACGCCGCAGCTCGGGCCGCTGCGCGTGGTCGCGGTCCACCCCTGCAACCCGTTCTGCGGTCCGGGACTGTGGACCACGGAGCACACCGAGCTGCGGCAGTACCTGCAGCGGCTGGACGACACCCCCACGGTGGTGGCCGGCGACTTCAACGCCGTCGACGACCACGGACCGATGCGCGACCTGTACGCCGACGGCTGGCGCAGCGCCGCCGACCTCACCGGGGCCGGCTTCGTCCGCACCTACCCGGCCGACCGGCGCTTCCCACCGCTGATCGGCATCGACCACGTCCTGCTCGACGACCGGCTGACGGCCACGTCGCTGACCACCTTCGACGTCGCCGGCACCGACCACCTGGGGTTGCGCGCGGTCATCGCCGGCACCAGCCCACCCGCCCGCTGACCGCTAATCCCCAACCCACCCCTGACGCCCAACCCACACCGCTGACGCACTCCCCAGCTCACTCACGCCTGCGTTGCATCACGTGCGTGAGTGGTCGCAAGAGTGCGTCAGCGGGTTTGGAGCGACACCCGTCGCGAGCGGCCGAGAACGAAGCGCCCGGCTCTGTCTGGACTGAGGAAGGAGCAGACGCGTTCTTTGTCTGCTCCCGACGAGGGAAGTCAGAGCCAATCAGGCGCGCAGTGAACAGCGAGTGACGACTACACGCAATCGGCGCGCAGCGGAGCAGCGAGTGACGACCAACAGCCGACTCAGCGCGGCACGATGCTGACCAGCTTGGGCGCCCGGACGATCACCTTGGCGATCTCCCGGCCGGCCAGGCTGCGCACCACACCCTCGTCGGTCAGGGCCTTCTGCTGCAGCTCCTCGTCGGAGATGTCCGGGGACACCTCCAACCGAGCCCGCACCTTGCCCTGCACCTGGACGATGCAGGTCACCGACTCGGTCACCAGCAACGCGGGGTCGACCGACGGCCAGCTGGCCGTGGCCACGGACGGGGTGTGGCCCAGGGCCTCCCACATCTCCTCGGCGATGTACGGCGCGATCAGGCTCAGCACGACCGTGACGATCTCCGCGGTCTCGCGCACCGCCGGGTCGCCCGGTCCGGCGCCGCTGTCGGCCACCTTGCGGGCGGCGTTCACCAGCTCCATCACCCGGGCCACGACCACGTTGAACCGCTGACCGGCCATGCAGTCGTCGATGTCGGCCAGCAGCCGGTGGGTGGTCTGCCGCAGCGCACGGTCGCCGGTGGACGGGTCGGCACCAGGCGCGCTGCTCACGTCATGAGCCAACCGGTACGCCCGCTGCAGGAACTTCGCCGAGCCCCCCGGGGACACGTCGGCCCAGTCGATGTCCTCGTCGGGAGGGCCGGCGAAGACCACTGTCAGCCGGACGGCGTCGACCCCGTACGCGTCGATCTGCGCGCCCAGGTCCACGCCGTTGCCCAGCGACTTGCTCATCGACTTGCCCTGGTTGATGACCTGGCCCTGGTTCAGCAGCCGGCGCATCGGCTCGTCGAAGTCGACCATCCCCATGTCGTGCAGCACCTTGGTGAAGAACCGCATGTACAGCAGGTGCAGGATGGCGTGCTCGACCCCGCCGACGTACTGCGCGACCGGCATCCAGCGGCGGACGTCGTCGGGATCGAACGGACCCTCGACGTCGTTCGGCGAGCAGTAGCGGAAGAAGTACCAGGACGAGTCCACGAACGTGTCCATGGTGTCGGTGTCCCGCTTGGCCGGCCCACCGCAGGACGGGCAGTCCACGTTCACCCAGTCCGTCGCGCTGGCCAGCGGCGAGACGCCCTTGGGCGCCAGGGCGGCCCCGGTCAGCTGCGGCAGCGTCACCGGCAGCTGGTCCTCGGGCACGGCCACCTCGCCGCAGTCCGGGCAGTGGATGATCGGGATCGGGCAGCCCCAGTAGCGCTGCCGGCTCAGCAGCCAGTCCCGCAGCCGGAAGGTGACCGCGCCCTTGCCGACCCCGCCCTCCTCCAGCTGGCCGATGATGGTGGACACCCCGGTCGCCTTGTCGGTCAGACCGTCCAGCGGGCCGGAGTTCACGTACGTGCCGTCGCCCGGGGTGGCGATCCCGGATTCGGCCGGATCCGGCTGACCGGTGGAGATGACCTCGATCACCGGCAGGCCGTAGGTCCGGGCGAAGTCCAGGTCGCGCTGGTCGTGCGCCGGCACGCCCATCACCGCGCCGGTGCCGTAGTCGGCCAGCACGTAGTCGGCGGCGTAGACGGGGACCGAGGAGTTGTTGACCGGGTTGGTCGCGTAGACCCCCAGGAACACCCCGGTCTTGGGCCGGTCGGTGGCCTGGCGCTCGATCTCGGTGGCCAGCTTCACCTCGTCCAGGTACGCCTCGAACGCCGGCCGCTGGTCGTCGGCGACGATCTGCGCGGCCAGCTCCCCCTCCGGGGCGACGACGAAGAAGGTGGCGCCGTACAGGGTGTCCGGGCGCGTGGTGAAGACCGTCACCGGGTCGGGGTGACCGTCGATCTCGAAGTCGACGTAGGCGCCCTCGGAGCGGCCGATCCAGTTGCGCTGCATGGCCAGCACCCGCTCGGGCCAGCCGCCCTCCAGCTCGGCCATGTCGTCCAGCAGCCGCTGGGCGTACTCGGTGGTCTTGAAGTACCACTGGGTCAGCTGCCGCTTGGTGACCACGGCACCGCACCGCTCGCAGGCCCCGTTGACCACCTGCTCGTTGGCCAGCACCGTCTGGTCGTTGGGACACCAGTTGACGTACGAGGCCTTGCGGTAGGCCAGCCCCCGCTCGCGGAACTTCAGGAACAGCCACTGGGTCCAGCGGTAGTACTCGGGGTCGGAGGTGTGCAGCCGCCGGCTCCAGTCGAAGCTCAACCCGTAGCGCTGGAACGAGGTGGCCTGGGTCTCGATGTTGGCGTAGGTCCACTCGGCCGGGTGGGTGTTGTTCTTGATCGCCGCGTTCTCGGCGGGCAGCCCGAAGGAGTCCCAGCCGATCGGGTGCAGCACGTCGTAGCCCTGCAGCTTCAGGTGCCGGGCCACGATGTCGCCCATCACGAACGCCTCCGCGTGGCCCATGTGCAGGTCGCCGGACGGGTACGGGAACATGTCCAGCACGTAGCGGCGCTCGGCCGAGCCGTCGTCGGCCGGCACGAACGTCTGGTTCTCGGCCCAGAACGCCTGCCAGCGCTGCTGCGCGGCCGCCGGGTCGTAGCGGTGCTCCGCATCGCCCTCGTCGCGGCGGTCCGCCTCCGTCGGGTCGTCGACGGTCGGCGCACTCTGCTCAGTCATGTCTCTCCTCGGTCGTCGTGCTCCTGGGCCCCGGGGTCGCCGGGCATGAAAAAGCCCCTGCGCCGATCTCGGCACGAGGGGCTGCCGCGCAGACCTGTGGTCGCGCGGCTAGGTAAGGAGCACTCGGCGATGCATGCCACCACCTTAGCGCAGTGGGGCCCCCGGGAGCCTCGGCGTTTGCGCCGATCGGACCGTTGAGTGGGAGTTCTGCACCGATGTCGGTGACGAACTCCCACCTAGCCGGACATCCAGGTCAGTAGACGGTGTAGCCCCCGTCCATCACCAGCACCGAGCCGGTCATGAAGCGCGACGCGTCCGAGGCCAGGAAGACCACGGCCGGGGCCAGCTCCTCGGGCAGCGCGAACCGCTGCTGCGGGGCGTCGTCGATCCAGCGCGCCTTGAACTCGGGCTGGTCCACCGGGGCCATCTCCGTCTTCACGTAGCCGGGGGCGAGGGCGTTGACCCGGATGTCGTACGGCGCCCACTCCGCGGCCAGCGACTTGGTCAGCTGGTGCACAGCGGCCTTGGAGGCGTTGTAGGCCGGCTGCCACTGCGGTCGGTTCACGATCAGGGCGGAGATGGAGCCGATGTTGACGATGGTGCCGCCACCGGAGGTCCGGAAGTGCCGGGCGGCGGCCCGGGACACCTGCCAGAGCGCCTTCACGTTGAGGTCGAACACGTCATCGAACTCGTGGTCGGGCACCTCCAGCGCCGGTCGGTGGTAGCAGATGCCGGCGTTGTTGACCACGATGTCCAGCCCGTCGAGGGCGTCGACCGCGTGCTGCACGACGGTGTCGGCGGAGGCGGTGATGTCGCCGGCCAGCGCCACCGTCGACAGTCCCTGGTCGGCCAGCCGCTGCTGCGCCTCGGCGTTGGCCGCGGCGTTGCGGGACACGAAGGCCACCGAGGCGCCGGCCTCGGCCAGCCCCTGGGTCAGGGCGTACCCGATCCCCCGGTTGCCTCCGGTGACGAGGGCCTTCTTGCCGGTGAGCGCGAACGTGTCCAGTACCTGTCGGGTCATGGGTCATAGGGTGCCAGCCATGCGGCGGTGGAGCGACGACGACCTGCGGTGGGCCACCCTGCGTCGTCAGTTCCCGCTCCCCCTGGACGGCTCGGTCCGGGTCACCCCGGAGGCGGTGCTGGACCTGGTCGGGCGGATCGCCCCGATCCAGTCCCAGGCCCCGCGGGCTCCGTTCGCCACCATCGCGTCCCGGCTGCCCGGCGCCGCGTACGCGGATCTGGTGGCGCTGTTCGAGAGCCACGAGCTGATCAAGGCCAGCACGTTGCGCGGCACCGTCTTCACCAGTGACCGGGAGCAGTTCGGTTGGAGCCTGCGGATCGCCCGGGAGGGTCGGGTCGCCTTCGTGGCCGCGCAGACGAAGCTCCCCGCCGACGACGTCCGGTCCCTGCTCATCGCGGTCGAGGACGCCGCAGCTGACTGGCGGTCCTGGGACGACCTGCTCGACCACGCGCGTGGGCTGATGGCTGCCGGACCGCCCCAGCTGGCCGAGCGGGCCGACCAGGTGCGCTTCCTGCTGTGGGGCCAGGCCGGTCTGCTCCGCCGACCACCGGACTCCGCCTGGCACAAACGCACGGACGTGCTGCGCCGTTCCGCCGCCACCGCCCTCCCGGAGCTGCCGCCGTACGCCTTCGACGAGGCCGTGCTGGCCATGGTCGAGCGGCACCTGCTGGCGTACGGGCCTGTCACCATCGACGACATCTGCTTCTACCTGGGCCTCCGCAAGACCCCGGTGCGGCGTGCGCTGGCCGCCCTCGGCGACCGGGTGATCACCGGTCTGGGACCGGCCGACCAGCCGATGCTGGAGCTGGACGACGAGCCGGCCGGCCGCACCGGCCCGCCGGCGGCGGCCAGCGGGGTGCATCTGCTGGCGGAGTTCGACGGCTTGCTGCTCGGCTACGCGAAGCCGGGTCGGTCGCGCTTCCTCGAACCCGCGCAGCTGGACCGGGTGTGGAGCGCGAAGAACGCCATCTGCGCACCGATGGTGCTGAGCGAGGGTCAGATCGTGGGCCGCTGGACCACTGTCGGCGCCGGGCGGCGGGTCCGCCTGGACGTGACCATGCTGCCGCCGCTGTCACCGCTGCCGGAGAGCGCGCTGACGTCAGCGGTCGGTGCCCTGGAGCAGGTGCTGGATCTCGAGGTGCGCGACGTCCGGGTGGCCACCTGGCCCGACGAGGCAGACTCGAGCCGTGGAGCATGACGGCAACGGCTGGGTGAGCTGCGACCTCGGGCACCGGCACTGGGGGCGCTACGGGGCCGCCGGGCTGCTGATCGCCGACCACGGGCGCGGCGACGAGCCGTGGATCCTGCTCCAGCACCGGGCGACCTGGACGGCCAGCGGCGACACCTGGGGCATCCCCGGCGGCGCCCGCGACTCCCACGAATCGCCGGCCGAGGGCGCGCTGCGGGAGGCGGGCGAGGAGACCGGCATCGGCGCGGACGACGTCCGGATCGGCGGCGAGCTGGTCGACGACCACGGGCGGTGGGCTTACGTCAGCGTGCTGGCCACCCTGGTCGCGCCCGTGGTCCTGGTGCCGCAGGAGGAATCCGCCGAGCTCCGCTGGGTGCGGGCCTCGCAGGTGACCGAGCTCGACCTGCACCCCGGGTTCGCGGCGACCTGGCCGGCGCTGCGGCTGAGCGGTTGGCTCCCGACCTGACAGGCCTGACGAGGCCCGGTCATCCGGCCCGACCCTCGGCCGCGGCGGGGGGTTGCCCGGTGTCCCGGCGCTCACGGCGTCCTCGGGCCAGCTCGGTCTCCAGGGCGTCCAGCGGCTGCTGCCACGGGTCGCTGAACTGGTCGAACCAGGCCGCCGCCTCCGCCAGCCGCGCCTGGTCGATCCGGTAGAGCCTGGAGGCGCCGACCGCCCGGACGACGACCAGACCGCTCTCCCGGAGCACCTTGAGGTGCTGCGACGTGGCGGGTTGCGAGAGCCCGAGCTCGGCAGCGAGACCGGCTGCCACGACCCCGGCCGCCACCTCGCCCGGACCGAGCAGCTCCAGGATCCGTCGGCGTACGGGCTCGCCCAGCACGTCCAGGACGTGCACGCTCAGACCGTGTCCCCGGGTTCGCCGGACTCGCCCCGGTAGAACGCACCGGTGGCCGCTCCGGCGGCTCGGGCCAGCTCCGGATCGGCACCGGCGTCGACGTCGGCCTGTGCCCAGCCGTCGGCGCAGCCGGTCGAGAAGGCCTGGCCCGCCGCGGAGAGGGACCAGGCCTCGGCCGCCGCCGGGTCCACAGCTGGTGCGCCCGCCAGGTGCAGACCCAGACCGAGCAGGGTCAGGTCCCAGCCCACCCCGGTCGCGCCAGGACCGAACTGGCGCCAGAAGTCGTTGTCGGTGTGCTGGGTGTGCCGCAGCTCCAGCCGGGTGCCGCCGGCGTCCTCGGTCAGCTCGAGCGCCAACCAGCTGACGGCGCCCATCGCCTCCCAGGTGAGGTCGAGCAGGCGCGGCGGCTCACAGCGCCGGATCTCTCCCCCGGCGTTGCCCTCCACCTGGTAGCGGCCTCCCTGGGCCAGGTCGCCGCTGACCGGCGCGAACCAGCGCGGCAGGCGGTCGGCCGAGGTGACCGCGTCCCAGACGTCGTCGACCTCGGCGCGGTAGACGCGGCTGGCGGTGACCACCCGGGCCGGCCGGCCGTCGAGCTCGGTCGGGACGACGCGCCGGTCCGTGGCCCGTACGAGGGTGAGGGGATCGTCGGTGATGTTCATGACCGAGATAGTATCGATAGAGACTTATATAAGTCAATCCCGATAGATGCGGCTGGGGTCACCGCGCGGCTTCGCGGGCCTCCCAGGCCGAGCGCACCATCTCGTCGACGGTGTGCCGCATCTGCCAGTCGAGGTCGCGGGCGGCCAACCGGCCTTCGGCGACGATGACCGCCGGGTCACCCGGACGACGCGGCTGGATCCCGGGGGTGAACTCGATGCCGGTCACCCGGGCGACCGCGTCCATGATCTGGCGGACCGACAGCCCGTCCCCGCTGCCCAGGTTGTAGACCGGTTCGAGCGTCTCGCCCGCCTCCAGCGCCTTGGCTGCCGCCACGTGCGAGGACGCCAGGTCGGCCACGTGCACGTAGTCGCGGACGCAGGTGCCGTCCGCGGTCGGGTAGTCGTCACCGTTGATGAACGGGGTCTTCCCCGCCACCAGGGCGTCGAACACGATCGGGAAGAGGTTGTGGGGACTGGTGTCGCGCAGCTCCGGGGTGCCCGAGCCGACCACGTTGAAGTAGCGCAGCGACGTGTGCGCCAGCGTCACCGCCTTCGCCTGGTCCCGCAGCAGCCACTCCCCGATCAGCTTCGACTCCCCGTACGGCGACTCCGGTCGGGTCGGGCTGGCCTCGGTCACCAGGTCGGTGTCCGGGGTGCCGTAGACGGCGGCGCTGGAGGAGAAGACGATCCGCTCCACCCCGTGCGCGGCCATCGACTCCAGCAGCACCACGGTGCCGGTCACGTTCTGGGTGTACGTGTGCAGCGGGCGGCTGACCGACACCCCCGCGTACTTGAACCCGGCCAGGTGCACGACCCCGCTGATCCCGCCGGCCAGCGCCTGGTCCACGGCTGCCCGGTCCACCAGGGAGCCGTTGACGAAGGGGACGTCGTCGGGCACGAACGCGCGATGGCCGCTGGACAGGTCGTCCAGCACCACGCAGTCGATGCCCTCGTTCCGGAAGGCGCGCACCACGTGCGCACCGATGTAGCCGGCCCCGCCGGTCACCAACCAAGTCACGCAGCCGACCCTAGCGGGGCCGTTGGTCACCGGTCAGTGGGGCCAGTTCCCGGTGAGCGCACACTCCCCCGAGTAACGGCCCGCGTCGTCGAAACTCAGCCGTCACACGACAGCAACATCTGTCACCGAGCCGTAACCTGCCGCCCCCTCCGCGCAACACGCGTCGACCAGAGTGCTCCCTAACCTCGCACGTCCACCGGATCCAGCCGTGCCGGGGTTCCGTCCCAGTCCAGTCTCCTTCACCGAAAGAAGAAGCATGACTCCACTCGAACTGAATTCAGGCGACACCGCCTGGATGCTGACATCGGCGGCCCTCGTGCTCCTGATGACACCGGGCCTGGCGCTCTTCTACGGCGGCATGGTCCGCGCCAAGAGCGTCCTGAACATGATGATGATGAGCTTCGGCGCGCTCGCCCTCATCTCCGTCCTCTGGGTGCTGTACGGCTACTCGATGGCCTTCGGCAACGACGTGGGCTACGGCCTGCTCGGCAACCCGACCGAGTTCCTCGGACTCAAGGGCCTGATGGAGGACACCGACGCCACCTACCCGGCGATGGCCTTCGTCGCCTTCCAGGCCGTGTTCGCCATCATCACCGTGGCCCTGATCTCCGGCGCCATCGCCGACCGCGCGAAGTTCGGCACCTGGCTGATCTTCTCCGGCATCTGGGCGACGGTCGTCTACTTCCCGATCGCCCACTGGGTGTTCGACTTCACCCTCACCGACGACAACGACGTGGTCACCCACGTCGGCGGTTGGATCGCCAACAACCTGAAGGCGATCGACTTCGCCGGCGGCACAGCTGTGCACATCAACGCCGGTGCCGCGGGTCTCGCCCTGGCCCTGGTGCTGGGCAAGCGGATCGGGTGGAAGAAGGACCCGATGCGGCCCCACAACCTGACCCTGGTCATGCTCGGCGCCGGTCTGCTGTGGTTCGGCTGGTTCGGCTTCAACGCCGGCTCGGCCGTCTCGGCCGGCAACACCGCTTCCGTGGCCTTCGTCAACACCATGGTGGCCACCGGCGCGGCGGCTCTGGCCTGGCTGCTGACGGAGAAGATCCGGGACGGTCACGCCACCTCGCTGGGCGCTGCCTCCGGTGTGGTCGCCGGCCTGGTCGCCATCACCCCGTCCTGTTCCGCAGTCAGCCCGGTCGGTGCCATCATCCTGGGTGCGGTGGCCGGTGTGGTCTGCGCCCTGGCCATCGGTCTGAAGTACAAGCTGGGCTACGACGACTCGCTCGACGTGGTCGGCGTGCACCTGGTGGGTGGCCTCTGGGGCACCCTGGCAGTCGGCTTCCTCGCCACCGAGGCGGCGCCGGCCGGCGTCAACGGTCTCTTCTACGGCGGCGGTGTCGACCAGCTGTGGCGCCAGGCCGTGGGCGCGTTCACCGTGCTCATCGTGTCCTTCGTGCTGACGTACCTGATCGGTCTGCTGCTGGAGAAGACCATCGGGTTCCGGATCAGCCGCGAGGAGGAGCTCGAGGGCATCGACAGCATCGAGCACGCCGAGACCGGCTACGACCTCAACCCGCTCGGCTCGATCGGCCGCGGGGCCACCTTCGGCAGCGCCCACCGCGTCGACGAGGATGAGCCCGCCAACTCAGACCAGGAGGTGAAGGCATGAAGCTCGTGACCGCGATCATCAAGCCCCACATGCTCGACGAAGTGAAGACGGCCCTCGAGTCCTTCGGGGTCGAGGGGATGACGGTGAGCGAAGCCCAGGGCTTCGGCCGTCAGCGGGGCCACACCGAGGTCTACCGGGGTGCTGAGTACACCGTGGACCTGGTCCCGAAGGTGAGGCTTGAGGTGCTCGTGGACGACGAGGATGCCAAGGACATCATCGACGTCCTGGTCAAGAGCGCACGGACCGGCCGCATCGGTGACGGCAAGGTCTGGTCTGTACCCGTGGACGACATCGTCCGCGTGCGTACGGGAGAGCGCGGGCTGGACGCGCTCTGAAGCGTGATCTGACCTCTGAGCGCCTCAACGTCGCGATCCGGTCCACGTGGTCTTCCACCTCTGGGCCGGATCGTCGGCGTTTGATGACCGAGGGCATCGAACAAGCCCTCCACGAGCTGTACGCCGCTGCCGGTGGCCCGGACACCGGCGTGGCCCTGGCCGCCGTCGGCAGTCTGGCCCGGCGCGAGCTGGGTCCCCGCTCCGACATCGATCTGGTGCTGCTGCACGACGGCAAGGACCGGGACCGGATCAACACGCTGGCCGAGAGCCTCTGGTATCCCCTGTGGGACAGCTCGGTCCGGTTGGACCACTCCGTCCGGACCCCGGCCGAGTGCGCCGACGTGGCCGGCCGCGAGCTGAGCGCCGGGGTCGGTCTGCTCGACCTGCGGGTGGTGGTCGGCGACGCCGAGCTGGTCCGCGGCGCGCGGACCGCCCTGCTGTCGGCCTGGCGCGGCAACGCCCGCAAGCGGCTGCCCGAGCTGCTGGCCGCGCTGGAGGAGCGCCACGAGTCGTTCGGTGACGCGGCCTATCTGCTGGAACCCGACCTGAAGGAGGCGCGCGGCGGGTTCCGCGACATGATCATGCTGCGGGCGCTGGCCGCCACCTGGCTGACCGACCGCCCGCACTCCGGGGTGAAGGACCCGTACGAGCGGCTGCTCGACGTCCGCGACGCCCTCCACCTCAGCTCGGGTCGGACCATGGACCGGCTGCTGGCCACCGAGGTCGACGACGTCGCCGCCCGCCTCGGCTACACCGACGCCGACGACCTCCGCCGCGCCGTCAGCGTGGCGGCCCGCCGGATCGGCCACGCTGTCGACCTGACCAGCCGGGCCGCGCGCCAGGTGCTGCCGGTCCGCCGCAAGCTGTCCTTCGTCCGGCGGGAACGGCGCCCCGAGTACACCCAGGCCCCGCACGGGCTGATCGTCCACCAGGGTGAGGTCGGTCTGGACCGGCTGACCAGCCCCACCACTCCGCTGCTCGATCTGCGCGCGGCGGCGCTGGCCGCCCAGCGCGGTCTGGTCCTGTCCCCGATCACCGCTGACAACCTGGGCGAGCACGCCCCACCGCTGCCGGTCCCCTGGCCCGACGAGGCCCGGGAACCGCTGTTCGAGCTGCTGTCCAGCGGGTCCGCGATGCTGCCGGTCTGGGAGTCGCTCGACCTGGCCGGCTGCATCGTCCGCTGGTTCCCGGACTGGCAGGGCATCAGCGCCCGCCCACAGCACAACCCGGTGCACCGACACACGGTGGACCGGCACTCGGTGCAGTGCGTGGCCGAGGTGCAACGTCACCTGACCCAGGTCGACCGCCCGGATCTGCTGCTGCTCGCCTGCCTGCTGCACGACATCGGCAAGCTGCCCGGGTCCGGCGCCGCCCACCCGGCCGTCGGTGCCCCGATCGCGCGGGCGATCGCTGCGGACATCGGACTGCCGGACGCGGACGGGGAGCTGGTGGAGCGGCTGGTGCGTGAGCACCTGACCCTGGCCGACCTGGCCACCCGCCGTGACCACGGCGACCCGGCCACTGTCGACGCTCTGGTGGCCGCGGTGGACGGGCGGCTGGAGACGTTGCAGATGCTGCGGTTCCTGACCGAAGCCGACGCCAAGGCGGCCGGTCCCGCCGCCTGGTCGCCGTGGCGGGCGCAGCTGGTGAACGCCCTCGCCGACAGCGTCGAGTCGCTGCTGGTGGGCGAGGCGCCGGACCAGCCGGTCAACGACCTGGTGGATCTCGGCCTGGCCCGGTCGATCCGCCTGGACGGGCGGCCGCGGGTGCTGGTGGAGTCCAAGCCGGGTGGCATGCAGCTGGTGATCGCGGCCACCGACCGGCTGGGGCTGTTCTCCGACACGGCGGGGCTGCTGGCCTCCCACTCGGTGTCGGTGCGGTCAGCGGCCCTGCACACCGTCGACGGGGTGGCGGTGAACACGTGGCGGGTCGACAAGCAGAGTCCCACCGACCTGCCCGACCAGGCCCTGCTGGTGCAGGAGCTGGACCGGCTCGAGGACGGTGACTCGTCGATGCTGCGGATGGTGCGCAAGCGGGAGTCGCGCACGGCGCAGCGCAACGACCTGGCGCGCCCTTCGTCGAGGTGGTGCCTGGCGCCAGCGCCAGCGCGGTCGTCATCGAGGTCCGCACCGGCGACCGCAGCGGATTGCTGTACGCCTTCGGCCGCGGTCTCAGTGACCGACGGCTCTCGGTCCGGTCGGCCCACATCGGCACCCTGGCGGGTCAGGCGATCGGCACCTTCTACGTCACCGAGGCCGACGGTTCGCTGCCGTCGGCGGAGCGCGCCGTCGAGGCCGTCCGCGTCCTGCGTGACGCGGCCGCCGGCAACGAGACCGGAAGCGACCAGACCTAGGCGACAGGGTGAGCCCGGACTCTGGGACCGCCGCGGCCCGCCGTTCCTGACTCCGCGGTGGGATCCGGTCAGCCCGTACGCCGCCAGGCGCGCCGTTCTTGACTCCGCGGTGGGATCCGGTCAGCCCGTACGCCACCAGGCGCGCCGTTCTCGACTCCGCGGTGGGATCCGGTCAGCCCGTACGCCACCAGGCGCGCCGTTCGTGACTCCGCGGTGGGATCCGGTCAGCCCGAACGCCACCAGGCGCGCCGTTCGTGACTCCGCGGTGGCATCCGGTCAGCCCGTACGCCGCCAGGCGCGCCGTACGTGACTCCGCGGCGGCAACCGGCCGCCCGGCACCGCCACGGCGCGCCGTTCGTGACTCCGCGGTGGCATCCGGCGATCCGGACCGCCGCCAGGCGCGCCGAACGTGACTCCGCGGTGCGGCAAACGGCCACCTGCAGCGCCGCCCCGGCCGCCGTTCTTGACTCCGCGGCGGGATCCGGCCCGGGGCCGCCCGGCGGGATCGGACTGGGTCTGTCCGAGGGGGACGGGCGATGCGTCGGACTCGCTGGATCAGACCCGCTGGGTCAGACCCACGGAGTCGCCGGGTGAGACGCCTGGATCAGACGCGGCTGCTGCTGCCGGCCTCGATCAGGGCGTCCACCTCGGCCGCGGTCGGCGGCTGCGCGCCCCGGCGGGAGCAGACGATGGAGGCGGCAGCGGCTCCGCGCAGCAGCGACGACTCCAGGTCCAGCTGACGACCGACGTGACCGTCGAGGAAGCCGGCCATGAACGTGTCGCCGGCTCCGACGGTGTCGACGACCTGGGTCGGGAAGCCCTTGACCGCCGTGCGATGACCCTCCGGGTCGACCGCCACCGCGCCGCCGGGACCGAGCGTGACCACACCGAGACCGATCCCGTACTGCGCGACCCACTCGGCGAGCACGTCCACGGGATCGCTGCCGGGGGACTCCACCTGCGCGAGGAACTCCACGTCCTCGTCACTGGCCTTGAGGATGCCCTTGTGCTGGCCGACCACCCGCAACCAGGGGCGGACCTTCGCCCAGTACTCCTCCGGGTCGGTGATGACCGTCGGCCGGACGTTGATGTCGTACGAGATGCCCGACTTCAGTCCGTGCGACCAGTCCAGCAGCACGTCACTGCCCGGGCTGACGACGCAGGCCAGCGAGGCGATGTGCAGCCAGTCGCCCTGGCCGAGCGTCGGCAGGTCCGCCTCCTGCCAGCCGAAGTTGGCGGTGTCGGAGAAGTGGAAGGTGTAGCTCGCCTTGCCCTCGTCGTCCAGGCTGACCACGGCCAGCGACGTCGCCTGCGACGACTCGGTGGCCAGGTCCAGCGCCACGCCGGCAGCCTCGATGTGCCCGCGCAGCTGGGCGCCGAAGGCGTCCCGTGACAGCCGGCCCAGGAAGTGCACGTCGGCGCCGAGGTCTCCCAGGGCCACCGCGCTGTTCATCGGACCTCCGGCCGACATCGCCGACCAGGACGAGCTGAGGAAGCCGCCGGACTGGTCGTCGGTCTGGATGAGGTCGATGAGGGTCTCGCCGCAGACCACGAACCGGGTTGTCATGGGGGCCAACCTAACGGAGTCGCTCCGCACCCGACCAGGTGCTGTCGCCGGGCCGCCCAGGCACCGACCGCTCAGGCCCTGACCGCCCTGGCACCTGACCGCCCAGGCCGGGCCGCCGGGGCAACGGGCCGCCCAGGCACCGACCGCCCAGGCACCGACGATCGAGCGAGCACCCGGTCCGGGCCGGCCTCCGGCTCGGGCACCAGATACCGCATGTCCTCGGCGATGGCGTCGAACTGCTGCGGCGGGATGGCCTGGTCGCTGATGTCGCGGCACAGCCACAGCAGCGAGTAGTCGGGGGCGACCTCCTCCAACCGGTCGATGCAGCAGTTGAGCAGCGCCCCGTTGCCGCTGATCCAACCCGCGATGGCCAGCATCCCCAGCGGGGCGGCGTCGTACGGCGGGACCGCCACCGCGACCACCCGGCGCCAGAGCTCCAGGTGCTCGTCGGCTCTGAGGCGGGTCATCATGGCCCAGGCCACGTCCCGCACCGCCACGTCCCCGGCGAGGACTGACACCTCGATCGCCTCGGCCTCGGTTGCGGCCCCGGTCCGCAGCGCCCGCTCGATCAGCCGCTTCATCCGCTGCCGACGCCGCCGGGCACCCGCGCCGGCCAGTCGGTCGGCGGTCTCGGAGGCCAGCCGGGTCAACCGGTCCCGCTCGGCCGCGGGCGGGGGCGCCGCCAGCGCAGCGATCTCCTCCCGGGTGGCGGTGGCCGAGATGCCGGCCAGCACCGCCTCGGCAGCCAGGGGGTGGGACGCGACGTCGTACGGCCGGCCCTCGGACGGGCAGCAGTCCTGCTCGCAGCAGACCGACCACCAACGCCCGCCCGACACGGCGAGCACGTCCACCAGGTCCCCGGGGATCAGGTCGGCCAGGTCCCGCATCAGGTCGCGGACGCTCTCGTCCTCGCTGTAGCCGACCAGGACCAGCGACCGGCTGCCGACCCGCTCCCCCACCTGCTCGAGCTGGTCCAGCAGTCCCTCGAGATCAGCTGTGGCGGCGATATCGATGCGGGCGGTCACCGCGATCCGTCGGTCGCGCACGAAGGCGACGACCAGCGACTCGCTGGGGTGGAAGCCCAGCAGGTAGGGGACGAGACCGAGGATGTCGCCGGGTTCTCGGATCCGGAGGACGGTCGGGTCGGGGGCGAGGGCAGGAGCTGCTGCGCGTCGGGTCATATCCACACACAAAGGACGCGAAGGCGAATCGACCGGGTCGGGAGGATCTGTGGACAGCGCTCCCGGGGCGCGGACCTGTGGACAACGCGGAACCGTCACAGTCGACGACCGGTGGGGAACGGCGACCCGGGGTAGCGTGGCGACGTGAGCGAGCCGACGGTCCCGGCATGGGCCGACCCAGCGGACCCGGTTTCACGGGACCTCCGCTGAGCGGCACCGCTCCGCCCGGTCCCCCGCCCCGGGCGGTCCGGACCCGGCGGCGGGACAGTCCCCGCCGCCCGGTCAGGGCCCCGGCGTCCCCCCCGACCGCCGTGCTTCACCGCTGCCGGCCGTGCTCACCGTGCTGGCCGTGGCCGTCGTCGCGCTGATCGTGGTGGTGGCCAGCGTCGTCGCCGCCCGTGATGACGTCCGCCGGGCCACACCGCGTCTGCAGCCCGCCCGCCGCCACCGCGACCCCGCCCGACCCGGACCGGATCGAGTTCACCACCAGCACCGGCAGCGGTGTGCTGGAGATCGTGGACCACGGTTGGGACTCCGACGGCAGCGACATCGCCACGCCCGGGACGCTGCTGACCGTCGTGGTCCGGGTGAAGGCGTCCAGCGGGGTGCTGCTCTACGGTCCGGACTCGTTCCAGGCCTTCGACCGGTCCGGTGACCTCTTCGATCCGGTCGTGCCGGTGGAGCTCCTCGACCGCGCTGGAGACCGGCACCTTGTCGGCCGGGCAGGAGGTCAGCGGGACAGTGGCTTTCGACATCCCCCGCGGTGGCGTGACCCTGCTGAGAGCGACGAGAGCTCCCGGACGGTCACCGCCCTGCGGTCCCGGACTGATCCTGCGCGGGCCGGACTGACCGACCGACGGCGGCCGCGCGCTCTATCCTGTCCGGGTGCCTGACCCCGAACTGCTCGACGTCCGTGGCTGGGAGGTCCTCCGGCTGACCTCGGAGGTCCTGGTCGCCGATCTCGTCCCGGCCCTGGGCGGCACCGTCATCTCGCTGCGCCGCCGGCGCGACGATCTCGAGCTGTGGTGGCAGACCCCCTGGGGGCTGCGGCACCCGGGCGATCGATCTCCCGGGTTCGGCGGAGGCGTCCATGTACGACGGCTAGCGGGGCAGCTGGCACTCCCTGTTCCCCAACGGTGGGACAGCGCCAGTGCGCACGGCGCCAAGTGGGATTCGACGGCGAGGCCCGGCTGACCTGGCTGGACTGGCGGGTGGACGGCGCGAAGCCGGTGCTCAGCGGTGGGCTGGTCCGGTCCCCCTTCGAGATCGTCCGCTCGGTGGTGTTGCGGGACGACCAGCTCACCGTCACCGACACCGTCACCAACGTCGGTGGCGAGCACCTCGACGTGATGTGGGTCAGCAGATCGCCCTCGGCACCGCCGGATCGGTCCCGACACGGTGGTGCAGGCCGGCTAGACGACCGTGCACTCGGACCCCCGGCTGGCGTCGTCCGCCTCGTACGACGACCTGCTGCCCTGGCCGCGGGCGACGGGCAGAGTGGGATGGTGAACCTGCGGGGCGTCGGTCGTGAGGGCGGCCCGGAGAGCCGGCTGGCCTACCTGTCGGACTTCACCGAGGCGGCGATCCGGGTCCGCCGACCCCGGCGGACCTCACCGTCGAGCTGGCCTGGGACGGCTGTCTGGCCGACGCCTGGTACGCCCTGGAGACCGGCGCGAGCACGGGCTTCCCGTCGTACGGCGGCGGCGCGCTCCTCGCGTTCTCCCCCGGCACCAGCTGGCCGGCACCGGCCTGCACGATGCGCGACGATGTCGTCCACGCTGCTGCGGATCCACCCGAAGGGCAGCCGCACCGCCCACCTCGCGGTCCGCGTCACCGGTCTCTAGCGCCCGCCGTCGGGACCGGGTCCACCGGTCCACCGCCGTCTCGACCGCGGGGGTCTCCGGTTGGCCGGAGGCCACCGACGCGTCGCCACCAGCGCCACCGCCAGCCCCGGTGCCAACGCCCCATGGTGCGGCCGTCGCACGGCCGGCCACCACCTCCAGGAACGAGGTCAGCAGCAGCGCGTCGAGATCGGGACGTACGGGATCCAGGCCGCGTTGCCGACCATATCCAGGTGGCCGCCGACGCGGGTCGCGAACGGGTCCAGGTCGGCGATCCCGCCGGTACCGGTGAGCCGCAGCGTCAGCCCACCCCAGGTGGCGTCGCTGTCGGGCCGCGACCAGCTGGCGTCGATGACGACCGGCACCTCGAACGGCCCGGTAGCAGACACAAGCTCCAGCCGCAGCGCCGCCAACCCGCCGGTGTCCACCGCCGCATGGGTGCCGCGGTCGGTGGGCCACGGCGTACACGCTCCGCACCCGGCCATGCGGCCACAGCGCGTCCAGCAGGTCCAGGACGTGCACCGGTGGTCGGTCGAGGGCCCCGCCGCCCGCCGCCACCGGGTCGACGAACCAGGCCCGGTCGCCGCGCGGGATGCGTCCTTGTTGGTACCGGCGATGCTGACCACCTCGCCCAGCGTCCCGGCCGCCACCAGTCCCTCAGCCCGGTGAACGCCGGCGCGAACCGGACGGGGTGGGCGATCATCAGCGCACCCCGGCCGCCGTGCACGCCGCCATCATGGCGTCGGCGTCGGCCAGGGTGGTGGCGATCGGCTTCTCGCAGAGCACGTGCGCCCCGGCGGCGGCCGCCAGCTCGACCAGCCGGCGGTGCTCGACGTTCTCGGCGCAGACGATCACCCCGTCGGGCCGGGTGGCCAGCGGCGACTCGTAGTGGTCCACGTAGGCGACGCCGAGGGCGGCCGCGACGCCGCGCCCCCGGTCTCCCCGGTCGCCGACCCGTGGTCGGGATCGGTGGCCAGCGCCTCGACGCCGGGCCAGTGCTGATCAGCGGGCGTAGGACGCGGCGTGCACGTGGGCGAAGGACATCAGAGCGGTTTGATCTCTCGACCTCGCTGTTCCGGTTAGTCGGGAGCTGGGGGTTCTCCGCGGGTGCGGCGGCACCCCGGCTGCTTCGACGGGTCTCGCGCGCTCGACCGGGACGGCGTGGCCGGTGTCGAGCGACGCCAGAGCGGCCTCGGCGATCGGGATGGCGGCCAACCTGTCCCGGGCGCTCACCCGGGGCGGCGGGCCGGCGGGGAGGGCTGCAGGTACCGCCGATCGCGATCACGAACGGGTACTCGCCCGGCAAGGCCGGCGGCGGTGCCCGGCCGTCGGAGCCCTCCGGGTGTCGGCTCCGCGGAGGCGGTGATGAGCGGAGGGTGCTGGGCGGAGTCGTGCCGCAGGATGCCGGCCGTGCCGGCGACGTCGAAGGTCGTGCGGAAGGGGGTGCCCGGTCGGGCCCAGGTGCCGGTGACGTAGGTGATCGCGCCGTTGATGTGGGTGGAGGACGACCTGGACGGAGCGGATCCCGTCGTGACCCCCGACCCCACCGCGGACGCCGTGGCGACCTCACCGGCGGTCCAGCGAGCCAAGTCGAGGTCGTGGATCATCTGGCCAGGATCAGACCCCCGAACACCGTGTCATCGTGGAACCAGCCGGCGGGTCGGCGCACCCGGTCCGGGTGAAGCGCTGGACCGCGACGTCCCGATGCCCGGCGTCGACGGCGGCCCGCATGGTCGCGTACTCGTCGAAGAAGCGCACGACGTGGCCGGGGAAGAGCGGAGCCCGGCCGCCTCGAAGGCCGTGATCATGTGCTGGGCCTCGGCCGAGGTCCGGCCGAGCGGCTTCTCGCAGATCATCGGGCCCCCCGCGTCCAACGCGGCGAGCGCGAGCTCGGCGTGAGTCGGGGTGGGCGTGCCGACGTCGACCGCGTCGCAGTCGGCGAGCAGCTCGCCAGGGTCTCCACCACCCGGCCCCGAAGCGGGCCACCAGCTCGTCCGCCCCCGCTCCGGAGAGGACCCTGACCTCCGCCCCGAGGGTGAGCCAGGCCGGGAGGTGGGCGTGGGCGATCCCCCGGCGCCGATCAGCCCGATCCGGAACCGTCCGCGCTCACCCCCCGGTCCGTCCGTGCGGGCGTGCCGTCGCTCAGTCATGGGGATGAATCTGCCCTACCACCGCAAGCGGCGCGCGCGCCCACGCGGGTCGGACCCGGGTCCCGTCCGCTTTCTCGCAGAGATCTCAGGCGGCGACCGAGCCCGAACCGCGCGCTCCGTGCGGCCAGCTCCCCGGGCCAAGCACCAGCCGGTCGGTCAGCCCGCCCGCCTCGGTCCAGTGACCGGCGGCCGGGTGCAGCGACGCCGGGTGGCCGGACCGGGCGTCCAGGTCGACGGCCTGGCCGACCACGCCCCGGGCCACCATCCGCAGGGCACGGGTGGAACCGTCCACCGTGGGGCCGCTCCGCCGGCCCGCCGGTAGCCCTGCATCAGGTAGTCGGCGAGACAGGTCCCGCTGGCGCTCCCCCAGGGCGCCCGCGGACCTGCCGTCAGCTCGACCACCGTCTCCAGCGCGCCCGCCAGGTCCCATTCTGGGACCCCCTGTCCCGCCGCCCCGCAGGTCCACGAACCGCACCTGGAGCTCCGGGTCCCGGCGCACCAGCACCCGCTCTCCCGGTCAGGTCTCCGTGGATCCAATGGTCGGCGGTCCACCGGTCAGCCAGACGCGCAGCTGCCCACCGCAGCGCTCGGTCACCACGCAGGGTGTGGAGCACGGAAGGCGCGGGCGCTGCCGGACGCCGCGGAGGACGTCCAACGGGGTGCCCGGTCGGGCTCCAGCAGCCACGGCCGCGGAGGCCTACCCGGAGCGGGTCGCCGGCCCGGTCGAGGGGAGAGGGCCGCCTGCCGTGTGCACCGTCGCGAGCGCGGCTCCCCGCCCGCTGGCAGATCTCGGCCAGGTCGGCCATGGTCCCGGCGTACGGCCGTCAGCGTCTGGCCCCGGATCGCTGCCGTCCACACCACCTCCCCGCCCCCGTCACCGTGGACCAAGGGCACCAGACCCGTCTCGGCCAGCCCCTGCAGACAGGCCACCGCGTGGTTCGGGGCCCGGCACTCGGCCGCAGCGCCACCCCGCCCCACCCCGACCGCCGCTCCCCCGGCGTACGCAATGGTGGAGCCAGTGCAGGAGCAGAGCCAAGAAGCCCGCAGCTCCACCTCCCCCTCGGCCACTTCCCGGGCCGTGACCCAGACCGTGGGCTGCGCGGCGTGGAGCAGGTGGTCCTGCCCCCTCCCGCTCGAACAGGTAGCTCCCCAGCGACTCGTCGGTGGTGTGCGGTGTGCTCGTCATGGTCGACATCCGGTGCTCGTCCGCCCGGTCCGTCCGGGTGGATGTCCGCCCGAGCCCTGAGACCCGGGACGAGATACCCACCGGTCGGGCCAGGCCTGTGCTCTGCGTGGACAGGGGCCGTGCGGGCTTGCCTGGTTGCGGGCACCCTCGGGAGAGCATCAGCCAGCTGTATCCGAGCGCCCCGCCGGCCCACCGGACCCGGCCGTCGCCGGGTGCGGCGGTGGTGGTCATGACGGCCCTGCTGGCCGGCCTCTGGCTGCTGGAGGGCATGGACCAGGCGACCGGGGAGCGACTCGACCTGTACGGGATCCGAGCCCGGGAGATCGACGGGCTCGGCGGGATCGCGACCGCCCCGTTCCTGCACGCCGGCTGGGACCACCTGATCAGCAACTCGCTGCCGTTCTGGGTGCTCGGCTTCCTGGTCCTGCTCGGCGGGCTGGCCCGTTGGCTGATCTCCTCGCTGATCAGCATCGTCGGGTCCGGTCTGGCCGCCTGGACCCTGACCCCGGCCGACACGATCATCGTCGGGGCGAGCGGCCTGATCTTCGGGTGGTTGACCTACCTGCTCGCCCGCGGTCTCTGGTCCCGGTCGGTCGCCCAGATCGCCGTGGCGGTCGCGGTGCTGGTCGTCTACGGCGGGCTGATCTGGGGGGTGCTGCCGGGTGCCGCCGGCGTGTCCTGGCAGGCCCATCTGGGTGGGGCGGTGGGCGGCGTGCATCGCCGCCTGGTTGCTGCACCGGCGTGCGGCGCCGACCCCGCCGCCCACGACGTACGGCTGGCGGAGCTGAGGCTCGCGCCAGAAGAGGTCGCGGGTCGGCCGTCGGGAGGCCTCAGCCGAGCGTCGGGACCCGCGGCCAGCTGATCGCGCGGCCCGACTGAGCTGCTCCCGCGCCCGGGCGAGCTGGTCCCGCGCGACGACTCCGGTGGTTCGGGTCTCGGCCAGGAACCGCTCGAGGGAGCGGGCCAGCGCGGAGACGCCGTCGAAACCGAAGGTCCCGGCCGAGCCGGCGAGCTGATGGGCGGTGCGCTCCGCCGCGGCCCAGTCCGCCGGTTCCAGCGAGCCCTGGGCCAACCGGTCGAGCGAAGCCGTCAGCTCGAGAACCCGTACGAGGTTCGTCCGTCGGGCCTGCCCCGCGATCGTCGCCATCACCGTCGAGTAGCGATCCGACGCCGCGGACTCGCTCGACCGTGCGCTCGGCCTGGCGTAGCCGGGATCGTTCACGGGTCCCACCCCGTGAGCCGGTTGATCTCCTGGGCCAGCGACATCGGGTCGAACGGCTTGCTGATCACCCCGACGACGTTCGGCATCGACGTCAGACCCGAGTCCCCGAGCGACGTCTTCGCGGTCATGAAGATCACCGGGAGGTCGCGCGTCGCCTCGTTGCCGGCCAGCAGCGCCGCCGTCCCCGGCCCGTCGAGACCGGGCATCATCACATCCAGCAGCACGACGTCCGGTTGGTCCCGCTCAGCAGTGTGACCGGCCTCGACCCCGGTGGTGGCGGTGCTGACCTGCCAGCCCCCGACGACCTCGAGGGCGAGCTTCGCCACCTCGCGAATGATGTCGTCGTCGTCGACGACCAGCACCTTGCGTGACAACACCCCGACCGCCTTCGTCATCGCACACCCCCGAGCGGCCCATCGTAGTGAGCCGGACCCTCGCCGTCACCGCCTGCTAGCGTCACCCGACATGGCGGGGCCTCTCGGCCCCGTGACGGGGCCGCCACGACGGGGATCGACGACGGCGTCGACCCACCGGACGGCGCAGCGGTTCGGTTGCCGGTTCGGGTGGGCGTGCTGGCGATCGCCGCGCTGTTCGTCGTCCTCGCCCTGGTGCTGCTCAGTGACCTACCCGCCGGCTCCGCCAGCTGGCCGGTGGCACCGGCCTGGTCCTCAGCGGCATCGCGCTCGCCGCCTCCTGCCGCTACCGCTCCCGCCGCAGTGACGGCCGACGACGACGGGCGTGGCTCCTGGTCGGCTGGGCCGCCGTCGGCGCCGCGAGCGGGAACCTCTGGCTCACCCTCACCGAGCTGCGCGGCGCCGTCCGCCTGCTGGTGGTGGGCGACGCCTTGTTGTTCGCCGGTCTCGTCCTGGTCGTCCTCGGGCTGGTCAGCTGCCCGTCCAGACACCGACGACCGGTCGACCTGCTGCGGATCGCGTTGGACGGGGTCGTCCTGGCGGGATCGTTGCTGCTCATCCTGGGGCAGACGGTGGTCCCGCGGCTGGTCGAGGAGCCGTCCGCGCACGGCTTGGCGGCGGTGCTGATCCCGGTGATCGACATCGTGCTGGCCACCATGGCCTGGCTGCTGTTCCTCCGCAGCGACCGCCCGCACCGCCCGCCCCTGGCGCTCGCCACGCCGGTTTCGCGATGTTCGCCGTCGCGGACGTCATCGCGGGGGTCCACCGGTCGGACGGGGACTTCACCTTCGGCACCCCGGTGGATCTCGGCTGGATCCTCGGCTACGTGCTGCTAGCCGTCGCGGTCTGCTGGCCGCGGCCCTCTCCGGACGTCCTGGCCCCCCAAAGCTACGCCGCCGGTCGCCGATCGCGGGAACCCTGCTGATGTTCGCCATCTTCTTCGTAGCCGGAACACTCACCCTCTTCGGGTCTGCCGACGGCGCCGTCAAGACCCCCGTGGCGATCCTGTGGGTGCTGTGCTGATCGCCATCACCGGCCGTCAGGTGCTGCTGCTCACCGACAACGAGAAGCTGCGGTCCAGCCTGGAACAACGGGTGATCGAGCGCTCCACCGAGCTGGCCGAGGTCACCCAACGTACCGACCTGCTCATCGACTCCGTGGAGGACGGGGTCTACGGCGTCGACGGTCAGGGCCGGGTGACCTTCGTCAACCCTGCCGGTGCGCGGCTGCTCGGAGCCCGCCGCCGAGCCCTGCTCGGCGCGGACGCGCACGACGTCTTCCACTCCCACCCGTCCTCGGACTGCTACCTGCGAACCATCCTGCGCAACAGCCTGGCGATCACCGGGATCGACGACGCCTACCGGACCGCCGACGGTCGGCTGGTCCCGGTCGAGGTCAGCGCCAGCCCGATGGCCGACCCACTGGGTGAGTCCACCAGCGTCCGCGGAGTGGTGGTGGTGTTCCGCGACATGACACGGCGTCGCGAGGTCGACCGGCTGAAGAACGAGTTCGTGTCCCTGGTCAGCCACGAGCTGAGGACGCCGCTGACCGCCATCCGGGGTTCGCTCGGGCTGCTGGCCGGCGGAGCGCTCGGGGAGCTGACCCCCGCGGCCACCCGGATGGTCGAGATCGCGCTGGAGAGCAGCGAGCGACTGACCCGGTTGATCAACGAGATCCTCGACATGGAACGGATCGAGTCCGGGTCGATGCCGATGCAGGTCAGCACCCACGACGTCGCCGGCCTGTTGACCACGGTCGAGGACCAGGTGCGGGTGCTGGCCGGCGACGCCGGCATCGCCGTTCAGGTGGACGACGCCTCCGGTCTGGTCGTGGCCGACGCGGACCGGGTGGTGCAGACCCTGATCAACCTGGTCGGCAACGCCATCAAGTTCTCCGAGCCCGGCAGCGAGGTGCACCTGACCGCCGTGCCCGACGGCACCAACGTCACCTTCAGCGTCCGGGACCAGGGCCGCGGAGTACCGGAGAGCCGACTCGAGATCATCTTCGAACGGTTCGAGCAGGTGGACTCCTCCGACGCCCGGGAGAAGGGCGGCACCGGCCTCGGCCTGTCGATCTCCCGCAGCATCGTCGAACGACTGGGCGGCCGGATCTGGGCGGTCGACAACCCCGATCGCGGATCGACCTTCGCCTTCACGCTGCCCGAGGGGGCCACGGCGTCTTCGGACCTCCAGGACGCCTGATGGGGACCACCCGAACCGGGCCATCCGAGGCAGGTCGCGACCCGAGGCGGGCGGACGCGACCCGGGCGCAGTTACGGTAAGGCCATGGCAACGGGTCAGGACCGCACAGCGGTGGTGATCGAGGACGATGCCGACGTCCGCAACCTGCTCGCCGCCATCCTCGACGAAGCAGGGTTCATCTGCATCCCGGCCGCCACCGGTATCGACGGCATCAACGCCGTCCGCGAGCACCAGCCGATCCTCACCACCCTGGACGTCAGCCTGCCCGGCATCGACGGCTTCGAGGTGGCCCGCCGGATCCGCGCCTTCTCGAACACGTACGTGATCATGCTGTCGGCCCGCGACGAGGAGATCGACACCTTGATGGGCCTGGACGCCGGCGCCGACGACTACCTGACCAAGCCGTTCCGACCCCGCGAGCTGCGCGCCCGGATCGAGGCGATGCTGCGCCGCTACCGGACCACCTGGCCCGGCAACCCGGCGCACGGCGCCGCTGTACCGGGCACGGTGCCGGTGGTGGAGCCGGTGCCGGTGCCGGTGCCGGTGCGAACGGGCAGCTCGGGGTGGCTGAGCCACAACGGACTCCGCATCAACGGCGACATGTGGCTCTGCGACCTGGACGGTGCGCCGGTCGAGCTGACCCGGAGCGAGTTCGACCTGCTGATGGCGTTGATGGAGGGCAACCGCCGGGTGGTCACGAAGGACTCCCTCGCCCTGGAGCTGCGCGGCGAGTCGCCCGGTGGCTACGTCTCCGACTCCGACCGCCGCGCGGTGGAGGTCCACATGGCCAACCTGCGACGCAAGCTGAACGACCCGGTCAGCTCACCGCGCTACATCGAGACGGTCCGCGGTGTGGGCTACCGACTGGCGGAGCACCGGACCGACTGAGCACGGGTCGGATGAGCCCAGGTCGGATGAGCCCCGGTCGCCGGACCGCCCTCGGCGGGCCCAGCCCGAGCGGAACTCAGCGGTGACCGGCGGACTCGAGCTCGTGTCGGAACGCTGCGGCCGCCACCTCGACCAGCGCCAGCAGCGCGTTGCGCTGCGGAGTCGGGCCGAGGGTCAGCTGGGAGCGCAGCTCGTTCAGCCGACCGGCCAGCACGTCGGCGCCGAGCATCTTGCTGCTGGACTCGAGGCTGAGCACCGCGATGCGGGCGCCTTCGAGGTCGCTGTCGATCATGCAGCTGCGGATGGCGAGCAGTCGCCCGTCCAGCAGATCGAGGTAGTCGGCCACGAAGCGGTCCATCGCCCCATCCCCTGGGCCGAAGGCGCCGAACCGGTCCTGCGGTTCCGGCGATCTCCTCGTGGCGGCCGCCGCTGGAGCCGGTGCGGGACGTCCCCCGACGATCCCGACCGGCTCCGCGGCAGGCAGCGGTTCGTCCGTCCCCACAGACTCCGCTGCATCAAGACGACCGGCGTCATCTCCTCGCACGCAAGCGAAAGGATCAGTCAGCACAGCAGTCCCTACTTTCTCTCCCGGGTCCCCGACCCGGCGCCGAATCGTCCCCCACGACTCGATGACTGAAGACTGTCCGGCCCGACGCAACGCTCCCCGGGGTGGCGCCCAAGAGCCGCTCAGGTTTCCCTCAAGATTCGCCCGACCGTCGATCTCGACCCTGTGCGCACTGTGCAGGGGAGACGTCGGCGCGTCCGGAAGGCCGGATGTCACCCGCGAGCCACGTACGACCGGCAGAGGCGCACCCGTACGACCAGAACCCACCCCCGAGCCACATCCGGCCGGCAGGGTGGCACCCCGCTGCACCGGAACCCACCGCCGAGCCACATCCGACCAACCGAGCGCACCCCGACGACCAGAACCCACCCCCGAGCCGCGTCCGGCCGGCAGGGTGGCACCTCGCTGCACCGGAACCCACCGCCGAGCCACATCCGACTGGCCCGAAGCACACCGCGCCAGCCCGTACGACCAGAACCCACCCCCGAGTCACGGGCGACCGCGAGAAGACTGAGGGGAGCCTTCCTTTACTGGAATCATTCCAGATTGAGTGGAAGACTTCAGTCCATCACCAAGAGAAAGGCACCACCCATGACCAGCACGCTCTCCCCCGATACCGCCGTCCACGAGGCTCGTCCGCCGTTCCGGGCCAGCCAGCAGCTCGCCGACAACCTGCAGCAGATCCACGTCGACCTGATCGACCTGCACCTGGTGGGCAAGCAGCTGCACTGGAACGTGGTGGGCAAGAACTTCCGCGACACCCACCTGGTGCTGGACGAGGTCGTCGACGCCGCTCGCGAGTTCTCCGACACCATCGCCGAGCGGATGCGCGCCATCTACATCACCCCCGACGGCCGGGCGGCCACTGTCGCGGCGAAGTCCTCGCTGCCCACGGTCCCCTCCGAGGAGGTCGACACCGCCGAGACGGTCGACCTGATCACCGCGGCGCTCTACGCCACGGCGGGCACCGCCCGCCGGATCCACGACGCAGTCGATGAGGAGGATCCCACCTCGGCCGACATCCTGCACACGGTGCTCGAGCGCCTGGAGCAGCTCGCCTGGATGATCGACTCCGAGAACCGGATCGCCAACCGGAGCATCCCCCGCCCGATCCACGAGTGAGCCTCCTGCGCTGAGCCCGCTCACCAGCAGCTCCGGAGCGGGCTGATCTCACCGCAGCACGACCTACATCCACCCGGGTGCCACAATCCCCGGGTGGATGAGTCGTCTCTGGCCCCGAACGCCACGCCGGTCGGGTTGAGCAGGTCCCAGCGACTGGACCGGCTGCCGTTCACCCGACAGCACGGTCGCCTGCTGGCCGGGTCGGGCGTCGGTTGGGCGCTGGACGCGATGGACGTCGGCCTGGTCTCGTTCATCCTCGCCGCGTTGGCCGCCCAGTGGTCGCTGTCCCCCGGTCAGCTCTCCGCCATCGCCTCGATCGGTTTCGTCGGGATGGCCGTCGGCGCCAGCCTCGGCGGTCTGCTCGCGGACCGGATCGGCCGCCGCCAGGTGTTCGCCCTGACGCTGCTGATCTACGGCGTGGCCACCGGTGCCTCCGCCCTGGTCACCGGTGTCGGGTTGCTGCTGGTGCTGCGGTTCCTGGTCGGGCTGGGGCTCGGAGCCGAGCTGCCGGTGGCCTCGACCCTGGTCAGCGAGTACGCCCCGGCCCGGATCCGCGGCCGCGTCGTCGTCGCCCTCGAGGCGTTCTGGGCGCTGGGCTGGTTGCTGGCCGCCGTGATCGGCTACCTGGTCGTGCCGGCGTCGGCGAACGGCTGGCGCTGGGCTTTCGCCCTCGGCATGGTCCCCGCGGCGTACGCCGTGGTCGTCCGGTGGGGGCTGCCGGAATCCGTCCGCTTCCTGGAACGTCAGGGGCGCGACACCGAGGCAGAGGCGGCCGTCCGTCGGTTCGAGGCCTCGGCCGGGATCGAGGCGCCGGCCCAGCCGGCCGTCACCGACGAGCCCGTCCGCCCGTCCGGACCGGCCGCAGCCGGCCCCCCGCTGGACGACCCTGTGGTCGCCGACCTACCGACGCCGCACGCTCGCGTTGTGGTTGACCTGGTTCGGCACCAACTTCTCCTACTACGGCGCCTTCATCTGGCTTCCGTCGCTGCTGGTGGCCTCGGGCTTCACCCTGGTCAAGTCGTTCGAGTACACCTTGATCATCACCGTGGCCCAGCTGCCCGGCTACGCCGTGTCGGCGATCTTGATCGAGCGGTGGGGGCGGCGTCCGACCCTGGCCACCTTCCTGGCCGGGTCGGCGGTCAGTGCGGTGGCGTTCGGCCTGGCCGACTCCGTCCCGGCGGTGCTGGCCACCGGCATGGCCCTGTCGTTCTTCAACCTCGGTGCCTGGGGGGCTCTCTACGCGGTGACCCCGGAGGTGTACCCGACCGACCTGCGCGCCACCGGCGCCGGCAGCGCGGCCGCCTTCGGTCGGATCGCCTCGATCATCGCCCCCCTGCTGGTACCTCTGCTGCGATCGACGACCGGGTTGACCGGCCTGTTCATCGTGTTCGCCGTGGCCTTCGCGGTCGCGGCCGTGGCGGCGCTGGGCCTGCCGGAGTGGCGGGGACGAGCGCTCGAGGACTGACGAGCGCCGGAGGACGAACGAGCGCCGGAGGCCGAAGTCAGGGTCGGAGGACGGACGAGACGTCAGCGTCGACTCTGCCAACCCGCCGGCCGGCGTACTTCGTCCGGCAGCCGGGTCTGGTCGTTCCCCCGCGCGGCGGCCACCTGCGGCTCGGTGACGTAGAGCGCGGTCGACAGGTCCGCCCCCCGCAGGTCGGCGGCCCGCAGGTCGGCGCCGATCAGGTCGGCTCCCCGCAGGTCGCAGCGGCGCAGGTCGGCACCGAGCAGCAGCGCTCCCCGCAGATCGCACCCACGCAGGTCGATGTCGGCGAGCTTGGCTCCGATGAGATCCGCGCGCCGGGTGCTCCTCGGTCGCTCACTGAGGTCACCGACCGCCCGTACGGCGCTGCGCCGGACCCGACGACTGACCTCACTGAGCACCACGTCGACAGCCGCCCGGTGACCGGCGACGTCGCACCGCAGCAGCTCGTCGGGGGTCTGGGTGGTCAGTGCCGCGGTCTGGTCGGCCAGGGCGCGGACCCGCGCCCGCACCTCGGCGGGTTGGTCTGCCCGGTCGGCCTGCCGCAGGTACCAACGGAGCTCCTGCAGCTGCCTCATGATCAAGAAGGCCGCGAAGACGTCCCCGGCCAGCTCCGGTCGGTCCCGCCAGGTCACGCCGCCGTACGTGTGCTGGGTGACCTGCTGACCCGCCCCCAGGCAGTCGAACACGGTGCAGCCGGCGAAGCCGCGTTCGGGCAGCTGGGCGTGGATGGAGCAGGAGAACTCGTCCAGGTGACGGCAGGGCCGACCGGCCGGCTTGTCGTAGGCGAAGTCGGCGGACGCGGCGTACGGCAGGGCCACGCAGCACAGGCCCGAACAGCGGGCGCAGTCAGCCCGGAGCTCGGCGACCTCGTTCATCGAATCTCTCTGTCGGTGCGGCGGCATCCCCTGTCAGTGTGAGGTGACTGTACGCCCGTTGTCCGGGTCGCTGTCCGGCAAAGTCGTTGAGCGCCGGACCGCCGACGCCCTACTCTGAAACGAACGGCGGAACAATCGGGGGAACCATGGGCGCAGCGGACGGCGGCGGCGGACGACGGGGACCCGGAGACCAGAGCTACAGCGGGATGTACGACCCCCTGGTCGCCCACCATGCCCGCTTCCTCAACCCTCCGCGCGCCACCCGTCGGGGTGGGGTCGGCTTCGACACCACGGTCTACGTCGCCGACGCGCTGCTGTTCCGGGACGGAGCCGACGGCGAGCTGATCGAGAGGTTCCGGACGTTCCTGGCCGAGTCCTTGGTCCCGGTCACCGCTGTGGTGTCGGCGGGCGACGAGGAGCTGTGGGAACGCGCTCGAGCGATCGGCGGTCAAGGCGATGACCAGCGGGACCGGGATGCGGTGTTCGGACGCGTCCTACGCGACTCCTGGGTGACACCCGTGCGTCTCGCCGTCGGTGACGGCGCCACCGCAGAGGTCGACGCCTGGTCCCTGCTGCAACGGTTCCGCACCACCCTGGCCGAGGACGACGTCTACAGGGTCGGCCTGAGCCACCTGCTCTTCGCCGACATCCGCGGCGCCACCATGACCGCCGGGGGGACCATGACCGCGGGGGGCACCATGACCGCGGGGGGCACCATGACCGCCGGGGGAACGATGACCGCCGGCGGTGGTGTGCGCTTCCAGTACGCCGTTCCGGGCCTGGGCGGCAGGACCCCCGTGGCCTATCTCGGCCCCGAGCCCGTTGCGCGGAAGCTCAGACACCGCGCACCGGTGGTCGCGGTCCTCGACACCGGTGTGGGCAAGCACGACTGGCTCCGGGACCGGGTGAGCGTCGAGGACGCTCCGATCGAGCCGCTCCTGCTCGGCGACGAACCGGAGGACACCGGCCGGACGCTGGCACCGCTGGAGGGTCTGCTCGACGACTACGCCGGGCACGGCACGTTCATCGCGGGCATCCTGCGCCAGACCTGCCCGGAAGCCGAGATCCTGATGATCAAGGTGATGGGGCCCGACGGTTTCGTCCCTGAGGAGACGATGGTCCGCGCCATCGCCAAGGTCGCTGTCGACCACGGTTCAAGGACCCGGCCGATCGATGCCCTGTCCCTGTCGTTCGGCTACTACCACGAGGAACCCGAGGACAAGAAGACCGACGCAACCCTCATCGGTCCCCTCACAGCTCTGATCTCGGACGGCGTCGCGGTCTTCGCCTCCGCCGGCAACGACGCCACGACCCGGCGCATGTATCCGGCGGCGTTCAGCACGACGATCGGGCTGGTCAGCGTCGGGGCATTGAATCCCAACGGCACCGTGGCCCTGTTCAGCAACAGCGGGGACTGGGTCAGGACCTGGGAGCGCGGTGCGCAACTGCTGTCGACCCAACCGATCACCTTCGACGGCGCGCTCCAGCCGGCGGCCCGGCTGGCGGACCCGGCGACCGGCCTGATTCGCGAGTCTCTCGATCCCGATCACTTCGGCCACGGGTTCGCCACCTGGTCCGGTACCTCCTTCGCAGCGCCCGCAGTGGCCGGGCGCTTCTTGCGCCGGCTCATGGAGGACCGCGATCCTGCCGCCGACGCCGACCAGCTGGCCGATCCTCGCGCCGCCCTGGAGGCCGTCCTCGGTGACGCAGACCATCGCTGACCCTGACTCGCGCGTCGCCAGGGCCAGGGCCCTCCAGCAGCGAGCTGTGGCCGCCAACCTGGCCGGTCGACCCGCAGAAGGCGCTCGACTGGTGATGCGCGGCCTCCGGGTCCTCGGCCGCGAGGCCGCGAGCGGCGGGGCACCGCAGGACAGCGAGGCGCAGACCTATGTGATCGCCCGCCTCACTGCCACCTTGGCCAAGTCGGTCATCGAGACCGACGGTCTGGAACCGGCCCTCGCCCTGATGGACGAGGCCGCGGCGGTCGCACAGCCCCTCTCGGACCTCGCTCTGGACGCCTTCCTGGTCGGGCAGCGTGGCTTGATCCTGTTCCGGGGCGGGCGCCTGACAGAGGCCCGGACCTTCCTGGACGAGGCCTGCGCGCGAACGTCCGACGCAGCGGGACTGGACAAGTGGCGCATCCTGGTCAACCGCGGGGCCCTCCTCGTGGAGTCGGGCCAGGTGCGGCTGGCCCGTGCGGATCTGCACGCGTCGGTGGCGATTGCCCGGACCTGCGACCTGCCCCAGGCCGAGCGCATCGCTCTGCACAACCTCGGCTGTCTGGAGTTCACCGCCGGTGACCTGCCCCGGGCCCTCCGCCTGATGCACGAGGGGATGGAGCTGGACGGTGAGACCCAGCAGGGCATCGCCCACCTCGACCGGTCCCGGGTGCTGCTGGCCGCCGGTCTGCCCGAGGAGGCCGACGCCGCACTGGCGGTTGCCGCCGACCTGTTCCGGCGGGACCGGTGCTGGCAGGACCTCGGCGAGGTCGACCTGACCCGCGCGGAGGTCGCTCTGCTGACCGGGCACCTGGACGACGCCCGCAAGCTGGCCGGGCGGGCCCGGGACCGGTTCCGGCGGCACGGCAACGACCGTTGGCGACGGGCGGCCGAGCTCGTGCTGCTGCACGCCGACCTCGCCGCCGGTCGACCGGCGGCCCGGCTGCTGCCGCACGCGACCCGGCTGGCCGACGAGTTCAGCGCCGAGGGGTTCGCGGCACAGACGCGGACCGCGCTGCTGCTGGCGGCCGAGCTCGAGCTCGACCTGGACCGACCAGCGTCGGCCGAGGAGATCCTGGGCCGGTTGGGCGACGTCGGCGACGCCGACCCCATCGCGGTCCGGCTGCACAGCCGGCTGGTCCGGGCCGAGATCCTGGAGCGAGCGGGACAGCTGCCGAAGGCCCGGCGCCAGGTAGCTCACGGACTGCGTCAGCTCGCGGCGTACCAGGCCCAGTTCGGCGGTATCGACCTGCAGAGTGCGAGCGCCGTCCACGGCCGGCGGCTGTCGGCCCACGACCTCGAGCTGGCGCTGCGGACCGGCCGACCGGGCTCGGTGGTGGCCGCCGTCGAGCGGTCGCGCGCCGTCTCGGGCCGGATCCGGCCCGTCACCCCGCCCGGCGACGAGCGCACGGCGGAGCTGCTGGCCGAGCTACGGCGGAAGGTCGAGGCCGCGTCGGCCCCCGGAGCGGGACCGCAGAGCTCCACCCCTGGACCAGATCCCGGGCCGACAGTCACCGACCTGCAGGCCGAGCTCCGCTCGCGGTCGTGGCTGAACAGCGGGAGCCGGGCCTGGCAGCCACCGGTGCGGTTGCGCGATCTCCGGGCAGCGGCGACCGAGGACGGCTGCGACCTCGTCACGATCACTCAGCGGCGGGGCCGGCTCGGCGCGGTGCTCATCCCGGCCACGGGAGCGATGCGGCTGATCGAGCTCGGCGACACCGAGACGGTCCGCGGTTGGCAGCGGCGGGTGTCGGCCGACCTGGACGTGCTGGCCAACGCGGGGTTGCCGTCCTCGATGGCGGCGGCCGTCACCCGGTCCCTGCGCCACGGGGCGGCCGAGCTCGGCCGGCTCCTGTCACCCGCCCTGCCCCGCACCGACCGTCCGGTGGTGATCAGCCCGCCGAGCACGCTGCTGGCGCTGCCGTGGCCGTTGCTGCCCGAGCTGTCCGGCCGGCCGGTGACGGTGACACCGTCGCTGAGCGGATGGCACCGGGCCCACCAGTCCCTGCGGGCCAGGCAGTCACGGCGCGTACGCCAGTCCCGGCAAGAGCCGCCGGCGACCGACGCGCTGTCGGGGCCGGCTGCGGTGGGACCCTGGGAGATGGCGGCCGTGGCCGGCCCTGGCCTGCCCCGCGCCCGGGCCGAAGCCGCGGCGGTGGCCGCCACCTGGACCCCGTACGCCGACGCAGCGCACCTGCCGACCGCCAGCTCGGCGGACCTGCTGGACGCGATGGGCACCCGACGGGTCGTGCACGTGGCCGCGCACGGCGTGCACCGCGGCGAGAACCCGATGTTCTCGTCGCTGTCGCTGACTGGTGGGCCGGTGTTCGCGTACGAGCTCGACCAGCGGGGCCGCACCCCGGAGCACGTCGTGCTCTCCGCCTGCGACGTGGGCCGCAGCACCGTACGCGCCGGCGAGGAGGCCCTGGGGCTGACCAGTGTGCTGCTCCAGCTGGGTACTGCCGGCGTGGTGGCCGGGGTGGCCCGGGTGCATGATGACGCGGCGGCGGACATCATGCAGCGCTACCACGGCCAGCTCGCCCGGGGCTGCGACGCCGCCGAGGCGCTGGCGGTGGTGGCCGGACAGGTCGAGGTGCCGAGCCCCTTCGTCTGCTTCGGGGCGGCGTGGCGCGCCTGAGCGGGTAGACCGCCGCGCGGACGCGGTCGACCGGTGCAAGGATGGTGGTACTTGTTCACCCACGACCACACTGAGGTGGAACTTCGTGCCTGATCTCGAGCCCACGAACCCGCTGCGCGTCGCCGTCGTCGGCGCCTGGCACGTGCACGCCGGGGACTACGCCCGGCGGACCCTGGAGCATCCCGGCGCCGAGCTGGTCGCCGTCTGGGACGACGACGCCGAGCGGGGCGCGGCCCTGGCGAGCGATGTCGGGGTCCCGTACACCGAGGACCTCACCGGCCTGCTGGCCCGGTCCGACGTCGACGCGGTCACCATCACCACCGAGACGGTGGCCCACCGGGAGATGATCGGCCAGGCGATCGCGGCCGGCAAGCACGTCTTCACCGAGAAGCTGCTGGCCCCCACGGTGGCCGAGGCCGACGACATCCTGGCCGCGGCCCGGGCGGCCGGACGCCAGGTGGTCGTGTCCCTCCCCCGGCTCTACCACGGGTACACCACGGCGATCACCGAGGTCCTCGACGGCGGCACCCTCGGGCGCCTGACCTACGCCCGGGTCCGGTTGTCGCACGACGGGGCGACCGCGGGCTGGCTGCCCGAGCGGTTCTTCGACCCCGCCACGGCGGTCGGCGGTGCCCTGACCGACCTCGGCTGCCACCCGGTCTACCTGGTGCAGCGGATCCTCGGCAGCACGCCGCAGACCGTCTCCGCCACCTACCGCTCGCTCACCGGACGGGCCGTGGACGACCACGCCGTCGTCACCGTCGGTTACGCCGACGGTGCGATCGGGGTGATCGAGGCCGGCTTCGTCAGCGCCAACCCGTTCACCATCGAGGTGTTCGGCACCGACGGCAGCCTCACCTACTCCGACGCCACCGGGGAGCTGCTGCTGAGCGACGCCAAGGGTCGTCACTGGCACGCCGCGCCGATCCCCGCCGACGCCCCGGACGCGTACGACCGGTGGCTGACCGCCATCGCCACCGGGGCCGAGGACACTGACAACCTCGGGCGGGCGGTCGAGCTGACCCGGCTGGTGGTGGCGGCCAACGAGGCAGCCCAGACCGGCTCCGCCGTCGACTACGCCTGAGCCTTCCCATCACCCTCCAGCCCATCGCGGCATCACCGACATCCCCCCACCCAGGAGCTGCAGCGCACCATGATCAGAGTCGGACTCATCGGCGGGGGCGGCATCGCCTCCGCGCACATCCGGGGCTACACCACCCACGCCGACCGCATCGCCGTGACTGCGATCGCCGACGCCGTCCCCGAGACGGTCGAGGCCCGGGCCGCCGAGCTGGGTGCTCGCGGCTTCGCGGACTACCGCGCCATGATCGCCGCCGGGGACCTCGACGCGGTCGACATCTGCCTGCCGCACCACCTGCACGCCGACGCCATCGTGGCTGCGGCCGAGGCGGGACTGCACATCCTGTGTGAGAAGCCGCTGTGCCTCAGCCCGGACCAGGCGACGCGCGTGCAGCAGGCGGTCGCGGCGGCCGGCGTCACGCTGATGTGCGCGCACAACCAGCTGTTCCTGCCGGCGGTCGCCGCCGCCAAGGAGGTGCTCGACTCCGGTCAGCTGGGCCGGGTCTACGAGGTGCGCACCACCGACTGCTTCCACAACGACTTCGACCCCGCGAACATGGGCTGGCGGGCCAGTGCCGCCACCAGCGGCGGCGGCGAGCTGATCGACACCGGCTACCACCCGACCTACCTGATGCTGCACCTGGCCGGCTCCGTCCCGGTGGAGGCCGTCGCCATGCTGTCCACCCACCGGCTGACCTTCGCCGAGGGCGAGGACTCCGCGCAGGTCATCGTCCGGTTCGAGAACGGGGCCGTCGGCACCCTGTGGACCAGCTGGGCCTACGACCCGCCCGAGATCACCGAGCGGTTCTCCGTGGTGGCCGAGCACGGCACCCTGCACAGCGACGGCACCAGCCTGCACGTCCACCTCCGGGGCGGCGAGACGACCTCGACCTCGTACGAGCCGGTGGACACCTTCGTCGCCGAGATCGGTCACTTCGCCGACGCCCTGACCAGTGGCAGCCGGCCGCTGCACACCGAGAAGGAGGGCATCGAAGCGCTCGGCATGATCCTGGCGGGCTACGAGTCGGCCCGGACCCGGACCATCGCCCCCGTTCTCCGGGCCGCCGGCGCCGGCTCGACCGGAGGTCCCGGCGTGAGCGGGCCGCTGGTGCTGCCCTACGACGGCACCGCGCCGACCATCCACCCCGATGCGTGGCTGGCTCCGACCGCGGCCGTGATCGGGCAGGCGACCATCGAGGCGGGAGCCAGCCTGTTCTACGGGGCGGTCGTCCGCGCGGACATGGACACCGTCGTCCTCGGGCGGGGCAGCAACCTGCAGGACAACGTCGTGGTGCACACCGACTACGGCTTCCCGACAGTGATCGGGGCCGGGGTGTCGGTCGGTCACGCGGCGGTGGTGCACGGCTGCACCATCGAGGACGACTGCCTGATCGGCATGAACGCGACAGTGCTCAACGGCGCCGTGATCGGGGCCGGGTCCCTGGTGGCCGCCGGCAGCGTGGTGCTGGAGGGCACCGTGGTGCCGCCGCGGTCGCTGGTGGCGGGCGTGCCCGGCAAGGTGCGCCGGAGCCTCTCCGACGAGGAGCTCGACAAGGTGGTGGCCAACGCCCGGACCTACCTGGAGCTGTCGGCCCGGCACCGCGACGTCACCGGCTGAGCCGGCCGGGGCGGTGCCGAACCGTTTCAACCCCGGTGGTAGGCAGGGAGTCATGGAGTTCACCCACCTCGGCCGTACCGGCCTGACCGTCTCCCGTCTGTGTCTCGGCACCATGAACTTCGGTCCGCAGACCTCCGAACCCGACTCGCACGCGATCATGGACAGCGCGCACGACGTCGGCATCAACTTCTTCGACACCGCCAACGGCTACGGCGGCCCCGACCACAAGGGCCGTACCGAGGAGATCGTCGGCAGCTGGTTCGCCTCCGGCGGGGGGCGTCGGGAGCGCACCGTCCTGGCCACCAAGGTCTACGGCGACATGGACCCGTGGCCCAACAACGGCAAGCTGTCGGCGCTCAACATCCGTCGCGCCCTGGACGCCAGCCTGAAGCGGCTGCAGACCGACTACATCGACCTCTACCAGTTCCACCACGTCGACCGGGCCACCCCCTGGGACGAGATCTGGCAGGCCATCGACGTCGCCGTCGCGCAGGGGAAGATCCTCTACGCGGGCAGCAGCAACTTCGCCGGGTGGCACATCGCCCAGGCCCAGGAGGCGGCCGCCCGTCGCCACTCGTACGGACTGGTGAGCGAGCAGTCGCTCTACAACCTGATGGCCCGCACCATCGAGCTCGAGGTCATCCCGGCCGCCGAGCACTACGGCCTCGGGCTGATCCCCTGGTCGCCGCTGCACGGCGGTCTGCTCGGTGGCGTGATCCGCAAGCAGAACGAGGGTGTCCGACGCCTCGAGGGTCGTTCGGCGCAGACCCTGGCCGACCACCGCGACCAGGTGCAGGCGTACGAGGACCTGGCGGCCGACCTCGGCACGGAGCCGGCCGAGCTGGGACTGGCCTGGTTGCTCAGCCGCCCCGTGGTCACCGCGCCGATCATCGGTCCGCGGACCGCCGATCAGCTGGACGGTGCGGTCCGCGCGGTCGAGCTGACGCTGGACACGGCGACGCTGGACAAGCTGGACGAGATCTTCCCGGGTCACAAGACGGCTCCCGAGGACTACGCCTGGTGATCCCGGCCGGGAGCATCTCGGCCTAGCCGGACGCGGAACGGATGTCTGTGTCCCCGACAGCGGGGACGGAGGCATCCGTTCCGGCGTCTGGAGGTCACGACCCTGAGGTAGGTCGGGCCCGCCGCTTGCGCGGCGGGCCCAGACGCAACTCCCCGAATGCTCACCGGTTCCCCAACCGGTGGGAGTACTGAACTGCTGACCATGACGATCCGTGGATCCTCATCGCCGCGCCGCGCGTACTCCGCCTGAGACCGGCGGTACCACTCCCCCTGGATCGGCACGTCAGCACTGGCTCGCCAGTAAGTTAGCCGCTCAATCGTTCGGGTGTCGACCGAGGACGACCCGATTGTCACCCATTGGCCATGGCATAAAGCGGACATCCTTCATGTCATGAAGCGGACACCGCTGGCGCCGGGGTCCGGAGCGACTTCTCCAGCCCCAGCAGCTCCCTGATCTCGTCGGCTCCGAAGGTGGTCGACGACAGCGAGTCACCGCCGAGCACGGCGTCGAACAAGGCGCTCTTCCGCTGCTTCAGCGCCATCACCTTCTCCTCGATCGTGTCCTTGGCCACGAGCCGGTAGACCATCACCGGACGGGTCTGGCCGATCCGGTGAGCCCGGTCCACCGCCTGCTGCTCAGCCGCCGGGTTCCACCACGGGTCGAGGACGAAGCAGTAGTCGGCCTCGGTCAGGTTGAGGCCGAAACCACCAGCGCGCAGGCTGATCAGGAACACCCCCGCGTCGCCCTGCCGGAAGCCGTCGATCACCTGCTGGCGATCCGTCGTCGCGCCGTCCAGGTAGGCCGTGGTCAGGCCGGCGGCGGTCAGCCGGTCCCGGACCCGACGGAGGTAGCCGGTGAACTGGCTGAAGACCAGTGCTCGGTGGCCCTCCTGCACCACCTCACCGAGCATCTCCACCAGGGTCTCGGTCTTGCTGGCGGCCACCCCCTCGTGCAGGTCGTCGACCAGCACCGGGTCCAGGGCGAGCTGCCGCAGCAGGGTCAGCGACTGCAGGATGGTGAACCGGTTGTCGTCCAGGTCGTCGATCAGCCCGAGGACCTTCTGCCGCTCGCGCTGCAGGTGGGTCTGGTAGACCCGGGCGTGCTTCGGCTGCAGCGTCACCTCCAGCACCTGCTCCTGCTTCGGTGGCAGCTCACCCGCGACCAGGTCCTTGGTGCGCCGCAGCACCAGCGGGGCGATCCGACGCCGCAGCTGGGCCAGCCGCAGGCCGTCCCCGTCCCGCTCGATCGGGCGGAGGTAGTACTCGGTGAACCGCTCCGCGCTCGGGAACAGCCCGGGAGCTGTCAGCGAGAGCATCGACCACAGGTCCATCAGGCTGTTCTCCACCGGGGTGCCGGTGATGGCCAGCTTCATCCGGGACGGCACCAGCCGGGCCGCCTGGTAGGTCTTCGCCCGGTGGTTCTTGACGAACTGGGCCTCGTCCAGGATCAGCCCGCTCCAGGTCTGCTCCGCGTACGCCGCCTGGTCGATCCGGAGCAGCGCGTACGAGGTGACCACGACGTCTGCGTCGGCCGTGTCCTCGGTCAGGGGTCGGCGCCGTTTCGCCTGCGAGCGGGTCACCGTGCGCACCGCGAGTCCGGGCGTGAAGCGAGCCGCCTCGGTCGCCCAGGTGGTCACCACGCTGGTCGGGGCGACCACCAGGAAGGGCGGGGACCCGGGGTCCTCGGCCCGGGCGGCCGCGATCATGGCCAGGGTCTGGACCGTCTTGCCCAACCCCATGTCGTCGGCCAGCACTCCACCCAGACGGTGTCGCCACAGCCCGAGCAGCCAGCGGAAGCCGTCACGCTGGTAGGGGCGGAGGTCGGCCCGCAGGCCGGTCGGAACAGCGTCCGGAGCCGGCGCGGCCCGGGACCCCGAGCGAGCGGACGTGCCCGCAACCGACGTCTGGGGCGCGTGGTCCGCACCCACGGAGACCGGGTCGGGCAGCTCCGACTCCGCGAGGGCCGGGGAATCCGGTGTGGCCAGAGCGCGCACAGCGGCCTGCCAGGCGTCGGCCTGCTCCATCACCACGGCCACCTGGGTCAGCTCGTCCCACAGGGCCGTCTGCACCCGACTGAGCCGCAGCTGCTCCGGGCGATCGCGGTCCTGCAGCGACCGGGCTTCCTCGATCAGCTCGCGCAGGCGATCCAGCGCAGGGTTGTCCAACGGCACGTAGACCCCGGTGTCGAGCACCAGGAACTCCGACCCCTGGCTCAGCGCGACGAAGAGATCTTCGAAGCCGACCAGCTCCCCGTCCACCCGCACCTGGATGTGCAGGTCGAACCAGTCGCTGGCCTCGGTGGCGGTGGTCGACACCGTCACCTCGGGTTCGTGCTCGGCCGGCCGGTAGTCGACCACCTCACCGTCGGTCTCGACGACCACCCCCTGCTCCACCAGCCGCGGCAGCACGTCGTGCACGAACCGGGCGGCATGCGCACCGCCCAGGAGTGCGTGCGCCGCCGGACGCCGCGGCCAGTCCGGGTCGGCCAGCTGCGGGAGCTCGTCGTACGGCAGGTCGAGCGCGGCCAGCAGCTCCCGCTCCGCGGCGAGGTCGCGGAGGTCGGCGGGGCCGATCGCTGTCGCAGTCGACGTCGACGTGGCGCCATCCCTCGCCCTGGCGGTAGCGCACCGACCAGTCCAGCCGGACCCGGTGCTCGGGTCGGAACCCGACGGCGAGCACGATCTGCGGCGTCGGGGCGCTGGGGAGCTCGAGGCTGTCGTCGCTGGTCACGACCGGCACCGCGCGCCGCAACGCCGGCAGGAAGTCGGTGAGGAACCGCTCCCGGTCGCCGGCGGGGACGTCCAGGGTCGTCCGCTGCTCGACCAGCCGTCGCAGCTCGGTGGGCAGGGCCTTGTCCAGACGAGCCAGCACCACGTCCCGGGGCCCGCCGGGCACCGCGGGCGCGGCCAACCAGTACGCCCCGTGGGCGGGTTCGCCGATCAGGCCGAAGGTCGGATCGCCCGCGGCGGTCGCCTCGAACAGCTCGGCCGGCGCCCACACCTCGCTCGGCAGCCCGACGGCGCCGCTGAGTCCACCCTCCGTCGTCGACCGCAGCTCCAGCCGCACCCCCACCCGCTCGACCAGCACCACCGGGGGTCCCGCCTTCTCCGTCACCAGCCTCAGCCCCACGCGCGCCGCCTGGTCCAGCAGGGCCCAGAAGGAGGTGGACACGTCGCCGAGCGTCAACCAGGCCGACCGCGGGCTGGCGTACCGCGCCGCAGTGCCGGCGGCGGCCCGGAACTGCCGGAGAAGGTCGTGGACGTCGGGCAGCAGCTCGTCGGAGGGGTAGTCGAGATCGGACCAGGACACCCCGGAGTAGACCCACCGGTCGCGCTGGCCCCGGCGCACCGGCCGCATCAGCAAGCGGGCGGGCGGCTGGAAGCCGCCGTACGCCCGACCGACGTCGACGGCCAGCTCCAGCCCCACCTCGACGGGCTCGACCGGAGCGGTGGGCACCTCGCGGACCAGCCGGGTGACCAGACCCTCCCAGGCCGGACGGGCCGAACGGGCTTCCGCGGCCAGCTGCGCCCGGGCGGTGAACATCACCGCCGCCGCGTGCTTGCAGTCCCGGACCACCGGGCAGGTGCAGGTGGCGCGATGACCGGTGCCCTCGGCCCGCTCCACCAGCTCGACGAGCACCAGATACCGCTTCCGGTCGCTGCCGACGATCTGGCCGCTGACCGTCAGGTTCTCGGTGTCGACCCGGACGTCGTGGACGTGGCCGTTGCGGGCGTAGACCATGCCGCGGGCGAACGCCTCGTGACCGACCATCGCGATGATGGCGTCGTTGGAGAGGAGACGCTGCCACATGCTCGGAATCGTAGGTGCGGGCACCGACAGCGTCAGTCGCTCGATGGGCTGAAGGCGACGGCCGCCTCGGCGAAGAAGATTCCTCGTTGCGGCAGCAGTGAAGTCGCCGAGGCGATCCTGTACCGGCAGTGGGCCCGGTGGACCGAGATCCTCTCCGTGCATCCGGGCCGAGGTCTGCGCGACTCGCCACACCCTTCTCGGGATGGCCCCGAAGGTCTGGCCGCTGGGCATCACTCCGTGGAGTCGAACCTTCCCGACCGACAGCACCGGTCCGGCGGCTGCACCCATGGCTCGCAGCAGCCAGGTCGTGTGGCACGCCTCGGCCGGCAGTCGCGCGCCGACCGCGCTCATCAACCGGGTGGCGAGATCTGTGGACATCTCCAGCTGCCAGGTGAGCACCTCCGGGATCTCCACGGTGACCGACTGCGGCCCGGCCCAGTGGATCGCGATCCCGGTCGTGTGGGTGGCGGTCAGGACGGGTCCGAGGAAGCGCGCGCAGCTGACCTCGGGAGGGGCGTCCGCGTAGACAGACCACCGTCCATCGGGGTCACGGTGCCAGACCGCTCGGTAGCCGGGTCCGATCGAGCTGGCCGTCATGTGGCGGAGGGCGAGGTAGTGACCGCTCGTGAACGGCACCCCCATCACGCCGTACCCGCTGATCCGCTCCCCCGCTCCCGACGGAAGGGCCGGCGCCTCCTCGGCCTGCCGGGCGAATACCTGTGGCCGGTCCCGTCGCGGACACCTCGTTCACGGCCTGACGTCGAGCACCTGGTGGAACGGGGTCTCGGCCACTGTGGCGAAACGGGTGAACCCACCCTGGGTGACCACGTCCCGGATGCGGGCCGGGCCGGCCTGGGTCCCGAGCGCCAGGCCCACCTCCTGCGAGAGCGAGGCGGGGGTGCACAGCAGCGTCGAGAACCCGTAGTAGGCACGCCCGACCGGGTTCAGGTTGTCCTGGACGTGGTCGCCGGCCATCGGCTCGACGATCATCCACGTGCCGGTGTCGGCGAGGCTGCGGCGTACGTGCCTGGCTGTACCGACGGGATCGCCCATGTCGTGCAACGCGTCGAAGGTGGTGATCAGGTCGAAGCCCGTGCCGCCGAAGGAGCCGGCCGGAGCCACGTCGAACCGCACCCGGTCGCCGACGCCGGCAGCTCGGGCCCGGGAGCGAGCTTCGTCGATCGAGTCGGAGTGGTAGTCGTAGCCGACGAACGTCGAGTTCGGGAACGCCTCGGCCATGATGATGGTCGAGGCGCCGTACCCGCAGCCGATGTCGGCCACGCGCGCTCCGGACTCGAGCCGGGCGACCACACCGGGAAGGGCCGGCAGCCACTCCGCCACCAGATGTGCGTTGTAGCTGGGCCGGAAGAACCGCTCGCAGCCCTCGTGCACGTGGTGGTTGTGCTCGTCCCAGCCGACACCGGACCCGGTGCGGGCCACCTCGAAGACGGTCGAGGCGTCTTGAACCGTGCCCAGGGCGATCTGGAACAAGCCGGGCAGGTACGCCGGGCTGGACTCGTCGGTGAACGCGACGATCTGCTCGGGCGGAAGCGTGTACTCCCCGGAGGCGGGGTCGTACTCGACGATCGAACCGGCCGCCTGGGCGTTGAGCCACTCGCGTGCGTACGGCTCGGCGGTGCCGGTGTCGTCAGCCAGTCGGCTGGGCGTGGTCGGCCCGGAAGCAGCCATGGCCCGGTAGTAGCCGAGCTTGTCGCCCATCACGACGAGAGCGGAGTTCAGGGTCGCTCCGACCTCGTCGACTGATCTGTTGACCAGCGCCATCAGCTTGTCGAAGTCGACCTCGGTGGGCTGTTTCACATCGGTCATCGCCAGTCATCCCCTTCGTGCGGCTGGTCCGCGTGCCGGACCACCTGCTCGACGATAGGGAGGACGTCGCCTCCGAACATGGGGCATTGACCCCATGTTCTGGGTCGAGTGCTCCTTCGGAGGTTCCGGCGGAGGGGGTTCAGGTCGGGTTGTCCTTGACGGTGCTCATCAGTCCGTTCCTGGAGGGCTCATCAGTCCGTTCCTGGAGGGCTCATCAGTCCGTTCCTGGAGGCGAACAGGCAGGCCAGCGCGCGGTTGGACACGCCGATCTTGGCGTAGACGTGTTCGATGTGGTTGCCCACTGTCTTGCGGGAGATCACCAGGTCGTCGGCGATCTCCCGGTTCGAGAACCCTCGCGCGACCAGCTGCAGCACCTGCACCTCGCGCGCCGTGAGTCCCGCCGGCCAGTCCTTCCGAACGTTCACCCGGTGGCCGGCGGCGCGCAGCACAGCATCCACGCTGCCACTGTCCAGCCGTCCGGCGCGGACCTCGGCACGAAGCTTCGCGGCCACCTCGTCGACTGGTTCCCGCGGGCCGGTGCGGTCGTGGTTCGAGCCAGGTGCGATAGGTGTCCGCGGTGGCGAGGATCCGGCTCGCCGGGCTCAGCGCTTCTGCGACCAGTCCCTGCGGATAGCCGGAGCCGTCCAGGCGCTCATGGTGCTGGACCGCGATCGCCCCGAGTGGAGCGAGCACGCTGGAGAAGGCCAGCATCCGTTCGGTCAGATAGGGGTGCATCCGCACCCGCTCGGTCTCCACTGCGGTCAGCTCAGCCCTGCTTGTCCCAGATCGTGTTGGGGACACCGAGGCGCCCGAGGTCGTGGACCAGGCCGGCCCTTCGGATGGTCTGCGCCTCTGCCGGCGAGAGCCCGTGATGACGCGCGGCTGCTTCTGCCAGATCCGCGACCGCACGCGAGTGGCCGATCGTGGAGGGCGATTTGAGGTCGACGAAGTCCGCGAGCGCCTCCAACGCTGCCACGAACTCCGCATCGGAGAGCCAGACCCCCGCTCCAGGTTCCGCGGCGATGACCGCGTCCCAGCTCGTGGCCGTCGCCAGGCCGTCGAACAGGTGCGGAGCCTCCCGGCAGAACAGCTCCACGAGCTCGGGAGCGAACTGGGTGCCGCTGCGCTGGCGGGCCACCGCGACGGCGGCATCGACACCTCCGGTCCGATGGAAGACCTCCACGACATCGGCCAGATTCACCAGCTGAGAGGTCGTCAGGATGTCGGCGCCCCTGGCGCCCTTGGGCACCCCTCGGCCGTCCCAGCGCTCGAAGGTCTGCTCGACGCTGTCGCGCACCGGAGCACCGAAACCCAGGCGCTCAGCCAGATCGTCGGAGGCGTGCCAGTGGTTGCTGATCATGTTCTCGGCGGCTTGGACTCCGCCACCACGGACGAAGTCGACGCCGGTGCCAGCACGTCCGAGCGGCGACTGCCCGGCGCCGAGGTGGCGCAGGATGAACCGCCTCTGGGCTGTCGGGCCAGAGAAGTCCACCGTTCGGAAGTCGGCCTTCAGCGCCAGGTCGTCACCGAACCACTTGGCCTGTTCGTAGGCGTCGACGTGACAACCGACCCAGGCAAGCATCGAGGTGTAGTACACGACGACTTGCTCCGACTCATCGAGCCCGGCGCTCTTCGCCAGGTGCAGTGCGATGAGGCACTGCCGCAGGACGTGTTCCATGGGCTGGCCCATGCCCAGGTCCACGCCCAGGGAGAGCACTCCCAACAACTCAGCCAGGCGGACGCTCTCCGTTCCTGGTTCGCGCGTCACACCGGCAGGTTAGCGAAGGTCGGGCCGGGAACGGGCGCCGCGAACCGGCTTCGACCCACGGGCCAGTCAGGCGTCACGAGCCCACCGTGGTGCCTCACGGCACGGGAGGGTCAGGTCTGGACCACACACCCACGGTGCCGGCAGCTCCGGTCTCAGTCTTCCTGGTCCCGCTCCAGCAGGTCGACCGGGACGACCGGTTGCGTGGGATCTGTCGGCACCCGGAACGTCCGGATCTGGTGCGGACCGAAGTCGGCGTCGAGCACCCGCCCCACGACAGGCAGCTCGATCCGGGCCCTGGTGCGGTTCCCCGCGGGTCTCGACCGCCCGGACGATCAGCTCAGCCCCCGTGGGGTCACCGGGCGGAGGATCCTCGCTGCCCTTGATCGCGGTGATCATGACCGCTCCGGCACCGTCGTCGACGAAGGACGCCCTCCGGGGCAGCGGGCCGGGGTGGGACGACTCCTGCATCGCCCGCACGGGGGCGATCAGCAGCTCGTGCCCGCCGGATCGGATCCGCCGCTGCGCCAGTCGCCACCGTGCGGTACGAGCTCGTAGCTGAACCGCTGGTGACCCGAGGTCCTGGTGGCGGTAGATCCCTTCCGGGTCGAGCAGCACGGGGTCGTGCCAGGAGTAGACCGGGCTCCGTACGGCGGTGACGCCGATGCTCGGTCGCTCACCGGGCGAGGTGTCGAAGCCGTGCTTGCCGGTGATGATCACCGTCAGCCCCGCCGGTCGGTCGCCGACCGCCCCGCTCAGGTCCACCCAGGACTGCGCCGGCTCCTCGGCGCCGTCGACCGGACGGGCCAACGAGCCGAACGGGATCTCGTACGTGGCACGCGGATCGGTCAACGCGGTCGGGAACCGCAGCTTGAGCAGGTGCCCCGGTTCGCGCCAGTCCAGCGTCGCGTCGACGCGTACGGCCAGGTCGTCCGCACCGAGCGAGATCTCCTCGATCAGCGTCGAGGACCGCCAGCGCCGTTCCACCCGGATCCGCCCCCGGAGCGGGCCGGTGTCGGTGACCACGATCCGCTGGACCTCCATCGCGGCGCCCGGCCAGGCGTACGAGACGACGCGGTGACCCCAGGTGTCGGTGGGGTCCTCGCAGATCTGGGTGTGCAGGTGCGGCGTCGCCCCGGCGACCACGTCGACGCCGTTGCGGCGGTCCCGCAGCGTCGACAGCCAGCCGGTCGTGGGGTCGATGATCACCTCGACGTGCTCGTTGGCCAGGCGCAGCGGTCCGACCTCGAGGTCGGAGTCGAGCGGGTCGGGCGCCGGACCCGACCGCAGCCGGTACACCCGGTATCCGAGTGCCGGCAGGTCGCCACGGAACGCCATCGCACCGCGACTCCGGGTGCCGGTCGCGACCACCGACGCGGGCCGGCTGCGCCAGCACCGTCGCGCCCTCGTCATCGACCACGTGCACCCCCGACGGCCGTGGCGTCGTCGTGCATGATCACGTCGGTCCGCACCGGCCAGGGGTGCGGGTTGAACACGACCAGCGGGCTGGCTGTCGGCCTCGTACGGGATGTCGATCTGTCGGGCGATCACGTTGTGGGCTCGGGTGGTGATCCGCTTGGCGATCGCCACCGCCTCGCCGAGCTGGTCACGCGCGTCGTCGTACGCCGACTCGAGCGCCGATCCCGGCAGCACGTCGTGGAACTGGTTGAACAGCACCTGCTTCCAGGCGGTTTCGAGCTGTGCCCGCGGGTACGGATCCGGCTCGGGCGCGGTCCGTGGGGCACCGACGGTGAGCAGCGCGGCCCAGCGTTCGGCGGCGAGCACCGCGGCCTGGGCACGCTGCTGCCAGGCCTTGATCCCCGAGTGCGCCGAGTAGCAGCCCGGCGCGTGGTGCTGCAGGTCGTCACGGCGTACGGGCAGCTCACGCCCCGCCTCGACCTGGCTCGAGCACGGCGTCCACGTAGTCGCGTGGGCTGGAGAGCTGCAGCCGACCGAACGAGCCCATCCGGTCGAACCGGTGGATGGAGTCGAGGTTGGCCCGGGTCGGGCCCCCGCCGTGGTTGCCGACCCCGTAGAAGACCATGATCAGGTCGCCCGTGCCGCGGGCGGCGGCGATCGCCTTCTCGAGCTGACCGTCGACAGCTGCCGCCCCGCTGCCGTACTCGTTGGGGATCCGGTAGGCGAGCACCCGGCTGCCGTCCGGCGCCTCCCACCAGAACGTCGACGGTTCGAGATCGCCTTCGTGTGGTCCCGGGCGGAGGAACGGTGTAGCTGTCCATGCCCTGCCCGCGCAGGATCTGCGGCAGCATCGCGTTGTGTCCGAAGGGGTCGGCGTTCATGCCGACCGTGGCCGTCCGGCCGAACCGGGACTGCAGATAGCGCTGGCCGTAGAGGCCCTGCCGGACGAAGCTCTCCGGGCCGGGCATGTTGCAGTCGGGTTCCACCCACCAGCCCCCCACGTGCACCCAGCGGCCCTCCGGCCACCCGGGCGGTGATCTCGGCGAACAGCTCGGGATCGGACTCCTCGACCCAGGACAGCAGCACGATCTGGTCGCAGGTGAAGACGAAGTCGGGGTACTCGTTCATCCGGTCCAGGGCCGAGCGGAAGGTCGCCCGTGCCTCCTGGTAGCCCTCCTGCCACGGCCACAGCCAGACCGGGTCGAGGTGGGCGTGGCCGACCAGGTGCACCGTCCGATCGGCGGTCGCCAGCCGGCCGCGTCGCGAGCCGCGTCCGCCGTCGCTCGGTACGGGTGCACCCGCCGTGCGTTGGCATCGGGGCTGGTTCCTGGGGTGACGACATCGTCCTCCGCTCGCTCGGCCGTGCCTGCAGGTGCGGCATGATCGGCTCGACCCTAACGCCAGGGGATTCGATCGCTGAGGATCCGGACCGCCGGATCCCAGGAGGAGGCGGACATGCGTCCCGTGCTGTTGCCACCGAACGTGATCGACCACTTCTACGTCGGCGGTCGGCAGCTGGCCGCGCTCCGCGGGGTCGAGCTGCCGTCGCCCCGGCGACCCGAGGAGTGGCTGGCCGCCACCGTGCGCTCGGGCCGACGACCCCGACGTCGGACCGAGCCGGCTGGCCGACGGCGTGCTGTTCTCCGACGTCGTCGCCGCCGACCACGAGGGCTGGACCGGGCTCGGTGGACGGAGCGCCCGGCGCGGGGCCGGCCGACACCGGCCTGCTGGTCAAGCTGCTCGACGCCGGCCAGCGGCTGCCGGTCCACGTGCACCCGACGCGTGCCTTCGCCGCGCGCGCACCTGCACTCCTGCTACGGCAAGACCGAAGCCTGGTACGTCATCGCCGTCGACGGCGACGACCCGTCCGTGTGGGTCGGCTGGCGCGACGACGTCGACCCGACCGAGCTCGCGGCCCGCATCGACGCGCAGGACTCCGCCTGGCTGCTCGACCGGCTGAACAAGATCAGCGTCCGTCCGGGCGACGGCATCCTGGTGCCGGCCGGTGAGCCGCACGCCACCGGTGCCGGCGTGTTCGTGGTGGAGGCTCAGGAGCCGACCGACCTGTCGATCCTGCTGGAGTGGTCGGTGACCAGCGCGACCCGGGACGAGTCCCACCTCGACCTCGGGTTCGACGTGGCTCTGGGGGCGCTGTCGATCACCGCGCGACCACCGCTGACGGGCTGGTCGCCCTCCGACACCGGGTCGATCCCGACCTGCGCTCCGCCGGCCTCCTGCGCGCGCTTCCCGCGGCGGCCGACCAGTTCTTCCGCATCGACATCGCGGCGCCCGAGGGTGCATCGGTGGCGGTGGATGGCGGCTTCGCCGTCGTGGTCGTGCGTCGACGGTCACGGCGCGCTGCACTGGTCCGGCTCCGCCGGTGCAGACCAGGTGCTGCTGGAGCGGGGGCAGGCGTGGGCCGTGCCCGCCGGGATCGGTGACTGGACCGTCAGCGGCGAGCTCCGCGCGGTGGTGTGCCGACCGTCGGCGACCTGGCCGGACCTCGGCTGAGTGGCGCCACGAGGCCTGGCCGGACGGAAGATCGCGGCGACCGCTGGAGACGCGGCGTGGGTGGCTCAGCCCGCGGCGAGGTCGGCGACGGTGGCGGCCGCGCCGCGGGTGTGCAGCGAGTCCAGAGCACGGAGGTAGGCCTCGGCGAAGCGCGGCTGGTCGGCGAGGTCACCGAAGAGGTCGGGGTCCCGGACGAACGACAGCGGGTCCTCGGCGCGGCGGTTCGCGGCGGCAGTGCGTTCGTCGGCGATCCGGTCGACCACCTCGATCGGGTCCCCGGCTTCGTCGACGCCCTCGGCGTAGCGGGCCCAGCTGGCCACGATCGCCGCGGACACCTCGACCTCCCCGCCCGCCGCCAGGTTGGCGCGGATGACCGGCACCAACCACTTGGGGATGCGGTCGGAGGACTCGGCAGCCAGCCGCGCGACGGTGTCGCGGACCTCGGAATTGCCGAACCGCTCGATCAGGGAGTCGGTGTAGCCGGTCAGGTCGATGCCCGGCACCGCTGGCAGTGTCGGGATGCCCTCCCGCCGCATGTAGCGCAGCAGGTAGGCCGCGACGGCCGGATCCCGGGCGGCGTCGTGGACGTAGCGGTAGCCCATCAGGTGACCGACGTAGGCGACGGCCTGGTGGCCGGCGTTCAGCAGCCGGAGCTTCATCAGCTCGTACGGTTCGACCTCGGGAACCACCTGGACGCCGGCGTCCTCCCATCGTGGTCGCCCGGCGACGAAGTGGTCCTCGAGCACCCACTGGAAGAACGGCTCCGCGACCACCGGCCACGCGTCGTCGACCCCGAACCGCTCACTGATCTGGGCCACGTCGTCAGCCGTGGTGGCCGGCGTGATCCGGTCGACCATCCCGTTGGGGAAGGCCACCTCGGCTTCGATCCAGGCAGCCAGCTCCGGGTCGAGCGCTCGGGCGTACGACGTCAGCGCCCGCTGGGCCACCTCACCGTTGCCGGGGATGTTGTCGCACGACATCAGGGTGAAGGCCCCGACACCCCGTTCGCGGCGGCGACGGAGGCCCTCGACCACCAACCCGAAGGTGGTGGCCGGTGGTGCCTGACCGGACAGGTCGGCGACCACTGCCGGGTTGGTCAGGTCGAACGCCCCCGTGGTCGGGGAGAAGTTGTAGCCACCCTCGGTCACCGTCAGCGAGACGATCCGAGTGGCCGGGTCGGCGATCCGCTCGAGCACCGCCTCGGGGTCGTCGGGAGCGAACAGGTAGTCCACGATCGAGCCGATCACCCGGGCCGACCAGGACCCGTCCGGCGACTTCTCGACCAGGGTGTAGCAGCCGTCCTGGGCCGCCATCACCTGCTGCATCCGTCGGTCGCCGGGCAGCAGCCCGACGCCGCAGATCCCCCACTCGTCGGCCTGGCCCTGCCGCAGCAGGCGGTCCACGGCCAGCGCCTGGTGAGCTCGGTGGAACCCACCGACGCCGATGTGCACGATGCCGATGGCGATCCGGGAGCGGTCGTAGTCGGGCAGCTCGACCTCGTCGGTGGCGGTGGCGAACACGTCGTCAGCAGTCATCCACCGCACGGTAGTCCGTGGCCCCGGTGCGCGACAGCGCTCCCCCACGCCCGGACTCCGACGGGCCGCGTGGCAGAGTGGGTGACGACGTCGGCGGGACGCCATCCCCGGCCCCGGACGAGGGGCCGCACATCTCATCCAAGGAGGGATTCGATGACCGAGTCGACTCAGCCCAGCGAGGGCACCGACGACCTGGAAGGTCCGGCCGACGGCGGCGCCAACGGCGTACCCGGCATGCACGACGGCGGCGCTGACGGAGGTGCCGACAGCGGCGCCGAAGGGCCCGCTGACGGCGGCGCCAGCGGCGTACCCGGGCAGCACGACGGCGGCGCCGACGGAGGCGCCGAAGGGCCCGCCGACGGCGGCGCCAGCGGCGTACCCGGCCAGCACGACGGCGGCGCAGACGGAGGTGCCGACAGTGGCGCCGAAGGGCCCGCCGACGGCGGCGCCAGCGGCGTACCCGGCCAGCACGACGGCGGAGCGGACGGCGGCGCTGATGGTGGCGCAGACGGCGGGGCCGATGGCGGCGCAGACGGAAGCGTCTAGCCCCCAGCAGTCGGCGCTCACGCGCCTGATCGGGATCGACGTCGAGGAGTTCGCCCGGGACTACTGGGGTCGCCAGGCCCTGCTGACCCCGGCCGGAGCCGCTGCGAGCGGCTCCGGGTTCGGCGATCTCCTCGACGCCGCCGCCGTGGACGAGCTGGTGTCGCAGCGTGGGCTGCGGACTCCGTTCCTCCGGGTGGCGCGGGACGGATCGACGCTGGCCGACTCGACCTTCACCGCCCCGGGCGGGGTCGGAGCGAGCATCGGCGACCAGGTGAGCGACGACCAGCTCGTCCGGCTGTTCGCCGACGGGGCGACGATGGTGCTGCAGGCTCTGCACCGGGTCTGGCCCCCGGTGATGGAGTTCTCCCGGCAGCTGGCGTCTGACCTCGGGCACCCGGTCCAGGCGAACGCGTACGTGACCCCACCCCAGAACCAGGGGTTCAGCAACCACTACGACGTCCACGACGTCTTCGTGCTGCAGATCTCCGGTGAGAAGCGGTGGGTGATCCACCCCCCGGTTCACCCCTCCCCGCTGCGCCACCAACCGTGGACGGACCGGCGGAGCTCGGTGGAGCGGCGGGCGGCCGAGGAGCCGCTGATCGACACGGTGCTCCGACCCGGCGACGCCCTCTACCTCCCGCGCGGGTTCCTGCACGCGGCCACGGCCCTGGGCGGGGTGAGCACCCACCTGACCCTGGGCGTGCACACCTGGACCCGCTACGGCGTGGCCGAGCAGCTCGTGCAGCACGCGCTGCGTACCCTCGCCGTCGACGAAGCCGCACGGACCTCCCTGCCGCTCGGCGTCGACGTGACCGACCCGACAGCGCTGGTCGCCGACGTCGAGCTGGTCCGGGACCGGCTGATCGACGCCCTGGCGAACACCGAGGTCGACGCGGTCGCGGCCGCTCTGGCGCCTCTCGCCCGCTCGGCCCAGCGGGCCGCGCCGGTCGGGCCGCTGCGTCAGCTCCAGGCCGCCGACGAGCTCGACGACCACAGCCGACTGACCGTGCGCGCCCATCTGGCGGGCACTGTGAACGAACGCCGGGACGGCGGACTGACCATCTCGAGCCGAGCCGGTCAGGTGGTCGTCGCCGCCGCGGAGCGGGAGGCGTTCCTGTCCTGGTGGAAGACCGGCAGCGGTACGGCCGGCGAGCTCGGGACGGGGTTGGCCCGCACGCTGCTGCTGACCGGGCTGGCCGTCGCCGGGTGACGTCACCGACCTTCCGCTGCGCCGACGCCGCTCGCGAACGTGGCGATCCTCCGCAGGGCACCGCTCCGACGGCCGCGTCGTTCCTGCTGATCGAGCACCCCGGGCCCTGGCGGTTCGACGCCCTGACCGGCGCCGGGTGGTCGGCCGAGGTGGTCGAGGCTTTGACCGCCGCCGTCCGCGCGAGCCGCAGCCGGCTGCTGCTGATCCGGCGACCGGGCCGGCGGGTGGCGTCGGAGCAGCGGAGCTGGGCCATCACCAGGGTCGGCGGGACGACCACCTGGGGCACCTGGCAGGAGGACCGGGACCTGCTCGCCGTGGCCGACCTCCTGACGACTCCCACCCTGCCGACGGCTCCCACCCTGCCGACACCGGCCTCCGCGACCGATGACCCGGTGCTGCTGGTCTGCGCCCACGGTCAGCACGACACCTGCTGCGCCGTCCGGGGACGTCCGGTGGCCGCCGCCCTGGCCGCGCGCTGGCCGGACGGCCACCTGGGAGTGCAGCCACGTCGGCGGTGACCGTTTCGCCGCGAACCTGGTGGTGCTGCCGGACGGCACGTACTACGGCGACCTCGACGCCGAGTCCGCCGTCGAGGTGGTGAGCGACCACCTCGCCGGACGACTCGATCCCGGTCACCTGCGGGGCTCGGTCCGCTGGCCCCCGGTGGCCCAGGCTGCGGTGGGTGAGATCCACCGCCGACACGGTCCACTCGGACCCGACGACGTCCGCGCCGATCGCTGGTCGGTCCGGGAGCCGGGCCGCTGGCGCGTCGAGGTGTCCTCCACCGATGACCGCCACTGGACGGTCGAGGTGCTGTCGCAGAGACGCGCGATGGCCCGGCTCACCTGCTCCGCGCCGCAGGACTCCTTCGCCACGACCTATCGGATCGCCGCGGTCGAAGAGAGGGATCCGAGCACCGTCGAGATCACAATTCCATAACGACCGCGACGAGGCGGAACTCGATCCGTTGCGATCCGACCCACGGTCGCACAACGATGTGCGCCTCCACTGCGCGGAGTATGCGCTTACGGACTGTCCGGAGCCTGTCAACAGCCCGTTCGAGACATTTGTGCGTGACGGGTCAGAACCGCAGAAGACATGCCGTGAATCGCCCCTCCGTGTGGCAGGCTTAGCGGCGGCTGCCTGTCCCGGGGGGACACGATCGCCACCACCTGACGACACACCTGCCTCACCGCTGGACTGTTGTCATCGACCATGCGGGCATCGGGTGCCCAGAGGCACCCCAGGGGAGAAGTGAAGTGAGGGACGGGGCAATGAAGCGACTGCTGATCACCCTGCTGACCGCGATCTGCGGCGCAGGCCTACTGGGCACCTACTTGGTGCCGACGGCGCAGGCGGCGCCGTACACACCCAAGGCAAGGCGTGGTGTTCAACAACGCCGCGGGCAACAAGACCGCCGAGCGGCGGGCGCAGACCGTGCTGGACAAGGCCATCGACGCCGTCCCGGGCTGCCCCGGCGGCCAAAGCGGGCTGCCAGACGATCACCATGGCGATGTACCTGTTCAGCCAGAAGTCGACCGCCGACCGGCTGATCGCGGCCCACAAGCGGGGCGTCAACGTGCACTTCCTGATCGACAACGGCGCCGAGGGCCACGAGCTCTCCCGCCTTCGCAAGGCGTTCGGCACCAGCAAGGAGAACCGCAGCTACGTGGTCAAGTGCAACCGGGGCGGCTGCATGTCGGACTACCCGTACGCCACCATCCACGTGAAGTACTACCTGTTCTCCCAGGTCGGGCGCGGCGAAGAACGTGTCGATCATCAGCTCGGCCAACCCGCACCGGGTGAACATCTACAACAGCTTCAACAACTCCCACACGATCGTCGAGGGCAACAAGCCGGTCATCTACAACCGGCTCATGTCGTACTTCAACGACATGACGCTGAACCGGCAGAACCACGCTACGGCAACGGCAAGAACACCACCAACGGTCCGTTCACGCTGTACATCTACCCCCAGCGGACGTCGAAGAACGTGCAGTACCTGGACGTGCTGAACACGGTCAAGTGCCGGACCACGACATGGGCAGCAGGCGGCCGCACAGTGGTGCGGATGAACATGTGGGGCTTCACCAACCCGCGGATGGACGTGGCCAAGAAGCTCTGGTCGCTGCACAACGCCGGCTGCAAGGTCGACGTCACCCTCAACCGGGGCCGGGCGAGCCGCACGATCATGCGCCAGCTGCTGACGAAGAGCAAGCGCTACGGCCAGATGGTGGTCGAGGACGCCTGGAAGGACAAGAACCGCAACGACTACGGCGAGCAGTACACCCACCACAAGTCGCATGATCATCAACGGGCTGGGTGCAGGGCGAGAACCAGCGGGTGGTCTGGACCGGTTCGCAGAACCTGACCAGCAACGGGTCGCTCTACAACGACGACATGATCCTGCGCGTCAAGGGCACCGACTACTACAACGCCTACAGCAGCGCAGTTCAGCTACATCCAGAAGAAGTCGAAGCGGCTGCGCTCCACCCCGCCGCCGATCGTGCTGAAGAGCAAGCGGGAGGACGCCCGCTCGCTGACGCCCGACCAGAACGTCGAGCGTCAGGCCGAGCTCAACGAAGGCGGCTAGACCGCCCGGCTGACACCGATCACACCGACGCCCGGTGGCCCCTCGTGGGCCGCCGGGCGTTCGTGCGTCGTGGCGGTAGCCGTTCGCGATGGTGGCGACTGATTCGTCGGTGTGTTTGAATAAGACGTGCGCTGGGATGCCCAAAGGATCACCACTGTCGACGACGCCGCTCCCGGGTTGCCGGGTCTGCCGTCGGTGTCGCAGCTGGTGCGCTCGGTGCAGACGCCCGAGTTCGCCGGTCTCACCTTCCACGAGGTGCTGGCGAAGTCCGCGCTCAACCAGGTGCCCGGGGCGGCCCGGGTGCCGTTCTCCTGGACCGTCAACCCCTACCGGGGCTGCAGCCACGCCTGCACCTACTGCTTCGCCCGACGGACCCACAGCTACCTCGAGCTCGACACCGGGACCGACTTCGACACCCAGATCGTGGTCAAGATCAACGTGGTCGAGGTGCTGCGCCGCGAGCTCGGGCGTCCGTCCTGGCGGCGGGAGCCCGTGGCCCTGGGCACCAACACCGATCCGTACCAGCGAGCCGAGGGACGCTACCGGCTGATGCCGGGGATCGCCCGCGCCCTGGCGGACTCGGGCACCCCGTTCTCCATCCTGACCAAGGGCACCACGCTGCGCCGCGACCTGCCCCTGCTGACGGAGCTGGCGGACGACGTACCGATCGGGACGGGCATCTCGCTGGCCCTGCTCGACGAGGGACTGCACGACACCCTCGAAGCCGGCACCCCGACCCCGCGGGCCCGACTCGCCCTGATCCGGGCGATCACCGACGCCGGACTCCCCTGCCAGGTGCTGGTCGCACCGGTGCTCCCGCTGCTGACCGACAGCGACGAGCAGCTCGACGAGCTGCTGTCCCGGATCGCGGCAGCCGGAGCCACCAGTGCGACCGTCTTCGCGCTGCACCTGCGGCCCGGGGCGCGCGAGTGGTTCTGGGCCTACCTCGAGCGCGAACGACCCGAGCTGGTCGGCCCCTACCGGGAGCTCTACGGCCAGGGCAGCTACGTGCTGCGGTCGTACGCGTCCGATCTGGCCCGTCGAGCGGCCCCGCTGCTGCGTCGTCACGGACTCGCCGGCGCCCAGGTGCTGCGACCGCCAGAGAACCCTTCCGCCACCGCGACGACCGGCCACGGATCGGTCGGCGCAAGCCACGCTGTTCTGAGTGCGGAGGCAGAGTGTCGGCGGTGGGACGTAGGGTCGAGGCGTGAGTCGACGATGAGCAAGCTGGACGCCCAGAGGGCGATGCGTGAAGCCCGGTACGCCGCCCGCAACAGCAGCGGTCAGACGCGGCGGGAGGCTGCCGGCGCCACGGCGCGCGCCCACCACCGCGCAGCCGGAGGCGAAACCCAGGAAGAGCACCCGGGCCACCCCCGCCGCCCAGTCGGAGCCGGCTGAGGCCGGCGACTCGGCCGCGCTCTGCGGCCACACCTCGATGAACGGTCGGGCCTGCACCAGACCGGCCGGGCACGCCGAGAAGAGCCACCGCTACAGCTGAGCCCGCCCTGGGCCGGTGTCAGCTGACCCGGGCGTCACCGGACCGGCGACGCTCCCCCAGACCCTCGCGGATGGATCCGGATCGGGGTCCACGGTGATCAGCGGCGCCTCGAGGGCGACGCGCTGACCGGACCGGACGGCGACGGCGGTGACGGTGCCGGCGAAGGGAGCGCGCACAGCGAGCTCCATCTTCATCGCCTCCACCACGGCCAGGATCTGATCGGCCTCGACCCGGTCACCCACCCCTACCCGGACGTCGACCACGACGCTGGGCATCGGGGCCGTCAGCAGCCCGTCCGAGACTGCCGCCGTCTCGTCCCCGTACGGTTGCGGCCGGCGGAAGGTGAAGCGCTGCCCGCGGTGGGCGACCTCGACGTCGTCGCGGCCGACCAGCGCCGCCTCCGGCGGGAAGCTCCTGCCAGACCCGGTCCTCGTGGGGGATCACCACCAGGGCGTCCGTTCGCGGTTCGTGAGGATCGACCAGAGCCACCGCGGTCGGGGCCATCGGGCCGCCGAGCCGCCACCCGTCAGCACGGAAGGGGCCGTCGCCGGCGTCGGCCCGGATCCGACCAGGCCAGAGCTCGGGCCGCCAGCAGCCGTGCCTCGGCTGCCGTCGGGGCGCGGCAGGACATGCCGGTCCAGCCAGGCGACGTCGATCCCGGCGGCGAGATAGCGCGGATGGCTCAGCAGCTCGCGGAGGAAGCCGGCGTTGGTGGTCAGCCCGAGGATGACCGTGTCGTCCAGCGCGGCGACCAGCCGCCGGCGGGCCGTCTCCCGGTCCGGTCCGACGGCGATGATCTTGCCGAGCATCGGGTCGTAGTCGGTGGTGACCACCTGACCGGTCTCCAGCGCCTGGTCGACCCGGACGCCGGGGCCCGACGGCCAGCGGACCAGCGACGCGGTGCCGGCTTGCGGCAGAAAACCGGCGTACGGGTCCTCGGCGTAGATCCGGGCCTCGATGGCGTGCCCGTGAGGTCCGAGCGCGGTCGGCTCGAGGGTCAGGGGGAGTCCGGCCGCCACCAGCAGCTGCTGCTCGACCAGGTCGAGGTCCCCGCAGACGGCTTCGGTCACCGGGTGCTCGACCTGCAGGCGGGTGTTCATCTCCAGCAGGTAGAACGCGCCGGTGCCGGCATCGAGCAGGAACTCGACCGTGCCGGCGTTGACGTAGCCGACGGCGGTGGCCAGCGCGATCGCCGCCTCGGTGATCGCGGCCCGGGTGCTGGCCGGCAGGTCGGGCGCCGGCGCCTCCTCGATCACCTTCTGGTGGCGCCGCTGGACCGAGCAGTCGCGATCGTGCAGCGCCAGCACCTGGCCGTGGGCGTCGGCCAGGATCTGCACCTCGATGTGGCGCCCGCGTTCGACGTAGCTCTCGATCAGCAGGGTGCCGTCCCCGAACGCGGCGGACGCCTCGCGGCCGGCGGCGGCGATCGCCTCGGGTAGCTCCGGCCCGCTGCGGACGATCCGCATCCCCTTGCCACCGCCCCCGGCGGCCGCCTTGACCAGGACCGGGAAGGCCATCGCCGCCGGCGGGGTGCCCAACGCGTACGCGGGCACGACCGGGACCCCGGCGGTGACGGCGATCTCGCGGGCGGCGTCCTTGCGTCCCAGCTGCTCCATCGCCGTGGCCGGTGGCCCGATCCAGACCAGACCCGCCGCCTCGACGGCACGCGCGAAGTCGGCTCGCTCGGACAGGAAGCCGTAGCCGGGATGGACGGCTGTGGCCCCGCTCGCTCGGGCGGCGGCCACCACCGCCTCGACGTCCAGGTAGCTCGGCACTCGGACCGCGTGGTCGGCCGCCCGGACGTGCGGCGCCGCGGCGTCGGCGTCGGTGAAGATCGCGACACCGCGGACGCCCAGCCGCCGGCAGGTGCGCAGCACCCGGACGGCGATCTCGCCCCGGTTGGCGACCAGCACCGAGCCGATCGCGAAGCCGGGTCGGTCAGCCCGTCTCGTCGTCCATGATCACATCCGGAAGACGCCGTAGGCGGGGGCCGGGATCTCCACCCCGGCAGCGATCTCGAGCCCCATCCCCAGCACCCGGCGGGTGTCGCGCGGATCGATCACCCCGTCGTCCCACAACCGGGCGGTCGAGTAGTAGGGCGAGCCCTGCCGCTCGTACTGCTCGCGGATCGGGGCGCGGAAGGCGTCCTCCTCGGCCTCGGTCCAGGACTCCCCGGCGGCCTCCAGCCCGTCGCGGCGCACGGTGGCCAGCACCGCGGCGGCCTGCTCGCCGCCCATCACCGAGATCCGGGCGTTGGGCCACAACCACAGGAAGCGCGGGTCGTACGCCCGGCCGCACATGGCGTAGTTGCCCGCCCCGAACGAGCCGCCGATCACCACGGTGAACTTGGGCACCACCGAGCAGGCCACCGCGGTGACCAGCTTGGCACCGTCCTTGGCGATCCCGGCCGCTTCGTACTCGCGCCCGACCATGAAGCCGGAGATGTTCTGCAGGAAGACCAACGGGATACCGCGCTGGTTGCACAGCTCCACGAAGTGCGCGCCCTTGAGCGCAGAGGCGGAGAACAGGATGCCGTTGTTGGCCACGATGCCCACCCGGTGTCCCCAGATGGAGGCGAAACCGCAGACCAGGGTCTCGCCGTAGAGCCGCTTGAACTCGTGCCAGCGGCTGCCGTCGACGATCCGCCGGATGACCTCCCGCACGTCGTACGGGGTCCGCGTGCTCACCGGCACCACGTCGAGCAGCCCGGCCGGGTCCTCGTGCGGTTCCTCGACCGGTCCATGATCATCGACGGTCGGCGGCGGCAGGGTGGCGACGATCGACCGCACGATGGCCAGCGCGTGCGGATCGTCGTCGGCGAGGTGGTCGACCACGCCGGAGGTCCGCGCGTGCACGTCCCCACCGCCGAGGTCCTCGGCGCTCACCTCCTCGCCCGTGGCCGCCTTCACCAGCGGTGGTCCGCCGAGGAAGATCGTGCCCTGTCCCCGGACGATCACCGACTCGTCGGACATCGCCGGCACGTACGCACCACCGGCGGTGCAGGATCCCATCACCGCAGCGATCTGGGGGATCCCGCGCGCCGACAGGTTGGCCTGGTGGAAGAAGATGCGGCCGAAGTGATCACGATCGGGGAAGACCTCGTCCTGCAGCGGCAGGTAGGCGCCACCGGAGTCGACGAGGTAGACGCACGGCAGCCGGTTGGCGGCCGCGATCTCCTGGGCCCGCAGGTGCTTCTTGACCGTCACCGGGTAGTAGGTGCCGCCCTTCACGGTGGCGTCGTTGGCCACCACCAGGCACAGCCGACCCTCGATCCGGCCGATCCCGGTGACGATGCCGGCGCTGGGCACGGCGTACTCGCCGCCGTAGAGGTCGTAGCCGGCCAACGCACCCACCTCCAGGAACGGGCTGCCCGGATCGAGCAGCCGGTCGACCCGGTCCCGGACCAGCAGCTTGCCGCGGGCTGTGTGCTTGGCCCGGGCGGCCTCAGTCCCGCCGGTCCGCACCACGGCCAGCCGCTCCCGCAGCTCCTCGACCAGGGCCGTCATCGACCGGGGTCCGGACTGTGCCGCCGGGACGGTCATCCGTCAACCAACGCAGGTTCGGTCTTGGCCCGGACCTCGTCGGCGGTGACGTCGGGAGCCAGCTCCACCAAGATCAGCTCACCGCCGTCGTCCGGGATGTCGATCACCGCCAGGTCGGTGATGACGCGCTGCACGACGCCGCGGCCGGTCAGCGGCAACGAGCAGGACTCGACGATCTTGAACGAGCCGTCCTTGGCCACGTGCTCCATCAACACGACGACCTTCTTGGCCCCGTGCACCAGGTCCATCGCCCCGCCCATGCCCTTGATCATCTTCCCCGGGATCATCCAGTTGGCGATGTCGCCGGCGCTGGAGACCTGCATGGCGCCGAGGATGGCGGCGTCGATCTTGCCGCCCCGGATCATGCCGAAGGACAACGCCGAGTCGAAGAACGACGCGCCCCGGCGGACCGTGACGGTCTCCTTGCCGGCGTTGATCAGATCGGCGTCCTCCTCCCCCTCGTACGGGTAGGGACCGACGCCGAGGATGCCGTTCTCCGACTGCAGCACCAGCTCGACGTCATCGGGCACGTAGTTGGGCACCAGCGTCGGCAACCCGATGCCGAGGTTGACGTAGTCACCGTCACAGAGCTCGGCGGCGGCGCGCGCGGCCATCTGCTCCCGGCTCCAGCTCATCGGGCCGCCTCCGGCCCGAGATCGGCAGCTCGGGGTCGCACCGTGCGTCTCTCGATCCGCTTCGCCGCCACCTGCTCCGGAGTCAGGGCCACCACACGGTGCACGTACACCCCGGGCGTGTGCACCTGGTTCGGGTCGAGGTCGCCGGGCTCCACCAGCTCCTCCACCTCGGCCACGGTGATCCGGCCACACATCGCGGCCAGCGGGTTGAAGTTCCGGGCGGAGTCGCGGAAGACGAGGTTGCCGTGCCGGTCCCCCCGCCAGGCCCGCACCAGACCGAAGTCGGCGATGATCGCGCGCTCCAGCACGAACTCCTTCGCCCCGTCGGGGGTCTCGAAGGTCTGCGTCGGCTTGGCCGGCGAGGCGATGGCGACCGAGCCGTCGGCGGCGTACCGCCAGGGCAGACCGCCCTCGGCCACCTGGGTGCCGACCCCGCTGGCGGTGAAGAACGCCGGGATGCCCGAACCGCCCGCCCGCATCCGCTCGGCCAGAGTGCCCTGGGGGGTGAGCTCGACCTCCAGCTCCCCGGACAGGTACTGGCGGGCGAACTCCTTGTTCTCCCCCACGTAGCTGGCCACCACCCGGCGCAGCCGCCCGGCTCCCAGCAGCAGTCCCAGGCCCCAGTCGTCGACGCCGGCGTTGTTGGAGATGACCTCCAGCCGGTCGGTGCCGGCCTCGAAGACGGCGTTGATCAGGGTGGCGGGGATCCCGCAGAGCCCGAACCCCCCGACGGCCAGCGACGAACCGGCGTCGATGTCGGCGACGGCCTCCGCCGCGGAGTCGACCACCTTGTCCACGCTGCTCCCGTCGTCGATGACCCGTATCGGCAGTCAACCCGCCCATCCCGGTCGGGTCAACCGACGGCGTCGGTGGGGCGCGCCATACTCACCCACGAAGCGTGCCGGCAGACCGGACGAGACGGCGGCGGTCCGGCGGTGACGAGCGGACCAGTGGCAACGAGGAGGTGCTGATGCGGGTCGTGCACGCGTGCTGGGTGCCCGCGAGCGCTCTCGACGCCGGCTCCGTGGCGATCTGGGCCGAGGACTCGACAGTGGCGACGCCGGTCCGGTCGGGCCGCCCGCCACGCAGCGCCCCGCACCCGTACGCCGTCGACCACGCCGGACTGCTGTCCCTGCTCGCGCTCGAGCCCGACGCCGGTGCCCTGGAGGTCGTCGAGCTGCAGCTCCCGACCCGGTCAGCCGCCCCTCTCCCCTCGCCCGAGCTGGTCCGCGACGGTGAGCCGCCTCGGGCCGGCGCGGTGCGGACGGGCCTCTGGCGCGTTCCGGCACTGGTGCTGCCCCTCGATCGGGCGTACGCCGTGCTGTCCCGGCTGGAGCTGCGCACCGACACCGGCGGCGCGTCCGTGCACCACCTGGTCGATCTGCTCGCGTTCGCCGACGACCTGGTGGCGCGAGGACGGTTCCTGCCGACGGTGGAGGTCGAGGGACCGTACGCGGTCTGGCGACCGGTGCTCACCGGACCGGACACGGCGTGGGCCAGGACTCTGGCCCTGGCCCTGCCACCCGCCTTGCTCGCCGCCGCGGACCCGACAGGTCGGGACCCTCTGCGGTGGTGGGCGGCCACCCTGGACGGCCTGGTCGACGCCGCCGTCCGGGCCGCGGCGGGCTCCCGGACCCTCACCCTTCCACGAGGTGGGACCGCCACCAGCCGGGCCTGGCTGGCCGCCCTGACCGGCCCCTTGCGACAGTTCACCGCCGAGGGGGGATCGCTCACCGAGCTCGCCGGGTCGCTGGCCCGTTGGCAGCGTGACGCGCTGACCGGTCCGGTCCGCGCGTTCTTCCGGCTGAGCGAACCCTCGCTCGGCGCCGGAGGCGACAGCCAGCGCGAGGGCGAGGGCCGGTGGCAGCTCCGCTTCGGTCTGCAGGCCAGCGACGAGCAGAGCCTGGTCGCCGAGGCAGCTGACGTCTGGCGGGCCGAGGAGACCCTGCCGGGACTCGGCGGTGGGGTCGCTACGCCGCAGGAGACCTTCCTCACCGAGCTGGGCAAAGCCGCCCGGCTCTACCCCGACCTGGACGACGCCCTGCGGACCGCTCGGCCGGAGGCACTCGACCTCGACGTGCACGGGGCCCACCGCTTCCTGCGCGAGGCCGCGCCCACTCTGGCCACGGCCGGCTTCGGGGTCCAGCTCCCCGGCTGGTGGTCGAGGCCGGCGGCCCGGGTAGGGCTCAAGGTCACCGCGACCCCCCGCGCCCAGCCGGGCGCGGTGAGCACCGCGGGCGGGGTGGGTCTCGGCGCCATCGCCGACTTCCGGTACGACGTCGCGATCGGCGACGACAGCCTGACCGATGACGAGCTGAGCACCCTCGCGGGGCTGAAGTCACCGCTGGTGCAGCTGCGGGGGCAGTGGGTGGAGCTCGACCCACGACGGCTGGAGGCGGCCCTGCGGATGGCCGGTCGCCGGGGCGAGCTGAGCGTGGCCGAGCTGCTCCGGCTCGGACTCGGGCTGGACGACGTCGACGACGACCTGCCGGTGACCGGCGTCGCCGCCGAGGGGTGGCTCGGCGACCTGCTCGCCGGCCGCACGCCGGAGCGGGTCGAGGCCGTCGGCGCCCCGGCCGACTTCCGGGGAACGCTGCGGCCGTACCAGGCCCGTGGCCTGTCCTGGTTGGACTTCCTCGGCCGGGCCGGGATCGGCGGGGTGCTGGCCGACGACATGGGGCTGGGCAAGACGGTCCAGCTGCTGGCCTGGCTGGCCCTGGCGCGATCACGGTCGGCGGAGGACCAGGGGACGACCCTGCTCATCTGCCCGATGTCCCTGGTCGGCAACTGGCAGCGCGAGGCCGAGCGCTTCACCCCGTCGCTGCGCGTCCACGTCCACCACGGCGCCGAGCGGGCCCGTGGGGACGCCTTCACCGCCGCCGTCGCGGCCAGCGACCTGGTGATCACGACGTACGCGATCGCCGGCCGGGACGTCGCGACGCTGCGCCGGACCGACTGGCGGCGGGTGGTCGTCGACGAGGCGCAGGCGATCAAGAACGCCGCCACCCAGCAGGCCACCGCGATCCGCTCGATCCCCGCCCAGGTGAGGATCGCGGTCACCGGGACCCCGGTCGAGAACCGTCTCGCCGACCTGTGGTCGATCCTGGAGTTCGCCAACCCGGGGCTGCTGGGTAGTGCCACCACCTTCAAGAAGGCCTACGCCGAGCCGATCGAGCGCCATGGGGACGACGAGGCCGCGGCCCGGCTCCGCCGCTACACCGGACCGTTCGTGCTCCGTCGGGTGAAGACCGACCGGTCGATCATCACCGACCTGCCGGAGAAGCTGGAGATGGAGGTGCTGACCAACCTGACGGCCGAGCAGGCCTCGCTCTACCAGGCGGTCGTCGACGACATGCTGGCCAAGATCGACGCCGCCGACGGGATCGAGCGCCGCGGACTGGTGCTGGCGACCATGACCAAGCTCAAGCAGGTCTGCAACCACCCGGCGCACTTCCTGCGGGACGGCAGTCCGCTGCCGGGCCGCTCCGGCAAGCTGGAGCGGCTGGACGAGATCCTGACCGAGGTGCTGGAGGCCGGTGAGCGAGCCCTGCTCTTCACCCAGTACGCCGAGTTCGGGGCGCTGCTGCGGGGCCACCTGGCCGGTCGCTTCGGACGCGAGGTGCTGTACCTGCACGGTGGCGTGGCCAAGCCGGCCCGGGAGGCGATGGTCGCGCGTTTCCAGTCCGACCAGACCTGGGCGCCGCCGCTGTTCGTGCTGTCGCTCAAGGCGGGCGGGACGGGGTTGACGCTGACGGCGGCCAACCACGTGGTGCACGTCGACCGCTGGTGGAACCCCGCCGTCGAGGACCAGGCCACCGACCGGGCCTTCCGGATCGGCCAACGCCGGAACGTCCAGGTCCGCAAGCTGGTCAGCGCGGGCACGGTGGAGGAGAAGATCGCGACCATGATCAACACCAAGCGCGGGCTGGCCGCGAAGATCGTCGGCACCGGAGAGTCCTGGCTGACCGAGCTGTCCACCGACGCGCTGGCCGACCTGCTCCGCCTCGAAGCGGGAGCAGTGGTCGAGTGAGCGACTGGTTTCCCCCGTCCCGCCCGCGCGCGGTCGAGGACGGGCTCAAGGCCCGCAGCACCCGGGGCGACATCGGCAGCTCGTGGTGGTCCCGGCGCTTCCTGGACGCACTCGAGTCCTTCGCCGTCGGCGGTCGGCTGGCCCGCGGCAAGACGTACGCCCGGAAGGGGCAGGTGATCTCGCTGGAGATCGGCGTCGGCCGGGTGCAGGCGCTGGTGCAGGGGTCTCGCCCGGAGCCGTACGAGGTGATCGATCGTCTTCGCCCCGTTGGACGATGCGGCCTGGGAGCGGGTGGAGATCGCCCTGGCCGAGCAGGCGCTCCCGTGCGCCAAGCTGCTGGCCGGCGAGGTGCCGCCGGAGCTGGAGCAGGTGTTCGCCGATGCCGGCTCGCCCCTGTTCCCCGCCGCCGCGCGCGACCTGCAGCAGACCTGCAGCTGCCCGGACTGGGGCGTGCCGTGCAAGCACCTGGCAGCCACCTCCTACCTGCTGGCCGAGGCCTTCGACGCCGACCCGTTCCTGATCCTGCGGTGGCGCGGCCGGGAGCGCGAGGCGCTGCTGGCCCGGCTGCGGGTGCTGCGCTCCGGAGCCGACGCACCGGTGACCGACCCACCGCCGGCCGCTCGCCAGATCGGTGGCAGCTGGGCCGCCGTGGCCGACCTCACCTGGCCGGGTGACCTGGGCGAGCGGTTCTGGCAGCCGCCGCCCCCGCTGCCCACCCGGCCGCCGGTGCTCAGCGCCGAACCCGACGTCGTGCTCCGTCAGCTGCCGGAGCCGGACACCGCGCTGGGCGGGACCGCACTCGTCGGCGCACTCCGGCGGGTCTATCGCCGCGACAGCTGAGGACGGCCGACCCCGATCGGGTTCACGGCGAGGATCTGGGGGTCAGGTCCTCGCGGAGCCGCGCCGCGGGGAGTCGGCCCGGGCGAGCCAGCGCTCGTGAGCGGGGTGCTCCACCAGCATCTCCGGGGCCCGGGACACCAGCAACCAGGCCGGCAGGATGGCCAGGCAGAGCACCGGCAGCACGGTGATGTCGCCGGTGACGACCACACCCAGGAACAGAGCCACCCAGCCGTCCCGTCCGACCGCCAGCACGATCCCGAGCACGCCGCAGGCCACGGCGAGGCCGACGGGCACCGACGGCACCAGCTGGTGAGCCAGCAGCCCCAGGGCCACGCCGATGAACACCGCCGGGAAGATCCGGCCGCCCCGGAACCCCGAGGCGGTGGCGACGAGCAGGGCCGCCAGCTTGATCACGATCAGCAGCACCAAGGTGCCGGTGGACCAGCCACCGACGTCGCCGAGCAGCTCGCCGGTCTGCTCGAGTCCCTTGAACAGCGTCAGCTCGCCGCCCAGTGCACCGAGGGCGCCGAGCACCAGTCCACCCAGAGCGACGTACACGACGGGGTTGCGCAGTCGGTGGAAGAAGGTGTGCACGGCCGGCAGCGCGAACACCGCCGGCAGGGCGATCAGCACGGCGACGCCGGCGATCACCGCGCCGCTGAGCAGGTCGACGGCCCGCGGCGTCCCGTACGGCGGCAACGAGAACGCCAGACTCGGTGCACCCAGCAGCTTCATGGTGATCGACCCCGCCCCGGCGGCGACCAGGGGCAGGAAGAGCCTGTCCCACAACGGTCCGCCGCCGGCCTGCGACGCCATCACCCCGGTGAGGATCAACGCCGCCGCCACCGGGGTGCCGAACAACGCTGCGACGGTGGCCGCGGTGGCGATCGCCATGATCAGGTCCACACCGACCTTCGGCCACAGGCGGGCCACCAGGGCGATGGCCAGCGCCGCGTTGATGGCGATGATCGGGCTCTCCGGACCCAGGCTCACACCGCCGGCCAGGGTCAGCAGCACCGCGAGGCCCAGCCCGGGCAGCGCCGCCAGCGGGAGCGGCGGTGCGGTGAGCTCGGTGGTGGCGGAGTCCCGACCACCGTGACCCGGCATCTTCCAGACCACCAGACCGACGGCTGCACCGGTCAGCGTCAAGATCACGAAGATCCACCACCGTGAGCCGTCCGCGACCCCCAGCGCCGTCGGGACGACATCCCAGAGCGCGTGCTCGAGCAGCTTGGCGACTTCGTCGAGCAGCCACAGGACGAGAGCCGACAGCACACCGATGATCAGCGCCGGGAGCGACAGCTGCAGCAGCTGACGCGGGCTGGGCGCGGCCGGCGAGTTCTCGCTCACGGCGCGATCCTAGTGATGCCGACCGTCGGCGCCTGTCACGCCCGACCCGGTCCAGCGGCACCGCTGCACCGCGTCGCTCTCACTCCATCATCACCGGAGCGTCGTCGGGGTCGTGGCGCTGCGGACCGGACCGCAGGCTCAAGGCGATCACCGCGGCCAGCGCCGTGGTCGCGGCGGTGATCAGGAAGATGTTCGACAGCGAGTCGGCGAACACCTGCAGGTGGGTGCGCTGGTAGATCGCGTACTGCTGCAGCACGTGCAGGTGATCTCCGGCGGACTGACTGAGCAGCGCCGCTCGGCCGGCCGCCATCTGCGCCTGCTGGGTGCTGGCCAGGGCGGTCAGACCCGCGAGCCCGAGCGCCGCGCTGACCCGCTGGGTGACCGTGTTGATCGCGCTGCCGCTGGTGGTGAGATCCCGCGGCAGCGCCGAGATCCCGCCGGTCATCACCGACATCATCGACAACCCGACGCCGGCCGAGCGGATGCAGGTCCACAGCACGATCTCGCCGCGCGTCACGTCCGGGCTGATGCCGGTGAGCAGGTAGGAGCCGTAGGCCGCGATCAGCAGGCCGGTGAACACCAGCCAGCGCGGACCCGACGCGGTCGTAGAGGCGACCGGCGATCGGGGTCAGCAGACCCATCACCAACGCCTGGGGCAAGATCAGCAGACCGGCGTCCAGCGCCGGGAAACCGAGCGCCGTCTGGAGGAACAGCGGGATGTAGAACAGGGTCGCGAACAGCCCGGTCATCATCACCGCCATCACCAGCAGGGAGATGCTGTAGGCCCGGTAGCCGAAGACCCGCAGGTCCAGCAGCGGGTGGTCGACCTCGAGCTCGATCACCACGAAGAGCGCCAGCGAGACCAGTCCGACAGTGATCAGGATCAGCACCCGGTAGCTGGTCCACCCCCACGTCCCGCCCTCGGAGAACGCGAGCAGCAACGCCACCAACCCGGTGGCGACGGTGACGAACCCGCCGACGTCGAACTTCTGGGTGACCTGCGGTGGGAACTTCGGCAGCGCGACGATGGCCGCGATCACCCCGATGATGCCGATCGGCACGTTGATGTAGAAGACCAGTCGCCAGCTCAGGTACTCGACCAGGTAGCCGCCGAGAGCCGGTCCGATGGCCGGCGCGAAGATGATGCCGAGGCCGTACATGCCCATCGCCGCACCGATCTTCTTCCGCGGCACGATCTGGTAGACCATCGTCAACGTGACGGCCGGCAGCAGCCCACCGGGGATGGCCTGCAGCACCCGGAAGGCGATCAGGCTGTTGAGACTCCAGGCCACGCCGCACAGGGCCGAGCCGGCGGCGAACGCGGCCAGACCGACGACGTAGACGCGACCCAGCCCGAACCGGTTCCCCAACCAGGCGCTCGCGGGGACGACCACCCCCAGGACCAGCGAGTACGCCGTGGAGATCCACTGGACGTCGGCGGTGCTGCCGCCCAGCTCGGTCTGGATGGTCGAGACCGCCACGTTCACGATGCTGGTGTCGAGCACGGACATGAACATGCCCGCGACCAGCACCGCCAGCGGGACCACCCAGTGCTCCATCTCGGTCGGGGCCGAGACGGGGCGGACGGTGGCGGTGGCGGTGCTCACGGCTAGCCGCGACGGATCTTGACCGTGACGTTCATGCCCGGGGCCAGCGGCAGCCCCTGCAGGTCGTCGATGGTGATCTTGACCGGGATGACCTGGGTGACCTTCTGGAAGTTCCCCGAGGTGTTGGACTGCGGGAACATCGAGAACACTCCGGCCGCCCCGGTCTTCACCTCCGACACCTGACCGGTGAGGTCGGCGTCGGGGAAGGCGTCGACGGCGATCTTGACCTGCTCGCCGGGGTGCACGGCATCGATCTGCGTCTCGTCCACCCGGGCCGTGACGAAGACCCCCGATCCGTCGTACGCGATCGCCAGCTGGGTGCCGGCCGCGACGAACGAGCCGGGCACCGCGTCGTCGACGGCGATCGTCCCGTCGGCGGGGGCCCGGACCACGAGCTGGGGCTGGGAGTAGCCGTTCTGGAGGGCGATCCGACCGACCGGCTGATAGCTGGTCACCCGGGTGCCCTGGGTGGCGTCCCAGTCGATCAGGGTGCCGGTGGCCGGCGCGTTGATCGAGATCTGGTTGCCGTCGATCTGGGCGTTGTCGGTGGTCACGTAGCTGCGCGCGTCGACGACGTAGGAGATCACGAAGGCCAGCGCGACGATCAGCACCAGGCCGCCGATCACGAACAGCCGGATCCGGGTGGCCTTCTTCAGCGGGCGACGGCCACTCGGCGGTTCGGCTCCGGCCGGGTCAGCTCCGGCCGGTCAGCTCCGGGCGCCTCGGCGCCCGTCGGCTCGGCCTCGGTCCTCGCCCTCGTCTCCTCCGTCGCCGGGTCGGGTCCGGTCGGCTCGGCCGGGTCGTCGGCTCGTCCGGTCTGGTCCTCGCGGGTCAGCTGCTCGCTCATGTCCTGTTCCTCTCCTGCAGACCGCTCGGTCAGCTCGCGCCGTCGGGCAGCACCACACGCTGTCCCTCGGTCAGACCGGACAGCACCTCGGTCCGATCACTGCCGACCGCCCCGACCTCCACCGGTACGGTCTGCTGGCTGCCGTCGTCGGCCAGCAGCACGACGGTGCTGGCGGTGCCCTGCTGGTGGACGGCGCTGTTGGGCACGCTCAGCACGTTGGCCCGCTGTCGCGTGATCACCGTGCCCCGGCCGGTCTGGCCGTCCTTCAGCCGGCTGTCGGGCTGCGCGAACCCGACAGTGGCCAGGTAGCTGACCGCCCCGGAGGTCACCGTGCTGGAAGGGGCCACCGAGACCACCGTGCCGGCCAGCGTCGAGTCCGGGACGGCGTCGGCCTGCACGGACACCTTCAGACCCGGTGTCACCACAGCGGCGTCGGACTGCTCCAGCGGCAGCACCAGCTGGACCTTGTCGACGTCGGACAGCACCATGAACTGGGTGCCGCCCGGACGGGTGGCGCCGGTGGCGCCGGTGACGGTGCTCGACCCCGGGATGGCCGCCTTCGAGCCCGGCGACTGGGCGGTGGTGCCGGTGCTGGCGGCGACGTACTCGCCCTTGCTGCCGTTGATCACGGTGATGGTGCCGTCGCTCGGAGCCACCAGCTTGGTGTCGTCCACCGCCTTCTGCGCCAGGTCCACCGCCGCCTGGGCGCCGTCCACCAGGGCCTGCTGCTGCTCGATGCTGTGCGGGCGGTCGGCCGCGCCGGAGTTGACCCCGTTCTGGGCGGCCACGACGCCCTGTTCGGCGCTCGCCACCTGGAGCTTGCCCCCGGCGGCATCGACCTTCTTCTTCTGCTGCGCCGCCACCACCGCCGTCTTGTCCGCCACCACCCGTTGCTTGGCGGCGGTCACCCCGGCCTCCGCGGTGACCACCTGGGTGCACGCGGTGGCCGAGCCGGCGCCCGCCGACGCCGGCCAGCTGGCTGTTCAGCTGGGCCAGCGTCTGGGTGGCCCCCGCCGTGTCACCGGCCTGCAGCTGCTGCAGGGCCTGCTGCGCCAGCGCGTCGGCCGCGCTGTCGGCCGCCGAGCTCGCCGCCGTGGCCGCCCGGCAGGACGCCTTCAGGGTCGAGACGGCGCTCTCGGCCTGGTCCTGGGCGTCGCGGTCCGTGCTCAGCTGCGACTTGGCCCGGACGATCGCGGCACTGTCCGCCCGCGCGGTGGCCGACACCTGGTCCTTGGTGGCGGAGACCACTGCCCGCGCCTGGTCGGCGGTGCTCTCGGCGCCCGCGACAGTGGTCGCCGACGTGATCCGGTCCAGACCGGCCTCCTGCGCCCGCAGACTCGCCTCGGCCTGCTCCAGCGTGTGCTCGGCCTGACGGGAGTCGATCCGGGCCAGCACGTCACCGGTCTCGACCCGCTGCCCCACCTTGACCTTGACCGACGTCAGCCGACCGCCGGTGGCGAAGCCCAGGTTCTCGCTGGTGACGGCGGCGAACGCACCGTTGGCCGACACGCCGGCGGTGACGTCCCCCCGGGTGACGGTCGCGGTCCGCGCCACCGGCGCGGGGTTCCCGCCGGAGCAGGAGGCCAGGGCGACGAGCAGCACCAGGGGCGCGGCGGCGGCCAGGCGGCGAGGCCAAGCACCTCGAGACGACATCAGACTCCTAAAAAGAACGATCGTTCGGCATGAGCATAGCCAGCCGATACAGTCCTGTCGTGCCGAGAGTCAGCGATGCCCACCGACAGGCTCGTCGCGAGCAGATCGCCGACGCAGCCGTCCGGGTGCTGAGACGCAACGGCATGTCCGACACCTCGATCGCGCAGATCTCCGCCGAGTGCGAGCTGTCGATCGGTGCGATCTACGCCAACTTCGAGAACAAGGCCGATCTGGCCCGTTTCGTCGCCACCCGGCTGTTCGACTGGCGGATCAGCGAGCTGGACGCCCTGACCCGGCGCACAGCGATGGTCACGCCGCGCGACCTGCTCGCCGTGCTGCTGGCCTCGCTGGCCGACCCGAACCGGCCGGCGCCGACGGTCATCCTGCAGTTCTGGAGCGAGGCCAGCGTCGACGAGGATCTGCGGGCGGTGCTGACCGAGCAGGTCGGACGACTCTGCGCGAGTGCGCAGCACGCCCTGGTGCCGTGGGCTGCCGCACGAGCTGCCGCCACAGGCTCCGACGACGACGACGACGACGACGGCGACGACGCAGCGAGCGACAGCTGGCCCTGCGCACCGCCCAGACCTGTCTGACCATGTCACAAGGGTTCCTGGCCAACCGCTGCCTGTTCGGCTGGCTGGACGCCGACGAGTTCCTCGAGACAGCAGCGCTCGCGTTCGACCAGGTCTGAGCGCGGCTCTGCCGACCGCCGGCGCCGGTCCTAGCGCAGCCGGAGGGTGGACCGGAACGGCACCAGACCGGTGAGGTAGACCCGCAGTCCGGCCGGGGTCAGGTTGCCGCCGAGGTAGGTGTACTTCTCGCCCGGATCCATCGCGACCGGCTGCCGGAGACCGCTCCCGGTGCCGGGACCGAAGGTGATCGTGTCGCTCCCGACGGTGTAGCTGCCCTCCCCCTCGACCAGCTGGAAGTTGCCGTCGCCGCCGGCCGGCACCACGCCGGCCAGGGTGCCGCCGGGCCGGAAGCACAGCTCGATGGTCAACGAGGTGGGCGGGCCGTCGAGGTCGAAGGCGAGATCGAAGCCGCCGGTGCCGACCTCGCGTGATGGTGACAGTGGTCCGCAGCACCTTCTCGTCCTTCGGTCGGTGCGGGAAGTCCATCTCCGCGTAGAACCGGCCCTCCGACCCGAGCGCGTACGCCCCGTCGGACCGCCGACGCCGCTGCGGCAGCGGCAGGTGGTAGGCCACAGCCACCTCGTCGCTCAGCCGCCAGCCGCCGCGGCTGGCCGTCACGCCGTCGCTGCGGAAGTGACCGGTGCTGAAGAAGCGCGGCGACAGCCGGACCGAGTCCAGGATCGCGGAACCCTTGCGCATCTTGAAGAACGTCGGGTTGGTCGACAGACCGGACGAGATCTCCCGGATGCTGGTCGCCCGGCCCTGCGAGTCGATCCGCTTGTCGTGCCAGTCGGTGCCCCCGAAGATCGTCGCACTGGTGCCGCCGCGACGCAGGCTCACCAGCTGAGATCCCTTGCTGGTCTTGGTGAACGTGGTCGGTACCGGTCTCGCCGTCGGCAGCACGGCGGTGATGTCGGGATAGGCCAGGGCCTCGGCCAGGAACTCACCGACGGAGTAGCCGCTGGTGGCGAAGGCGGCCGGGTCGGCGGCGACCCGGTCCAGGATCTGGGTGGCCACGGCCGCGAACTGACCGTTGCCGTCCCGGATGGCCAGCTCGCGGTAGTGCGTCAGGTACTTCCAGCTGTCCTGGATGCCGGTCTGGTCCTGGCGCCGCGACTGGACGGTCTCCACCTCGCCGTTCGGCTGGATCCGGTAGAGGGTGAGCTGCAGGTTGCGACGGACGTCGGCCAGCAACCGGGGCTTCGCCGCGTAGCGGGCGACGGTGAGCAGCGACTTGTTGGTGACCTCGGCGGCGTAGTTCGGACTCCGCTCGCTGTACTCGCCCTCGGCGTCGATGTCGATGCCCTCGCCGAGCCAGTCGTTGATCCGGGCCTTGAGCAACCGGCTCGGCCACAGGTGGTTCAGGTGGGCCAGCGCCTTGCAGATCTCCCACCGGTGGTTGGGGGTGTGCACCCCGCCCTCGGCCAGCGCCGGCCCGGCGGCCCGCATGATCGCGGCGTACTGGCGGCGGATCGCCGCCGTCGCCGGCTGGTCGTCATCGGCCAGCAGGACGTAGCTGAGCCCCAGGTCGCTGATCACGAACGACGTGTCGGGCGGGCTGTCGAGGTTGCCGATGTCGTAGAGACCGCTCGGGTTCTGCCGGTCGGCCAGCGCCCGCAGCAGGGTGGCCACCGGACCGAGCAGGCTTCGCGCTGTGGTGGTTGGCACCGCGCGGGTTCACGTACGCGCTGACCAGGCGCATGGCGCTCTGGGCCAGGGCCCGCGGACTGGCCAGGGTGTCGATCTGGGCCTGGTAGCCGGCCAGGGTGCCCGGCACCTGGAGGTCGTTGACCCTCGGTCAGCACATCGAGGAAGCGGTCGTCGACCACCGTCGGCGGGCGCTTGCCCGGGTCCCGCTGCGGCTCGGCGTGGGCCCAGTTCTCCTCCAGCGCGGCGCTGGCGGCCACGGCGGCTGAGGCCACACCCACGGTGGCGATGAACTGTCGACGATCCATTGTCGGCTCCTTGCTCGGGCACGCGCTGCTACGACGACGTGACCCCCCGCGGAGCCGAACGACCCTGTCCGTCGGCGGTCAGCGTAACCGATTGCGCGGATGTGGCCAAGCACCCGGAGACGACCAGAAAACGATTACGGCCGAGGAAGCCACTCCTCGATCGCGCCGACGACCGCCGCGTCCTGCGGCTCGGTGCGCGGCCGGAACCGCTTCACCTCGCCCGCCGGGCTGACCAGGAACTTCTCGAAGTTCCAGGTGACGCGACCGGCCTTGCCGTCGGCGTCGGGGGTCTGCTTGAGCTCGGCGTAGAGCGGGTGGGCCTTCTTGCCGTTGACCCGCACCTTCTCCGTCATCGGGAAGGTCACTCCCCAGGTGAGCGAGCAGTACTCGGCGATGTCGGACTCCGAGCCCAGCTCCTGCAGGAACTGGTTGCTGGGGAAGCCGACCACCGTGAAGCCCCGGTCCGCGTACGTCTTCTGCAGCGCCTCGAGCTGCTCGTACTGCGGGCTGAGTCCGCACCGGGAGGCCACGTTGACCACCAGGGCCACGCGTCCTTCGGTCAGCTCCCCGAAGGTGGTGTGCTCGCCCGTCAGGGTGGTGACGGGGATCTCGGCCAGGGCCATGGTGCAACCTCTCATCGTGGATGTCGGACCCACCGTAGGCGCAGGACGGTAGGTCGGACCGGCGCGTCGGGGCCTCGGCACGACCCACCAGCTGGCTGTGAGAACGTTAACCCGACCATCGACGAGGAGGGCGACCACAGATGAGCGACGCGGCGAGTGCCCGCCAGGCGATCACCGAGGGCCGGACAGCACTCGGTCTGGAGCTCGGCTCGACCCGGATCAAGGCCGTCCTGATCGGACCCGACCACGCCCCCCTGGCCACCGGCGGGCACGCCTGGGAGAACCAGTTCGTGGACCGGCGGTGGACCTACGCGCTCGATGACGTCCGGGCCGGGATCCGGGCGGCCTACGCCGGCCTGGCCGCCGACGTCGCCGAGCGGCACGGCGTCGAGCTGACCCAGGTCGGTGCGATCGGGGTCTCGGCCATGATGCACGGCTACCTCGCCCTGGACGCCGACGGCGAGCTGCTCACCCCGTTCCGGACCTGGCGCAACACCAGCACCGGGCCGGCCGTGGAGGCGCTGAGCGAGGCGTTCGCCTTCAACATCCCGCACCGCTGGAGCATCGCGCACCTCTACCAGGCGGTGCTCGACGACGAGGAGCACGTGGCCCGCGTCGCGCACCTGACCACCCTGGCCGGGTGGGTGCACGAGCAGCTGACCGACGAGCGGGTGCTCGGCGTCGGTGACGCCAGCGGCATGTTCCCCATCGACACCGCCACCCGCGGCTACGACGCCGGCATGATCGCCACCTTCGACGACCTGGTCGGCGACCGTGGGCTGCCCTGGCGGGTGGCCGACCTGCTGCCCACGATCAGGACGGCGGGAGAGGCGGCCGGGACGCTGACGGAGGCGGGCGCGCGCCTGCTGGACCGGTCCGGGGCGCTGCAGGCCGGTGCCCCGCTCTGCCCACCGGAGGGGGACGCCGGGACCGGCATGGTGGCCACCAACTCGGTGGCGCCCCGGACGGGCAACGTCAGCGCCGGCACCAGCATCTTCGCCATGGTCGTGCTCGAGCACCCGCTGGACCGGGTGCACCACGAGCTCGACCTGGTCACCACGCCGGCCGGCGACCCGGTGGCCATGGTGCACTGCAACAACGGCGCCAGCGAGCTGAACGCCTGGGTCGGGCTCTTCGCGGAGTTCGCCCGGGCCATCGGCGCCGACGCCGACACCTCGATGGTGTTCGAGACCCTGTTCCGCGCCAGCCTGTGGGGCGAGCCGGACGGGGGCGGCCTGCTGGCCTACAACTACCTGTCGGGCGAGCCGATCACCGGGCTCGAGGAGGGTCGGCCGCTGTTCCTGCGCACCCCCGACAGCACCTTCGACCTGGCCACGTTCATGCGCACCCAGCTGTTCGCGGCCCTGGCCACGCTGCGGATCGGGATGGACGTGCTGACCCGGGACGAGGCCGTGGGACTGGACCTGATGTTCGCCCACGGCGGCCTGTTCACCACCAAGGGCGTGGCCCAGAAGTACCTGGCCGCGGCCCTGGACACCCCGGTCTCGGTCGGCGACACCGCCTCCGAGGGCGGCGCCTGGGGCATCGCCGTGCTGGCCGCCTTCCGGGCCCGACGGACACCGGAGCAGACCCTGACCGACTACCTGGCGAGCGAGGTGTTCGCCGGCGCCGACCTGATCACCGAACAGCCCGTCGCCGCCGACGTGGCCGGCTTCGACGCCTTCCTCCAGCGCTACGTGGCGGCCCTCCCGGTCCAGCGGGCCGCCGTCGAGCGCAGCTGACCTGACAGGATCTGATCATGCTGCTCGAGCTCACCGACAAGGTCGTCGTCATCACCGGGGCCGCCCGCGGGATCGGCCGGACCATCACCGAAGCCTTTCTGCGGGAACGATCGCGGGTGGTCGCCCTCGACCTCGACGTCGAGGCACTCGACTGGTTCGAGACCGCCCGCGAGGAAGCGGGCCTGACCGGGGCGGCGTACGCCTGCGACGTCGCCGACACGGCCTCGGTGACCGACGTGATCACGCAGGTGGTCGCCGAGCTCGGCCGGATCGACGTGGTGGTCAACAACGCCGGCGTGATGGGTGAGGGCCTGGTCACCGAGATCGACGACGCGACCTGGGACCGCTGCTTCGACGTCAACGTGGGCGGCGTGTTCCGGGTCTGCCGGGCCGTCGCGCCGATCATGAAGAACCAGCGCTCCGGTCGCATCATCAACGCCGCCTCGTTCGCCGCCATCGTGCCCAGCATCGGCAGTGCCGCGTACGCAGCCTCCAAGGCGGCCGTGGTGCAGCTGACCCGGACGCTGGCCGGTGAGCTGGGTCCGTGGAACGTCACCGCCAACGCGTACGCGCCGGGGATGATCCCGAGCGGCATCAACACCTTCGCCGAGATGGACGCCCAGGCGCAGGGCCGGCTGCTGGACACCCTGACCCTGCGGCGCTGGGGCGAGGCCGAAGAGGTCGCCGACCTGATCTGCTTCCTGGCCAGCGACGCCTCCCGCTACATCACCGGCACCCTCATCGACGTCAGCGGCGGCAAGCTCGCCACCCAGCTCCCCCAGCGGGGCTACGAGATCGCCGGGTCGGACGGATGAGCGACGTGCGCACCGACCGGCCGGCGGACTCCCGGGTGCTGTGGGTCACCGGTGCCGGCAGCGGGATGGGTCGGGCCGCGGCCGTCGCGGCGGCGCCGGGTCGCCGGGTCGCGCTGAGCGGTCGCCGGCTGGAGCCGCTCGCCGAGACCGCCGCACTGGTGGAGCGAGCGGGGGGCCAGGCGCTGGTGCTGCCCCTGGACGCCCGGGACGCGACGGCGGTGGCCGACGCCGCCCGGACGATCCGGGATGCCTTCGGTGGCGTCGACGACCTGGTGCTGTCAGCGGGGCTGAACACGCCGCGGCGGACCTGGGCCGACCAGTCGATGACGGAGCTGGAGGCGGTCATCGCCACCAACCTGACGGCGGTGGCCCGGGTGGTCGACGCCGTCCTGCCCGATCTGCGGTCCCGGGGCGGTGGCCAGGTCGTGGTCATCTCCTCGTACTCGGCCTGGCGCTTCACCCCGTACGCCGGCGTCGCGTACAGCGCGAGCAAGTCGGCCCTGGCGGCGCTCTGCCAGACCATCAACGCGCAGGAGGCCGGGCACGGCGTCCGGGCCTGCCACCTGTGCCCGGGCGACGTCGACACCGACTTCCTGCAGCTGCGACCCGTGGTGCCCGGTGCCGCGGCACGCCAGGTGATGCTCACCCCGGACGACGTCGGACGCGCGGTCCGCTTCGTGCTCGACTCTCCCCCGCACGTCCGCATCGACGAGCTGGTGATCAGCCCGGTCGCCCAGGCCTGAGCCGGCTCGTTCCGCTCGGCGCCGACGCCGGGCGTTTCACGGCCGCGGCCCGGGGTAGTCACGGACCGGTGTCGTGCACGGCACCGCGACACCGAGGAGCTGACGATGACCGACCAGATGACCGATCCGACCCCTGACCTCGACGTCGTCGACCTGCTGACGACCGACCACCACGAGGTGCTGGGGCTGCTGGACGAGATCAGGACCTCCACCTCGGCCGGCCGGCGCCGCGAGCTGGCCGACGTGGTGATCGGTGAGCTGGTCCGGCACTCGGTGGCCGAGGAGATGTTCGTCTACCCGGCGATGCGGCAGCACCTGCCCGACGGGGACGCGGCGGTGGAGCACGACGTGGCCGAGCACAAGCAGCTGGAGAAGCTGATGAAGGACTGGGAGGGCGCCGACGCCGCCGACGCCGACTTCGACCGGGTGCTGACCGAGCTCGAGCAGGTGCTCCGCGACCACGTCGACGACGAGGAGACCGAGCAGTTCCCGCAGCTGCGACAGCACATCCCGCACGCCGAGCTGGTCGGGATGGCGGCGAGGGTGGAGGCGGCCAAGAAGGTGGCGCCCACCCGCCCGCACCCGCTGGCGCCCAACAACGCCCTGTTCCACTTCGTCGTCGGGCCGGGCGTCGGTCTGGTCGACCGACTGCGGGACGCCTGGACCGATCGCCCCGGCCGGAGCTGACCTGAGGCGGTCCGGCCGCGATGGTCCCCACCGACTCGCTCCAGCCGCGTCGGTTCAGGCTGCCCGGCCCAGGGCTGCCCGGCCCAGGGCTGCCCGGCCCAGGGCCGGAACCGAGCCGACAAGGAGGAACGGGTACGCAGCAGCCTGCCGAGCGACCCCGAACCTCCTTCTCGAGGGCAACGGCCGAGATGTCTGCCTGACAAGGGTTTCGGATCCCCAGGGCACGGGTACCAATCGGCGACGGGGTTCGACCACGGCCTCGCGTGACCGAAGGGCATCCCGATGTACCTGCACACCGAGCAGCTGATCAACGAGATCGTCGTCGACGAGCCGGATCCGGCAGCCGCGAACGCGCTCCAGGAGGGTCTGGGCGGCCAGTTCGGCGAGATGCGGACGATGATGCAGTACCTGTTCCAGAGCATGAACTTCCGCGGCGACAAGGCCAGCAAGCCCTACAAGGACCTGCTGCAGGGCGTCGGCACGGAGGAGATCAGCCACGTCGAGCTGATCGGGACGACGATCGCCCGGTTGCTGGACGGCTCGCCGGAGTACCAGGGCAAGAAGTCCGACGACGTCGACAAGCCCGGTGCCGGCGGGGCCACCCCGCTCAAGATCGCCTTGGACACCGGCAACATCCACCACTACCTGGTCGGCGCGCAGGGTGCCCTGCCGGTGGACTCGGTGGGCAACCCCTGGTCGGGGTCCTACGTCTACAACAGCGGCAACCTCGTGCTCGACCTGCTCTACAACCTGATGCTGGAGTCGACGGGTCGGCTGCAGAAGTGCCGCATCTACGAGATGACCGACAACAAGGCGGCGCGCTCGACGGTCGCCTACCTGATCGTCCGCGACCAGGCCCACGAGAACGCGTACGCCAAGGCGCTGGAGTCGCTCGGGGTCAACTGGGGCAGCGTGCTGCCGATCCCGAAGACCAACGCGGAGAAGTTCCCGGAGGTCAAGGCCCTGGTGGACAAGGGACTGCAGAGCATCCAGTACACGTTCAGCGCCGACAACCTCAGCCAGGCCGGCAAGCTCTACCGTGGCGCCTCTCCGTCCAACGACGGGACGGAGCTGAGCACCGACGTGATGCCGGACGGCTTCCCGATCACCATCGCCCCGGAGCGCAAGGAGGAGTTCGCGCCCGGCCTGGACAAGGAGCTGCTGGCCCTCATCCAGGCCACCGCCGAGGTCGAGCTGAAGAACGCCGACTCCCCCGGCGCGTGATCGCCGGGCGACGTGTGAGTCGTGGTGCGACACCGCCCATTGACTCACCCGTCGGCCGGGGAGCTCGCTGGGCGCGCCCCCACGCTGGTGGGATTCTCGGACGATGCGGGTGCTGATCTCCGCGAACAGCCAACGACGGTCAGCTTCGGACCAGTTGATGTCCGCTGGGGATCGCGCCGAGCTCGCGACCGGCGCCACCCGGTCCGCGCGGCGGCCCCCGCGTCGTTCGCGGGCTCCGTCGGCGAGCCGGCTTCGAGCACGCAGCCATCGCTGAGCCCCGCCCGAGACGTCGGTCCGGTGATGGCCGGCCTGGCCGGGCCTGCCGTTCGACGAGCCGACGTGGCGGTCGTCCGGGAGGTTTCGGCCGGATCGACGCCCAAGCCGGCGTACCCGGCGGTGACGACGACCTTCCCCGGAGTGGCCGGCCCCGACGTGGCGGAGGGCGTCGGCTGCCTCGTCGAGGGGGTAGGTGCGGTCGATGACCGGCGTGACCTGCCCGGTCGCGAGGGGGTCGGCCAGGGTGAGCAGGTCCTGGCGCTTCCCGACCGCCAGGAAGAGGCTTCAGCTGCTGACGGGTGGACCCGGACAGCACGCGCGCCTTGACGATCCGACCGATGGGGCCGAGCCAGCGGCCGCCGCGTCCGCTGTTGGGGATCAGGGTGCCGGTCGGCGTCAGCGCCGGCGGACGGCCGCCAGGGGCGGGCTTCCAAGTTGTCGAGGGTGACGTCGACCTTGCTCGGTGCGGGTGACGCCGGTCCTCGTGTAGTCGACGACGTGGTCGGCACCGAGCGACCCGACCGGGTCACGTTGCGGGTGCTGCACGCCCCCGTCACCTCGGCGCCGATGCCGGCCAACGCCCGGGTGGAGGCCTGGTGGCCGCAGGCCGACATCCTGACGCAGGCGGCTCTGCTGCTCGGTCACGGAGGGTTCGGCACCACCATGGGCGCGTTGACCGCCGGTGTCCCGCAGGTGGTGGCGCCGATCTTCACGTCCGACCAGATCATCAACGCCCGCCACGTGGCTGCTGTGGGGGCCGGGCGGGCGGTGCCGTCCGGGCCCGGACGCTCCCGGCCGGGCCTGCCACGAGGTGGCCGCGGTGCTCGCCGACGAGCGGTACCGCCGGACCGCTGAGAGGGTGGCTGGCGAGATCGCAGCGCTTCCGCCGGTCACCGAGGCGCTGGGCGTGCTGGAACGGCTGGCGAGCTGAGGTCGGGAGAGCGAAGACTGCTGGTGGAGCATAGGAGATTCGAACTCCTGACCTCTTCCATGCCATGGAAGCGCGCTACCAACTGCGCCAATGCCCCGCTGTGCTCTCGATCGCCGGTCCCGCCGGCTCCCGAGCGCCCGATGAACAATACAGGCTCGGCGCGCCGGGGTGAAATCGAGCCGGCGCCGCCGAAGGTGCCTCAGGCGGTCTTCGAGGTGCCGGCCGACCGCTTCTGCCACCACTGGTAGGCCAGGGTCACGATGATGGCCCCGATGATCGAGCCGATCAGGCCGCTCGGCCGCAGGTCGAGGCCGTTACCGGTCAGCAGGCTGATCAGCAGACCGCCCACGAACGAGCCGATCAGACCCGTCACCAGCGCCATCGTCCAGTTGATCTTCCAGCCCGACCGCCCGAGGATCAGCTGGGCGACGGCGCCGGCCAGGAGGCCGAAGACGATGAGTCCGAGGATGAGCACCCGTGCATCCTAAGCCCGCCGGGCGCCCTGGGGCGGTCGACCGACCGCGACACCCGACAGACCTGGGCACGCCGAACGGACCTAGGCGACGCCGAGGTCGTCCTCCACGTAGCGGTCCCGGCCGGCGAGCACGCCGGCCACCCCCTGCGGCACGAGCAGCACCAGCAGCAGCAGGATCGGCACCTGCCAGCCGCCGGTCGCCTCGTAGAGGGCACCGACCACGATCGGACCCGGGATGGAGATCAGGTAGCCGATGCTCTGGCCGAAGGACGACAGCCCGACGGTGCCGGCCGCCGACCGGGTCCGCAGACCGATCATGGTCAGCGCCAGCGGGAACACGGCCTGGGAGACGCCCAGCACGAGCACCCACAGCCACGGCACGGTGGTCGGCATCAGCAGCAGGCCCAGGTAGCCGACGAAGCCGAGAGCGGTCAGGCCGAGCGCCACCCCACCCTGGGTACGCCGTCGAGCAGCCAGCGTGGGCACCAGGAACGACGTCGGCACCCCGATGGCCGGGATCAGCGCCAGCAGCACGCCCGCGTACGTGGGTGACAGCCCGGCGTCCCGGTAGATCTGCGGCACCCAGCCCATGGTCACGTACGCCTGCGTCGACTGCAGGCCGAACAGGATGGCCACCGCCCACGCCGTACGGCTGCGGGTCAGCCGCAGTCCCCCGCTGCTGGCCCCGGCCGGGCGGCCACCGGCCCGCTGCCGGATCCAGCGGGCCACCCCCATCCACAGCACAGCGGCCAGCGCCGCCGGCAGCGCCCAGAAGGCCAGCCCGTAGCGCCAGTCGCCGCCCAGTGCCCCGGTCAGGGGCACCGTGACCGCGGCCGCCGTGGCGGCGCCCAGGGTCAGGCCCATCGAGTACACCCCGGTGACCATCCCGACCCGCCGGGGGAAGGCCCGCCGCACCACCACCGGCATCATGATGTTGGCCACCCCGATGCCGCCGAGGGCCAGGCAGCTGATCAGCACGAAGGTGGCCGTGCCGGGCATGAACGGACGCACCGCCAAGCCGACCGTCACGGCGGCCAGAGCGATCCAGACCAGCCGGCTCGGGAACGACCGGGCCACCAGCCGCGGGGCCAGCGACCCGAACGCCACGAAGCAGGCGGCGGGCAGGGCGGTCAGCAGACCGGCCACCACGCCGCCCATCCCCAGGCCGGTGCGGATCTCCTCCAGCAACGGTCCGACGCTGGTCACCGCCGGCCGCAGGTTGAACGCCGCCAGCACCAGCGCGACCAGGATCACCACACCGGCCACCGGCGTCAGCGGCACGCCCTCCTGCGACGACGGTTCCGCAGGGGTGGCCGGCGGCGTGCTCACAGCCGCGGCGCGGTGGCGTTGTACTCGGTGATCCGCCAGTAGTCCCCGGTGCGGTGTCGCTCCAGCGACACCCAGCCGCAGTTCTCGAGCCCGCTCAGCCGCTTCCAGACCTCGGTCGGGAACCCGAGCAGCCGGCAGAGGCCGACCCGGGCGGCCGTGCCGTGCATCACCACGATCACCGTCGACCCGTCGGCGGCGTCCCGACCGATCTCGTCCAGCGCCGCGGCAGCCCGGTCGGCCACCTCGGCCACGGTCTCGCCGGTCGGCGACCGGCGAACGTCCTCACCGGCCAGGTAGGCCCGACGCAGGTCGTCGTCGAGCTCGCCGAGCACCTGGTCGTAGGTGTAGCCCTCCCAGCTGCCCACGTTGATCTCCCGCAACCGCTGGTCGGTCTGCACCTCCAGCCCGCAGCGGGCGGCCAGCGGGGCCGCCGTCTGCCGGGCCCGGGCCAGGTCGCTGGAGTGGATGGCGACCGGGGCCAGCTCGGCCAGCACCTCGGCGGCCCGGTCGGCCTGGGCCAGCCCGCGCTCGTCCAGGTCGATGTCGGCCTGGCCCTGGAACCTCCCGGTGGCGTTCCAGGCCGTCCGGCCGTGCCGCAGGACGATCAGCTGGGCCGCCGTCACCGCCGATCGTCCAGCAGCAGCGGGATCGGTGGGCAGTCGTGCCAGAGCCGCTCGAGGGCGAACAGGCGCCGCTCGTCGTCGTGCTGGACGTGCACGACCAGGTCGAGGTAGTCCAGCAGCACCCAGCGCTGCTCCCGGTCCCCCTCGCGGCGGACGGGCTTGGCGTCGAGGCCACGCAGGGCCTCCTCGATGCCGTCGACGACGGAGCCGACCTGGCGTTCGTTGCTGGCCGTGACGACCAGGAACACGTCGGTGATGGCCAGCTGCTCGGAGACGTCGAAGGCGATGATGTCGGTGCCCAGCTTGTCGGCGGCCGCGACGGCGGCGGCCTGGGTGAGCTGCAGGGCGTGATCGGTGGCGGTCAAGGAACTCTCTTCTATCTCGTACGGTCGTCTCCGGGCCGGGCGCGGTGCAGGTCGCACGCGTCCGACGCTCAGAGCAGGTAGAGACCGCGTTTGGCGATGTACTGCACGATGCCGTCGGGCACCAGGTACCAGATCGGCTGGCGGGCGGTCACCCGCTCCCGGCATCCCGTGGAGGAGATGGCCAGCGCCGGCACCTCCATCAGGGTAATGCGCTCCGGCGGAAGTTCCGCGATCGCGGGCGCATGCAGCTCGACCCCGGGCCGCGTGCAGCCGACGAAGTGGGCCAGGTCGAACAGCTTCTGCACGTCCCGCCAGGTCAGGATCTGGGCCAGGGCGTCGGCACCGGTGATGAAGAACAGGTCGACGTCGTCGCCGCGCTCGTCCCGCAGGTCGCGGAGGGTGTCGACGGTGTACGTGGGCCCGTCGCGGTCGATGTCGACCCGGCTGACGCTGAACCGCGGGTTGGAGGCCGTGGCGATGACCGTCATCAGGTAGCGGTCCTCGGCCGAGGACACCTTCTTGTGCGACTTCTGCCACGGCTGACCGGTGGGCACGAAGACCACCTCGTCCAGCGCGTAGCGACTGGCCACCTCGCTGGCGGCCACCAGGTGGCCGTGGTGGATCGGGTCGAAGGTGCCGCCCATCACGCCGAGGCGGTAGGGGCGTCCCGGTGACGCGGCGGGGTCGCGGGCCAGGCCGAGGGCGGGGGTCCGCGCCTCGCGCGCAGGCGGGTCGGAACCGGTCTCGGGCGCAGCGACCTCGAGGGGGCCGTCGGTGACGACGGAGCCGTCCGCCATCAGCTGTGTGGGCGACCCTTGCCGATGGAATAGGTCACGAACATCAAGATGGTCAGGATCGCGAAAGCGATGATGCCGAAGCCCCAGGCCGGGATCGGGATCTCACGGTGGACCTCCGTCTCCAGCAGCGTCAGACCGAAGTTCACCTCGCACCTCTCCGTCGGCTCGTCCGGACAGCGGGATCACCCGCCGGACGGAATGTATCTCTGGGCGGAGCCTAGCGGCTCAGCGCACCTGACCGCTGCCCACCACCACGTACTTGGTGGAGGTCATCTCGGGCAGACCCATCGGACCGCGGGCGTGCAGCTTCTGGGTGGAGATGCCGATCTCGGCGCCGAACCCGAACTCGCCCCCGTCCACGAACCGGCTGGAGGCGTTGACCAGGACCGCCGCCGCGTCGACCTCGTCGGTGAACCGCTGGGCCGAGCGCTGCGACTCGGTGATGATCGTCTCGCTGTGACCGGTGCTGTAGCGGCGGATGTGCGCCAGCGCGGCGTCGAGGTCGTCGACCACGGCGGCGGCGATGTCCAGGGACAGGTACTCGTCGGTGAAGTCGGTCTCGGTGGCGGGCAGCACCTCCCCGTACGCGGCGGTGCGGGCGTCGCCGTGCACCGTCACGCCGGCCTCGGCCAGGGCGGCCAGCGCCGCGGGCAGGAAGCTGTCGGCGGCGTCGGCGTGCACCAGCAGCGTCTCCACCGCGTTGCAGACCGAGGGCCGCTGGGTCTTGGCGTTGAGCAGGATGGCCAGCGCGGTGTCGTGGTCGGCCGAGGCGTCGACGTAGAGGTGGCAGTTGCCGACGCCGGTCTCGATCACCGGCACCACGCTGTCGCGGACCACTGCCTCGATCAGACCCGCACCGCCGCGCGGGATCAGGACGTCGACCAGGCCCCGGGCCGCCATCAGCTCCGCGGTCACCTCGCGGGGGCCGGGCACCAGCTGGATGGCGTCGGGCGGCAGGTCGGCGTCGGCCAGACCTTGGCGGAGCGCCTCGACGATCGCCGCGTTGGAGTCGGCCGCCGACGAGGAACCCGCGGAGCAGGGCCGCGTTGCCGGACTTCAGGCAGATGCCGCCGGCGTCGGCGGTCACGTTGGGCCGTGCCTCGTAGATGATGCCGACCACCCCGAACGGCACCCGCACCTGGCGGACCTGGACGCCGTTGGCGTTGGTCCAGCCGCGGACCACGTCGCCGACCGGGTCCGGCAGACCGGCCAGGTCACGGAGCCCCTGGACCATCCCGGCGATCCGGTCCGGGGTCGAGCCGCAGCCGGTCGATCAGCGACGGGCTGGTGCCGTTGGCCTCGGCCCGCGCGACGTCGACCGCGTTGGCCTCGAGCACCGCCGTCTCCGCCTTGCCCAGGGCGTCGGCCATCGCCTGCAGCCCGGCGTCCTTGGCGGCCCGCGGGGTCCTGGCCAGGATCCTGGCCGCCTCCCGGGCGCGCTCGGCCTGATCGGTGACAGTCACGACGTCTCTCCTCGGTTCAGCGGTCGTACGCGCTCACTGCAGGAGCAGTCGTACGAGGCCAAATCTAGTCAGTCGGGACGTACGGCGGCGCCACTCCCCAGCCCCACCGCGGGACCGGCGCGTCCGGGACCACCGCCGCGCCGGGGGCGGAGTTGGCCAGCGCGATCCGGGTGCCCCACTCCAGGTAGCCGACCAGCGCGGCCCGGAACTCCGGGTCGTCGGGCAGGCCCGCGTCGTCGGCGGCCCGGCTCATCAGCGAGGCGAACCGGAACCGCTGCTCGGCGCTGATGCCCAGCCCGACGTGCTTGCGCACCATCCGCGGATAGCCGCCGAGCTCCTCGGTGTAGCGGGTCGGGACCGCCGAACACCTCGCTCCACCACGCGACCACGTGGTCGCGGTGCTCGGCGGTGACGGCGCCGCCGAACAACGGCAGCCAGCTCGGCGTCGGCCTCGACCCGGTCGTAGAAGGCGTTGATCATCCGGGTCAGCGCCTCGCGGCCGCCGGCCCAGTCGTACAGGCTCGGCCGTCCCTCTTCACCCGGCAGCGTGCTCACGCAGAGAGTGTAAGCATGTAATCGACTCGGTGACGAGGAGCTGGACGAGCGTCTCAGGCGGACAGGACGGCCAGCCGGGCCCGGACCACGCCCTGGCGGCGCAGCACCGCCCACAGCAGGTTGAGCCCCATCAGCACGCCCATGGTGGAGGCGACCATCGTGATCGACTGCTCGCCGACCAGCAGCGCCCAGGAGAACCACAGAGCCTGGTTGACCCAGTTCATGGCCAGGAACGGCAGCGAGACCCCGCTGATCCGTGGGGCGACCACGAGCTCCTGGAACTGCAGCATCTGGGCGATCACCGAGGGCAGACCGGCGGCGATCGGCGAAGACCAGCGGGCCGTACGTCAGGTCCAGACCGAGGGTGACCAGGCCCAGCAGGACACTCGGCCCGAAGGTCGCGGCCCAGGTCAGCACCCGGTCGCGCCGCAGCTGGTTGAGGATGATCACGCTGCACACCATGAACAAGAAGTTGGGCAGCCAGATGTTGGCGTGCCCGGCCACGAACCCGTGCCCGGTCCAGGCGATGTTGGCGGCGAGGGTGAGGCGCCAGGCGGTCAGCGAGATCCCCGCGGTGGTGCGGTTGCGGAGCAGCTTGACGACCTGCGGGATGGCGACGGTGGCGGCGAGGGCGGCAGCAGCCCAGCCGAGGGCGACGACGAACACGGTGATCGATCTCTCTGCGGTCGCTCGAGACGCGACCGCGGGTGACGGGGGTGGAACAGAGGGGCCGGCAGCACTGCCGTGCGGGCGCCGTCCGTTCGAGTTCGTCGCGGTGCGGTCGAGAGCAATCCTAAGGCCATGTGACCGTACGACAAAAACGATTCAGAAGAGAGGCCGAGCCGTTACCCGGCGGCCTCTGCGAGGACACGAGGAGGTCACGCACGCGGCCGGTGCGGATCTCCGGGAGGATGGTCCGATGAGCTCCCCCGACGTGGTCTCCGGCGCCCGCCGGATCCTGGTCTACGGCGTCACCGGAGCCGGCAAGACGACGTTGGCGGAGCGGCTGTCGGAGGCGACCGGCATCGCCTGGCACTCGGTCGACGACCTGACCTGGGAGCCCGGCTGGACCCCGGTGCCGGAGGCGGAGCAACGCCGCCGGATCGCTGCGATCTGCGCCCAGCCGTCCTGGATCCTCGACACCGCGTACTCCTCGTGGCTGGACGTCCCGTTCGCACGGGCGGAGCTGATCGTCGGACTGGACTACCCCCGCTGGTTCACCTTCCGGCGACTGCTCCGGCGCAGTCTCGCCCGGGTGGTCGACCGGCGACCGATCTGCAACGGGAACCGGGAGACGCTGCGCGGGATGCTGGCGCGGGACTCGATCCTGCGCTGGCACGCGTCGTCGTACGCCCGCAAGAGCGAGCGCATCCGTCGTTGGGAGAACGATCCCGCCGCGCCCCGGGTGCTGCGGCTCGGCTCGACCGACGAGACCGAAACCTGGCTGCGCGGCTGAGCTGCGTTGCCTGGGCCGACTCGCGGCCGCGCTGGACGGTCCGGCTCAGCCGGGCTTCACCTCCACGGTCACAGACCGCGGGACTCCATCACCGAGAACACGTCGTCCAGGATCTTCTCGGAGTCTGCACCGGCCCGCCGGCCCGACTCGTAGACCTCGGCGACCTGGGACTCGACCTCACGGTAGCGACGCTGGTAGGCCTCCTGGTCGGGACGCCAGTAGCCGATGATGTCGTAGTGCTGGGAGCGCCACTGCAGCTCGTGCCGGAAGTAGCGCCGCACGTCGCGGGCGCAGGACGCCTCACCGGCCATCCAGACGTAGCCCTGTCCCGGCGGCAGCTCGATCGTGCGGACGGCGGCGCTGAGCGGACTGGGGATGGCGGACGGGTCGGGGTTGTAGGTCCAGCAGACCTTGAGGTCGGCGGGCGAGGTCGGGGTGAAGGTGGCGGCCTCGTTCGGGGCCTCGAAGACGGCGTGCGCGTGCTGGTGCGGTGCCAGGCTCTCCAGGATGCGACTGGCCGCGGGGACACCGGTCTGGTCGGCCAGCACCAGCACCCAGTCGGCCTCGGTGTCGATCCCCCGGCCGTGGGGCTGGGAGACCAGCAGCTGATCGCCGGGCTGCACGCCGGCGGCCCAGCGGGTCGCCGCCCCCTGGGCGTGGACGACCACGTCGACGGTGAGCCGGTGCTGGTCGGCGTCCCACCGGCGCAGGCTGTACCAGCGAGGGACCGGCTGCGGGTTGGCGAAGTGGAACTGCTGACCGTGCTTGGTGGGCAGCTCGACCTGCGTCTGACGCTGCGGCGGCACCATCAGCCGGAACCACTCGTCAGGTGCTCCGGAGGACCGGTAGTCGGCCAGACCGTCGCCGCCGAGCACGACCCGGCGCATCACCGACGAGAGGTCGGACACCTCGAGCACCTCGGCCCGGAAGTAGGCCTCCGGCAGGGCGGTCATCCCGCCACCTCCTCGCGCATCGCCAATAGTTAGGCGACCCTAACTATCTACAGCAGTCCATCCTCGCACAGATCCCGGGCCGCGGCGGCGTAACCGGAAGCAGCCACAGGAATTTCTCACCAGTTGCGTAGGAATCGCCGTCACCACAGCGGCGGCGGCAGGATGCCCTCGTGCTCGAGCAGCCAGCGCTTGGTCGCCGGACCCTGTCCGGGCGGGCCGCCGGAGTAGCCGCCGAGACCGTCTCCGGCCAGCACCCGGTGGCAGCCGATCAGGATCGGCACCGGGTTGGACCCCATCACCGAGCCGATCGCGCGGGGCGGCAGGCCGGTGCCGCTGAGCGTCGCGAGCTCGCCGTAGGTGACGGCGCGGCCGTACGGGATCGCCTGCAGGGTGAGCAGCACCCGTCGGGTCACCGGCTCGAGCGCGTCCAGGTCCAGCGCGACGTCGAAGTCCCGGCGCTCGCCGCGGAAGTACGCCTCGAGCTGTCCGAGCGCGCGGTCCAGCACACCCCCGGGGCGGGCGCCGGGTCGGTCAGTGCTGCCGTGGACCAGGACAGCCGCCGCACCCGCTCCCCGCCGACCACCACCACGATCCGGCCGACCGGCGTCTCCAGCGCCGCACGCTCGGTGGCGGGGCTCTCGGTGGCGGGGCTCGTCGGGGCTCACCGGACCGGATCCACCACCAGCTCGGAGTCGGCCACGCCGACGGTGCCCGCGGCGATCTCCTCGGCCCAGTGGCAGGCCACCCGGCGTACCTCGCCGAGGGCGGGGATCACCCGCAGCTCCGGCACCTCGTCGTCGCAGCGGGTCGGCTGCCGGTACGGGCAGCGGGTGTGGAACCGGCAGCCGGACGGCGGGTTGGCGGGGCTGGGCAGGTCACCGCGCAGCAGGATCCGCTCCCGAGCAGTCCTCGACGTCGGGATCCGGGACCGGGATGGCCGACATCAACGCGATCGTGTACGGGTGCAGCGGACGGTCGTAGAGGTCGTCGCTGGGCGCCTCCTCCACCAGCCGACCCAGGTACATCACGCCCACGGTGTCGCTGATGTGCCGCACCACGGCCAGGTCGTGGGCGATCACCAGGTAGGTCAGGCCCAGCAGCTCCTGCAGGTCCTCCAGCAGGTTGATCACCTGCGCCTGCACGGACACGTCCAGGGCGCTGACCGGCTCGTCGGCGATCACCAGGTCCGGGTTGAGCACGATCGCCCGGGCGATGCCGATCCGCTGCCGCTGGCCGCCGGAGAACTCGTGCGGGTAGCGGGACAGGGAGGACCGGGGCAACCCGACCACCTCCAGCATCGCGGCCGCCTTGGCCAGGTGCGACGAGGCGCTGTCCCGGCCGTACTCCTCGGTGTCCTGCGCCGAGAGACCGTGCACCTGCAGCGGCTCGACCAGCAGGCTCTCCACGGACTGGCGTGGGTTCAGGCTGGACAGCGGGTCCTGGAACACCATCTGCATCCGACGGCGCAGCCGACGCAGCGGCTCGGGCTTGAGTCCGAGGACGTCGATGCCGTCGAAGACCACCGAGCCGGCGGTCGGCTCGGCCAGCCGCAGCAGCGCGCGGCCCAGGGTCGACTTGCCGCAGCCGGACTCCCCCACCAGGCCGTACGTCTGCCCGCGGGCCACGGCCAGGTCGACCCCGTCCACCGCCCGGACGTGACCGACCGTCCGGTCGAACACCACACCCTGCTTGATCGGGAAGTGGACCTTGAGGTCCTGGACCTGCAGCAGCGGTTCGCTCATCGTTCCCTCCCTCCGGTCCGGTGAGTTCTCCGCCTCGCCGGTCGTCCCGTGGCCCTCGGGGTCCCGGCCGACGGCCGCCGGGTGGACGCAGCGCATCCGGTGATCACCGGGACCGTCGGCGACCAGCGCGAGGTCGGCGGTCGCGCAGGCCTCGTCGGCGTGGTCGCAGCGCGGCGCGAACGCGCAGGCCTGCGACCAGGACACCACGTCCCGCGGGGTGCCGCGGATGGGCCGCAGCGGCTCCCCGCGCGGGCTGTCCAGCCGCGGGATCGAGGCGAGCAGACCCTCGGTGTAGCGGTGCCGGGGGTGCGCGAACAGCTCCCGGCGGCTCGCCGACTCGACGACCCGCCCGCTGTACATCACGTTGACGAAGTCGCAGAGCCCGGCCACCACGCCGAGGTCGTGGGTGATCATGATCATGGCCGTGCCCAGGTCGTTGACCAGCTCCTTGAGCAGCTCCAGCACCTGCGCCTGGATGGTCACGTCCAGGGCGGTGGTCGGCTCGTCGCAGATCAGCAGGGAGGGCTTGCAGGCCAGGGCGATCGCGATCAGCGCCCGTTGCCGCATGCCGCCGGACAGCTGGTGCGGGTACTCCTTCAGCCGCCGGCCCGGGTCCGGGATGCCGCAGCGCCGGAGCAGCTCGGTGGCCTCGTCACGCGCCTCGGCCCGGGTCACGTCCGAGTGCCGCAGCAGCACCTCGGTCACCTGGAGACCGACCGGGATCACCGGGTTCAGCGAGCTCATCGGGTCCTGGAAGACCATGGCGATCTCGCGCCCGCGCAGGTCGTTCAGCGAGCGGGTGTCCATCCGGAGCAGGTCCTGGCCGCGGTAGCGGACCTGACCGCTGGTGCGCACCCCGCGCTGGGGCAGCAGGCCCATCACCGCCAGCGAGGTGACCGACTTGCCGCTGCCGCTCTCCCCCACGATGCCCACGACCTGGCCGGGACGGACGTCGAAGGAGACCCCGTCGACGGCGTGCACGGGCTTGGACCCCTTGCGGGCGAAGGTGACCGACAGGTCGTCGACCTCGAGCAGCGTCTCCTCCCGGTTGACCGGCGGCCGGGGCCGCCCGCGGCTCAGCGTCGTCTCGCTCATGATCATCGCCTCGACTTCGGGTCCAGGGCCTCGCGCAGGGCCTCGCCGAACAGGGTGAACCCGAGCGCGGTGATCGCCATGCAGATGCCGGGCATGATCGCCAGCCGGGGGTCGCTCTGCAGCCGGTCCTGGGCCTTGACCAGCATCCGGCCCCACTCGGCCACGGCGGGGTCGGGCTGCCCGAGGCCGAGGTAGGACAGTGCCGCCACCTCGATGGTGGCGGTGGCCAGCACCAGGGTGGCCTGCACGATCAGCGGCCCGACCGAGTTGGGCAGCACGTGGCTCATCACGATCCGGCGCTGTCGCAGACCCAGCGAGGAGGCGGCCAGCACGTAGTCCTGGCCCCGCTGACCCAGCATCGAGCCACGCAGCAGCCGGGCGAAGATCGGCACCTGGGCCACGCCGATGGCGATCATGATCGCCCACGGGTTGCGCCCCAGCACCGCGGCGATGCTGACGGCCAGCAGCAGCGACGGGATCGACAGCAGGATGTCCACGAAGCGCATCACCCCGGTGTCCCACCAGCCGCCCAGACCGCCGGCCAGCACGCCGAGCAGCGACCCGCCGAGCACGCCGATGAGGGTGGACACGATGCCGATCACCAGCGTCTGCCGGGCCCCGAAGATGAGCTGGGTGAGCATGTCGGAGCCGAAGGAGTCCAGCCCGAGCGGGTGCTCGGCCGACGGTCCGGGCACCGAGCTGGGGGTCACCTGGTCGATCCACTCCGAGCTCGCCGGGGCGTACGGGGCGATCAGCGGGGCGAACACCGCGACCAGCACCAGCACCAGCACGATGGCGGCGCCGACGATGGCCGACGGACTGCGCCGCAGCCGACGGAAGGCCCCCCGCCACAGGCTGGTGCCCCGCTCGTCCTCCGGCGGCCGGCCGATCGAGGCCCTCGGCGATGCCGCCCTGGGTCGCGTCGAGGGCGGTCATGCCCGGAGCTCCTCTGTGATCATGCGGCGCTCACCTCGTCCTCAGTCGGGGGTCGATGACCCCGTACGCCAGATCGACCAGCAGGTTGACCACCGCGTAGATGACGGCGATGAACAAGATGAAGCCCTGCAGCACGGCGAAGTCGAGCGTGCTGATCGCCGCGAACAGGTAGGAGCCGATGCCGTTGATCGCGAACACCGACTCGGTCAGCACCGCACCCGCCAGCAGGGCCCCGGTCTGCAGACCGATCACGGTGACCACCGGCAGCATCGCGTTGCGCAGCACGTGCCGGCGGGTGATCACGCCGGGGGCGAGACCCTTCGCGGTGGCCGTGCGCACGTAGTCCTCGCCGAGCACGTCGATCACCGACGCCCGCGTCATCCGGACGATGATCGCCAGCGGGATCGAGCCCAGGGCGATGGCCGGCAGGATCAGGTGCAGCACGGCGTCCCAGGACGGCGTCCCACTCCCGGGTCAGCAAGCCGTCGAGGACGTAGAAGTTGGTGATGTGGGTGGCGTCGATCCGCGCGTCCTGGCGGCCCGAGGCGGGCAGCACCGCGAGCACCCCGAGGGCCCCGGGCAGACCGACGGCGAAGACCAGCTTGAGCAGGTACGCCAGCACGAACACCGGGATCACCACCCCGGCCAGCGAGGTGCCGACCGCGAAGGTGTCCAGCCAGCCGCCGGCCCGCTTGGCCGCCCAGTAGCCCAGCGGGATCCCCACCACCACGGCGAAGACCAACGCCGCCAGGGACAGCTCGATGGTGGCCGGGAACCGCTGCAGGAAGGTCTCCAGCACCGGCTCGCCGGTCCGCGGGGAGTTGCCGAAGTTGCCCCGCAGCACCTGCGAGGCGTAGATGCCGAACTGCTGCAGCAAGGGCTTGTCGAAGCCGTACTGGGCGTTGACCGAGGCGATGGACTCGGGGGTGGCCTTCTCGCCCAGCAGGGCCCGGGCCGGGTCCCCGGGCAGCGCCCGCACCCAGACGAACAGCAGCACGATCAGCCCGAGCAGCACGGGGATCATCAGCAGGATGCGCCGGACGACGAATCTGAGCACGGTGACCTGCCTCCTCCTCCGGGGGGTCGGGGATTCGCAGACGTTCGACACGCTACGGGGCGGCACCTGCGTCGAGGTGCCGCCCCGCCGTGTCAGCCGATCACGTCAGCGGGTGACGCTGACGGTGTTCCAGACCTCGTCCTGCACCGGGCTGGCCACGTAGCCCTCGACGCCCTTGGCGAACGCCAGCGAGGGGGCGGGGTGGGCCAGCGGGACGCCGGGCAGGTACTCGGCGATCTCGGCGTTGATCTTCTCGTACGCCGTCACCTGCTCGTCCCGGGTGGGCAGCTCGCGAGCCGCCGACAGGTCGGAGAACAGCTTGGCGTTGTCGAAGCCCCACTCGGCGGACTTGGCGCCGAAGAAGACACCGACGAAGTTGTCCGGGTCGTTGTAGTCACCGGTCCACCCCAGCAGGTGGATGTCGTGCTTGTCGGTGCCGCCGTCGCTCTGGATCATGTCCAGGTAGTCCGGGCTCCACTTGGCGGCCACCGGGGTGACCTTGATGCCGGCCTTCTCCAGCTGCGACTTGATCACCGCGAAGGTGTCCTCCGGGGACGGCATGTACGGCCGGGAGACGCCCGTCGGGTAGGCGAACTTGAGCTCGAGGTTCTCCTGGCCCGCTTCCTTGAGCAGCTTCTTGGCCTCGTCGACGTCGTACGCCGGGTCTGTGATCGAGTCGTTGTAGCCGTCCACCAGGTTCGGCATGAACTCCTTGGCCGGCACCGATCCCTCCGGCAGCGAGGACTTGACCACGGCCGCCTTGTCGATGGCGTGGGCGATCGCCTGCGCGCACCCGGACGTCCTGCAGCGCCTTGTTCTTCTGGTTGATGCCCAGGTACAAGATGTTGAAGGCCGGGCGGTTCTGGATCTGGAAGCCGGCGTCCTTCAACGGCTGGACGTCAGCCGGTCCGACCAGGTCGTAGCCGTCGATGGTGCCGGCCTGCAGCTCCTGGGTCCGCGCCTTGGGGTCGGAGATGGTCCGGATGATCACCCGCTCGACCTTGGCCTTGTCGCCCCAGTAGCTGTCGTTGCGCTTCAGGGTGACCGCCTGGTCCCGCTCCCACTTCTCGAACACGAACGGGCCGGTCCCGGTGGGGTGCTCGGTCGCGTACGCGGAGAAGCGCGGGTCGGTCTCGGTGCCCTGGGTGTCGTCGGCGTTGTACTCCTTCAGCGCCGTCGGGCTCTGCATCGAGAACGCCGGCAGCGTCATGGCCTGGACGAAGGCGGCGAACGGCTTGGTCAGCTTGACCGTGGCCTCGGTGGCGCTGCCGGCCGTGCAGCTGTCGTAGATGCCGCCGGTCTTGCCGGTCTTGTAGCCGCGGAACAGCTTGCCGTAGTAGTACGTGATGTTCTCGGACTGGTTGACGCCGGTCCAGTTGTACCAGCGGTCGAAGTTGGCGCAGACGGCCTCGGCGTTGAAGTCGGTGCCGTCGGAGAACTTCACGCCCTCGCGCAGGGTGAAGGTGTAGGACTTGCCGTCCTCGGACGCCTTCCACTCGGTGGCCAGCAGGGGCTCGATCTCGGTGGTGCCGGGCTTGGCGCTGACCAGCCCCTCGAACATCTGGCGGGAGACGCGGAAGGTCTCGCCGTCGCTGGCCATGGCCGGGTCGAGCATCACCGGGTCCGACGAGGCGGCGAAGACGAAGTCGCCGCCGCTGCTCCCCTCGGTGGTGGAGCCGGTCTCGCGCTGGCTCTGGGCGCAGGACGCCAGCGTTCCCGCCAGGGTGAGCGCGGCGATGGCAGCGATCCCCCGACGCAGGATTCTCGTGTGTCGCACGATGGTCACCTCGTGTTGTGTGCGGGCCCGGGACCTGTGGTGAAGGTCTACGCGGCCGGACGGTTGACGATCAAAAGTTGACCTTAAACCAAGAAGCGCCTGAGAGCACAAGTTCTGGCGTTCGCCTGTCACGCACCGGTAACACTTCGCGACCCGTCCGGGTCGGTCGACCCGTCGATGGTGGCACCGACCGCTGTCGGGTCCGGACACGACCGGGGTCTTCGGCTCGGCTAGGAGTCGGGTCCGAAGACGACGAGGGCGTCCTTGTGCACGACCGTGCGGTCGTAGCCGCGGCCCCGCTCCGCGGCGATCTGCCCGGTGGTCTTGCCCAGCAGGGCGGGGATCTCGTCGGCGTCGAAGTTGACCAGCCCGCGGGCCACCACCGTGCCCTGCAGATCGACCAGATCGACCGGCTCGCCCGCGGTGAAGCGACCCCGGACCTCGGTCACCCCGGCCGGCAGCAGCGACGCGTTGCGGGTGACCACGGCCCGGACGGCGCCGTCGTCCAGCACCAGCTCACCCCGGGCGTCGGAGGCGTGCCGCAGCCACAGCTGCCGGGTCGGCCGGCGTCGGCCGGTGGGGTGGAACACGGTGCCGACCGGCTCCGCCGGCGACGGCGCCGGCGACCTGCGCCGCCGAGGTCAGCACGGTCGGGATCCCTGCCGAGGTGGCGATCTTGGCCGCATCGACCTTGGTGATCATGCCGCCGGTGCCGACCGCGGTGCCGCGGGTGGAGATGTCGATCCCGGCCAGCTCCTCGACCGCGTGCACGTCGGTGATCCGCTGCGAGTCGGGCAGTCTCGGGTGCCCGGTGTAGAGCGCGTCGACGTCACTCAGCAGGATCAGCGCATCGGCGTGCACCAGGTGCGCCACCAGGGCGGCCAGCCGGTCGTTGTCACCGAAGCGGATCTCGTGGGTGGCCACCGTGTCGTTCTCGTTGACGATCGGCACCACCCCGAGCTCCAGCAACCGGCCGAAGGTGCGGTAGGCGTTGCGGTAGTGGCCACGGCGGGTGACGTCGTCCACAGTCAGCAGCACCTGACCGACCTCGAGCCCGTGGGCGGCGAACAGGTGGGTGTAGTAGCCCATCAGCAGCCCCTGCCCCACCGAAGCGGCGGCCTGCTGGGTGGCCAGGTCGCGGGGCCGGCTCTTCAACCCCAGCGGGCGACAGCCCGGCGGCGATGGCGCCGGACGACACCAGCACGACCTCGCGGCCGGCCGAGCGTGCTGCCGCCAGCGTGTCGACCAGCGCCTGGATCCGCCCGGGGTCGATGCCACCGGCGGGCGTGGTCAGCGACGACGACCCGATCTTGACCACGATGCGGTGCGCCGCACCGACGTCAGCCCGTACGCTCTCCCGGCCCGACTCCGACCGCTCGGTCGCGTCGGGCTCAGTCGTCATCGGACCAGTCGTCGTCGAACGTGACCCCGTCGCTGTCCTCGGAGTGGTAGGCGACGTCCTTCTCCCGACGACGGATCGCGGCCGGCCGCTCCTCGGTGAAGCGCTGGTCCTCACCCCGCCGGCTGAGGATCTCGGCACCGATGTCGATCTGGGGGCGGAAGTCGAAGACGACCGCGTCCTCGCCGCCGATGGCCACGCCGTCACCGGCCTGGGCGCCGAGCTGCAGCAGCTTGTCCTCGATCCCGATCCGGTTCAGCCGGTCGGCCAGGTAGCCCACCGCCTCCGGGTTGCCGAAGTCGGTCTGCCGGACCCAGCGCTCGGGCTTGGCGCCCTGGACCCGCCACAGGTCGTTCTCGCGCCGGATGGTGAACTCGTCGCTTCCCGGTGACCGGTGTCGGCCGGATCACGATCCGGGCGGGCGGGGGCGGCGGCAGGGTCGCGCGTCGCTGACCGACGATCTCGGCCATGGCGAACATCAGACCCTGCAGACCGGCACCGGACTTGGTCGAGATCTCGAAGACGCGCAGACCCCGGGCCTCGAGCTCGGGCTTGGCGATCTCGGCCAGCTCACCGCCGTCCGGCACGTCGATCTTGTTGAGGGCGACCAACCGCGGCCGGTCCTCCAGACCGCCGTGGGCGGACAGCTCGGCCTCGATCACGTCGAGGTCGCTGACCGGGTCGCGGCCGGGCTCGAAGGTCGCGCAGTCGAGCACGTGCACGATGGCGGCGCAGCGCTCGATGTGCCGGAGGAAGTCGTGGCCGAGGCCGCGTCCTTCCGAGGCGCCCTCGATCAGACCGGGCACGTCGGCCACGGTGTAGGTCGTGTCGCCGGCCACCACGACCCCGAGGTTGGGGACCAGGGTGGTGAACGGGTAGTCGGCGATCTTCGGTCGAGCCCGCGAGATGGCGGCCACCAGGGAGGACTTGCCGGCGCTGGGGAAGCCGACCAGCCCGACGTCGGCCACCACCTTGAGCTCGAGGGTGACCGTCCGCTCCTCACCCTCCTCCCCCAGCAGGGCGAAACCGGGCGCCTTGCGCGAGGACGAGGCCAGGGCCGCGTTGCCGAGGCCACCGCGACCACCGGCCGCGATGACCACCTCGGTGTCGTGCCCGGTCAGGTCGGCCAGCGTCTCCCCGGTGTCGGCGTCGTGGACCACCGTGCCGTCCGGCACGGCGAGGACGATGTCCTCGCCGTTGGCGCCGTTGGCGTGGTCGCCCTTGCCGGGGACGCCGCTGTCGGCCCGCCGGTGGGACTGGCGGTGGAAGTCGACCAGCGTGGTCACGCTGGTGTCGACCCGCAGGACCACGGAGCCGCCGTGGCCGCCGTTGCCGCCGTCGGGGCCACCGAGCGGCTTGAACTTCTCCCGGTGCACCGAGGCGCAGCCGTGGCCGCCGTTGCCGCCGTGGACGTGCAGGGTCACCCGATCGACGAAGCTGGGGATCGCCACGGGGCGCCTCTTCTCTCACGTCGGGCGGTCCGCCCGACAACGTGACAGAGGGTGGCCCAGATCTGGGCCACCCTCTGTCGGTAGGTGTGTGTCCGGTCGCTGACCGGGTGGTGAACCTAGACCGAGGCGGTGACCTCGGCCGGCAGGATGTTGACGACGCGGCGACCGCGGCGGGTGCCGAAGTCGACCTTGCCCTCGACGAGCGCGAAGAGGGTGTCGTCGCCACCGCGACCGACGCCGTCACCGGGGTGGAAGTGGGTGCCGCGCTGGCGGACGATGATCTCGCCGGCGTTCACCTGCTGGCCGCCGAACCGCTTGACGCCCAGTCGCTGGGAGTTGGAATCCCGACCGTTGCGGGTCGAGGACGCGCCCTTCTTGTGTGCCATCTCAGTTCCTAGCTCTCGATCCCGGTGACCTTGACCTGGGTGTACCGCTGGCGATGACCCTGCCGCCGCCGGTAGCCGGTCTTGTTCTTGAACTTGAGGATCCGGATCTTCGGACCCTTCTTCTCGGCCAGGACCTCCACGGTCACCTTCGCACCGGCGAGGCCGGCCGCGTCGGAGGTGACGGCATCGCCGTCGACCACCAGCAGCGGGGTCAGCTCGACGCTGTCCCCCGGCTTCTCGGACCGACGGTCGACGTCGAGGACGTCACCGACGGCGACCTTGTGCTGACGGCCGCCACTGCGCACGATCGCGTACACGCCTGACCCACTCTTTCGTTTACGACTGGTTGCACAGGCAGTCCAGAGGACACTCACCTGGACACACCCGAGGGGCGCGCCGGAGCGCACACCGAGGAGCAAATCTACCTGGGCGGACAAGACGGGTCAAACGGGCGCCGTCGGCAGGACCGCCGGGGACGACACTACGCTCTCTGTCGTGCTGCCCCACCTGACGGCCACGGCCTATCTCACCCCGCTCCGCGAAGGTGGTTCGCTGCCCGGGCTGGTGGAGGCCGACGACCTCGGCACCTACGTGGTCAAGTTCACCGGCGCCGGTCAGGGACCCCGGGCCCTGGTGGCCGAGATCGTGGTCGGCCGCCTCGGGCAGGAGCTCGGGATCCGGATCCCCGAGCTGGCGCTGATCGAGGTCGACCCCGAGATCGGCCGACGGGAGCCGGACCAGGAGGTGCAGGACCTGGTCACCGCCAGCGCCGGGATGAACCTGGCGATGGACTTCCTGCCCGGCTCCCTCGGCTACGACCGCAGCTTCGACGTGCCGGTGGCCGACGCGTCGGCGGTGGTCTGGCTGGACGCCTTCGTGGCCAACGTCGACCGGAGCCGGCGCAACACCAACCTGCTCATCTGGCACCGGAGCCTGTGGGCGATCGACCACGGCGCCTGCCTGCGGTTCCACCACTCCTGGGGCGACCCCCAGCGGTTCGCCGAGTCCGCGTACGACTACGGCGACCACGTTCTCGGTGGTCTCGGCCGGCCCCGGGACGTGCACGACGCCCTGTCCACACGGGTCACCCCGGAGCTGCTGGCCGAGGTGCTGGCCGAGGTGCCGGACGCCTGGCTGGTCCCGGACGCGACCCGACCCGACGCCAAGGCGCCGCCGGACGCCGCCTCGGCACGGGACCGCTACGCCGAGTTCCTGCTCACCCGGCTGGCCGCCGCCGACCGGTGGTTGCCGTGACCGGGCCGCACCGCGAGTCGTCTGGGCACCGCGAGACGTCTGGGCACCGCGGTCGCCGCGAGGCGTACCAGTACGCCGTGCTGCGGGCCGTGCCGCGGATCGACCGCGGTGAGTTCGTCAACGTCGGGGTGATCCTCTACTGCCAGGCGATGGACTTCCTCCGCGCTGGGGTGGCGGTCGACGACGTACGGCTGCGGGCGCTGGCCGCCGACGTCGACACCGACGGCGTACGGCTGGCGGCGGAGGCCGTCGCCCGGGCCTGCCACGAGCCGGTCGGCTCGGCGCGGGAGAACACCGGCCTGGCCACCAGGTTCGGCATGCTCACCGCCCCGCGGTCCTCGGTCGTGCAGCCCTCCCCCGTGCACGCCGGGGTCACCCACAACCCGGAGCGGACCCTGGTCGACCTGATGTCCCGGCTGGTCGGGCCGCCCCGCTCCGCCTAGCCCGCCTCCTGCCGCACCACCACGCCAACTTCTGCCGCAAGAGGGCGGCGAGCACGAGTGGATCCTCCGCAGCTCAGTCCGATGCTTCCGCCGCGGCCAGCAGCTCGCTGCGGTGGGCCAAGGTGGTGCGCACCCGGCCGTGGGAGCGGCCCAGCTCGACCTCCGCGGCGTCGATCCGGTGCCAGCCGTCGAGGTCGAGCGGGTGGATGCCCCGGTCGGCCAGCAGGGCACTCAGCCGCCCGACCGAGCCGCGCGGGACCAGCGCCCCGTCGTCCACGTCGTGCAGCAGCGACGTGACCGTCTCGACGGCGTCGGACTTGTTGGTGCCGATCACCCCGGTCGGACCGCGCTTGACCCAGCCCGTGACGTACTCGTCGGGTGAGAAACCACCGTCGCGGATCACGCGTCCTTCGGCGTGCGGGACCCGGCCGGTGCCGTCGTCGAACGGCACGCCCGGCAGCGGACTGCCCCGGTAGCCGACCGAGCGGACCACCAGCTGCGCCGGGATCACCCGGTGCCGGCCCCGCCCGACCACGGCCCCGTCGGCGTCCAGACCGGTGCGCTCGACCTCGACCCCGGTCACCCGGTCCCGGCCGAGAACCCGGACCGGTCGGGTCCAGAAGTGCAGGTGCAGGCGTCGGGAGGCACTGCCCCGGGGCCGTTCGGACCACTCCCGCAGCACCACCAGGTTGCGGGCGGCGACCTTGTCCCGGCCGACCACGGCCAGGCTGGACTCGTCCAGCTCCAGGTCGAGCGGATCGACCAGCAGGTCGAGGTCGGGGATCTGACCCAGCTCGCGCAGCTCCTTGGTCGTGAAGGCCGTGTACGCCGGCCCCCGCCGCCCGAGCACGTGCACGTCGGTGACCTGCTTCAGATCCAGGGAGTCGAGCACCTCGTCGGCCATGTCGGTCTCGGCCAGCTCCTCGGCGTGCTTGGCCAGGATCCGCGCCACGTCCAGGGCCACGTTGCCGACGCCGACCACCACCGCGTCGGTGGTGGTGGACACCAGGTGGGTGACGTGCTCCTGCTCCAGCCGACTCGGCCCGCCGGGATCACCGGCGGGGGCGGTGCCGTCGGTGTCGGGGTGGACATCGGGGTGGCCGCAGTACCAGGCCACGAACTCGGCCGCCGCCACGCTGCCGTCCAGGTCCTCACCGTCGATCCCGAGCCGCTTGTCGCTGCCGGCCCCGAACGCGTAGATGACGGCGTCCACGCTCTCCCGCAGCTCGTCGGCGGTCAGGTCGACCCCGATCGCGACGTCGCCGTAGAACCGGACCCCGGTCTTCTCCAGCGTCCGCTCCAGCGTGTTGCGGACCGAGCGGATGGAGGGGTGGTCCGGGGCGACGCCGTAGCGGACCAGCCCGAACGGGACCGGCAGGCGGTCGAGCACCGTCACGTCGACGGCGATGTCGCTCTGGTGGGTCAGCGCCTCGGCGGCGTAGATGCCTGACGGGCCGGCGCCGACGACGGCCACCACGAGGGGTGGCGGATCGTCGGACGCGGCTGGTGTCACTGGAGGGGGTGTCACTGGAGGGGGGCCTGCTCCGTCGTCGGGCACGGGCTCAACCTAGCCGGGACGGCTCGACCAGCTGCGCACGCAGCGGCCACCAGCCCGTCAGCTGCCCGGCAATGTGGGGTCGTCCCCGACAGCGGGACGACACCATCCGATTCCTGCGGCGCGATCAGTCGCTGGACGCTGGCACCACGGCCACCTGGTCCGACGACGGTTCCGCTCCGTGGTCCGACGACGCCTCAGGCGCCCGATCCGACGGGCCACTCTGGTCCGACGTGCGATCTGATGTCGGCTCCGCCGTCGGCTGACCGTCGTCGGCGCCGTTGTCGGGTCGCAGGGCGGGCGGGATGGACACCGGCTTGTGGGCGTTGCCGCCCCCGTTGCCACCGGACCTGTCGTTCCCGCGCCCCGGACCGGTCGTTGCCGCCCCCGTTGCCACGACCGCGACCGCGGCCACCGCCGCTGTTGCCGCCACCGCCGCTGTTGCCGCCGCCACTGTTGCCGCCGCCGTTGTTGCCGCCACCGCGGTGGTCACGGGACCCGCCGTCCGGCTGCTTCTGGGTCTCCACCGGCACGTCGGAGATCTCGTAGCCGCGGCCGTGGCAGACCTCGCACTCGGTGGTGAAGGCCTCCAGCAGACCGGTGCCGATCTTCTTCCGGGTCATCTGGACCAGACCCAGGCTGGTCACCTCGGCCACCTGGTGCCGGGTCCGGTCACGGCCCAGGCACTCGACCAGGCGCCGCAGCAGCAGCTCGCGGTTGGCGGGCAGCACCATGTCGATGAAGTCGATCACGATGATGCCGCCGATGTCGCGCAGCCGGAGCTGGCGGACGATCTCCTCGGCCGCCTCCAGGTTGTTGCTGGTGACCGTGGCCTCCAGGTTGCCGCCGCTGCCGGTGAACTTGCCGGTGTTGACGTCGATCACCGTCATCGCCTCGGTGCGGTCGATGATCAACGACCCGCCGGAGGGCAGGAACACCTTGCGCTCCAGCGCCTTGGAGATCTGCTCGTCCAGCCGGTAGGTGGCGAACAGGTCGCCCTTCTCCTCGACGTCCCAGCGCTGCATCCGGTCGTGCAGGTGCGGGGCCACGTGACCCACGTAGGCGTCGACGGCCTCGTACGCGTCAGCGGCCGAGCCGTTGCCCTGGATGACGAGGTCGGCGAAGTCCTCGGTGAACAGGTCGCGCACGATCCGTACGGTCAGGTCGGGCTCGCCGTAGAGGAGCTTCGGCGCGCTGCCGGCCTTGACCTTGCGCTCGATGTCCTCCCACTGCGCCTTCAGCCGGTTGACGTCGCGGACCAGCTCGTCCTCGCTGGCGCCCTCGGCGGCCGTGCGCACGATCACGCTGGCCGAGTCGGGGACCAGGTCGCTGAGCACCGACTTGAGCCGCTTGCGCTCGGTGTCGGGCAGCTTGCGGGAGATGCCGGAGAGGTGGCCACCCGGGGCGTACACGATGTAGCGACCGGGCAGCGTCACGTGGCTGGTCAGCCGGGCACCCTTGGCGCCGACCGGGTCCTTGGTGACCTGGACCAGGACGCTCTGGCCGGACTTGAGCACGTTCTCGACCTTGCGGTGCTGACCGTTGGCGCCGAAGGCGTCCCAGTCGACCTCACCGGCGTAGAGCACGGCGTTGCGGCCCCGGCCGATGTCGATGAACGCGGCCTCCATCGACGGGAGCACGTTCTGCACCCGGCCGAGGTAGACGTTGCCGATCAGCGACGCCGCCGACTCGCGGTCGACGTAGTGCTCGACCAGGATGTCGTTCTCCAGCACCGCGATCTGGGTGAGGTCGTCCCGCTGCCGGATGACCATCTTGCGGACCACCGACTCGCGGCGGGCCAGGAACTCGGCCTCGGACAGGATCGGCGCGCGGCGACGACCGGCTTCGCGGCCCTCCCGCCGACGCTGCCGCTTGGCCTCCATCCGGGTAGATCCCTGGATGCCGGTGACCTCCTCGGCCGCCTTCTGCCGGGAGCGGGGCTCGCGCACCCGGACCACTACCTCGGCCGGGTCGTCGGCCGATGGGGCACTGTCCTCGCCGCGACGGCGACGACGACGCCGGCGACGTCGCTGACCGTCCTCCCCCACGTCGTCGCCGTCGGACTCGTCAGACGCCTCGGCCTCGGCGCGCCGGTTGCGGCTACGACGGCCGCCGCTGCGACCCGGCGTGCCGTCGGCGGACTCGTCTCCGGATCCGTCTTCGTCACCGCCGGCCGGCTCGCCGCCGGCCTGGGCGCTGTCGAGCTGACCACTGTCGCGGGGGCCGGCGTCGGCGGCGTCGGCGCGCTGGTCGCCGCCCCGGCGGCCACCGGTGCGGTTGTCGCTGCCCCGGTTGTCGCTGCCCCGGTTTGTCGTCGGAGCGGTTGTCGTCGGAGCGGTTGTCGTCGGAGCGGTTGTCGTCGGCGCGGTTGTCGTCGGCCTGGTCGTCGTCGGCGTGGTCGTCGGACCCGCCGCGGCGGCGGCGACGGCCTCCCCGACGGCGGCGGCGGCGACGCGGGGAACCGTTCTCGTCGGTCTCGTCAGCACCTGAGTCGTCGGCATTCGACTCCGCGTCACCAGCGTCGTCGTCGCTGTCGTCGTCCTCGGCGTCGGAGTCCGTGGCGGACTCCGCTGAAGGGCTCTCGTCAGCGACCGCATCGTCGACGGGGGTGGGCACCGCGGCCAGCAGGTCGAGCGTCTCGTCGTCCGCGAGCGGCTCGGTCACCGTTGCGGGGTCGTCGGCGGTCGGGGTGTCGACCACCGACGCACCGGCATCGGCGGACTCCGCCTCGTCGGTCGGGTCTTCGGCCTGTTCGGTGGACGGGGGGACCGTCAGCTCGGTCGGGGGCAGCTCGGCGGTGAGAGCGGTACGGATCTCGTCCAGGGCCGCCGCGGTCTGCTCCGGGGCTTCCGGCGGATCGGCGGCCGGAGCGGACGTGGCGTCCGGCTCGGCCTGAGGGCTCGCCTCCGCCGTCGCCTTCTTGGTCGCGCGCTTGCGCGGGGTCCGCGGGGCGCCGTCGGCGGCCGCCTTGGTGGCACGCTTCCGGGCGGTCTTCTTGGCCGGCGGTGCGGTCTCCGGCTCGGCGGAAGGCCGGGCCGGACTCGGCGGCCGCCGGGCTCTCCGCGTCGCCGGACCGGTCGGTGCTGTCCTGATCGGTGACGGGCGTCGACTGGGCGCTCATCACCGGGGCCGCAGCGCCCCCGGCGTCGGTCGGTTCGGGGTCGGGGCTGATCACCGGCGGGCCGGCCTGCCGGGTGGCGGCACGGCGTCGACGTCGGGGAGCGGGCGCGCCGTCCGGCGTCTGGCTCGGTCGCCGATGGTGCTGTCGGGTTGTCGTTCGTGTCGGGCTCGTGATCGAGCATCCGGACTCCTTCGGGTGCGCAGATGCACCTCGTGTCAGTCGCGACGGCGGTACGGGACCGCGTCGCGGAAAGCCTGCGGCATCGATGGCCGAGCGCCGATCTCCCGCGGTCGGACGTGGCCGTGGTGCGGCCGTTCGTCGCGGTGGAGATGGCACCCGCAGCCTCCGCGAGCTGTCACCTCGTGGAGCGGGAAGTCATCGAGTTGGAGTGCGGGCGCACTCCAGCCGAGGCCTATTGTCCCACATCACCGAACAGCCGCCATCGCGGCTGGTCACAGCGGCGCGGCGATGTCCCCGGTGGCGTCGTCGAGCTCACCCTGGACCAACCGGGTGAGGAGCGGCGGGTGGGGCGGTCGCCACGCCGGCTCCACCTCACCCAGAGCGGCCAGCAGGTCGTCGGGACGCACCAACGGCACCTGGTGCGCGATGGTGGCGACCAGGCCGCCCTCGACCACCAGCAGGTCCCGTACGGCCACGCGGGCGTCGAAGGTGCGCAGGCCCGACTTGGTCATCCGCGACACCTGGACCTCCGCGCGGGCCAGGAAGGCGGCCACTGTCGTCGCGGTCAGGTCAGGCTCGACGCCCACCACGTCGATCCGCCAGCGCGAGCCGGTCAACCGGTCGGCCAGCGTGTCCCCCGGCGAGACCTGGGCGGCGACGATGTCCAACCCGGCGGGCAGCGCCTCGTCCAGCTGTGCGCGCAGCTGCTCGGGGTCCCGCGTGTCGGTCAGTCCGATCTCCAGGAACTCGGCCTCGCTGGCCGCCCCGGTCGGGGCGGCGTTGGCGTACGAGATGCGGGGGTGGGGCGAGAAACCGGAGGAGTACGCCATCGGCACCTCGGCCCGGCGCAGAGCCCGCTCGAAGGCCCGGCTGAAGTCCCGGTGACTGGTGAACCGGGCCCGCCCCCGGCGGGCGTAGCGGAGCCGCAGCCACTGCACAGGGGGTGGGTGCTGCTCGGGCTGGGTCCTGGGCGACACGCGGCGAGGGTACAACGGCCGGACCCGTTCGGCCCGCCCGTCCGTTCGGGTCACGCCAGGGCCGTCGTCGCGCCTCCATTGCTTGACGGCAATATTGCCAAGACTGCATACTTCATCCCATGACCGCCAGCCTGTTCGAGGTCGTCGCCGAGCCGCACCGCCGGCAGATCCTGGACGCGCTGCGCGAGGGCGACCGCTCGGTCACCGAGCTGGTCACCCTGCTCGGCCTGGCCCAGCCCACCGTGTCCAAGCACCTGCGCGCCCTGCGGCAGGCGGATCTCGTCGTCGTCCGGCCCGAGGCCCAGCGCCGGTGGTACCGACTGAACCCGGAACCGCTGCGGACCCTCGACCACTGGCTGGAGCCCTACCGGGCCACCTGGGAGCGACGCCTGGACGACCTCGGCACCCACCTGGACCGGATGGCGGAGACCGACGACCACGATGGAGGACACCGATGACTGACCGCGAACCTCTCGAGCCCCGACCGACTCAGCACGGACCGACTCGAGCACGGACAGGTCGCCGCGGTGGCCGACGCCGCTCCCCCGGGCGAGCTGATCCACGACGGCGACCGGCCGGGGCTGCGCTTCGTGCGCGACTTCCCGCACCCGCGGGAGCGGGTCTGGCGAGCCCTCACCGAGTCCGACCAGCTGCGCCACTGGATGCCGTGCGACATCGTCGGCGAACGCGCCCCGGGCGCGGCGATCACCCTGCCGTTCTGGCCCGGGCACGTGGCGAGGTACGACATCGAGGAACCCGTGCTGACCGGCCGGATCGAGCTCTGGGACCCGCCCCGCCGGTTCGGCTGGACCTGGGGCGGGGACCTGCAGGTGTTCGAGCTGGTAGCTGTCGAGGGCGGCACCCGGTTGGTCTTCACCACCTGGCCCGAGGACCCCGACCCGACCGGGATCGTCAGCTCGGCCGGGGGCTACCACCTGTGCCTGGCCGAGCTGACCCTCCTGCTGGACACCGGGACGGCGCCGCCGATGACCGAGGTCGACGAGGTGGCCTTCCGCTGGTCGGCCGAGTACGGCCGGCTGCTGGGCTGAGCCGGTCCCGACCGCTCGGGCCCGGGCGATCGGGACCATTCGTTCGCGGCTCCTGTCACCCAGAGAACACCGGTGGCAGGTATCGGCGGCGGTCACGTCGCGCTCTGTTCCCCTCGGTGATCAGCACCTGACGCCCAGCACGCCGACGGCGTCAGGCAACCCCGAGGCGGGTGCGACTCCAGACCTGACCGTCCACTCCCGAAGGGATCCGATCGTGACCACCGATCTCACCGCGAGCCGCTCGCGCACCACCGCCGCCGAGGTCACCGCGGCCACTGCCAACGCCACCGCCACCGCCACCGGCACTGACAACGGCACGAACGAGGCGACCAGGGGGCCGGCCAACGGCACCCGCCCGCAGCCCGGGCCCGGCGCCCGCCGGCTCGCCGAGGACGCCGGCTTCGACGTCCGGCTGCCCGATGACCCGGGCTACGACGAGGCACGGCTGGCCTGGAACCGTGCCGTCGACCAGCGTCCGGCCGCCGTCGCGCACCCGCAGTCCGCCCACGACGTCTCCCGTCTGGTCCGCCTCGCCGGCGAGCAGGGCCTGCGGGTGGCCCCGCAGTCCACCGGGCACAACGCCGCTCCCCTGGCCCAACGCGGGCTGGACGACGTCGTGCTCGCCAGGTTGTCGGGCCTGAGCGAGGTCAGCGTCGATCCCGGACGCCGGCTCGCCCGGGTCGGCGGCGGCACCCTGTGGGACCCCGCCGTGGCCGCCGCGGCGGCGCACGGACTCGCCGCGCTGCACGGTTCCTCGCCCGACGTCGGGATCATCGGGTACAGCCTGGGCGGTGGACTCAGCTGGTACGGCCGCTCGCTCGGTCTGGCCGCCAACCACGTCACCGCCGCCGAGCTCGTCATCGCCGACGGCACCATCGTGCGGACCGACGCCGAGCACGACCCGGAGCTGCTCTGGGCCCTGCGAGGGGGTGGCGGCAGCTTCGGCGTGGTCACCGCCCTGGAGTTCTCCCTGATCGACCTGGCCACCGCGTACGCCGGGATGATGATCTTCGACGTCAGCCGCGCCGAGCAGGTGCTGCGGACCTGGGCGCCCTGGGCCGCGAACGCGCCGGAGGAGGTCACCACCTCGTTCCGGATCCTGCACCTGCCGCCGCTGCCGGAGCTGCCGCCGTTCCTCAGCGGTCGTTCGGTGGTGGTGATCGACGGTGCCGTGCTGGCCCCCGACGACGCCGCCGACCGGGTGCTGGCCGAGCTGCGGTCGCTGCGACCGGAGGTGGACACGTTCCTGCGCGTGCCGGCCGCCGCGCCTGACCCGGCTGCACATGGATCCCGAGGGCAGTGCTGCCGCGATCGGCGGGTCGGCCCTGCTGACCGGGCTGACCGACGCCGGCATCGACGCCTTCCTGTCGGCGACGGTCGACCGTACGAGCACGTCGCTGATGGTGGCCGAGCTGCGTCAGCTCGGTGGGGCGCTGGCCCGCCCGGCGGCCGGGGGCGGCGCCGTGTCCCATCTCGACGGCCAGTTCCTGGCCTTCGGCACCGGGATGGTGCTGGCACCGGAGATGGCCGGCCGGGTCAGTGCCGACGTGGCAGCGCTGCAGGCCTGCCTGGCCCCCTGGACCGGCGCGCGACGGTTCCTCAGCTTCACCGAGGACGCCGTCGACCCCCGTGGCGCGTACGACGAGGTGACCTGGCGACGACTTGCCGCCTTGAGGTCAGTGGTCGACCCGGACGGTCTGTTCGCGGCCAACCACCCGATTCCCCGCCTGTACGAGGGCGGCCGCCCGACCTGCTGACCGGTCGAGCCGGGCCGGGCGACCCAGGCAAGCCAGGCGGCCCTCCTGGTTCGGCAATTTCCAGCCACGGACGGATATCCGAACCTTCAGGACCCCTCGGGTGCGGGATTTCCCATCCACGGACGGCAATCGGCAGCGGGGCAGCACTCTCGGCCGGACAATCTCCCTCCACGGACGGACAGCCCAGAGTCAGCAACGGCCGGTCGCGCCAATTCCCGTCCACAGACGCCTTCCGAGCACCACCCGTGGCGACCGGGTCGGCAGACCCGTCCGTGGATGGAAAATGCGACTGACCGCGACCCGCTGCTCAGGCGAGCGCGTCAGCCGTACAGCTTCTCCGCGTACGACGGGCCGTAGTAGGCGGTGAGCTCCTCCAGCGTCGCCTCCTGCGCATCGAGGGTCTTGGCGATCACCGGCCGGGACGGCAGCGGGTCGTTCCAGGTCTCGGGCTGCCACAGCGCCGAGCGCAGGAACGCCTTGGCGCAGTGGTGGAAGACCTCCTGCACCTCGACCACCAGGGCCAGGATCGGCCGGTGGCCCTTGACCATCATCGCGTCGAAGAAGTCGGCCTCACGGACCAGCCGGGCCCGGCCGTTGATCCGCAGCGTGTCGGTCCGGCCGGGGATCAGGAAGATCAGCCCGACGTGCGGGTTGGCCAGCACGTTGAGGTAGCCGTCGACCCGACGGTTGCCGGGTCGCTCGGCGATGGCGATGGTGTGGTCGTCGAGCACGTACGCCAGCTGCCCCGCCGGGTCGCCCTTCGGTGACACGTCGCAGCGACCGTCGGCGTCGCTGGTGCCGATCAGGCAGAACGGTGAGGCCGCCAGCCACTCCCGGTCCAGGTCGTGCAGCGCGGGACGCACCTTGTCCCGGGCCCGCTGGGTCGGTTCCCCGACCAGGTCGATGAGCTCGGCTGCACTGGTGATCTCGTCCACGGAACCAGCCTCGCTCACTCTCGCCCGTCGACCAAGCGGATTGCCGCGATCAGGACGAGCACGGAGGTCAGACCGGCGAGATCGGCAGCAGCTGGCGGCCGGTCGGGCCGATCTGGATCTCGGTGCCGAGGTCGGGGCAGACCCCGCAGTCGAAGCAGGGCGTCCAGCGGCAGTCCTCGACCTCGGTCTCGTCCAGCGCGTCCTCCCAGTCCTGCCACAGCCAGTCCTTGTCCAGCCCGGAGTCGAGATGGTCCCAGGGCAGCACCTCGTCGAAGCCGCGTTCGCGCACCGTGTACCAGTCCACGTCGACCCCGGTGCCGGCCAACGCCGTCTCGGCGGAGCGCATCCAGCGGTCGTAGCTGAAGTGCTCGCTCCAGCCGTCGAACCGGCCGCCGTCCCGCCAGACGGCCTCGATCACCTTGCCGACCCGACGGTCACCGCGGGACAGCAGTCCCTCGACCATCCCGGGTTTGCCGTCGTGGTAGCGGAAACCGATGGCCTTGCCGAACTGGCGGTCGGCCCGGACGGTGTCGCGCAACAGCTTCAGCCGCCGGTCGATCGTGTCGGCGTCGCACTGGGCGGCCCACTGGAACGGGGTGTGCGGCTTGGGCACGAAGCCCCCGATGCTCACCGTGCAACGGATGTCGCGCTTGCCGCTGGCGTCGCGGCCGGTCTGGATCACCTTGCGGGCGAGATCGGCGATGCCCAGCACGTCCTCGTCGGTCTCGGTCGGCAGGCCGCACATGAAGTAGAGCTTGACCTGGCGCCAGCCGTTGGCGAACGCCGCGGCCACCGTACGGATCAGGTCCTCCTCGCTGACCATCTTGTTGATCACCTTGCGCAACCGCTCGGAGCCGCCCTCGGGGGCGAAGGTCAGCCCGGAGCGACGGCCGTTGCGGGACAGCTCGTTGGCCAGGTCGATGTTGAACGCGTCCACCCGGGTGCTGGGCAGCGACAGCGAGACGTTCGTGCCCTCGTAGCGATCCGCGAGCTGCTTGGTGATCGGGGCGATCTCGGAGTGGTCGGCGCTGGACAGGCTGAGCAGCCCGACCTCCTCCAGCCCGGTCGCCTCGATGCCGCCGGCCACCATGGCCCCGATGGTGTCGATGCTGCGCTCGCGTACGGGTCTGGTGATCATGCCGGCCTGGCAGAAGCGGCAGCCGCGGGTGCAGCCCCGGAAGATCTCCACCGAGTAGCGCTCGTGCACCGTCTCGGCCAGCGGGACCAGGGGTTTCTTCGGGTACGGCCACGCGTCCAGGTCCATCACCGTGTGCTTGACCACCCGGGCCGGCACCCCGGGCCGGTTCGGCGTCACCGAGGCGAGCGCGCCGTCCGGGCCGTACGCGACGTCGTAGAACTTGGGGACGTAGACCCCGCCGGTCTCGGCCAGCCGCAGCAGCAGCCCGTCCCGACCGCCGGGGCGACCCTCGCTCTTCCACTCCCGGATCACCGCGGAGATGGCCAGAGCGATCTCCTCCCCGTCACCCAGCACGGCCGCGTCGACGAAGTCGGCCACCGGCTCGGGGTTGAAGGCGGCGTGACCGCCGGCCAGCACGATCGGCTCGTCCTCACCGCGGTCGACCGCGTGCAACGCCATCCCGGCCAGGTCCAGCGCGTTCAGCAGGTTGGTGTAGCCGAGCTCGGTGGCGAAGCTGACCCCGAGCACGTCGAAGGCGGCGACCGGCCGGTGGTTGTCCAAGGTGAACTGCGGGATGCCCTGCTCCCGCATCAGCTTCTCCAGGTCGGCCCAGACCGCGTACGTGCGTTCGGCCAGGATCCAGTCGCGCTCGTTGAGCACCTCGTACAGGATCGCCACGCCCTGGTTGGGCAGTCCCACCTCGTACGCGTCCGGGTACATCAGGCACCAGCGGACCTCCGCGGAACCCCAGTCCTTGACGACGCTGTTGAGCTCGCCGCCGACGTACTGGATCGGCTTGCTGACGCTGGCCAGCAGCGGCTCCAGCCGATCGAACACAGACATCGGGTCCGGGGTGGTCGAGCCCACGGGCGGGGGTGCGGTGGTGGTCACCGCCCCAGCCTAAGACCTCCCACGTCGTCAGATCCGGTCGTCGCTCCCGCGACCACCGAGACTGGCGACCGGTGAGGGGCGAGCGGATCACCAGCACCGACTCGACGGGTTCCTCGCCGATCGCGGTGTAGCCGTGCGCGACGTCGCTGACCCACTCCGCGGTCTCCCCCACCTCGATCTCGACCTCCTCACCGATCCGCCCGACCCGGGCCCGACCACGGGTCAGCAGCAGGTGCTCGACGACTCCCGGCCCGTGCGGCACCGAGCAGGTGGTGGGCACCGGGGTCCAGGACCAGCCGGTACACCTCGACCGTCGTGCCCCCCGACTCGCGGACGTCGAGCAGCAGGGCCTCCACCCCGGGCGAGGTGACGCGGGCGCCGGACCGGCCCGCCAGCAGGGACGACAGCGGCAGCTCCAGGGCCCCGGCCAGGGCGTACAGCGTGGACAGGGTGGGGTTGCGCGCGCCGTTCTCGACCTCCGACAGCGAGCCCTTGCCGATCCCGGCCCTCTCGGCCAGGGCGCCCACTGACCAACCGCGCTGCTGCCGAGCCGCGCGCAACCGCTGCCCCACCAGCTTCGCCAGATCCACGCCGCTCACTGTAGGTCTGCGCGCCCGACAGCACCCCCAGGCGGGAGGCGCTCGAGAGGTCAGCCGTGCTCTTCCTCGGGGTCCAGGGTGTGCCGTTGAACCGCCATCAACCGGGCGACGGCGGCATTCCCGGCCTGCTGCTGCAGCTCGAGCACCGGATGCTGTGACTCCTCGTCACGGCTGCGCTGGACGCGCGGACGGGCTGGCGCCTCCCGGTCCTCGTGATCATGACGGGACGTGTTCGTGGTCATCGCCTCACCCTCCGGATCGGTTCGAAGGCGCCGGTGCGCTCGGGGTAGTCATCGGCGGCCAGGGGTGGGTACAGCCAGACGGCCTGGTACCCGAGGTCGCCACTGTCGAAGACGGTGAGACCCCGGTCGAGATGGCACCGCTGGTCGCCGCCGGGCACCGGCCCGCGGCCGTGCTCGTACACGACGTCCGGTTCTCCCAGGGCAGTCAGGACGGCCTCCCAGGACGGGTCGACGGCGGGCTCCGACAAGGTCACGAGCGCGAGCTCGAGGTCGGGCGTCCAGCGCAGCCGCACCGGGAAGGGCTGACTGTCGACCGCGACGACGGCCTGCAGCATCTCGCGGCCGCCGAAGCGGACCGGAGCAGGTTCCAGCTGGACGCCGAGGGCGCCACCTATCACCGCCGGTGACATGCCGGCCGACCACCACCAGCTGTCGTAACGGCCGGCCATCGCCGCCAGGAAGGCGTCAGAGCTCATCGCGGCAACCGCGATCCGCCGAGAACTGCGGTGTTTCCTGCGAAGTAGGCGGCTCGCATGTTCGGCAGCCCGATCAGCGCCTCGATCTGCAGCGCCTCGGTCAGCTCTGGGTAGTGCCCGGGCGCACCACCGACCGAGGCCAGGTCGAGGTCGGCGTCGGCGGTCCCCTGGATGCGCTGACGGAAGCCTCGGTTGGCGGCGACCTCGTTGGGGAACACGGAGTTCCAGGCCTTCAGCGTGAACAGGTCGGTGAACCCCTCCTGGTACGTGGTGACGTGGTGGGAGTCGGTCAGCCCCTCGTACCAGGCCGTGTACGTCGGGTGCGCGGTGGTGTGCAGGTACTCGTGCAGCATGGTCTTGAACAGACCCCAGTAGATGCCCCGCGTCTCCCGTGCGGTGCCGCCCTCGCGGGCGCGGATGGAGACGTTGCCGCCCTGAGCGACCCCACCCCACATGCGATCGATCAGCCGCAGTCGGCGCTGTCGCTCGGCGGTGGCCATCCCCACTCCGGCCAGTGCTGCTCGCTCGTTGGCCAGGACCGGAGCCGAGCGGCCCGAGTAGTGGTCGATCAGCCGGTTCTCGATGGCCTGGGACGCGACGGCATCCTCGAAGGAGTTGTGCGCGGACTGCACGTTCGACACCGAGGCGTCAGCACCCTCGTTGACGAAGTACCGCGCCATGTCGACCGGATCACCCGCGATGGTGGTGCGGTCGGACAGGTTGCCGGCGGCGAAGGTGAGCGACGGCGCCGGGCGGGAGCCGTAGTCGCCGAACTGTGCGTCCACCCGGGCCTTGGCCTCGGTGGCGATGCCCTCGACGTGGCCGCCCGGGCCTGGTGTCCATCGGGTTGCGCCGACTCCAGCGCTCGTAGTAGGCGAACTCGGCCTGCACCTGCTGGTGCAGACCGCGGACGAGGTCCTCGTAGTAGCGGGCCGGGATGAAGGCCGGCGGCGGCAACCCCGCCGCTGCGGCGGCGGCTCTGGCGGCGGCGACCGCCGGCGGGGTGAGGATCGCCTCGACACCGGTCTCCCTGGCCGGCGTCGACGCGGTGACTCCGGCGGTGGCGGGTGCCGCCAGCTCGGCGGACAGCCCTGCCAGATAGCCGTAGGTGAGCCACAGCAGTGGAGGGACGCTCCCGATCGGGTTCCGCGTGCGCACGGCGGTCAGGGCGACGGCGGCCTGGGCATGCGTCTGGAGCACGGCTCGCAGCCGGGGCTCCGGGATCTGCGACGCGATGACGAGTCCGAGAACCGGTTGTGCGGAGGTCTGGAAGACGTCGACCAGCCGGTTCCCGAGAGCGTCGTTGGTCTGCGCGCTCTCCAGGATGCCGAGAACCTGCCGCGAGCTCGGGTCCCCGAGCAGCCCGGCGGCGCCGACGGCATCCTCGAACCCTCCGACCGAGCCCCGGACCTGACGCAGGAGCGCCGACTGCCGATCGGTCGACCAGCCGCTCAGCCGGGACGCAGCCGCCGGCATCCGGGTGCCGAGCGCGGCTCCCCGGGTAGCCAGCAGCCGGCGCAGCCAGGTCAGCGCGTCCGCCCGCGACTCTCGCTGGACGACGACCATCCCCGGTGTCGGGTCGCCCCGGAAGGACGTCACGGCCGCCTGGTTGCCGGCCGCGAACCGGTTCACGGCAGCAACGGGCAAGCCGGGGCTCCTCCTGGACGGCGCACGCCCACTGGCCGACGAGCGTTCGCCGGCCGGCGACTGGCCGGGGACCCGGTGCGACCTGGTAGCCACGGCCTGACCATAGGCCCGCGCTCCGGGCAGCCGAAAGGCCCGGGACGAAGAGTGTCCGTCGGCCGTCGATCACTGCCCCATCGGGCACACCGCAGCGCCGGCGCTGTTAGCGTTCCGTATATGGAACCACTGTCGCGGCCAGTGATCGCCGGTGTGGTGGCCGCACTGGTCGGCTTCACCAGCTCGTTCGCCGTCGTGCTGGCCGGCCTGCGCGCCGTCGGTGCGTCACCGGCCGAGGCCGCCTCGGGGCTGCTGGTGCTCAGCCTCACCCAGGCCGTCGGCATCCTGTGGCTCACCCTGCGGCACCGGACCCCGTTGATCCTGGCCTGGTCCACCCCCGGCGCGGCCATGCTGGCCACCACCGGGGCGGTCGCTGGTGGCTGGCCCGCCGCCGTCGGGGCCTTCCTGCTGGTCGGGGTGCTGATCCTGGTCACCGGTCTGTGGCCCGCCCTGGGTCGGTTGGTCGCGGCGATCCCGACCGCCCTGGCCCAGGCGATGCTGGCCGGGGTGGTGCTGTCGCTGTGTCTGGCCCCGGTGCACGGTCTGGCCACGCAGCCGTGGGCGGTCGCCCCGATCCTGGTCGGCTGGCTGCTGGCCACCCGGTTCGTGCCCCGCTGGGCCGTCCCGATCGCCTTCGCCGTCACCCTGGTGGTGATCGGCGTCGAGGCCCGGGGCGACCTGAGTGCGGCACTGGTCGCCCCTTCACTGGCCTGGACGATGCCCTCGCTGACCGGCCCGGCGGTGCTCAGCCTGGCCATCCCCCTCTACCTGGTGACGATGGCCAGCCAGAACGTGCCGGGCGCCGCGGTCATCGCCTCGTACGGCTACCGCGTGCCCTGGCGCGAGTCGATGACCGTGACCGGGGTGGGGACGCTGGCCGGCGCGATGTTCGGCGGGCACGCGGTCAACCTGGCGGCGATCACCGCGTCCATGACGGCGAACCCGGACGTGCATCCCGACCCGGCGCGCCGGTGGGTGGCCGCGCACGCCGCGGGCTGGACCTACCTGGTGCTGGGCATCGTGTCGGCCCCGCTGACCGCCTTCGTCAGCCTGGCCCCGCCGGACGTGATCGGCACGGTGGCCGGGCTGGCTCTGCTCGGCACCCTGGCCGCCTCCCTGGTCGGCGCACTCACCAGCCCCGAGGGGCGGGTGGCGGTGACCATCACGTTCGTGGTCGCGGCCTCCGGCACGGTGATCGGCGGCATCGGGGCCGCCTTCTGGGCGTTGCTGGCCGGTCTGGTCGTCCGGGCTGTGCTGTCCGGCCGACGCGAGGGGTGAGTTCTGCGCCGACACAAGGGGGTGACTTCTGCACCGACCTCGGTGCAGAACTCCCACTCACTCGCCCGCTCCGTCAGGAGGTCGAGCGATCCTCGTCGTCCGGTTCCTCGTCGCCGGCCACGCGCTGGAAGCCGGCGGCGGACAGGTCGTCGGCCAGATCGTCCTCCAGCAGCAGGTCGTCGCGGACCTGACCGGTGCGGTAGGCGGTCCGACTGACCATGTGCGCGGCCACCGGAGCAGTCAGCAGCTGCAGGATCGCCACCAGCAGGAGGATGCCGAGCGCGTGCAGGTTCTGCAGCGAGAAGGCCACCCCGGTGACCACGAACAGCAGTCCCAGCGTCTGCGGCTTGGTCGCGGCGTGCATCCGGGTCAGGACGTCGGGAAACCGGACGAGACCGACGGAGGCGGCGAAGCAGAGCATCGCCCCCAGCAGCAGGAAGACCGCACCGATGATGTCCAGGACCGGGTTCACGTGCCCTCACCGCCCCGCTCGGAGTGGGTCGGTGGTGACGTCGGGACGTCCCACTTCTTGGCCTTGTCCCGGTCGGCCACGAACCGGGCCATGGCCAACGAACCCGCGAAGCCGAGCAGCGAGAGCACCAGCATGATCGGGATGGTGGTCGTGTGGTGGTTCAGGGCCGCCTCCATCGCCAGCGCCGCGATGACCACCGCGACCACCACGTCGGCGGCCACCACCCGGTCCAGGGTGGACGGTCCGCGGGACATCCGGATCAGGGTCATCACCATCGCACCGGCCAGGAAGACCACGCCGACGGCGATGATCACGTTCGCCACGGTCATGAGCGACCTCTCGGAGCGCAGCATCGCGAGTGCCTCATCCGAGTGCAGATCATCACGAGCCTCTCCGAGCGCAGGATCATCACGAGTCGCTCTCCGAGCGCAGGTCCGCCACCTCGTCGTCGGAGCCGAAGGACCGGACCACCCGCTCCTCGGCCTCCAGCACCTTGCGGCGGGCGTCCTCGATGTCGGCCTGCGACCGGACGTCCATCACGTGCAGGTAGAGCACGCTCTCCTGCCGCCGCGCCTCCATCACCAGACTCCCCGGCACCAGCGAGACGAGCTCCGAGGTGAGCGTCAGGTAGAGGTCGGAGTGGGTCTTCAGGTCCACCCGGACCACTGCGTTGCGCATGGTGTGGCCGAAGTGGAAGGCCTGGGCGGCCACCACGAAGCTGGACCTCGTCAGGTCGAAGAGCAGGATCGCGATCATCTTCGCGTGCGGCCAGGGCCGGAACCGACCGTGGAAGTCGATCGGCGGCAGCGGGAACACCCAGGTGATCACCAGGCCGAGCAGGAACCCGGACACCAGGTTGGCCAACGACAGGTCACCCCACAGCAGCACCCAGATCACCGCGGTGACCACCGACATCCGCAGCTGCGGGCGCCGGCGGACAGCTGCCGGCCGGTCCACGCCGGGATCTGTGACCATCTCGTCGGCCGGCCTGCTCGCGGTCGGTGCCGTCGCTGGTCATCGCACTCCCGCCGGCAGCACGGCCTGCACGTACGGCAGCCCGCTGAGCATGTCGGCCGCGGCCCGGTCCGCGTAGCCGTAGAGGGGTCCGGCGACGAAGGTGATGCCGACCCCGACCAGCACCAGGAAGCCGGTGGTCACCACCATGCCGCGCGGCAGCACCACGGAGCGGCGACGGACCACCAGCGGGTTGCCGCTCGGGGTGCCGTCGGGAACACCGCGCCAGAACGCCCGGTTCCAGACCTTCGCCATGGCGTAGAGGGTGAGCAGGCTGGTCACCACGCCGCCGGCGACCAGCGCGTACGCCAGCGGGCCGCCGTACTGGACGCCGGCCTCGAGCAGCCCGATCTTGCCGACGAAGCCGGACAGCGGCGGGATGCCGGCCAGGTTCATGGCCGGGATGAAGAACAGCACCCCCAGCACCGGCGACAGCGCGGCCAACCCGCCCAGGTCGTTCAACGACGTGCTGCCGCCCCGGCGCTCGATCAGACCGGTGACCAGGAACAGCGTCGTCTGGATGGTGATGTGGTGGGCGGTGTAGAAGATCGCGCCGGCGAACCCGGCCTCGCTGGCCAGGGCCACCCCGAAGATCATGTAGCCGATGTGGCTGACCAGGGTGAAGGACAGCATCCGCTTGATCTCGGCCTGGGCGATCGCCCCGAGGATGCCGATGATCATGGTGGCCAGCGCCGCCCACATCAGCAGGTCCGACAGCGGCGAGGTGGGGAACAACAGCGTCTGGGTGCGGATGATGGCGTAGACGCCGACCTTGGTGAGCAGACCGGCGAAGACGGCGGTGACCGGTGCGGGGGCGGTCGGGTAGGAGTCGGGCAGCCAGGCCGACAGCGGGAACACCGCGGCCTTGATCGAGAACACGCTGAGCAGCAGCAGCTGCAGGACCAGCTGGACGTCCGGCGGCAGCGCGGGCAGCCGCTGCGACAGCTGGGCCAGGTTGACCGTGCCGCAGGCGGCGTAGACCGCGGCGATCGCGATCAGGAAGAGCAGCGAGGACAGCACGCTGACCAGCACGTACGTGGTGCCGGCCCGGATCCGCTCCCCCGTGCCGCCGAGGGTCAACAGCACGTAGGAGGCGAACAGCAGGATCTCGAACCCGACGAACAGGTTGAACAGGTCGCCGGCCAGGAACGCGTTGGAGACACCGGCGGCCAGCACCAGGAACGTCGGGTGGTAGATCGACACCGGCGTCTCGCGCTTGCGCTCCTCGACGTCCTGCCCCATCGAGAAGACCAGCACGGTGAAGGTGACGATCGAGGACACCAGCAGCATCAGCGACGACAGCCGGTCGGCCACCAGGGCCACGCCCAGCGGCTCGGGCCAGGCGCCCACCCACAGCACGATGGGTCCGTGCCGGTCGGTCAGCACCACCAGACTGGCCGCGACCACGACGACCATCAGCAGCACCGAGCTGGACACGGCCCGTTGGGCCCGCGGGTGGCGGCCGAGGACCAGGGCCAGTCCGGCGCCCAGCAGCGGCAGCAGGACGGGGAGCGGGAGCAGGTTGTTCACGACCCGGTCCCCCCTTCCCCTCGTCCGATGATGTCGTCGGTGGCTTCCTCGGCCGAGTCCCGTCGTTCGTCGGAGTCGGCCCCGGCTCGGCGTTGCTCGACGGTCTCCGTCTCGCCGCCGCTGCTCCTCCGACCCCTCTTCGGCCGGATCGGGATCGGAGTCGTCTTCGGACGGCAGCGACCGGTCGTCCTCGTCGAACGACGCCGACGCCAGGTCGGCCTCGGCCAGCTGGACGATCTGGCGGTCCTCCACGTCGTCGGCCACCTCGTCGTGCCCGTTCAGCTGGAAGCTCCGGTAGGCCATGGTCAGCAGGAAGGCCGTCAGTCCGAGGGTGATCACGATCGCGGTCAGCACCATCGCCTGCGGCAGCGGATCGGAGATGTCGCGACCGCGGTCGGTACCGATGAACGGTGCCCCGCCGGGCTCACCGGAGGCGATCAGGAACAGCAGGTTCACCCCGTTGCCGGCCAGCAGCACCCCGACCAGGATCCGGGTCAGCGACCGCTCCATCATCAGGTAGACGCCGGCGGTGATCAGCACCCCGGCGACGATCATCAGGGTCAGGCTGGAGCTCATGCGCGCCGCCCCTCGACAACGCGACCCTCACGCGGCGAGCTCATCAGCGGACCCCCGCCCGCAGCGCCGCCGCCTGAGCCCGCGCACCGCTGACCTGCGGGGACGGCGTACGGTCCTCTTCCTCGTGCTGGTCGATGCCGGACCCGAGGCTGCGGGCCAGATCGAGCATCACCCCGACCACCACCAGGTAGACGCCGATGTCGAAGATCACCGAGGTGACGAAGTGGATCTCGCCCATCAGGGTCACCGTGCCCCAGGGCGTCGGCAGGTAGCTGAGGTAGGGGGCGTTGATGACCGATGTCGAAGCTCTGGCCGATCCGACCGCCCACCAGCACCGGGGCCAGTGAGCTGAGACCGGAGGTCAGCAGACCGACACCCAGCACCCGCCCCGCGTCGACCGGCGCGGCCTCGTCCAGCTCGTGCCGGCCACCCGCCAGGTAGCGGATGGTCAGGGCCAGACCGGCGATCAGTCCACCGGCGAACCCGCCGCCGGGGTTGTTGTGCCCGCTGAACAGGTAGAACAGCGAGGCCAGGATCATCACCGGGAACAGCAGCCGGGTGATCACCTCGAAGATGATGGAGCGCTTGATCGGCGACAGCCGCTCGGTGCCGCGCAGCCAGGTCATCCGACCCTGGGTGCTGTTGGTCTCGCTCGATGCCTCCGGCCGCCGGAAGCTGCGTCGACGTGGACGCCCGGCGCCGCGCGGCGGTTCGAGCTCGGTGTAGCGGCGGCGGATGAAGATCAGGCTGGCGACCCCGGTAGCGGCCACCACCAGCACCGAGATCTCCCCCAGGGTGTCCCAGGAGCGGATGTCGACCAGGGTCACGTTGACGATGTTCTTGCCGTAGCCGAACGTGTACGCCGCCTCGTAGAAGGCCTCCGACACCGGAACCGCCACCCGGGCGCCGGCGGCCAGGTAGACCGCCGAGACCACGGTGAAGGCCACCAGCAGCGCGATCACCAGCCGCCACCAGCGGGAGGAGTGCAGCGGCCGGTCGGTGAAGTACTTGGGCAGCTTGCGGAGCACCAGCACGAACACGACCAGGGTGACGGTCTCCACCAGGATCTGGGTGAGCGCCAGGTCGGGCGCCCCGTGCAGCAGGAACATCAGGGCGGCGCCGTAGCCGGTGACCCCGACCAGGATGACGGCCTTGAGCCGGCCGCGGGAGCTGGCCGCGAGCACGGCCGCGACGATCATGGTGGCCCCGACCAGCACCTGACCGGGTGTGTCCCACAGGCGCAGCGAGCTCGGCCAGGTCGGCAGGGTGAGCAGCACCGAACCGGGCAGCACCACCAGCACCAGCATGATCGTGCCCAGGTAGATGGGCAGCGAGCCGCGTTGGGTCCGGGCGGTCACCTCGACCGCTGACCGGTCGATCCCCCGCATCAGCGCCTGGTAGACCTCCTCGGCCTCCTGCGTCTGCGGGAAGGTGGCCTGCACCCGACCGATCCAGCGACGCCGGACGAACAGCAGCACGCCGACCCCGAGAGCGAGTGCGGACATGGCCAGCGGGGCGGTGAACCCGTGCCACAGGGCGATGCCGTGGCTGGGCTCGCCCACCTCCGCGGTCGCAGCCAACGGGTCCAGCACGCCGGTGAGCGTGGGTCCGACGAACCCGCCCACCAGCGAGGCCGCGGCCAGGATCACCGGGGCCAGGCCGAAGCCGAACGGCTCCCGGTCGACAGCTGTGGGCAGCACCCCCGGTTTGGTGGCGAAGGCACCCCACAGGAAGCGCAGCGTGTACGCGACCGTGAGGGCGGAACCGGCGACCAGGGCACCCATCAGCAGGAAGGCCGGCAGTGGGGCGATGCCGGTCTGGTCGCCGTCGGGCAGCAGGTAGACCAGCGACTCGAAGGCCGCCTCCTTGGCCGTGAAGCCGATCAGCGGCGGGACCGCGGCCATCGAGGCGGCGGCCACCGCGGCCGCCCCGGCCACCAGCGGCAGCTGGCGGGCGACGCCGGACAGCTTGCGGATGTCGCGGGTCCCGGTGGAGCGGTCCACCACCCCGACCACCAGGAACAGGGCCGCCTTGAACAGCGCGTGCGAGATGACCATGGCGACGCCGGCCAGCATCGCCGAGCGGGTGCCGAGGCCGCACATGGCCATCAGGAAGCCGAGCTGGCTGACCGTGCCGTACGCGAGCAGCAGCTTGATGTCGTACTGCCGCAGCGCCCGCCAGGCGCCGAGGATCATCGTGCTCGCCCCGAGGGTGAGCACCACCGGGCGCCAGCCGGGCAGGTCGGCGAACACGGGCGCCAGCAGGGCCACCAGGTAGACCCCGGCCTTGACCATGGCCGCGGCGTGCAGGTAGGCACTGACCGGCGTCGGTGCGGCCATCGCCCCGGGCAGCCAGAAGTGGAACGGCACCTGGGCGGACTTGGTCAGCGCGCCGACCAGCAGCAGCAGGACGGCGACCACCGCCACCGTCCCGGTGCCGAGGCGGTCGGGCTCGCTCAGCACCGCTGACAGGGAGAACGTCCCGGCGGTGACGCCGATCATGACGATGCCGACCAGCATGGCCAGACCACCGAAGGTGGTCACCATCAAGGCGGTCAGCGCCGCCCGCCGGTTCGCGCCGCGGGTCGGGTTGTGGCCGACCAGCAGGTAGGAGAAGACAGTGGTCAGCTCCCAGAACACGTACAGCAGGATCAGGTCGTCGGCGGTGACCAGGCCGAGCATGGCGCCGGCGAAGGCGACCAGCAGCCCCCCGGTGCGGGCCGGGACGTCGGCGCCGCTGAAGTACCAGCGGCAGTAGAACAGGACCAGCGCCCCGACCCCGGTGACGAGCAGGGCGAGCACCCACTGCAGGGTGCCGATCCGGTAGGCCAGATCGACCCCGAGCGTCGGGATCCACTGGGTGCTCTCGGTCAGGGAGCCGCCGGGGACGATCACGGGGGCCTGCGCCACCAGCCAGCCGAAGGCCACCGCCGGCACGGCGGCCAGAACGAAGAAGGCCCGGGCGCGCAGCACCCGCACGAGCAGTGGCGCGACGCACGCCACCGCGAAGTGCACGGCGATGAGAAAGGTCACGTCGGCCTCTCGTCGTCGGGGGTGCGGGCGGCGGGCGCGGTGGTGAGGCTATGACCCTATCGGAGGTCGGCAACCAGGACCCGCCCCTGGACGCCGCCGTCGCGGCCTCCTCGACCGTGCTCGCGACCCCGGGTTGCCTGCGGGCCGACCGGACGGGCAGGCTTGCGGCCATGACTGCAGAACAGGTCCGTGCGGCCGTCGACCAGCGTCTCGGCGGAGCCGAGGACGCCCCCGAGGGCAACGAGTTCGTCATCTTCAGCAAGCCCGAGCTGGGGCGGCTGTCGAGTGAGGACACCGACAAGGTGTGGGACCTGTTCACGTCCGCGCTGAGCTCGTACGGCGTGACAGTGCACCGCACCCGGATCCTCACCGGGGCCGAGCTGGAGAGCACCGGGGTGATGGCCGAGCACTACGGCGTCATCAACAAGATCTCCCGGCTGGGCCGCCCGGCCCTCACCGAGGCCGCCGAGCAGGCCCTCGTCGAGCAGTACGGGTCCGAGCTCGACGCCGGTGCCGAGGTCCTCGGCGGCCACCAGTTCCTGGACGCCTACCCCGGGTTCGGGTCGTACTCGCTGGGCGTGCTGTTCGCCAACCTGTCGGTGGGTCGGCTGGGCCCGGGCACGTACGCCGGCCTGGTGACGGTGGACGGTCAGCCGGTGATCGTGCTGAACGGTTTCCACCCCCGCCAGCTGAGCTTCTTCACCGCCGACGACACCGTGTGCGTGTTCCTGCACGGCAGCAGCACCACCCCTTGGGAGTCGCTCCGGGCCGACCTGATCGGGACCACGGACCCGGCCAAGGCCGATCCCGCCTCGATCCGCGGCACCCTGTTCGCCGACCCGGCCGGCTTCGGGTTGGCCACCGTCTCGTCGAACTTCAACGGCGTGCACATGTCCGCCGGTCCGCTGGAGGGTCTGGCCGAGCTGACCCGCTTCTTCGGCGGCTCACTGACCGACTGGACGTTCGCGGCCGACCTGGCCTCAGCCGGAGTCCCGGCCGACCGGGTGGCCGAGCTGGCCGACAACCCCACCCTGGAGGCGAACGGCGAGCGCGGCTCGGCGTTCGACCTGACCGAGGGTCTGGACGCGCGTCCGGCGGCTGAGCTGCTCGCCGCGGCCACCCCCGCCCCCTGAGGCGTCTCCGGGCATCTACGGGTTCTCGGCGTCACGAGCCGACTGGGCCGTCGGGCCGGGGGCTACCGGCCGTCGAACATTCCGTCACTCGACGGCATCTTCGGCCGCCGGCACCACTTCACGGCTCGAACATTCCGTCACTCGACGGCACCTTCGGCCGCCGGCACCACCACGGCTCGAACATTCCGTCACTCGACGGCAACCTTCGGCCGCCAGGCACCACCGCAGCTCGAACATTCCGTCACTCGACGGCATCTTCGGCCGCCAGCACCACCACGGCTCGAACATTCCGTCACTCGACGGAATCTTCGGCCGCCAGGCACCACCACGGCTCGAACATTCCGTCACTCGACGGCACCTTCGGCCGCCGGCACCACCACGGCTCGAACATTCCGTCACTCGACGGCACCTTCGGCCGCCAGAACGCGCGCGGCGGGCGTCAGGTCGCGCGGGCGGCCGCCTGCCCGTCCAACCGGCGGCCGAGCACGAAGCAGAGCACCCACAAGCCGGCGAACATGCCGCCGACCACCCACATCGCCGGAGTCAGCAACCCGAGCAGGATGCCGACCGGCTGCGCGATCCAGCCGATCAGGTAGCCGATCGGCTTGCGCATCAGTCCCGACGCGACGAGGGCCAGCACAGCCGCCCCGCCCCCGGCCAGGGTGGCCGCGGTCGGCGCCACGCCTGACACCAGGATCATCACCGGCACGGCGAGACCGAACACGACGACCTCGAAGAGCAGCACGCACAGCAGGACCACCCGCATCGGGTTACCGGCCGGCAGCGCGTACCTCATCGGCCGGCGCCCCCGCCCGACTCACCCGACCCGTCAGAGCCATCCGTCCCCGGCGAATCCGGGCCCTGGTCGGCGTCCCAGTCGTCGTAACGGCTCTGGTCCGGGTCGTCGGCGAACAGGTCGTCGGCGAACGGGTCGTCCTCGTCATCGGGCTCAGCGGCGAGCGACTCGCCCTCCACCGCCACGCCGGTCAGGTCGGCGTCGACCAGGTCCTCGTCCACCGGGGCGTCGTCGTCCAGGTCGTCGTCGCGGTCGTCGGTGACGGACTCCTCGGCCACCCAGTCGTCGTCGCGGTCGGCACCGGCCTCGGCGGCGGCTGTGTCATCGGCCGCCTGCTGACGGACCAGCAGCGTCCGGGCCTCGCCGACCAGCACCACCGAGCCGGTCACCAGCACACCGGCCGCGCCGACGCCGTCGGCCTCGGCCAGGGTCACAGCGGTCTCCAGCGCGTCGTCCAGCCGCGGCGCCACGGTCACCCGCTCGGCTCCGAACACCCCCGCGGCCAGCTCACCCAGCGCGTCGGCGGGCATCCCGCGGCTGGTGGAGGCCACCTGGGTGACCACGATCTGCTGCATCACCTCCGACCAGGTCTCCAGCATCCCGCGCACGTCCTTGTCGCCCATCACGCCGATCACCCCGATCAGCGGGGTGAAGGCGAAGGCCTCCGTCACCGCCGCAGCCGCGGCCCGGGCCCCGTGCGGGTTGTGCGCCGCGTCCAGCACGACAGTCGGCGAGCGCCGGACGACCTCCATCCGGCCAGGCACGGTGACGCCGGCGAACCCCTCGCGGACGACGTCGGGAGCCAGCGCCTTCATCCCCAGGAACGCCTCGGCCGCGGCCAGGGCCTGCGCGGCGTTGGCCGCCTGGTGGGCGCCGTACAGCGGCAGGAAGATCTCGTCCACCGGTCCCTCGGCCGCGTTCAGCCGGAGCAGCTGACCGCCGACGGCGGGCACCCGGTCGAGCACCCCGAACTCGATCCCCTCCCGCTGGACCAGCGCACCGACCTCGGCGGCCCGCTGCAGCAGGACGTGCGCGGCCTCGGCCGACTGACCGGCCAGCACGGCCAGGGCGCCGGGCTTGATGATGCCGGCTTTCTCGGTGGCGATCTCGGTGATGGTCTCGCCCAGCAGGTGGGTGTGGTCGAGGTCGATCGGGGTGATCACGGCGACGTCGCCGTCGGCCACGTTGGTGGCGTCCCAGGTCCCACCCAGCCCGACCTCGATCACCGCCACGTCCACCGGGGCGTCGGCGAAGGCCGCGTACGCCATCGCTGTCACGATCTCGAAGAAGGTCATGGCCACGCCGTCGATCTGCTGGGCGTCGACCAGCTCCACGTACGGGGCGATCTCGCGGAACACCTCGTCGAAGCGGGCCTCGCTGAGCGGCTGACCGTTGATGGCGATCCGCTCGGTCACCGAGGTCACGTGCGGGCTGGAGAAGCGGCCGGTGCGCAGACCCGTGGCCCGGAGCAGACCCTCGATCATGGCCGCGGTGCTGCCCTTGCCGTTGGTGCCGGTGACGTGGACGACCGGGTAGGCGCGCTGCGGGTCACCCAGCAGCTCGGTCAGGGCCGCGATCCGCCCCAGACTCGGGGCGACCCGGTGCTCGGGCCAGCGGTTGGTCAGGGCGGCGACGATCTCGGCGTGCGAGGCGTCCTCGGACAGGATGGGAGTGTGCGACATGGCCCCCCGAGTCTAGGCCGCGGCCACCGCCCCGATCCGCTCCGGCGCGTCGTCGTCGCAGTCGGCGAAGAAGCCTCCGACCACGTCCTCCAGGTGCGTCACCGACTCGGCGGCGAACAGGACCGGCTGGTAGGTGGTGATGTCGTAGTGCTGGGTGGCCATCGCGGTCAGCTCCAGCGGCCGGATCTCCATCTCGGTGAACTCGTCGATCTCGCCGTAGCTGGAGCAGATCCCCGCGCCGTACGCCTTGAGCTCGCCGCGGTCGTACATCACCCCGAACTCCATGGTGAACCAGAAGACGTCGGCGATCACCTGGACCGTCTCGTCGCGCTCGGCCCGGGCGACGGCCGCCCCGGCGGCCCGGGTCACCTCGGCGAACCGCTGGCTGGCCAGCTGGTTCCCGTGCCCGAGCACCTCGTGGATCACGTCCGGTTCGGGCGTGTAGAGCGGCTGCGACGGGTGCCGGACGTACTGGGTGGAGTGGAAGACCCGGTCCCCCAGCGAGGAGTAGAACTCCCGCAGCTCGACCAGCCCGGGAGCGGCCACGTAGGAGAAACCGGTCAGACCCTGCAGCGCTGTCGACACCTCGTCGAGCTGAGGGATCCGGTCCGTCGGCAGATCGAGCCGCTCCTTGGCGGTGAGGTACTCCGGGTGCGCGCGGCACCGGTGCTTCTCGGCCAGCTCGGCGCTGACCTGCGCCCAGATCGCGGTCTCGCCCTCGGTGTAGTCGATCCGCGGCAGCGGCTGACCCGGCCGCCAGGCGATCGCGCGGGCCGCGATGGCGTTGCGCCGGGCCCGGTAGGCCGTGTCGTGGAAGCCCGGGTGGTCCTGACCCAGGTGCACCTCGACGGTGCCGTCCGCGTGGTGTGACACCGGCGAGTAGAGCTGCGCCTCCTCGAACACCTGCGACCTCCTCGTCGTCGAGAGCGGATCAGAGCCACCAGCACACCACCCCGACCCGCCCCGCGAAAGCCCGCCCACCGCCGCTGCGCAACTTTTGTGCCGAAACCACGAAATGTGGATGCTGGCGGCACAAAATGCCTGGTGGGAGGGCGTGGAGGTGAAACGGGTTCGTCGGGTCCGGGCCCGGCTACCTAGAATCTCTCCCATGCCTGCCACGCCTGCTGCCCCGAGTCTCGACGCGCCCACCACCGGTGCGCGCGTCGTACCGGACAAGCCGGCCCTGGAGGGTCTGGAGGACAAGTGGTCGGCCAGCTGGAAGGCCGACGACACGTACGCGTTCGTGCGTCCCGACGGCGATCCGGCGCAGGCCCGCAGCCAGGTGTTCAGCATCGACACCCCGCCGCCCACGGTGTCCGGGCTCGCTGCACGTGGGCCACGTGTTCTCCTACACCCACACCGACCTGATCGCCCGCTACCAGCGGATGCGCGGCAAGCACGTCTTCTACCCGATCGGCTGGGACGACAACGGACTGCCCACCGAGCGTCGGGTGCAGAACTACTACGGCGTGCGCTGCGACCCGAGCGTGCCGTACGACCCCGACTTCACCCCACCGGCCAAGCCCGACCCCAAGCGCCAGCTGCCGATCAGCCGCCGCAACTTCGTCAACCTGTGCCACGAGCTGACCCACATCGACGAGAAGGCGTTCGCCGACCTGTGGCAGCGGGTGGGCCTGTCGGTGAACTGGAACGGGCTCTACACCACCATCTCCGACGAGTCGGTGCGCATCTCCCAGCTGGCCTTCCTGCGCAACCTCGGCCGCGGCGAGGCCTACCTGTCCGAGGCCCCGACCCTGTGGGACGTGACCTTCCAGACCGCCGTGGCCCAGGCCGAGCTGGAGGCCCGGGACTACCCCGGCGCCTACCACAAGGTGGCCTTCGCGCGGCCCGACGGCGGCCAGGCGGTGATCGAGACCACCCGGCCCGAGCTGATCGCGGCCTGCGTGGCCCTGATCGCCCACCCCGACGACGAGCGGTACGCCGACCTGGTCGGTCAGACGGTGACCAGCCCGGTGTTCGGGGTGGAGCTGCCGGTGGTGACCCACGAGCTGGCCGAGCCCGACAAGGGCTCGGGTCTGGTGATGTGCTGCACCTTCGGCGACCTGACCGACGTGACCTGGTGGCGCGAGCTGCAGCTGCCGGCCCGGGTGATCATCGGCCGGGACGGCCGGATCCTGCGCGACCAGCCGAGCTGGATCGCCGACGGCGAGCGCTGGGCCGAGCTGGCCGGCAAGACCACCTTCGGCGCCCGCGAGCAGATGGTGACCTGGCTGCGCGAGTCCGGGGCCCTGCTCGCCGACCCGACCCCCACCCAGCGCAAGGCGAACTTCTACGAGAAGGGCGACAAGCCGCTCGAGATCGTCTCCACCCGTCAGTGGTACCTCCGCAACGGCGGCCGGGACGCCGACCTCAAGGCCGACCTGCTGGCCCGGGGCCACGAGCTGGCCTGGGTGCCGGAGCACATGCGGTACCGCTACGACAACTGGGTGGGCGGTCTGAACGGTGACTGGCTGATCTCCCGGCAGCGCTTCTACGGGGTGCCGTTCCCGGTCTGGTATCCCCTGGACGCCGACGGCGAGCCCACCTACGAGTCCCCGCTCCTGCCGACCGAGGCCGAGCTGCCGATCGACCCGAGCTCGCACGTGCCGACCGGCTACACCGAGAGCCAGCGCGGGGAGCCCGGTGGGTTCATGGCCGACCCGGACGTGATGGACACCTGGGCGACCTCGTCGCTGTCGCCGCAGCTGGTGTGCGGCTGGGAACGCGATCCCGAGCTGTTCGCCCTGACCTTCCCGATGGACCTGGCGCCGCAGTCGCACGACATCATCCGCACCTGGCTGTTCGACCGGGTGGTGCGGGCCCACTTCGAGCACGACTCGCTGCCCTGGAGCCGGGCCGCCATCTCCGGCTTCGTGATGGACCCGGACCGCAAGAAGATGTCGAAGTCCAAGGGCAACGTGGTGGTGCCGACGGAGGTCCTCCAGACCTACGGCGCGGACGCGGTGCGCTGGCGGGCGGCCCGGGCCCGCCCAGGTCTCGACTCTCCGTTCGACGAGAAGGAGATGAAGGTCGGGCGCCGGCTGGCGATGAAGGTGCTGAACGCCTCCAAGTTCGTGCTCGGCTTCCCCGGCGACGCGTCGTCCGCCGAGCTGACCCAGGTGACCGAGCCGCTGGACCGGGCGCTGCTGGCCGGTCTGGAGCGGGTGGTCCTGGAGGCCACTGTCGCCTTCGACGCGTACGACTACACCGGCGCCCTGGACGTCACCGAGCGGTTCTTCTGGTCCTTCTGCGACGACTACCTGGAGACGGTGAAGGAGCGGGCGTACGGCTCCGGGGACGGGGCCACCTCGGCCCAGGCCGCCCTGGCCATCGCGCTGAAGACCGTGCTGCGGCTGCTCGCGCCGATCATGCCGTACGTGACCGAGGAGGTGTGGTCGTGGTGGCAGGAGGGCTCGATCCACACCGCCGCCTGGCCGACGCCTGAGGAGGTGGCCGTCGACGGCGAGGCGCTGCTGCTGGACGACCTCGCCACCGCCCTGGCCGCGGTGCGCGGCGCCAAGTCGACGGCCAAGGTGTCGATGCGGACCGAGGTGGCCCGGGCCGAGTTCACCGGTCCGGCCGAGGTGCTCGACCGGCTGAAGGAGATCGAGGCCGATCTGCGGGCCGTGGGTCGGCTGACCGGAGAGATCCAGTGGTCGGCCGCCGACGTTCAGCTGACGGTGGACGTGGCGCTGGCCGAGGCGTCAGCATGAGTGGTCGCGTCCGCACACACCAGCGCCTGATCCCAGGAGACGACCATGCGGATAGCCCTGGCCCAGCTCGTCGCAGGTCCCGACCCTTCGGTCAACCTCGACCAGGTGGCCACCTTCGCCGAACGGGCCGCCGGCCAGGGAGCCGAGCTGCTGCTCTGTCCCGAGGCCACCATGCGGTGCTTCGGGCTGCCTCTGGGTGAGATCGCCGAGCCGGCCGACGGACCCTGGGCCACCCGGCTGGCCGAGATCGCCGCCGGGCACGGACTCGTGATCGCGGCCGGGATGTTCACCCCGGCCGCCGACGGGCGGGTCCTGAACACGCTCCGGGTCGTCGGACCCGGGGTCGACGCCGACTACGACAAGATCCACCTCTACGACGCGTACGGCTTCGCCGAGTCCGACACCGTCGCCCCGGGGGCGGAGCCGCTGGTGCTGGAGATCGGTGGCGTCCCCGTCGGCTTCGCCCTCTGCTACGACGTCCGCTTCCCCGAGCTGTTCACCACCCTGGCCGACCGGGGTGCCCGGCTGATCTGCCTGCCCGCCTCCTGGGGCGCCGGCCCGACCAAGCTCGAGCAGTGGCAGCTGCTGGTCCGGGCCCGCGCCCTGGACAGCACCTGCTTCGTCGCGGCGGTGGACCAGGCCGACCCGACCACGATCGGGTTCCCCACCCACGGCAGCGCCCCGACCGGGATCGGGCACTCCCTCGTCGTCTCCCCCGACGGTCAGGTGGTCGACTCGCTCGGCGCCGAGCCGGGCCTGCTGGTGGTCGACATCGACGTGGACGAGGTCGACACCGTCCGTCGGTCCATCCCGGTGCTGGCCAACCGTCGTCTCTGAAGCGCCGCTCCCTCCCACCACGCAGCCGAGACCGGCCCCGTTCGAGGTCAGGACGTCCTGGCGGGTGGGCCGGGAGGCCTGCAGGGCAGCGGCCAGGGTCACGGCGTCGTACGCGCCCTGGTGCCGCCGCCCGTTGACGTAGAAGGTCGGCGTGCCGTGCACCTCGGAGGCCTCGGCGTCGATCGCGTCGTCGTCCACCCGGTTCTCGTAGCGGCGCGTTCGCAGGTCCTCCTCGAACCGCTCCACGTCCAGGCCGAGGATGACCGCGTACGCCCGCAGGTCGTCCGGCTCCAGCGCGTCCTGGTGCCCGAACAGCTCGCCGGCCATCTCCCAGAACTGGTCCTGGGCGGCGGCGGCCTCACTGGCCAGGGCCGCCGCGCGGGCGTGCGGGTGCACGTGCTCCAGCGGCAGGTGGCGGAACACGTAGCGGAGGTCGTCGCCGAGCCGGTGGCGGAGCTCGGCGATGGACCCGGTCGCCTTGGAGCAGAACGGGCACTCGAAGTCGCCGTACTCGACCAGGGTCAACGGGGCGTCCACCGGGCCACGGATGTGGTCCCGCTCCGGGTCGACCGGGCGGAGCAGCTCGACCGGTGGTCCGCTGAGGGCGGCGTCCGCCCGGCCGAGGAAGAAGACCAGGGCGCCGAGCCCGGCAGCGATCAGCGAGGCGGCGAACACCCCGACCCGGGCCTGGTCCTGCAGCGCCGGGTCGTCCAGGGCGAGGTCGACGATGAACAGGGAGATGGTGAACCCGATACCGGCCAGGGCGGCTCCGCCGCCGAGCTGCTTGTGGGTGAGACCCGGCGGCAGCTCGGCCCACGGCGTCCGGGCCGCCAGCACCGCCCCGAGCAGCACCCCGACCAGCTTGCCGACCACCAGGCCGGCGATCACGCCCCAGGTGAGTCGGGAGGTGGCGGCGGCGGCGAGCGCGTCCCCGGACAACGACACCCCGGCGTTGGCCAGCGCGAACAACGGCAGCACGACCAGGGCGATCAGCGGCCGGAGCAGCACCTGCAGGCGCTCGTTCATGGCCACCGAGCCGCTGAGCTGGCGGCGGGCCAGCCGCTCGGACTCCGCGCTGGGGCTCTGCCGGAAGGCGCGCGTGACGGCCTCGGCCCGCTCGACCGCCGCCCGCTTCGGTGGGTAGACGGGCAGGATGAGGGCGATCGCCACCCCGGCCAGGGTGGCGTGCACCCCCGACTCGTAGACCGCGACCCAGGTGAGCACGCCGACAGCGAGGTAGATGCCGTCGCGACGGACCCGCAGCCAGCGGAGCAGACCGATGAGCGCCAGCCCGACCAGGCCCAGCCCCAGCCACCCCCAGGAGAGGGAGTCGGTGTAGAAGAAGGCGATGATGGACAGGGCGCCGATGTCGTCGGCCACGGCCAACGTGACCAGGAACAGGCGCAGCCGGGTGCCCGGTTTGGGACCGACCAGGGCCAGCAGGGCCAGCACGAACGCGGTGTCGGTGGAGACGACGACACCCCACGCGTGCGCGGCGGCCGTGCCTGCGTTGATGATGAGGAAGATGACCGCCGGGACGGCCAGGCCGGCGACCGCGGCCACGATGGGGACGGCGGCCCGGCGACGGTCGGTCAGCTCACCGATGGTGAGCTCGCGTTTCACCTCGAGACCGACGGCGAAGAAGAACAGGGCCATCAGGCCGTCGTTGACCCAGTGCTTGAGATCCAGCACCAGCTCGTACGGTCCGAGCAGCACCCCGGCCTCGACGTGCCAGAACGCGTCGTAGGTGTCACCGATGGGCGAGTTGACCCAGATGATGGCCAGCAGCGTGGCGGCGACCAGGACACCGGCGGAGGCCACCGCGCTGTCGGCCACGCCCGCCAGGGTGGTTCCGACCCGCTGGGTGGCGGTCTGACCTCGCTGCCGGACCCGGGGCATCAGCCCGACCGAGTCGACACTGACCCCGACGGCCGGGGCGCCCGGCCCCTCGGAAGGCTCGGCTCGCTGGTCCGTCTCCGCCACGTCAGCAGCTTCCTCTCGATCGTCCGAGCGGGGCCGTCAGCGTCGACGGGTCAGCGGGTCAGGCCGACTTCTCCCGGCGCTCCCGCTTGGCGAACTTGTCCCGCGGCACCAGGGTCGGCAGCACCGACTCCTTGACCACGTCGGCGTTGATGATCACCTGCGCGACGTCGTCCCGGCTGGGCACGTCGTACATGATGTTCAGCAGGACCTCTTCGAGGATCGCCCGCAGCCCGCGGGCACCGGTCCCGCGCAGCAGGGCGAGGTCGGCGATCGCCTCGATCGCGTCGGGGGTGAACTCGAGGTCGACCCCGTCCAGGTCGAACAGCTTCTTGAACTGCTTGATCAGGGCGTTCCGCGGCTCGATCAGGATCCGGATCAGGGCGTCGCGGTCCAGCGGGCTGACCGAGGCGATCATCGGCAGCCGGCCGATGAACTCGGGGATCAGACCGAACTTGACCAGGTCCTCCGGGCGCACGTCGTGGAACGGGTCGTCGGAGGGGTCCTTGCGGCTCTCCAGGTCGTTGTTGAAACCGAGCGGCCGCTTCCCGACGCGGGAGGAGATGATGTGGTCCAGCCCTGCGAACGCCCCGCCGACGATGAACAGCACGTTGGTGGTGTCGATCTGGATGAAGTCCTGATGGGGGTGCTTGCGACCACCCTGCGGCGGGACGGACGCCGACGTGCCCTCGAGGATCTTCAGCAGGGCCTGCTGCACACCCTCACCGGACACGTCCCGGGTGATCGACGGGTTCTCGCTCTTGCGGGCGATCTTGTCGACCTCGTCGATGTAGATGATCCCGGTCTCGGCCTTCTTCACGTCGAAGTCGGCGGCCTGGATCAGCTTCAGCAGGATGTTCTCGACGTCCTCACCGACGTAGCCGGCCTCGGTCAGCGCCGTGGCGTCGGCGATGGCGAACGGCACGTTCAGCATCTTGGCCAGGGTCTGGGCGAGATAGGTCTTGCCGCAGCCGGTCGGACCGATCAGCAGGATGTTGGACTTGCTGAGCTCGACCCCGTCGTCCTCGGAGCGCCGGGTCGGGTTCGCGGCCTGGGCCTGGACCCGCTTGTAGTGGTTGTAGACGGCGACGGCGAGGGCCTTCTTGGCGCCGGTCTGCCCGATCACGTAGGTGTCGAGGAACTGACCGGATCTGCTGCGGCTTCGGCAGGTCCTCCAGCAGGCCCACCTCGGTGCCCTCGGAGAACTCCTCCTCGATGATCTCGTTGCAGAGATCGATGCACTCGTCGCAGATGTAGACGCCGGGTCCGGCGATGAGCTTCTTGACCTGCTTCTGGCTCTTCCCGCAGAACGAGCACTTGAGCAGATCGCCGCTCTCTCCGATTCGGGCCACGCCCCGCCTCCTCTTCCTCCGGTCCGGGCTGCACTGCGCGAACCATCACGATAACGGCCGGCACCCCCAACTGCGAGGACCCGCAGGGTGGGGCGCCGGGTGCCCGGCCGCCACCTGGGTGGTGGCCGGGCCGGTGGGTCAGGCGGGGACGGCCTTCAGCGAGGTCAGGACGCCGTCGATGATCCCGTAGTCCTTGGCCTGCTCGGCAGTGAGGTACTTGTCGCGCTCGATGTCGCGGCTGACCTCCTCGGTGCTCTTGCCGGTGTCGGTGGCCAGCATGTCCTCCATCAGCGACCGGATCCGCAGGATCTCCTTCGCCTGGATCTCGATGTCGGAGGACTGCCCGTAGCCACCCTCGGTGGCCGGCTGGTGGATCAGGATCCGGCTGTTGGGCAGGGCGAGGCGCTTGCCCTTGGTGCCGGCAGCCAGGATCACCGCGGCCGCCGAGGCGGCCTGGCCGAGGCACACGGTGCGGACGTCGGGCTTGATGTAGCGCATCGTGTCGTAGATGGCGGTCAGCGCGGTGAAGGAGCCACCCGGGGAGTTGATGTAGATCTCGATGTCCCGGTCGGCGTCCATCTGCTGCAGACACAGCAGCTGGGCCATCACCGCGTTGGCGATCTCGTCGCTGATCGGGGTGCCCAGGAAGATGATCCGGTCCTCGAACAGCTTGGTGTAGGGGTCGATCCGGCGCATGCCGTACGACGTGCGCTCTTCCCACTGCGGGATGTAGTAGTCCATGGTCGGCGCGAACTGGCGGTCCTGCAGCAGCGGCGCGGGGCGTGATCCGTCGAAGGTGCTCATGTGTCAGATCCCTTTACTGGTTCGGCGCTTCGTCGGAACGGATCTGCGCCGCCGCCGTGAACACGTGGTCGATGAGCCCGTAGGTCTTCGCCTGCTCGGCGGTGAACCAGCGGTCACGGTCGGAGTCGGCCTCGATCTGGTCCAGGGTCTGACCGGTGTGCTCGGCGATCAGCTTCTGCATCGTGGCCTTGATGTGCAGCGACTGCTCGGCCTGGATCCGGATGTCGCTGGCCGTGCCGCCCAGACCGCCGGACGGCTGGTGCATCATGATCCGGCTGTTCGGCAGCGCGTACCGCTTGCCCTTGGTGCCGGCGCAGAGCAGGAACTGCCCCATCGAGGCGGCGAGTCCCATGGCCACGGTGGCGACGTCGTTGGAGATCCAGTTCATGGTGTCGTAGATCGCCATGCCGGAGTCGACCGAGCCACCGGGCGAGTTGATGTAGAGGTAGATGTCCTTGGTCGGCTCCTCGGCGTTCAGCAACAGCATCTGCGCGCAGATGGCGTTGGCGTTCTCGTCGCGGACCTCGGACCCGAGGAAGATGATCCGGTTCTGGAGCAGGGACTGGTAGACGTTGTCGTCGAGCCCGATGCCGCCGGATCGACCGGCGGCGCGTGGGCTCAGGCCCGGCAGCGACCCGTTCGGATGGTGTGCGTTCACGCCGATGAACCTACCCCGCTGTCCCCCGACGCACCGAGGGTTTTACCGTCGTGTTCGCTGTCGGCGCACAGCCCCGGGTCCACGTCTGAACAGAAAACGATGGCCAGGGCTGGATCGGTGAATCCAGTCCTGACCATCGTCAGTGGCTCTGTGTCCCCGAGAAGTCGTTCCCCCGAACTGCGATCTCGTAGAGCCTCGCGCTGCGGCGGTCCGAGCAACCTCCCCTGAACTGGTCAGCGGGCCCCAGGACGTCGCAGCGCAAAGACCATCGTGCCCACCCAACCTCGCGTCCTCCTTGGGGGAAGATCCAGATAACCTCAGGATCTGCTCAAGAACAGCGCAAGAAGAACGGACCCGAGGGAGAGTTCCCTCGGGTCCGCTGTGGTGTACGTGCCTCGGATCAGGCCTTGGCCTCGGTGTCGGCGCCGTCGTCGGTGCTGTCGGAGGACGCGGTCACGTCGTCGGCGTCGACCACGGTTCCCTCGACCACGGGACCGTCGACGACGGAGCCCTCGACCTCGGCACCCTCGGCCACGGGGTCACCCACGCTGCCGTCGGGCTGGATCCGGGCCAGGTCGACCGGGTCGCCGTTGCTGTCGGTCACGGTCGCCGCCTCGACGATGGTGGCCAGCGCCTTGCCGCGCCGGATCTCCAGCATGTACTCGTCGATGTGGTGCGGGTGCTCCTGCATGTGGGCGACGATCTGCTGCGGAGCCGTGCCCTCCTGCTGCGCGCGCTGGAAGATGTGCTGCGTCAGGTCGTTCTGGTCGACCGTGACCCCGGTCTGCTCGGCGGTCTTGTCCAGCACCAGCTGCGCCTTCATGGCGTCGGCGGACCGCTTCTCGACACCGGCCCAGAAGCTGTCGGCGTCCTCGGCCTCCCCGGTCTCGGCCAGGTAGTCGTCGAGGTTGATGCCGGCGTTGTCGAGCTGCGACTGGATCTGCTCCTTGCGCGCGTCGACCTCGGAGCTGATGACGTTCTCCGGGCAGGTCGATCTCGAGCTGCTCGAGCAGGCTCTCGAGCACGGCGTCGCGGGCCTTGGCGGCCTGGTCCAGCCGGCCGGCGTTGGCCAGTCGGGTGGCCACGTCGTCGCGCAGCTCGTCCAGCGTGTCGAACTCCGACGCGGTCTGGGCGAACTCGTCGTCCAGCTCGGGCAGCTCCTGCTCCTGGACCTGGGAGACGGTGACCTTGATGTCGGCCTCCTCGCCCTTCTGCGGGCCGCCGACCAGGGTGGAGGTGAAGTCGGCCGACTCGCCGGCGGACAGACCGGTGACGGCCTCGTCGAGACCGTCGAGCATGCCGCCGGTGCCGATCTCGTACTCCAGGCCCTCGGCGGTCGCGTCCGGCAGCGTCTCGCCGTCCTTGGTCGCGACCAGGTCGATGGTGACGACGTCACCGGAGGCGGCGGCGCGCTCGACCACGGACTTGGAGCCGAACCGCTGCCGCAGGGCGCCCAGCTGGAGGTCGATCTGCTCGTCGGTGACCTCGATCGCGTCGACCGTCGCGGTCAGCGTCGAGAAGTCCGGCAGGTCGAACTCGGGGCGCACGTCGACCTCGGCGGTGAACTCGATCAGGTCGCCGTCCTCCAGCTTGGTCACCTCGACCTCGGGCTGGGCCAGCGGGTTCAGGTTGTTCTCCGCGACGGCCTCGCCGTAGAACTTCGGCAGCGCGTCGTTCAGCGCCTCCTGGATGATGGCCCCGCGGCCGAACCGCTGGTCGATCACCATCGGCGGCACCTTGCCCTTGCGGAAGCCGGGGATGTTCACCGACTTCGCGATCTCGCGGTAGGCCTTGTCCAGGCTGGGCTTGAGGTCGTCGAACGACACCTCGACGATGAGCTTGACCCGGGTGGGGCTCAGCCGGTCGACACTGCTGGGCACGCTAGAAACTCCTGAAGATGGGATCGAAGGCGGGCCCGGTCCACACCTGGGACCGTGCGCGCTCGGGAACGGACTCACGGGTGAGCCTGGGCAATCCTACGGTCGGCCCGAAACCGGTCCAAATCGCCCGTACGGGCGTCGGCCGCAACCGGTCCGCATCGCCCGCAGGGAGATCGGGCGCACGGCGGCCGGACGGAGCTGGAGCGGGTGACGAGAATCGAACTCGCATGACCAGCTTGGAAGGCTGGGGCTCTACCATTGAGCTACACCCGCAGGAACGGACCGGCGTTCAGGATAACGGAATCCGCCGGTGACCGACGTCGGGGCGACAGGACTCGAACCTGCGGTCTCCTGCTCCCAAAGCAGGCGCGCTAGCCACTACGCTACGCCCCGCACTACCCGTCGGACCGACCTTCCGGGCAGCCGCGACGAGATGCCCGACGAGTGTATGGGTTGACCGGATCTTCGCCAACTGAGCGGACCGGGTCCGCACCGGCCACCACCGACCGGCTGCCTGACCCACGGTCTGCCCTCACTCCCCCGTCTGACCGTCGATCGCCTCGCGCAGCAGATCGGCGTGTCCGTTGTGCCGCGCGTACTCCTCGATCAGGTGGACCAGGATCCAGCGCAGACTCGGGGCCCGGCCGTCCGGCCAGGGACGGGCAGCCAGCTGGTCGAGACCACCCGCTCGCCACCGCCGTGGCCAGATCGCGCCGGGACTGCTCCACCGCTGCGGACCACAGCGCCCGCAGCTCGTCCGGGTCGTCGGCGGCGGCGGTGCGCCACTCCCAGTCCGGGTCACCCGCCCAGTCCACCTCCGACCACGGCAGTGCCGGCGGTCGGTTCGACAGCCGGTAGCCGAACCAGTTCTCCTCGACGTACGCCAGGTGCTTGAGGATGCCGCCGAGGGTCATGGTCGAGGCCGCGGTGGTGGCGGACAGCCCGGCCGCGTCCAGGCCGGCGGTCTTCCAGGCCAGCGTCTGCCGGTGGAAGTCGAGGAAGCCGGTCAGGGTGGCCAGCTCGTCCCCCGCCAGGGGTGGCTCGGTGCGGCCCTGCTCGTCGACGTCGGCCATCGGCTCACTCCTGCGTCGAGTCGCGGGCGTCGGCCCACAGGTCGACCCCGGAGTCCACGGCGTGCTCGTCGATGGCCTTCAGCTCGTCGTCGGAGAAGTCGAGCCGGCCCACGGTGGCCACGTTGTCCTCCAGCTGCTGCACGCTGCTGGCGCCGATCAGGGTGGAGGTCATCGTGTTCCGCCGCAGCACCCAGGCCAGCGCCAGCTGAGCCAGCGTCTGGCCGCGGCTCTGCGCGATCTCGTTCAGGGCACGGATCCGGCCGAGGTTCTCGTCGTTGATCATCTGGGTGGACAGCGACTTGCCCGCCGCCGCCCGCGAGTCGGCCGGGATCCCGTCCAGGTAGCGATCGGTGAGCAGACCCTGGGCCAGGGCGGTGAAGGCGATGCAGCCGATCCCCTCGGTGTCCAGCACGTCCAGCAGGTCGGTCTCGATCCAGCGGTTGAACATCGAGTACGACGGCTGGTGGATCGTCAGCGGCGTGCCCAGCTCGCGCAGCAGACCCGCCGCCCGGGCGGTGTCCTGACCGGAGTAGGAGGAGACGCCGACGTACAGCGCCTTGCCGGAGCGGACGATGGCGTCCAGTGCCGCCACCGTCTCCTCCAGTGGAGTCTCGGGGTCCGGGCGGTGGTGGTAGAAGATGTCGACGTAGTCCACCCCGAGCCGCTGCAGCGACTGGTCCAGGCTCGCGGTCAGGTACTTCCGCGAGCCCCCGTTGCCGTACGGGCCCGGCCACATGTCCCAGCCGGCCTTGCTCGAGATGACCAGCTCGTCGCGGTGGGCGGCGAAGTCCTCGGCCAGGATCCGGCCGACGTTGGTCTCCGCCGAGCCGTACGGCGGTCCGTAGTTGTTGGCCAGGTCGAAGTGGGTGACACCGAGGTCGAAGGCCCGGCGCATGATCGACCGCTGGGTCTCGATCGGCTTGTCGTCCCCGAAGTTGTGCCAGAACCCCAGGGACACGGCGGGCAGCTGGAGCCCGGACCGCCCGCAGCGGCGGTAGGGCTGGACGTCGTAGCGGTCGTCGGCGGCGTGAAAGGACATGGCTGGGACCCTAGTGGTCACGACCGGAGGTTCGTCGGGGTGTCCGACCAGCTTCCGGCCGCAACCACGAGCCCTGCCTCACTCACCCAGGACGCGGACGTCCCACGGCCCGAGGTCGAGGCGGTCGACCACTGCTGCCTCCTCGGTCAGCAGGTCGGTCAGCGGGCCGGGCAGGTCCACCTCGACGCCGTCCCAGCTCCAGTTGTGCAGCACGTGGACGCGTCGTCCCTCGCGGTTCGTGGCCGAGTGGACGGTGACGGAGTCCGGCAGCCCCGACCAGCGGACGTCGGGGGCCAGCCACCGGGCCAGGTCGGCGCCGAAGGCAGCGTCGGGCACGGTGCCGACGGTGGTGATCCGGCCCTGGCCGTGGACCTGGGTGACCACCGCGGGGAACCGGCCGAAGTGCGGGTGCCGGTAGCCGACCAGCACCTCGCCACCCTCGGCGATCAGGCCGTCGACCCACCGGGTCGCGCCGGCGTCGGTGGACAGCGTGAACCCGGCGCTCGCCGCCACGAGCGGCAGCGTCTCGTTGAGGTTGGAGAACTCCTGGTAGCGCACCCCCGCCGCATCGGACAGCCGGGCCGGTTTGACCTCGGTCCGGGCCCGGCCCTCCTCGTCGCCGTACGCGGTCCGTGGTCCGAGCACCAGGTGACCACCGGCGGCGGCGTAGGCCCGCAGCCAGTCCAGCAGGTCGTTGTCGGCGACCAGCAGACCCGGCACGACCAGCACCGGGAGCTCAGCGGCCAGCTCGGCGGGATCCCGCAAGGCCTCCCCGTCGGCCCCGACCAGGTGCTCGTCGTGCAGCACCCGGGTCGGCACCCCGGCGGCGAAGGCGCCGCGGTAGAACGCGTCGTAGATCGCGTGGTAGGACCGCCGGTCCATCTCGGTGACGTCGGACGGACCGGCCGCCGCGGTCGACGGGAAGCTGGACTGGAAGGCCAGCCCCCACTTGGCCCGGGCGGAGTAGAGCAGACCGATCCGGGCGTCCGGCGTCAGACCGACGACCGCCGACCCGGCGACCTGGAAGTCACGCCCGAGCCGGGCCAGCTCCCCGTACACCCGGCCGGGTTGTTGATCATGGGGCAGGATGCCGATCCAGTACGTCTCGGTGCCGAAGTGGTTGGTGTGCCAGTGCCAGTACTCGATCATCTCCGCGCCCCGGGCGACGAAGGCCCAGGCGGCCTGGCGCCACTGACCGTCGTACGCCGGGAAGTTCACCGACGGGCCCCCGATGGCCCCCGCGTTGGTCTCGGTGACCAGGAACGGGGCCTGCTTGGAGGCGAACATCCGGTCGGCGGAGGCGAACAGGCTCCACGCCCCCGAGGTGGTCCAGCCCTGCGGGGCGGTGGCCCGGTCCGGCACGGCGAGCGCGTCCTGCATCGCGTAGTAGGGGTTCCCGGCGGTGACGTCCAGGGCCTTGGTCAGGTCGGCGTCATCCACCGTCGGTCGCTCGTACGCGATGCAGGTGGTGACGAACTGGTCGGCG
>CAWARE010000044.1:0-57314 GCA_963784345.1 uncultured Actinomycetota bacterium
GTCGATCTCGGTGTCGGGGTCGGTGGTCGGTGATCGGTGGTCAGGGTCGTGGTGGTCAGGCGGGTCAGGTCCAGCGCAGCCGGCGGCCGTCGAGCTGCCAGGTCCGGGTGGCCAGCCGGTGGGTGGTCGCCACCAGCAGCCGGCGCTCGGCGACCTTGATCCGCTCGTGCAGGCTGTCGACCGTGTCGTCGTCGGTGACGTCGACGGCCGCCTGGTCGAGGATGACGCCGGTGTCGACGCCGGCGTCCACCAGGAACACGCTGGCGCCGGTCACCTTCACCCCGTACGCCAGGGCGTCGCGCGGTCCGTGCATGCCCGGGAACGACGGCAGCAGCGCGGGGTGGGTGTTGATCACCCGACCCCCGAACGCCGCCAGGAACCGCTGTCCGAGCAGCTTCACGAACCCGGCGCTGATCACGAGGTCGGGGGTGTGCGCGGCCACCCGCTCGGTCAGCTCGGCGTCCCAGGCGTCCCGGTCGCTGCCCTTGACGTACGGGTGGACGAAGCTCGGCACCTGGTGCGCGGCCGCCCGGTCCAGCCCGGCGATGCCGTCACGGTCGGCGCCCACGGCCACCACCTGCGCCCCGTACGCCGGGTCGGCGCAGGCGTCCAGCAGGGCCTGCAGGAGGGTCCCCGAGCCGGACACGAGCACGACCAGGCGTGCAGGACCGTCGAGGTGGGAGGGCACGGGCGCCACCCTACCGAGCCCGGACCGGTCGGCTCGCCTCAGCCGATCTGCTGCGTCGGCTCGTCGGCGCCGTCGACCGGCTGCGGCGGTCGGCGGCGCCGTCGACCGGCGCGTCGGCTCGTCGGCGCCGTCGAGGCGCCCGGCTCGCGGCGGGCGGAGCGCCGTCGCGTGATCGGTGCGGTCAGCTCGTCCTGGTCGTCGGCGTCCCGCCGTCGCCCTCGGGCCCGGCGTGCTCGGCGGCTTCCTCGGCGCTCGCGCGGGCGTCGGACTTCTTCGCCCGCCTGGTCCGGGCGGGGGTGGCCGCGGCTCGTGTGTCCTCGGCCTCTCGGTTGTCCGCGTTGCCGGCGTCGTCGGCGTCGTCTGCGGTGGTGGCATCGCGGTCGGTGTGCGTGGTCCGGTTCCTCCGGGGTCGCCGCCAGAGTCCCAGCAGCAGTCCGCAGATCGCTCCGGACAGACCCATCGTCGAGGTGGCCATCACCAGCACCGGCAGCAGCTGGGGTCCGAGGCCGCTGAGGAGCTCGCCGCCGAGATCGCCGCTGGTCAGCCAGGCGACACCGGTGAACACGACACCGGTGACCACGCCGGACAGTCCGCCGACCAGCGTGGTCTCGTCGAACCGGGCACTGGGTCGGGCCAGCACCACCAACGTGGCGGCCACCGCACCGGCCGCGACGCCGAGGGCCAGCCACCACAGGTGGGACACCCCTCCGGGCCCGACGTCGGGCACCGCGGTCAGCAGCGGGATGGACGGCAGCAGCCCGAGCTCGGTGGCCGCCGGCGAGACCAACGACCCGTTGCCCAGCGTGAAGCCCGGACCGATGGCGTAGCTCGCCGCCCAGACCACCGCGTTCGGGGCGTACGCGAGCTGACCGAGCAACAGGGCCAGGTTGCCGACCAGCCCCGCGTCCAGGCTGACGATCATGGCCGTCAGCCGTTCCAGGTTGAGCGCCAGACCGGTGGCCAGCACCGCTGCACCCCCCGCGACCATCAGCAGCAGGGCCGCGCCGACGGCCCGCGGGATGGCCCGCGACCACGCCGGCCAGCTGTCGGTCGGCCAGCTGTTCCGGGCTCGGCAGCAGCCCCAGGCGGCCGACGCCGCGACGACGACGAGCATCACCGTGCCGGACCGCAGCGCCGCCATCGGGCCACCGGCCAGCAGCCCGACGGCGAGCAACGGCACGAGGTAGCCCACAGTGGTGACGATGCAGACCATCGGGATGACCGTCGGCGACTCGGCACTGCCGAACCGGGCCGCGTAGCCGGCCGTACGGGAGACCAGCCAGGCCACCAGCAGGGTGACGCTCCAGGGGATCAGCGTCACCGTGGCGCTGCCGAGGGTGGCGCCGCCGCCGTTGGCCAGCAGCCACAGCTGGGTTCCCACCGCCAGCGCCTGACCGAGCGTGCCGGGTTCCGCGGCCAACCAGGCCGCGACGGCGAGACCGGCCACCAGGACCCACCCGCAGACGGCACTCAGGAGACCGGCTCCGGCGGCGAGGCCGAGCCAGGCGACGGTGGGGAGCTCGGGGCGCTCACCGGAACCGAGGACGACGGTCGGCTCGGTCGCGGCGAGTTCGATGTCGCCGCGATCCCGGCGCGGTGACAGCAAGGAAGCCATAGCGCTCCCATGCTCACCCAGAGCATCGTCGAGGCCCCTCCGGACACGCCCACTCCGGGTAAAGTCGTCGTGTTTGTGCGGTACCGCGTGCCTTCGGACCGCTTGGCCAGCGAGCAGGAGTCACCATGTCTGACGAGCCCCCGGCGTACCGGCCGCGACGCGCCTGGCGCGCCGAACCGGACGACGACGGCGAGCCGACGACCCCGTCCGACGAGGTCCAGCAGGCCGAGCAGATCGAGCAGGCCGAGCAGGCCGAGCAGACCCAACAGGCCGAGCAGGCCGAGCAGACCGAACAGGCCCAGCCGCAATTTCCATCCACGGACGGAGATTCCGGCCATCCTTCGGCCGACCAGGCCCAATATCCATCCACGGACGGAGATTCCGGCCATCCTGCGACCACCGGAGACGATTCGTCATCCGTGGATGGAAATTCGCACGCCAGCGCCGACGACCAGCCCAGCGCCGACGCACCAGCCCAGCGCCGACGACCAGCCCAGCCCCGACGACGACGCCGAGCGCCGACGAGGACACACCCCCACCGCTCTACCGGGACGAGCCCGCAGCCGGGACCGCCGTGGGCGAGGGCTCCGCGGAGCAGTCCCCCGCCGCCGACGGCGAGACCGTCCAGCGGGACCGGTCCGACGAGACGACCATCCTCAGCCGCGCCCGGGAGCGCAAGCGCGCCCAGGCCACTCGGGACGACGACGAGACCACGCTGCTCCCCCGCACCGCGGGCGGTGGACGGGTGCGGCATCGGACCGAGGACGTGGACGAGGACGACGACCTCGAGACCGACCCCCGGGCCGACCGTCGCCGCCTGCTGCTGATGATCGGTGCGGTGGCCGTGGTCGCCATCCTCGGCCTGGTGGCCGGGTACGCCATCATCAGGACCACCGGTCAGCCCATCGCGGCCCCCGGCCCCTCGACCACGGCGGGACCGACCGATCCCGGGGCGAGCCCGGGCACCGACCCGTCCGATCCGTCCGGCACCGCCTTGATCACCGACGCCTTGATGATGTCGGCGAAGCAGGCGGAGACGATCGACAGCAAGCGCACCTGGAAGGTGGCGCTCACCCAGCGCGGCACCTCGGAGGACTCGCCGAACCACCCGGCCTGCCTGGCCACCGACGCGACCGAGGGCGCTCCGACACCACAGCAGACCGTGCTGCGGCTGCTGAGCAGCACCGGCTCCGACGCCCCGGCCGCCCTGCACCAGGCCACCTCCTACCCCACCGCCGAGGAGGCGGCTCAGGCGTACGCGTACGCCGCCCGGTCGTTGGGCGACTGCGCCATGACCGGCGGCTGGATCTACGAGGGTCACCTGATCGGCGGGGTCGGCGACCAGGCTGTGGGCGTGACGATCCAGGTGCTGGACGGCAGCACCACCGAGTTCCGTACGGTCGTGCTGACCCGGACCGGCCGGATCCTGGACGTGATCGACGTGGCCAAGCCGGACAAGGCCGTCACCGCCAAGCGGGTGGCCGAGGTGGCCGGCGCCGTGGTCGACACGCAGTGCCAGGCAGCCGGCGGGGCCTGCTCCGACGAGCCGGAGGCCATGGACGGACCGCCTCCGCTGGGCGGAGACCAGCCGGGCTTCCTGGCCTCCGGCGATCTGCCGCCGATCGGTGCGGACCTGACCCGCTGGGCGGGGACGACACCTGGCGAGCCGGATCCCGACCTGCTGCGGGGCAGCGGCTGCGAGACGGTGGACTGGTCCAAGGTGGAGGCGGAGTCGCGCAGTCACCGCACGTACCTGCTGTCGGACAGCAGCAGTCGCTTCGGTCTGGACGAGGTGGTCATCACCACCGAGGACGCCAAGGCCGCGACCAAGCTGGCCGAGAAGGTCCGCGACGACTGGAAGGACTGCAGCGAGCGGCAGCTCACGGCCACCGTCGGGTCGCTGACCGACATCTCCGGTCCGGGGTCCAAGAGCGTCGACGTCGTGGGCTGGACCACCGAGGTCAGTCAGAAGGCCGACGCCGGCACCACGAAGTACCGGGTGGGGATCGTCGCCGCCGGTCCGAAGGTCGCCTTCCTGTTCCTCAACCCCCAGGACGACGTGGACGTGACCGACGACCAGTTCGACGTCATCACCCTGCGGGCCGGACAGCGCGCCAGCCAGGTCAACTGAGCGCACCGCATGCGATTCGCAGACGTCGTACGCGTTCTCGACGAGCTGGAGTCGCGCCGAGTGCGCTACTGGGTGGCGGGCGGCTGGGGTGTTGCCGCCCTGGCGGGCCGCCAGTCGCGAACGCATCGGGATCTGGACCTGGCCGTGGACGCCGACACGCTGCCGGCGTGCCGGGAGGCTCTCGCGACCCTCGGCTACGTTCAGGAGACCGACTGGCTTCCCGTTCGCGTGGAGTACGTGGCCGCTGGAGAACTGCGGGTGGATGTCCATCCAGTGCACTTCGACGAGGACGGCCACGGCCGGCAACACGACCTCGACGGTGGCTACTTCGACTATCCGCCACACGGCCTCGTGGTCGGAAGCCTCCGGAACCGGGCGATCCCGTGCCTGTCGGCTGACCGTCAACGTGTCTTTCACTCCGGCTACGAACCGCGTCCCCAGGATCTCCACGATCTCGGCGTGCTGGCTGCGCTCGACGGATAGTCCGATGGCTCAGGCCGAGCAGACCTTCGGCCATCGTCGGCCGACGGAATCATCGGCGCTGGTCTCCTCGCGAGCCGCGGACACGGGGCGCCTTGTCGGTCCACATCCCGCCCCCGAGCCACGTCCGGTCATGTGGCCGATGGCCCGGCGACCAGTTCACGCCCCCGAGCCATATCCGGCGGCTCGCATCGCCGATCCCCCGGCCAGACGTCGCCGGCGAGTCACCGACGGGTAGGCACCAGCCGCGTGGCGCGCCACATCCCGCCCGCGAGTCACGTCCGGTCGAGCGGCCCACGGCCCGGCGACCAGATCACGCCCCCGAGCCATATCCGGCGGCTCGCATCGCCGATCCCCCGGCCAGACGCCGCCGGCGAGTCACCGACGGGTACGCACCAGCCGCGTGGCGCGCCACATCCCGCCCGCGAGCCACGTCCGGTCGAGCGGCCCACGGGTTCGAGGCACGGGTTCGAGGCACGGGTTCAGTGCACGGGTTCAGTGCACGGGTTCAGTGCACGGAATTCAGTGCACCCGACCCAGGTGCACCAGGGCGAGCAGGAGGGCGGCCAGGGACTCGTTGTCGGTGATCTCACCGGCCGCGATGAGGGCCAGCAGCTCGGGGATCGGGACCGTCCGCACGCCGGTGATGCCCTCGGTCTCCTGCTCAGCACCACCCACCGGGTGCAGATCGGTGGCCAGCACCACCCGACCCGGGGCGTGGGCGACCCCGTTCAGCGAGTGCACCGGACCCAGATCGATCAACGACCGCGCGGCCAGACCGGTCTCCTCGCGCAGCTCACGACCGGCGGCGACCAGCGGCTCCTCGCCGTCGGTGCCTCCGGCCGGCACCTCCCAGGAGAGTCCGTCGACCGTGTACCGGTCCACTCCGACCAGCACGATCTCGCCATCGTCGGTCACCGGCACCACGAAGACCGCAGGCGAGCGGACCTCGACCACCCCGTAGATCCCCGGCTCGCCGTCGGGTCGCAGCACGGCGTCCTCTCGGACGCGGATCCACTGGTTCTCGTACGCGAGCCGGCTCCGCACCGTCTGCCAACCGGCCATCGGCCCTCCTCCTGTTGCTCCCGAAACCCGCTGACGCCCCCTGTCGCCTGCCCACGCCCCCATTGCCGGGGGTGCGTCGGACGGCGAGAGGAGGCGTCAGCACGATCGTCGCCTGGCCACGCAGTGGCTCAGCCCTTGGTCATCAGCTTCCGCATCAGCTCGGCGGTCTCGCTCGGGGTCTTGCCGACCTTCACCCCGGCGGCCTCGAGCGCCTCCTGCTTGGCGGCCGCGGTGCCCGACGACCCGGACACGATGGCGCCCGCGTGTCCCATGGTCTTGCCCTCCGGTGCGGTGAAGCCGGCCACGTAGCCGACCACGGGCTTGGTCACGTTGGCCTTGATGTACTCGGCCGCCCGCTCCTCGGCGTCACCGCCGATCTCGCCGATCATCACGATCGCGTCGGTGTCCGGGTCGTCCTGGAACGCCTGCAGCGCGTCGATGTGGGTGGTGCCGATGATCGGGTCGCCACCGATGCCGACGGCCGAGGAGAAGCCGATGTCACGCAGCTCGTACATCATCTGGTAGGTCAGGGTGCCCGACTTGGACACCAGCCCGATCCGGCCCGCCTTGGTGATGTCGGCGGGGATGATGCCGGCGTTGGACTGCCCGGGCGAGATCAGCCCCGGGCAGTTCGGACCGATCAACCGCGTCTTGGATCCCTGCGAGAGGCTGAAGAACTCGGCACTGTCCTTGACCGGAACACCCTCGGTGATCACCACGGCCAGCGGGATCTCGGCCTCGATGGCCTCGACCACCGCCCCCTTGGTGAACTTGGCCGGGACGAAGATCACCGTGACGTTCGCACCAGTGGCCTCGATGGCCTCACCGACCGAGTTGAACACCGGCACCGAGCCCTGCTCGAACTCGACCTGCTGACCGCCCTTGCCGGGGGTCACGCCGCCGACGATGGTGGTGCCGGAGGTCAGCATCCGCTGGGTGTGCTTGCGGCCCTCGGAGCCGGTCATGCCCTGGACGATGACCTTGGAGTCGTTGTTCAGAAAGATCGCCATGTCAGTTCGCCCTTCAGCCTGCGGCCAGCTCGGCGGCCCGGCGGGCCGCTCCGTCCATCGTGTCCACCTGTTCCAGTCCCGGCAGGGCGGCGTCGGTGAGGATCTGCCGTCCCAGCTCGGCGTTGTTGCCGTCCAGGCGTACGACCAACGGGATGTTCACGTGCTCACCCTTGGCCCCCAGCAGCTCGAAGGCCTGGACGATGCCGTTGGCCACCGCGTCGCAGGCGGTGATGCCGCCGAACACGTTCACGAACACGCTCTTCACCTGCTCGTCGCTGATGATGATCTCCAGCCCGTTGGCCATCACCTCCGCGCTCGCGCCGCCGCCGATGTCGAGGAAGTTGGCGGGCTTCGGTGAGCCGGCGAACTCCTCGCCCGCGTACGCGACCACGTCCAGCGTGCTCATGACCAGGCCCGCGCCGTTGCCGATGATGCCGACGCTGCCGTCGAGCTTGACGTAGTTGAGGCCCTTGGCCTTGGCCGCCGCCTCCAGCGGGTCCTCGGCGGACTTGTCGGCCAGCCCGGCGTGGTCGGCGTGCCGGAACTCGGCGTTCTCGTCCAGCGACACCTTGCCGTCCAGGGCCACGATCTTGCCCTCGGCGGTCTTCACCAGCGGGTTGACCTCCACCAGGGTGGCGTCCTCACCCTCGTAGACCTTGCCCAGCAGCTGCAGCACCCGCGCGATCTCCGCGGCGTCGTCACCGTCGAAGCCGGCGGCGGCGACGATCTCGTCGGCCTTGGCCTGGTCGATGCCGACGTTCGGGTCGACGGGCACCCGGGCCAGCGCCTCGGGGCGCTCGACGGCCAGCTGCTCGATCTCCATGCCGCCCTCTTTGGAGCACATGGCCAGGTAGCCCCGGTTCGCGCGGTCCAGCAGCAGAGAGAAGTAGTACTCCTCGGCGATGTTGGCGCCCTCGGCGATCATCACCGTCTGGACGGTGTGGCCCTTGATGTCCAGGCCGAGGATCTCGGAGGCCTTGGCGGCCGCCTCCTCCGGGGACCGGGCGATCTTGACGCCGCCGGCCTTGCCGCGGCCGCCGGTCTTGACCTGGGCCTTGACCACCACGACCGGGCTGCCGATCTCCGCTGCCGCGGCCGACGCCTCTTCCGGGGTGACCGCGGTGATGCCGCGCAGGACGGGAACCCCGTGTTTCTCGAAGACGTCTCGCGCCTGGTACTCGTACAGATCCACTCTCTGGCCTCCATGTCCGTGGCCGCCCCCGCGCGACCCGTCCAGGGCGCGACGAAAGGGGCGTCATCGCTGGCGTTCGGGCCTGAGCCTAGTGGTTGCGGCCGGACGTCCGTCGAGGGTGTCCGGCGTCCAGGTGCGTGCATCGCCAGGCCGACGAGGGAGGGATGCCGAGTCGCATCGCGACCGAGGAGAACGAAGCGAGGCGCGTGCCTGGGCGTCGGACACTCCGACGAACGTCCGGTCGTGACCACTCGGTTGCGGCCGGACGTCCGTCGTGGGTGTCCGGCGCCCAGGTGCGTGCATGTCGTGGCCCCCGCCGACGGCCTACCGGCTCACGCCGCCCACGTTGTCCCGCACCCAGCTGACGATCTCGGCCATCGTGGAGCCCGGGGTGAAGACGTGCGCGACGCCCATCGACGCCAGCTCGGCCCGGTCGGCCTCGGGGATGATGCCGCCGCCGAACACGACGATGTCGGAGGCGTCGGCCGCCGCCAGCTGGTCCACCACCCGACGGAAGAGGGTCAGGTGGGCGCCGGACAGGACCGAGAGCCCGACCGCGTCGGCGTCCTCGGCCAGGGCGGTGGCCACGATCTGCTCGGGTGTCTGGTGCAGGCCGGTGTAGATGACCTCCATGCCGGCATCCCGGAGCGCGCGAGCGACCACCTTGGCTCCGCGGTCGTGCCCGTCGAGGCCTGGCTTGGCCACCACGATCCGCAGCGGACGGGAGGGGGCGGGGAGGACGTCGTCCGGTCGGCGTCCGGCAGCGCCCTCGTCAGATCCTGACGGTTCCGCACCGACGTCGGTAGCCACGCGTCGAGCATATCGACCCCGGATCCGCGAGCGAGGGAGGTAATCTTCTTGCGTGCTCGGATCCGCCGTCGGAGGCATTTCACGCGTTCTCACGCGCGATGTCCCCCGGGTGGCCACCGGCTTGGCCCGTGAGGCCGGCTGGGTGACCGCGCACCTGATGACGTACCCGCTGGGTCTGCTGACCGAGTCCAGCGCCCGGACCGACCGCCACACCCTCGGTGGGCTGAGTCCGCAGCAACGCGGTCTGGTGCACTACGCGGTCGATGCGGCGGCGACGCCGATCCTGCTGGTGCACGGCATCGTGGACAACCACACGATCTTCTCCTCCCTGGAACGCGCCCTGCGGCGCCGCGGGTTCACCGACCTGTCCTCGTTCGACTACGGGGTGCTGACCAGTGACGTACGGGCCACGGCCGAGGACCTGGCTGCGGCGGTGGAGAAGCTGGTGGCCGACTCCGGCTACGAGAAGGTGCACGTGATCGGGCACAGTCTGGGCGGTCTGATCACCCGCTACTACGTGCAGCGGATGGCCGGCCACGAGCGGGTGCACACAGCGGTCACCCTCGGCACCCCGCACCAGGGCACGAACCTGGCCCGGGCCGGCTCGGTGCTCCCGCTGATCAAGCAGCTGCGGCCCGACTCCGACCTGATCGCCGAGCTGAACGAGCCGGCGCCGGACTGCGACACCCGGTTCATCGCCTTCCACAGCGACCTCGACCAGCTGATCCTCCCCGCCCGCAACGCCCGGATCGTGCACCCCGACCTGCGGGCCCGCAACGTCGCGGTCCGCGGCATCGGGCACATGTCGCTGACCAACGACGGCGGCATCGCCTTCCAGATCGCCGCCGCCCTGGCGCACCTCGACGAACGGGTGGAGCTCGACCCGCACGAGACCACCGTGGCGAGCTCGCTGATCGACTGACCGGGCCGGGCGCTGGAGTGCCCGGGGAGTCTGCCGCGACGCCTGCGGGACGGTCCGTCGGGCGGGTACGCTGAGAGAGCGCGTTGCGCGGTCCTCGGGGGCGGACCGACGGTTTGAGCTTTGGTTATCAGTCCGTTATCTTCGTCACATCCACGGGACCGGCCGCAGGCGTCTCGATGGGATCCGATGAGGGGAGCGAGCCGAGTGGCATCGCAGCAGGCTGAGCGCCGTGGTTGGCTCTCCCACGGCTTGGCCGCTCTCGCCATCTCCGCCCTCGGTCTCGCGGTCGCCGGTTCGGTCTCCCTGACCACCAGCGCCGAGCCGATGACGGCTCCCGTCACCACCACGGTCCAGACCGGTCCCGCCGGTGGCGGCAACGGCCTCCCCGCTGAGACGGCCCCCGGGACCCGGCACCGCCGGCACCCTCCCGGGTGCGCCCGGGACGACGGCGGTCGAGCCCGCCACCACCGATCCGAGCCTGGCCGCCTTCACTCGACCGCTGGCTGTCGGCGACACCACCAGGAGCGCGCGGTTGCAGGCGGCGGTGGTGAAGGAACGTGCCGCCCAGCGCTCCGAGGAGCTGGCCAAGTCCGCTGAGGCTGCGACCCAGGCCGCCCGCGACGCGGGTGGTGCCGCCCGTTCCCAGGAGCTGGCGACCAACGAGCGGGCCACCCGTCAGGCCGCTGTCAAGATCGCTCAGGAGCGCCTGGCCGAGGCCGTGCGCAAGCGGGTGGCCGCGGAGGCCGAACGCCAGGGCGTCGAGACCACCGACCCGACCACGCCGACCACATCGACGACCGGCGGCGTCGACCCGTCCGTCACGGTCGCGGCCGGCGGCGGCAGCGCCTCCCCGGTCCCCGGCGCGGTGATCGGCGCGCACTTCGGTCAGTACGGCTCCTGGTCGCGCTACCACACGGGTCTGGACTTCCGGGCCAGCTACGGCACCCCGATCAAGGCTGTGGCCGACGGCGTCGTGCTCTACGCCGGCAACAGCGGCGACTGGGCCGGCAACCACATCGCCATCCGGCACGCAGGCGGCCTGACCTCGATGTCGTCCCACATGTCGTCGATGGCGGTCAGCGCCGGCCAGTCGGTCACGGCGGGTCAGACCATCGGCTACGTGGGCAGCACCGGCCGGTCGTTCGGTCCCCACCTGCACTTCGAGCTCTACCCAGCCGGGGTCCGCTACGGCGACGTCTACCGTGCCGTCAACCCGGTGCCGTGGCTGCGGACCATCGGCGTGAACGTCAACTGACCCGGGTCCGCCCGACCGGTCGTCCCTGGCAGAACCCAGGTTCCGGTCCCTAGCAGAACCCGGGTTCACGGCCCCTCCACATCTCACCCGACGACGCGGCTGACGTGCCGTCGCAACCGGTTGGCAAAGCGCGTACGCCGGACGAAGTGCCTACTCAGAGACGTGGCTCACAGGCTGCGGGAGACCTTCATCACAAACTCCGGTTCAGAAGCGGAACCACCCGCTCAACTGGTACTTCTCGACTTGGGAGGCGCGTTACCAATCCGTTATGGTCGATGAAAGTTCACCGATCCAGTCCTTGCTGGAGACGTTCACTGGCTGAATCCGATGTTGTCGCGACCAGGGATTCCGGCCTCATGTGAGACCTGACCCTGTCGTCGATCGAGGAGTTCCAGCCGTGCCCCGAACGCAGTCCCAGCGCGCCCTCGCGCGCCGTGCCGCTCCCCAGAGACGCCAGAACCGGCCCGTACGGCTGCGCACCGGCGCCCTGAACGCCGGACTGGCCACCCTGGCCGTGTCCGTGCTCGGCCTCGGTGTCGCCGTCTCCGCGATGTCGACCAGCTCGGCCCAGGACATCCACGCCACCAGCGCCGGTTCCCCTGTCATCACCACCGTGGCGCCGGGGGTCAAGCAGCCGTCGGCCTTCCACCGCGACGCCGAGACCATCAGCCGCTCCAACTTCCGCGCCGCCCTGTCGACCAGCGCCCAGGCCGACGCCCTGGATGCCGACACCTTGACCGAGGCGGCCGAGAAGGCCGCCGAGCCGGTCGAGGTCGACCAGCGCGCCGTCGCGGCTCGTTCCGCCCTGCTGGCCAAGGAGTCGAAGGCCGCCGACAAGCGCGCCACCAAGCTGGAGAAGAAGAAGGAAGCCGCGGAGAAGGCGGCCAAGAAGAAGGCTGCGGCCGCCAAGAAGGCCCTCGGTGTCGCCACCATGCCGGTGAAGTCCTACAGCATCGCGGCCCGCTTCGGTGACGTCGGCGCCTGGGCCCGCTACCACACCGGCTTCGACTTCTCCGCCCCGATCGGCACCCCCATCTACGCCCCCACCGCCGGCGTCGTCGTGCACGCCGGCAGCGGCGGGCAGGCCGGGGGTTGGGCCGGCAACTACGTCGTCATCAAGCACGCCGACGGCACCCAGACCCTGTACGCGCACATGTCGTCGATCTCGGTGCAGTCCGGCGAGCGGGTCAGCGGCAGCGACCGGCTGGGCCAGGTCGGCCAGACCGGACGGGCGTTCGGGCCGCACCTGCACTTCGAGGTCTACCCTCCCGGCACCGAGCCGGGCGACGTCTACAGCGCGGTCGACCCGCAGCGCTGGCTGAACAAGCTGGGTCTGAAGCCCTGACGTTCCTGCCCTTCGCCGGCTGAGTTCCCTGACCGGCTAGAGCTTCTCGATCGGCGCGTGTCGGACAGCGAGTCGCTTCACCCCGTGCGAGCCGAAGTCGACGTCGGCCCGCGGGTCCTCGGCGGAGCCGGACGTGGCGATCACCGAGCCGAGACCGAAGCTGGTGTGCAGCACCTTGTCCCCGGCCGCCAGCGTGGGCACGGTCTTGGCCGCCCGCCGACCGGAGCCGAACGCGGGCGAGCCGCCGTCCCCGCCCCGGCTCGGCTGCCGCCGCCAGCTGGTCTGGCTGGTGGCCGAGGTGTTCCGCCAGCTGGTGGCCGCCGAAGCCAGCCGTCGCCAGTCCACCAGGCGATCGGGGATCTCGGCCAGGAACCGGCTGGGCGGGTTGTGCTGAGGTGCCCCCCAGGCCGAGCGGACGATGGCCCGGGTCAGGTAGAGACGCTCCCGGGCGCGGGTGATGCCCACGTACGCCAGCCGCCTCTCCTCCTCCAGCTCGCGCTCGTCCTTGGCGGCGAGCGAGCGCTGGTGCGGGAAGACGGCATCCTCCAGACCGGTCAGGAAGACGGTGTCGAACTCCAGCCCCTTGGCGGTGTGCAGGGTCATCAGCGTGACCACCCCCGCCGACTCGCCCTGGTCGGGGATCTGGTCGCTGTCGGCCACCAGGGCCACCCGCTCCAGGAAGGACCCCAACGACGGGTCGGGCTGCGGGGCCCCGGCGGCGAGACTCACCTGGGCGTCGTCCTCGTCTCCGGCCGAGTCCGCCGGGCGCCCGGTCAGCGTTCGGCACCGCCAGCTCCCCGGTCTGCGGATCCACCCCGGTGAGCTGGGCCAGCTCGGCCAGCTCCTCGACGGTCAGTCCGGCCAGGTCCTCGGCGCTCAGCTCGAAGTCGCCCGGCCCCACCGGGGTCGCCTCGGCGACGAACTCCCGGGCCACCCCGATCAGCTCCTGCAGGTTCTCCAGCCGGGTCTCGTCCTGCGGATCCTCGGAGTTCCCCAGCTCGGTCAGGTAACCGGACTTCTCCAGCACGCTGAGCAGGATCTGGTCGGCCGGGACGTCCGCGGCCACCATCGCCTCGTGGTCGTCCATGAAGCCGGCGAACTCGGTCAGCAGCCGGGCCGACCGACTGGCCAGTCCCGAGATCTCGTCCACCCGACGCAGCGCGTCCCCGAAGCTGATCCGCTCCCGGGCGGCCAGCTCGGCCACGGCACCCTCGGCCTTGTCCCCGATCCCCCGCTTGGGCACGTTGAGGATCCGGCGCAGCGACACGTCGTCGGCCCGGTTGGCGATCGCCCTCAGGTACGCGATCGCGTCCCGCACCTCGCGCCGCTCGTAGAAGCGCACCCCGCCGACCACCTTGTAGGGCATGCCGACCCGGATGAACACCTCCTCGAAGGCCCGGGACTGGGCGTTGGTGCGGTAGAACACGGCGACGTCGCCGTAGCGGATGCCGTGGTCGTCGCGCAGCTTGTCGATCTCGCCGGCGACGAACTGCGCCTCGTCGTGCTCGCTGTCGGCGACGTAGCCGGTGATCAGGTGACCGTCACCGGCGTCGGACCACAGGCTCTTGGGCTTGCGGCCCTCGTTCTGCACGATCACCGCGTTGGCCGCGTTCAGGATCGTCTGGGTGGAGCGGTAGTTCTGCTCCAGCAGGATGGTCCGGGCACCGGGGAAGTCGGACTCGAAGTCGAGGATGTTGCGGATGGTCGCGCCGCGGAAGGCGTAGATGGACTGGTCGGAGTCGCCGACCACCATCAGCTCGGGCGGCTCGGTGGCCAGCTCACCGGGCGGGGGCTCGACGTCGGCGGAGCACAGCTCGCGGATCAGCACGTACTGGGCGTGGTTGGTGTCCTGGTACTCGTCGACCAGGACGTGCCGGAACCGCCGTCGGTACTGCTCGCGCAGCTCGGGGAACGCCTGCAGCAGGTGCACCGTGGTCATGATGATGTCGTCGAAGTCCAGCGCGTTCGCCGCGGCCAGCCGACGCTGGTACTCCGCGTACGCCGCCGCGTTGCTGGACTCGATCTCGGTCTCGGCCCGCGTCGCCGCGGTCTCGTGGTCCACCAGCTCGTTCTTGTGGTTGGACACCCAGGTCATCACGGCCCGGACCGGGAACTTCTTGGGGTCCAGCTGCAGGTCGGTGAGCACCAGCTGCATCAGCCGCTTGGAGTCGGCGTCGTCGTAGATCGAGAAGGTGCGGGACAGCCCGAACCGGTTGATCTCGCTGCGCAGGATCCGCACGCAGGCGGAGTGGAAGGTCGAGATCCACATCAGCTTGGCCCGGTTGCCGATCAGCTCGGCCACCCGGTGCCGCATCTCGGCGGCGGCCTTGTTGGTGAACGTGATGGCCAGCACCGAGCCGGGGTGGACCTTGCGCTCCCCCACCAGGTAGGCGATCCGCCGGGTCAGCACCCGGGTCTTGCCCGAGCCGGCGCCCGCCACCACCAGGACGGGAGCACCCTCGTGCAGCACGGCCTCCCGCTGCGACGGGTTCAGACCGTCCAGCAGGTCGATCTTCGGCGGCCGCCCGCCGCGTCGGGCCGAACGGATCGCTGCCGGTCCGGCCGCGTCGGCGGCGGCCGGAGCTGCTCCGCCGGCGTCCGGGCTCAACAGGGCCTCCCAGGCCAGCTCGTCGGTGGTCGCCGGGCGACCGTGGGCGGATTCGTGCTGTGGTGCTGCTGTCATCTCGGCTCCACCCTAGACGTCGGCACCCGCACCTAAGATCGGTGACATGGGGTGGCGGCGGATCAAGCTCAAGACGGTGGTCAAGCAGGTGGTGCTGGCCGTGGCCGCCGTGCAGGGAGCGACCCTGCTGACGCTGATGGTCATCGACCAGCGCCGCAAGCGCAACCGGGCGCCCGCGGTCTTCCCCCGGGTGCCGCCCCGCTCGGTCACCGCCGGCGGCTCGGAGGTGACGGTCTACACCTACGGCGAGGACCTCTACTACGACATGCTCGGCGCCATCCGGCAGGCCCGTTCCGAGGTCTTCTTCGAGACCTTCATCTGGAAGAGCGACGCCATCGGCGAGTCGTTCAAGCGGGCTCTGATCGAGGCGTCGGAGCGCGGGGTCGAGGTCTTCGTGGCCTACGACGGCTTCGCCAACCTGGTGGTGCCCCCGGCCTTCTTCGAGCTGCCGCCGGCGATCAAGGTCCGGCGGCACCCGGTGGTGGCCAGCCCGTTCCGGCTGATCCGCAACTCCGGGCGTGACCACCGCAAGCTGCTGGTGGTCGACCACGACGTCGCCTTCGTCGGCGGCTACAACGTCGGCTCGCTCTACGCGACCGACTGGCGCGACACCCACGCGCGGCTGACCGGCGACATCGTCTGGGACATGCGGAACGCGTTCATCGACTACTGGAACCTGTTCGTGGGCTCGGGTCGACCGGCCCTGCCCGACTCCGGCAGCGACCACTGGCAGCCCGAGATCCGGGTGCACCGCAACCTGCCCAGGCTGCTGGTCTACCCGATCCGCAACATGTACCTGGACGCGATCGACCGCGCCTCCCGGCACATCTACCTGACGCACGCCTACCTGATCCCCGACGCCGACATGCTGGCCGGGCTGATGCGGGCCGCGCGGCGTGGGGTCGACGTGCGGATCATCGTGCCGGCCGAGTCGAACCACATCGTCGCCGACTGGCTGTCCCGGGGCTTCTACGGCCAGCTGCTGCGCAGCGGGGTCCGGCTGCTGCTCTACCAGGGCGCGATGGTGCACGCCAAGACGGCCACCATCGACGGTCAGTGGTCGACCATCGGCACCGCCAACATCGACCGGCTCAGTCTGGTCGGCAACTACGAGATCAACATCGAGGTGTTCAGCCCCGACGTCGCCCGCCAGCTCGAGGAGATCTTCGCCATCGACTCCTCCAACACGGTCGAGCTGACAGCCGCTGAGTGGAAGAGCCGGAACGCGATGGTGAAGTTCTCCGAGACGGTGCTGGCCCCCCTCCGTCCGCTGCTGTGATCGGTCCACTGCTCTGACCTGGGGCGCCCGCCCGGCCCGCTGTCGCGCCGGCGCTGCCCGCTCGCCTGGCCGTCGAAAATTCCGTCATTCGACGGCCTTTCGCGCACCCACCGACACACGAGCTGGAACATTCCGTCATTCGACGGCCTTTCGCGCACCCACGGGACACGCGAGCTCGAACATTCCGTCATTCGACGGCCTTTCGCACACCCACCGACACCAGAGCTGGAACATTCCGTCATTCGACGGCCTTTCGCGCACCCACGGACACCAGAGCTGGAACATTCCGTCATTCGACGGAATCTTCAGTCCCCATCGCTTGCGGTGCGCCAGAGCCGTCCGGCAGACTGTGGTCTGACCACATGGTCTGACCACAGAGCCCGACGACACGGCCAGCCCCGGCAGGAGGACGATGACCGACCAGCGCGCCTGGCAGGTCGTGCTCGGGCGGATCGAGAGCGACCTGGCCGCCGGTGTCCTGAAGCCGGGTGATCACCTGGCCGCCGAGCGGGCCCTGGCCGCCGAGCTCGGGGTCGGCCGGTCGAGTGTGCGCGAAGCCGTACGGGTGCTGGAGGTGCTGGGGCTGCTGCGGACCCAGACCGGTTCGGGACCGAGCTCGGGTGCGGTCATCACCGCCGCCCCCAGCGACGGCATGTCGGTGCTGATGCGGCTGCAGGTGGCCGCCCAGGGGTTCCGCGTCGACGACGTCGTCCGCACCCGGCTGCTGCTCGAGACGGCCGTGGTCGGCGAGCTGGCCGGGATCGCCGAGCCGGACCTGACCGAGGCCGACACCCTGCTGGCCGCGATGGACGACGAGGCGCACACCAGCGCAGAGTTCCTCGCTCTGGACGCCCAGTTCCACCTGGCCCTGACCGCCGCCGCCGGCAACCAGGTGGTGACCGCCACCATGGCCGGGCTGCGCACCTCGATCGAGCGCTACGTGCTGGTCGGGGCCGCGCGCCTGAGCAGCTGGGCGTCCGGTGGCCGCCCGGCTGCGGATCGAGCACCGGGCCATCGTCGCCGCCGTCCGCGCCCACGACCCCGACGCGGCCCGCCGGCACCTGCACGACCACATCACCGGCTACTACGCCGAGACCTTCGCTCCCGACCCGAACACCCAGTCCCCCCACCCCTCGAAGGAGAGCTGACATGGTCGAACGTCATCTGCCCAAGCCCCGCGACCTCGCCCCGCTGATGCAGTTCAAGAAGCCCGAGCTGAGCGCGAAGAAGCGACGCCTGGACAAGGCGCTGACCGTGGCCGATCTGCGGGCGATCGCCAAGCGGCGTACGCCCAAGGCCGCCTTCGACTACACCGAGGGTGCGGCGGAGGGTGAGATCTCCCTGGCCCGCGCCCGGCAGGCGTTCGAGGACATCGAGTTCCACCCCTCGATCCTGCGGGACGTCTCGCGGGTGGACACCTCCCGCGAGGTGCTCGGAGGTCCGGTGGCGCTGCCGTTCGGCATCGCCCCCACCGGCTTCACCCGGATGATGCAGAGCGAGGGCGAGCGCGCCGGAGCGGCAGCAGCCGCGGCCGCCGGCATCCCGTTCTCGCTCTCCACCATGGGGACCGCCTCGATCGAGGACGTGCGCGAGGCCAACCCGCACGGCCGGAACTGGTTCCAGCTCTACATGTGGAAGGACCGGGACCGCTCGATGGCCCTGGTCGACCGGGCGGCCCGGGCGGGGTTCGACACCCTGCTGGTCACCGTCGACGTGCCGGTGGCCGGCGCGCGGCTGCGGGACAAGCGGAACGGCATGTCCATTCCCCCGGCCCTCACCCCCGGCACCGTCATCAACGCCATCCCCCGGCCGGCCTGGTGGATCAACTTCCTGACCACCGAGCCGCTGGCCTTCGCCAGCCTGGACCGCTGGAGCGGCACCGTCGCCGAGCTGCTGGACACGATGTTCGACCCGACGGTGGACTTCGACGACCTGCGCTGGATCAAGGAGCAGTGGCCGGGCAAGGTCGTGGTCAAGGGCGTCCAGAACGTCGACGACGCGCGCCGGCTCGCCGACCTCGGCGTGGACGGCATCATCTTGTCCAACCACGGGGGGCGTCAGCTCGACCGGGCGCCGATCCCGTTCCACCTGCTGCCCGAGGTGGTCCGGGAGGTCGGTGACGACCTCGAGGTGCATCTCGACACCGGCATCATGTCGGGCGCCGACATCGTCGCCGCGGTCGCCCTCGGCGCCCGGTTCACCCTGGTCGGTCGGGCCTACCTGTACGGGTTGATGGCCGGTGGCCGCGAAGGCGTCGACCGGGTCATCGACATCCTGCGCAGCGAGATCGAGCGGACGATGCGGCTGCTCGGCGTCGTCTCGCTGGACGAGCTCGAGCCGGCGCACGTGACCCAGCTGGCCCGCCTCGAGCCCCGCCCCCGCTGACCACCGCGCACCCACGAGCACGGGCCGGTTCCCTTCGAGGGGAACCGGCCCGGTGTGCTGTGCGACCAAGGTCAGGCGTTGACCGCGGTCTTGTCCTCCACCTCGGTGTTGGCCTCGGCCCGCTTCCGGGCGCGGGCGGCGGCCACGTACAGGCCGGCCAGGGTGATCAGCAGGATGGCGCCGTAGACCCACCAGCGGGTGTCGCCGGGCACCCCGAAGGTCTTCAGCAGGGTGCGGGAGTTGCTCAGCAGGATGAGCCCGCCGATGGCCACGCCCAGCAGGTGGGTCGGGGCGAACCGGACCAGGACCGCGGCGAGCGGGGCGGCGATCAGACCACCGATCAGCAGGGCGAGCGCGAAGCCCCAGTTGATCCCGGCCGCACCGAGCCCGACGAGGAAACCGAGGCTGGCGGCGGCGGAGACGGCGAACTCGCTGGTGTCGACCGAGCCGATCACCTTCCGCGGTTGCAGCCGGCCGTCGGCCAGCAGCGCCGGGGTGGCGACCGGGCCCCAGCCACCGCCGCCGGTGGCGTCGACGAAGCCGGCGAACAGGCCGAGCGGAGCGAGGAACTTCAGGCTGATCGCCTTCTTGAACTTCGGCGGAGCGAAGCCGATCACGAACCGGGCCAGCACGTACGCCCCCAGCAGCGCCAGGATCGCGGCCATCACCGGGGCGGCTGCCTCGGTGGACAGCGAGGACAGCACCGTCGCGCCGAGGAAGGCGCCGATCGCGCCCGGGCCGGCGATCCGGGCGACGACCCGCCAGTCCACGTTCTTCAGCTTCCAGTGGGAGACGCCGGAGGCGATGTTGGTGCCCAGCTCGGAGAAGTGCACCGAGGCCGAGGCGGCGGCGGGCGTGAGGCCGGCCAGGATGAGCAGGGAGCTCGACGTGACGCCGTAGCCCATGCCGAGGCTGCCGTCGACCAGCTGGGCCAGGAACCCGACGAGGGCCAACACGATCAGCTTGCGCATGACAAGGACTTTCTCTGGGAGGGCAATAACCCTAGTAGTTATCTAGGAATTGGTTGGAACACTAACATCGCCGACTCCCGGCCGATCAACCGCACGTCTCATTGGACGGACAAGGATCCCATCAATCGAGATGGGCACCGGGCACACGCCATTGACGTCCGTGAGCGTCCGACCAGCGGACGAGAACGCCCCTCAGACCCAGGCGTTCGGGTTGGCCACCAGTGAGGACACCGACTCCGGCAGGGCGCCCGATGCCACGTGGGCGAGGGTGACCCCCTCCAGGATGGCGCGCTCCGCGGCCCGCAGGGCGATCCACACCTCCTGCAGCGACGCCGCCGCACCCTCGTACTCCAGGTGCTCGGGTCGACTTCCCCGTACGTTGGCCAGCTCGCCGTCGAGAGCGCGGATGACGTCGGCGATGCTGATCTCCGACGCCGGCCGCGCCAGCCGGTAGCCCCCGTCCGGTCCGCGCTGGCTGCGTAGCAGGCCGCCGCGCCGGAGCTCACCGAGGATGCTCTCCAGGTACTTGTTGGGGATCTTCTGAGCTCCCGAGAGCTGTTCGACGGTCCGCGGGGCGTTCGCTGCTGCCAGCTCGGCGGCGGCGCGCAGGGCGTAGTCGACTCGAGCGGACAGCCTCATGAGGCGACTGTAGTGGCAAGGAGGCGCCGATCAGGCGCTCACGGGCATCTCATCGGAGCGGGCAGCCCGCAGGCGCCAGACACCCGGATCAGCCCCAGAAGACGGCGATGGCCGCGTTGGCCAGGGTCAACGACGCTGATCAGACCCCACAGGCCCTTGGGGATCGACTCGAACTTGCGGTTCTTGGCCACCAGCAGCACCACGACGGCCGTGATCACCAGCTTCACCGCCAGCTTGGCGTGGTTGACCGGGGTGGGGTCGGTGTCCAGCTCCAGCACCCCGGCGAGCAGCAGCCCGCTGGCCAGCTGTGTCCAGGCCCCCACCAGCATCGTGCGGCTGACCTCCGGCGCCAGCGACCGGAACTGCACCAGGCAACCGCCGAAGAGCGCTGCGAACCCGACCAGGTGCACCAGCGTCAGGAACGCGTAGACGAGGTGCATGCCGTGAGGATAGTGACTCCCGGCGCGGGTGGCCCGCACGTTCTCCGGCACGTCGCCGGACCGGTCCACCCATTCCCCGGCGGCGCGCCCTACGGTGTGGTGCCATGGGCATCATCGGCTGGATCCTGATCGGACTCATCATGGGCGCGCTGGCCAAAGCCGCCCTCAACCGCCGCGGCGGTAGCTGGGTCGGCTCGCTGCTGATCGGCGTGGTCGGCGCGCTCGTCGGCGGCTTCCTCGGCAGCGTCGCCTTCGACCGCGGCATCGGCAGCTTCTGGTCGCCCTGGACCTGGCTGCTGGCCTTCGTCGGCAGCGTCATCGTGCTGGCCGTCTGGAGCGCCATCAGCGGTCGGTCAGCCCAGCGCTGACCGAACGCGGCTGAGCCCGGCCCGGACGGCCGAGCCCGTCGTCAGACCAGCCGGCGGTCGGTGGCCCAGCGGGTCAGCTGGTGCCGGTTGGACAGCTGGAGCTTGCGCAGCACGCTGCTGACGTGGGTCTCCACGGTCTTGATGGAGATGAACAGCTCCCGCGCCACCTCCTTGTACGCGTACCCGCGGGCGATCAACCGGAGCACCTCGCGCTCCCGCTGGGAGAGCCGGTCCAGGTCCTCGTCGATGGTGGCCAGGTCGATGGCGCCGGAGAAGGCGTCCAGCACGAAGCCGGCCAGCCGCGGGGAGAAGACCGCATCGCCCTCGGACACCCGCCGGATCGCGTCGACCAGCTCCTCGCCGCTGATGGACTTGGTCACGTAGCCGCGGGCTCCCCCGCGGATCACCCCGATCACGTCCTCGGCCGCATCGGAGACCGACAGAGCCAGGAACTTCTGGTCGGCGTCGGCCAGGTGCACCCGACGCAGCACCTCGACCCCACCGCCCCCGGGCAGGTGCACGTCGAGCAGCACCACGTCCGGATGGGTCTCGGCGATCACGGCCACCGCGCTCTCCACGTCGGCGGCCTCGCCCACCACCTGGACGCGCTGCCCGATCTCGGTCCGCACCCCGCTGCGGAACATGGCGTGGTCGTCGACCACCACCACCCGGGTCTCCGAGGCCGCGGCCCCGGTGCCGCCGGCACCGGCCGAGGTCGAGCCGCCCGGACGCCCCGGCACCTGACCTGTCGAGCGCCCGGGGGTGCCGTCACTGTGACGTCCCGAGATGGCCGGCGGAGGCGGTGGCATGGCGCCGGGGCGCGGGGCCGGGGTGCCGGTGGTGGGCTGGTGCTGCGGGCCACGGTGTTCGGTCATGAGTGGAGCCTCTCGAGAGTGCAGGAGCGGAACCGGGCGACACGCTTTTCGTCGTCCGGTTCCGCGACGAACGAGCGTAGACATCGCGGAACTCGAAGACCGCGGAGCGCGACCAGGGACACGGTCATCGGTTGATCTCCAGTCGCACTTCGGTTCCGTCGCCCGGGGCGGTACGGATCGTCGCCGATCCGCCGTGCCGGGCCATCCTGTCGATGATGCTGTGCTTGACGCCGAGCCGGTCGTCGTCCACGCCGTCGAGGTCGAAGCCGGCTCCGCGGTCGCGGACGAACACCTCGACGGCGTCCTCGTCCACCTCGGCGTACACGTCGATCTTGTCCGCGCCGGAGTGCTTGGCCGCGTTCACCAGTGCCTCACGGGCGGCCCGGACCAGCGCCACCAGGGGTTCGGTGAGGTCGCAGTCGCCCACCGCCACGACCTCGATCGGGACGCCCCGCTCGTCCTCCACCTCGGCGGCCGCCGTGGTCAGGGCCGCCTTGAGCGTGGTGTCGGCGTTGGGCTCCCCGTAGAGCCAGGAGCGCAGCTCCCGCTCCTGCCGGCGGGCCAGCTGCTGCACCGCCTTGGGGTCGTCGGACTGCCGCTGGATCAGCGCCAGGGTCTGCAGCACGGAGTCGTGCAGGTGGGCGGCCATGTCGGCCCGAGCATCCGCGCGGACCTTCTCCGCCCGAGCCTCGCTGAGGGCGGTCCGCGACCGGTAGAGCCAGGGAGCGACGACCACCGCCAGCCCGGCCAGGGCGAGCACCGTCATGGCCATCACCTCCGGCAGCTCCTGGATCAGGTTCTGCTGCGCCACCACGATGCCGAAGGCGGCCCCGACCAGGGCGAGACCGACGACGACCCGCAGCACGGCCGGCCAGCCACCGCGCGCCACCAGCGGCGCCAGCCAGACCCGGCCACCCCCCTCGGCGCGCCAGCGACGCTGCTGGCTGGTGTCGGCCTGGCGCCAGACCAGAGCGGCTCCCGCGCAGGCGAAGGCCACCGGCCAGAACAGGTGCTGGCTGAGGCCCCAGCCACTGGTCTGCACCAGCCACAGCAGACCGGTGGCCAACGCGGCCAGGGCCAGCATGGTGCCCCAGTCGATCCGGCGCTTCGGCTTGACCGCCGTCCGCATCCCGGTGCGGCTCGCGGCCTCCAGACCGGGGGCGGTGTCCTCCTGCTCGGGCGGGAGCAGCAACCACAGGGCCCCGTACGCGATCGCCCCGAGGAACTGCACCAGCAGCAGCCCGACGAACCCGATCCGGATCACCATCACCGGCCAGCCGAGGTGCCGGGCCAGCCCGGTGCAGACACCGCCGAGGATCGCGCCCTCGGCGACCCGGGTGGCCCGGGGCCGGGACGGCTTCTCCTCGGCGCCAGGTCCGGCGGTGAGCTCGGGGATGACTCCGGGTGTCTCGGTCGGGGCCCCGATGGTGGGCAGGCCGGAGGCGTCGGGTTGGCGCTGCGCTCCGAAGCCGGTGGTGGACATGATGGTGACAGCCTCACACTCAACCGGCTCCCAGACCAGCAGGGTGACCCCCGAACCCACCCCCACTGCCGTGCCGACGTCGTCGAGCGGCCGTGGCGACGACGTCGGGGGAGCGGCTCCGGTTCCGGTGGGCGGGGCAGCAGCGGGACGAGTGGGGGTCGTCCCTGATGGATCGGGGCGACCGAGTGGGGAGGATGGTCGACATGAGTTCGGTGTGGTCGATCAGGCGCAGCACGGCCGACAAGAAGCTGGCCGGCGTGTGCGGTGGCGTCGCGCGTCACTGGGACGTGGACCCCGTCCTGGTGCGGGTCGGCTGGGTGCTGCTGGCCCTCAGTGGCGGTGTCGGCATCGTGCTCTACGTCGCCGCGTGGCTGCTGGTGCCGGCCGACGGCGCCACCACCTCCACCATGGACGACCTGACCAAGGGCGCCACCCGGACCTGGCCCCGCGAAGCCTGGGTCGCCGTCGTCGTCATCGCCTGCCTGATCACGTTCGGCATCTTCAGCTCCACCACCACGATCGGCTTCGGACCGGCCGTCGTCCTGGCTCTGATCTGGTACTTCGGCTACTACAAGTCGCGGGTTCGCAAGGCGACCCCGCCGCCGACCGGCCAGACCGGCCAGCCGTCGTCGCTGACCCCGCCCGCCGCACCGTTCCACTACCCCGGGCCGGCGACGCCCTTCACCGAGGCTGCGGAGGCCTGGCGGCGGCGGGTGGAGGACATGCGCCGCGCGTCCGGGGCTGACCCGGCCGGTCCGGCGGCCGACCCGTCGGCGCCCTCGCCGATGAACGCCCCGGCAGGGACCGCGGCGAGCTCGACCCGCTGGACGCCGCCACCCGCGGCGCCGGAGCCCAGGACGACGCCGGCGCCCGCCTGGCAGACCTACCCGGCGAGCCCCGCCCCGTCGACTGTCCAGGACCCGATCGCCCCCGAGGTGGCGGAAGCGTCCGCGCACGCCGACTTCCTGGCCACGCCCGATCCGGTCGGTCTCTACACCGAGGCCCCGCCGGTCAAGGCTGCGGTGGCCCCGAGTCGCCGGGCCCAGGCCCGTTCGCTCTCGGCCCGTCGGCTGCGGCTGGTCGCCCTGGTGGTGCTGGGGCTGGTGCTGCTGGGACTGGGGATCGCCGACTCCCTCGGGGTCTCGATCACCCCGCTCGTCTACGCGTCGGCCGCTTTGCTGGTGGTCGGTCTGACCCTGGTGGCGGCGACCTGGCTCGGGCGGGCGCGTGGCATCCTGCCCGTCGGGCTGCTGCTGCTGGTCACCGTCCTCGGGCTCTCGGTCGCTGCTCCCCTCAGCCACCTCCGCCAGCCGGTGAGCTACTCCAGCGTGGCTCAGCTCCCGACAGCACCCGTGGTCGCCGACCGGGGGATGCTGGACGTGGACCTCAGCCGGATCGACCTGACCCGGGACGCCACCTTCTCGGCCGAGGTCGGCACCGGGGCGGTGGTCATCACGCCGCCGCCGAACACGAACCTGGTGCTGCGCTACGACGTCAGCAACGGCGTCGTGATGGACGACGAGACCACTGTGGTCAGCGGGCAGAACCTGGACGGGTCGACGCCGCTGCGCCAGTCGACCTCGGGTGAGCCCACCCTGACCCTGGACATCTCCGTCGGCCAGGGAGCGGTGGTGGTGAAGCAGTGAAGCGCCGTGACACCGTCGCGCTGATCTTCGGCCTGATCCTGGTCGGCGTCGCCGTCGGATCGCTCTGGTTCGCGATCACCGGCACGCTGGACTGGGAGTTCCTCAAGCTGGCCACGCCCATCGGTCTGGTCGTGGTCGGCATCGCCGGCTTGGCCGTCTCCCGTACGGGTGACTGAGACCCAGCCCCTGCTGACCTGCACCTCCGACACGATCTCCACTCACATCACACCAGAGAGGCTCTCCATGAGCACGCCCTACCCCTCCCCGCCGCGTCGCCTGATGCGCGATCCGAACAGGAAGCTCGTCGGGGGTGTCTGCTCCGGCCTGGCCAAGTACCTGAACATGGACGTCAACCTGGTCCGGATCCTCACGGTGGTCATCACGCTGTTCACCGGCATCCCGATCGTGCTGTACCTGATCGCTCTGTTCGTGATGCCCGAGGAGGGCACCACCGGGTCCCAGCCCCCGTACGTGAACGGTCCGCCGGCCCACGACAGCGGCTTCGCCGGTCAGCAGTACGGGCAGCAGGCGTACGGGCAGCAGCCGTACGGGCAGCCGGCCCAGCCGCCGGTCGACCAGGTGTGGGGTCCCGACGGCGCGCCGTGGGAGCAGCCGCAGGCGGTGCGACCCACCGGCTACGACACCGCCCCGGCCGCACCGGAGCCGACGCGCACCTTCCCCGAGCCCCCGGCGACCTCGTCGCCGTTCGACCAGGACCCCGCGACCCAGATCTCGACCGATCAGTCAGCTTCGACCGATCAGTCCGCTTCGACCGATCAGTCCGCTTCGACCGAACCGTCCGCTTCGACCGATCCGTCAGCCGGTGAGACCGACACCGGCTCGAACGAGCCGGAGACGAACGAGCCGGGAACCGACCGCCGGTCCTGACCTCGTCGCGAGCCGCCGGGTCACTCCCACTCGATGGTGCCCGGCGGCTTGCTGGTGATGTCGACCACGACGCGGTTGACCTCCCGCACCTGGTTGGTGATCCGGGTGCTGATCCGCTCCAGCAGGTCGTAGGGCAGCCGGCCCCAGTCAGCGGTCATGGCGTCCTCGCTGGTCACCGGGCGCAGCACGATCGGGTGCCCGTAGGTCCGCCCGTCACCCTGCACCCCGACCGAGCGCACGTCGGCCAGCAGCACCACCGGGAACTGCCAGATGTCGCGGTCCAGCCCGGCGGCCGTCAGCTCGGCGCGGGCGATGGCGTCGGCCTCGCGCAGGATCTCCAACCGGTCGCGGGTCACCTCGCCGATGATGCGGATGGCCAGTCCCGGACCGGGGAACGGCTGCCGCCAGACCATCGCCGCGGGCAGGCCCAGCTGCTCGCCGACCGCCCGCACCTCGTCCTTGAACAGGGTGCGCAGTGGCTCGACCAGGCCGAACTGGAGATCGTCGGGCAGGCCGCCCACGTTGTGGTGGCTCTTGATGTTGGCCGCGCCCTCGCCGCCCCCGGACTCCACCACGTCGGGGTAGAGGGTGCCCTGGACGAGCCAGTCGACCGCCCCGGACTCCCCCACGATCTCCCGCGCCGCCCGCTCGAAGGAGCGGATGAACTCCCGGCCGATGATCTTCCGCTTGGTCTCCGGGTCGGTCACCCCGGCCAGCGCGCCGAGGAACTGCTCGGTGGCGTCGACCACCTTGAGCGCGACCCCGGTGGTGGCCACGAAGTCGCGCTCCACCTGCTCGGCCTCACCCTGCCGGAGGAGTCCGTGGTCGACGAAGACGCAGGTCAGCTGGCTGCCGACCGCCTTCTGCACCAGGGCCGCGGCCACGGCGGAGTCGACGCCGCCGGACAGACCGCAGATCACGTGGGCGTCACCCACCTGCTCGCGGATCACCGCCACCGAGTCGTCGACGATGTTGGCCGCGGTCCAGTCGGGGCGGCAGCCGGCGATCTCGTACAGGAACCGTTCCAGCACCTGCTGGCCGGCCTGGGAGTGCAGCACCTCGGGATGCCACTGGACTCCGGCCAGACCGGCGTCGACGTTCTCGAACGCGGCGATGGGGGCGCCGGCCGTGCTGGCCAGGGCGGTGAACCCGGCCGGGGAGGCGGCCACCGAGTCGCCGTGGCTCATCCACACGTCCAGCGTGTCGGGCAGACCTGCCAGCAGGGTGCCCTCGGCCGCGACGGTGGCCTGGGTGCGCCCGAACTCGCTGATCCCGGTCTTGGCCACGTCCCCGCCCAGGGCCCGGGCCATGGCCTGGAAGCCGTAGCAGATGCCGAAGGCGGGCAGCCCCAGGCCGAACAGCTCGGGATCCACCTGGGGGGCTCCGTCGGCGTACACCGACTGCGGTCCGCCGGACAGGATGATCGCCTTCGGCCGCTTGGCCGCGATCTCGGCCACGCTCGCCGTGTGCGGCAGGATCTCGGAGTAGACCCGGGCCTCCCGGACCCGCCGGGCGATCAGCTGGGCGTACTGGGCGCCGAAGTCGATCACCACCACCAGGTCGTGTCGACGCTCCATCTCCGCCTCGGTCACCGCTGTCGTCCCTTCGCCTGCCCGATGAGGGGCCCGATTCTAGGGCAGCCCGCTGACCGAGCCGCACGCCGAACGTTGGGCCGTGATGGTTGGATGGGTGCAGAGCTCAGCTCTTACTACGTAAAGGAGATCCATGGCGGACATGGCGAAGATGGCGTACCGACCCATCGGGTTGGCGGTGAGCCTCGGCTCCGCCGCCGTGGCGGGCCGGGTGGTCGGACTGATCTGGAAGAAGATCGCCGACGAGGACGAGATCCCGGACCCGCTGGACCACCAGTTCACGGTCGGCAAGGTGCTGGCGGCCGCACTGATCCAGGCGGGCGTGTTCGCGATCGTGCAGGTGCTGGTCAACCGGGGTGGCGCCAAGGTGTTCGAGCGTCTCACCGGGTCCTGGCCGGGCAACTGAGGCCCGCCGCCCAGTCGGAGAAACAGCTCCGGCACCCGATCTCTCGATCGGGTGCCGGAGCTGTCGTTTCTGGCGACTCGGCTCAGCTGAGTCCGCGCTTGGCCACGTCGGCCCGGACCGCCCGGACCTTCGCGTTCTTCGCCTTGACGGCCTTCTTGGCGTTCGAGGACGTCCCGGACACCGGACCGCTCAACGGGTAGACCTTGCGGTCGTCCGGCAGCGGGCTGGTGCCGCAGCGGGTGTCCCGGGCCGGCAGCACAGCGGTGGTGGAGAACAGGAAGCGGTCGCCGATCCCCTCCAGGCAGCTCGAGGGCCCGTCGATGTAGAGACCGTGCTGACCCTCGTTGTCCACGCTGACCATCACGGTCTTGCTCGCCGTCTTGCGGTGCGCTGCCAGGGCGCCCTCGTACGCGGTCGCGGGGTCACCCTCGGACTGGAACATCAGCATCTTGGTCGTACAGACCGGCGAGGTCGATGGTGCGGCTCTGCGGCTTGAACTTCCAGTACGCGCACAGCGGCACGGTGTTCAGGTAGCCGGTGAACGGGTACTTCTTGGCGTCCTTGTCGGCCCGCTTGAGCAGCGCGGTCAGGTTGCCGGGCTGGGCGCTGTCGTTGCAGCGGACGATGGTGCCGGCCAGACCGTCGATGGTGACCAGGGCGGAGCCCTTGATCTTCGAGGCCGACCGCTGCACCACGAACGGGGCCTTGGTCATCGGGCCCTTGATCCGCTTCTGCAGCTTGGCCCGGTACTTGCCCGAGGACGGCTTGCGGACGAAGTCGCCGGAGGCGTCGATCACGTAGCCGGCGCTGGCGAAGCCCTCGTCGGAGTAGATCAGGCTGGCCGTGATGTAGTCGAGGTCCTCCGGACCCATCACCGGGGTCTTGCCCTTCTTGAGATCCTTCTTCGCCTGCGTGGCCAGCTTCTTGCGGGTCGACTCGTACTTCTTCTTCACCGACGTCGCGCTCTTGCCCAGCCCGTAGTAGTTGTTGTGGCGAGCCAGGTAGGGGAACAGCATCTTGTCCCGGCGGCGCTGGAACGAGATGGAGTCCAGGGTCTGGTTGACGTACATCGACGAGGTCCACTGCATGTTGGAGTCGAGGATGAACCGACCGACCCGGGTCGGGAAGGTGTCGGCGTACCAGGCGCCCAGCCAGGTGCCGTAGGAGTAGCCGACGTAGTTCAGCTTGTCGTAGCTGCGGCCCTGGTTCACCGCCATCAGCTGGCGGAGGAAGTCGACGTCCCAGACGGTCTGCTGGGTGTTGATGTAGCGGGCCAGCGGCTGGCTCGCGCAGGCCTCGCCGAACAGCTTGGCCTCGGCGATCTCCATCGCGTGGGTGGCGCGGTTGCGGACCCGGCGGTCGGCCACCTTGGGCAGCTTCTTCAGCTTGGCGGGGTCGACGCGGCACTGGACGTTGGTGCTGGCGCCGAAACCACGCGGGTCGAACCCGAGCAGGTCGTACTGCCGCAGCCGGGGCTTGCCGCCCTGGCCGGTGACGCTGGGCAGCGACAGGGCCTCGGTCAGCAGCCGGCCCGCCGCACCGGGGCCGCCCGGGTTGCTGGTGAGCAGGCCCTTGGAGGTGGTGCCCGGGGCCTTGAGGTAGGCGATGGCGAGCTGGATGTCGCCGCGGCTCGGGTTCTGCCAGTCCATCGGCGCCGCGACCTTGGCGCAGCGGGACTCGAAGTCGTCGTTGCAGGTAGGCTCCAGGCTGATCGTCTGGCTGAGGTAGCGGGCCGGGACTGCCGGCGCGACTCGGCTCGGCCGCCTCGGCACTCGGGGTCAGCAGCGGGACGGGGGCCAGCACCGCCACCGAGGACGCCACCAGCACCGTCAACCAACGGGCGAACCGACGCGGCATACAGGTGCTCCTCGAAGATCTACGCGGCACCACGAGCGGTCGCGGCACCTCAGCAGTGTGACTGCTGGTCCTCATCAGACCAAACTTCTGCGCAGAATTCGATCCGTACGGAAGGATCTTCAGGCTCGGCCGAGAGCCTTGAGGACGCGGAGCGCTCCGACCATGCCGGTCACGAACGCCTGAGGTGACAAGCCGAGGCTCGGGGCGAGCGGCACCAGGGACTGGGTTCCGACGGCTTGCGTCTCGACGAACCGGAGCAGTCCCTCGGCTCCCTGGCGTCGGCCCAGTCCGGAGGACTTCATGCCACCCATGGGCGCGTCGATGCTGCCGAAGGTGGCGCCGTACGCCTCGTTCACGTTGACCGTGCCGCACCGGATCTGCCGGGCCACCCGGCGGCCCCGGACCGGGTCGCCCGTCCAGACGCTGGCGTTCAACCCGTAGTCGGAGTCGTTGGCCCGGGTGATCGCCTCGGCGTCGTCGGCGACGGCGTAGAGGCTGACCACCGGCCCGAAGGTCTCCCCGGCGTAGCAGTCCATCTCCTCGGTCACCCCGGCCAGCACCGTCGGCTCGTAGAACAGCTGTCCGAGATCGGGACGGGCCCGCCCACCGGTCAGCACCCGGGCTCCCTTGGCCCGGGCGTCGGCCACGTGGGCCTCGACCCGTTCCAGCTGGTCGGCACTCACCAGGCTGCCCATCTCGTGCTCGTAGTCCAGCGAACGGCCCAGCCGCAGTGCTCGGGTCTTGGCCACGAAGGCAGTGGTGAAGGCGTCGTGCACGGCGTCGGCCACGAAGATGCGCTCGGTGGACACGCACAGCTGTCCGGCGTTGCCGAAGGACGCCCGCACCGCGCCGGTGGCCGCGGTGTCGACGTCGGCGTCGTCCAGCACCAGCAGCGGGTTCTTGCCGCCGAGCTCCAGCGAGCAGCCGATCAGCCGGTCGGCGCACTGCCGGGCCACGACCCGACCGGTAGCTGTCGACCCGGTGAAGCAGAGGTAGTCCACGGCGTCGATCAGCTCCGGACCGACCTGGTCGCCCGCCCCGTAGACGACCGGCCACAGGTCGGCCGGCATTCCCGCGCCCCGGAGCAGGTCCACGGCGGCCAGGGCCACGTACGGGGTCTGCAGGTCCGGCTTGAGGATCACGGCGTTGCCGGCGACCAGAGCGGCCAGGCCGTCGGCGATGGTGGGGCTGAGCGGGTAGTTCCAGGGGGCGATGATGCCGACCAGACCGAGCGGCACGTGCCGCTTGTCGACTCGGGTGAGCAGCGGCACCATCCCGCTCCCCCGCTGGTCGTGCAGGACCTGCCGAGCGACCCGGGCGTAGTAGCGCGCGGTCATCGCCAGGTGCAGGACCTCCTCCATCGCGGTCAGCCGGGCCTTGCCGCCCTCGTACTGCAGCAGGTCGGCCAACGCCTCCCGCTGGTCCAGCACCGCGTCGTGGAAAGCCAGCAGCACCCGCTGCCGCTCGGCCAGCGGCCGGGCGGCCCAGTCCGGTTGGGCGGTCCTGGCCCGGTTGACCGCCGCCGCCAGATCGGCCGGCGTGGACGTCGGCAGCTCGACCACCAGGTCCTCGTCGTACGCGGAGCGCCAGGTGAGCGCCGGTCCCGTGGCGGCCAGCTGCGCGGCCAGACGGTGCCCGTCCCAGGGCAGCGGATCGGTGGCCACAGAGCTGACGGTCGACATGACAGGAAGCCTAGGTTCTGGCTGGCTATCGTCGCTGCATGGATGCTGACGTCATCGTCGTCGGCGGCGGGCTGTCCGGTCTGGTCGCCACCCGTGAGCTCGCCGAGGCCGGGCACTCGGTGCTGCTGGTGGACGGCGAGCCGCTGCAGTCGCTGGGTGGGCAGGCGTACTGGTCCTTCGGGGGTCTGTTCCTGGTCGACTCCCCCGAGCAGCGGCGCCTCCGGGTGCGGGACTCCGCCGAGCTGGCGCTGGCCGACTGGCTGGGCAGCGCCGACTTCGACCGCCCGGAGGACTACTGGCCGCGCCGCTGGGCGGAGGCGTACGTGCACTTCGCCGCCGGTGAGAAGCGGGCCTGGCTGCACGACCTCGGCGTGCGGTGGTTCCCGCTGGTGCAGTGGGCCGAACGCGGCGGCTACCAGGTGCCGGGGCACGGCAACTCCGTCCCCCGCTTCCACGTCACCTGGGGCACCGGACCCGGACTGGTCGAGCCGTTCACCCGGGCCGTGCTGGCGTCGTCGAAGGTGCGGATCCGCAGCCGCCACAAGGTGACCGGGATCGAGGTCGGCGACGACGGCGTCCGCGTGCACGGGTCGGTGCTGGAGCACAGCGACGCCCTCCGGGGCACACCGAGTCCCACCGGTACGGTCGGTGAGTTCTCCTTCGCCGCCCAGGCGGTGGTGATCGCCGGCGGCGGCATCGGCGGCAACCTCGACCTGGTCCGGCGCAGCTGGCCGCGGACGTACGGTGAGCCGCCCCGGGAGCTGATCGCCGGGGTGCCCGACTTCGTGGACGGCTCGATGCTCGGCGTGGCCACCGCGGCCGGCGGCCGGCTGATCAACCCCGACCGGATGTGGCACTACCCCGAGGGGGTCGTCAACCACGCACCGCTGTGGACCGGGCACGGCATCCGGATCCTGCCGGGACCCTCCAGCCTGTGGCTGGACGCTCGCGGACGGCGCCTCCCCGCCCCCTTGTTCCCTGGCTTCGACGCCCTCGGCGCGCTTCGGCACATCACCACCACCGGTCACGACCACTCCTGGTTCGTGCTCGACCTGGAAACCGCGGCCAAGGAGCTGGCCCTGTCCGGCTCGGAGCAGAACGGCGACCTGACCGGCAAGGACCTGCGGCTGCTGGCCGGCCGGCTCCGGTCCGGCCCCACGCCGGAGCTGCAGGCGTTCCTGGACAGTGGCGTGGACTTCCTCACCGCGGGCAGCACCGCCGAGCTGGCCGCGGCGATGAACGAGCTGACCGGCGAGTCCCTGGTCGACGCCGAGTCGCTGCGCGTGCTGATCGAGGCGCACGACCAGCAGGTGCTCTCCGGCCTGGGCAAGGACCCCCAGGTGGTGGCGGTCGCGGCCGCCCGGCGGTTCCTGGTGGACAAGCTGATGCGGGTCGTCCCCCCGCACCCGCTGCTCGACCCGGCCGCGCCGGGCCAGGGCCGGGCCGGGGCAGGTGGTCCGCTGCTGGCGGTCCGGCTGCACGTGCTGACCCGCAAGACCCTGGGCGGTCTGGAGACCGATCTCGACGCACGGGTGCTGCGACCCGACGGCACGCCCCTGCCGGGCGTCTACGCCGTCGGCGAGGCGGCCGGTTTCGGCGGCGGTGGCATGCACGGCTACCGGGCGCTGGAAGGCACGTTCCTGGGCGGCTGCGTCTTCAGTGGTCGGACCGCCGGTCGAGCTCTCGCGGCGTCGCTGGGTGGCCAGTCGGTCTAGCTGCTCGTTGCCGAGTTGTCAGCTGCGGTGCGGTCTGCAGGGTCTCGTGGTGACGCACGACCTCCGACACCACGAAGGTGAGGAACTTCTCGGCGAACTCGGGATCGAGCTTGGCCTCGATGGCCAGCGATCGCAGCCGCTCGATCTGTCGTGCCTCGCGGGCCGGGTCGGCGGGCGGCAGGCCGTACTCGGCCTTGAGGTGTCCGACCTGCTGGGTGATCTTGAAGCGCTCGGCCAGGAGGTGGATCAAGGCGGCGTCCATGTTGTCGATGCTGCCCCGCAGCCGCAGCAGCTCGGCCGCGACCGCGGGTGCCATCTCCCCGCCCGCGCCTCCGGGACTGGTGTCTGACCCATCACTCATGGCCGTGGAGCCTAGTGGTCGCCAGCGAGCTCCCGTCGCGGTGTCCGGCCGTGGCCTCGGCGATGTCGAGCGCGGACGGGTGCCGGAGGGCCGTCGGTGACTCGCCGGTGGGATCCGGCGATCAGTACGGGTCCCCGGGTGGCCGTCGGTGACTCCCCGGTGGGATCCGGCGGTCACGTACGGGTGCCGGAGGGCCGTCGGTGACTCCCCGGTGGGATCCGGCGGAGGCGTACGGGTCCCCGGGTGGCCGTCGGTGACTCCCCGGTGGGATCCGGCGGTCGCGTACGGCTCCTGGTGGCCGTCGGTGACTCCCCGGTGGGATCCGGCGGTCGCGTACGGCTCCTGGTGGCCGTCGGTGACTCCCGGGCGGGTTCCGGTGCCGGACCTCCTCGAGCCCGGAACCGCGAACCTGCCGAGCCTCCAGATGCGTTCCATCGTGGGAATCGACCAAGGGACCGCGGGGTGGACGAATTCGTGGTGTGACCTTGCGAACAGGAACGCCTCACATTCGGGGCCTCCTCTGTGACCGGCACGACGCAGACCAGAACCGCCGATGGTCTGATACCAGCCGAGAACACCAGTGGGGCCCCAACGGCAGCTCGAGCACCGCCCTGGCAGCGGGCGAGCGCGGATCCGCGGTCGCCCGCGGTGGTCCGGTCGAGCAGACCAGTGCTCGTCGGCGCAGTGACCGACTGACAACGTTGTCAACACTCGTCACACTCCGTTCACCCAGCGCTTCCCGACAACCTCTGCGACCGGCCCGGATCACCCGTACAGTGGTGTTCATCGAAGAGATCGAGGGTCCACACCAGGAACTTCCAAGATCAACTTCGACACTCATCTCGATGAGTGCCGGCGCCACCTAGGAGCGCCGGAGACCGGGACGGTCCGCACGTATGAGGCGCGGACACCCCGCCGTGGCAGAGCTGCCGCACCGTCGAGTCGCAACCCGAACCGCACCGCTGACGGTGACCGACCATGATCACGCCCGGATCAGGTCGGACCCACCCCAGCGTCGACGACCACAGGTGGTCGAGCGCGTTCACCGGTTCCGTCGACGTCCCACGAACACCGAATAGTGGAGAGTTGCACTATGGCCCGTCCGGCCCACGACTACGCACGAGTCGACAAACACGTGCCCGTCACCCGCAGAGCGGAGACGGCAGACCCGTACTCGCCCGTGATGATCTTGCTCAGCCTGATCGCCACCCTGGGCATCCTGTTCTACGCGCAGTTCCTGCTGAACCCGCGCAACCGAGGGGACCTGCTCCCCTACACCCTGGTGATCGTCGCCGAAGTGATCTTGGTGACGCACGCCCTCCTGTCGATGTGGACGATCCTGTCCGGTCGCAAGAGCCCGCGGGAGTTCTCCTTCCACGAGGCCAAGCGGCTGATGTTCGACAAGAAGGCCATCAAGGCCGCGGGGCTCACCGACAGCCCGGAGCTCTGGCCCGTCCTGCTGGACGGCAAGAAGACCGACGTCGACGTGTTCATCACCGTCTACGGCGAGGACATCGACAAGATCCGGGCAACCGCGACCGCCGCGTTGGCGATCAAGGGCAAGCACCGCACCTGGATCCTGGACGACGGTCGCTCCGACGACGTCAAGGCCCTGGCCGACGAGATCGGCTGCTACTACATCCGCCGGCTCAGCTCCAACGGCGCCAAGGCGGGCAACATCAACCACGCCCTGTCCATCGCCAAGGGTGACTTCTTCGTCATCCTGGACGCCGACTTCGTGCCGAAGCCGGAGTTCCTGGTCGAGACGGTGCCGTTCTTCGTCAACGACAACGTCGCCTTCGTGCAGACCCCGCAGACCTACGGCAACCTGGTCAACCTGGTCTCCCGCGGTGCGGGCTACATGCAGGCCGTCTTCTACAAGTTCGTCCAGCCCGGTCGCAACCACTTCAACGCCGCCTTCTCGGTCGGCACGAACGTGATCTACCGACGGGCCGCGGTCAACGACATCGGTGGCATCTACACCGACTCCAAGTCCGAGGACGTGTGGACCTCGCTGGTGCTGCACGAGCGTGGCTGGAAGACGATCTACATCCCCAAGACGCTCGCCATCGGCGACGCCCCGGAGACCATCGAGGCCTACACCAAGCAGCAGCTGCGCTGGGCCACCGGCGGCTTCGAGATCCTCCTGACGCCACAACCCGCTGAGCCCGAAGCGCAAGCTCACCATGGACCAGCGGCTGATGTACCTGGTCACCGCGACGCACTACCTGACAGGCATCGCGCCCGGCATCCTGCTGGTCGTCCCGGCCCTGGAGATCTTCTTCGACCTCCGACCGGTGAACCTGGACATCACCTGGCAGACCTGGCTGCTCTTCTACGCCGGCTTCTACCTGATGCAGATCGTGCTCGCCTTCTACACCCTCGGCTCGTTCCGCTGGGAGGTGCTGATGCTGGCCGCGGTGTCCTTCCCGATCTACATCAGCGCCCTCTGGAACGCGCTGGTGAAGAAGGAGCAGAAGTGGCACGTGACCGGCAGCAAGGCGAAAGCCCAGTCACCGTTCAACTTCATGATCCCGCAGGTGCTGGTCTTCGTCTTCCTGGTCTGCACCTCGATCGTCTCGGTCTGGCGCGACCTCGGTAACAGCCAGCTCAGCCTGGCCACCGCCTGGAGCATCACCAACACCTTCATCCTCGGTGCCTTCATGATCGTGGCGCTCAAGGAGAACTGGCACATCAACCACCCGCCGAAGAACCTGGTGCCCGACCCGGTCGAGCACCTGGTCGACGACGAGCCCCAGTCCCGCCGCACCACGGTCATCGTGCCGCCGGAGCTGGCCGAGGAGCTCGGTGTCCCCGAGCTGGTCTCTGCCAAGCACACCGCTTCACCCACCAACGACAACGACACCACTGGCGCCGAGCGCGCTGAGCAGGACTCCGACCAGAAAGAGGCAGCAGCGAAATGACCTGGATCAACCGACTCCGTTTGTTCGGAGGGATCCTCGGCGTCCTGATCGTCGTCGCGGCCCTCACCCTCGTCTTCAACCAGCGCCAGACCAAGGTGACCAGCCTCGACGCCACGGTCGCCACCGACACCTACGACGTGGGTGCTGCCTACGGCGGCACCGTGATCAAGCAGTTCGTCAACGAGGGCGACGTCGTCGCCAAGGGTGACAAGCTCTTCACCATCCAGAGCGTGCCGCTGCAGCAGGACCTGTCCAACGGCCTCGAGCTCTCCGACAACGAGGCCTACGACGTCGACGCCAAGGCCGGCACCCTCACCTACAAGGCCACCGTGGCCGGCCAGGTGACCTCGCTCAAGGCCAAGCTCGGCAACGCGCTCGGCACCGGCGCTCCGTTCGCCTCCATCTCGGTGGTCGGCAGCGAGTTCGTCGATGCCAAGTACCTGCTGTCACCGCGGGACTACGACCGGGTGGTCGAGGGTTCGACCGTCGACATCCTGCTGCCGAACAACCAGATCGTGACCGGGACCGTCTCCACCATCGAGGTGGCCACCGAGAACGCCAAGGCCCTCACCGAGGTGCGGGTCGACAGCAAGGAGCTGTCCGACGCCAGCCTGGACAACCTGACCAAGAACGGCACGCCGGTGATCGCCACCCTGCAGCTCCGCGACGACGGCCCGCTGGCCGGTGTCAACGACCAGGTGTTCGACTTCCTGCGGCAGATCGGGCTCAAGTAGCCCTCCCGATCCACCAGCACCACCGATCCACCAGCACCACCAGCACCACCGACCGATCCCCGGCACCGGCCGGGGACCGGTCACCCTCCCGGCCCAGCCGGGAGCCACAGCTTGACGGTGCGGCCGAATCCGCCTGAGCCACGACGCGAGTCGGGTTCGGCCGCGCACCGACTGACTACTGAAGGGACGTGACGTTGCCCAGCATCTGGCGAAGCAAAGGTCCGTCGAACGACATCCAGCACTCCTCCGCTCCGCTGAGCTCCCGGCTCAGCCGGCGCTCCCTGCTCGGCGGGTTGGCGGCCACCACGGTGGCTGTCGGTCTGGCCGGTTGCGGTCTGAGCTCGGCCGGCGAGGCCGGCTCCGGCGTCGGCGGCACCGGGAGCACCGGTCCCACCGGCACCGGTGGCGAGGTCTTCACCAAGGCCCAGATCGATCCGTTGCTGGCCGACATCGTGAAGAAGACGCCCAAGGAGCTGCCGATCACCCGGCTGGCCGAGGGACTCATCCCCCCGACCAACCGCTGGTTCTCCGGTCTCGCCTTCGGCGACCAGCCGCAGCCCGTCTTCCCGATCCCGCTGAGCTTCGGGCTCTCCGACGCGGGCTTCGCGTTCGGGTTGCCGACGATGACCACCAGCGAGAAGTCCATCCTGGGCGGCTACAAGCCCGAGATGGACATGGCCTTCGGAGCGAAGAAGGCGGTGGTCAGTGCGTACGACACGCTGACCGTCACCCTCGACCACCTCGACGCCTCCGACGCCCTGATCGGTCGGACCACCATCGTCCAGGGTTCGCCCTACGTCCGCTTCACCGCCGAGCAGGCCACCGAGATCACCGCACCGCTGCCCAACACGGCGTCCGGCGACTTCTGGACCACGCTGGCCGGCGAGACCACGTACGGTCTCGTGGTGACCGACGGCGAGGTCGCCGACAAGGTGATCACGCTGAAGAAGGGCGGCTCGGCCGTCTGGTTCGTGGTGCCGACCGACGGGAGCGCGGACAAGCTCGCCGAGCTGGCCGCCAACCCGGTCACCGGCAGCTCGGTCAGCTACAGCCTCGACGGCGACGTGGTCACCACCACGCTGACGTACGAGGCGAAGGGCGGCACGGTGTTCGCCATCCGGCCCCACCAGGCCAAGGGGCTCGACCAGAGCATCGCCACTGATCTCGGCACCTTCCCGAGCATCTACGGCACCTTGAAGGTGGCGTCCGGCAACGAGCTCACCTACACGGTGCCGCTGTCGCAGCCGACCTCGGCCCTCGACGTGAGCAAGCTCAGCAAGGACGAGAAGTCCGAGCTGGGCGAGCAGGTCAGCAAGGACATCGCGGCCACCAAGGAGTGGCCGGCCGACACCTACTTCGGCGGCAAGAAGCTCTACCGCGCGGCGATGCTCTTCCAGCTCGCGCAGCAGCTGGAGCTGACCGAGCCGGCCAAGACCATGGGCGACGCGCTCACCGAGCAGCTGACCAAGTGGACCGAGCCCAAGGGCGCGGACACCCGGAGCGAGTTCTGCTTCGTCTACGACGAGCAGGCCATGGGCATCGTGGGACTCACCCCCTCGTTCGGCTCGGACGAGTTCAACGACCACCACTTCCACTACGGCTACTTCCTGTACGCCGCGGGCGTGCTGACCCAGGACGACCCGGAGCTGGCCAAGAAGCTGCAGCCGGTGATGGACCTGGTGGCGGCCGACATCGGCTCCAACGCGAGCAACGGGGCCTTCCCCGACCGCCGCGTGTTCGACGTCTACGCCGGTCACTCGTGGGCCTCGGGCACCTCGCCCTTCGCCGACGGGAACAACCAGGAGTCGAGCTCGGAGGCCATCACGGCCTGGACCGGGCTGGCGAAGTGGGCCAAGAGCTCGGGGAACGACGCCCTGGAGGCCGAGGCCATCTGGATGCTGTCCACCGAGGCCCAGGCCGGGTTGGACTACTGGACCAACTTCGACAACAACGAGCCGATCTACTCCGGCTACGGGCACAAGATCGTGACGCTCAACTGGGGTGGCAAGCGGGACTACGCCACCTGGTTCTCCCCGGAGCCGGCCGCCATGCTGGGCATCCTGGTGATCCCGATGAGCCCCGCCTCCACCTACCTCGGTGGCGATCCGGACCGGATCACCGCCAACGTGGAGGAGGCCACCAGTGGGAAGTTCGACCAGAAGTTCGGTGACTTCCTGCTCATGTACGCCGCCCTCGCCGGCGACGACCAGCGCAAGACCGCCCTGGACAAGGCGCGGACACTGGCCGACGAGTGGATCGACGACGGCAACAGCCGGGCGTATCTGCTCGCCTGGTTGATGACCGTCACGAGCTAGGGGCGGATCTCGCCACAGACTGCGGGGGCGGTCGGGTCATCCCACCACTCCTCGCGCAAGACCTGACCGGCACTGCATTCGGTAAGTGACGGCCAGGAACGGGCAGCGGGTCCGGTTTCACCACAGGTGAAACCGGACCCGCGTTGGTCTACCGTCCGTAAGAACGGCAGCAGCCCCAGTTCACCACAGGCCCGGGGTCGTCTTCCAGTCCCCGGTCCCCCGGTCCACGGCAGCAGCGACCCCTGGCCCCGGACCGAGCGCGACCGTCGACAGCGAGTGCCGTCGTCGACCTCAGTTCACGGTGACGACGGTGCCCTGCCCGTTCGGGTACTCGATCCACCCCACGTACGGCGTGTCCGCCGGCAGTCCCGCCCACCGGGCGGTCAGGTCGAACGGCCGACCGGCGCGCGCCGCCACCAGCTCCGGCGACACCGTGAAGCTGCCTGCGCCCGCTGCGGCGTCGACCAGCCCGGCGCGGAAGACGAACGGGGTCTCGGTCGTGCCCGGCGCGTCGCGCACGTTGTTCACCAGGGCCACGTAGGTGCCCGCCGCCGGCTTGCGCAGCAGGACCATCTCGTCGGCCGCACCGGTCACCGACTGGGCGACCAGCACCGCCGCGCCGTTGACCACCTGGTAGACGTAGAGATCGAGGTTCGCCCCCGCGTTCGGCGTTCGCGAGGTGAACTGCGCGACCCGGGTGTCGGCCGGGACGGTGACGGCGAACTGCAGGTTCCTCCCCGGCACCAAGGTGCCGGGTCGGGGGGTGCCGGTGGCCAGACCACTCGCCGTGGCCCTGAACTCACCAGTGGTGCCGGAGGTGACGGCGAACCGCACCCGGCCCGAGGTGCCGCTCCCGGTGACCCGGGCCGGGGCCTCCAGGGCCCGTGGGGTCACGGCCAGCGGGATCCGGACGCTGCCCCGCTTGCTCCGCCAGGTCAGGAAGCCCGACGCCGCCTGGCCGAGGTCGGCGGTCCGGGTGGTGAAGGTGACCCGGAAGCTGCGGGTCTGACCGGCCCGGCTGAACTCCAGCACCGAGGGCGAGACGTCGACGTCCACGCCCGGCACGAACGCCTCGACCCGGTAGCGACCGGGCGTCACCGCCGTCACCCGGCGGGTCACCGTCTGGGTCCCGACCAGGCGACCGATGGCGATCGACGGGGCGTTGTAGTCGCTCGGGTCGATGGCCTCGACGCCGGTGCCCGTGTTCAGCCCGAGTCCCTCGAGGTAGCCCAGCCAGTCGGTGTCCCGGGCGGGGTAGACCAGGCCCGGTTGGAACATCCGCTCCGGCACCACCCGGCCGGCGCCCTGGGCGTACGGATCGGTGCTGCGTCGGCCGGAGCCGTCGACCAGGTCGGCGGCCGTGGTCATCAGGGCCGACTTGATCTTCATCGGGGACCAGGTGGGCCGCACCCCGGCCCCGAACCAGAGGGCGGCGAGCCCGGCCACCTGCGGGGCGGCCTCCGAGGTCCCGGACAGGAAGCCGAAGTCGTGACCGTCGTTGCTGGGCGGGGCGACAGCCCCCAGGATGGACACCCCCGGAGCCACCAGGTCGGGCTTGAGGGTGTCGCCGCCGGTGCCGAGCGAGGGTCCGCGACCGGAGAACGTGGCGATCTGCGGGTAGGCCAGCTCGGTGTCGGTCTGGTTGCCCTCGGTCAGCGTCGCCGTGGCGCCGGGCGTGGCCGCGTACGCCGTCACCGCCGCCGAGGCGGGCGGGTCGAGATGCACGGTGGGCACGCTGTGCAGATCCGCGTCCAGGGTGTTCGGCGTCAGGTTGACCAGCACCATGCCGATCCCGCCGGCCCGGTCGACCTCGGCGGACTTGACGACCCGGTCGACGACCCCACGGGCGCAGACCACGATCGTCCCGGCCGTCGTAGCCGGATCCAGGCTGCCGGGACTGCACACCGTCGCGGCGGCAGCGGTCTGCCCGTCGGCGGCCACGGCGGCTCCGGTGACCAGGGGCGCGGAACCCACCTTCTCGTCCACCGTGGTGGAGATGCCGGCGTACGCCTGACCGTCGCCCAGGGTGACGGTGCCGTAGTAGGGAGCGATCGAGTGGGCGCCGACGGTGGTCACCCACGGCGAGCTGCTCTGCACGGTGGAGGCGCCCGGGGCCGGAGTTGCCGGCCGAGGCGGAGACGAAGATGCCGGCCGAGGCGGCGGCGAGGAAGGCCAGCTGAACCGGTGACGTCGGGTCGTCGGCGGCCGTGATGGAGAAGTTGATGACGTCGACGCCGTCGCTGATCGCCGCGTCGATGGCGGCCAGGATGTCGGAGTCGTAGCCGCCGGACTGGGTGGCGTCCTTCGCCTCCCACAACACCTTGTAGGACGCGATCTTCGCCGCCGGGGCGACCCCGGACAGGCGACCGAAGTCGCGGTCGTCCACCACGGCGCGGACCCCGTGGTTGCCGGCGGCGATGGAGGCGGTGTGGCTGCCGTGTCCCTCGCCGTCGCGTGGTGAGACGTAGTCGGCGCGCTGGTCGGCGGGCACCCGGGCCAGCCAGGCGTCGCCGAAGTAGCGGGCGCCGACCAGCTTGGTGCTGCAGTCGGCGACGGTGAACTCCTCACCGGCCTGGCAGCGGCCGCTGAAGGTGCCGCCGTCGGACTTGCGCATGGTGATGGTGTCGCCTCGGCGGGTGGGCTCGGACGACGGGCGTCCCCCGTGGTGACGGGACGAGGTCCGCAGCGGGTCGCCGGCGAAGGATGCGCTCTCGGGCCAGATGCCGGAGTCGATCACCCCGACCACCACCCCGCGACCCGCGTCGTCGGTGCCTCCGAGCTCCGACCACACGCCACCGGGACCGGACAGACCGAGGTAGTCGACCGACTTCCGCTCGTCCGGCAGGCGGCGGAGCGTGTTCTCCCGCACCGACAAGACCCCGCGGGTCCGCGCCAGGGTGGCCGCCTGCTGGCCGGTGATCTCGGCGGTGAAGGCGGCCAGGCCGACCTCGTAGCGCTCGTCAGGGGTGGAGCCGACCCGGGCGGCCACGGTGTTCTGGCGCTGCCGCAGATAGGAGCGATAGCGCTTGGCGTCCGAGCTCTCCAGGTCCACGTCCTCGCCGGCTTCCGGCTGGGTGGCGTCGTAGCCGGCCACGTCACCGGTGTAGGCCGCCACGGGCGCGTCGGCCAGCGTGACGATGTAGTCGGCTTCCTGGCTGGCGCTGCTGGGCACCGGCACGTCCGGCGCCTCGGGCGGATCAGCCGCGGCCATCGGGCTCAGCCCGACGGTGAGCACGGCAGACAGGAAGCAGGAGAGCGCGAACGCACTCCGCCGGCAGCGCGCTGGGGTCGCTGAAGACATGTGGGTTCCTTCACGAGGTGACGCTGCGACCCCGTTCCCCCCGAAATTCCCCGGCGGCGCCCCAGTGGCCCCGACAGTAACAGTCAACGATCGCCGGCGTCACCCATCGGGAAAAGCCGCGGGCCGGCCGGTGGCGCACCTGGTGCGCCGCCGGTCGGCCCGTTGCTGTCAGCGAATCGGCTGACCCGCCCCCATCAGTTCACTGTGGCGATCGTTCAGTTCACGGTGACGATCGTCCCGCTGCCGTCGGGGTACTCGATCCACCCCAGGTACGGGGTGCCCGCCTGCAGACCGGACCAGCTGGCCGTCAGGGCGATCGGCTTGCCGATCGTGGCCCTCGGGTTGGCCGGCGACACCGAGAAGTTGCCCAGTCCGGGCCCCGACTGCACCGACGCACCGCGGAAGGTGAACGGCGTGGAGGTCGTCCCCGGTGCGTTGGCGAAGCCCACCACCTGGGCCAGGTAGCTGCCGGCTGCCGGCGCCTCGAGCACGATGGTCTCGTTCGGCGACCCGGTCGTCGACTGGCCGACCAAGGTCGCCGCGCCGCCGACCACCTGGTAGACGTACAGGTCGAGATCGGCGGTGGTGTTCGGCGACCGGACGGTGAACTGCGCCACCTTGGAACCGTCAGGGATCGTGACCGGGAGGACCGCCTGGTCGCCGGCCTCGAGGTCACCGTTCTGCGCCGCCCCCACGTTGAGTCCGGAGGCGGTGATCGGGAACGCCCCGGACACCCCGGGGGTGACCGAGAACTTCACTGATCCCGAGGCTCCGGAGCCAGCCACCGCGTCGGGCGCGTCGACCACCTTCGGGGTGACCACCATCGGGATCCGGACGGTGGTGCCGGCACCCTTCCAGGTCAGGAAGCCGCTGGCGGCCTGGTCGAACTCGGCGCTCTTGTTGGTGAAGGTGACCCGGAAGGTCCGGGTCTCCCCCGCCGCGTTGAACGACAGGATCGACGGGGTCACCTGACACGTTCACGCCGGGGATGCTGGCCTGGACCCGGTAGAGACCGGGCTTGACGGCGGTGACCCGACGGGTCACGGTCTGGGACCTGAGCAGCGACCCGATCGCGATCGACGGGCTGTTGTAGTTGCTCGGGTCGATGGCCTTGACACCGGTGCCGGTGTCGAAGCCGACGCCCTCCAGGTAGCCCAGCCAGTCACGGTCACCCGACGGGTAGACCAGTCCTGGGTCGGTCATCTTGTCCGGTCGGACCCGACCGGCGCCCTGGACGTACGGGTCGGTGACCGCATTGCCGTCCTCGTCGACCAGGTTCGCCGCCGTGGTCATCAACGCCGACTTGATCTTCATCGGCGACCACTTCGGCTTGACGCCCTGTCCGAACCACAGCGCCGCCAGACCGGCCACGTGCGGAGCGGCCATCGACGTACCGGAGTAGAAGTCGAAGTCGCGACCGGCGTTGCTCGGCGGGGCCACGGCCGCCAGGGTCGCCACCCCCGGTGCCGTGAGGTCCGGCTTCAGGGTGTCTCCACCGGTGCCGATCGACGGCCCCCGCGAGGAGAAGCCGGCGATCTGCGGGTACGGGATGCTGGTCGAGCTCTGGTTGCCCTCGGTCAGCGTCGCCGTCGCCCCCGCCGTCGCCGCGTAGGTCTTGATGGCGGTCGACGCCGGCGGGTTCACGTGCACGGTCGGGACCGTGTGCAGATCGCCGTCGAGGGAGTTCTCGGTCAGGTTGGCCAGCACCATGCCGATGCCCCCGGCCCGCTTGACCTCGGCGGACTTCGCCACCCGGTCGTACGTGCCGCGGTCGCAGACCACGATCTTGCCGGCCGTCTTGGTGGGATCGAGACTGTCCGGTCCGCAGAGCGTGGCCACGGCGGCCGTGGAGCTCGCGGCGACGAGGCTGGCGGAGGTGGCCAGCGGGGCCGGTCCCACCGCGGTGGTGACCGAGGTGGAGATGCCGGCGTACTTCTGGCCGTTGCCCAGGGTCACGGTGCCGTAGTACGGGCCCACCGTGTTGGCCCCGACAGTGGTCACCCACGGCGAGGTGTGGGCCACCGTCGACGCCCCCGGACCGGAGTTGCCGGCCGAGGCGGAGACGAAGATGCCGGCCGAGGCGGCGGACAGGAACGTCAGCTCCACCGGGTCGGTCGGGTCGTCGCTGCCGCTGATCGAGTAGTTGATCACGTCGACGCCGTCGGTGATGGCGGCCTCGATCCCCTTGAGGATGTCGGTGGTCAGACCGCCCGACTGGTCGGGGTCCTTGGCCTCCCACAGCACCTTGTAGGCCGCGATCTTGGCGGCCGGGGCGACGCCGGAGATCTTGCCGAAGTCCCGGCCGTCGACGGTGGCCTGCACGCCGTTGTTGCCGGCGGCGGTCGAGGCGGTGTGACTGCCGTGGCCGCCCCCGTCCCGCGGGGACACGAACTCGCTGTCGGCGCGGTCGGCGGCCGGCACCCCGGCCAGCCACGCGTCGCCGAAGTAGCGGGCGCCGACCAGCTTGGTGCTGCAGTCGGCGCGGGTGAACTCGACCCCGGTCTGGCAGACGCCGGAGAAGGTGCCACCGTCGGACTTGGTCATCGTGATCTTGTTGCCGGAGCGGTAGGGCACGAACTTGCCGCTCGGGGACGTCTTCAGGGGATCACCGGCGAACGAGGCGCTCTCGGGCCAGATGCCGGTGTCCAGCACGCCGACCACGACGCCGCGGCCGGCCTTGGACGTGCCGCCCAGCTTGGACCAGACGCCGTTGTTGCCGGACAGCTTCAGGTAGTCGACCGAGTTCCGGTCGTCGGTCGCCTGCCGCAGCGTGTTCTTGGTGACCGACAGCACGCCGTCGGTGGTCGCCAGGGTCTTGGCCTGGGTCGGACTGAGCTTCGCGGTGAAGCCGGCCAGCCCGATCTCGAACCGGGTCCGCGGCGTGGCGCCGACGCGGGCCGCCACCTTGTCCTGCTGGCTGCGCAGGTAGGAGCGGTAGCGCTTGGCCTTGCTGCTGGTGACGTTCACCCGGCGGCCGTCGGTGGGTCGGGTGGCGGCGAAGCCCTTGACGTCGCCGTCGTAGGCGGCCACCGGGGCCGAGGCCAGGCTGACGATGTAGTCGCCCGGGGTGGTGGCCAGGGCCGGCAGGGACACCGGCGGTTTGGCGGTGGGGTCGGCCGACGCCATCGGCGTCAGGCTGAGGGCGAGGGCTCCGGAGACGAGGACGGCGAGACCCGCCGACACACGTCGTAGACGCCGAGAGGAGCGGGGATCGGCCGCTGAGACCATAGATTTCCTCCGAATGAACCTGAGAGACGCCATGGTCTCTCGTCAACCGCCCCTCATCTGAGGCGGAAGTAGGCTCGACACTAACAGCGGGTCCACGGGGCGTCGATAGCCCCCTGATGAATCTTCCGAAGGACACACGGTGCGCATTCGTTCAGGTCTGGTCGTCGTCTTCGGGGTGCTGCTGGCCGCCTCGGCCTGTGCCACGAGTGGGCCGAGCGCCTCGCCGTCGTCCGCAGCACCGTCCTCGGCGGCCACGCCGTCAGCCTCCGGCTCGGCGTCCTCCGGGTCGACCGCGAGCCCGACCACGACCCCGGCGCCGACCCCGTCCGGACCCACCGTCGGGGGCGGGTCGGAGCTGACCATCGTGGTCGACGACGGCACCGGCAGCAGCACCACCTGGCGGCTGACCTGTGACCCGACCGGAGGCGACCACCCCGACGCCGAGGCGGCGTGCGCGGCGATGGCGGACCACCGGTCGGCGCTGAACCCGGTGCCCAAGGACCGGATGTGCGCCCAGGTCTACGGCGGGCCGGAGAAGGCCACCATCACCGGCACCTGGCGCGGCGAGCAGGTCTTCGCGGCGCTCAACCGGACCAACGCCTGCGAGACCGCGCGCTGGGACGCGCTGGTGCCGTTGGTGCCGTCCGGCGGCCGGTGACCGCACCGGTCACTCCCCTTCGACGTGCGGTGACCGTCCCGGTCACACCCCTCCGACGTGCGGTGACCGTCCCGGTCACACCCCTCCGACGTGCGGTGACCGTCCCGGTCAACGGTCGGCGGCGGCCCGACGCAGGTAGCGGCTGATCTGGCGCGAGGTCTCGGCGTCGTCCCAACCGAGCTCGGTCGCCATCAGGCGGGCGACGGTCCCGGCCGCCTCCGCTCCGCCGTCCCAGGTCTCCATCGCGATCCGGGTCCGCCGGACCAGCACGTCCCGCAGCTGACTCGCCCCCTCGTGGACGACCGCGAACCAGACCTCCACGGCCAGGTAGTCCTCGGCCCCGGGCAGCGGCCGACCGAGCTCCGGCCGCCGCCGGATCGCGTCGATCAGCACGTCGACCCCTGAGCCGTACCGCTGCAGCAGGTGCTCCAGCACAGCCACGTGGACCCCGGCCCGTTGCGCCAGCAGGTGCCGCTGGTTCCAGCGAGCGGTGTACCCGTCAGCTCCGAGCAGCGGGACCCGGGTGGTGGTCGAGGCGGGGTGCAGTCCGCCGAGCTGCCCGACGGTCGTGTCGATCGCCCGTTCGGCGTCCCGCCGGTAGCCCGCCAGACCACTCCCCCGCACCAGCACCAGACCGGCGAGCGGGACCTGCACGGTCGGCGTCCGGCCGCTGTCGGGACCGGTCGGCGCCGGGGCGGCGTAGGTGCTCTCGACCGCGTCGGCGCCGACGTCGCGGGCCAGGTGCCGGTTGAGGCGCTCCCGCAGCCGGTCGGGCTCGGACCAGGCGGCGGTGCTGCCCACGATCCAGTGCCGGCCCCACGGCACCACGTAGACCGCCCGGTCGTCCTCGCGCAGCACCAACCCGGTGGACGCCCGGATGCGGCCGCGCGGCAGCACCAGGTGCACCCGCCCCGCGGGCACGGACGTCTCCGGCGCGCCGGAGGAACGCACAGCGCCGGGCAGCAGGTGGGAGAGCTCGCTGCCGGTGGCCAGCACCACCGTGCGGGCCCGGACGGTCACCGGCCCGTCGACGCGGTCGTCGATCACCACCCCGACCACACGCCCGTGCCCGTGTCCCTGACCGTTCGCGTGTCCGTGTGCGTGTCCGGCAGGCTCCGGACCCGGGTCGGCAGTCGTCGGGCTCGACGTCGCGCTGCCCGCACCGCCGAAGGGTTCGATCAGCAGCCGTCGGACCGGCGTGCGCGGGACCGCCACGACCCCGTACGCGATCGCGGTGCGGACCACGGTGACGGCCAACCGGGCGTCGTCGACCTGGGCCTCGTAGAGCTGGACGGCGCCGGTGACCCGCGTCAGGTCCAGGGACGGGGCCAGCCTCTGGACGGCGCGCCGGGCCAGCTGCCGGTGGCCGGGCAGCACTCCCGGCTGGCGGATGGAGAAGGCAGCGGCGTCGTAGACGCTCAACCCGGCCTCCAGCCGGAGCCGCTCGCGCAGTCCTCCGGTGAGCGGGACCAGCAGCGGCACCCGGCGCACCAGGTGCGGGGCGGTCCGGTCCAGCAGCAGGTCACGCTCCCGGCGCAGCGCGGCAACGGCCGGCACCCCGATCCGGGCCAGGTCCACCAGCCCGCCGTGGACCAGCGTGCTGGTCCGGCCGGAGCGTCCCCCGCCCCAGTCGCCGGCGTCGACCAGACCGACGCGCAGCCCCCTGGTGGCCGCGTCGAGGGCGGCGCCGGCTCCCACCACACCGCCACCGACGACCAGCACGTCGAGGTCGGCGGCAGCCAGCTCGGCAGGGGTCGGCCCCCGCGGCAGTTCTTCGGTCACGGGCGGAGCCTCTCGGGAGTGCTGGAGCGTTTCCGGACGACACGCTCGTCCGTCGTCTGGAAACGCGACGAACGAGCGAGACACCGTGGAGCTCGTGACCGCGGAGCGCGGAGCGCGACCATGAGCAGAGTTCAGCCGACGATGACCTCGACCCGCTGGAACTCCTTGACCTCGGTGTAGCCGGTCGTGGCCATGGCCTTGCGCAGGGCTCCGACCAGGTTCATGGTGCCGTCCGGCACCGTGGACGGACCACGCAGGATCTGCTCCAGGCTGCCGACCACGTCGAAGGCGACACGCTCGCCCCGGGGCAGGGTGGCGTGCCAGGCCTCGGGGCCCCAGTGGTAGCCCCGGCCGGGCGCCTCGGCGGCCTTGGCCAACGGAGAACCGACCATCACCGCGTCGGCGCCGCAGGCGATCGCCTTGGCGATGTCGCCGGAGCGACCGACCGAGCCGTCGGCGATCACGTGCACGTAGCGGCCGCCGGACTCGTCCAGGTAGTCCCGCCGGGCCGCGGCCACGTCGGACACCGCGCTGGCCATCGGCACGGCCACCCCGAGCACGTCCCGGGTGGTGTGCGCCGCGCCGCCGCCGAAGCCGACCAGAACGCCCGCCGCGCCGGTCCGCATCAGGTGCAGGGCCGCCTGGTAGGTCGCACAACCGCCGACGATGACCGGTACGTCGAGGGCGTAGATGAACTGCTTGAGGTTGAGCGGCTCCACCTTGCCGGCCACGTGCTCGGCCGAGACCGTGGTGCCGCGGATGACGAAGAAGTCGACCCCGGAGGCGACCACGGCCCCCGCGTACGCCTGCGTGTTCTGCGGTGAGAGGGCGCCGGCGGCCGGCACCCCGGCGCTGCGCACCTCGGCCACCCGCTGGCCGATCAGCTCCTCCTTGATCGGCTCGGCGTAGACCTCCTGCATCCGCCGGGTCGCGGCCCCGGGGTCGTCGATGGCGGCGATCTCCTCCAGCAGCGGTTCCGGATCCTCGTACCGGGTCCACAGGCCTTCGAGGTTGAGCACCCCGAGACCACCGAGCCGGCCCATCTCGATGGCGGTCGCCGGCGACATCACCGAGTCCATCGGCGCAGCGATCAGCGGGAAGTCGAAGGTGAACGCGTCGATCCGCCAGGTCAGGTTGACCTGCTCCTCGCCGCGGGTGCGGCGGGAGGGGACGATCGCGATGTCGTCGAAGGCGAAGGCCTGCTGGGCGCGCTTGCTGCGGCCGATCTCGAACATGGGGGATTCCTTCTACGACAGCTCTGTCGATTGTGGTGCGGGGACGTCGGACACCGGTCGGGAACGGCGGGGGCCGTGTCGACCGGAGAAAGGGTCAGCCGGAGTAGTTGGGTGCTTCGACGGTCATCTGGATGTCGTGCGGGTGCGACTCGCGCAGACCGGCCGAGGTGATCCGGACGAAGCTGCCACGTTCGTGCAGCTCGCGGATGGTCGAGGCGCCGGTGTAGAACATCGACTGCCGCAGCCCGCCGATCAGCTGGTACGCCACCGCAGCGAGGGGACCTCGGAAGGGCACCTGGCCCTCGATCCCCTCGGCGATCAGGTTGGAGTCGCTGGTGACGTCACCCTGGAAGTAGCGGTCCTTGGAGAACGAGGCGTTGCGGCCGCGGGAGGCCATCGCGCCGAGCGACCCCATCCCCCGGTACGCCTTGAACTGCTTGCCGTTCAGGAAGATCAGGTCTCCGGGGCTCTCCTCGCAGCCGGCCAGCAGCGAGCCCAGCATCACCGTGTCCGCCCCGGCCACCAGGGCCTTGGCGATGTCGCCGGAGTACTGCAGGCCGCCGTCGCCGATCAGCGGCACCCCGGCCGGGCGGCAGGCGCGAGAGGCGTTGTGGATGGCGGTCACCTGCGGCACACCGACGCCGGCGACGACCCGGGTGGTGCAGATCGACCCCGGCCCGACGCCGACCTTGACCCCGTCCACGCCGGCGTCGACCAGCGCCTTGGCCCCGGCGTAGGTGGCCACGTTGCCGCCGACGATGTCGACGTGACGGCAGGCGGACTCGGCCTTGAGCCGGCGGACCATCTCCACCACGCCGTGGGAGTGGCCGTGGGCGGTGTCCACGACCAGCAGGTCCACACCCTCCTCGACCAGGGCCATGGCGCGCTTCCAGGAGTCACCGAAGAAGCCGACCGCCGCGCCGACGCGGAGCCGGCCCTGGTCGTCCTTGGTGGCGTTGGGGTACTGGTCGGACTTGACGAAGTCCTTGAGCGTGATCAGGCCCTTGAGCCGCCCCTGGGCGTCGACCAGCGGCAGCTTCTCGATCTTGTGCTGGGCCAGCAGCGCCATCGCGTCCTCGGCGGCGATGCCGACCGTGCCCGTGACCAGCGGCATCTTGGTCATCACGTCACCGACCAGGCGGTTGGGATCGCTCTCGAACCGCATGTCCCGGTTGGTCACGATGCCGAGCAGCGTCTGGTCGCGGTCGACCACGGGCACACCGGAGATCCGGTAGCGGCCGCACATGGCGTCCGCCTCGCCGATCGTGGCCTCGGGCGAGATGGTGATCGGCTCGTCGATCATGCCGGCCTCGGACCGCTTGACGATGTCCACCTGGTGCGCCTGGTCCTCGATGGACAGGTTCCGGTGGATCACGCCGAGGCCACCCTGGCGGGCGATGGCCACGGCCATCCGCGCCTCGGTGACGGTGTCCATCGGCGAGGAGATCAGCGGCACCTTCACCGAGATCCGCTTCGACACCGGCGTCGTGGTGTCCACCTCGGACGGGATGATGTCGCTCTGGTTCGGTTGCAGCAGCACGTCGTCGAACGTGAGACCCAGCGTCGCGAACGGCTGCGGCACGCCCGCGGGTGTGAGATCGCCCATGGTGTGCGACACGTGTTCCCTCTCTTGCCTGACGGATCGCCGGTGTCAGGGTGCGGACCCGGCTACCGGTCCAAGACTATCCGGAACAGCCCGCCCGCCCGGACGCGACCGCAGGATGGTTCGTCCGGGCTCGCTGTCGTCCGCCGTACGCGACTCGCGGGCGGCATCTGGCCGTGGACTGGACGCATTGGTCCGCCGGATCTGACTCGCGGGCGGCATCCGGTCGTGAGCGGGTGGGGTCGGTCCGCCGGACATGACTCCCCGGCGGCAAACGGCCAAACCCAGCCCGTCCAGAACGCCGGACGCGACTCGCGGGCGGCAACCGGTCACCCCGAGCGTCCGATCCGCCGGATCTGACTCCCCGGCGGCAAACGGTCACCCCGGCGCCACCCCACCCGCCGTACGCGACTCCCCGGCGGCAAACGGCCAAACCCAGCCCGTCCAGAACGCCGGACGCGACTCGCGGGCGGCGTCGGGTCACCCCGAGCGTCCGATCCGCCGGATCTGACTCCCCGGCGGCAAACGGGCACCGCGGCGCCACCCCACCCGCCGTACGCGACTCCCCGGCGGGAAACGGTCATCCCGATCCCCGCCGGAAGCGGCAGTCAGCCGGCCAGCAACCCTCGCCGACGCAGCAGCGGCTCGATCCGCGGCGGACGTCCGCGGAAAGCCTCGAAGTAGCCCATCTCGTCCCCGCTGCCGCCGCGGCTGAGCAGCTCGGTCCGGAACACGTCGCCGGCCTCCCGCAGCCGGTCGCGGTGCTCGGCGAACCACTCGACGGTGTCGGCGTCCAGGATCTCGCTCCACAGGTAGGAGTAGTAGCCCGCCGCATAGCCGGAGGAGAAGATGTGGTTGAAGTGCCGGCTGCGGTAGCGCGGCGGGATCGTCGCCAGGTCCAACCCGACCTCACCGAGCACCCGGGCCTCGAACGCGTCGATGTCGCGAACGGCGTCGTCGACCTCGGCTTCGGTCAACCGGTGCCAGGCCAGGTCCAGCCAGGTCGCGGCCAGGAAGCTGACCGTCTCGCGAGCCTGGTCGGAGCCGCCGCCCAGCTGCAGAGCAGCGACCTGGTCGGCCGGCAGCTGGTCGCCGGTCTCCAGGTGTCGGGCGTAGCGCCCCAGCATCTCGGGGTCGGTGCCCCACATCTCGTTGACCTGCGAGGGGTACTCGACGAAGTCCTTGGACACCGCGGTGCCCGCCAGCCGGGGGTAGGTGACCGAGGAGAGCAACCCGTGCAGCGCGTGCCCGAACTCGTGGAACAGGGTGCGGATCTCGTCCATGCTCACCAGCGTCGGCTGCCCGGCCGGCGGCTTGGCCAGGTTGAGGTTGTTGACCACGACCGGCAGCTGGCCCAGCAGCCGGCTCTGCGTCACCAACGACTCCATCCAGGCACCGCCCTGCTTGCCGGGCCGGGTGTAGTAGTCGCCGAGGAACAGCCCGACGGGGTCGCCTGACGCGTCGGCCACCTCGTAGACCTTCACGTCGGGGTGGTAGCCGACCAGGTCGGTACGGCGGCGGAAGGTGAGCCCGTAGACCGCACCGGCAGCCCCGAAGACCCCGTCCTCGACCGCCCGGGTGAGCTCGAAGTAGGGCCGCAGCACCGCCGCGTCGGGACCCGCTCCCCCGCCCTCTGCCTCGCTGTGTCCTCGGCCTCGCCGTCGCCGTCCCGGCAGCGCCACCGGCGGCGTCGACCCGCTCGGCGTAGTAGGCCCAGTCGTGGGCGCCGAAGTCGCGGTCCCCCGTGTCCGCGGCCAGCGCCGCGGCCAACCGGGCCTGGTCGCGGTGGGCGTTCTCGACGGCCGCCGGGATCAGCTGCCGCAGCGTCTCGTCCAGCCGGGCGTTGGACCCGACCGTACGGTCGGCCAGCACGTAGTCGCTGTGGGTCGGGTAGCCGAGCAGCACCGCCCGGCGGGCCCGCGCGACCACCATCGCGCGGACGATCTCGCTGGTGTCGGTCTCCTCCCCGGACCCGCGACCCAGCGACGCCGCCAGCACCCGGCGGCGCAGCTCCCGGTTCCGCAGCGAGCTGAGCACCGGCTGGTGGGTGGGCAGGATCAGCTCGATCAGGTAGCCGTCGAGGCCGCGGGCGGTCGCCGCCTCGGCCGTCGCCGCTATCGCGTCGTCGCTCAGGCCCTCCAGCTCGGCCACGTCGGTCACGTGCACCGCCGAACCCTTCGCGGCCGCCAGCAACCGGACACCGAACTCGGTGGAGAGCGTGGCCAGCTCGGCGTTCAGGGAGCGCAGCCGGTCCTGGTCCTGCTCGCCCAGCGCCGCACCGGCCCGGACGAAGTCGAGGTGGTACCGGTCCAGCAGCTTGGCCGACTCGGCGTCCAGGCCCAGCGCGTCCCGCCGTTCGTGCAGGTCGTCGATCCGGGCGAACAGGGCGCGGTCCAACGTGATGGCGTCGGCGTGGGCCGACAGCTTCGGCGCGTACTCGGTCTCGATCGCCTGCAGCTCGGGGTTGGTGTCGGCCGAGGTCAGGCACCAGAACACCCGCCGGACCCGGTCCAGGGTGCGACCGGAGCGCTCCAGCGCCACGATGGTGTTCTCGAACGTGGGCGGGGTCTCGGCCCCGGCGATGGCGGCCACCTCGGCGAGCTGCTCGGCCATCCCCGCGTCGAGGGCGGGGCGGAAGTGCTCGAGCGCGATGTCGGCGAAGGGCGGGAGCTGGTACGGCAGGTCACTGGCCACGAGGAACGGGTTGCTCACCGCGCGAGCCTAGTCAGGGCCGGACGCCGACACGGACGGCAGCCCGGGTGGGCTGCCGTCCGTGCGGTCGCGGGCGTCGCGTCGAGATCAGTCGTCGTAGCGGTTCTGGTCCTCCCAGCGATCCTCCTGGCGCTCGCTGGCGTACCGCTGCTTGACGACGTCGGCGCCGGAGCCGCCGCTCACGGTGTCCTTGGCGGTGCCGCCCTCGACCAGGTCGCGGCCGGAGTTGCCCGTAGACCTTGTCGCGGCCGCTCTCGCCCTCGACGTGGTCGTTGCCGGAGCCGCCCTTGATGGTGTCGCGGCCAGAGCTGCCTTCGAGGTCGTCGTGGCCGGAGCCGCCGTCGATCCAGTCGTTGCCGGACCCGCCGTCGACCTCGTCGTTGCCGGCCCCGGCGCAGATGACGTCGTTGCCGCCGTTGCCGTCGATCTCGTCGTGGCCGCCGAGAGCCACGATCACGTCCCGACCGCTGGTGCCCTCGATGTCGTTGCTGCCGTTGGTGCCGACGATGGTGGCCTGGTAGCCGTTGCAGGTGTAGCCGGCCGCCTCGGCGGTCGGGGCTGCCAGGGCGGACAGGCTCAGGCCCAGACCGACGGCGGCGGGGACGACGGCCCAGCGGGTGATGCGACGGGCGGTGGTGGAGATGGTCATTCCGAACTCCTCTGCGTGGAGAACGGGCCCGGTGCCCGTCTGAGGAAGATTCCACCGGTCACCGATGAGATGCGCGATGACGGCGTTGATGAGGGACGCCTCATCTACGTGAGGGCCCCTCATCGAGGCGCCGCCACGGTCTCCCGACCACCTACCGTCGTCGAGAAGGAGCAGACGCACTCCGCACGCCACCTCGTGGGTGTGTCCACGCCTTCTCGGCGCCGCCGGACCGACCAGGCACGCGACACGGGACAACGCGCACAGGGCCCTCCCCCCGAAGGGGAAGGGCCCTGAGCGCGTACGCGGAGAGGCAGGTCAGTGCGAGTGACCGTGACCGGCAGCAGCCGGCTCCTCCTCCTCGGGCTTCTCCACCACCAGGGTCTCGGTGGTGAGCAGCAGCGAGGCGATCGACGCGGCGTTGGCCAGCGCCGACCGGGTCACCTTGACCGGGTCGAGGACGCCGGCGCCGAGCAGGTCGCCGTACTCGCCGGTCGCCGCGTTGAAGCCGTTGCCCGGCGTCATCTCGGCCACCTTGGAGGTGACGACGTAGCCCTGGTAGCCACCGTTCTCGGCGATCCAGCGCAGCGGCTCGGCCAGCGAGCGACGGACGATGCCGACGCCGACCTTCTCGTCACCGGTCAGACCCAGGTCGCCGTCGAGGGCGGCACCCGCGTGGATGATGGCGGAACCGCCACCGGCCACGATGCCCTCCTCGATCGCCGCACGGGTCGCGGACACCGCGTCCTCGATCCGGTGCTTCTTCTCCTTGAGCTCGACCTCGGTGGCCGCGCCGACCTTGATCACGCAGACGCCACCGGCGAGCTTGGCGACCCGCTCCTGCAGCTTCTCGCGATCCCAGTCGGAGTCGGTCCGCTCGATCTCGGCCTGCAGCTGGGCGACCCGACCCTTGACGTCGTCGCCGGAACCGGCGCCGTCGACGATGGTGGTGTCGTCCTTGGTGACCACGATGCGACGAGCGCGACCCAGGTCCTCGAGGCCCACCTGATCGAGCTTGAGCCCGATCTCGGGAGCGACGACGGTGCCACCGGTCAGGATGGCGATGTCCTCGAGCATGGCCTTGCGGCGGTCACCGAAGGCCGGGGCCTTGACGGCCACGGAGGTGAAGGTGCCGCGGATCTTGTTCACCACGAGGGTGGACAGCGCCTCGCCGTCGACGTCCTCGGCCACGATGAAGAGGGTGCCGGACGCGCCGATGACCTTCTCCAGCAGCGGCAGCAGCTCGTTCATCGAGCTGATCTTGCCGGAGTTGATGAGGATGTACGGGTCCTCCAGGACCGCCTCCATCCGCTCCGGGTCGGTGACGAAGTAGGGCGACAGGTAGCCCTTGTCGAACTGCATGCCCTCGGTGAACTCGAGCTCGGTGCCGAAGGTGTTCGACTCGTCGACCGTGATCACGCCGTCCTTGCCGACCTTGTCGAAGGCGTCGGCGATGAGGGTGCCGATCTCGGCGTCGCGGGCGGAGATGGTGGCCACGTGGGACATGTCCTCGGTGGTCTCCACGTCCCGGGCGATCTCGCGCAGACGCTCGACGACGGCGGTGACCGCCGCGTCGATGCCCCGCTTGAGGCCGATCGGGTTGGCGCCGGACGCGACGGCCTTGAGGCCCTCGTGGACCAGCGCCTGGGCCAGCACGGTCGCGGTGGTGGTGCCGTCACCGGCGACGTCGTTGGTCTTGGTGGCCACCTCCTTGGCGAGCTGCGCGCCGAGGTTCTCGTACGGGTCGTCGAGCTCGACCTCACGGGCGACGGTCACGCCGTCGTTGGTGATGGTGGGGGCTCCCCACTTCTTGTCGAGCACCACGTAACGGCCCTTCGGGCCGAGGGTGACCTTCACGGTGTTGGCGAGGATGTCGACGCCACGCTCGAGCGAGCGGCGCGCCTCCTCGTCGAACTGAAGGATCTTTGCCATGGGTTTCGGTTCCTTCGGTTACTTGGTGACGACCGCGAGGATGTCGCGAGCGTTCAGCAGCAGCAGGTCCTGGCCGTCGTACTTGACCTCGGTGCCGCCGTACTTGCTGAAGATCACGACGTCGTCGACGGAGACGTCGAGCGGGACGCGGTTGCCGTTGTCGTCGATCCGCCCGGGACCGGTGGCGAGCACCTTGCCCTCCTGCGGCTTCTCCTTGGCGGTGTCGGGGATGACCAGGCCGGACTTGGTGGTCTGCTCGGCCTCGAGCGGCTGGACGAGGATGCGATCCTCGAGCGGCTTGATCGTGGTGGACACGTTCAAACCCCTTTCAGTTGGAGTGCGTGTGTGTACGAGTACGGTGGTCGATGCGTCGTCGCGGGTGCCGCCTCGACCGTTGGCACACTCCAGGGGAGAGTGCCAAAACGACATTAGCACTCCCCTTTGGTGAGTGCCAGCACCAG
>CAWARE010000045.1:0-16117 GCA_963784345.1 uncultured Actinomycetota bacterium
GACCCATCAGCTGGTTCTGGGCGGTCTCCAGCTTCAACCGCTCCTGGGGGTAGAGCGGGGTCAGCTTGGCGAACTCCGGCCGGTTGCGCGCCTGCTCGGGGTCGGCGCCGTTGATGGTGTCCACCCGCACCAGCGGGTTGAACTTCTCCTTGCGGTCGCTGTCCTGCGGGGCGCGGATGGCGCCGGTGATCACGTCACCCTTGCGCAGGCCGAGCTTCTTCACCATCGACAGCGACACGTACGCGTCGTCGGAGCCGGGCAGGTAACCCGAGGTGCGGACGAAGGCGTAGCTGTCCAGGACGTCCAGGATGCCGTTGACCGGCGTCAGGACGTCGTCGTCGGAGACCACCGGCTCCGACTCGTAGCGGTCCATGCCGCCACCGCCGGTGCTGCGGCCGCCCCGGCGGTTCTGCCGGTCACGGCTGCGACGACGACGGCCGCGACGGTTGCCGCCGTCCTCGTCCAGGTCGTTCGACCGGTTGTCGTTGCCGCGGTTGTCGTTGCCCCGGTTGTCGTTGCCCCGGTTGTCGTTGCCCCGGTTGTCGTTGCCCCGGTTGTCGTTACCCCGGTTGTCGTTACCCCGGTTGCCCTGGCGCTGCTGGTCACGGCCGGCGTTGCGGTCGTTGCCGTTGCCGCCGTTGCGATCGTTGCCGCCGTTGCCGCCGTTGCCGACCGTTGCCGCCGTTGCGATCGTTGCCTGCGGTCGTTGCCGCTTGCGGTCGCCGTTCTGGCGATCTCCACGGTCGTTGTCGCGACGGTTCTCACGGCCCTGCTGGTCGCCGCTCCCGGTCGACTCGTCACCGTTCCGCTCGGGACGGTACTGCTGCTCCCGTCCGTCGCCACCCTGCTGACGCGCCTCCGGGCGGTCGTCACGGTCGTTCTGGACCCGCGGCTCACGCTCGGTGCGGGACTCGTTCTCGACCCGCTCGCGCTGCTGCGGTCGCGGCCTGGTGGCGCTTGTGTTCTCGGTCCGCTCGCTGTCCGAGCGCTGCTCCGTACGCGGTGTCTCGGTCCGCGGTGCCTCCGAGCGCGGCTCGGTCGGCGAGCTCTCGGCGCGCGGGGTGCTGCTCGATGCGGTGTCCAGCGTGGGCTGGCTCTCCCGGGGCGCTCGCCGCTCACGGGTCGCCCCGTTGCCGCCACCGGCGGCACTCTGGCCACCGTTGCCGCCGCCCGACTGCGCGGAGCGGATGGCGTCGATCAGCTGGCCCTTGCGGAGGCCGCCGGCCTTGACGCCCAGCGAGGAGGCGAGCTGCTTGAGCTCCGGCAGCACCATGCCGTCGAGGCCGGCGCCCTTGCGCCGACGACGGTCACCCGGCTCTTCGGACGGGGCGGTCTGCGCTTCGGCGATGTCTGTCACGAATGTCCTTTCGGAGTGGGCGATCGACGCCCAGTCCAGATTCACATCGCACCGTCGCGGTCGTTTCGCTCGCGTACGGCACGGTGTCTTCGTAGGCCCACCCGGTGCCACCGCATGCTTCGGTGGTGTCGGGGTGTCGACGGGTTTTGGATCTGGTCCGTCGCGCCGGACCTGTCGGCGCTTTGGCCGGAACGGTACACGGCTCGTCAGGGGGAAATCCGACGCGGTTCACCGTTCGGCTGCAGAAAGGCTAGCACCATCGCCAAGCGATTGGACACTGTGCGCCCGTGCCGAGCCTCGTGTTGTGCAACCCGACTCCTGGCGTCTCTATTCCGACCCGCCCGCGGTGACCGAAGCCCCCGGGCCGACGCCCCCGCGACGGACGGCGAAACCCTGCGCGGCGGGCACCCAGCCGGCGGTCTCGGCCGCGGTCAGGGTGGCACGGTCGCCCAGCACCAGCACGGTCGGGCCGGCACCGCTGATCACCGCGGCCAGACCGGCCCCCCGCAGCTGGGTCATCAGCTCGGCGGACTTCGGCATCGCCGGCAGGCGGTACTCCTGGTGCAGCCAGTCCCGGGTCGCCTCCCACAGCAGGTCGGTCCGCCCGGCGATCGCTTCGACCAGCAGGGCGGCCCGCGCGCTGTTGGCCGCGGCGTCGACGTGCGGAACCCGGGCCGGCAGCAGGGCGCGCGCCGCCTTGGTGGCCATCGCCTGAGCCGGGAGTGAAGGTGGCGACCGCCAGGTCCGACGCCACCCGGCCCTCGACCACGGCCACCCCCTCCCGACCCTCGTAGGCCAGCACGAAGCCCCCGTAGACGGCGGCGGCCACGTTGTCCGGGTGGCCCTCGATGGCGGTCGCGTGCCGCAGGGTCCAGGCCGGGTCGGGTTCGCGCCCGGCCAGCGCCCGGGCGGCCAGCAGCCCGGCGACGATGGCGGCCGAGGACGAGCCCAGCCCGCGACCGTGCGGGATGGTGTTGTGGCAGTCCAGCCGCAGGCCGGAGGCCGAGACGCCCAGGTCGGCGAGTCCCAGCAGGGTCGAGCGGATGATGAGGTGGGTCTCGTCCCGCGGCACCTGGTCCGCTCCCTCGCCGCTGACGGCGAGGTGGAAACCACTCGGCTCGGTCCGCAGCGTGACCCGCTCACACCAGTCGAGGGCCAGTCCGAAGCAGTCGAACCCTGGTCCGAGGTTCGCGCTGGTGGCGGGCACCTCGACCACCACCTCCCGGCCCACCGGGAGTGGGCCGGTCGGCTGCCGGACCGTCACCCCGGCCGGCCGCGACGCGGTCATCCCGCCAGGCCGCAGGCCTGGGCGACCTTGGTCAGCTCCGCGGCCACCACCTCGGCCTGGACGGTTCTGCCCGAGAGCGCGGTGTCGATGTCCTTGAGACCGTGCCCGGTGACCGTGACCACGATCCGTTGACCCGGATCGACCTCACCCCGCTGGGCCAGACCGAGCAACCCGGCCACCCCGGCGGCCGAGGCCGGCTCCACGAAGACACCCTCCCGAGCGGCCAGGAACCCTTGTGCAGCGAGGATCTCATCGTCGGTGACGGCGCCGAAGCGACCGCCCGACTCCTCCTTGGCGGCGACCGCCAACGTGGTCGAGGCGGGGTCGCCGATCCGGATGGCGGTCGCCACCGTCTCCGGGTTGGGCACCGGGTGACCGAGCACCAGCGGGGCGGCCCCGGCCGCCTGGAAGGCCCACATCCGCGGCCGCCGGCTGGCGATCCCGGCCTCGGCGTACTGCACGTAACCGCGCCAGTAGGCCGAGATGTTGCCCCCGTTGCCGACCGGCAGCACGTGCAGGTCGGGTGCGTCGCCGAGGTCGTCGACCACCTCGAAGGCTGCGGTCTTCTGGCCCTCGATGCGGACCGGGTTGACCGAGTTGACCAGGGCCACCGGGTAGCTCTCGGCCAGCGAGCGGGCCAGCCGCAGGCAGTCGTCGAAGTTGCCCTCGACCTGGACCACCTGGGCGCCGTGCACGATGGCCTGGGCCAGCTTGCCGGCCGCGATCCGGCCGGCGGGCAGCAGCACGATGGGCTTCAGGCCACCGCGTGAGGCGTACGCCGCCGCCGAGGCCGAGGTGTTGCCGGTGGAGGCGCAGACGACGGCCTCCGCCCCCTCGCCGGCGGAGACGCTGACCGCCACGGTCATGCCCCGGTCCTTGAACGAGCCGGTGGGGTTGGCTCCCTCGACCTTCAGCCAGACCTCGCAGCCGAGACGCTCGGACAGCACCTGCGCCGGCACCAGCGGCGTGCTGCCCTCCCCGAGGGTGATCACGGGGGTGGTGTCGGTCACCGGCAGCCAGGACCGGTAGCGGTCGATCACCCCTTGTCGGATCTGACCCTGCTGTCGGGCCTGCCCCTGCACGACACTCATACGTCCCCCTCCACTCGCATCACACTCGCCACCTCGCGGACCGCCGGCAGGGTCCGCAGTGCTCGTACGGTCGCCGACAGCGCCGCGTCCCGCGCCCGGTGGGTCACGATCACCAGCTGGGCGTCGGAGCCGCGACCCGCCTGGCGCACGGTCTGGATGGACACCCCGTGCTCGGCGAAGCAGGTGGCGATGCTGGCCAGCACCCCGGTCACGTCGGCCACCTCCAAGGAGATGTGGTAGCGGGTGACCACGTCGTCGATCGGGCTGACCGGGCGGGCGGCATAGCTGGACTCCCCCGGTCCGGCGGCTCCGCGGACCCGGTTGCGCGCCACCGTGACCAGGTCGCCCAGCACCGCGCTGGCCGTGGGCGAGCCACCGGCGCCGGGGCCGTAGAACATCAGCCGCCCGGCCGAGCGGGACTCCACGAACACCGCGTTGTAGGCACCGCCGACCGAGGCCAGCGGGTGGCTGCGCGGGATCATCGCCGGGTGCACCCGGACGGACACGCTGCGCTGACCGGTGGCGTCCGGGTCGCCCAGCTCGCAGATGGCCAGCAGCTTGACCACGCGACCCGATCGCGCGGGCCGAGGCGATGTCGGAGGTGGTGACGTCGGTGATGCCCTCGCGGTAGACGTCGGCCGCGGTGACCCGGGAGTGGAAGGCCAGGCTGGCCAGGATGGCGGCCTTGGCGGCGGCGTCGAAGCCCTCGACGTCGGCGGTCGGGTCGGCCTCGGCGTAGCCGAGCGCCTGCGCGTCGGCCAGGGTCTCGGCGAAGCCGGCTCCCTCGCCGTCCATCTTGTCCAGGATGAAGTTGGTGGTGCCGTTGACGATGCCGATCACCGAGGTGATCTCGTCGCCGACCAGCGACTCCCGCAGCGGCCGCACGATCGGGATGGCGCCGGCCACCGCCGCCTCGAAGTAGAGGTCGACCCCGGCGTCCTCGGCGGCGGTGAACAGGGTGGCGCCGTCCTCGGCCAGCAGCGCCTTGTTGGCCGTGACCACGGAGGCACCGTGCCGCAGGGCGGACAGGATCAGGGAGCGGGCCGGTTCGATGCCGCCGATCACCTCCACCACGAGATCGACGTCGGGGCGGCTGACCAGGGCCTCGGCGTCGGTGGTGAACAGCTCCGGGTCCAGACCGGCACGCGCCCGGTTCAGCCGGCGGACGGCGATCCCGACCAGCTCCAGCGGTCGGCCGATCCGAGCCTGCAGGTCGGCCGAGGAGTCGATGAGCAGCCGAGCCACCTCCGAGCCCACCGTGCCGCAGCCGAGCAGGGCCACCCGCAGCGGCTGGCCGGAGCGTGGCGCGGATCCCGACGGCTCGGGACGCGCGTCGGGCTGCGGTCGCGACACCGCCTCGGTCGTCATCGTCACTTCTGCCTCACGTCGCTCTGCTGTCGGAGTCCGGGACCGTACGGACCTCTGCCCGCCCTGCTCCCGTCTCGTCGTCTCGCCGGTCGTCCCGCCCGGGGGCGGGGCGAGCGGCAGTTCATTCTTCCCCATCACGCTGTGCCCGTCCTAACCGTGCCGGACCGGGCACGTCACGACCTAGCCCACGTCCAGGCTGAGCAGGTCGTCCAGGGTCTCCCGCCGCAGCAGGGTGGAGATCCGGCCGTCGCGGACGGCGATCACCGGCGGCCGCGGGACGTGGTTGTAGTTGCTGGCCATCGACCGGCTGTACGCGCCGCTGGCCGGCACCGCGATCAGGTCCCCCGGAGCGATGTCGGCGGGCAGGAACTCGTCCCGGACCAGGATGTCGCCCCCCTCGCAGTGCTTGCCCACCACCCGGGAGATGGCGGGGCCGGCGGCGGAGCGTCGCGAGGCCAGGGTGGCGGAGTACTCGGCGGCGTAGAGCGCGGTCCGGATGTTGTCGCTCATCCCGCCGTCGACGGCCACGTAGGTCCGGACGGCGTCGCCGTCCAGGTGCACCTGCTTGACCGTGCCCACGGTGTAGAGCGCGAACGCACTCGGCCCGCTGATCGCCCGACCCGGCTCGATCGACAGGTGCGGCACCGCGACCCCGTACGCAGCGCACTCGTCCTCCACGATCCGGCGCATGGCCGCCGCCAGCTCCGCCGGGCCGGCCGGGGTGTCGGCGCTGGTGTAGGCGATGCCGAACCCGCCCCCCAGGTCCATCTCGGGCGGCTCGACCCCGGTCTCCGCGGCGAACGCGGCGTGCAGCCGCAGGGTCCGCCGGGCCGCGACGGCGAAGCCCTCGGCGTCGAAGATCTGCGACCCGATGTGGGAGTGGATGCCGGCCAGCACCAGGTCGGGGGCGGTGTGCACCGCCCGCAGCGCCTCCAGGGCCTGCCCGGAGGCGATCGAGAAACCGAACTTCTGGTCCTCGTGGGCGGTGGCGATGTACTCGTGGGTGTGGGCCTCCACCCCGGTCGTGACCCGGATCATGATCCGCGGCCGCTCGCCGCGTCCCCGCACCGCGACCAGTCGGGCGATCCGCTCGATCTCGTCGAAGGAGTCGGCGATGATCCGGCCCACCCCGGCGTCCAGGGCGAGCTCGATCTCGGCCTCGCTCTTGTTGTTGCCGTGCAGACCGATGGTCCGGGGGTCGACCCCGGCGCGCAGGGCGACCGCGAGCTCGCCGCCGGTGCACACGTCCACCCCGAGGCCCTCCTCGGCGACCCAGCGGGCGACCGCCGTACAGAGGAAGGACTTGCCGGCGTAGTAGACGTCCCAGCCCGCGAAGGCGGTGGCGAAGTCCCGGGCGCGGCTGCGCAGGTCGTCCTCGTCGACCACGTAGACCGGCGTGCCGACCTCGTCGGCGATGTCGTTCACGCTGCGTCCGGCCACGGTGAGGACCCCGTCGGCGTCCTTGTCCACGTTGCGGCTCCACAGCGCCGGGAGCAGGTCGTTGACGTCGTCGGGCACCCCCAACCACCCGGGTGCTCGGCTGAGGACGTCGGCGTGGATCGAGCCCGCGACATGCGTGTGGGTCACCGACCCACTCTCTCAGAGCGGGCCCGGCTCCGCCGGTCGAGGCCAGCACCTGGACCGTCGGCACCCCGGAACGGCGACAGCGGACCCACCTGCTGGTGAGTCCGCTGTCGTCCACGTCCCTGGCGCCCCCGGCAGGATTCGAACCTGCGCTCCCGCCTCCGGAGGGCGATGCTCTATCCCCTGAGCTACGGGGGCTCGGCGCCTGGGCCGAAGAAGACTGTATCAGTGGTTCGCGGGGCTCGGCGAACCGTGGCCGGAGTGCGCCCGGCGCGGCGGCGAGGGGTCGGGGCACCTCGGCCGGACCGATGACGGCCCCCAGCGCCGGTCCGGCAGCCGCTCGGGGCAGCCGTGGAGCGCGGTCGCTGAACCGCCGCCGGGGCCCTGTGATGTCGCGCGCCCGTACGCGTACCCGGACGCGCCAGGGCGGGCGAAGTGAGGTTGCGGATGACGGGTCGTCGTGCTTTCTGCTGTGGGGCGGCGGTCATCCTGCTCGTCGCGCTGACCGTGCCGACGCATCAAAGCGCCCAGGCGGAACCGGGACCTGTCGGGATGACGTCGCCGATCAGCCACGGTGTGCGCGGCGAGCTCACCGACTACCAGCTCGACGGCACCATCAGCGGCAACGGGCGCTATGTCGCTCTCACCTCCGGCACGCCCAACCTGGTGCCGGGCGACCACAACGGAGAGTCCGACGTCTTCGTCCGGGACCGGGTGGCCAAGGTCACCAGCCGCATCAGCGTGGACAGCACCGGACGCGAAGGTGACGCGACCAGCGGCGGACCCGCGCTCAGCCGGGACGGTCGGTACGTCGCTTTCTCCTCCGATGCGACCAACCTGGTGACCGGCGACACCAACGGTGCCACCGATGTGTTCGTCCACGACCGCACACGAGGGACGACGTCCCGGATCAGCGTCGCCGACGGGGGGACCCAGGCCAACGGTCCCAGCGGAGGCGCCAGCATCAGCGGAAACGGCCGCTACGTCGCGTTCTCCTCGACCGCCTCCACGCTGGTGGCCGGCGACACCAACGCGGTTGCTGACGTCTTCGTCCACGACCTGGTGGCCGGCACCACCGTCCGGGTCAACGTGACCGACGAGGACGAGGAGACCGCCGGCGGAGCCCGCCTCGGTGGGGTCGCTGACGGCGGCCAGGTCGCCTTCTGGTCCGACGGTGCCGCCTTCGTGCCCGACGACACCAACGACGCCGCCGACGTCTTCCTCCGCGACACGATCGCGGGCACCACCTCGAGGGTGAGCGTCGACTCGAGCGGACGCCAGACGGACGGGGACAGCACGGCGGCCTCGATCACTCCCGACGGCCGGCACGTCGTGTTCGTCTCCGAGGCCACCGACCTGGTTCCCGAGGACAGCAACGACGTGTCGGACGTCTTCGTCCGTGATCTGGGTGCCGGTCGAACCAGCCGGGTCAGCGTCGGGCCGGGAGAGGTGCAAGCATCCGGGGCAAGCGGTCCTGCGGCCATCAGTGCGGACGGCCGGCAGGTGACCTTCATCTCCAGCGCGGCCGACCTCGTGCCGGGTCGACACCAACGGGTCGTCTGACGTCTTCGTCAGCGACCGGTCGTCGGGTGTCGTCGAACGAGTCAGCGTGACCTCCGACGGTTCCGAGTCGACGGCGACGGAGTACCTCGCTCCCAGCATCAGTGACGACGGTCGCCTGGTGGTGTTCGGATCGTTCTACGGCGCCTTGGGGCCATGGTCGAACGAGTGGCAGCTGTGGGTCCGCGATCGCCGGGCCCCGGCCACCCCGTTCGGCGACTTCGACGGCGACGGTCTGGTGGATCTCCTGGCGCGCCGCTCGACCACCGGAGCCTTGATCCTCCATCCGGGCACGGGGGCGGGCCTGTACGCCGGGACTGCCATCGGCGCCAACGGTTGGAACGCCATGGACGTGATCGCCCGCCTGGGCGACTTCGATCGTGACGGCCGCGAGGACGTGCTCGCCCGCCAGACGTCCACCGGTGACCTGTGGCTGTATCCGGGCAGGAGCACCCGGTTGGCGCCCAGGGTCCGGATCGGGACCGGGTGGGGCCGGATGCGGGAGATCACCCCCGTCGGAGACTTCGACGGCGACGGGTACGCCGACGTGGCCGCCGTGGAGTCAGCCACCGGCAACCTGTACCTCTATCCGGGACGGGGCACGTCCCTGGCCCCGCGGCGCCTCATCGGTCGGGGCGGCTGGAACGGGATGAGCGAGCTCACCGGGGTGGGTGACTTCACGCTCGACTCACGTCCCGACCTGGTTGCTCGCTCCACCTCGACCGGGGAGCTGTTCGTCTACCCAGGGAAACGCACAGGATTCACCCCGCGAGTACGCCTGGGCACCGGCTGGAAACCGATGCGTGATCTCGTCGGCGTGGGAGATCTCGACCGAGACGGTTTCACCGACCTCGCCGCCGTCCGCTCCTCCACCGGGGAGCTCCATCTCTACACCGGCCGGGGCAACGGGCTCCGCACGGACGAGATCGTCGGCGCCGGGTGGACCGGCTACCGGCCGCTCTCCTGATCGGCTGGTGTTGATCAGCTGGTGGTCGACGACGTGACATCGGCCGTCGCCCAGCGGATCGACACGAGGTGGAAGCAGCGCCCGGCCGAGGAGGACGTCGACGCCCTGCGACCCTCTGCCCGACCGACGACCGGAGCTCCGCGTCCTGCGCGCCCTCCCGCTCGTCGGCCCCGCCCCGCTAATCTGCCGGGGTGTCCAGCCCACGCCCCGCTCGCCCGCCTGCCGCCCGCTCCGGCCTGATCGGCTGGTGGGACGCCCGTCGCGGCGGGGCGACGGTGATCATCACCTGGGTGGTCACCCGGGCCCTGATGTTCGCGGTCCTGGCGGCGTTCGAGTCCTTCATCGTGGGCGACGTCTACTACTACCACCGCAAGATCGTCGGGCTGTTCGAGGTCGGGTCTGCCCGGCACCTTGATGGAGTACCCGACCCCGGTGGTCTGGATCCTGACCCTGCCGTACGCGGTGGGGCTGGGTGACGAGACCGCCTACCTGGTCGCCTTCATGATCTTCATGCTGTTGCTGGACGCCGCCTTCACGTACGCGGTCTGGCGCTCGGGCGGCCGGCGGCACGACGCGGCGGTGGACTTCTGGCTGCTGTTCGTGTTCCTGGTGGGCCCGCTCAGCTACGTCCGGTTCGACATGATCCCCGCCGTGCTGGCCGGTGGCGCCCTGCTGGCGGCCCGCACCCGCCCGTGGCTGGCGGGTGCCCTGACCGGGCTGGGTGCGGCGATCAAGCTGTGGCCGGCGCTGCTGATCCCGGCGCTGCTGGCCGACAAGGAGCGGCGCAAGACCGACAGCTGTCGGGTTCGTGGTCGTCGGCTTCGGACTCGCCCTGATCAGCCTGGTCACCGGCGGGCTGACCCGGCTGTTCTCCCCGCTCACCTGGCAGTCCGGCCGCGGTCTGCAGATCGAGTCGGTCTGGGCCAGCCCGCTGATGCTGCTGCGGATGGTCCGGCCCGACCGGTGGGTGGTCGACATCTCCCGCTACCAGGCGTACGAGATCTTCGGTCCCGGTGTCGGTCCGTGGCAGACCGTCAGCAACGTGGCCACGGTGATCGGTCTGGTCACCGTCGTGGTGCTGTGGGTGCGCGCCTTCCGGATGACCGGCGGGGTCACGCCGGTCGCGGTGGCCCTGGTGGTGCTGGCCACGGTCGCGGTGGTGATCATCACCAACAAGACCCTCAGCCCGCAGTACCTGCTCTGGATCGGTGGCCCGATCGCCGCGCTGCTGCTGCTCCGCGACGACGCAGGTGCGGCTCCGCCAGACGAGCCCCTGGTCTGCGCCGCTGGATCGTCCGGCTCGGCGTCGCCGGGACTGGTGCTCGCCGGGCTGACCCAGCTGGTCTACCCGCTGCTGTACGACGGCTACCTCGGGTTCACCGACACCGCCGGCCTGGTGCTGTCCACGGTGGTCACCGCGATCCGGAACCTCTGCCTGCTGGTCTTCACCGTGGTCTGCCTGGTGCTGGCCTGGCGGACTACTTCATCGTCCCCTGCGACACCGAGCCCTGCAGCTGACGCTGGAAGATGATGTAGACGATCAGCACCGGGGTCACCGTGATCACCACGGCGGCGAACAGCGCGCCGAAGTCGACGGCGTAGCCGGCCTGGGAGGCGAACGCCGCCATCCCCTGGCTGAGCACGTAGTTGTCCACGTTGGTGTTGATCGCCACCGGGATGAGGAACTGGTTCCACAGACCGAGGAAGTTGAAGATCGCCACCGAGGCGAACCCGTTGCGGGCCATCGGCAGCATCACCAGGAAGAACGTGGCCCACTCCCCCGCCCCGTCCAGCGACGCCGCCTCCGAGATCTCGTACGGCAGCGTCTTGAAGAACGCGAACAGGAAGAAGACGGTGAACGGCAGGGCGAAGGCCACGTAGGTCAGCGACAGCCCGGGCAGGGTGTTGAGCAGCCCGAGGTTCCGCAGGGTGAAGAACAGCGGCACGATGGCCAGGAAGATCGGGAAGGTCAGCCCGGCCAGCATCAGGTAGTAGATGGCCTTGCTGCCGGGGAACTCGAAGCGGGCCAGCACGTAGGCGCACATGGCGCCGAGGACCATCACGATCACCAGCGCGGTGCCGACCACCACCACCGTGTTGACGAAGTACTTGCCGATCCCGGCGTTGGTCCAGGCGTTGACGTAGTTGTGCACGTTGAGACGCCGACGGCAGCGAGAACGGGGAGGTGAGGATCTGTCTGGTGGTCTTGAACGAGGTCATCAGCGTCCACAGCATCGGACCGATGACGATCACCGACCACAGGATCAAGATGCCGTGCGAGACGCCGAGGAAGGTCTTCTCGCCGGCGGCTGGTGGTCGGCTTGCGCTCGGGCACCTCGTCGGTGTCGGGTCGGCTGGTCCTGGATCACGGTGCTCATCAGCGCGTGACCTCCTTTCCGCCCAGCAGCCGGTTGACGGCGAAGACGAGCGCCGAGAACAGCAGGGTCACCGCAGCCAGCACGACGCCCATGGCGCAGGCGAGCCCGAACTGGCCCTTGGTGAAGGCCGTGGTGAACAGCTGCTGCGCCATCACCAGGGTGGAGTTGTTGGGGCCGCCGCCGGGGTTCAGCGCGGCCATGTAGACGAACGCGTCCAGGGCCAGGATGCCGAGGTAGATGTAGGCGGTCTGCACGTTGTCCCGGATCAGCGGCAGGGTGATCGAGGTGGCGATCCGGAACCGGCCGGCACCGTCGATCCGGGCGGCCTCGAAGATCTCGGCCGGCACGTCCTTGATGGCGGCCACGAACAGCACCATGTAGAAGCCGACCATGCTCCACACGATCACGAAGATGGTGGCGGCCATGGCGGTGCGCTCGTCACCCAGCCAGGGGAAGGAGGCGAACACGTCGAACCCGAGACCGGTCAGGATGCCGTTCAGCAGCCCGCTGCTCGGGTCGTAGATCTGGCTCCACATGATGCCGATGACGATGGCCGGGATGACGTACGGGAAGAAGGAGACGGTGCGGTAGAAGCCGGAGCCTCGCAAACCGCGGGTCTGGCCCTTCATGGTGCCGCCCACGGTCAGCAGCGAGGCGAGCGCGAAGCTCAGCACCAGCGTGACCACCGGCAGCACGATCGCCAGCACGATGTTGTTGCGCAGCGACTTCATGAAGATGTCGTCGGTGAAGATGCGCTGGAAGTTGCGCAGGCCGACGAAGTTCTGTTGCGGGCTGAAGCCGGTCCAGTCGGTCATCGAGTAGTAGACGGCCTGCACGAACGGCGACACGACGAGGACCAGGTAGATGGCCAGCGGCAGGCCCAGGAAGACCACCATGAAGCTGATCTTGTCGAAGGTCCAGCGGCCGGCGCGCCGCCGCCGGGCGGGGACGGTGTCCCCACCCGGCAGCGGCTGGGTGACCGTAGCGGTCACTTGATCTCGATCTTCGTCACCGAGCTGTCGTTCGCCACCTTGTCGGTGATGCCCTGCAGGCCCTTGGTCAGGTCGGCCACCGAGGACTTGCCGTCGAGGAACGTGTTCCACAGCACGAGCTGGTCCTTGTTCATGCCGTAGTAGTCGACGAACTGCCAGGAGAAGATGTTCTCCCCCGCCGCGCTCAGCATGGTGGTCTGGGAGACCAGCGCGGTGGAGCCGAAGCCGTCGGCGGGCACGGTGTCCTTGACCACCGTCGGGGCCAGCTTGGTCTTGGCGAAGTTGGTCGCCGCCTCCTTGGACAGCATCACCCGGAGCAGCTCCTTGCCGCCGGCCACGTTCTTGCCCTGGCTGGGGATGACGAACGGCTCACCGGCCGCGCTGTGCAGCGCCTCGTACGGCATCGAGCTGGACGAGTCGACAGTGGGCTCGGGAGCCCCGGTCATCTTGAAGCCGTCCTTGGTCGCGTCCTTCATCTCGTTCTCGATCCAGGAGCCCGACGGGTAGAGCAGGGCGTCCTGGTCGTTGCTCCACTGCGACTGGGCAGCGGTGAACTGGGTGCCCGAGCCGCCCGGCTTGAACATCTTGGCGTCGATGATCTTCTTCATGCCGGTGAACACGTCCTGGACGGCCTGCTGCGACCAGCAGTCCGGCTTGAGGTTCTCCAGCGACAGCCGGACCTCGTCACCGCCCTGCTTGATCGCCGAGCAGATGGCCAGCGTCTGGTAGTAGGTAGCGGCCTCCTTGCCCCAGACGAACAGGTACTTGTCCTTCTCCTTGGCCTTCATGCCCAGCTCGTACGCCTCGTCCCAGGTCTTCGGCGGGGTCCAGCTGTTCTCCTCGAACAGCGAGGCCGAGTACCACAGGGCGTAGACGGTGAGGGCGTAGTTGATCGCGGCCAGCTTGCCGTCGTAGGTGCCCGGCTCGAGCACCCCGCCGAAGAGCGTGTCGCGGATCGTGGTGCCCTCCACGTTCGGGGCGTCGATGACCGAGGTCAGGTCCTCCAGCTGGGCGATGATGGTGGCGATGCCGATGTTGCCGGCGCCGGAGTTGTCGATCAGGTCCGGCGGGTCGCCGGCCACGAAGCGCGGCTGCAGCTCCTGGGCGATCTGGGTGGACGGCGACACCTTCACCGTGACGCCCTCGTGCAGGGTCTGCATCTGCTTGGCGGCGAACTCGACGTAGTCGATGCCGTAGCCGCCGTTGAAGATGACCGCGTCGACCGCGCTGTTGGCCGGCACGCCGAAGGGGTTGTCCGCCGAGACCGCACCGGTCTCCTGGGTGGCCGGGCTGTCGCTGCCGCCGCTCGCCGCGCAGGACGCGAGCGAACCGGCCAGCGGGGTGATGGCCGCAGCGGCCAGGGCGAACTTGAGGAACTGCCGACGCTGCAGTGGCGTCTTGTCGATCGTCATCGAGATGTGTGCCTTTCGTCACCGGTGCGCCGTGACGCACATGGGATGTGGTACTCCCGAAGGAGCTGACCTGTCCGGAGCGTTCTCCGGGCCGGGTGATGACGGAGCGAGCGGGGCTCGCAAGTGAGAAACACCTAAGCACATGTTTTGCGGTTATGCAGTATCTGACCCGAAAGTTGCACAAAACTGCAACATGACGGTGATCTGACGGCGTTCGGACCAGATGTCCGGACCAGATGTCGGGACCAGAGGAGACCTAGGTGTTCGGACCAGAGGAGACAGGGACCATCGTGACCGCAACAGCCTCGCCCTCGCTGCTGCTCGGTGCCGACGTCGGCGGGACGGCCACCCGGGTGGCACTGGCCACCGTCGACGGCGAGGTGCTGGCCGTCGCCGCCGGTCCGGCGGGCAACCCCAACAGCGTCGGGCTGGAGGTGTCGGCCGCGCGGATCCGCGCGGCGGCCGAGCAGTGTCTGACCCGGGTCGGCCCCGACGCGGCCGCCCAGGTGGTGGCCACGGTGATCGGTCTGGCCGGCGGCGCCCGCGCCGACGCGGCGTACCTGGCCGCCACCCGGCCCGCGGGGGTGGCGGTCCTCCCCCGGTTGGTCTCCGACCTCGCGGTCGCCTTCTCCTCGGCCACGCCCGCCCCCCGGGGCTACGTGCTGGTGGCCGGCACCGGGGCCGTGGCCGGACGGATCGAGAACGGCGAGCTGCGGGAGCGACGGGACGGCTGGGGCTGGCTGCTCGGCGACGAGGGCTCGGGCTACTGGCTCGGCCGGGAAGCGGTCCGGGCGACCCTCACCGGGTTGCAGTCCGGGACCGAGCCGCTGGGTCCGCTGGCCGCGGCCGTGGTCGACCGGATGGGCACACCCGACCCGGTGGTCATCGTGCAGCGCTGCTACGCCGAGCCGCCGGTCTGGCTGTCCACCTTCGCCGAGCTGGTGTCCCGCCACGCCGAGGACCCGGCAGCGATCTCGATCGTCGACCGGGCGGCCGCGCACCTGGCGCACCTGCTGGTGGACCTGGCCCCCGCACCGGACCTGCCCGTGGTGCTGGCCGGCTCGGTGGCGACCCGTCCCGGACCCGTCCGGGAGGCGCTGGCGGCACGGTTGGACGCGGCTCTGCCGAACCCGCGGTCCGCCGCGGACAGCGGGCTGGTCGGAGCCCTGTGGCTGGCGGCCGGTGAGGCGTCGGACCCCGACGACGCCGTCCACGACCGACTCGCCCGTTCGGGAGGTCGGACCAGCGGCACGGTGGTATGAGGTTTTCGGTACCCTAGCTAGACGACGCGGGCGGGCCCCTTTTTTTCGCGGTGGCTGGGGCCCTCGCCCACCAGACCGCGACGGAAGAAGGCGATTGTGGCCCCCGTGCCCGACCCATCCAGCTCTACCCAGACCGCCACAGACGCTCTTGCCGAGGAGTTCGGCGCCAACGACTGGCTGCTGGAGGAGATGTACGAGCAGTACGTCTCCGATCCCGGCTCGGTGGATCCGAGCTGGGCGCAGTACTTCAAGACCCACCAGATCGGCGGTGGGGCGACCAACGGCTCCACCGGCGGAAACGGCTCCGACAGCAAGGCTGGGGGCAACGGCTCCGCCGCGAAGCCGGCCCCCGCAGCGGCCAAGCCGGCTACCGGGGCTTCCGCACCGAAGACCGCCGCCGCGCAGACTGCTCCCCCCGCCCCGGCTCCCAGCACCCCGGCTCCGGCGGCCGCTGCGGCCCCGGCAGCCAAGCGACCGACGACCGTGGAACGGCCGACGGCGAACAAGAACGCCCGGCCGTCGGCTCCCGGCAACCGGGGCGGCGTGCCGGCCGACCCGCCGAACCCGGCCAACCGCCCCACCGTGGACCTGGAGGAGCCGACCCGGACCGTGCTCCGCGGCGCTCCCGCCCGGACCGCCAAGAACATGGACACCTCGCTGACGGTGCCGACCGCCACCAGCGTGCGCTCCCTGCCGGTGAAGCTGCTGATCGACCAGCGCGTGGTGATCAACAACCACCTCCGCCGGGCCCGCGGCGGCAAGGTGTCGTACACGCACCTGATCGGTTTCGCCATGGTGCAGGCGCTCAAGACCCACCCGGCCATGAACAACGGCTACGAGGTCGTCGACGGCAAGCCC
>CAWARE010000046.1:0-18271 GCA_963784345.1 uncultured Actinomycetota bacterium
AAAACCCCTAGTCACAGCGACATCGTCAGCGACGTCGCTGTAGCGGCTCTCCGCTGAGTGACAAATTGAGGGACAACGCCCAGCGAGGGTTTGGTGGCTGAGGTCGCCTTGCGGCGGTGTCGCTTACCGAGAATCCTTTGGCGGCCGTTAAGTGCTTGCCGTGGCCCTCCGCCCAGGACTAGCTTCGTGACGACGGCGGGGACGGTTCACTGGAGTACATCAGGTCAGGCTTCTCCCACCGGGAGGGGACTGTGCCGATGTGAGGGTTCGTTCGGTTCTCGTGGCAGGCCTCCTGCTTGTCGGGTCTAGCTGGATGTCGGCCGCTCCTCTGTCTGCCCCCGCCCTGACCCCTGGTGATCGCGGGTGGACCAAGGGCTCCACCCCTCAGTCCGGGTCCTCCTTGTCCCCGAGTCGCATCCGATTCGGAGCCAACGTGGATGCCAACGATCCCGACGCTGACCTCGTACCAGGTCAGCCGGCGGGGGCGATTGCCGCCGCCGGGTCCACGGTTGTCGCCGCCTGGAACGATTCCACCGGATTGGCTGCAGTGAGTCCGACGGACCCGCGGGCATCGCTGACCGGAGTCGCCGTGTCGACGGACCGAGGACGTACCTTCCGAGATCTTGGGGGTTTGCGGAATGTGTCGCCGAACCAGCAGTGGTTCGGTCATCCGTCGGTCGTGGCGGTCGACGCTCGACATTTCATCATCGCGAGCCCCTACCTGCCCTCGGCGGAACCCGATTGCTCGAAAGGTGCTCCTGCCGTGATGGCCATCGCCGTGGAGGTGCTGACGCTGACGGCAGCGGGCAAGGCCTCGCTCGGTCGGCCCGTGATGGCCGCCGAGGGCAGTGACCGGTGCGTGGTCCCGGAGGGGAGACGAGGAGTGCTTCTCGACATCCCGTGGATTGCCTACGCGAGCAAGAGCCGGACGCTGGTCGTGTCCTACCGGAGGAACGTCTTCGAGTTCGGGGGCAGTGGTCAGATTGAGATGGTCCGAGCCCATGTGCCACGGCGGCCGCAGCGGCTCTCGTCGACGTCATGGCAGCGTCCGATCGTTGTCTGGCCCGAGGAGTCGGGCGCGTTCAACGGAGGTGCCTACGTTGCGGTGGCGCCGGGCGGCGACGCGTATATCTCGTGGGCGCGGACCCTCGCTTCGCCGGACGCACAAGGAGGCTATGCCTACCTGCACGCCGCTCGAGTGCGGATCGGCGAGCAGAAGGTTCTGGTCGGGGGAACGACCAAGCCACGCGTCGTCAGCATGGGTCAGTTGAATTCTACAGATGGCGGCGCTGTGAAGCAGGTCGCTCCGCAGGCGATCGCGGGATACAACGCCTCGGCGCAGAGTGAACCTCGAATAGTGGTGAACGCACGGCTGGGCAAGCTCATCGTCGTCTGGAGCGACGCCAGCGCTCACCCCCTCGGTGATGTGTGGCTTCGCGCCGTACCGCTCACACTGCGAGTGACGGGACGGATCAGGAAGGTCAACGACGACACCTCCTCAGCCGCTCACCTCCTACCAGCGGTGAGCGTCCGAAGCAACGGATCCATCGTCACCTCCTGGTTCGATCGTCGGATCGGCGGTCCTCAGACGGCCCTGACCGACTACTTCGGAGAAATCCGCACCAGCCCCGCCCGCTCAGGACGTGACTTCAGAATCAGCACGGGCTCCACCGACTGGGTCGCCACGCCGATGCCGTTCGTGTTCACACCGAACTTCGGCGAATACACCGACAACGCCTCGGCGGGAAAGAGAACCTACTTCACCTGGACTGATGGACGAGTCGGGACACCTCAACCCTTCGTCGGACGTAGATAGACCACTTCCGCGACGACATGCCCCGGTCGCTGGTGCCGGGCCTGTTCTCCTGGCTGCCGGCCCCGCGCGCTCTGGCGGTTGAGTTGAAGTCGCCGACGGGTTCAGGCGCCGAGCAGCCGAACGGTAGAGCCAGGAAGTCGACCAGCGAGCGGCGCGGTGTGGGTGCAGGATTACTGACGTACTCGCCCAGCCGTTGGGTCCTCGGCATGACACGAGCTCACACAGCTTGAGGACAAGGCGTCGCCGATCAGCGGCTCCTCCTTGTCCGCACCAGGTCGCTGGCGACGTAGACCGGACGGCGCCGAAGTCGGTCGAGCCAGGCGCCGGCGGAAAGCCCGATCAAAGCGAACGCCAGTGTCGACGACGCGGTGACCGGTCCAGCTCGAACGGTGGGGCGTGCAGGGTGAGCACCGCCAGCAAGGGGATGGCGACGCCGCTGACCGGGCTCCGATCCGGCCGGTGGTCGGGCTCACCAGGAGGAGTCGGAAGTCTTGGTGGGCAACGATGCCGAGGTGAGCACGCGGCGTCTCCAGGAGCTGCGGGCGGGTGACCCCCCGCTCAGCTCGACCGATGGCGATGCTCGGCGGAGGAAACGGTCCCGAGCCCGCCGAACTCCCGTCAAGCACCCACCTCGTCCCCGGCGCATGGACGGTCTCGTACGACGACCGTCCCTCAGTACAGCTGTGACCAGGTGACCCTCAGGTCACACCCACCGCCGCTGACCCGCGGGACGCTGCCTGCGCGGGTAGGTTCGTCACGCATCGTGACCCCGTGCACGACCGCCCCTTCGAGCGGTGAGGTGGATCAACTTTGGTGGATTCGGTACGTGTCGATCTTCGGCGCGAGTTCAAGAGCCCGGAGTCGAGGGCCAACCCCGTTCCCGTCTACGCGAAGCTGCGGAAGCTCGGGCCGGTCCTGCGGTCGAAGGACCTCCTGGGTGAGGGCTTCGTCCTGCCCCGGTACGAGGAGGTCGCCCGCGCGATTCGAGATCCCCGCTTTGCCAGTGACCGCACGAACGGTCGCGGCGGCAGGTCCACCGACCAGTGGTGGATGCCCTCGCTGCTCAAGCTCCTCGTCTCCAGCATGGCCCTCAAGGACCCACCGGAACACCGCCGCCTGCGCAACCTCGTCCAGCAGGCCTTCACTCCCGCGATGGTGCAGAACCTGAGTGCCCGCGTGGCGGAGATCGCCGAGGAGTTGTTGGACGTCGCCGCCCGCAAGCCGGTCGTGGACCTGATGGCCGACTTCGCGCTCCCCCTACCCCTGACCGTCATCGCGGAGATGCTCGGTGTGCCGCCCGCCGACCGCATCCGGTTCCGCACGCTGATCGTCAGCCTGCAGGGCACCTCCGAGGCCAACCCCCTCTCGTTCGTCCGCAACTACCCCCACATGCTGCGGCTGAAGGGTTTCCTGCAGGGCCTGGTCAGGCTGCGCCGCGAGCAGCCGGGTGACGACCTGGTGACGGCGCTGGTCCAGGCCGAGGAGCAAGGTGACCGGCTGAGCGAGGACGAGCTCGTCTCCATGGTCTTCCTCCTGCTCTTCGCCGGGCACGAGACGACGGTGAACCTCATCGGCAACGGCGTGCTGGAACTGGTCCGGCACCCCGACCAGCTCCAGCAGCTGCGTGCGCAGCCCGACCTGATCGACGGCGCCATCGACGAGATGCTGCGCTTCACCAACCCTGTGGGCATGGTCGCCCCGCGCTACGCCAGGGAGGACCTGGACGTGGCGGGTGTCCCGATCCCCCAGGGGGCCCCGGTCACCCTGCTGATCGGCTCGGCGAACCTCGACGAGACCGTCTTCCCGGACGCGGACAGGTTCGACATCACCCGCAGGCCGAACCGCCACCTGTCCTTCGGACTCGGGGCGCACTACTGCCTCGGTGCCCCGCTCGCCCGGCTGGAAGCGCGTGTCGCCATCCCCGCACTGCTGCAGCGCTTCGAGCGACTCGAGCTGGCGGTGCCGGCGGGGACGTTGCGCTGGCGCCCTCACATCGGGTTGCGGGGTGTCGAGGAGCTGCCCCTCTCGGTGACGCCGGCGGGCGCGACGGTCGGCCGCGTCGCCCCCTGACGCGGTCGTCGGGGCCGTCCGCTGGCCGGGTCGGTCCCGCGCACGCGGCCGGCGTGAGCGCTCGAGGAGCCTCCCGCTGCTGCGCGAACAACGCTTCTGACCGAGGGCGGGCCCAGGCGGTCACTGGTGTCGGGCCCTGGTGGAACGCGGGCTCCGCCGGGACCACACGGAGGTCGCTGGGGGCTGCGTCGGGCTCAGACGCGACTCAGCACCGCCACCAGCGGCCGCGGCGCCCGGTCGAGGTCCAGCGCCTCGACCAGCAGCCGCGCGTAGCGGCTCTTGTGCCCCGAGCGCGCGCTGAGGAAGCGTCGGAGGTGCCGGTGCTGGGTCCAGGTGCGCTGCGCGGGCTGACGTTGCAGGAGCCGGAACGAGCCGAGCTCACCCTCGTGCTCGATGACCTCGAGCATGCGCTGTTCGCCGACCGCCCGGATCAGCTCGTCCTCGAGATCGGCCACGCAAGCAAAGAAGCCCAGCTGCTCCAGCCGACCTCGGTCCTCCACCGGGCCGAGCCCGGCTCTTTCCAGGCCCCGGGCGAAGAACCGCTCCTCCGCCTCGTCGAACAGGCCGACGAGGGGCAGGCCGCGACGGCCCTGCAGCGTCTCCGCGAGGTACTTCCCGACGTTGGTGGCTCCGCCGAGCTCCACCACCCCGACTCCCTCGTCCCGGAGATCGCGCCCCAGTCGCGCAGCGAGCGTCTCGACCGCCACCCGGTCGCTGGTGCCCTCGACGAGGACCAGCGAGCGGGGCGGCATGGTCGTCACGGTAGCCGTCAGGATCACGGGCCGCGCTGGTCCGTGCCCGTCTCACCAGCCGGTGTCCAGCAGGTGGTTCACGAGGAGGGCCGACGCCGCGCTGCCGATCAGCGCCCAGGACGCCGCCCGACCGCGGAGCAGCGCGGTACCGGAGAAGGCGATGAGCCCGAAGGTCAACCAGATCCGTTCGGTCTCGGCCTTGGACAGGGCCGAGACGTCCGCCAGGAGCGCGGCGACCACCCCGGACAGGGCCAGCAGGGCCACGACCCGAGCCTCCTCCTCCCGGTTGTGGTGTGGGCGAGCCAGGACGGCAACGGAGCGGGCGATCCCGACGGCCAGCAGTGGCGAGCTGCTGACCAACCACGCCGCGAGGTCCGCGTAGACGAAGTAGGAGAACGGTCGCTGACTGGCGATGCCCTGGTAGTAGCGGATCCGGAGCTGCGTCAAGCCGGTCACCCAGTTGAACCCGGCCGCGAGGTGCGCTGCCGCGACCGCGACCACCCCTGCGCCGGCGACCAGCCAGGGCGCGGCTACCGACCGCAGCCCGTGACGCCGCAGCGTGAGCACCAGCGCGAGGACGACGACGACGCCGAAAAGCACCAGACCGTAGGACAGGAAGACGGCGGTGCCCACCAGAAGACCCCCGGCGAGGCTGGTCAGCAGCCGCCTTCGTGCGGCGCCGCGGCACAGCAGCGCCAGTCCGCCGACGGCCACACCCGCGAACAAGCCGTCGGCGGAGACGGCCATCCACACCCCGCCGGGAAACAGCGCGACGAAGGGCACGATCCGCCGGCCTGCAGCCGGGGCCTTCAACTCGGCGAGGGTGATCGGCAGGGCGACGCTGGCGGCGGACGCGACGAGGATGCACAGGGCTCCAGCCCAGAATCCGCCGGTCAGACCGGTGCGGTCCAGCACCCAGAACACCAGCGTGGTCAGGGGTGGGTGTCCGGCGACGTGGGTGGTCCAGACCGCAGTGCCGTCGACGCCAGGCGCGAACGCGATGAAGCCGGTGAACGTGCGCAGAAAGGCGGCGGGTCCGGTGATCCGCGGCAGGTCGTGCAGGTACTCGTTGGGATCGAGGAGCACGTCGGTCCACCCGGTGCCGACGCCGTCGACGAGGGCGAGCGAGCACAACCAGGCCAGGTTCAGCAGCCAGCCCACGAGCAGCAGTCGACGCCAGGGCAGGATCATCGCCCGCTGCTGCAGTCGCAGCCCTACCACCAGGCACAGGACGGCCAGCGGTGATCCCCACCCCACATGCGGTTCCCAGAAGGCGAGCAGCGGTGGGCTGGGCAGCACGATCGGCTGCCCCTCCCGCTGGAGCCGGCGTCCGACCAGCGCGGAGATCGCGATCAGCGCCAGCGCGGCGGCGAGCGCGACCGAGTCGAGCTGCCGCCACGTCGACGACGCCCTCTCGCGGACGGCGTTTCCCCGGGTGCGCCGCTGGACCAGCGTCACGGCTTCGGGGGTCGGGCAGCTTCGGGCGACCGCGGGCGACCGGGTCGGTCCCGGGCGACACGGACGGCGTACAGGACGAGCGTGACCAGGCCGATGAGCGTGAGCAGCAGGGTCAGGTTCCCGCCGTAGTCACGCAGGAGCAGGGCCTTGACCGCCGGCTGGCTGCCGCGGAGGTAGATCAGCGGCATCGCCACCACCGTCACCAGCGCGCCGCTGATCAGTGCGTGCTGCAGCGGACGTCGCTCGCGGTCCGGTACGAACCGGCGCAGCAGCCAGCCGACCCCGACAACCGCGGGGGACAGCAGACCGTCGTGGATGAGCAGCGCCGCGCCGAGCCAGACGGCGAGGAACAGCAGGTTGCGCAGCGGGATCTCGGTCCCGAGCCGGTAGACGCCGAACAGGGCGAGCAGCGCACCCGAAGCGATGAGGAGAATGCGCCAGGTCCTCACGACAGCACCTCGACTCGCCCCAGCCACTTGGTGTTCAGCACACCGGCGCGGTTCGGGGCGATCAGCCGGAGCGGGTAGCCGTGGTCGAGGTCCAGCCGCTCGCCGTTGAGATGGGTGGCCAGGAGGGCGGCCGCGAGCTGCGGGCCCTCGACGAAGGAGTGGTTGAAGCCGCCCTCGGCCTCGAGCGACACCAGCTGGACGCGCGAGTCGGCTGTGCCGCCGGCCTCCTGCACGACCTCGAGCAGCGACAGCCCGCGCCAGTGAGCGCCGACGCTCCATCCCTCGACGCAGCTGACGGGTAGCCGGGCCTGCCGACTCGGGCGGGCCTCGAGGTCGGCGAGGGTGATCCGGAAGGGTCGTGGTCCGGTCACCTCCAGGGTCCAGTCGGCAGCCGTGGCGGCCCCGGCGACGCGGGCCTGCTCGGCGGTGCGGTTGACCGGAACCTGCTGCGGGCCGCGGGTCCACTGCCGTGGCGCCAGCAGACCGAGCGGCTCGAGCGGCGTCAGCGTCTGACCCACCGAGGTGACGACCACGACCCCGATCCCGGCGCCGGCCGCGGTCAGCACGCCGCGGCGGGAGATGCCGGGGGTGGGCGGCGGCGGACCGTGTGCCGGCGTTGCTGTGGGAGTCCGGGTTCTCGTCCCAGGGCACCTCGGTGAGGACGTCGGCCTCGGCGAGCCTGGCCTTGAGGCCGTACGCGATGTCGGGGAGCTTGATGCCGACGTGCAGCAGCACCGAGCCGACGAGCACGTAGCCCAGGAAGCGGTGGACGGTCACGAAGTACCAGGGGAAGGGGTACCAGTTGAGGACGTTGAGGAAGCCGGTGGCCACCTGCACCAGGGCCGAGGAGACGAGCACGGCGAGGCTGGCCCGTTCGAGAGCGTGCAGCAGTGACCGGACCGGCGGGAAGCGGAACAGGTTGGGGTAGACGCTCCACAGCTTGAGCAGGAGGAGCGGGATCGTGGCCGTGCCGGTGGCCACGTGGACGCCCTGGGTCAGCCGGTAACCCCACACCGGCGAGGCCGGCGCGGGCAGCCAGGCCCAGGGTTCGTACTGGTAGTGGCTGAGCAGCCCGGTGACGAAGAGCACGCCGATCGCGACGCCGAGCACCCGTCCGAGTCGCGCCGTCACGGCGGTCGAGCGGAGGGTGCTGCTGAACTTCGGCCACCAGCGGGGACGCTCTCGGAGCATGTTCGAAGACTTGCAGGATCCGCGGTCGAGGGGCACCGGCAACCGGTTACGGGTCGCTCACGCTGGCGGGCTCCACTCGGCAGCCCCCAACGCCCGCTAACTCCGACGCAGGGCCACGAAGGCGCGACCGCCCCCGACCCACTCCTCCTCGAGGATCAGGTCCAGGGGAGCGGCCACGCGCATCAGGGCGGCGGCGCCCACCCGGGACCACGCCATCGGCAGCGAGCACGCGTCCTGGGAGCGGAGCACGACCTGGTGCACCTCGTCGACGTTCGGGATCCGGGTCGACCTCGCAGATGATGAGCCCGCCCGGGACGACCAGGTCCCGGCAGCGGCGCAGCAGGGCGGCCGCGTCGCCGCCGATCCCCAGGTTGCTGTCCATCAGCAGGGCGGTGCCCCACCGGCCCTCCGCCGGCAACGGGTCACCGACCAGCCGTCGGAGTGCCGGCCCTCCGCGGGAGAGGCTCGTGCTGACGGCTCCGGCCGACATGTCCACGCCGAGCCCGGCACGGCCGGAGCGCAGGAGGGCCCGCACCATGCGGCCGGGGCCGCAGCCCAGGTCGATCACCGGTGACTCGCAGCGCGCGACCACCAGCTCGTCCACCGGATCCGCGTCGGCGGTCCACCGAGCCACGTCGAGCAGCAGGGACCGGTCGTCGGCCGGGTCGGTCAGCGTGCTGCTCGTGACGTCCGGCTGCCCCGCGTAGACCCGGTCGAACAGCCGATCGACGCTCTGCTCGGGCCGCTCGCGCACCATCGCGCGCCAGCAGCGGCTGAACTCCAGCCCCGGATGAGCGAGGGCGACCGCCTCGGCGTCCTCGGGCAGGTCCACGTCCCGCAGGGGCGGCAGCAGCTTCACGGTCAGGCCGAGGTCGAGCAGCCGCGCCAGCTGGGCCGCGCCGGTCCGGCTGGTCGACATCGGCACGTCCTCGAAGATCCCGGCCGGGCAACCCGGCTGCAGACCGATGGCCCAGAACCCGCCGTCCTCGGCCAGTCCGAGCACCGCGTCCGCCTCCTCCCAGTCGACCTGCAGGTCGTCGATGCGCAGCTGGGGGGTGTCCATGCCGATCAGCAGCGTCCGGCCCGGTCCGCGGCCTGCCGTCGTGCGCCCACACGGCGGCGAAGGCAGCAGCCAGCCGATGACCGAGCGGACCGGTCGGCTGCGTCGTCACCTCGAAGCCCGTCCTGCAGCGCGCGGGGTCGCCGTCCCACGCCAGCACGCGACGACCGAGGGACGCCGCGCGGACGACATCGAGGGTGTCGCGCAGGGCCGCGGCCGCGAGCTCAGCCGCCTCGGCGGCGCTGAACTGGCGCTTGCAGCCGGGTCTTCACCCGTCCTGGGCGCGGCTCCTTCGCGAGGACGACGACCGCGTCCGTCCGCCGCGTCATCGGCCCAGCAGCGCACTCGCGTCGCAGACGGCGCGCCAGGCGCCGAGGGGCGTGCCGGTCACCTTGGACCGTCCCCGGCGGGGGAGGTAGTCCACGTCCACCTGCGCGATCCGCCAGCCGCGGTCGGCAGCGCGCACGACGGTCTCGACCGGGTAGCCGGACCGGCGGTCCTGCAGGTCGAGGTCCAGCAGGGCACCGCGCCGAGGCCGCCCGCATCGGTCCCAGGTCACGCAGGGCACGCACCGGTGCGACGGCGGAGGCGCCGAGCCAGCTCGGCGTTGGCGACGCGCAGGGGCCAGGCCTGGGATCGCGGGTCGACGCAACCGGCGGGCGCCGACCACGAGATCCGCCTGCCCGGCGCGCAGGGCGGCGAGCAGCAGGCGGCAGCTGCCGCGGATCGAGGCTCCCGTCGCAGTCCATCACCGCCACCAGCGGTGCCGAGGCCGCGAGCAGCCCGGCATGGCAGGCCGCGCCGTAACCGCGGGGCGTGGCCTGGACGACAGTGACGCCGAGCTCGCGAGCGATCTCGGCCGAGCCGTCACGGGAGCCGTTGTCGACCACGACCGGACGGCAGCCCGCGGGCATCCGGCCCAGGACCCAGGGCAGGGCAGCGGCTTCGTCGAGACAGGGGAGGAGGACGTCGCAGTCGATCGCCGACGGGTTCACCTCCACCCCGCGAACTTAGCGATGCAGCCGCCCGCCCTGCGGCCGCGATCGCTTTCGGATCGCTTACGTCGGGTCGAGGGAGCCGCTGGACGACCCGGCGCCGTGGCCCCGCAGATCTAGGCTGACCGATCATGGCTGCGCGCATCCTGGTCGTCGAGGACGACCGTGTGCTCGCCGAGGTCCTGCTCGCCTACCTCGGCAGCGCGGGCCACCACGTGGAGTGGTGCACCGACGGTACGGAGGCGGCGCAGACCTGGTCCCGACGCCAGCCCGACCTGGTGATCCTGGACCTGATGCTGCCCGGCCTGTCCGGTCTGGAGCTGCTCCGGCGGCACCGGCGCGCCGGCGGGACGGCGCCCGTGATCGTGCTCTCGGCCAGGGGTGAGGAGGAGGACCGGCTGGTCGGCTTCGAGACCGGCGCCGACGACTACGTGGTGAAGCCGTTCTCCCCGCGCGAGATGGTGCTGCGGGTCGAGGCACTGCTGCGCCGGACCGATCGGCTGGTCCTCGGGCCGGCACCGGCCGCTCCGCTGCGGGTGGGGCCGCTCAGCATCGATGTGGCCGCGCACGAGGTCACCCGGGACGAGCAGCCGATCGCCCTCACCCTCCGGGAGTTCGACCTCGTCTCCTTCCTCGCCCTGCACCCGGGCCAGACCTTCACCAAGGGAGAGCTCCTCCGGCGCGTGTGGGGCTGGGACTTCGGCGACACGTCGACCGTGACCGTCCACGTCCGGCGGCTGCGGGAGAAGATCGAGCGCGACCCCTCGTCCCCGCGCCTGCTCCTGACCGTCGGTCGGGCGGGCTACCGGATGGCCCGGGTGGACGAGCTGGACCAGGAGCGCTCGGATGGGTGACCTGGCGACGATCATCGGGCTCAGCCTGGGCAGTTGCGTCGCGGTGGGTCTCCTCGGTGCGGTCATGCTGCACCTCGGCCGGCACCGGTCGATGCGATACCTGCTGCTGGTCGCGACCCTGCTGCCCGTGCTCGCCGTGCTGACCGCGGCTCTGGTCAACGTGGGGTACATGTTCTTGTCCCCGCACGACACCGGGGTCATCCTGGTCGGGCTGGCCATCTCGACCGTGCTCGCGCTGGGCGGCGCGTGGTGGCTCACCCGCCGGATCACGCTGGCCTCGCGAGCCGTCGGCAGGGCGCTCGGCCAGCTGGTCGCGGACACCGAGGGGCCAGAATCGCGCGGGTCCGAACCCCGCCGCCGGGCGGGCCCGTCGGAAGCTCGTGACGCGCCGCAGGAGCTGGCCGAGCTGATCGAGGAGCTGGACGCCACCCGCCGCACGCTGGCGGCGTCCCGGGCGCGCGAGCGTGCCGCCGAGGAGGCGCGCCGCGAGCTCGTGGCCTTCATGTCCCACGACCTGCGGACGCCGCTGTCGGGGCTCCGGGCTCTGGCCGAGGCGTTGGAGGACGGCATGATCGCCGACGTCCCCCGCGCCCTGAGGCACCTCAGGGGCACGGTCGCTCGGATGACGGTGCTGGTCGACGACCTCTTCGCGCTGTCGAGGGTCCAGGGATCGCAGCCACCCAGGGCCGAGACGCTGGTCTCGCTCGCCGAGCTGGTCAGCGACGTGGCGTCCGAACTCGGTCCGGCGGCGCAGGCGCAGCAGGTCCTGGTGGAGGTGCACACTCCCGAGGACGACCGGCTCGCCGTGAGCGGATCCGCGGACGACCTCGCCCGAGCCCTGACGAACCTCGTGGTCAACGCGATCAGGCACACCGACGGGGGGTCTCGGGTGCGGCTCGAGGCGTCCCGCTCGGCCGACGGCCACGTCCAGGTCGCAGTCATCGACGGCTGCGGCGGGATTCCGGTCGAGAGCCTGCCCCGCGTCTTCGACACGGGCTGGCGGGGGACGCCGTCGCGGAGCGGGGACGACGGCGGCGCCGGTCTCGGTCTCGCCATCACCCAGGGGGTGGTGGAGTCGCACGCCGGTTCGATCGGGGTCCGCAACGTCGACGGGGGCTGCCGCTTCGAGGTGCGGCTGCCGCCGCCGGACCAGGTGGGGCGACCGTGAGGGTCCTGGTCACCGGGGGTGCTGGGTTCATCGGGCGCGCGGTGGTGAACCGGCTCGCGGACACCGGTCACGTCGCGCGCGTCTACGACCGGGCAGCGGACCCGGCCGACGACGTCCTCGAGGCGGCGCGGGTGCGGGCGGCGCTGGCCGGGTGTGACGCGGTCATCCACCTGGCAGCGAAGGTCGGGCTGGGCCTCGGTCTGGACGACCTGGACGACTACGTCCGGACCAATGATCTGGGGACGGCGGTGGTGCTGCAGGCCGCGGCGGCGCGCAGCGTCGGCCGCGTCGTCTATGCCTCGTCCATGGTGGTCTACGGGGAGGGCGCCTACGCCTGCCCCGAGCATGGGGCCACTCAGCCCCCACCACGGCAGGCCGCTGATCTGGACCGGGGTCGCTTCGACCCGCTCTGCCCCGCCTGCGGATCCGATCTGCTCCCCGGGCTGGTCCCGGAGACGGCACCGCTGGACCCGCGCAACGTCTACGCCGCCACCAAGGTGCACGGCGAGCACCTGGCCCGGGCCTGGGCGCGGGAGACCGATGGCACGGTCGTGGCTCTGCGCCTGCACAACGTCTACGGTCCGGGGATGCCGCGCGACACCCCGTACGCGGGCGTGGCGGCCCTGTTCGCGAGCGCGCTCGCGCGCGGTGAGGCGCCGCAGGTCTTCGAGGATGGCCGGCAGCGTCGCAACTTCGTCCACGTCCGGGACGTCGCCGAGGCCGTGGTCGCGGCGCTCACCGCCGAGCTGTTCGAGCCCACCACAGCGCTGAACATCGGATCGCCTCACGTCACCACCGTCGGCGCCATGGCCACGGCCCTGAGCCACAGCACGGGCGGCCCCGAGCCTGTGGTGACGGGGCGGTACCGGCTCGGCGACGTCCGCCACATCACGGCCGACTGCGGGGCGGCCGAGCGGGTCCTGGGCTGGCGGGCTGCCCGCGAGCTGCCGGACCTGGACGACCTCGTCACTCGTCCCACCTGAGCGAGCGTGGTGCCGCTCGCGAGCGCCCCGCCGACGACGCTCCCGCTTACGGCTCACGAACCGATGGCTCCTCCCTCTGGCGACCGGACGGAGGCGGGCGCAGGGTGAGTTCCAGCCCTGGTCAACGACCCCGATCCGAGTGGAGACCCTCATGATCAAGATCCGTCCGCTGCTGGCAGTGTCGAGCGCTGCCATGGTCCTGTGCACGAGTGCACTGACGGCGCTGCCTGCAGCCGCAGAGACAGCGACCGTCTTCGTGCCGAGCGCGGTGGTCAACTCCGACCACACCGTCACCCTGCCGCTGCACCATGGGCTCTCGTCCTCCGGGGACGTCTGGTTCGTGGTCACGGAGGCGTCGGACTCCCAGCACGCGAAGGCCTGGCGGTCTTCGGTGTCGCAGAAACTGGCCCATGCGCGCGGTACGGGAGCCGTCCAGAAGGTCGCGGTCCGCGCTGACGGCACCCTCGTGTTCCCCAGGACCGTCGACTTCACCCCGGAGCGCGTGGTCCGGGGCGGACCCCTCGGCTTTCCCCCGGCGGTCGCCACCCCCGGGGCGGTGGCCGAACCGGGGTACAGCCCGCTCGTCCAGCTGCCCGACGGCACCGTGCTGAACGCTCCCCAGGTCGCCAACCGGAGCGGCCGAGCCGACAAGGTCGTCGCGATCGACCAGCGCGCGCACACGGTCCGGTACGCGCTGACCGACGGGTTTGCCCGGGGCAGGGCCGTCGTGTACGTCTCGACGGAGGCGTCGGACCCCGGTGTCGCTGCGCTCGAGGACGTCACCTACGCCCCGGCTCTGGACCGCGCACCGTTCGCCGGCGGTGATGGCACCGATTCCGCCCGCGCCACTCTGGCGGCCTTCACCAACGGGGCCACAGGCGCTCGCAACGCGCAGCGGCAAGGCCTGAACTCCGCCCTGCAGGGTGAGGGTGACCCCCTCAACGTCCTGGCTTGGACGCCGAACCAGGGTCGATACAGCCCTCTGTGGGACGTGCACCTGACCGCGTGGGCAGCCGGACAGCGCCGGCTCCGGCAGACGTCGATCGCCGACATCGCGGACCTGGCGGAGGAGGGCGCGGTCTCCGGCTTTCCGTCGGGTCCGTGGCGACCCAGCGGCTTCGTCGTGAACTGCCCGATCATCGCCCAGGCCTAGCGGCAGCACCGGGCACCTGCCGGCCCGACAAACGAAGCAGCCCCTCGGCAATCGGCCGGGGGGCTGCTCGCGTCCCTCCCCAGGGACGACCCGGGGCTCCACCTTGTGCAGCCGAACCCCGACTTGCACACGTCAGCGTAGTCGCAACTTTCGAAGAGTCGGGGGTCGTCCGAGGTGGTGTCCGCCCCCTGACCGCTGCCGGGCTGACGCCAGGTCCCGGTCAGCTCGGGTGGAGCGGTTCCACCGCCCGGGCTCAGGCCATCACCCAGGCGCCAGCCCGGAAGGTGGCGCCGGACCGCCGGGCTCCGGGAGGCAGCGCCGGTGTAGAAGACGGCTCGGATGAAACCGCGCCTCCCAGCGGGCGCTCGGCCTTTCCGGTGCCCTGGTAGAACGGCGGTGCCCGAGCGGCAACAGCAGGAGAGACCAAGGGAGCGTGCCGATGGCTTCACGGCCCCGACCCATCCGGACCCGGAGGGCTGCCGTCCAGCTGGGGGCTCAACTCGCGGCGGTCCGGGAGCAGCAGCGGCTGAGCGTGGACCAACTCGCCGAACGCGCCAGCATCACCCGAGGGACGCTGCGACGGGTGGAAAACGGCGACCCCGGGGTCGGGCTCGGGGACTTCCTCACCGTCGTCCGGGCACTCGGTCGGCTGGACGCCCTCACGGCGGCCCTCGACCTGGGCGAGGACGACGTCCGCTGACTACCCGTCGCCTGCCTGAGCCGCGGCTGGTGCGCCCTCCACCGGGCGGCGCTGCACCTTGGCGTGCTGGATGACCTCGGTGAGCACCTCCTGGAGGTTCTCCAGCTCCCCGATGCTCATTCCCAGGCGCTCGATGATGGCGGTGGGGACCTGCCGAGCCGCCGACCGGAGGCCCCAGCCGCGCTCGGTCAGGGTGATCAGCAGCGAACGCTCATCGGCCGGGTCGCGGTGCCGGGCGACGAACCCGGCGGCCTCCATCCGCTTCAACAAGGGCGAAAGCGTCGGCGCGTCCAGCTTGAGCAGCGTGCTCAGCCGACGGACCGAGACCGGTTCTCCCTCCTCCCAGAGCGTGATCATCACCAGGTACTGCGGGTGGGTGAGCCCGAGCGGCTCCAGGAGCGGCCGGTACAGCGAGACCATCTCCCGCGCAGCGACCGCCAGGGTGAAGCACACCTGCTGCTCGAGTGTGAGGCGGTCGTCGCCTTGGACCTCTGCGCTCACAAACGCCTCCCGTCGTGGTCTGGGCCTTCGGCGTCTCCCTCGCTTCTGGTCCAGCGCCCGGTCGATGGACCTCGCCTACTGTAGGGGCACTGCGATTTGCCGCTGCTGTTCGCTGGCGGAACCGTTGCCAGCGTGGTTGTTAACGCACGAACTATTCACGTATGCTACATCTCGTCCGTGAGTGTCGGCAGAGTTGCTGTTCGCACGGAACGTCGTCGGCGGCGCGCTCCTGGGGGAGGTGCATCGAGGATCCCGCACCTGGGCGCGCAGCCGACAACGCGGGAACTCCGCCGCGACGCCGCTCAGGCCCTCCACCGTGATGAGGGTCGACGAGATCATGACGCAGACGTGGAGAGGAAGTCCGTGTTGAGGCCTGGACCGGCGCGCACGCGCCAAAGCTTCCGTCACGAGGCCTTTTTCTGGCAGGACAGGGCGGAGTTCGTCGACGGCCTGCTCCCGTTCATCGAGGAGGGGATCGAGGCCGGCGAGGCCGTGATGGTGGCCACGACGCCGGAGCACGGCGGCTGGCTGGCCGACAGCCTGGGCGCCAGGCCTTCGGGCGTCCACTTCGTCGACATGACCGAGCTCGGCCGCAACCCCGCTCGCATCATCCCGGCCTGTCTCCGGTTCCTCGACGACTACTCCGGTTACGGACGCCCGGCCCGCGCCGTCGGTGAGCCGTTCTGGGAGGGCCGGGGCCCCGAGGAAGTCCTGGAGACCCAGCTGCACGAAGCCCTGATGAACCTGGCCATCGATCCCGATCTGCCGTTCTGGGTGGTCTGCCCCTACGACGCCGGACGCCTCGACGCCGACCTCCTGGCGGAGGCCGGCCGGAGTCACCCGATGCTGGCCACCACCGCCAGCTATCAGGGCAGCCGCGACTACCGGGGCCACGACCATGCGAGGTCCCTGTTCACCGCGGAGCTGCCGGACGTGGACGGGGTCCGCCGGGAGCTCGACGTCACGCGGTCAGGACCCGCCGCCGCCGCGGAGGCCGTGACCCTGCGAGCCGCCGCCGGCGACCTCCGCTCCGACCAGGTCGTCGACCTCGCGCAGACGGTCGGTCAAATCGTCGACGACAGCCTGGGCCGGGGTGCTCAGCAGGTCACCGTCCGGACGTGGGAACGACCGGACGGGGTGGTCTGCGAGGTGTCCGATACGACGGTGATCCACGACCTCCTCGTCGGCCGGCGCCACCCGCGGCCCGCCGAGCACGATCCCGTGGGTCTGGCGAACCAGGTGTGCGACCTCGTCCAGGTCCGCTCTCGGGACAGCGGGACCACGATCCGCCTGCAGATGCGCACACAGCGGTAGCGGCGCCGCCGTCGGCGTCACCCCTGCAGCCGCTGGTCGAAGACATCCGGGTCCGCGAACGTCTGCTCCCCGGTCCGATACCGGGACGCGGAAGCGTTCACGACAGGCCGCGCCTCTGCCCTGAGAATCGACCTCCAGACAGGACGGCGGGTCGCCGAACGGCCCGGCCGGGTGGCCTCGGGGTCACCTTCCGGGGCGGCCGCGCCCTGAGCGATGAGGCACCCGCCCGCGTGGCCGTGAGGTTGGGCTGTGCGCGCGGGCCGGACGCTGGGTCGTCACCGAGAAGGGGCTGGTTCGACGCGACCGGCCGGGTTCCCGCGGCGCCCGCCGGACCTCGCCAGGCGAGCGTGGTCGCTGCTGGGAACCTTGGGAATCGCGACGTCTCCAGGGCCAGGATCGGTCTCAGCGCAGCCGGCGCGCGCGCAGGACCAGGTCGTCGGTGTGGTGGGCGCCGGCACCTCCGTCTGGAGCGACGCGCGGCCGGACCTGGTTCAGCTCCACCTCCCAGTCGTCGTCCAGCAGCGCCGCGACCATCGACGGCCAGACGTAGTCGGCCGGGTCGAACGCCCCGTCGTGGACCGGCTGGGTCTCCATCCCGGCGTGGTGCACGAGCAGCAGCACCCCGCCCGGGGCCACCGCCGCGAGCAGGGCGCGCTCAGCCGCGGAGTCGGGAGTGCGCAACAGGGCCGGGTACTGCGCGGAGACCAGGTCGAAGGAGCCGGGCGGCAGCGCGGCCTCGACCAGCCCGGCGTGCACCCAGCGGACGGCGAGGCCGGCGTCTCGTGCGTGTTCGGCGGCCCGCTCCAGGGCCAGGCCCGAGACGTCCAGACCGGTCACGTCCCAGCCACGACGGGCGAGCCAGACGGCGTCGGCGCCCTCCCCGCATCCGACGTCAAGTACCCGCCCCGGCGGGAGGCTGGCCACCTCAGCCACGAGCGCGCCGTTGGGCTGCCCGCTCCACAGCTGCTGCCGGTCGGCGTAGCGCCGGTCCCACTCCGCCTGCACCGCCGGGTCCCCGACGTAACTCTCCGGCCGGTCTGCGTCGGGAACGGATGATCCTGCGGCGGTGTCGGTCACCCGCCCATCTTCACCCCTCGGGGCCTCACGACAGCAGTGCGTTGCCCGTCCGGCAAACCCGGCGCAGGACCGGAGCTCGGCGGACGGTCAGCGGTTCCGGCGCCAGATCGCCGTGCTGAGCACGGTGGCGAAGCTGCATCAGGCGGCGTACGGGGCGAGTACCGCGCCGGCTGCCGGGTGGACCGCTGCGGTGCGCCGGACGAGGTCGGCGCCGCTGAGGGCCAGAGCCCCGGCCACCGACGGCCGGCACCAGCTGGTGGGCCTTGAAGAAGACCCAGCTCCAGGAAGCGTTCAGGACCAGGTTCAGCGCAAGCGCTCGCCGGTAGGCCGCCGCAGCGCCCGGGTCGTCCCGGTTCAGCCGTTCGAGGGCGAGCCCGGACGTCACCGCGAGGTCGGCGTACAGCGTCGTCCAGACCACCGGGAAGACGGCGGGTTGCCGCAGTCCGCGCGCCCGCCGAGGGATCAGGCCGCGCCGAACCACTGGCCGTGGAAGCCGAGGGGGACGGCGTGGGGCAGCGGGGCCCGGGCGATCTCGGAGAACGAGGCGGCGTCGAGGACCAGCAGGAAGGACCGGCCGGCGACCGTGTCCAGCACCACGGAGAGCACGACGCCGGAGTCCTCGGCAGCAGCGACCGCGGGCACCCCGGGTGGGGACACCGGGACAGGTTCGCCCGGCCAGCAGCCGGGCCGGGACCACGTCGAGGTGGCGCCGGTCTCGACGTCCACCTTG
>CAWARE010000047.1:0-19325 GCA_963784345.1 uncultured Actinomycetota bacterium
ACGGTGGCAGCCGGCGCGGTCGGCGGCGCCGGAGCCGCGACCGGCAGAACCGCCGGGGCCGCACCGGCCGGTGGCGGCGGCATGGACCGCTACGAGTCCGAGCCGGTGGTCTCCGACGACGACGTCCTGACGCCGATCAACGGCATCCTCGACGTGCTCGACAACTACGCCTTCGTGCGCACGTCCGGCTACCTGCCCGGCTCCGACGACGCGTACGTGTCGCTGTCGATGGTGAAGAAGTTCGGGCTGCGCAAGGGTGACGTGCTGACCGGCGCCATCCGCGAGCTCGCAGGACAGCGACCGCAAGGAGAAGTTCAACCCGCTCGTCCGGGTCGACACGATCAACGGCGCGGACCCCGAGCAAGCCCGCAACCGCCCGGAGTTCGCCAAGCTGACCCCGCTCTACCCGCAGGAGCGGCTCAAGCTGGAGACCGCCCCGAACCAGCTGATGGGCCGGATCATCGACCTGCTGGCCCCGGTCGGCAAGGGCCAGCGCGGTCTGATCGTCTCCCCGCCCAAGGCGGGCAAGACGATGGCCATGCAGACCATCGCCAACGCGATCGCGGCCAACAACCCCGAGGTGCACCTGATGGTGGTGCTGGTGGACGAGCGTCCCGAGGAGGTCACCGACTTCCAGCGCACCGTGCACGGCGAGGTGATCGCCTCGACGTTCGACCGGCCGGCCACCGACCACACCACGGTCGCCGAGCTGGCGATCGAGCGGGCCAAGCGCCTGGTCGAGCTCGGGCACGACGTGGTGGTGCTGCTCGACGGCATCACCCGACTGAGCCGGGCGTACAACATCGCGGCGCCGGCCAGCGGTCGGATCCTGTCCGGTGGTGTGGACTCGGCGGCGCTCTACCCGCCGAAGAAGTTCTTCGGCGCCGCCCGCAACATCGAGCACGGTGGCTCGCTGACCATCCTGGCCACCGCCTTGATCGAGACCGGCTCGAAGATGGACGAGGTGATCTTCGAGGAGTTCAAGGGCACCGGCAACATGGAGCTGCGGCTGCGGCGTGAGTTCGCCGACAAGCGGATCTTCCCGGCCATCGACGTCGACGCCTCGAGCACCCGTCGCGAGGAGCTGCTGATGAGCCGCGAGGAGCTGAACATCATCTGGAAGCTGCGCCGCGTGCTGTCCGGCGGGGAGAACCTGCAGGGCCTGGAGATGCTGCTGGACCGGCTGCGCAAGACCGGCAGCAACGCGGAGTTCCTGGGGGCGATCACCAAGTCGATCCCGGGCCGGGGCGAGTAGCCACCCGGCGCCGCCCGCGGGACTAAATCCGACCCGGTCCAGGTTGGAGAGTTTGGTGCCGCGGGTTGTGCTGCGGCACACTGATCCGTTGGTGCCGGTTCACGCCCGTCGATCCCGACATGGCGACCCGGTGCCGGAACAAGGAGAACACCATGAAGCCCGACATCCACCCGACGTACGTGGAGACCCAGGTGACCTGCACCTGCGGCAACACCTTCACGACGCGCAGCACGAACTCCGACGGCGTCATCCGCGCCGACGTGTGCTCGGCCTGCCACCCCTTCTACACCGGCAAGCAGAAGATCCTCGACACCGGTGGCCGCGTCGCACGCTTCGAGAAGCGGTACGCCCAGAAGGCCGCTGCGAAGAAGTGACCATCACCTGCGCTCCCGGATCAGCCGATCCGGGAGCGTACGTGTGTCTGGACCAGGCTGCCCGATGCGGGGCACCGGTCGATCAGGTGGCGTTCACGGCACCACGATCAGGCGGAGGGACGAGCATGTTCGAGTCGGCGCAGTCGCTGCGCACCGAGTTCGCCGAGCTCGAGACCGCGCTCTCCGATCCCGCCGTGCACACCGATCTGGCCCGGGCCCGCAAGGTCGGTCGGCGCTACGCCGAGCTGACCCCCATCGTCAAGGCCCTGACCGAGTACGACCGGCTGACCGACGACCTGGCGGCCGCCCGCGAGCTCGCCGGGGGAGGACCCGTCCTTCGCCGAGGAGGCCGAGGACCTGGAGGCCCAGCTCGTCCCGGTGATCGAGCGACTGACCCGGCTGCTGGCCCCGCGGGACCCCAACGACTCCTCCGACGCGCTGCTGGAGATCAAGTCCGGCGAGGGCGGGGAGGAGTCCGCCCTGTTCGCCGGCGACCTGCTCAACATGTACACCCGGTACGCGGCGATCCGCGGCTGGAAGGTCGAGGTGCTCGACGCGCAGGAGACCGACCTCGGCGGGCTACAAGTCGGTCACCATCGGGGTGAAGGCGGCCTCGGTGGGCGAGCCCGACCAGATGCCGTACGGGGTCTTGAAGTTCGAGGGCGGCGTGCACCGCGTGCAGCGGGTGCCGGTGACGGAGTCCCAGGGCCGGGTGCACACCTCCGCCGCCGGGGTGCTGGTGATGCACGAGGTGGAGGAGTCCGAGGTCGCGATCGACGAGGGCGATCTGCGGATCGACGTCTACCGGTCCTCGGGTCCGGGTGGGCAGGGCGTGAACACCACCGACTCGGCGGTCCGCATCACCCACCTGCCGAGCGGCATCGTGGTGTCCTGCCAGAACGAGCGCTCCCAGCTGCAGAACCGCGAGCAGGCGATGCGGATGCTGCGGTCCCGGCTGACCGCCGCGGCCGAGGAGGCCGCGGCCCAGGAGGCCTCGGCGGCGCGCCGGTCGCAGGTCCGCACGGTCGACCGCTCGGAGCGGATCCGCACCTACAACTACCCGGAGAACCGGATCGCCGACCACCGGATCGGCTTCAAGGCCTACAACCTCGACGCCGTGCTGAACGGCGACCTGCAGGCCGTGGTCGAGGCCCTGCAGGAGGCCGACACGGCTGAGCGGCTGGCGGCCGGGTCGTGACCGTCGGCCCCTGCTGGCGGCACGGTGACGACCGTCGGCGCTCTGCTGACCGAGGCGACCGACCGGCTGACGGCCGCCGGGCGTGCCCAGTCCGGCCCACGACGCGCGCGAGCTGCTGGCCCACGTCCTGGATCGTCGGCCGCCGCTGCTCGGGCGGACCGATCCGGTCAGCCCGGAACAGGCCGAGCGCTTCGCGGCCCTGCTCGATCGCGCGCAGCGCCCGGGTGCCGCTGCAGCACCTCACGGGTGAAGCGCCCTTCCGGTACCTGACCCTGGCGGTCGGGCCCGGGGCCTTCGTCCCGCGTCCGGAGACCGAGGTGATGACCGGCTGGGCGATCGACCGGCTGCGGGAACGTCCCGCGGACGCGCCACCGGCGGTCGTGGTGGATCTGTGCACGGGTTCGGGCGCGATCGCCAAGGCCGTGGCGACGGAGGTGCCGGGAACGCGGGTGTCCGCGGTCGAGCTGTCGCCCGACGCCCACGGCTGGGCCGAACGGAACCTGGCCGACACCGACGTCACCCTGCTGCTGGCGGACATGGCCGACGCGCTGCCCGAGCTCGACGGCACCGTCGACCTGGTGATCTGCAACCCGCCGTACGTGCCGCTGGACGCGTACGACTCGGTGGTGGCCGAGGCCCGCGATCACGATCCGACCATCGCCCTCTTCTCCGGCGACGACGGACTGGACGCCATCCGGGTGCTGACGGTGACCGCGGCCCGGCTGCTGCGTCCGGGAGGGCTGCTCACGTTCGAGCACGCCGAGGTGCAGGTGGCGGCGGCGCCTGCGGTGGTGGTCGCCTCCGGGGGCTACCGGACCGTGCGCGACCACCACGATCTGACGGGCCGGCCACGGTTCGTCACGGCCGTTCGCACCGCCTCTCCTCTGGCAGGATGGGTCGAGTGAGCGCCTTGCCTGATCCGGAGAACGAGCCGGTCGTCGATTCGTCGGACGAGGAGCGAGGCGGTCGAACCGACCGCGCGAGCCGAGCCCGTCGAACCGGTCGCCGAGTCGATCTCGGCTACCGGCGTTGGGACTGCACCAGCGACGACCCCGAGCTGCTCGCGCGCGAGCCGAGGACGACGCCCGCGCCGCGATCGAGGCGGGGGAGTGCATCGTGCTCCCCACCGACACCGTGTACGGGATCGGCGCCGACGCCTTCAACGGTGACGCGGTGCAGGGCCTGCTGGACGCCAAGGTCCGCGGCCGCGACATGCCCCCGCCGGTGCTGATCGGCGAGCCGTCGCTGATCCGGGCCCTGGCCACCGACATCCCCGATGCCGCGCGCGACCTGGTGAGCAAGCACTGGCCCGGGCCGCTGACCATCATCTTGAAGCGCCAGCCCAGTCTGAAGATGGACCTCGGCGACGCCGAGGGCACGGTGGCGCTGCGGGTGCCGGACCACGAGCTCGCTCGGGACATCCTCCGGGCGACCGGTCCGATGGCGGTGAGCAGCGCCAACATCAGCGGTCTGCCGGCCGCGCTGACCTGCGACGAGGCGATCGACCAGCTCGGGGCCAGCGTGTCGGTCTACCTGGACGGCGGCCGGCTCGGGGAGAACGGTCAGCCGCCGTCGACCATCGTCGACTTCACCCAGGCCGACCACGGGCAGGTGCTGCGGCGAGGGGCGCTGAGCATGGCGGTGCTGCGCGAGACGCTGCCCGACGTCGAGGACCTGGTGGAGGACGACGAGGACCCGGTCGCGACGAGGACCCGGGCCTGACGACGACCCGGTCACAGGCGGGACCCGGACGGACGAGCACCCGGTCGACGACGACGCCGGTCGACGACGGACCGGCGCGACGCGACGGGGCCGAGGACGTGGCCGACGCCGAGATCGTCGAGGAGCCGGGCACGGCGACCGGCGAGAGTCGACGAGGAGTCCGCGGCCGACATCCGCTCGCAGATCGAGGGCGGCAGCGACGGAGTCGGACCCGAGCCGACCGAGCGACGAACTCTGGCACGAGCCGACCACCGACGAGCTGCGGATCACCCATCCCGACCATGACATCGACCAGCCCGACCTGTTCGAGTCCGAGCAGACGCCGGGCGACACCCCGGACCGCCACGGACCCGAGGGTCTAGCGCGTGCGGGAGTACCTGCTGGTGCTGCTGGTCGCCGCCGCGGTGACCTTCCTGGCCAGCGGCGTCTGCCGCCGGATCGCGTTGCGGACCGGGGCCCTCGCCCAGGTGCGCGACCGCGACGTGCACACCGTGGCGATGCCCTACTTCGGTGGCGTGGCGATGTTCTTCGGGGTGCTGGCGCGCGATCGTGCTGGCCTGGCAGCTGCCCTTCCTCGGTCGCCAGGTGCTGGTGCAGCAGGACTCGCTGGCGGTGCTGATCGCGGCCGCGGTGATCTGCGCGGTCGGGGTGCTCGACGACCTGTACGACCTGTCCGCCCTGACCAAGTTCGCCGGTCAGGTGCTGGCGGCCGGCATCGTCGTGGCCCTCGGGGTCCGGATGCTGTGGATCCCGCTGCCGGGTCAGCTCGTCTCGCTGGACTTCGGCGCGTCGGTGGCGATCACCGTGTTCTTCATCGTGCTGTGCTCGAACGCGGTCAACTTCGTCGACGGGCTGGACGGCCTGGCCACCGGGGTGGTCGGCATCGGGGCCTGCGCGTTCTTCGCCTACTCCTACGTGCTGGTGGTGACCCAGGACCTGACCCGGGCGACCACCTCCAGCCTGATCACGGTGGCCATCGCCGGCGCCTGCCTGGGCTTCCTGCCGCACAACTTCTTCCCGGCCCGGATGTTCATGGGTGACTCGGGCGCGATGCTGCTGGGGCTGCTGCTCGCGGCGTCGACGATCAGCCTGACCGGCCAGCTGGACCCGTCCCAGCTGTCCGACGGCCAGGGCGGTCTGATGCCGCTGGTGCTGCCCCTGGTGCTGCCGCTGGCGATCCTGTCGCTGCCGTTCCTCGACCTCACATGGCCTTCATCCGCCGTACCTACGCCGGCCGCTGGTGGTTCCTGCCGGACAAGCAGCACCTGCACCACCGCCTGCTCGAGCGCGGGCACAGCCAGCGGCGCGCGGTGCTTGCTGATGTACGTCTGGTCGGCGCTGGTCTCCTTCGGCGTGATCGTCCTGGGTCTGGTGCGACCGATCGCCAGTGGCAGGTGGTCGCGGTGGTCCTGGTGATCGCGGTCGTGCTGTTGCTGGCCACGCTGGGCCGACCGGTCCGCGGCGAGCGGCGGCCGCCCAGCACCGTCGGCTGACCCCGCGGTAGCACGCTCGGGCGAGTCAGCGAGAGACTGCTCACAGCAGACCAGTTCGGGTTCTGGTTCGGTGGGCGCGTTCGTGGTAGTTTTCACGAACACTTTCGCCCTACGCCCTGCGGTACGCCCTGCGTTCGCTGTGCCCCTGAAGACGAGGACGACGCATCGATGACGACCCCCCAGACGGCTGGCCACGACGGCCGCCGCGGAGCGGTCGACCGGTGCCTCGGCGAGTGACGGGAGACCGCGTGGCAGGAGCGACAGCGAGGGCACGTGACCGGTCCGAGCATCCACGTGATCCGGGCCCGGAAGCTGCTGTTCGGTGGGCTGGTCGGCGGACTCGCTGGCGGCCGTCCTCTCGCTGGTGCTGTTCACGGTGCTGGACGGGACCCGCGGACTCGCTTCGGCCGCTCTGGCCGCCGGCCATGGTGCTCTTCTTCTACGGCGTCGGCCAGCTGGTGATGGTGGCCTTCGCCGACGCCGGGGCCCGCACCCTGCTGGCGGTCTCGATGGCCAGCTACACCGGGCGGGTGGTCGATCCTCGGACTCGTGCTGCTCGTCTACAACAAGAACGCCGCCGCGTTCCCGGCACTCTGGCCGATGGCCATCTTCCTCACCACCATCATCGTGGTGGTCGGCTGGATCGCGGTCGAGATCTGGGTGTTCAACCGGTTGCGGATCGGCGTCTACGACACCGAGTACGTCTCGCCGACCATCGACGAGGACCAGCAGTGAACGGCCCGACCGACGACGCGGCGGGGCGGCGCGTCCAGCGGACTCAGGCCGTCGCAGCGGGCTGCTAGCGTGTCCATCGCCATGAAGCAGAGTCGCCAGGCGGAGCAGCGAAGGGGGTCAGGTGCACAGCCACGCGGTCGGGATGAATCACGGTCTGCGAGTGCTGTCCTACTTGATCGCCGGGGTCGCGCTGTACGGCGGTCTCGGCTGGGTGGCCGACCACCTGCTGGGCACCGCGTTCTGGCTGCCGCTGGGCATCGTGCTCGGCGCGGCGTTCGCGGTCTACACCATCATCCGGCGGTTCGGACGGGTCGAGGACCCGACACCCCTGAGCCTGCCGAAGACACCGACTGGAGAGGGAGCGCGTTGAGCCTGCTGACCATGGGGCTGCTGCCGCTGGAGACGGGCGGCGAGGGCTACCACGCCCCGAGCCCGGACGACTTCAACCTGCCGCCGCTGTTCCCGGACGTGCCGTGGCTGGCGTGGCTGGACAAGTACATGCTGCAGGCGATCGTCGCCACGATCTTGATCATCATCTTCTGGCTGGTGATGGCCAGGAAGCGGCAGATGGTGCCCGGCAAGAGCCAGTTCATCGGCGAGACGGCGTACTTCTTCGTCCGCAACTCGATCGCCCGGGACAACCTCGGCCACGACTTCCGCAAGTTCCTGCCCTGGCTGATCGCGCTGTTCTCCTTCATCCTGATCAACAACCTGTGGGGCATCTTCCCGCTTCACGCTGATGCCCACCACGGCGCACGCCGGCTGGGCCTACGGTCTGGCGATCATGGTCTGGGTCATCTACAACGGGGTCGGCATCGCCAAGCACGGCTTCGGTGGCTACCTCAAGCTGGCCACGCTGCCCGCCGGTGTGCCGGTCTTCATGTGGTGGCTGATCATCCCGCTGGAGTTCTTCTCCAACATCATCGTCCGGCCGTCACCCTGGCCCTGCGACTCTTCGCCAACATGTTCGCCGGCCACCTGCTGGTGCTGGTCTTCGTGCTCGGCGGGGAGTACCTGCTGCTGGAGAGCGAGGGCATCGTCAACAACATCGCCGGCGGCGTCTCGCTGGTCTTCAGCATGGCGATCTTCGCCCTCGAGGTGTTCGTCCAGTGCCTGCAGGCCTTCATCTTCACCGTGCTGACCGCGGTCTACCTGTCGTCCTCGCTGGCCGACGAACACTGACCACCCGACCTACCAAGTTCGTCCACCCAAGATTCGGCTGAACCTCAGCGGAACCCGAAAGGAAGATTGTTCATGACTCCACTGGAGCTCACCGGCTCGCTCGGCATCGTCGGCTACGGCCTCGCCGCCATCGGCCCGGGTATCGGCGTGGGTTTGATCTTCGCCTCCGTCATCCAGGGCACGGCCCGTCAGCCGGAAGCCCGCGGCGCCATGATGGGCACCGCCTGGATCGGCTTCGCCGTGACCGAGGCCCTGGCGATCATCGGTATCGCCCTGGCCTTCGTCTTCGGCGGCCTGTGATCCTGACTGCCATGACGTCGCTTCTCATTCCGTACGCGACCAACCCACTTCTCCCCGATCCGGTGGAGATCGTGATGGCGATCGTGTTCGTCATCATCCTCACCGTGATCATCGCGAAGTTCGTGGTGCCGCAGTTCGAGGCCACGTACGCCGAGCGGACCGCCGCGATCCAGGGCGGCATGGAGAAGGCCGAGAAGGCGCAGGCGGAGGCCGAGGCGGCGCTGAAGAGTACCAGGCGCAGCTGGCCGAGGCCCGTTCCGAGGCGGCCAAGATCCGCGAGGACGCCAAGACCCAGGGAACCCAGATCATCGCCGAGCTGCGGGAGCAGGCCCAGGCCGAGGCGTCTCGGATCCGGCTGGCCGCGGAGGCCCAGCTGGAGGCCGAGCGCACGCAGGTCCTGACCCAGCTGCGCAGCGAGATCGGTGGCCTGGCCACCACGCTCGCGGGTCGGATCGTCGGCGAGTCGCTGACCGACGACGAGCGTGCTCGCCGCACGGTCGACCGGTTCCTCGCCGACCTGGAGTCCGACTCCGCCAGCACTCCGGCGGGGACCTGATGGTCGCCGAGCTGGAGGACCGGCTGGGCGTTCTCGACGGTCTGCTGGACGAGATCGAGCCCAGCGACGAGCTGGCCCACGACCTGTTCTCGGTCGTGGACGCTCTCGACGGTTCGGCCACCCTGCGTCGGGTGCTCACCGACCCGGGGACGCCGGAGGACGCCCGCGCGGCGTTCGCCAGGGGGCTGCTCGGCGGCAAGGTCTCCGACGCCGCCGTCGCGCTGGTCGAGACCGCCGTCCGGCGACGCTGGGCCGGCGGGCGGACCTTCACGGCCGCCCTCGAACGGCAGGCCGTGCGGGCCCAGCTGGTGCTCGCCGACCGGGCGGGTCACCTGGACGAGACCGAGGACGAGCTGTTCCGGTTCGCCCGGCTGGTCGAGTCCGACTCCTCGCTGCGCAACGCCCTGTCCGAGCGGTCGATCGACCGCTCGTTCCGGGAGAACCTGGTGGGCGAGCTGCTGCGAGGGCCGGGCCAGCCTGGCGACGATCGTGCTGGCCAAGCGGGCGGTCGCCGCCCGCGAACGGTCGTACGGTCACACCCTCGAGGGCTACATCAACCTCGCCGCGGCGCAGAAGAACCGGGTGATCGCCACCGTGCGGGTCGCCCGGCCGCTGACCGAGGAGCAGCTGCAGCGCCTCCGGGCCGGTCTGTCACGACAGGTCGGACGCGAGATCGCGTTGCAGGTCATCGTCGAGCCGGACCTGCTGGGCGGAGTCAGGGTCGAGCTCGGCACCGAGGTCATCGAGGGGACGGTGTCCGGCCGCCTGGCCGAGGCCCACAAGCTCTTCTCCTGATCGACACGCAGGAACACCCGCAGCGACCAGCACCACCCAGACGGACACCACGCACCACTGAGTTATCGAAGATCGGATGAGGAAACGATGGCAGAGCTGACGATTCGACCGGAGGAGATCCGGGAGGCCCTGGACCGGTTCGTCCAGAACTACCAGCCGGAGACCTCGACCCGCGAGGAGGTCGGCCACGTCGTCACCTCCGGCGACGGCATCGCCCGGGTCGAGGGACTGCCCTCGGTCATGGCCAACGAGCTGCTGGAGTTCGAGAACGGCGTGCTGGGCATCGCCTTGAACCTGGACGTGCGCGAGATCGGCGTCGTGGTGCTGGGTGACTCCGAGGGCATCGAGGAGGGGCAGGCGGTGCGCGGCACCGGCGACATCCTCTCCGTGCCCGTCGGCGACGGCTACCTCGGCCGCACCGTGAACGCCATGGGCGAGCCGATCGACGGACTCGGTGAGATCACCGACATCGACGAGCAGCGTCCGCTGGAGCTGCAGGCCGCCGGCGTGATGGATCGCCAGGAGGTGCGGCAGCCGCTGCAGACCGGCATCAAGGCCATCGACGCCATGATCCCGATCGGCCGCGGTCAGCGGCAGCTGATCATCGGCGACCGCAAGACCGGCAAGACCGCCATCGCGATCGACACGATCATGAACCAGAAGGCGGCCTGGGAGACCGGCGACCCGGAGCAGCAGGTGCGCTGCATCTACGTCGCGATCGGCCAGAAGGGCTCGACCATCGCCTCCATCCGCAGCCAGCTGGAGGAGGCGGGCGCGCTGGCGTACACCACCATCGTGCACTCGCCGGCGTCCGACGCCGCGGGCTACAAGTACATCGCGCCGTACGCGGGCTCGGCCATCGGCCAGCACTGGATGTACCAGGGCAAGCACGTCCTGATCGTCTTCGACGACCTGACCAAGCAGGCCGAGGCCTACCGCGCCATGTCGCTGATGCTGCGTCGCCCGCCGGGTCGTGAGGCCTACCCCGGTGACGTCTTCTACCTGCACAGCCGGCTGCTGGAGCGCTGCGCGAAGCTCTCGAACGAGCTGGGCGCGGGCTCGATGACCGGTCTGCCGATCATCGAGACCAAGGCCAACGACGTGTCGGCCTACATCCCGACCAACGTCATCTCGATCACCGACGGGCAGATCTTCCTGCAGTCCGACCTGTTCAACGCCAACCAGCGGCCGGCCATCGACGTCGGTGTGTCGGTGTCCCGGGTGGGCGGTGCGGCGCAGATCAAGGCCATGAAGAGCGTCGCCGGTTCGCTGAAGCTGGAGCTGGCGCAGTTCCGCGACATGCAGGCGTTCGCCATGTTCGCCTCCGACCTCGACGCCACCACCCGCCGCCAGCTGGACCGCGGTAGCCGGCTGACCGAGCTGCTGCGTCAGCCGCAGTACTCGCCGTACCCGGTGGAGGAGCAGGTCGTCTCGGTGTGGGCCGGTCTGCAGGGCCTGATCGACGAGGTGCCGGTCAACGACGTGCTCCGGTTCGAGCGCGAGATGCTCGACTACATCCGTCACCACAGCGACTCGCTGGCCAACATCAAGGAGTCGAAGGTCTTCGACGACGACACCGCCGAGGCGCTGCGCGGTCAGATCGCCGAGTTCAAGAAGGAGTTCCAGACCTCCGAGGGGCATCTGCTCGCCCGGTCGCGAGGACCACGAGCCCCTGGAGGAAGAGGACGTCACCCAGGAGCAGATCGTCAAGCAGAAGCGCTGACCGGGTGCCCGTGAGTCGAGGGTCAGTGATGCTGCGAGCCGAGAGGAAGAAGACATGCCAGCGAGCCTGAGGGAGCTGCGTCAGCGCCGCGCCGCGGTCACCACCACCAAGAAGGTGACCCGGGCGATGGAGCTGATCGCGTCCTCCCGGATCGTCAAGGCCCAGCAGCGTGCCCAGCAGGCGACGCCGTACGCCCGGGAGCTCACCCGGGCCGTGTCGGCGGTGGCCACCGACGCACCGGAGATCGATCACCCGCTGACCACCCAGGTCGACGACCCGCAAGGCGGCGGCGATCCTGGTGATCACCTCCGACCGGGGTCTGGCCGGGGCCTACTCCTCGAACGTGCTCAAGCAGGCCTCCCAGCTGCGGGAGCTGCTCGAGCGCAACGGCCTGCGCGTCCAGCGGTTCCTCACCGGTCGCAAGGCGATCGGCTTCGCGAAGTTCCGGAACTTCGAGATCCACCGGCAGTGGGAGGGGTTCTCGGACTCCCCGACCTACGCCGAGGCCCGGGACATCGCCGACGCGCTGATCGAGTCGTTCCTGAAGTCGACCGACGAGGGCGGGGTCGACGAGATCCACATCGTCTACACCCGCTTCGTCTCGATGCTGACCCAGACACCGACGGTGATCCGGCTGCTGCCGCTCGAGGTGGTGCAGAGCGAGGAGAAGACCGAGCAGGCCGAGCTGCACCCGCTCTACGACTTCGAGCCCGATGCCGAGACGGTGCTCGACGAGCTGCTGCCGCTGTACGTGGCGAGCCGGGTGTACTCCTGCCTGCTGCAGTCGGCCGCCTCGGAGCTGGCCAGCCGGCAGCGGGCGATGAAGTCCGCGACCGACAACGCCCAGCAGCTGATCGAGCGGCTGACCCGGGAGGCCAACCAGGCCCGGCAGGCCGAGATCACCCAGGAGATCAGCGAGATCGTGGGCGGCGCCGCGGCGCTGTCCGAAGCCTCCGCCGGTTCCGACTAGCTCCACCGACCATCACCAGCACCAGTAGCGACACGAGGTAACGAGGGACTATGACCGCAGTAGCAGAAGAGACCACCACCGACGCTCCGGCCGGCGGGATCGGCCGCGTCTCCCGGGTGATCGGCCCGGTCGTCGACGTCGAGTTCCCGGTCGACCAGATGCCCGACATCTACAACGCCTTGCTGGTGGACACCACCGTCAACGGGGTGACCCGGACGATGACGATGGAGGTCGCGCTGCAGATCGGCGACAACCTCGTCCGGGCGATCGCGTTGAAGCCGACCGACGGCATGCAGCGGGGTGCCGAGGTGCGCGACACCGGGACGGCCATCTCGGTGCCGGTGGGCGACGTCACCAAGGGTCACGTCTGGAACGTGACCGGCGACGTGCTGGATGTCGACCCGAGCACGGTGGAGATCACCGAGCGCTGGCCGATCCACCGGGATCCGCCGAAGTTCGACCAGCTCGAGCCGAAGACGGAGATGCTGGAGACCGGCATCAAGGTGCTCGACCTGCTGACCCCGTACGTGACCGGCGGCAAGATCGGTCTGTTCGGTGGTGCGGGTGTGGGCAAGACCGTGCTGATCCAGGAGATGATCTACCGGATCGCCCACAACTTCGGTGGCACCTCGGTGTTCGCCGGTGTGGGGGAGCGGACCCGTGAGGGCAACGACCTGATCAACGAGATGGAAGAGGCCGGCGTCTTCAAGGACACCGCGCTGGTCTTCGGTCAGATGGACGAGCCGCCGGGCACCCGGCTGCGGGTGGCGCTGTCGGCGCTGACCATGGCGGAGTACTTCCGCGATGTGCAGAACCAGGACGTGCTGCTGTTCATCGACAACATCTTCCGGTTCACCCAGGCCGGCTCGGAGGTCTCCACCCTGCTGGGTCGGATGCCGTCGGCGGTGGGCTACCAGCCGAACCTGGCCGACGAGATGGGTCAGCTGCAGGAGCGGATCACCTCGACCCGCGGTCACTCGATCACCTCGATGCAGGCGATCTACGTGCCCGCCGACGACTACACCGACCCGGCGCCGGCGACCACCTTCGCGCACCTGGACGCCACCACGGAGCTGTCCCGCGAGATCGCGTCGCGCGGTCTGTACCCGGCCGTCGACCCGCTGTCGTCGACGTCGCGGATCCTGGATGCGCAGTACATCGGTCGGACGCACTACGACATGGCCATCGAGGTGAAGCAGATCCTGCAGCGGAACAAGGAGCTGCAGGACATCATCGCCATCCTCGGTGTCGACGAGCTGTCCGAAGAGGACAAGATCATCGTCAACCGGGCCCGGCGGATCCAGCAGTTCCTGTCCCAGAACACCTACATGGCGGAGAAGTTCACCAACATCCCGGGTTCGTCGGTGCCGCTGAGCCGAGACCATCGAGTCGTTCCAGATGATCGTCTCGGGCAAGGTCGACCACATCGCGGAGCAGGCGTTCTTCAACGTGGGCAGCATGGAGGACGTGGAGAAGCGCTGGTCCGAGTTGCAGAAGGGCAACTGACCATGCCGGTGAGGTCGAAGGGCGGACGCTGTCGTGGCTGAGCCGATGCAGGTCGAGGTCGTCTCGGCGACCCGGGTGGTCTGGTCGGGCAAGGCGATCAACATCATCGCGAAGACCGTGGAGGGCGACATCGGCATCCTGCCCGGGCACGAGCCGGTGCTGGCCATCCTGGTCCCGGGCGCGGTGGAGGTGTTCTCCGAGGACAACAGCCGTGAGGTCGTCGCCGTCGACGGCGGGTTCATCTCCGTCGCCCACGGACGGGTGTCGATCCTCAGCGAGTACGCGATGCTGGCCGAGGAGATCAGTCTGCGCGACGCCGAGAAGGAGCTGGCCGCCGCGCAGGCCCGCCTCGACGCCGGCGAGGACGACGAGGACACTCGTCAGCACTTCGCTCTCGCCAGCTCACAGGTGCGGGCCGCCCAGAAGCTGCAGTAGTCGACGACTGCAACTCCACGGCAACTGACCGGCGTTAAGGTCGTACGCGATGCATGGGTGGCTGGCGGTCGTCGTGGTGTTGCTGCTCGTGGCCCTGCTCGCGGCCGCGGCGCTCGTCGCGCTGCCCCTGCGTCGTCGGTGGCTCGCCCGTGAGGGCGGGCTGTTCGAGTGCAGCGTCCGGTTGAAGACGGCGACCCCGGGAGCCGGTTGGGTGCTCGGGATGGCGCGCTACAACGCGGAAGTGCTGGAGTGGTTCCGGTTCTTCTCCTACTCCTCGCGTCCCCGGACGTCCTTCCTGCGCGATGACGTGCGGGTGCTGAACAACCGTGACCCGGATGCGGTCGAGGCGGTGGCGCTCTACGCCGGGCAGCGGGTGGTCGAGCTGGTCGAACAGGCCCCGGGCGAACCGGAAGGGCGACCCTGGGAGCTCGCGATGGCCGCCGACTCGCTGACCGGCTTCCTCAGCTGGCTGGAGGCCGCGCCACCCCGACCACCCGGCGGCTGACCCGCCGGTTCTGTCGCCCCGGCCCCGTCACTTCGGTCGGGCGGCGACGATCGACTCCAGCTGAGAGCGCAGGGACCCCATCAGCTGGTCGGCCGGCAACGTCGAGTACGACGAGGAGCCGGACTCGTAGCGGTACTGCCACGTGATGGTGTTCAGGTAGGGCATCAGCTGGATCGCCATCAACCCGTCCGGACCGGCGAGCCCGTCGGCCCCGGAGAGGGTGTAGCCGAGCTGATCCTGGTCCGCCGGTCCGGCCGCGGTGCGGCTCACGGTCGCCCGCCAGGCCTGGAGGCTGCCCGGTTCGGCGCGGCGGACGAAGATCTCCTGACCCGCGCAGGCGTCGAGCGCGGCGCTGATCCGCTCCCGCTCGGTGATGGCCTGCTCGGTCTGGTCGAAACGCAGCGTGAAGAGCGAGATGGTGCTGGTGCGACCGACCCAGTAGGTGCCGACGCCGTCGAGGGCGGCGTCCGGGAACCGGTTGGCCACGGTCGCCTGGACCAATGGTGCGCAGGCCTCGGGCTTCACCGTCACCGGTGTCTCCGTCACCGTCTCCCGGGTCATCACCGACGCGTCGTTGGTGCCGTCCGCCCGCACCATGCCGGCGTAGGTGTTCTGCAGCTCGGCCAGGGTGAGCGGCTCGATCGGCCGCGGCCAGAACCGCCACAGAGCGGCCCCCGCCACGATCAGCACGCCGAGCGTCAGCGCGACCAGCGGGACCCACCGCGGCAGCTCGCGGCGTTGCCGCGGGCCGAACACCAGCTCCTCCGGTGGGGGCGGCGGTTCTTCCTCCCGCACCGGCGTCGTCACAGTGCTCACGCTAACCGCGATACTGGCCGGGTGCAGCAGATGGGTCGTCCTCAGTTCCGCGGAGTGAATCTCGGTGGGTGGTTCGTGGTCGAGCCCTGGATGACACCGGCGCTGTTCGCCGGCACCAGCGCGGTCGACGAGCACACCCTGATGGAGACTCCCGACGGACCGGAGCTGATCCGTCGCCATCGGGAGACCTTCATCACCGAGGCCGACTTCGCCTGGATCGCCGAGCACGGCCTGAGCCTGGTCCGGCTGCCGGTCGGCCACTGGACGCTGGAGGCCGAGCCACCGTACGAGCCGGCCGTCGAGCTGCTGGACGCGGCGATGGACTGGGCGCACGCGTACGGGCTCGAGGTGCTGCTGGACATGCACGGCGTGATCGGCTCGCAGAACGGTCGCGACCACAGCGGCCGGGTCGGGCCGCGGGAGTTCTACCGGATCTCCCAGCACCGCGAGGACAGCCTGGAGGCGCTGGCCCAGCTGGCCACACGCTATGCCGCGCACCCGGCCCTGTGGGGCATCGAGCTCGTCAACGAGCCGACCGACCCGCGGATCTGGCGGCTCTGGGAGTTCCACCACCGGGCGTACCGGATGCTGACCGATGTGCTCGTGCCCGGCACCCGGGTGGTGTTCTCCGACGGCTACCTGCCGTGGTTCCTGTCCGGCACCCTGCGTGGACAGCCGGACTTCCCGGTGGTCCTGGACTGCCACTTCTACCAGGCGTTCTATCCCTGGGACACCAGGAAGTCCTACGAAGAGCACCTGGCCAAGGCACGGAAGCGGGCCAAGCTGATCGCCTGGTTGCAGCGGAAGCAGCCGGTGCTGGTGGGGGAGTGGAGTGCGGCGATGGATCCGGCCGCCCTGGTGGGCCGCCCCGAGTCGCCCGCCGAGCTCGCCCGCAGCTACGTCGACGCCCAGCTCGAGGGCTACGCGGACACCCTCGGCTGGTGCTACTGGTCGTACAAGACGAACACCCGCGACGACTGGAACTTCCGCCACCAGGTCGAGTCCGGCGTCATAAGACTCTGACCCGGTCCGTCACCGGACCATCTTTTGTGCCGTCAGCATGAATAGTGGATGGTTCCGGCACAAAAGTCCGGCGGCCGCGTCGAGGAGTCATCTAGAGGTAGTCGTGGTACGCGGGGAGGTCCAGGACGCCGTTGCCGGACAGGCCCAGCACGATGGTCTCGTCGGTGGTGGCCGCGCGGGCCCGGGCGATGGCACCGGCTACCGCGTGGGTCGACTCCGGAGCCGGGATCAGGCCCTCGGCCCGGGCGAACTCCACCCCGGCCTTGAAGGCGTCGGCCTGGTCGACGGCGATCGCCGACATCAGGCCGAGGTTCACCGCGTGCGAGACCATCGGCGCCATGCCGTGGTAGCGCAGACCGCCGGCGTGGATCGGCGGCGGCACGAAGTCGTTGCCCAGGGTGTGCATCTTCAGCAGCGGCGTCAGGCCGGCGACGTCGCCGAAGTCGTAGCGGTACTCGCCCTGGGTCAGCGACGGGCAGGCCGACGGCTCGCAGGCGACGACCTCGGTGCCCGTGCCGTCGCGCAGGTTGCGGCCGAGGAACGGGAAGCTCAGCCCGGCCAGGTTGGAGCCACCGCCGGCGCAGCCGAAGATGACGTCGGCGCTCTCCCCGATCTCGTCGAGCTGGGCCAGCGCCTCCACGCCCGATCACCGTCTGGTGCAGCAGGACGTGGTTGAGCACGCTGCCGAGCGCGTAGTGCGCGTTCGGATCGCCCACGGCGGCCTCGACCGCCTCCGAGATGGCCATGCCGAGCGACCCGGTGGTGTCCGGGTCGGCGGCCAGCATCGCGCGGCCGGCCTCGGTCAGATCCGACGGCGACGGGTGGCAGATCCCGCCGTACACCTCCATCTGCATCCGGCGGTACGGCTTCGCGTCGTAGGAGGCGCGGACCTGCCACACCTCGCACTGCAGCCCGAGCAGCGCACACGCCATCGACAGCGACGCACCCCACTGGCCGGCGCCGGTCTCGGTGGTCAGCTTGGTGATGCCCTCGGCGGCGTTGTAGTACGCCTGGGCGACCGCGGTGTTCGGCTTGTGCGACCCGGCCGGGCTGACGCCCTCGTACTTGTAGAAGATCTTGGCCGGCGTGGCCAGCGCCTGCTCCAGCCGGTGCGCCCGGATCAGCGGCGACGGCCGCCAGAGCCGGTAGATCTCCCGCACCGGCTCGGGGATCTCGACCCACCGCTCGGTCGCTGACCTCCTGCATGATCAGCGCCATCGGGAACAGCGGCGCCAGGTCCTGCGGGCCGAGGGGCTCGCGGGTCCCGGGGTGCAGCGCCGGCGGGCACGGTTCGGGCAGGTCGGCGGCCAGGTTGTACCAGTGGGTCGGGACCTGCGACGGGACCACCACGGGCTCGGGCGGGGACGTGCTCACGAGGGCTACTCCTTGGACGCGAAGGCCGCATCGAAGGCGGCCTCGGGGACGGTGATGGCGTTCAACCCGCGGATGAAGTCGAGGGCCTCGGGGGCACCGAGCGAGACGATCCATCCCGGCGTCCTCCCACTCCACGGAGATCGGTCCGGCGTACCCGATGAAGTTGAGCATCCGGAAGATGTCCTCCCACTTGGTGTCCCCGTGCCCGGTGGAGATGAAGTCCCACCCGCGGCGGGGGTCGGCCCAGGGCAGGTGCGAGGACAGGATCCCGTTGCGACCGTTGCCCATCCGCAGCTTCGTGTCCTTGCAGTCCACGTGGTAGATCCGGTCCCGGAACTCCCACAGGAAGCCGACGTAGTCCAGGCCCTGCCACACCATGTGCGACGGGTCGTAGTTGAGCCCGAAGCCCGGACGGTGGCCGATCGCGTCCAGCGCGATCGTCGTGCTCCAGTAGTCGTACGCGATCTCGCTGGGGTGCACCTCGTGGGCGTACCGGACGCCGACGGCGTCGAAGACGTCGATGATCGGGTTCCAGCGGTCCGCGAAGTCGGCGTACCCGGCCCGGATCACGTCGTCACCGACCGGCGGGAACATGGCCAGGTAGTGCCAGATCGAGGAGCCGGTGAAGCCGATCACGGTGTCGATGCCGAACGCGGCCGCCGCCCGTGCGGTGGTCTTCATCTCCTCGGCCGCGCGCTGCCGCACACCCTCGGGGTCACCGTCGCCCCAGACCCGCGGTTTCACCATGGTACGATGGCGGTCGTCGATGATCGCGTCGCAGACCGCCTGGCTGTCCAGGTGGGTGGAGATGGCCCAGCAGCCCAGCCCGTACGACTCCAGGACGTCCTTCTTCTGCTGGACGTACGCGTCGTCCTCGGCGGCCCGGGCGACGTCGAAGTGATCGCCCCAGCACGCGATCTCCAGGCCGTCGTAACCCCACTCCGAGGCGAGTCGACAGACCTCCTCGAACGGCAGGTCGGCCCACTGGCCGGAGAACAGGGTCACCGGGCGGGTCTGCTCCGGCTGCGCAGCGCCGGTGGCTTCCCGGGGCGCGGTGGTGGTCTGGACGGCGTCGGTCATACCTCTCCTGGTGGGGGGCTGTCGGGCTGGTGGCGGCTCCCGCCGGGGACCCAGAGCACGTCCCCGTCGACTGAGGGATCGGTGGCGTTGGCGGCCCGGGACAGGATGAAGAGCAGGTCGGAGAGCCGGTTCAGGTAGGTGATGGCCAGCGGGTTCAACCCGCCGGGGGCGTCCGTGCCGTAGCGCTCGACCGCCGACCACGCGGTCCGCTCGGCCCGCCGGACGATGGTGCGGGCCACGTGCAGGTGGGCCGACGCGGGGGTCCCACCCGGCAGCACGAACG
>CAWARE010000048.1:0-20303 GCA_963784345.1 uncultured Actinomycetota bacterium
GACGACGTACGGGTGCTGAATGACCGGGACCCCGATGCCGTCGAGGCGGTCGCGCTCTACGCCGGTCAGCGGGTCGTCGAACTGGTCGAGCAGAGTCCGGGTGAGGTGGACGGCCGACCCTGGGAGCTGGCCATGGCGGCCGACTCGTTGACCGGGTTCCTGAGCTGGCTGGAGGCGGCGCCACCGCGCCCGCCGGGTGGCTGACCGGAGAGTCTCCAGAATCCTGATCGGGTCAGCTGGGCCGAGCGGCGACGATCGACTCCACCTGGGCGCGGAGCGACTGCATCAGCTGGTCGGCCGAGAGCGTCGAGTACGGGCCCGAGCCGGTGTCGTAGCGTGACTGCCAGCTGATGGTGTTCAGGTAGGGCATCAGCTGGATGGCCATCAGACTGTCGGGGCCGACGAGGGTGTAGCCGATCTGGCCCTCAGGTCCGGAGCCGGCCTCGGTGCGACGGACAGTGGCCCGCCAAACCTTGCCGTTGGCCTGAGCGGGTCGGACGACGATCTGCTGATCGGCGCAGGCGTCCAGCGCGGCGTTGATCCGCTCTTCCTCCTCCTCGGCCTGGTCGGCGTCGGTGAAGCGGAGGGTGAACAACGAGATGGTGGTGCTGCGGAGCACCCAGTAGGTCCCGACGCCGTCGAGGGCGGCGTCAGGGAATCGGTTCGCCGCCGTCGCCTCGACCAAGGGCGAACACCTGTCGGGGAGGACGGTCAACGGACTCTCCGTCACCACCTGCCGGGTCATCACCGACGCGTCGTTGGTGCCGTCCCCGCGCACCATGCCGGCGTACGTGTTCTGCAGCTCGACCAGGCTGATCGGCTCTGGTGGCCGCGGCCAGAAGCGCCACAGCGCGCCGCCCGCCAGGATCAGCACACCGAGCGTCAGGGCCACCCACGGGACCCACCGCGGCAGCTCGCGGCGCTGCCGTGGACCGAGCATGAGCTCCTCCGGTGGAGGCGGCGGTTGTTCCTCCCGCACCGGTGTCGTCACAGGGCCCACGCTAACCGCGATACTGGCCCGGTGCAGCAGATGGAGCGTCATCAGTTCCGGGGAGTGAATCTCGGAGGTTGGTTCGTGGTCGAGCCCTGGATGACACCGGCGCTGTTCGCCGGCACCAGCGCGGTCGACGAGCACACCCTGATGGAGACCCCCGGCGGGCCGGAGCTGATCCGCCGGCACCGGGAGACCTTCATCACCGAGGCCGACTTCGCCTGGATCGCCGAGCAGGGACTGAACCTGGTTCGGCTCCCCGTCGGTCACTGGACGCTGCAGGCCGAGCCACCGTACGAGCCGGCCGTCGAGCTGTTGGACGCGGCGATGGACTGGGCGAGCGCGTACGGGCTCGAGGTGCTGCTGGACATGCACGGGGTGATCGGCTCGCAGAACGGTCGTGACCACAGCGGCCGGGTCGGGCCACGCGAGTTCTACCGGATCTCCCAACACCGCGAGGACAGCCTGGAGGCGCTGGCCCAGCTGGCGACGCGCTACGCCGAGCACCCGGCCCTGTGGGGCATCGAGCTCGTCAACGAGCCGACCGACCCGCGGATCTGGCGGCTGTGGGAGTTCCACCACCGGGCGTACCGTCGGCTGAGACAGCTGCTCGTGCCCGGCACCCGGGTGGTGTTCTCCGACGGCTATCTGCCCTGGTTCCTGTCCGGCACGCTGCGTGGCGACCCGGACTTCCCGGTGGTGCTGGACTGTCACTTCTACCAGGCGTTCTACCCCTGGGACACGAGGAAGTCGTACGAGCAGCACCTGGCCAAGGCGCGCAAGCGGGCCAAGCTGATCGCCTGGCTGCAGCGGAAGCAGCCGGTGCTCGTAGGGGAGTGGAGCGCGGCGATGGATCCGGCCGCCCTGATCGGACGGCCCGAGTCGGCCGCCGACCTCGCGCGTGCCTACGTCGACGCCCAGCTCGAGGGGTACGCGGACACGCTCGGCTGGTGCTACTGGTCGTACAAGACGAACACCCGGGACGACTGGAACTTCCGCCACCAGGTCGAGTCCGGCGTCATAAGCTCTGACGCGGCCGCTCGGCCCATCTGGCTTTGTGCCGTCACATGAAAAGTGCCGCATCGTCCAGCTGCGGCACGCCAGCTCCGGCGTGGCCGAGAAGTGCGAGGGCTCAGCTACACGAAGTCGTGGTAGGCGGGGAGGTCGAGGACGCCGTTGCCGGACAGGCCCAGCAGGATGGTCTCCTCGGTCGTGGCGGCGCGGGCCCGGGCGATGGCACCGGCGACCGCGTGGGTGGACTCCGGGGCGGGGATCAGGCCCTCGGCGCGGGCGAACTCCACGCCGGCCTTGAAGGCGTCGGCCTGGTCCACCGCGATCGCCGACATCAGACCGAGGTTCACCGCGTGCGAGACCATCGGCGCCATGCCGTGGTAGCGCAGACCGCCGGCGTGGATCGGCGGCGGCACGAAGTCGTTGCCCAGCGTGTGCATCTTCAGCAGCGGGGTCAGCCCGGCCACGTCGCCGAAGTCGTAGCGGTACTCGCCCTGGGTCAGCGACGGGCAGGCCGTCGGCTCGCACGCGACGACCTGCGTGCCCGTCCCGTCGCGCAGGTTGCGGCCGAGGAACGGGAAGCTCAGACCGGCCAGGTTGGAGCCACCACCGGCGCAGCCGAAGATGACGTCGGCGCTCTCGCCGATCTCGTCGAGCTGGGCCAGCGCCTCGACCCCGATCACCGTCTGGTGCAGCAGGACGTGGTTGAGCACGCTGCCCAGCGCGTAGTGCGCATTCGGATCGCCCACGGCGGCCTCGACCGCCTCCGAGATGGCCATGCCCAGCGATCCGGTGGTGTCCGGGTCGGCGGCCAGCATCGCCCGCCCGGCTTCGGTGAGATCGGACGGTGACGGGTGGCAGACCCCGCCGTACACCTCCATCTGCATCCGCCGGTACGGCTTGCTGTCGTAGGAGGCGCGCACCTGCCACACCTCGCACTGCAGCCCGAGCAGCGCACACGCCATCGACAACGAGGCGCCCCACTGACCGGCGCCGGTCTCGGTGGTCAGCTTGGTGATGCCCTCGGCGGCGTTGTAGTACGCCTGGGCGACGGCGGTGTTCGGCTTGTGCGATCCGGCCGGGCTGACGCCCTCGTACTTGTAGAAGATCTTGGCCGGCGTGGCCAGCGCCTTCTCCAGCCGGTGCGCCCGGATCAGCGGCGACGGCCGCCAGAGCCGGTAGATCTCCCGGACCGGTTCGGGGATCTCGATCCACCGCTCGGTCGCGACCTCCTGCATGATCAGCGCCATCGGGAACAGCGGCGCCAGGTCCTGCGGGCCGAGCGGCTCGCGGGTCCCCGGGTGCAGGGCCGGCGGCGTCGGTTCGGGCAGGTCGGCGGCCAGGTTGTACCAGTGGGTCGGGACCTGCGACGGGATCACCACGGGATCGGGCTGGGACGTGCTCACGAGGACTACTCCTTGCTCGCGAAGGCCGCATCGAAGCCGGCCTCGGGGACGGTGATGGCGTTCAGCCGGCGGATGAAGCCGAGGGCCTCGGGAGCACCGAGCAGACGATCCATGCCGGCGTCCTCCCACTCGATGGAGATGGGCCCGGCGTAGCCGATGAAGTTGAGCATCCGGAAGATGTCCTCCCACTTCGTGTCGCCATGGCCGGTGGAGATGAAGTCCCACCCGCGCCGGGGGTCGGCCCAGGGCAGGTGCGAGGACAGGATGCCGTTGCGGCCGTTGCCCATCCGCACCTTCGTGTCCTTGCAGTCCACGTGGTAGATCCGGTCGGCGAACTCGTGCAGGAAGCCCACGTAGTCCAGTCCCTGCCACACCATGTGCGACGGGTCGTAGTTGAGCCCGAACCCGGCCCGGTGGTCGATCGCCTCCAGGGCCGCCTTGGTGCTCCAGTAGTCGTACGCGATCTCGCTCGGGTGCACCTCATGGGCGTAGCGGACGCCGACGGCGTCGAAGACGTCGATGATCGGGTTCCAGCGGTCCGCGAAGTCGGCGTAGCCGGCCCGGATCACGTCGTCACCGACCGGCGGGAACATGGCCAGGTAGTGCCAGATCGAGGAGCCGGTGAAGCCGATCACGGTGTCGATGCCGAACGCGGCCGCCGCCCGTGCGGTGGTCTTCATCTCCTCGGCCGCCCGTTGCCGCACGCCCTCGGGGTCGCCGTCGCCCCAGACCCGTGGCTTGACCATGTTCCGATGGCGGTCGTCGATGATCGCGTCGCAGACCGCCTGGCTGTCCAGGTGCGTGGAGATGGCCCAGCAGCCCAGACCGTACGACTCCAGGACGTCCTTCTTGGCCCGGACGTACGCGTCGTCCTCGGCGGCCCGGGCGACGTCGAAGTGGTCGCCCCAGCAGGCGATCTCCAGGCCGTCGTAGCCCCACTCCGAGGCCAGCCGGCAGACCTCCTCGAACGGCAGGTCGGCCCACTGACCGGAGAACAGGGTCACCGGGCGGGTCTGCTCGGCTGCGCGGCGCGGTGGCTTCCCGGGGCGCGGTGGGCTGAACGGCGTCGGTCATACCTCTCCTGGTGCTGGGTCGTCGAGACGTTGGCGGCTCCCGCCGGGGACCCAGAGCACGTCCCTGTCGACGGAGGGATCGGTGGCGTTGGCGGCCCGGGACAGGATGAACAGCAGGTCGGACAGGCGGTTCAGGTAGGTGATGGCCAGCTGGTTCAGCCCGCCGGGAGCATCCGTGCCGTAGCGCTCGACGGCCGACCACGCCGTGCGCTCGGCTCGCCGCACGATCGTGCGGGCCACATGGAGGTGGGCGGAAGCCGGTGTCCCGCCGGGCAGCACGAAGGACCGCAGCGGAGGGAGCGGATCCCCGAAGGCATCGCAGTCGGCCTCGAGTCGATCGACGTACTCGGCGGTGATCCGCAGCGGCTCGTGCGCGTACGAGGTCTGCAGCGGGTTGCCGAGGTCGGCGCCGAGGTCGAACAGCTCGTTCTGCACGCGGCCGAGCAGCGTCACCATCGGCTCGGGCAGCTCGGTGGTGGCCAGCAGCACCCCGAGCTGGGAGTTCGCCTCGTCCACGTCGCCGTACGCGGCCACTCGCGGATCGGTCTTGTCGGTGAGCGACATGTCGACCAGTCGGGTCTGGCCACCGTCCCCGGTCCTGGTGTAGATGCGGGTGAGATGAACCACGCCCACACCCTAGTGACACGGCACCAGGCCGGCACACCCGGTTCGAGGCCACCGGTGCGCAACTGGTCGTTCCGGGACGCACCGGGCGAGCACTACGGTCCGGCCCATGGTCAACGATGCGGCGTCACGGGTCGGCTTCCTCGGTCTGGGGGTGATGGGCCAGCCGATGGCGCTGCGTCTCGCCCGGGCCGGGGTCGACCTGGTGGTGTGGAACCGGTCGGCGGCTCGCTGCCGACCCCTGGCGGACGCCGGGGCCCGGGTGGCCGCCACCGCTGCCGAGGTGTGCACGTCGACCGGCACGGTGATCGTGATGCTCTACGACGACGCGGCGATCGACGAGGTGCTGGACCGCGGCGGACCCACCTTCGCCGGACTGGTACGCGATCGCGTCCTGGTCGTGATGGGCACCCACGCTCCCGCGTACTCGCGGTCCCTGGAAGCCGACGTCCTCGCCGCCGGAGGCGCCTACGTGGAAGCGCCGGTCTCCGGCTCCCGCCAACCGGCGGAGACAGGCGATCTGGTGGCCATGCTGGCCGGTGCCGATCCGGCTGTCGTGGAGGGGACCCGGACGCTGATCGCACCGCTGGTCCGGCACTCGGTTCGGTGCGGAGCCGTGCCGGCGGCGCTGACCACGAAGCTGGCCGTCAACTCCTTCATGATCACCATGCTGACCGGGCTCGCCGAGGCCGTCCACCTGGCCGACCGGCACGGGGTGGATCGCCGGATCCTGGCCGAGGTGCTGCTGGGTGGGACGCTCGCATCGCCGCTGCTCGCCACCAAGCTCGCCAAGCTGGTGGCCGGAGACGAGGAGGCCCAGGCCGCCATCACCGACGTCGCCAAGAACACCGGACTGATCACCGCGGCCGCCGCAGTCACCGGCGCCGCCGCACCTCTGGCCGACGTCTGCGACCGGCTGTTCGGCGAGGCCGTCCGACCTCGGCTACGGAGGTGCGGACCTGATCACGGTCATCGGGGCCCTCGAGGAGCGCTCCGGCAACCTGTGAGGTCGTACGACCTCGGCGTGGCCTCCCGACCCAGCGGGTCCGGTGGGGCAGGGTGTCGGTGTGGGCGTACGACAAGGGCTCCTGGTCACGATGGTGCTCGCGCTGACCCTCGGCGCCTGCGGCACCATCCCGGAGAACGACCCCCTGCGCCCGGCCGCCGCGAACGGTCAGTCCGCGGCCACGACTCCGAGCGGACCGTCGACACCCGTCGCGTCCGGTGCCTCTCCGAAGAAGGGTGCCGAGTCGTGCGAGTACGAGCCGACCGGTGACGCCGCCCGATCCGCCCGCCCGCCGAGCCCGACCGGCGTGGTGACCAGCGGCGACCTCGGCTACGACCTCGAGATGACCGAGGGGACGGTGCGGATCACCCTGGACCCGGTGCGCGCGCCCTGCACCGTGCACTCCTTCGTCTCCCTGGCCGAGCAGGGGTTCTTCGACGAGACCAAGTGCCATCGACTGGTCGACTCCGGCATCTTCTTGTTCCAGTGCGGTGATCCCGACCGGGACGGGTCGCGGCGGCCCGGGCTACACGTTCGCCGACGAGCTGGACGGCACCGAGTCCTACACCAAGGGCGTGATCGCCATGGCGAACGACGGGTCGCAGTTCTTCCTCGTGTACCGAGACTCGACCGCGCTGGACAAGACCCCCGACTACACGATCTTCGGTGAGATCGACCCCTCCGGCATCGACATCCTCGAACGGATGGCCGCCGAGGGTCAGGACGGCACCAACGCCAAGGGCGGCGGCCGACCGAACAACCCCTCCGAGATCATCAAGGTGACCGCCGCGGGCGGCTGACTCCGTCCCCTGGTCGCGCCGGCACGGTCAGGATCTCGGCGGCCGGCGGCGGTTCTTGGGCTTGGTGGTGGCGAACTTCGCCACGATGACCAGCAGCCCGATGGCCATCAGCGCACCGATGATCGAACCCGCGAAGCCGTTGCCGCGGGTGGGGTCGGACCGGCTGCAGGGGCACGAGCGCGAGACCTCGGCCAGCCCGGCGGCGATGGTCGTGAGCAGGTCGGTCACGGTCTTCCCTTCCGCAGCGTCGTGGGCCACGGATGCAGCCGCCACCGTAGGGCGTGCTGACGCACGCCCTGGTCCAGGCCGAGGAACCGGCGCAGGACGGCGAGGAAGATCTCCGGCTGCTCGCTGTGCACCCAGTGTCCGGCGTTCTTGATGGTGAAGGCGGTGGTCCGCGGGAACAGGGTGCGCATCGCCGGTCCGTACTCGGGGGTGATGTAGTCGGACCTCGCGCCGGCGACCCAGAGCACCGGGCCCGGGTACGGCGGCGTGTGCAGGTCGGGCCAGTCGCCGAGGTCGCCGAGCCTGGCGCCCAGCAGCGACAGGTTCATCTGCCACCGCCAGCCGGCTGTCGCTGGTCGGGTCGCGCCGGAGGTTCTGCAGCAGGAACGACCGCACCACCTCGTCGGGCACGTACGGCTGCAGGCGCGCGTCCGCCTCGGCGCGGGTCTGCAGCCGACCGAGGTCGATCGACCGCATCCCCGTCACGTAGTCGGCGAAGCCGGTGAGCCGGTCGTAGCGGACCGGGGCGATGTCGACCACCGCCAGACGCTCGACCAACCTGCGGCTGCAGCAGTGCCATCGCCATCGCGACCTTGCCACCCATCGAGTGCCCGACCACGTTCAGCGGGTCGTCGTCGGCCGGCCGGCCAGGACGTCGGCGATCGCCACGGCCGACTCGGGAGTACGTGACCGACTCCGTCCAGCCGGACTGCCCGTGGTTCGGCAGATCCATCATGATCACCCGAGCCTGCTCGGACGAGGACCTTGGCGATCGAGGTCCAGTTCTTGCCCTGGCCGAAGAGACCGTGCAGCAGCAGGACCCGCGGACCGGTGTCGCCCTGCTCGGTGTAGTGCAGGTCGTCCCGGTCGACGACGACGCGCGGCTTCATCGACGATCTCTCATCGGCGCCCCCATCATCGACGACGCTGCCAGCAGCCGGTGTGCCAGTGCCGCCGCTCGGCGACGGGGGAGTCCACCGCCCACGAGGTGGGCTCGGCGGGCCAGACCACCACGTGCGGCGTCGCCGGCGGGATGGACTGCGAGCAGCCGGGGCAGCGGTACTCCTTGGTGGCGGCCGCTCCGGCGACGCTGCGGACCACCCAGCGGCCGTCGCCGCGGTCTTCGGCGCGGGCGTGCCCGGAGCTCAGCGGCCGGGGCGGACGCAGGTGCTTGCTGGGACGTCGAGCCACCCCCGAAGTCTGACAGAACCGGGAAACGACACCTCGCCGCGACCGGTAGGTTGACCGGGTGCGTTTGCTGATCGCCCGGTGCCAGGTCGACTACGCGGGTCGGCTGACCGCCCATCTGCCGATGGCGACGAGATTGATCCTGGTCAAGGCGGACGGCTCGGTGTCCATCCACGCCGACGACCGCGCGTACAAGCCGCTGAACTGGATGAGCCCACCGTGCACGGTGACGATCCGCTCGGCCGACGCCGACGGCGATGCCGACCGATCCGGCCGAGCCGGGACTGGCCGGAGAGCCTCTGGCCGAGGTGTGGGAGGTCAAGGGTCGCGACGGCGACACCCTGCTCATCTCGCTTGGCCGAGGTGCTGCACGACTCGAGTCACGACCTCGGCATCGATCCCGGGCTGCAGAAGGACGGGGTGGAGGCCCACCTGCAGGTCCTGCTCGCCGCGCACCCGGAGACGCTCGGGGCCGGCTGGACCCTGGTCCGCCGGGAGTACCCGACGGCCATCGGCCCCGTCGACCTGCTCTGCCGCGACGCCAGCGGCGGCTACGTGGCGGTGGAGATCAAGCGGCGGGGCGACATCGACGGGGTGGAGCAGCTGACCCGCTACCTGGAGCTGCTGAACCGCGACCCGCTGCTCGGATCCGTCCGCGGGATGTTCGCCGCTCAGCAGATCAAGCCCCAGGCCAAGGTGCTGGCCGGTGATCGCGGGATCGCCTGCCTGACGGTCGACTACGACGTGCTGCGTGGCACCGACGACCCCACCGAGCGACTGTTCTGAGTCAGACCCAGGGCTTCAGGAGAATGTCGGACATGCAACCAGTGCTCGTGGTGATCGGCGGGCTGCCCGCCACCGGCAAGTCGACGATCGCCGCTGCGCTGGCCGCCCGGACCGGGACGCCCTACGTTCGCGTCGACAAGATCGAGCAGGCGATCGTCGCGTGGTCGGCTTTGGTCCACCCGGTCGGACCGGTGGGCTACGCAGTGGCGCACCAGCTGGCGCACGAACAGCTCGAGCTGGGCCTGGACGTGATCGTCGAGTGCGTGAACCCGGTCGCTGTCACTCGCGATGCCTGGCCGGAGACGGCGGCGAACGCCGGCGCCGGGGTGGTGGAGATCGAGGTCGTCTGCTCCGATGAGGTGGAGCACCGGCGTCGGGTGGAGGACCGGGAGTCCGATGTGGTCGGACTGGTGAAACCGACCTGGGCCGAGGTCCTTGCTCGGGATTACGAACCGTGGAGCAGAACCCCGGTCCGGGTGGACTCCGCCACGACGACCGTCGCAGCCGCGGTGGAGCGGATCACTGCGGCCGTGGCGGCCGCTCGTCACTGACCCGTGGTCAGGGCCAGGCGATGCCGGTGAACCTCGCCGAGAAGAGCTCGTGGCTGCGGGCGATCGAGTCGATCTCGGACAGCGTGGTGTGGTCCTGTTCGAGGAACATGTACTCCAGGTTCGGCAAGGTGCCGGCGGCGGCGATGATGTCCTGGATCGGCAGCACGCCGGTGCCGATCTCGGTGAAGCACAGGGGATCCAAGCGGTCCTCGAAGACGGTCATGTCGATGTTCTCCCTGGGGTCGACCACTCCGTCGTAGAGGTTGAGCGGCTGGGGCGCGTCGGCGGGAAAGTCCTTCTGATGCAGCAGGATGACACGGTCGGCGTGGCGGGTGCATCCACTCGATGGGGATCCTGTCCACCGCGGTACACCCAGTAGGTGTCGAACTCGAGAAGGACCAGGTCGGGGTCGGTGTTCGCCAGGATGATGTCGTAGACGTAGTCGTCACCGAGGCGCTGGAACTCCTGGAAGTGGTTGTGGTAGTAGAACCGCATTCCGCGTTCGCGAGCGAGCTCACCGACCCGGTTGAAGGCATCGCAACGCCGGAGCACGTAGTCGCGGTCGCCGAGCGGATAGAACTCGATGTCGCAACCGATCTGCCGGTTGCCGAGCTCCGCCTGGTAGTCGAGGGCACGGGGGAGAATGTCGAGCTGCAACGGGTTGATGTGGCAGCCGACGATGGACAGTCCCAGATCGCTCAAGCCGTTCACGGAGCTCTGGTGCGCGAACGCCGAACCCGACACCGGGATCGTCGCGAGCCTTGTGGTTCGCGGCTTCGAGTCGGGTGAAGCCGATGGCGGCGATCTCGGCCAGGGTGGACCAGGGATCCCTGGCCAGGGACTGCCGCACCGAGTACAGCTGCAGTCCGATCTGGACGTCCATCGTGGGCTCTCTCTCGGGAGACGGTGAGTCAGGCTGACGAGACGGCGGCGAAGCCCGTCGTGGTCTCGTCGCAGGCGCCGCCGACTCCTCGGTCCCGACCGGCTGGTTGACCCGGGTCTCGTCGACGTCGCTCAGCTCCAGCTGCGGGAACATCGGGCAGGCTCTGGGCCGTCTCGGCCGCGAGAGCGCTGAGCGAGGTGAGCTGGCTGAGCATCGCCTGCTTGCGACGGTCCAGCAGCTCCTGCTCGCGACGCATCTGACGGCGCCGCCAGGCGAACTCCTGACGGGCCCGCTCGTCGATGGTGTCGGCCTGGGTCTGCGCGCGGCCGATGATGGCGTCGGCCTCCTCGAGGGCGGCTCGCTTGACCCGCTCCGCCTCGGTGAGCGCGTCGGTACGGAGCCGAGCCGCGACATCGGTCTGCTCGGCCAGGTGCGTCGCCGCCTGGGTCTGCAGCTGGCTGGACTCACTCAGCAGCGCCTCGATCCGGGCCTGGGCCTCGTCCTGGACGTTCCTCAGGTCGGTCAGCGCCTGGTCCCGCTCGACCGCTGTGTGCTCGCGCAGGATCGCCGCGTCGCGCTCGGCCGCAGCCACCGTCTGACGGGCCTCGATCCGAGAGGTCTCCAGCCGGGCGGCGCTGAGTCGCTCGTTCTCGACCAGCAGCGCCTCGGCCTCGACCCGGGCGCTGGCGAGCAGCTGCTCGGACTCGAACCGGGCGTGCTCGTAGATGGCGTGCGCGTCCGCGTCGGCCTGTCGACGGAGGGCGTCGATCTCGCCCAGCTGGCGGTCCCGGTTGGCGGCCAGCTCGTTCTCCGCGCGTTCGCGCTGCTGCCGGGTCTCGGTGTCGGTCAGCTCGAGCAGCCGGTCGGCGTCGCGCTGGGCCTGTGCGGTCAGGTCGCCGGCCTGTTCCTCGGCCACCCGGAGGATCTCCTGCGCTCGGCCGCCCAGGTTGTTGAAGTCGGGATGGGCCAGATCCTGAGCACCGGTGAGGTCGTGGCGCAGCTGGCCGTTCTCGTTGATCAGTCGCTGAACCTGACCCTCGAGGTCGGCCAACCGAGACTGGATGGAACGGACGAAGCCGTCCACAGCATCGCGGTCGTAGCCGCGGCGGTTGATCGGGAAGTCGCTGGAGGGGAGGGGTGAGCCTGAGTACGCCACGGCCGGGTTCCTTGTCTGTCTTGCTGGACGTCGTGCTGGTTGTGGACTTTCGGGGCGGGAGCGTCTAGCGGTTGCTTGGTGTCGTTCGCGGCGGCCATCTGCTCGGGGGAGATGACCACGGTGGCATCGGGGTCGGCGGTCGGTGTCGGCCTCGGTCTCCGACTCCTCGACCACCGACTCCTCTGACACCGATGACTCGTCCGCTGCCGTCGGGTCAGCTGAGGCGGTCGGTCGCTGAGGCGGTCGGGTCACCTGGGGTCGGCGACTCGTCCGAGTCCCCGGCGTCGTCCGGTCCAGAGGTCTCGACCGACTGGTCGGCACTGGTCTCGGTGTCCGTCGTGTCTGCGGACGGCGTCAGCTCCGGCTTCTTCTGCGCTTCGGGCAGCGCCGGGGCCAGTCCGGGCGGCAGCACGACCGTACGGTCGCCCATCTCGCCGTCGAAGTCGTCCAGGTCGTAGGGCTCGGGGAAGGACGTCGCGGTCTCCTGGGCGAGGGCCGACAGGCTCGCCAGCTGGGCGAGCACCGCCTGCTTCCGCTGACCGAGCAGATCGGTCTCCCGGCGCAGCTGCTCCTTGCGCCAGGTGAACTCGGCCTGGGTGCGCTCGCTGATGGCGGCGGCCTGCTTCTTGGCCGCCTCGACCCGGTCCTCGGCCTCCTTGACCGACGCCAGCTTCAGCTGGTCGGCGGCCTGCAGAGCCTCCTCCCGAATCCGGGTGGCCTCGAGGATGTCGGCTTCCAGCCGGGCGGCCGACTCCTCGTGGTAGCGGGTGGCCTCGGTCAACATGGCGGACGTCTGTTCCGACGCCTCCTCCTGAGCGCGCCGGAGCTCGGTCAGGGCCGCTTCGCGCTCGACCGCGATCTGCTGCCGCGTGTCGGCGATCTCCCGCTCGACGGTGCGGCGCAGCTCCTCGGTGTCGAGATAGGTCTGCTGGCGAACAGCCTGGACATCGTGCTCGGCCTCGCGACGCAGCGACTCGGCCTGGCGCCGACCGGCCTCCAGCAGGGCCACGGACTCGGCCTTGGCCCGGTCGAGGTGCGTGGCGCCGTCGGCCTCGAGCCGGGCCCGGACCTTGTCGATCTCGGCCAGGCCGCCCGACTTGAGCTCGTTGCCCTCCCGAGCGGCCAGGTCGCGGGTCGAGTCGGCCTCGCGGCGCGCCTCCGCACGCAGGTGCTCGGCGTCGTGGGTGGCCCGGTCCATCACCTCGCGCGCCTGCTCCTCGGCGAGACGCAGGATCTCGGAGGCACGACCACCCAGGTTGGTGTAGTCGACGTCGTTGTTGTGGCGGCTCTCCTCGAGCTGGCGCTTGAGGTCGCCGGCCTGGCTCTCCGAGCTCCGCGGCCTGCTGCCGCACCTGGACCATGGTCGCCTCGAGCGACCGGACGTAGTCGTCCACGGCCGCCCGGTCGTAGCCGCGCAGGGCCGTCGGGAAGTTCCCCGCGGCACTGGCGGCATCATCGAAGAGCCCGAGTCCGGTGTTATCCGATGACGTCATTGCTGTCCTGCCTCCATACGCTCGACGGCCACAGCCGCTTGAACCAACTCGATCAGCACACCACCGGTGTCCTTGGGGTGCACGAAGTTGATCCGAGACCCCCCTGTGCCAGTTCTGGCTGCATCATAAAGCAGCCGCAAACCCTTTCCTCGAAGGACACTCGCGGCGTGGTCGATGTCTTCCACCCGATACGCCAGCTGCTGCAGGCCCGGCCCGGATCGATCCAGGAAGCGAGCCAGCGCACTCTGCCCGTCCAGCGGAGCGAGCAGCTGCAGCTGAGTGCCGGCATCGCCCGTCGGGTGCCATCATCGCCTCGGCCACCCCCTGCTCGGCGTTCTCCTCCCGATGCAGCAGCACCAGTCCGAGCACCGCTGTGTGGAACGCGATCGCGGCGTCGAGGTCCGGCACGGCGATGCCCACGTGGTCGATGGCGAGGAGACCGGGCACCTCCCGTGCCACCGCTGGCTTCATGCGGCCAGCCTGCCACGCGGAACCGGTGCCAGACTGTCCGCAGCACCGAAACGAGGCGAAGGAGTCGGGCGATGGTGGCGGGATCGGTGATCGTCGGGGGAGCTCGGACCCCTTTCGGCAAGCTGCTGGGCGGGCTCGCGTCGGTGTCGGCGACCGAGTTGGGCGGGTACGCCATCGCGGCCGCCCTCGCCCGGGCCGGGATCTGCGTGGCGACCAGGTGGATGCGGTGATCCTCGGCCAGGTGCTGCAGGCGGGCTGCGGTCAGCTGCCGGCCCGACAGGCCGCCGTCAACGGCGGGATCCCGATGTCGGTGCCCTCGGTCACCATCAACAAGGTGTGCCTGTCCGGGCTCGCCGCGGTGGCGCAGGCCGACCAGCTGATCCGTGCGGGCGAGGCCGACATCGTGGTCGCGGGCGGGATGGAGTCGATGACCCGGGCGCCGCACCTGCTGCCCGGATCGCGCTCCGGGCTTCACCTACGGCGACGTGACGCTGCGCGACCACCTGGCGTACGACGGCCTCTGGGACGCTTCACCGATCAGGCCATGGGGTCGTTGACCGAGTCCTGCAACACCGGGACGCAGGAGCGTGACGCGGGCGGAGTCCGACGCCTTCGCCGCCCGCTCGCACCAGCGCGCAGCGGCAGTCGGCCGAGCTGCTCGCCGCCGAGATCACCCCGGTGGAGGTGCCGCAGCGGCGCGGGGACCCGCTGGTGGTGGGGGTCGACGAGGGGGTGCGCTCCGGGGTGACCGCCGACGGTCTGGCCGGTCTGCGGCCCGCCTTCGGTCGCGACGGGATCATCACCGCGGCCTCCTCCAGTCCCGATCTCCGACGGGGCCGCGGCGCTGGTCGTGGCCTCGGCGGCCGCGGCCGCGCGGTGGGGTCTGCCGGTGCTGGCCCGGATCGGCGCGTACGGCCAGGTGGCCGGCCCGGACTCCTCCCTGCAGCTGCAGCCGGCCCGGGCCATCGAGGCCGCGGCGAAGAAGCAGGGCGTCGACGTCGCCGAGCTCGACCTGATCGAGATCAACGAGGCCTTCGCCGCCGTCGGCATCGCCAGCGCCCGAGCCCTGGGCCTGAGCGCGGACGAGGTGGAGGAGCGGGTCAACGTGCACGGTGGGGCGATCGCCCTCGGCCACCCGATCGGCGCGTCCGGGGCGCGGCTGGTCCTGCACCTGGCGTACGAGCTGCAGCGGCGGGGGAGCGGCACCGCGGTCGCCGCCCTCTGTGGCGGCGGCGGCCAGGGCGATGCCCTGATCCTCACCGGTGCCTGATGGTCGCGACCGACCTCGCCGCGCTGGTGGACCAGGCCCGTGCCGGCCGGCCGCGGGCGATCGGACGCCTGGTGAGTCTGGTGGAGTCCGACCGCGATCTCCCGGCCCTGATGGCCCTGCTCGCGCCCGACACCGGGCGGGCCCGGGTGATCGGACTGACCGGGCCACCCGGGAGTGGGCAAGTCCACCACGGTCGCGGCCTGGTCACCGCGCTGCGAGCACCGGGACGAACGGGTGGCGGTGCTGGCCGTCGACCCGAGCTCACCGTTCTCCGGTGGTGCGCTGCTCGGTGACCGGGTGCGGATGCAGCAGCACGCCCTCGACCCGGGGGTGTTCATCCGGTCGATGGCCACCCGCGGTCACCTCGGCGGCCTGGCGGTGGCGGCGCCCGCAGACGATCCGGGTGCTCGACGCCGCGGGCTTCGACACGGTGCTGGTGGAGACCGTCGGGGTCGGTCAGTCCGAGGTCGACGTCGCCGGTCAGGTGGACGTGACCCTGGTGCTGCTGGCGCCCGGGATGGGCGACGGCATCCAGGCCGCCAAGGCCGGGGTGCTGGAGATCGGCGACCTGTTCGTGGTCAACAAGGCGGACCGGGACGGGGCCCACGCGGTGGTGCGCGAGCTGCGGAACATGGTGGCGCTCGCCCAGCGGACACCGGAGGACTGGAAGCCGCCGGTGCTGACCACCAGTGCGGTGGACGGCACGGGCATCGCCGAGCTGCTGGCCGAGGCTCGACCGGTTCGGTGAGCACGCGCGTCAGCTCGGGCCTGCTCGGGCGACGTCGGGTCGGACCGGGCCCGACGCGAGGTCGAGTCGCTGGTGCTGGCCAGGTTGCGGGCGACGCTGCCGACCCACGGTCGCAGCGGCCTGGACGGGCTCGCGACGGAGGTGGCCGCCGGACGGTTGGATGCGTACGCGGCCGCCGATCGGGTGCTGCAGCAGTCCTGAGGCGGCATCCCTGAGTCTCAACTACAGCCTGAGGCTGGTTGGGCGTGGCGGCGCTGCGTATCCATGAGAGCCCGCTGAGCGTGGGATAGAAAGTACTCATACCGCGCACGACCTCGCCGTTGTCGTGCCACCGGGCGAGTCGTGGGAGGAACGCACAGATGAAGTGGATCAAGCGCATGCTGCTGGTCCTGGTCGTCGGGTTCGTGCTGTTCTACCTGGTGAACCAGCCCCAGGGCGCGGCCGATGCCGTCCGCGGCGCCGCCGCCGCCGTGGGAACCGCCGTCAACTCGCTGATCACGTTCTTCAACGCACTCGCCGGCTGAGCCCGTGTCCGGACCGCTGACCTGGCTCGATCCTGGCGTCGAGCGGTATCTGCTGGTCGAGGACGGCGAGCTGATGCGTGACCAGGTCACCCGGCACTGGGCCGCCAGCGTCTGGCCGGGGATCCGGTTCGGGGTCGGGCTGTGGATCCTCGCCGGCGCCTTCGTGTTCACGTCCTGGTTCTTCTGGGTCGTCCTGGTGGTGTCGCTGGCGCGTGGTCGTCGAACGCCGGCTGGGCGCTCGCCGGGCAGTTCCGGGATCGCTTCGTGGTCACCAACCAGAAGGTCTACCGGGTGCACGGGAACCTCAACCAGCTCCGGGCGAGCATGCCGTTGACCAGGATCCTGGACATCACGGTGGACCGGCCGGTGCTCGGGCGCGTCCTCGGCTACGGTCACTTCGTGTTCGAGTCCGCCGCGCAGGACCAGGGTCTGCGAGAGATCAAGTGGGTCTCCGAGATCGACGAGCGTGAGCGGCTGATCCAGCGCGTCATCCACGAGGCCGGACTCGGCACGGGACCCACCACGATCGCCGGAGCGGAGGACGACGGGACGTGACGAGTGAACGCCAGCCGCTCCCGTTCGACCCGATCCAGGAGGCGGCCCGGCTGTGGGACCAGCGCTGGGACGAGACGCCCCGGATGCGCGCCGTCACCTCGCTGATGCGGGTGCACCAGCTGGTGCTGACCGAGCTCGACGAGCTGCTCCGACCGCTCGGGCTGACCTTCGCCCGCTACGAGGTGCTGGTGCTGCTGTCGTTCTCCCGCCGCGGCGCACTGCCGCTGGGCAAGATCGGCGAGCGGCTGCAGGTGCACGCGACCTCGGTGACCCCGCTGGTCAAGCGACTGGAGAGCGCCGGGCTGATCCAGCGCACCCCCCACCCCGAGGACGGGCGGGCCGTCCTCGCCTCGATCACGCCGCGGGGTCAGCAGGTGCTGCAGCAGGCGACCGAGGCGATCGTGAGCGCGCGCTTCGCCCTGTCGGCGATGTCCGACGAGCAGTGCGACGAGCTGACCACCTTGCTCGACCCCGCCGCGGTCCGCCGCGGGCGACTTCTGAGCTCGACCCCGCCGTGCGGGTGCTGGCGGTCGCCGACGCCGACTCCTACCTGAAGTGGAGCGCCGCGACCCTCGACCGGCTGCCGGCGCGAGTGGAGCGGCCGTCAGGTGCTGCTCACCTCGCCCGATCGCTCCGTCGCCCGGCCAGTCGCTCGCCGCGACCGGGGCTGCGATCACCCGACTCTCGCTCCTCGGACTCTGATCCGTGCGGTGCGGCAGCGACCCCCGGACGTGCTGCTGCTCGCCTGCACCGGCCCGACCGTCGCCGTGCTGACCGGGCCGGCGGTGGTCCGCGGACGCTCGGCGGCCCGTCCTGGTCACCGGGCTGCCGGGGATCAGCATGCCGGCGTCGGCGCGGGCCGTCGTCCACCGCCGTGACTGCGACCTGCTGGTGGTGCACAGCCGTCGGGAACGCGACGAGTTCGTCCGGTTGGCCGCCGCGCACCGCCCCCGGTCTGGCCGTCGCCCTCGCCGGGCTGCCTTTTCTGACCCGCGATCCCGGCGACGCCGTTTCGCTCCTCCCGGCGGGACCGATCTCGTGTTCGCCGCCCAGGCCAAGGTGCCACCCGGCCGCGCCGACCGCGAGACCATCCTGCTGGCCCTGTCGGAGGTCCGTCCGCCGGGCTCCGCCGTGGTCAAGGTCCGGGCGCTGGCCGGCGAGCAGCAGACCCACCACGAGGAGCTTCCGTACGCCGACCTCTGGGTCGGTCTGAGCGAGACCGGTCGTGTTCGACAGGACGGCGTACGGTTCGCCGCGGGGTCGATGCGGACAGCCCTGGATCGGGCCCGCAGTCTGGTCACGGTCTCCTCGACAGCAGCGCTGGAGGCGATCGACCGGGGCGTACCGGTGGTGGTGCTGAGCGACTTCGGAGTCGACGATTCGCTGATCAACACGGTGTTCCGCGAGCTCCGGTTGCCTGGGCGACCTGGCCGACGTGCGCGCCGGTCGCGCCTTCACCCCGGACGCGGCGTGGCTGGCCGACAACTACTTCCACCCCGCGACCGAGGACGACCTGGTGGCGAGGGTGACCGAGCTGGTCCGGCAGCGGGAGCAGGGTCTGCTGCCGTTCCGGAGCAGGGTCCGGCGACCGTCCTGGCAGCGCTGCGCGAGACGGCGCGATTGCTGCTGCCCGCTCGGGTGGCGCGGTGGCTGCGGAGGATCCGGCCGGCGGGCTGAGTCAGCCGCCGACCCCGGTCGAGCGGCCCGCGAGGACCAGGTCACACACCTCTCGGACAGCGCCTCGTCCGCCGGATCTGGTGAGCACCAGCCGGGCGGCGCGCAGCACCTCGGGATGGGCGTCGGCGACCGCGATCGGCCAGCCGACCGCCGCCATCACCGGCAGGTCGTTGATGTCGTTGCCCACGTACGCGACCTGACGTGCCTCGAGCCCCCGGCGATCCAGCCAGGCCGTCAGGGCGCACACCTTGTCGTCGACGCCCTGCAGGACGTCGACCTTGAGCTTGGCCCCCCGCGCCCCGACGACCGGGTTGCGCTCCTTCGACACGATGACGAAGGGCACGCCCGCCTCGCGCAGCAGCGAGACCCCCAGCCCGTCCCCCCGCGACACCCGTACGGCCTCGACCGCGTGCTGGTCGACCAGCACCCGGTCGTCGGTGTGCACCCCGTCGAAGTCCGTGGCCACGGCGGCCACGTCGAGCAGGGCGGGACGGGGGTCGATCACCGCAGCCACGGCGGCGGCGAGGGCCAGGTCGGCCTCGGTGTCGATCTCCAGGGCCGTCAGCTCCGGCACCTCGACCACCGCCGTACGGTCGAAGAAGCGATGACCCACCGCGGCGAACCGGTCGGCCCGGAACGCGTAGAAGCCCCCCGTCTCGCGGTACTCCGGATCCCGGTCCTGGCGGCGCTGACGCCGACTCGCGTCGTGGTTGACCCCCACCACCCGGTCGCCGTCCGGGCGCCACAGGAAGGTGTGGTTGGCGACGGCGGCGAACACCGAGTCCGCTGCGCCGTCGAGCACCAGGGCGACGGCCGAGTCGAGGTCGGCCGCGGCGACGAAGGGGCTGGTGCACTGCAGGAAGACCACGACGTCGACCGGTCGGTCGCCGGCGTCCAGGACTCGAGAGCGCATGCAGCAGCGCCGACTCCGAGGTCGCGGAGTCCCCGGCCAGCTCGGCCGGCCGGTCGATCACCGCGCCGCCGGCGGCCCGGGCCTCGGCCGCTATCCGGGGATCGTCGGTGGACACGTACACCTGGTCGATCGAGTCCGCGGCGAGAGCGGTGTGGACGGCCCGGGCGACCAACGAGACCCCGCCGACCCGACGCAGGTTCTTGCCGGGGACGCCCTTGGAGCCGCCGCGGGCGGGGATGACCGCGACCACGCGGGGGGCCTCGGCTGCGCAGGGCATCCCCGCAGTCTCGTGCGCGAGCCGGCACGTCGCCGGCGCCGGAGACGACGCTCTCGCGCGGTGAACGTCGGGCGAACTGTCGGTTGACCAGAAATTAGTAGGACGTCCTAGTATCTGGGGTGGAGGTGCGAGATGTCGCTAGATCTCTCGGGTGGGGATCTGATCGAGGACGCGGCGGTCCGCCGCCGGGCGCGAGCGCTGGCAGGCAGGCGTACGACGCGGCCGAGGCCGCCGGGCGGGTCCGCGACGCCGACTTCACCACGCTGTCCGGGGTCGAGGTCGATCCGGTCTACGGGCCCGCCGACGAGGCGGCCGTCGACCCGCGGCTGGAGCGGATCGGCTGGCCGGGGGAGTTCCCGTACACCCGCGGGCTGCACCCGACCGGCTACCGCGGCCGGGCGTGGACGATCCGCCAGTTCGCCGGCTTCGGCAACGCCGCGCAGACCAACGAGCGGTACAAGATGATCCTCGCCGCCGGCGGCGGCGGGCTGAGCGTGGCCTTCGACATGCCGACGCTGATGGGCCGCGACTCCGACGACGCCGGTGAGCCTCGGCGAGGTCGGGCACTGCGGCGTGGCGATCGACTCGGCCGCCGACATGGAGGTGCTGTTCGACGGCATCGACCTCGGCGGCGGTCACGACGTCGATGACGATCTCCGGACCGGCCGTGCCGAT
>CAWARE010000049.1:0-30019 GCA_963784345.1 uncultured Actinomycetota bacterium
GTGGGCAGGCCGGGGGTGACCGAGGCGTACTCGCTGGTCGGCACCAAGCGGACCCTGGACACCGAGGCGGCCGCCAGCAGCTTGGCGGCGGCGGCCTCGTCCGGGTCGCCGTCGGCGTAGAGCAGGCTGCGCAGCGCGAACAGCAGGTTCTCCGGCGGGTCCAGGTGGGTCCGCGCCGGGTTGATGAGATCCGGCCGGACGTAGAGGGCGAGCAGCAGCAGCCCGTACACCGGCTGCAGACCCGCCGACAAGGCCGGTTGGTAGTAGGGCACGTCGATGATCAGCGCGTCGAAGCGGTCGTAGAAGCGCAGCCGGGAGAGCGGGTCACCGTGCCGCGGGTGCGCTTCGTGGTGGTCGGGGTGCTGCACCTCGGCCAGCACCAGGCTGGGCTGCTCGGTCTCCTCCAGCGCGGCGATGAAGCCGCGGTAGAGCTCGGTGCCCAGGCCGGTGCCGCGCAGGTCCTCTCGGGTCGCCATCTGCCGCAGCACGACGGCGCTGGCCGCACGGACGTTGACGAACACCGCGGCCGCGAGCACGTCGTCGGACTCGTCGTCGACGCCGACCAGCAGGGTGGTGACGCCGTCCTCGAGCTTGGTCTCGAACTCGTCGAACGGCTCGAGCTCGTCGTACACGAAGCTCGGCGCGAGCACGGCGTCGAAGGCGGCCCGCCGGTCCTCGGGCGTGGCCACCCGCACGGTCAAGCTCATCACGATCTCCCTGCTGCAGCGTCGATTCCGAGCCGCAGGCTACGGGATCGGGGTCTCGATCCGGTATCGGATCAGCGGCTGGACTCCCGTCCTCGGTTTGTCCGGGTCGAGTACGGTCCCGGGTTCCCGACCGCGACCGCCGGTCGGCCCGAGACGAGGAGCGCTCCGCATGCCCAGACTGACCACGATCACCGGTGCCCTGTTGGTGCTGACCGGTGTGGTGGCCTACATCGTGACCTCGGCCAGCAGCGTGACGGCCCTGATCCCCGCCTTCGTCGGCGGGCTGCTGCTGATCTGCGCGGCCCTGGCCAGCCGGGAGCCGCTGCGCCGGCACGCGATCCACGCCGCTCTGGTGGTGGCCCTGCTGGGGGCGCTGGGCTCGTTGATGAACGTGGCCAAGATCGGCCAGCTGCTCGCCGGCACCGCCGAGCGGCCGGCCGCGATCATCGTCAGCGTGATCCTGTTCGTGGTCTGCGCCGTCTACGTCGCCCTGGGCGTCCGGTCCTTCGTGGCGGCCCGCCGGGCTCGCGCCGCCGCCACGGCCTGACCCCTGCCCGTGCGGCAGGATGTCGCCGTGACCGAATCGTCTGTCGCGCTCCGCGCTCCGCGGTCATCGCGCTCCGCGTCTTCCCGCTCGTTCGTCGCACTCCCGGGAGGCTTCGCTCATGACCGAACTGGATGAGTCGCTGGTCGAGCTGGCCCAGGCGTACGGGATCGCGACCGAGTACTGGGACTGGCAGGGTCACCACGTCGCGGTGGCGGCCGAGACCGTGATCGCCGTGCTGGCCGGGCTGGACGTCGACGCCTCGACCCCGGAGCTCGCCTGGCACGCGCTGGCCGAGCACCACCGCGAACCGTGGACCCGGATGCTGCCGCGCTGCGTGGCCACCCGGGAGGGGCACCCGTACGTGATAGCGGTGCACGTCACCGACGGTGACCCGGTCGACATCTGGGTCGAGCTGGAGGCCGGGGCCGGGCGGGGGCTGCGGCAGCTGGAGAACTGGACCCCGGCGCGCGACATCGACGGCCGCTGGGTGGGTGAGGCCAGCTTCGAGATCCCCGCCGACCTGCCGCTGGGCTACCACACCGTCCGGGCGCGCAGCGGTGGCGCGGAGGCGGCGATGCCGTTGATCATCACCCCGGCCTGGGTGGGTGTGCCGACCCGTCAGGGGGAACGGCGGGCCTGGGGGCTGGCCACCCAGCTCTACAGCGTCCGGTCCCACGACTCCTGGGGTGTCGGTGACCTCGCTGACCTGGCCGACCTGGCTGTCTGGTCCGGGGGTCAGCACGGCGCGGACTACGTCCTGATCAACCCGCTGCACGCCGCCGAGCCGGTGGCGCCGATGGAGCCGTCGCCCTACCTGCCGAGCACCCGGCGCTTCTTCAACCCGCTCTACATCCGACCGGAGCGGATCCCCGAAGCCGTCGGGCTGGACGAGAGCCAGCGGGCCACCATCGCCACCCTCAAGGCCGGGCTGGACACCGCTGAGTCGTGGCAGACCATCCAGCGGGACGCTGCCTGGACGGCCAAGCGCCAGGCGCTGCAGCTCATCTACCGGGTGCCCCGGACCGCTGGGCGGCAGCTCGCTTTTGCGACCTTCAAGCGGCGGGCCGGCGAGGGACTGGAGCGGTTCGCCCAGTGGTCGGTGCTGAGCGAGCGGCACGGGCCGCACTTCACCGACTGGCCGGTCGAGCTGCAGCACCCGACCTCGGCTCAGGTCGGCGAGTTCAGCGCCCTGCACGGCGACGAGATCGACTTCGTCTGCTGGTTGCAGTGGGTGATGGACGAGCAGCTGGCCGCCACCCAGGTGGCCGGCGAGCAGGCCGGCATGGGGCTCGGCATCATGCACGACCTGGCGGTCGGGGTGCATCCGTACGGGGCCGACGCCTGGGCGCTGAAGGACACCTACGCCCAGGGCATCTCGGTGGGGGCGCCGCCGGACCCGTACAACCAGAACGGGCAGAACTGGAGCCAGCCGCCGTGGCGACCCGACCGGCTGGCCGACCAGGCGTACGCGCCCTACCGGGAGATGGTGCGGACCATCCTGCGGCACGCGGGCGGTATCCGGGTCGACCACGTCATCGGCCTGTTCCGGCTCTGGTGGATCCCCGCCGGGGCGGGCCCGACCAAGGGCACGTACGTCCGCAACGACCACGAGGCGATGGTCGGCATCCTGGCCCTGGAGGCGCACCGGGCCGGCGCCGTGGTGGTGGGGGAGGACCTGGGCACTGTCGAGCCGTGGGTGCGGGACTACCTCCGGGAGCGCGGCATCCTCGGCACCTCGATCCTGTGGTTCGAGTTCGACTTCCACGGCGACGGCTCACCGCTGGCACCGGACAAGTGGCGGGAGTACTGCCTGGCCTCGGTGACCACCCACGACCTGCCGCCGACGGCCGGCTACCTGGCCGGCGACCACGTCCGGCTGCGCGACCGGCTCGGGGTGCTGACCCGGCCGCTGGCCGAGGAGCTGGCCGTCGACGAGGCCGAGCGTGGGGCGTGGCTGGACAACCTGCGGCAGCGCAACGGGCTGCCCGACGGGGCCGACGAGGAGGCCACCGTGGCCGCCCTCTACAGGTATCTGACCTGGACGAGGTCCCGGCTGCTGTGCGTCGCGCTGGGCGACGCGATCGGCGACCGGCGGGTGCAGAACCAGCCCGGCACCATCGACGAGTACCCCAACTGGCGGGTGCCGTTGAGCGGGCCGGACGGTCAGCCGGTCTGGTTGGAGGACGTGCTGACCGACCGCCGCGCCCGCGACCTGCTGAGGGTCGTCAGCGGCAGCTGAGCCGGACGGACGCCGCCGTCCCGGCGGTGACGGACACCGCCGGGACGGAGCGGGTCAGCGACCGCCGATCACGCCCTTCTCGACGGCCTTGGTGACCGCATCGGCTTCGGCCTGGGTCAGGGTCCCGGCCTTCACCGCCGCGTCCAACCTCGTCTTCAGCTCCGCGGCCCGATCGGCCTGCCGCGCGGCCCGGATCTCGTCGAACGCCGTGGTCACCTTCGCCTCGTCCAGGCCCAGCTTCTCGGCCAGGGCCTTGGCCAGCGCAGCCTCGCGCGCGGTCGGGTCGGGGCGGGTCGGCTTGGCGCTGGGGTCGGCGCTCGGCGACGTCGACGGCTTGGCCGGGCGGTTCGCCTCGCGGATCTCCTTCAGCGCAGCGGTGACCTTGGCCTCGGTGACGCCGAGCTTGTCGGCCAGCTGCTTGGCCAGGTCGGCGTCAGCCACGCCGCGCCCGGGTCCGCCGCGGTGACCGTCGCGACCGTGACCGCCCCGGCCCGGGTCGGCGGAGGCAGAGGCCGAGGGGTTCGGGGTCGGGGTCGGATCGGCCGAGGCGAAACCGGCGATGCCGACACCGAGACCGAGGGCCAGGGCGCCGGCCGCCGCCGAAGCGACGACCACCTTGGTGGAACGGGGCACGCGAGAACTCCTGTCGTCGGGAATGCAGTGGGACGAGCATCGGCACGCGGACTGGGGCCGCCCTGGCACGGACCTGTCAGGAGGCTGTCACTGCGCTGTGCGGGGCAGCGCCGGGGCTGTGCGGCGTCGCTCCGCCTCCGGACGCCTGCGAGGATCGCACCGTCACGGCTGGGTGTCGGCTGTGCGGATCGCAGGAGGTGGTTGTGGAGGAGCAGCAGTCGACCGTTCCGGCGGAGTCGGAGGGCGGGGGCAAGGACGGGGACAGCGTGGTCACGGTCATCGTGGCCTTCGTGGCGAACCTGCTCATCGCCGTGGCCAAGACGGTGGCCGCCTCGCTCACCTCGTCGGCGTCGATGCTGGCCGAGGCGGCGCACTCCTGGGCCGACACGGGCAACGAGGTGTTCCTGCTGATCGCGGAGCGCCGATCGGACCGGGAGCGCGACGTGCGGCACCCGATGGGCTACGGCAAGGAGGCGTACGTCTGGTCGATGTTCGCCGCTTTCGGGTTGTTCACCGCCGGGGCGGTGGTCTCGATCAGCCACGGCATCAGCGAGCTGCGCGACCCCGAGCCCGCCACCGACTACCTGATCGCGTACGTGGTGCTGGGGGTCGCCTTCGTGCTGGAGGGGATCTCGTTCACCCAGGCGTTCCGGCAGACCCGCCGCAACGCGGACCGGCTGAAGCGCCGGCACCTGGCGTACGTGCTGAACACGTCCAACCCGACCCTGCGCGCCGTCTTCTTCGAGGACGCGGCCGCCCTGGTCGGTCTGCTGATCGCGTTCGGTGGCATCGCCCTGCACCAGGTGACCGGCTCCCCGGTCCCGGACGCGATCGGGTCGATCCTGGTGGGCGTCCTGCTCGGGGTGGTCGCGGTGGTGCTGATCAACCGCAACCGGCGCTTCCTGGTCGGTGAGGCCGTGCCCGCCGACTACCGCGACCGGGTTCTCGGCGACCTGCTCGCCTCGCCCGAGATCGACCGCGTCACCTACCTCCACCTGGAGTTCGTCGGGCCGGAGCGGGTCTTCCTGGTGGCGGCGGTCGACCTGGTCGGGGACGAGCTGGAGCACGACGCGGCCGTACGGCTACGGCGGATCGAGCGCTCGATCGAGTCCCACGACGCCGTCGAGGAGGCGGTGCTCACCCTCTCCACCGCCGACGAGACCTCGCTCGAGCAGGACTGACCGAGGCCCCGCACCCGGCCAGGGCGTCAGTCCGGCTTGCGCAGGTCCTGCAGGGTGCCGGCCCGCAGCGGGACCGTTCCCCAGGTAGCGGTGAACGTGGCGTCGTCGGCGTCGCAGCTGACCGTCAACCGGTGCGGGGTCTCCAGGAACAGCATCTCGACCACCAGCCTGCCCCCGTCCCAGCCGCCGCTGAGGGCGACCGGCACCCCGTCGTGGCCGTCGGCGTCCGGCCCGTCGCTGGTCTGCCAGCCGTCGCCGGCCAGCAGGCCGGACACCCGCTCGGTCGCCTTCGACCAGGGTGATCCGCCATCCGTCGGCGTCCCGGCGGGTCTCCACCGCGGTGAGCGTGGGCTGGTGCTCGCAGGTCCCACCGGCCGGGGCTGAAGACCGCGTCCTCCCACCGCTCGGGGGTCTCCTCCGGGTCGGCCTTGCCGGTCGACGGGGTCAGTGACAGCGCGGTCATCCGCCGCGCCAGGTGCACGTCGGCGGCGGTCTTGTCGGGGCTGGAGCGGTGGTCGTCGCCGAGGGCCGGCAGCAGGTGGGTCCACAGCCCGTCCAGCACCGCCTGCATGTCCAGCGAGGCCCCGGTGATGGCCACCACCGTCTGCTGCTCGGGCAGCACGACGCAGAACTGCCCGTACGCCCCGTCGCCGCGGTAACCGTGCCGGGCCATCCAGAACTGGAAGCCGTAGCCCTGGCGCCAGTCGGGGTTCTCCTCCAGCGGGTTCTCGACCTGCACGCTGGTCGCCTCGGCTACCCACTCCTCCGAGAGCAGCCGGCGGTCACCCCACCAACCGCGCTGCAGGTAGAGCTGCCCGAGCTTGGCGATCGCATCGGTGGTGGCGTGCAGCCCGCTGAACCCCAGTGCGCGGCCCGCGGGCTGCTGCTGCCAGCCGACCCGGCCGATGCCCAACGGCTCGAACAGGCGTGGCGTGAGGTAGTCGACCAGACCCTGACCCGACTCCCGCTGCACGATGGCGGCCAGGGTGTAGGTGCAGGGCTGGTTGTAGGCGAACCAGGAGCCGGGCTCGTGCTCCGGCGGGATCTGCAGGAAGCCGCGGACCGGCTCGGCCGGGTCGAGCGCGATGGCCTGCTCGATGGTCTCGGCGTGGTGCCCGCTGGCCATCGCGGCCACGTGCCGGACCAGCATCGAGCGGCTGCGCTCGTCGGTGACGTCGGCGTCGAGCTCGGGGAAGTAGGACAGCACGGTCCGGTCCAGGTCGAGCAGGCCCTCGGCCACGGCCAGCCCGGCCGCGGTGGAGGCGAAGCTCTTGCTCAGCGAGTAGAGCAGGTGGACCCGCTCCGGGGTGTACGGCGCCCACCACCCCTCGGTGACCACGTGCCCGTTGCGCAGCAGCATCAGACTGTGCAGCTCCACCTCGCTGGCCGTGGCCATCTGGTCGAGGAACGCCTCGACACCTCGGGGGTCGACGCCCTGGGCGCTGGGGGTGCTGCGGGGGAACACGGTGAACGGCATGGACCCGAGCCTATGACGCGGCTCCGACGGTGTCGGCCCCCCGATCGTGAGGATGCTGCCAGACTGACCGGGTGCGCGACGTGGTCATCCTGGGCAGCACCGGCTCCATCGGTACGCAGGCGCTGGAGGTGATCGCTGCGGCTCCGGACCGTTTCCGGGTGGTCGGGCTCGGCGCCGGCGGCGGTCAGGTCGAGCTGCTGGCCAGGCAGGCACTGGACGCCGACGTGGCGGTCGTCGCGGTCACCCGCTCGACGATGGTGCAGGACCTCCAGCTCGCCTTCTACGCCGAGGCGTCCCGCCGGGGCTGGGCCACCGGCCGGGCCCGGCTGCCGCGGATCCTGGCCGGTCCGGACGCCGCCACCGAGCTCGCCGCCGTCCCCTGCGACGTGGTGCTGAACGGCATCACCGGCTCGGCCGGTCTGCGACCCACCCTGGCCGCGCTGGAGGCCGGGCGGATCCTCGCCCTGGCCAACAAGGAGTCGCTGGTGGTCGGCGGCGCGCTGGTCACGGGGGCCGCGGCGCCGGGGCAGATCGTGGCGGTCGACTCCGAGCACTCCGCGCTGGCCCAGGCCCTGCGCGGCGGCACCGCCGCCGAGGTCGACCGGCTGGTCCTGACCGCCAGCGGGGGTCCGTTCCGCGGGCGGACCCGGGACCAGATGCGCGACGTCACGCCCGAGCAGGCGCTGGCGCACCCGACCTGGGCGATGGGCCGGGTGATCACCACCAACAGCGCCACCCTGATCAACAAGGGGCTGGAGCTGCTGGAGGCCCACCTGCTCTACGGGGTCGACCTGGACCGGATCGACGTCGTCGTCCACCCGCAGTCGATCGTGCACTCGATGGTGCAGTTCGTGGACGGCTCGACGCTGGCGCAGTGCTCCCCGCCGGACATGAAGCTGCCGATCGCGCTCGGTCTGGGCTGGCCCGAGCGGATCCCCGGCGCGGCCCGGTCCTGTGACTGGTCGACCGCGGCGACCTGGACGTTCGAGCCGTTGGACGACGAGGCCTTCCCGGCGGTGGAGCTGGCCCGGCGGGCGGGACGGCTGAGTGGGACCGCCCCGGCGGTCTACAACGCCGCCAACGAGGAGGCGGTCGAGGCCTTCCACGCCGGTGAGCTCGGGTTCCTGGGCATCGTCGACGTGGTGGTGGCGGTCCTGGACGAGCACGTGGCGCCGCCCTCGACGGAGCAGCCGCGCTCGACCTCCGACGACGTAGGCTCGACCTGGTCGTCGGACGACGAGCTCAGCCTGGAGCGCGTGCTGGCGGCCGACACCTGGGCGCGGCGTCGGGCTCGCGAGGTGGTGTCCGCGATGGCGGAGAGGGAGCACGGACGCTAGATGGAGTACCTGGTCTACGGTCTCGGCGCCGTGGTGTTCTTCGTGCTGGTGATGGCCTCCATCGCCCTGCACGAGGTCGGCCACCTGGTGCCGGGCAAGATCTTCGACGTCAAGACCACGCAGTACTTCGTCGGCTTCGGGCGGACCGTCTGGTCGCGGCGGCGCGGCGAGACCGAGTACGGCTTCAAGGCCGTCCCGCTGGGCGGCTACGTCCGCTTCGTCGGCATGTACCCGCCGGCCAAGGACCATCCCGGGCAGGTCCGCTCCGCGCGGACCGGCATCTTCCAGTCGCTGGCCGACAGCGCCCGGGACGCCGAGTGGGAGACCATCCGACCCGAGGACGACGGCCGGCTCTTCTACCAGAAGAAGGTCTGGCAGAAGCTCATCATCATGGCCGGCGGCCCGGCGATGAACATCCTGCTCGCCTTCGTGATCATCCTCGGCGTCACGGCCACGTACGGGGTCAACCGCACCCAGCTGACCGTCAACCGGGTCCAGGAGTGCATCGTCGCGGTCGGCGAGACCACCGACGACTGCGCGGGCAAGCCGAAGACGCCGGCGTACGCGTCGGGGATCCGGCCCGGCGACACGATCGTCGCCTTCAACGGCCAGCCGGTCAGCGACTGGGACGAGATGTCGCTGCTGATCCGGGCCAACCTGGACCGGCCGGCGCAGATCACCGTGCGGCGCGACGGCCAGGACGTGCAGCTGACGCCGGTCAACACGGTGATCACCGGGGTGCCGGACCGCTGGGACCCGGGCAAACGCGTCGCGGCCGGGTTCTTCGGGGTGGAGCCGGTCGTCCAGCGCGAGCGGGGCGGGCCCGTCGTGGTGCTCGACGACATGTGGACGATGGCCCAGCAGACCGGCCACGCCCTCCTCGCCTTCCCGGCCAAGGTCTACTTCACCGCGGCGAACCTGGTCACCGGCAAGCCCCGCGACATCTACGGACCCATGTCCATCGTGGGGGCCAGCCGGGCCGCCGGTGAGGTGGCCTCCACCGACCTGATCGGCACTGCCGACAAGGCCGCCACCATGTTCATGCTGCTCGGCTCGGTGAACCTGTTCGTGGCCCTGTTCAACTTCATCCCGCTGATGCCGCTGGACGGCGGCCACATCCTGGGGGCGCTCTACGAGGGCCTGAAGAAGCTGCTGGCCCGGCTGCGCGGACGACCGGATCCCGGCTACGTCGACACGGCCAAGATGCTGCCGGTGGCGTACGCGGTCGGCGGCATCATCCTGGTCTCCGGCATCGTGTTGATCCTGGCCGACCTGATCGACCCGATCCGCCTGTTCTGACGCGGCGGCCTGTTCTGACGGGGCTGCTCCCGCCGCTCACCCGTCGTCGGCGAGCAGCGGCACGATCAGCTCCAGCAGCGCCGTCTCGATCTGCGGCCGGCTCCGAGACCCGCGTCGCGCCGCAGGATCCGCCAGGTCGTGGCGTCGCACAGGGCCACCAGCTGGGCGCGCCGTCGGCGAAGCAGCGAGACGTCCGTGAGGTGCTCGAGAGCCGTCGCGAACGCCTCCTCGCACCACTGCACGTGGTACGCCCGGCCGCTACGGGCGATCTCGCCCAGGCCCTCGACCTGGCCCGCCTCGGCGTAGACCTTGAGGATGAGGTCGCCGTACAGCTCGTAGTGCGCGACCAGGTCGGCCACCACCCGGGCCGGTGGGTACGCCCCGGTGCTGCTCCCGGGTCTCGGCGATGCGGCTGAGCTCCCGCGTCGGCCATCGCGGTGACCAGACCGGCCTTGCTCCCGAACCGTCGGATCACCGTCTGCAGGCTCACCCCGGCGTCGGCCGCGACGTCCTCCAGCCGGATCCGGTCGTACGGCAGGGCGCCGAAGCGGGCGAGCAGCGCGTCGACGATCCGATCCCGGTGTCAGTTGACGGACTCGGCCCGCCTCGACATCTGATAGCGTCTCGTTTTCACGTTAGTCAGACTAACACCAAAGTCGAGGAGTCGCCGATGCCAGCATCACCTACCAGCGCCCAGAGAGACCCATCGGGTGCCGACCCGACTGGGGCGTCTCCACATCCGGTCGCTACGGCCAGCGGCCCGGCCACGGTGCTGTGGCCGTCGATGTTCGTCGACGGCCGGACCTTCGACCAGTCTCTGCCCCTGCTCCCCGGCCGCCGGCTGGTGGTCGTCGACGGGCCCGGGACTCGGGGCCAGTGCGCCCCTGAGCCGACGGAGCACGATCGCCGAGGCCGCCGACGCAGCCCAGGAGCTGCTGACCGGAGCCGCACGCGGCCCAGCTGGGCCTGGACGGTCCGGTGGACTGGGTCGGCAACGCGTTCGGTGGTCACGTCGGGTACGAGCTGGCCCGGCGGCCCGGGCTGCTCCGCAGCCTGGCCGCCGTCAGCGCCCCGACCGAGCCGGTCCCGGCGGCGCTGCGGCGGCAGATCCGGTCTGCTCGGACCGTTGCTGCGGCTGCTCGGTCCGGTCGGACCGGTCCGGGACGCGATCCTGACGGCCCTGGTGACCGAGGCGTCGGCCGCCGACCCCTGATCCGCGCGGCGATCCTCGACGAGCGTCGTGCCACGCCAGCCGACGCAGCTCTGTCGCTCGCCCTGCGCTCGTTCATCGTCGATCGTGTCGACGTGACGTACCAGGCTGGCCGACATCGCCGTCCCGTGCCTGTTCGTCGCCGGCGACGACCGGGGCGACTGGACCCCCGAGGCCGCGGCTGCTGCCGCGGCCCTGACCCCGTCGGCTACAGCTGTGACGATCCCGGGCTCGCGCACCCTGCTGCCTCTGGAGCAGCCGGCCGCTCTGGCCCGGGAGCTGCTGGCGTTCTGGACCCGGCAGTGAGACCGGGCCGGGGTCAGGCTCCGGCCGAGGCAGGCGATCTCCTCCAGCTGCCGGCAGTAGGCCGCCCACTGCTCGGCGTCCCAGTCGGCAGGTTCGGGTCGGCGTCCGGGGCCGTGCCGAGCAGCATCTCGCGGACGATGTCGGCGTGCCCTGCGTGGTGGGCGGTCTCGGCGATCACGTGCACCAGGACCTGACCGAGGGTCACCGCCGCGCGCTCGTCGGGCCACCACGGCACCCGGCCGGGGGAGTCCAGGTCCAGGGCCTCGATGGTGGCGTCTGCCTCCCGGGCCGACGCCTCGTGCAGGCGCGACGATCTGCTCGCGCGTCTCCTCCGCCGTCGCCCACAGGTCGTCGTTGACCCGGGCGTCGTCGGCGAACCACGGCATCTCCTGGCCGTGGTCGCGGCCGAACGTCTCCCCGAAGTAGTCGAGGCTGACGCTGGCGGTGTGCTTGACCAGTCCCAGCAGGTTGGTGCCCGACGGCGTCAGCGGCCAGCGGATCTGCCGCTCGTCCAGCCCGTCGAGGGTGGCCAGCAGCGCGTCCCGTTCCTTGCGCAGGTAGCGCTGCAGGGTGGACTTGAGGTCGGGGGTGATGTCGCTCACCCGCCAGACGCTAGTCCCGGCCACCGACGGTGCTGTCCTCACTCGCTGTTCGCTGCGCGCTGAGGTCGCGGTCGCTCGCGAGGAGGGCCACGGGGCTACGCTGGAGCAGACATGAGTATCGATCTCGGGCTCCCGCCCATGCCTCCGCCCACCCTGGCTCCGCGCCGGCCGACCCGACAGATCAAGGTCGGGAAGGTGCTGGTCGGGGGCGACGCCCCGGTCAGCGTCCAGTCGATGACCACCACGCTGACCTCCGACATCAACGCCACGCTGCAGCAGATCGCCGAGCTGACAGCCACCGGCTGCGACATCGTCCGGGTCGCCGTGCCCAGCCAGGACGACGCGGACGCGCTGCCGGCCATCGCCACCAAGTCGCAGATCCCGGTGATCGCCGACATCCACTTCCAGCCGAAGTACGTCTTCGCCGCCATCGAGGCCGGCTGTGCCGCGGTCCGGGTCAACCCGGGCAACATCCGCGCGTTCGACGACCAGGTCAAGGAGATCGCGGCCGCGGCCGCCGACCACCAGACCTCGATCCGGATCGGCGTGAACGCCGGGTCGCTGGACAAGCGGCTGCTGGCCAAGTACGGCAAGGCCACCCCCGAGGCGCTGGTCGAGTCCGCGCTGTGGGAGGCGAGCCTGTTCGAGGAGCACGGCTTCCGCGACTTCAAGATCAGCGTCAAGCACAACGACCCGGTGATCATGGTCCGGGCGTACGAGATGCTGAGTGAGGCCTGCGACTACCCGCTGCACCTCGGCGTCACCGAGGCCGGTCCGGCGTTCCAGGGCACCATCAAGTCGGCCGTGGCCTTCGGCTCGCTGCTCAGCCGCGGCATCGGCGACACCATCCGCGTCTCCCTGTCGGCCCCGCCGGTGGAGGAGGTCAAGGTCGGCATCCAGATCCTGCAGTCGCTCAACCTGCGGCCCCGCAAGCTGGAGATCGTCTCCTGCCCGTCCTGCGGTCGGGCCCAGGTCGACGTCTACAAGCTCGCCGACGCGGTCACCGCCGGGTTGGAGGGGCTCGAGGTGCCCCTCCGGGTAGCCGTCATGGGCTGCGTGGTGAACGGCCCGGGGGAGGCCCGGGAGGCCGACCTGGGCGTCGCCTCCGGCAACGGCAAAGGGCAGATCTTCGTTCGCGGTGAGGTGATCAAGACGGTCAAGGAGGCCGACATCGTCGAGACCCTGATCGAGGAGGCCTTGCGGCTGGCGGAGGAGATGCCGGCCGGTGAGGGAGCGCCGTCGGTCAGCGTCGGCTAGTCGCCGCTGAACCGGTAGCGTGCCTGACGTGACCGCCCTGCGCCCTCCGTTGTCGCCGAGCGGCGGCGGTGTCGGACGCGTCCGGGTGCTGGACCGCACGGACCTGCCCGAGGTGCTCCGGCTGCTGGCCCTGCGGCCCATCGAGAACGTGTTCGTGGGCTCCCGGATCCGGGCGGCAGGGGTCGAGGCCGCCAGTCTGGGCTGCCCCGTCTGGGGTTACGAGCGTGACGGCGAGCTGCGGGCCCTGTGCCACGCGGGCGCCAACCTGGTGCCGGTCAACGCCGATGCCGACGCGGTCGCGGCCTGGGCGGAGTTCGCCGGCCCCGAGCGCAGCTGCTACTCGATCATCGGTCCGTCGACGGTGGCGCTGGACCTGTGGCGCCGGCTGGCGCAGCGCTGGGGTTCCTCCTGGAGCACGGTGCGGGACGTCCGGCCGAGTCAACCGGTGATGTCGATCTCCGGGCCTCCGCAGCTCGAGCCGGATCCCGGCGTCCGCCGGATGAGCCTGGAGCACTGGGACAGCTACTACGAGGCCGCGGTGAAGATGTACACCGAGGAGGTCGGGGTCTCGCCCGTGCAGGGCAACCCGGCCGGCTACCGCTTCTACGTCCGCCAGCTGATCACCACCGGTCGGGCCTTCGGGCTGATCCGGGACGGACGGGTGGTGTTCAAGGCCGACGTCGGCTCGGTGGCCGGCTCGGTCTGCCAGGTCCAGGGGGTCTGGTTGGACCCGGCCCTGCGCGGTCAGGGGTTGGCCGCCCCGGCGATGGCCGCCGTCGTCCGCCTCGCCCAGTCCATCGCCCCGACCGTGAGCCTCTACGTGAACGACTTCAACCGTCCCGCTCGCGCGACCTACCGCCGGGTGGGGTTCGCCGAGGTCGGCGAGTTCGCCACCATCCACTACTGAGCGATCCCCGCTGCTGGACCTGTCACGCGGGGGTTCCGCTGGCTCGGGATCGGCGGAGGCCGACAGCGGTCGGAAAACGCGCCCCGGCCCCTCGGAACATGCCGCAAACCGACAGTGGTCGGAAATCGCGCGGGCGCGACGACTCAGGCTGGATAGGGTGGGACGGCTCGCCGGGCGGACCGGCGGGAGGAAGGCAGCACAGTGATCACCCGCATGTCGGAGCTCTTCGTCCGGACCCTGCGCGACGACCCGGCCGACGCCGAGGTGCCCAGCCACCGCTGGCTGGTCCGGGCCGGCTACATCCGCCGCGCCGCGCCGGGGATCTACAGCTGGCTGCCGCTGGGCTACAAGGTGCTCCGCAACGTCGAGCGGATCGTGCGCGAGGAGATGGACGCCATCGGCGCCCAGGAGGTGCACCTGCCGGCTCTGCTGCCCCGGGAGCCCTACGACGCCACCGGTCGCTGGACCGACTACGGGCCCAACATCTTCCGGCTGAAGGACCGCAAGGGCGGGGACTACCTGCTCGGTCCCACCCACGAGGAGATGTTCACGCTGCTGGTGAAGGACCTGTACTCCTCGTACAAGGACCTGCCGTTGTCGCTCTACCAGATCCAGACCAAGTACCGGGACGAGGCGCGGCCCCGGGCCGGGCTGCTGCGCGGCCGCGAGTTCGTGATGAAGGACTCCTACTCCTTCGACATCGACGACATCGGGCTGGAGAAGTCCTACCAGGCGCACCGCGACGCGTACGTGAAGATCTTCAACCGGCTCGGCTTCGAGTACGTCATCGTGCACGCCACCTCCGGGGCCATGGGCGGCTCGGCCAGCGAGGAGTTCCTGGCCGTGGCCGAGAACGGTGAGGACACCTTCGTGGCCTCCGCCGGCGGCTACGCGGCCAACGTCGAGGCCGTCCACGTCGCTGCACCCGACCCGCTGCCGTACGAGGACGCGCCCGCCGCCCACGTCCACGACACCCCCGACACCCCCACCATCCAGACCCTGGTGGACCACGCCAACGCCCACGTCGCCCGCGACGACCGGTCCTGGACCGCCGCCGACACCCTCAAGAACGTGCTGGTGATGGTGCGCAAGGTGGACGGCAGCCGCGAGCCGCTGGCCATCGCCGTGCCCGGCGACCGCGAGGTCGACCTGAAGCGGCTGGCCGCCCAGCTCGAGCCCGACGAGGTGGAGCCGTTCACCGAGGAGGACTTCGCCGACCACCCGAGTCTGGCCAAGGGCTACATCGGCCCCGGTGTGCTCGGCACGGACAACGCCTCCGGCATCCGCTACCTGGCCGATCCGCGGGTGGTCACCGGCACCCGCTGGGTGACCGGGGCCGACACCCCCGGCCAGCACGTCTTCGACCTGGTCTGCGGCCGCGACTTCACCCCCGACGGGGTGCTCGACGTGGCCGAGATCAAGGAGGGCGACCCGGCCCCCGACGGCTCCGGACCGCTGCGGCTGGCCCGGGGGATCGAGATGGGTCACATCTTCCAGCTCGGCCGCAAGTACGCCGAGGCGCTCGGTCTCAAGGTGCTGGACAGCAACGGCAAGCTCGTCACCGTGACCATGGGCTCGTACGGCGTCGGCGTCTCCCGCGCCGTGGCCGCCGTGGCCGAGGGCACCAGCGACGAGAAGGGCCTGTGCTGGCCGCGCGAGCTCGCCCCGTACGACGTGCAGGTGCTGGCCACCGGCAAGGGCGAGGCCGTCCTGCAGGCGGCCACCGACCTGGCCCGCGAGCTCGACGACGCCGGGGTCTCGGTGCTGCTGGACGACCGCAAGGCCAGTCCCGGGGTGAAGTTCGCGGATTCCGAGATCCTGGGCATGCCCACCTCGGTGGTGGTCGGCCGCGGTCTGGCCGACGGGGTGGTGGAGCTGCGGGACCGGGCCACCGGTGCCAGCGAGAACATCGACCTCACCGACGCCGTCGCCCGGATCGTCGCCGTCGTGCACGGCCGGCCCGCCCTCGACTGATCCTGCTCCTGACTGATCCTGCCCTCGACTGACCCCACCCACCACCGATCGGCTGCCGACCACCCGTGGACGCCCTGCAGATCAGCACAGCGACAGTCGTCGTCCTGGTGCTGGTGGCCTTCGCCGCCGGCTGGGTGGACGCGGTGGTGGGCGGTGGCGGCCTGCTGCAGCTGCCCGCGCTGCTGATCGGGCTGCCGGACACCACCCCGACCGCCTCCATCCTCGGCACCAACAAGGTGTCCTCGGTGTGGGGGACCGCCACCAGCTCGGTGCTGTACGCGATCAAGGTGCGTCCCGAGTGGCGCAGCGTGCTGCCCCTGGTCATCGGGTCGTCGGCGGGATCGGCCCTCGGCGCCCAGCTGGCCCGGTTCCTGCCCCGGGAGGTGTTCACCCCGATCGTGCTGCTCGCGCTGATCGTGGTCGGCGTCTACACCTGGCGCCGCCCCGAGCTCGGTCTGGTCACCGAGCGCAAGCACCAGGGTCGGCGGCACTACCTGACCACCCTGGCCATCGGGCTGGCGGTGGGCGCCTACGACGGCATCCTCGGTCCGGGCACCGGCTCCTTCTTCGTCATCCTGCTGGTCGGCCTGCTCGGCTGGGGGTTCCTGGAGGCCAGCGCCCAGGCCAAGATCGCCAACCTGGTGACCAACCTGTCGGCCATCGCCGTCTTCGCCGCCCACGGGTCGGTGCTCTGGCAGCTCGGGCTGATGATGGGCGCGGCCAACCTGGTCGGGGGCTTCCTGGGCGCACGGACCGCCATCAGCAAGGGCAACGGCTTCGTCCGCAAGGTCTTCCTGGTCGTCGTCGCGGCCCTGGCCGTCCGGCTGGCCTACGACACCGTACGGATGCTGGTCTGACCCGGCACCTCCCGGGAGGGCCGGGCCGACCCCGGGGTGGCGCGGTCAGACGAACGGCCAGGTGGCGTGCTGGAGGCCGACGACGCAGAACATGGCACCGCCCACCACGGTGTTGACCACCGGGAACCGTCGGTAGACCGCGAAGAGCTGCTCCGGTCCGCGGCTGCGGAGCGACAGGGCGATCAGCACGAGGTAGGTCGCTCCGGCGACCACGGCGAACGGCCCGAGGGACGGGTAGATCAGGGTGGCCGCGAGGGCGTAGGCCAGCCCGCACAGCACCAGGGTCCACCGTCGGCCGAACAGGGTGGCGACGGTCGCCACGCCGGCCTCCTGGTCGGCGGCGATGTCGGGCACGGCGGAGTAGGCGTGCATGGCCATGCACCACAGCAACGCCGGCAACAGCACCGTCCAGGGCGGTGACCCCCCGCTCAGGGTCGCGTAGGCGGCTAGCCCGGGCGCGACGTACAAGATGTTGAAGGCGGCGTCCAGGACGGGGCGGCTCTTGGCGCGCACCGGCGGCATCGAGTAGCCCACGCCGGTCAGCACGAACAGCAGCAGCCACGGCCAGGCGTGGGGCAGGAACGGCACGAGGGCCAGGAACGGCAGGTTCAGGGCCAGGATGGCGATGACCAGGCCGCGCCGCTGACCGGGCTGGAGCAGGTTCTCGTAGTCCTGCTTCTTCGGGTTCAGACGGTCGGTGTCGACGTCGTACAGGTCGTTGACGCCGTAGATGAGGAGGTTCGCCGGCAGGGTGAGGTACAACCCGAGCAGCCACACCTCCACCGGCGGCCGCAGCGACGTCGCGGCCAGGGCGATCATGAACGGCCCCAGCAGGTAGATCCAGAAACGCGGGCGGGAGACCCGGATCAGGGCGCGGAACGTCGATACTGGGCCGGTGGATGACGCACTGCTCCGGTTCCGGTGGCCGTTGGCGGCGCTGCTGTTCATCGCCGGCCTGGGCTTGGCGAACGCACCGCTCCGGCCGGAGGTGTGGTGGGTCTCGGCTCTGGCCATCCTGGTGTTCTCCTCTCCCGTGATCGTCGGGGCCGTCCGGTGGTTGGGTCCTCGGGGTGGGATCGGCCTGCTGCTGGCACTGGGTCTCTACGCGCTGGTGGTGGAGTCGGTCGCGGTGGCCACCGGGCTACCGTACGGCCGGTTCTCCTACAGCCAGGTGCTCGGTCCGCCGCTGCTCGGGCTGGCCCCGCCGACGGTGCTGCTGGCCTGGACGCCGTTGATCCTCGGCGCGCTCGCGATGACCCGGCGGGGGTGGGTCGCCGTGGCCCTGCTGGTCGCGGTGGACCTGGTGCTGGACCCGGCGGCGGTGCGGCTGGGGTTCTGGAGCTGGGACGAGCCCGGGATCTACTACGGCGTGCCACTCATCAACTTCTTCGGATGGGTGCTCTCCGGAGGCATCGCCGTGCTGGCCCTGCGTCGGCTCCCGCGACCCGTGCCCGGCCTGTTCGCCCGGAACCTGTGGCTGGTGCTGGTGTTCTGGTCCTCGGTGAACCTGTGGAGCGGGCAGTGGCTCCCGGCCGTGGTCGGTCTGGTGCTGCTGATCGTTCTGGCCCCGCGCTACGGTCGGGTCCCATGAGCACGGCGATCGTCATCGGGGGCGGCATCGGCGGACTGGCGAGCGCAGCCCTGCTGGCCAAGCACGGGCACGACGTCACCGTCCTGGAGAAGAACCAGCTGGTGGGCGGTCGGGCCAACTACTTCGAGGCCGACGGGTTCCGCTTCGACATGGGCCCGTCGTGGTACCTGATGCCGGACATCTTCGAGCACTTCTTCGCCCTGCTGGGCGAGCGGGTGGAGGACCACCTGGACCTGATCCGCCTGGACCCGTCCTACCGGATCACGTTCCGGGGCACCGACCAGGTCGTCGACATGTACTCCGACCTCACCCGGGACGTGCCCACCTTCGAAGGGCTGGAGCCGGGCAGCGGTCAGGCTCTGCGGGACTACCTGGACCGGGCCGAGGCGCAGTACCAGGTGGCCATCGACCGGTTCATGTACCGCAACACCAACGGCCTGCTCGACTTCTTCGACGTGCAGACGGCCCGTCAGGCCCGGCAGCTGCACGTGTTCGAGAACATGCACGACTACATCAGCCGGTCCTTCGCCACCGACGCCGTCCGCAAGATCCTCGAGTACCAGCTGGTCTTCCTCGGGTCGTCGCCGTTCAACACCCCCGCGCTCTACAACATCATGAGCCACATCGACTTCAACCTCGGCGTCTTCTACCCCCGGGGCGGGATCTACTCGATCGTCCAGGCGCTGGTCCGCCTCGGGCAGCAGCACGGGGTCACGCACCGCACCGAGGCGCCGGTGGCCGAGATCCTCACCGCGGGCCGCCGGGCGACCGGCGTGCGCCTGGCCTCGGGCGAGGAGCTCCGGGCCGATCTGGTGATCTCGAACGCCGACATGCACCACACCGAGACCGAGCTGCTGCCGACGGCGGCGCGCAGCCACCCGGAGCGGTCGTGGAAGCGGAAGGTGCTGGCGCCGAGCGCGTTCATCCTCTATCTCGGCGTCCGTGGTCGGCTGCCGCAGCTGACCCACCACAACCTGGCCTTCGGCTCTGACTGGCGCGCCGCCTTCGCCGACCTCTTCGACCGACCGGCCTGGCCCGACGACCCGTCGTACTACGTCTGCGCCCCGAGCCGCACCGATCCCACCACGGCACCGCCGGACCGGGAGAACCTGTTCGTCCTGGTCCCGCTGGCCCCGAGTCTGTCCATGACCGACGCCGACATCGCGCGCTACCGGCAGCGCACCCTGGAGCTGGTGGCCCGGGACTTCGACGTGCCGGACCTGCAGGACCGGATCGTGTTCGAGCGCAGCTACACCTCGCGGGACTTCACCGCCGACTACCACGCGTACGGAGGCTCCGCCCTCGGTCTGGCCCACACGACGCGGCAGACCATCTTCCGACCCCGCAACGTGAGCCGGAAGCTGACGAACCTCTACTACGTGGGCGCCGGCACCAGCCCGGGCATCGGCATGCCGATCTGCCTGATCTCCGCCGAGCTGGTGCTGAAGCGCATCATCGGCGACCGCAGCCCCGGGCCGCTGCCCGTCCCGGCCGCGATCGGCGACGGACTCAGCGGCTGAGACTGACCAGCGGCTGCGACGGACTCAGCGGCTGAGGAGTCGCCGACCGAGGAGCAGCTGCGGATGGCGGGTGCGGGTCGGCACCGTCCACAGGTCGTGCCCGGCCAGGCCGTCCTGGGCCAGCAGCTGGTTGGCGGCCAGGAAACCGGTGGTGGCTGCCCGCTCCATCAGGGCCACCGGGAAGTCGCAGCGGATCCCGTCGCCGGCCAGCACCAGCCGCCGGTCCGGGGTGGCCACCTCGGGGCGGCGGACCCAGGGGCCGGTGCCGACCAACGGGCAGTCGTCCTCGACCAGCCACTCCTCCTGCACCACCCTGGCCGCCGCCGTCTCGGGGTACACCCGGGCCAGCTCGGCGCGCAGAGCATCCCGGACGGAAGCCTCGTCGGCCTCTCCGGGCAGGGCGTACGCGTGCACCTCGACCACCGAGCCGTCGTGCGCCTGCGACCAGCTGCGGGCCCCGGCCTCGAACCGTTCGAGCACGGTGATGTTGTCCAGCGGGCCGTAGCCGCTGGTGCCCAGGAACGCCGGCCGGTCGGCGGCGACCAGCCGGTCCAGCCACAGCCGCCAGACCGCGAACCGCGGCGCGTTGACCGTCTCGGCGATCCGCGCCCGCCAGTCGGGATCGAGGGTCGTCAGGTCGGCGACCAGGTGTCGCGTGGTGCGCAGGTCGGTGGCCAGCACGGCCGAGTCGGCGTGCAGCCGGCCGGTGTCGGTCTGCACCGCGACGCCGGGACCGTCCAGGTCCAACGCCTCGATCCGCTCGGAGGTCCGGACCTCGACGCCGAGCCGCTCCAGGTAGTCGCCCAGGGGCGCCCAGAGCACCGTGTCGTAGTCGTCGACCGGGACGTCGAAGAGCAGACCCTCCGACGAGCCCAGGAAGTAGGTGTGGAACATGCCGACCAGCTCACCGGCGGAGAACTCCTCCGGGCGGGCGAAGAAGCTGCGGGAGAACACCTCCAGGGCCAGGTGCCGGGCCTTGTCCGGGAACTTCAACCGGTCGAGGAAGGCCGCGGCGCTCTCGCCGTCGTGGTCGGAGAACGTCCGCGGGAAGTCCACGTCGAGCAGCTCCCAGACCGACGTGGTGTCGATCTCGGCGAGGTCGGCGGCGCGGAAGCTGGGGCTCTGGGCGACGAAGGCCGCCATGTTGAGCGGCGGGGTCCGCGGGATCCTGGCGAAGGAGTCGCGAAGGCCGTTGGCGGCGACCAGCGGGTAGTCCGCCACCGCCGTCAGTCCGGCGAGGGTGGGATCGACCCGGCGGAGGAGGGCCCGGAGGTTGTAGTACTGACGGAAGAACGCGTGGAAGCCGCGGCTCATCGTCGTGCCGTCCTCCCGCGGCCAGGCCCGCACGCGGCCTCCCAGCTGACCGTGCTGCTCGAGCAGCGTCACCTGCACGCCCCGCTCGGCCAGACCGGCGGCAGCGGCGATGCCGGCGATCCCGCCGCCGAGGACGACGGCGGTCGGCTGACGGCCGTCGGTGGGGCGCAGGGCGCCGGGGGCAGCTGGGTGGCGTTCGGCCCGGCGGTCGTGACCGGGTCGCCACGTGGCAGCTGACGGGCGGCGGGGGCTCAGCATGAGCCAGATGCTCCTTCGGCAACGCGCCGCCGAAGGATCGGGACGCCGTTCGGTCGTGACCAGGGACGGCCATCCTAGGTGGGTGTCCGGCGGGACCGTCGCGCCGAGTGTCGATGTCCGCCCGAGGCAGGTGGCTCCGCCGCGGGGAGGCTCAGGCGAGCTTCCAGCCGGGCCAGGTCGAGACGGCCGCGCCCCACTGACGAGCCACGCCCGCGGTGCGGATCACCAGGTCCAGGGCCTCGCCGCGCTCCGCCGGGGTGGCGGCCGCCGCCAGCCACAGCCCGCCGAACGGCACCAGCGCCGTCTCCATCTGCCGGACCAGCTTGGCCGCGGTGGCAGCGTTGCGCGGGTTGGTGGTGGGGACGTACGCCGGGTCGGCGACCGGCACGTCAGCCTTGCGGTCGAGCAACCGGGCGGTCAGCCGGTCCCGGAGGATCCGGTGCCGTCGGAGCTCGGCGGCGGCGGTGTCGCGACGGGAGCCGGTGAGCCGGCCCAGGGCCAGCTGGTAGCCGTAGACGACCGCGTGCAGCTGGGCGACCAGCTGCTGCTCGGCCCGGACCTCGGAGAGCACCGGCATCGGTGCCCGCACCCGGGGGGCGGCGACGGTGGCCACGTCGGGTTCCGGGTCGTCGCCGGCCAGGTCCGCTGCGGCCAGCACCGAACGCAGCTGGGTGGCCGATCCGGCCAGGGACCCCCACAGCAGCGCCGCCGCACCACTCCCGGCCAGTGCGGTGGTGCGGTGGGTGACCGCGGCCGCGGACTCCGCGGCCACCAGCCGGCTGACGGCCTTGGCGAAGGAGGGGGTCTTGGTCGAGGGCCGCGGCGAGGCCGAGGGGGAGCCGGCTCCACCGCCGGCTCGGTTCGGGTCGGTCGGGTCGTCGGTCCGGAGCGCGGCGGCGTGCGCCCGGTGCTGGTCGCGGACCGCTGTCAGCAGGCGGCGTCCAGCCCGGCCGAGCTCGTCGTGCCCCACGGCGAGCACGACAGCGGCGTGGGCGGCCAGCGAGTCCTCCACGGTCGCGCCCGCCAGCGAGCCGGGGAAGACCGAGACCGGCGGCTGACCCGGAGTGGGGGAGGCGCTGCCGGCGGTGGCGGGCCCGGCGGGCGTCGTCGCGTCGGGAGGCGCCGGGGGCGAGCGGACCTCCGGGGGCGCTGCAGCCGGTGAGACCGGCGGCGCCCAGGGACCCGGTGAGGGCGGCGGAACCGAGGAGGAAGGTGCGTCGCGACCACCGGTGGGGGGTGGGTGCCGACGTCACCCGCCGAACCTACCTGCTGACGCGGTGTGCGGATCGTGGCGCCACGGTGACCGGGCCGCCGGCCTTCGGACAATCGCTGAACGAAGCGTTAACAAAGCATTGCTACCCTGCATCCTCAGGATGTCCTCCCGTCGCCCCGCCGCCGCCACCGCGGGTGGGATCCCGGCCCGACTTCGTGCGGTCTCCGAAGGTTTCCTGCCCGGGCCGGACTGGTTCTACCTGGCTGCCCTGGTCGTCCCGGCGGCCCTGTTCGACCTCACGTTGAGCTGGCTGCGGGTGACCTCCCAGTACGCGGCCCCCTCCGGTCTTGCCGCTCTCGGCCAGCTGCGCTCCGACGTGCTCGCCCACCTCGGGTTCGCCGTGCTCTGGGCCGTCGCCTTCGCGCTGCTGCGCACCGGCCGGCCCCGGGTGGTGCTGCTGGTCGTCGCCCAGGTGAGTGTGGCCGCCTACCTGCTGTTCGCCGTGGTGGCGCACAGCTACTACCGCAAGAGCGGTTCGATCCTGGACGCCGGCGGACTCCGGATGACCGTCATGGACCCCGAAGCGACCCGCAACATCGCGGCCAGCGAGACGTCGACCGCCAACGTCTGGCTGCTGGTGGGCGTGGCGGCGTACGCGATCCTCGGACCCGTGCTGGTCTACCGGCTGCGCTACCGCGGTCGTTCACCGCGCGGTGCGTGGCTGCCGGGCGTCCGGCCGGTCTCGTCGGAGGGCCGGACCGCGGCGAGCCCCGGACGGCTCGGGACCAGCACGCGGCGGCGACTCTCCCTGCTGGCTGCGACCACCGGGCTGGTGCTGGTGGTCATGTCGGCGGTGCCCACCTTCACCGGGGGCGGGGCGTTCTCCCGCAACCGGGCTCTGGACATCGCGCTGGAGCTCGGGTCGGGTCTGGTCGAGTCCGAGCGGGCCGCCGCGGAGCGACCGGCGCTGTCCCCGACCGAGCTGGTCCGGGCTGACAGCGGATCGAGCGCGTCGAGCACCTCGGGTACGGACCGGGCCCGCAACGTCGTGATCATCACGATGGAGTCGCTGCGGTCGGAGGCCACCACGGTCGGCAACCCGGACCGTGACACCACCCCGTTCCTGGCGGATCTGGCCGAGCGCAGTCTGGTGGCCGAGAACGCGTACACGGTGGTGCCGCACACGTCGAAGGCCCTGACCGCCTCCAACTGCGGCTACGTCCCGCCGTTGGACACCAAGCTGACCGAGTCGGAGCCGGCCGGACTGCCGTCGACCTGCCTGCCCGGTCTGCTCCGCGACCAGGGCTACCGGACCGGCTTCTTCCAGTCGGCGGTGGGGGAGTTCGAGCGCCGCCCCGACCTCATCCGCAACCTCGGCTACGACGACTTCTTCCCGGTCGAGGCGTTCCCCACGGCCGGGTTCGGCCGGGCCAACTACTTCGGTTGGGAGGACGACATCATGCTCGAGCCCAGCCGCGACTGGGTGCGGCAGCAGGGCGACCAGCCGTTCCTGATGACGTACCTGACCGTGACCGGGCACCACGACTACCGGCTGCCGGACACGTTCGCGTCTCGAGCACCTGTCCGACGACGAGGAGCTGAACAACTACCTCAACGGGGCCCGCTACGTCGACCGGTTCGTCTCCAAGGTGTTCGCCATGCTGGCCGAGGAGGGTCACGCCGACGACACCGTGGTGGTCGTGATGGCCGACCACGGCGAGGGCTTCGGCGAGCACGGGCTGCGGCAGCACGACAACACCATCTACAACGAGGGCATCAAGGTCCCGTACCTGGTCTACGACCCCAGTGACCAGCGCGGTCGCTCCGTCCAGCGGCCGGTGACCACGATGAGCGTCCCGGCCACCGTCACGCAGGCGCTCGGCTTCCGGATGACCGGTGGACTGGCCCGGGAGGAGTCGCTGTACGGCGACGACCAGGGTCAGCCCGTCCGGGTCGCCTGCCAGTCGGACAACCGGTGCCTGGCCTCGATCGAGGGCAGCACCAAGTACGTGCACCACTTCGGCAACCGGCCCGACGAGGTCTTCGACCTGGCCGCCGACCCCGAGGAGCTCCACAACCTGATCGCCGAGGTCGACCCGGAACGGCTCAAGGCCCTGAGGGCCGACCTGCTGCACTGGCGCAGCGAGGTCCGGTCCGAGTACGCCGCCCACCACTCCCGCTGACCAGGGACCTACGGTGGGCGTGGGAGAATCGCCCGAACCCGCCGGCCGTCCGCGCCAACGGGTCACACAACTGCTCGACACAATCGGATCGTGGGTCACGGAGGACGTATGAAAGACAGTCAGCTGAGTTCGTTGTTGACCCCGATCCTGGCGCACTACGCCCTCGAGCTGGAGGACATCGACGTGATGCCGGCCGGCAAGCGTCGGCTGCTGCGGGTGGTGGTGGACGGTGACGGTCCCGAGGGCCGCGGCCCGCTGCTGGACGACATCGCGGAGGCGACCAAGGCGATCTCGGCCTTCCTGGACACCTCGGACGCGGTCGGGTCGGCGGCGTACACGCTGGAGGTGTCGAGCCGCGGCATCAACCGCCCGCTGACCCTGGAGCGGCACTGGCGACGGAACCGAGGGCGCCTGGTCAAGGCCGATCTCGGCGACGGGTCCTCGGTGACCGGACGGATCGGTGACGTCGACGACGACGGCGTCACCCTGGACGTGGAGGGCACACCCCGCCGGCTCGGCTACGGCGACGTGGCCAAGGCGATCGTGCAGGTGGAGTTCAACCGACCGAGTGCGGACGCACCGGACGACGACGAGGAACTCGTGGAGCTGGACGCGACGAGCGAGGAGGAGGTCTGAGATGGACATCGACATGTCGGTACTGCGGCTGATGGAGCGGGAGAAGGACCTGCCGCTCGATCTGCTGGTCCAGGCGATCGAGGAGGCGCTGATCACGGCGTACGACAAGACCGACGGCGCGGTGCCCGGTGCGCGGGTGCAGCTGGACCGCAAGTCCGGGCACGTCGCGGTGATGGTGCCCGAGACCGACGACGACGGTGCGGTGGTCGGCGAGTACGACGGCACCCCCGACGGCTTCGGCCGGGTGGCCGCCTCGACGGCCCGCCAGGTGATCTTCCAGCGGCTGCGGGACGCCGAGGACGAGCAGAAGTACGGCCACTTCGCCGGCGTGGAGGGCGACATCGTCTCCGGCGTCGTGCAGCAGGGCCGCGACACCCGGACGGTGCTGGTCGATCTCGGCAAGATCGAGGCGATCATGCCGCTCTCGGAGCAGGTTCCGGGGGAGTCGTACGCGCACGGCACCCGGCTCAAGGTCTACGTGGTGTCGGTCCGCAAGGAGCTGCGTGGCCCGCAGGTCGTGGTCTCCCGGACCCACCCGGGGCTGGTCGAGCGGCTGTTCAAGCTGGAGGTCCCCGAGATCGCCGACGGCACCGTCGAGGTCAAGGCGGTGGCCCGGGAGGCCGGGCACCGCAGCAAGATCGCCGTGGTGTCGACCAAGCGGGAGGTGAGCGCCAAGGGCGCCTGCATCGGCCCGATGGGGCAGCGGGTGCGCGCGGTGATGCACGAGCTGAACGAGGAGAAGATCGACATCATCGACTGGTCGCCGGAACCGGCCCGGTTCGTCGGTCAGGCGCTGTCCCCGGCCAAGGTCACCTCGGTGACGGTGGTCGACGAGGCCGCCCGGGCCGCCCGGGTGGTCGTGCCCGACTACCAGCTGTCGCTGGCCATCGGCCGGGAGGGGCAGAACGCCCGGCTCGCGGCCCGGCTCACCGGCTGGCGGATCGACATCCGCTCCGACACCGAGAAGCCCGAAGCCTGACGACCGGGCTGGCACCCGTGTCCGACCCGCAACGCACCTGCATCGGCTGCCGCGGTCGGGCGGCCAAGGCTGACCTGCTGCGGGTGACCTGGCGGGCCGGCGGTGGACCGGCGGTCGACCTCCGGCAGACCGCTCCCGGTCGTGGGGCCTACCTGCACCCGCGCTCGGTCTGTCTGCAGCTGGCGATCAAGCGGCGGGCCGCCGGTCGGGCGCTGCGCGTCACCGGGGTGGATCCGGACGCTCTGGCCGCCGCCGTCGGTCCGCACCTGCCCCGGGACTGACCCGGTCCGACAGCGGTCGGCCAGGGTCGCGGGGGACGACTTCGCGAAAACGTGGGTGGAGGGCATAAGATCGTCCATTGGACCTGCCTCCTCCGGGGGCGGGTGATTCGAGCAAGCACCGGTCGTTCGCCGACCGGCGCCGAACCAGAAGGTGGGCATCACGCTCATGACCTCTCGATGAGAACCGCTCAATGAGCATGCACAACAACTAACTGGTCCGGTGTCACGCAACGACCCGGGCCGCCATCAAGGAGAGCAGTGGCAAAGACCCGGGTCTACGAGCTCGCGAAAGAGCTCGGAGTCGAAAGCAAGATCGTCCTCAGCACGCTGAAGGACATGGGGGAGTTCGTTCGTTCGGCCTCTTCCACCATCGAGCCGCCCGTCGAGCGGCGTCTCAAGGAGAAGTTCGGCGGCTCGGACGGTGGCTCGTCCAAGCCGACCGCGAGGGCTGCGGCCCCCAGTCATCCCGCCCAAGCCGGTGACGCCCGTCCGGGCGCCCCGCGGCCCGGCGGTCCCACCCCGTCCCGGCCGAGCAGCGGACAGGCGTCCGGCGCACCGGCCACCCGTTCCAGCAGCGGCTCCACCGGCGGCGCCCCGACCGGCAGCCCGGTCCGCCCCGGTCCGCGTCCGGCCACCCCCGGCCCGCGTCCGGCGCAGGCCACTCCCGCCGCTCCGGCCGCGTCCGCCCCCGCTCCGGCGGAGACGGCCGCTCCGGCAGCCGAGACCCCGGCTGCCCCGCAGCCGTCGGTCGAGTCCTCGACGGCGACGCCGTCGCAGGCCTCGCCCGGTCCGTCCTCGGCCCCGCGGGCTCCGGAGAGCGGTCGGCCCGGCGTCGTCCCGCGCGCTCCGGGCCAGCCCGGTCCGCGGCCGGACCAGCGTCCCGACCAGCGTCGTAGCGAGCAGGCCGGTCGCACCGACCAGCCCCGCCGTACCGACGGTCCGTCGCGTCCGGAGACGACGTCCCGGCCCGGCACCTCCGGCACTCCCGGCGCTCCCGGAGCGGCTCAGCCCGGTCCGCGGCCGCGTCCGGGCGGCACCGGCGGTCTGCCCGGTGGCACACCCGGTCCGCGTCGCACCGGCGGTGCTCCGCGTCCGGGCAACAACCCGTTCGCCCCGTCGCAGGGCATGGGCCAGTCGCGTCCGCCGCGTCCCAGCAGCACCGACGCCGCCCGTCCGGGCGGACCCCGTCCGCCGGCCGGTCGTGGCCCCGGTGGTCCTGGTGGCCCCGGCGGTCCCCGTCCCGGTGGCGGTGGCGGCGTGCCCGGCATGCCGCGGCCGAACCCGGCGATGATGCCCAAGCAGAGCTCGGGCCAGCTCGGTGCACCCACCCGCGGTGGCGGTCGTCCCGGTGCTCCGGGTGGTCGTGGTCGCGGTGGCGCTCCGGGTCGTCCCGGTGGCGGCGGTCCCGGCGGTCCTCCCGCGGGTCGCGGCGGCCGTGGTGGTCGTGGTGGCACCCAGGGTGCGTTCGGTCGCGCCGGTGGGCCGGTGCGTCGTGGTCGCAAGTCGAAGCGTCAGCGTCGTCAAGAGTTCGACCAGATGCAGGCTCCGGAGATCGGTGGCGTCCGCGTACGCCAGGGTGACGGGCAGACCGTCCGGCTCGCCCGCGGCGCCTCGCTGACCGACCTGTCGGAGAAGATCAACGTCGACGTGTCGTCGCTGGTCCAGGTGCTGTTCAACCTGGGCGAGATGGTGACGGCCACCCAGACCGTGTCCGAGGACACGCTGCAGGTGCTGGCCGGCGAGCTCAACTACAAGATCGAGGTCGTCTCGCCCGAGGACGAGGACCGCGAGCTGCTGGAGAGCTTCGACATCGAGTTCGGCGAGAACGAGGGTGGCGAAGAGGATCTCGCGCCGCGTCCGCCGGTGGTCACGGTCATGGGTCACGTCGACCACGGCAAGACCAAGCTGCTCGACGCGATCCGCAAGACCAACGTGGTCGCCGGGGAGGCGGGTGGCATCACGCAGGCCATCGGTGCCTACCAGGTGGCGACAGAGGTCGACGAGGAAGAGCGTCAAGATCACCTTCATCGACACCCCGGGCCACGAGGCGTTCACCGCCATGCGTGCCCGTGGCGCCAAGTCGACCGACATCGCGGTCCTCGTGGTGGCGGCCGACGACGGCGTGATGCCGCAGACCATCGAGGCGCTCAACCACGCCCTGGCGGCGGAGGTCCCGGTCGTGGTGGCGGTGAACAAGGTCGACCGTGAGGGTGCCGACCCGACGAAGGTGCGTGGTCAGCTCACCGAGTACGGGCTGGTGCCGGAGGAGTACGGCGGCGACACCATGTTCGTCGACGTCTCCGCGGTCACCGGACAGGGTCTGGACGAGCTGCTGGAGGCGGTCATCCTGACCGCCGACGCGGCGCTGGACCTGCGGGCCAACCCCGAGATGGACGGTCAGGGTGTCGCCATCGAGGCGCACCTCGACAAGGGTCGTGGCGCGGTCGCCACGGTGCTGGTCCAGCGCGGGACGCTGCACGTCGGCGACTCGATCGTGGCCGGCACCGGTTACGGCCGGGTCCGGGCGCTGCTCGACGACCACGGCAACAACGTCACCGAGGCACCGCCGTCCTTCCCCGTCCAGGTCCTCGGTCTGACCGCGGTCCCGGGCGCCGGCGACAGCTTCATCGTCGTCGAGGACGACCGGATGGCTCGCCAGATCGCCGAGCGGCGTGGGGCGCGACTCCGGATGGCGGCCCAGGCGGCCGGCACCCGACGCAAGACCCTGGACCAGCTGTTCGAGCAGCTGGAGAAGGGCGAGACGCAGGAGCTGCGCCTCATCCTGAAGGGCGACGGCGCCGGTTCGGTCGAGGCCCTGGAGGACGCGCTGTCCAAGATCGACGTCGGCGACGAGGTCAGCCTGCGGGTCATCGACCGCGGTGTCGGTGCGATCACCGAGACCAACGTCAGCCTGGCGGCGGCGTCGGACGCGGTCATCGTGGGCTTCAACGTGCGCCCGCAGGGCAAGGCCACCGAGATGGCGGACCGCGAGAACGTGGACATCCGCTACTACTCGGTGATCTACTCCGCGATCGACGAGATCGAGGCGGCCCTGAAGGGCATGCTGAAGCCGATCTACGAGGAGGCCCAGCTGGGTCAGGCGGAGATCCGCGAGATCTTCCGCTCCTCGAAGGCCGGCATCATCGCGGGTTGCATGGTGACCAGCGGCATCATGCGGCGCAACGCGAAGGCGCGGCTGCTGCGGGAGGGCGTGGTCATCTCCGACACCACGATCTCCTCGCTGCGTCGCGAGAAGGACGACGCCACCGAGGTGCGGGAGGGTTACGAGTGTGGTCTCACGCTCAACAACTACTCCGACATCCGCATCGGTGACGTGGTCGAGACGTACGAGATGCGCGAGAAGGCGCGGAGCTGACAGCTCCCGCGTGATCGCTGACTGACAGCGTCGCCCCAGGACCCGGGTCAGGTCGGAGCTCTCCGACCGGGCCCGGGTCCTGTGCGTTCGGCGCCCCCGGGAATGGCCGGATCTGGCTCGGCGGTGGGTTCCGGT